>CAVULE010000003.1:0-1036008 GCA_963742315.1 uncultured Verrucomicrobiae bacterium
GGCTACAACTGCGGCTGGAACAACGGGGACGTGGACGTCAACGTCAGTAACAAGGTACGTAAACAACTATAACAAGAAGAACAATATCAACACCGCGAACAGTAACTGGCAGCACAACCCGCAGCATCGCGGAAATGCGCCCTACGGAAATAAGGCCACCGCTGACAAGTACGGTGGAACCGCCAGAGGACCAGGCGGCGCGGGTGGCGCAGGCGGTGTGGGAGGCTCGGCAGCTGCAGGCGGCGCGGGTGGCGTTGGTGGTGTTGGAAAAGCCCGGCGGAGCCGGCGGGCCGGGGGGCGCCGGTGGTGTCGGAAAGCCCGGTGGTGCGGGCGGCGCCGGTGGTGTTGGAAAGCCCGGCGGTGCGGGCGGCGCAGGTGGTGCCGGAAAGCCCGGTGGGGCGGGTGGCGCTGGAAAACCCGGTGGTGCAGGGGGCAGCAGCCGGAGCAAAAGGCGGCGGTGGCGGAGCCGACGCCGGAGCCGGCCTCGAAGCCCGGCGGAGGTGGCGGCGGCGCTAACAGTATCGGCGGTCATCAACCTTCAAAGGGCGGTGGCGGAGGCGGCGGCGCTTTCGGCGGAGGAAGCGGGTCATCTGCCAAAGCGGCCAGCAATCGCGGTGGCAGCAGCATGGGAGGTGGGTGGCGAGAGGCGGCGGCGGCGGCGGTGGCAAAAAGGCGGCGGCAAAAAAGGCGGCGGAGGGGGACGCGGACGCTAAACGCGATGAACGAAAAAAATTAGATCAAAAACTATGAACACATTAAAACTTCAGTTCCTTGCGTCAGTGCTGGCGGCTTCCAGTTTTGTCTGTGCCGGTTTAATAGCGGCGCCACAGCCGAAATCGGATACCGCGGCTGGAGCGCAGCCTAATCAAAAACAATTCAACACGCCGAAAGAAGCGGCCGACAGTCTTGTTCAAGCCGCGGTGTCCTTCGACGTTCCCGCGTTAAAGGAAATTCTCGGACCGGACGCCAATGACATTGTTAGCTCCGAAGACCCTGTTGCAGACAAAAACAAAGCGACGGCGTTTGCCGCGAAGGCAAAAGAAAAAGATCAATGTCGGGACCGATCCGAAGAACTCGAACCAGGCAATTGTGACCGTTGGCAACGACGATTTTCCACTGCCAATCCCAATCGTGAAAAAACACGGAAAGTGGATGTTCGACACCAAGATTGGTCGCCAGGAAATACTGAATCGCCGGATTGGTTCGAATGAGCTGGACGCGATTGCGATTTGTCGCGGCTTTGTCGAAGCGCAACAACAATACGCACAGGAGAAACACGATGCGACGGCAAATCAGTACGCGCAGAAGATCATCAGCACTCCCGGAAAACACGATGGTCTCGCCTGGCAAAATGCGGATGGCACGTGGGGAGGTCCCGTTGGACAGGGAATCGCGAAAGCGCTCGAGCAGGGTTACACACCAAAAATCGCAACCGCAGCCTTATCACGGCTACTACTTCAAAGTGTTGAAAGGCCAGGGGCCGGCCGCTCCGCTCGGCCAGATGGACTTTGTGGTTGAGGGCGCGATGATCAGCGGGTTCGCGCTGGCTGCAGCTCCCGCGCAATATCGTGTGACTGGAGTGAAGACATTCATCGTCGGCCCAAACGGCATCGTTTACGAAAAGGATCTCGGACCCGATACGCTCAAGACGTTCCAAGACATGGACCGATACAATCCGGATAAGACATGGAAACCTACCGACGATGATTGGCCGGAAGAGGCGCAGTCATCGGATTCTGATTCCTCTTCACCGCAATAGGTTTGTGCCTTATTTGGATATGCCAAAATTCGAAAATCGGTGCGCTCGCCGTCCCGTCCATTGTTTCTTTGCGATCTCCGCGGTGACTCTGTCGCTTTTCTCGTTCAGCGGATGCTCAACAACCAAGACCGGGACGAATAGTACCGCGGCGGAATTTGATCGAGCCGATACCAATCACGACGGAAAGGTTTCACGGGATGAACTTAATGTATACATCGTGAACCAGATCTTTGATTCGCGCGATACGAATCATGACGGGCGCATGACGGAACAGGAGTGGACTGGTGGTGATCCCGCACGAGTAGCCACGTTTAAGAAGCGCGATCTAAATGGGGATGGAGTCGTTACAAAACAGGAAGCGATCACCTATGGCCGTGAGCATGGCGTCGCGAATCAGATCATGAAGGAAGCAGACACGAACCATGACGGTTATCTCGAGCCCGCTGAGTTTCAGGCGTATTACGGAAGCCACGAAGGTCCTCCCGGCTGATGGATAGGAATTTGTCGCGCGTGTTGCCAAAAAAACTCAAAGCCCTGGATCAAATCTGTGCTCTTTTAACGTTTGCAGCAGCCTCAGTATAGCTATGTCATCCCGAGCGAAGTCGAGAGACCTAACAACAGCGGAGCACGTCACCCAAGTCGGAGAGGTCCTTCGACTCCGCTCAGGATGACAACCTTCGTATGCTTTGTTGCCGAGGATCACATCTCCACACCGTAGTGATAGGTTCCCGAACATTCTTTGGGCAACAGCCCCAAGCTCGTCCCTCCGTCAACGGTTTACCCTGTGTGCATCTGAAAATCCTGACGGTTGCCCTTGTCATAAGCGCCGCGATTACCTGTCCGGCTCAAAGCCCCGAACCTTCAGCCACGGTTACAGCTGCCTCCGACTTCGAAGAGCTTCCTGAGCTTAAAGCCAGCGAGATTCTCAAACCGGAAATTCTCAAAGGACCGAATTATACCGTGCGCGAACCGGTCCCGACTTCCTCGGGTATGAATCAATTCACCATCGACTCAGAGTTCGGCGTCTTTCAAGCCGATGGGAACGAGATGCTGCTTCAACGAGTCAAAGAGATTTACATGATTGCCAAACTCAAAGATGTTTCACGGACGGATCAATTCGAGCAATCGCTGGTCACGGCGGCGAAGGGGCCCTACAACGCCGCCAAGAACGTGGTGAAGGATCCAGTTAACGCAGTTTCGAGCGCATCGAAGGGGCTCATGAAATTCATGGGGCGCACCGAGCAGACGATCAAGCACGTCGCCAAAGGAGAGACGCAGAAGAACACGGATGGCAACAAGATGGAGCAAATGATCGGCTACACTAAAGCCAAGAGTAAAATTGCGGTTAGCATGGGAATCGACCCCTACAGCACGAATAGCGTTCTCCAAAAAGAGCTGGGTGACGTTGCCTGGGCGTCGTGGGCGGGCGGTTTCACCTTTTCGGCGGCGACATTCCCGATCAGCGGCCCGGTAGGCGCGACCCTGACGATGACGAATGTGAGCAGTGCGATCGGCGACTTGCTGTCTCAAAAATCCCCGGCCGAACTCAAGGCTATCAACGGTTCGGCTCTTCGCAACATGGGAGCCAGCGCCAAAGACACGGAGCGTTTGCTCAATAACACGGCCTTTACTCCAACCCAGCAGACCAAGTTTGTTTTCAATCTGAAGTCCCTTGATGGTGTAGCGAATCGCGGAGCGTTCATTCGCGCCGCTGCTGAAAAAAGTTCCGACGAAGCTGATGCGGTCTTTTGCGTTCAGACGTCTGCTTTGATGAGTCAACTCCACAAAGGCGAGCATCCGCTGGCCCGCATTGTCATGATTGAAAACTTTCCTGTCTGCATCGCAAAAGACGGAACAGTTATCGTGGCTCTGCAATGGGATTACGCAGCCTGGACCTCGGGTGCGGCGGCCTTCTCGGGCGAAGTGCAAAAACTGGCAGGTGAATCCGGGGGACACAAGCCCATGCTGGTTGTAATATCGGGCCAGATGTCGCCCCGCTTGCAACAGGAACTGCAAACTCGAGGAATTACGGTGCACGATCGATTCAGTCCAGGTCCGCTTAAATAACTTGGATGTTTAGTCGATACCGCTGTGTCGTCGTGTCGTTAAGCCCACTGGGTGTGCTGATGGCAAGATTTCCGACTGAGCCATGGCGGAATTCAAGAAACGCAACATCAGCGTCATAACCGATATGCTAGGGTCCAACTAGGGAACGCACGCGCTGTTTTCGGAACGATGACATTCGTTTGGCAAATTGGTTGTCGAAGCTAGCCTGTTATCCCGCTCCGCCTTTCACTCTGGCCAAGCAGCATTATTGTGAAATCTAATTCCCTTGCCAATTCGATCCTGGTCGTTGTGGCCGGCTTTATTCTCGCCGGCTGCACCCACCTGGCGGTAGTTTCCGAGAAGGCCCACGCTCGATTCCAGACTACCTCGGGAACGAATCAAACCATTGCGAAAGAGATCGCGCGCGCCCAGTCTCTGGCGCGGACACAGCCACTGGTCGCTCTCGGAGCTTATGCGAGCGCGGCGCGTGATTCATTGCGCGAACTCGATCTCGCACCGGCGTTCTTGACCAGCACTGAACACTCATTGCTTCCTTGCGAGCCGCACGATGGCGGTCGAAGTTACGTGGAATCAGGAAACTGATTCCGCACGCCAACACGGCTTTTCTCCTCATGAAAACGAATGCCATCGTAGTCGATCGAATCACCACCAATTCCAAACTATTTGCGCATACGCGCTGGGACGCGATCCCGGTCGCTGCCGGTCTTCTGCATTGCGCCTACTTTTTTGGGATGTTTTACCTTTACCCGCGCATGCCGCTCTGGGTGATGATCATTCTCGGTCTGATCTACTCAGTCAGCATCTCGTGGAACATTAATGGCATCTCTCACAACTTCATTCACAATCCCTATTTCCGTTCGCCGGTACTAAATCGATTGTTCAGCATCCTGGAGTCGATCACGGTCGGCTTCAGCCAGATTTTTTACGAGTGCATCCACATGCAGCATCACAAGGGCAATGCGGACCTGCCCGACGAACACGGAGAGACGGTGGACTGGATTTCGATTTACAAGCACGGCCACGACGGAGATGCGGAGCACCCGTTCAAATACGCCTTCGTCAGCTTCTTTCGGGAAGATCCCAAGACGGTTTTCAAGGAGTTGAAACGCAAGGATCCACGCGAGGCATTCTGGGGTGTCCTGGAACTCACGCTTTTCGTCACGACCTTCGTCATTCTTGGCATACTCAACTGGCGCTACATCTGTTTCCTTCTTCCGTTTTATTATCTCGGGCACAGCCTTTCCTACCTAAATGGGTATTACCGGCACTATGGCGGCAATCCGGGCGAGCCGCTCGCCTGGGGCGTAAGCAGCTACGACAAGCTCTACAATTGGACCTGGTTTTACAACGGTTACCACGCGGAACATCATTTTCGGCCGAAGGTCCACTGGACCCGCATGCAGGCGTTTCGTGATCAGATTGTAGAGCAACAACGCGCCGCCGGTGTGCGCGTGATCAAGCCGCCTCACGCACTCGGTTTCCTCGATCCGAATCTGCCGCCGCACACCAAATCGGGGTCGATGCGCGAAGAACCGCGCCCGATTTAGATCCTGGTTTGAGCGATATCACCCGACGCGCGGGCTCAATCAACAATGAAAGCCCGGTTGGCATGATGCGGAAAGTATTCCGATTCGCTCTGGTTTTACTCGGCGGGTTGGTCTGTCTACTGGCAACCATATGGGCGGTCGGCGCGCTTTACTTCGATTTGCCAATCGCCTGGCTCCGCGCACCCTTAGCGCTCATTTATGGTGGCACAATGTTGGCGGCGCTCCTTTTCGTTAAGGGCCGCATGCGCGCGATGGGTATCATGGTGGCGGGTTTTGCCGTCGTGCTCGCGTGGTGGTTCACGATCAAGCCGAGCAACGACGGCAACTGGCAGCCCGACGTGGCCCAGCTAGCGTGGGCGGAGGTTAACGGCGACGAGGTTACGTTGCACAACGTCCGCAACTGCGACTACCGCACCGAGACGGATTACACGCCGCGCTGGGAGACGCGTACCGCGCGCATTTCGCATATCACCGGCATTGACCTTGCCATCAACTACTGGGGCTCACCCTGGATAGCGCATCCCATCGTCAGCTTTCAGTTCACCGACACGCCGCCGGTCTGTTTTTCCATTGAGACGCGGAAGCAAACCGGCCAAAGCTACTCCGCCATCCGCGGCCTCTACCGGCAGTTCGAGCTGATCTACGTCGTCGCCGACGAGCGCGACGTCATCCGCGTGCGGACGAACTACCGCCGCGGGGAAGACATCTATCTTTACCGCACCACCGCCACACCTGCGCAGGCCCGCGAGCGCTTCCACGAATACCTGCGTTCAGTCAACGAAATCCGCGACCACCCGCGGTGGTATAACGCCATCACCACCAATTGCACGACCAGCATCCGCGACCAGCACCCCACGGCTGAGCGCATTCCCTGGGACTGGCGCATCCTCCTGAATGGCAAAGGCGACGAGCTGATGTTCGAGCGTCACACCATCGTCACGGCAGGCCTTCCATTCTCCGAACTCAAAGCGCGCAGCCTCATTGATCAACGCGCCAAGGCCGCGGATGCGGCCTCGAATTTTTCCGAGCTGATCAGAGTCGGACTGCCTCTGTCCGAAAACAAAAACGAGAAGACACCGTGACGGTGTTGATCGGACGGGCACACAATTATACAAGAGCTAAGCCAATCTCAGGCATGAGACCAACGTCCCATACCTCCCAGCAGCAGGTTTCATCTTTTGTGCCTCAACAGGCGTTTCGGAGCAGGGCTAGATGCCGCTGAAAGAAGAGAGCAGCCCGCACCACAGCGTTGCTGGTTGCTCGGTCGTCGTACTCTCAAGCAGGAGATCGCTCAGTTATGGAGGAATACGATTTGACTGCTGAAGAGTGACGCCCTCATCGGACTCTCGAATGGCTGTGAATGCATATATCTCGCCCCGACGCACCGTTAGCTGCATTGAGGTTGGCTGGTGCCGTGTTCTGGGGGTGTAGTTCACGGCCAAAACATGATGTCCTGCCGGAATCGATTCATCGTAGCGGTGTCCCGGCCCAATATTGGCGACTTTGTTACCATCGATCCAGAGCTGCAGGTATGTCCTGCTGCCAAATGTGGCCGACCTTTGCACAATAAGACGACCGGTTTGCGGGTTGCTCGCCTGAGCAGGCTGATTACTTATGCAAATTGAAAAACCAGCCACGACCAATGAAAAGAACGTGACGACAAGCGTAAATCTTGAATTCATAAATTGAAACTTTGTCGAAGCGGGCGTTCTGCTACTACTGCGTACTGCTCGAATTTAAAAGCGAGAGAAACAATTGGATATAAGCCGAAAGTCTCATATCCCCAATTTAATCCGGCGGGTACTTCAAAAGGCGGTGCCGCTATCGTCATTACGCGTGGCCCTACGGTGCCGAACACGTTCCGCAGGTACACCATTGGAATTAGTCAGCATTGAATTTAAGCGGCGTTGCCAGGATGGCGCCCTGCCGCCGCTGAAGCTAAAAAGGGGAGGCGCAACTCGACCGCAAAACGAATTCGTCAACGAATGTCTTCGACGTAACTCACGACCTGGTAATCTGTCACCACGCCTATATCGACCTGATTCAGTGCCTTATCGTAATGAAATCCGGTATTTCCGTTACCGGAATAGCTACGACCCACGATTGCGCCGAAGATGTCGGCGTTACCTGTTACCGTAATGTCAGCGCTTGGCGCATAAAAGGTTGCGAAAGTATTCCCGGTGGGATCGATTTCAATTGTTTGCGCAGTACCAGAAATGGCGGGGCTGATCCCAAAAAACTTCATATGACCGACCCGACTCGGGTTCGGATCATCAGCTGGAGTTGGCGGGATCAACGGCGGGACGCCGAGGCTGCCAGGGTTGGCGATTGGGGTACCTCGGTCAACATTCTGATTATCGAGGTCGCCTGCTTTCACCTTCATGTTCCCGGTGAACCAGATTTCCGCCGTTACGCCTTTTTCAACGGCGATCTGTCCGGTAATGTCGCCGTTGACAACGATCTTTGCATAGGCGTACGGGAAGGTGGAGCTGCCGGCGTTGCCATTCTTTATCGTTTTGCTGCCGGTAATTCCTGAATAGACGAACCCGGTTGGACTACTTTCGCTCGTACCGGTCGCGGTGTCGGCCCCACTCCCGGAGTTGCCAGCGGTGAAGCCGGTTGTGTCGGGCGCCGGCAGCGGCGGAACCGTGAACGGCACATTGTTGTCGATCGTTCCGCTGACCTGGTAGCCGGAGTGCGTGACGTTGCCGCCATTTGTTACGACGTCGCCCCAAATCGGACCGCCCTCGGCAAAGTTCTTTGTTCCAACAGATACGTCGCCGTCGTGCGCGTCTGCCAGGTACGTCGAGTTTCCTGGATTAGATCCGTAGTAAGAGGTGGTATTTGGTCCCGGGACGTGGTATTTTACTACTTTGGGACTACTGGGATTAGGATTTGTTGGGTTTTTCGAATTGTAACTGTCGATGAAACCGGCACTGCCCGGGCCGGCAAACAGATTAACGACTCTCATGGCGCCGCCAAAAACAAAATACTTCGGAACGGCAACCAATTCGATACGCCGTGTAATTTGAGGAAATGCAACCGTCGACAAACTAAGATTATGCCCGTCACCGTCGCCATAACTCGCCTTAAAATGATCGTACTTAAAATCGATCTTGCGCAGGAGGGTCTCGCCCACACCGCGGCTGGCGGAGTTCGCCACGAAATTGGGACCGGCAAAAAACTGGTCGGACAAACCCACACGGGGTAAGCCAAAGAGCCTGGCGGTCCCTACCGCACGAATTCGATAGTAAGGGGTACTGTTTGGAATGGTCCCGGTGGCGTCAGTGAGTTCATCGATGGTTACTGTTGTGGAAAGGTTGCCATCTTGTCCAAAGCCACTGATGGTTTTGGTCCAGGCAGGCCCCGGAGTCGGGGCCGGGGAGGGCGCAGCGGCCCAGCCGTCTGTGGTAAAAGGCAGGTTAAGTGGATTAAGCGCTTTTCGCACTTCGTCAAAACCCGCGTCGCCGCCCGCTTCCGCCGCGTAGAGAGCCTCTTTCCATCCTTTGACCTGCTTCGCCGTGATATTGTAACGCGTGTTACAATTAACCAAAACGTTGGCCCCGATCAAAGAGACAACCACGATGGTGCAAAGCGCGCAAACGAGAGTGTTGCCGTTATTTCTCTGGTGAATTTGCGTCTTCATTGGTTAGCTGCGGTAAATCAACCGTCCCCTCTTCGCCGGTTGCGAAGATAGGTGAGGGAAAAGACGGTTGTGCCGGCGCGCTCGTTAGCGAAAAAAGTCTGATCGCCCCTGGCGAACTGGGGCAGAAAGCTTACGGTTGATTGCGTAAATTCGGTGTTTAGAAGCTCGACGTCGCTAGTGACGGGGATCAAATTGTCGGCGCTAGCTGCGATGTTGGTGAGACCCCCGTTTTCTCTTCGCTGGATTGCCTGATTAACGACCGAGTAAACCACGTTAGTGAGTGCGCCAATCGTAACGGTGGCGCTGCTATTAGTAGTACCTGCCGCGTTCGACATGGTGGCCTGACTGCAACTCCCCGAAATGCAATTGGAAACGCTTTGGATGGTGGTACCCGCCGGGATACCGGTGCCAACGACAGATTGTCCGACGTTCGAGTTCGTAAAATGAGAAGAAACCAGCGCAAGCCCAGGACAGGTAAGATTAGTAGAGCCTTGCGTTATTGTGACGTTATTCACGGTATTAGCCTGATAATTGGCGACGACTTTGTTCCCCACCAGCGAAAGGGTGGGCGTGGCGCGTGTCGGCTGGTTGCTGCCATTGTCAACCAGGTAGTTCGGGATGGTACAAGTCACGGTTTGCAGATCTGTGCTGGTGGTGACGATGTATGAGCGTTTCACATCCCGGCTGAGGAAGTCCATGATCCGCACCTGCTGGACGTGCGAGGCAAAGTAATTATCCACCGCGGTGAAGCTCCGGTGCAGGCAGACCGCCGCAGCCATGAGCGCCGCCATCATGAGCGCGCCGACGGTGACGGCAAACATCAATTCTATTAAGGTGAAGCCTCGGTCGTGTAGACGAGCAGGCTTCATTTTTTGGTTCCGGCTGCAATCAGCGTCTCGGTCTCTTCGCTGTGGGGACGAGCACCAAGGGTCCCTGTCCAGGTATATTTCACCTTCACTTTGACCATCGTAATTCCGCTAAAGTCCGGTGTGGCGGGCGAGGCGCTCGGATAAACAGCCGCGCCTGGCGGGCGCGTGTAGGTGATACTGGGAGTGCCCGCCGGAAGGGGGGTACCACTCGGGTAGCCGCTGACGGTAACTTCTTCTGTGACCTGAGCAGCGAGATCCGACGAGTTAGAAGGATAAACTAACGAAATCGGCTTCGGTCCCGAGGGCGCAGGGGTCGGCTGCGGATTCATCATATAGCTTGGTGAAATCGAGATCGCTAAACGCGAGGTTTCTTAAGCCTTCGATGCGGTCCTGAACACCCTGCACGGCTGCCACACACTCCTTGCTAGCGTCGATGTAACGCAGGCAAATGGCGTTAACTTCGAAAATCGTCACGAAAAACGCGCCGACAAGAGTGGCGGCGACGAGGGTTTCAGCGAGCGTGCTGCCGGCCTGAAACTGCGTGGGGCGCGCAAGTATCATCTTTCAAAATTTGCAGCAGTCTGTGTGCCCTTTCTCGAATTGTCCCGCAGTCTTAGGAAGGTGGAGTAATATTTGCGCTTTCCTCGAGAGTCTCCAAGGGAAAACTGGGAATAAACCCATCGGGCAAGGCGACAGGCTCCTCTCTCAAGCCAGTCCGGCTGCAAAGTTGCGACTCACCGGCCAAACAGGGAAATTTTCGCGTTCTGCGCAGCGAGGATTACATCCTGTTTTTCCAGCAATAGAGTGCGGCTCGCTTCCAACGCGATCACTCGAACCTTTGCCTCCGCCGCGACCGAAATTGTTTCTCGACCAATGACAGGAACGTCGAAGCGCATGTCTTGATTCGGTTTCGCGACCTTGATCATAACGGCGCCCCCACGTCCAAGCGCTCCGCCTCGGCGCATTGTCTCATTGGTTCCGTCAAATCCTTCAATCGCCAGGACCGCGCCGTTTTTTACAATTATCGTTTGTCCGATATCGAGGGCCGCAATTTTCTGTGCGATACCCCAGCCAAGATCGATGTCCAACTTTTCTCGGCGCGATAGTTTTGGTCCCACGATCAAATCCTTGCCGGCCAGAAAATCTTCCAGAAAAGTAGTCGCTGGTAAGAGCGCGACACCTATTTTCTCGAGCTCGCCGGCGATGGCCCGAAAGATCGATTCGGCATTGCGTTGTTTCAGCTTCGCCAGCAGCAGTAGGGCGCGCCAGTCGGGATGAAGGTCGAATAGATTTCGCGGCGCGATTTGGCCTGCCATCATCGCGCTGGTAATCTTAGCATCCCGCAGGGTGCAAAGCATCCGATTCAATTGACCGACGCGCAGCCAGCAAATTTCATCGACGAGCTGACCAAGTTCCGCTTCGGTCTCCCCTTCGAAAGCAAGGGCCAGAATCTTCCGAACGCCTGCTGCTCGTGCCGCGCGCGCGAGGACCCGCGGGTAAACGCCGTTTCCGGCGATAATGGCGAGTTGATCGGGCGCGTGCAATTTCGCGCGGAAGAGCAGCTAGGAATGCCGCCGGCGTTTTACATGCAATTGCGCAAGCGCTTTTTGTAGCGATGCCTGAATTGCTGCGACTTCTTCCGCGGTATGATCTTCCTTCATCGCGGCCTGCGCACGAGCAACTGCCTTCTCAGCCGCAGACTCGTCGATTACCTGGGCCTCCAAGGCCATATCGGTAAGAACCGAGACACGGTCCGGCGTAATTTCAATAAAACCTTCACCGACAGCCAGCGAAGTGGTTCGTTTGTCCTTTACCACGCGCAGCTCCCCCGGTTTTAAAATCGTCAGCACCGGCACGTGCTTCGGATAAACCCCAAGCTCACCTTCCGATCCGGGAAGCGTTACCATCTCTACGTCCTCGGAGTAGGCGGTTGTCTCGGGCGTTACGATTTCCAGTCGCAAAGTAGCCATTAACTTTCCTCCTTGATCTGATCAATGCCGCCCTTCATGTAGAAATTTGTTTCCGGCACGTCGTCGTGTTTGCCTTCGAGAATTTCCTTAAACCCGCGCACGGTCTCCGCAATTGGCACATATTGGCCTTTGGTACCGGTAAAAACTTCCGCGACGTGGAACGGCTGGCTAAGAAAGCGTTGGATCTTACGCGCACGGTAAACAGTGAGCTTGTCTTCCGGCGACAACTCATCCATGCCCAAAATAGCGATAATGTCCTGCAAATCTTTGTAGCGTTGTAGCACTTTCTGAACACCACGCGCGACCGCGTAATGGTCTTCACCGACTACTTCTGGCGCCAAGGCTTTCGACGTAGAAGCAAGCGGATCAACCGCCGGATAAATTCCCAGCTCCGCGATCGCCCGCTCCAGCACAATGGTAGAATCAAGATGCGCAAACGTGTTCGCCGGCGCCGGATCGGTCAGATCGTCGGCCGGAACGTAAACTGCCTGGACTGAAGTAATCGATCCGTTCTTGGTTGAGGTAATGCGCTCCTGCAAGTCTCCCATTTCGGCCGCTAGCGTTGGCTGGTAACCGACTGCGCTCGGCGTGCGTCCCAGTAAGGCAGACACTTCCGAGCCTGCTTGAGAGAAGCGAAAGATGTTATCGATAAACAAAAGCACATCCTGATTTTTTTCGTCGCGGAAATACTCCGTCATGGCGAGAGCAGAGAGGGCAACTCGCAGACGTGCGCCCGGCGGCTCGTTCATCTGTCCGTAGACCAGCGCCACTTTGGATTTGCTGAGATCCTTTTGATCGATCACGCCCGCTTCGCTCATTTCGACATACAGATCGTTGCCTTCGCGCGTCCGTTCGCCCACACCACCGAAGACGGAAAATCCTCCATGCCCTTTGGCAATGTTGTTGATCAACTCGAGGATGACGACCGTCTTGCCAACTCCGGCGCCACCGAATGCGCCTACTTTGCCACCTTTGGTAAACGGGCAGATCAAGTCGATCACTTTAATTCCCGTCTCAAGAACCTGCGCTTTGACGTCTTGATCTGTAAGCGACGGCGCGGGCCGATGAATAGGATACCGTTTTGCGAACTTAACCGGGCCTTTGTTATCGACCGGATCGCCGGTAACATTGAAAACGCGTCCGAGAGTCCCCTCGCCTACTGGCACGGTGATGGGGCCACCGGTGTCGCTTACTTTCATCCCGCGCTTTAGCCCTTCGGTCCCTGACATGGCAATCGACCGGACCCAGTTTTCACCGAGATGCTGTTGTACTTCGAGGGTGAGCTTGGTCGGGTTGCCATTGACTTCGTACTCGATTTCGAGCGCGTTGTAGATTTTCGGCAGCTCCGTTACGTTACCAAATTCCACATCGACCACCGGGCCGATGACCTGAACAATATTTCCCGTATTCATAAATCTCGTTAGTTACTAGCCGAGCGCCATCTGCGCGGTCGCGATTTCGAGCAACTCGTTCGTAATACTTGCCTGTCGCATTTTGTTATACTCAAGCGTGAGGTCCTTGATGAACTGATGCGCGTTGTCCGTCGCGTTTTTCATCGCGACCATTCGCGCGCTGTGCTCAGAAGCGCGTGCATCAAGGATCATCTGAAAAATTTGATACTGCAGATAATAAGGCAGCATCACTTCCAATACCCCTTCGGCGTTGGGTTCAAAGATATATCCAAGCAAAGGATCATTCGCGGAGGCCGACTCGTTCTTCGGAAGTTCACCGTGTTCAATCGGCAAAAGCGTCTGCACCGTAGGCCGTTGATTAATCGTATTAATAAAGTGGGTGTAAACCACCGAAACCTTGTCGACTTCTCGAGCGAGAAATTTTTCCGTCGCGAACCTGGCGATCGGCTTGGTTTCGACAAAGGTGGGCGCGTCCTTCAACTCGAAATCGGCGAGCAACTCGCGTTTTGTCCGCGCCAGGAATTGCCGCGCCTTTCGACCAACTACGATGTAGCCGGTCCTGCCTGCTTCAAAGCGCGCCGCCTCCCGCAGCAGGTTCGTGTTGAGCGCGCCCGCTAAGCCTTTGTCGGTGCTGATAACGATGACCAGCTCCTTTTTTACCTCGCGCACCTGGAGCAAGGGGTGAAGTCTGGGATCGGTCCGCTGTTGCAGCGAAACCAAAACCTTGTTCATCAACGCCGCATACGGCCGGCCGGCCAGGGCATGCTGCTGGGCTTTGCGCATTTTTGACGCCGCCACCATTTGCATCGCCTTGGTGATCTGTGCGGTATTGCGAATCGATTTGATTCGGCGTCGAATGTCCTGGGTGTTGGCCATCTACGGATTACTAATTGCGGATTGCAGATTGCGGATTGGCTGGCGACGACGCACGCGCACAGCGAATGATTTTTTTTGAAAGCGTAAGCACGTCGTCTGATCCCTGTTAACCGACTGGCTTGGTCGCGGTGAACTCTTCCAGTGTTGCCTTGAGGTTGGCTTCGAGCTCAGCATCGAGCTGCTTTTTCTGGCGGATTGACGCCAGGAGGGATTCCTTACGCGTTTCCAGAAAATCCTGAAGCTTGTTTTGAAATTCTTTCACCCGCTCTACCGGCACTGGATCGATGAATCCGTTCTGCATCGCCCACATCACCGCCACCTGCAGCTCCACCGGGATTGGATTATATTGGATCTGTTTAAACAGTTCGACGATACGCTGCCCGCGATCGAGCCGCGCTTTGGTCGACGCATCCAGATCGGAGCCGAACTGCGCGAACGCGGCCAGCTCACGGAACTGCGCCAGGTCGAGCTTCACTTTCCCAGCGACCTGCTTGATCGCTTTAATCTGCGCGGCCGAACCGACCCGGCTGACCGACAAGCCGACCGAAATCGCCGGTCGCACTCCTTGATAAAAGAGATCAGTCTCGAGATAAATCTGACCGTCGGTGATCGAGATCACATTCGTCGGGATATAAGCGGAGACGTCGCCGGCCTGCGTTTCGATGATTGGCAGCGCAGTGACCGAGCCACCGCCGTATTCATCGCTGACGCGGGCGGCGCGTTCGAGTAAACGCGAGTGCAAATAGAAAACGTCGCCCGGGTAAGCCTCGCGGCCGGATGGTCGCTTCAAAACTAACGAGACCTGGCGATAGGCGACAGCGTGTTTCGACAAATCGTCATAGATAATGAGCGCATCCATTCCGTTATCCATGAACCACTCCCCCATCGCCGCACCGGCGAACGGGGCGAGATATTGATTGGTCGCGCTGTCGGAAGCCGGCGCGGAAATAATTGTGGTATAGCGCATCGCATCCTCTTTTTCCAAAACAGCGAGGACGCGGGCGACATTGGAATTTTTCTGTCCAATCGCGACGTAAATGCAATAGAGCGGACGATAATCCTGGTTCTTGGAATCCTCCGCCGCTTTGTTCAAACGCGCCTGACTGATGATGGTATCGATGCCGATTGTGGTTTTACCGGTGGCGCGATCGCCGATGATTAACTCGCGTTGGCCCCGTCCAATCGGAATCATCGCGTCAATCGCCATGATACCGGTCTGCACCGGTTGACTGACGCTGCGGCGCTTGATCACCCCGGGGGCAATTTTTTCCAAAGGATAGAATGTTTCCGATTTAACTTCCCCCTTGCCGTCGAGCGGCTCCCCGAGGGTGTTGACCACACGACCGAGCAGCCCCTTCCCGACGGGGACGGAGAGCAAGCGGCCAGTCGTTTTTGCCTCATCGCCTTCCGATATCTTGGTGGCGTCACCGAGCAAAATCGCACCCACCTCAGTTTCCTCGAGATTAAGAGCGAGCCCGAAGACGCCGCCGGGAAATTCGATCATCTCGTTTAGCATCACGTCGCTCAATCCTTCGATGCGTGCGACGCCGTCGCCGGCTTCGCGGACAGTACCGATATTACTCTTGGTGGTCGAGGTTTTCAGTCCCGCGATTTTGGTTTCGATTTCTTCAAGAATGCTGCTCATATCTCGTTAGGTAATTTCAAAGTTGTTGCTGAAGTCTTTCCAGCCGATTACGGACGCTGCTGTCCCAGACATCGCTCCCGACGCGAATTCGCATCCCGCCAAGCAATGCCGGGTTGATCGCAAACTCCGTGCTTAAATCGGTGCCGTAGCGCCTCGCCAGATTAAGAGAAATTTGCGAGGCAATCTGCGGTTCCACTGCCGTCGCGGTCTCGATTCGGGCATGACGCTTCTCTGTCTCGAGGCGAAGCAACCGCTTATAATATTCAAGGATCTTGAGGAAGTTTCGCGGCTTTCTTGTCAAAATGGAATCGACCAGCGATGCGATCCGACCACGATCGAGTTGACCATCGGTGAAACTCGCCCGCAACATTTCGCGCGCGATTTGCCTGACTTCCTTTTTAACCTGCATTGTGCTTGTTTTTGATCTAGGCGGAGAGAGTGCGCGCCGCTTCCTCCTGCAGACGGCGCTGATCGTCCGGCATCAAAACTTTGCCAGTAACTTTCGCCGTTGTCTCTACTACCAGTCTGCCTAGTTCGCGTTTCAATTGCGTCATCGTGCGCTCGTGTTCAATCACACTGGCTTCGCGGGCCTTGGCCAGGATCTGTTCCGCCGTCGTGATGGCTTCCTGTTGTTTGCGATCGGCCAGATTCGCGGCGCTGGTGCGCGCTTCCTCGATCATCTTCTGCGCTTCGGCATTGGCTTTCGCCAGAATCTCGGCGTGACGCTGCTCCGCCTCGACTAGCTGTTGCTTAATCTTCTCCGCATTCAAATGAGCTTGCGCAATTTGTTGCCGGCGTTGCTCGAGCACACCAAGAATTGGTTTGTAGGCAAAGCGCTTCAACAAATAGGCGACGATAATGAAGCTAACTACCTGCGAGAAAGAAGAGCTTGGGATCCCAGCCAAAGGCTTCTCCTGTCTCCCGCACAGTGTCGCTGAGCTTAGTCGCCAGGAATATCGCATTCATAAACTAAAAGTGTCCGCCGGTGCAAACGCATCCACGTGCAATCTCCTGTCTCTTAGTGGACCAGGAAAAGGGCGTAGAAGACGATCGCTTCGGTCAATGCGATCGCGAGAATTGCGTGCACGAGAACGGGCGTGAAGGCTCCGGGATTCCGCCCAACGGCTGTCGTCATTCCGAGGCCGGTCAGGCCAATGCCGATGCCGACGCCCATTGCGGCGAGGCCGACGTGAATGCTTCCGTTAATTTCTGCCAGTAGTGGTAGTATCATAGTTTTTCTTGTTAGGTTTTGGGCGATTTACTTTCTGATCGCCGAAATTTCAATGCGCTTCCTCCCCGGGACCGTGTGGCGCAATCAAAAGCGTGAAAATAGCGGTCAATAACATAAAGACCAGGGCCTGGACGAATCCGACCAGGATTTCCAAAAAGTAAAAGGGAATTGGAAGCAACCAGGCCAAATACGGGACCATGTGCGACATCACGTCGAGAATACTTTCGCCCGCGTAAATGTTTCCAAACAGACGAAAGCTCAGTGAAATGGGCCGAAAAAGAATCCCGATGATTTCCAGCCAACCGACCAGGAAGAAGACGACTACCATCAATATTTTGAGGACGCCGGAAGTCTCCCCTTTCGGTCCGAACAGGTGCATCAGGAATCCTCCGATACCATTCGCCTGAAGTGCCCAAATAAGCCAGAGAACAAAGAAGATAACGGCCATCGCCGAAGTCATGTTGAGATCGGCGTTGGCGCCACGGAACAAAGGGCGATCAATTTGAAAGGCGCCAGTCGTCGGATCGACATGTCCCCAACCCACCGTCCCGACTCCCGGAATCAGTCCCGCCCAGTTGGTGAAGAGAATGAAGATGAAAATGGTGGCGAAGAACCAGAACGTTTTCTGCACCAGCTCCCGTCCGATGATCCCCTCGAGAAAATTATAGAGGCTTTCCACCAGCCATTCCCAAAAGTTTTGCACACCGGTCGGGACGGTTTTGATATTTCGGGTGGCGATCTGCGCGAAGAGGATCACCGCCACCGCGACAATCCACGAGACAAGCATAGAATTTGTAACCGAAAATTTCCCGATCTGAAAAAGAGGCGCCGCCTTGAGGGAGAGCGTTTCGTGTTCGGCTGGTTCGGCTGCCAGCGCCGCTACCGGCGCGAGCACGGCTCCAATCGCGCAAAGAGCAACTAGCCTGGTTCGAAAAAAATAGCGATGCAAAAACATTGAGTGCGTTTTGAGCAAACGAAAACCCGATTTGCCTGGAGGGGGACCAGCCTGACGGTCCCGCGCTCGACCCTGGGGCGCTTGCCGCGCTTATGAAAGCCTCTTTTCCGCGGATGACAAGTTATTTCGCCACTGCGCTTTCGATCAGCGGTGCAGGCAATGCCACTTCGCCACGCTTCGATTCCTGCGCCACTCCCGAATCACAGACTTCTTCATAAATGCGTTCGAGTTCCCGGTTCGTTATTTCCTGATCGAAATTTTCTGCCACGGCCAGGCGCGCCGCCGCACTAAAACGCGCATATAGTTCCGGGGAGTTTGCTAGCGCTACCATGGAACGGCCGAGGCTTTTGACATCGCGCTCGTCGCTCAGAAATCCATTGAGATTTTCGGTGACTGCTTCGGGGATGCCACCATGCCGCGTCGCAATTATCGGCAGGCCAGTGGCCATCGCCTCGAGAATCGAATTCGGCACTCCTTCCTGATTTTCGTCAGGTGGCGTTTCGCTTGGATGAATGAAAATATGCGCGCGTCCGTAAAGACGGCGTAGATCCGATTGGCTGAGAAAACCGCAGAAATGCACTTTCCCAGCGACGCCGAGCTTTTGCGCGAGCGCTTGCAATTCCGGTTGCAGCGGCCCCTTGCCCGCGATGATGAATTCGGCTTTGGGAAATTCCCGCGCAAAGATCGAAAATGCACGAATGGCCGATCCGACGCCTTTCTTGTCGATCAACCGGCAGGCTTGCAGGATTTGCCAGTGGCCGTCGGTTGGAAATTCCCGCGGCACCGGGGAAAATTCGCGGAGCGGAATTCCGGTGCGATTAATTCGAATCTTTTCCGGCGGGCAACCGAATTTGATCAAGCGCTCAGCCAGCGATTGCGATCGAGCCAGAACGACCGCGACGGAATCGAAGAGAACGCGCAATTTTTTTACATAATTTTCAACATCCTGCTTGATCGCAACATCGGCGCCGTGAAACGAAACCAGGCACGGTTTGTTCCACTCCCTAATGAAGGGCAATAGATGCACTCCGGTGTGTCCGAAATAAATGTGCATCATGTCGGCCCCGCGCAGCGCAAGAATCGAAACCAGCATCTGATACTCACCCCGATAAATCAGTGGCGGCCGGCGCTCGACGAATTTCATCCAGCCGTGGCGAAGTAAATTCCGATGCGGCCGCGGAATTAGTTCGATATCACCAAAGGGGAAACGCCTGGGGTGTTCGATCCTCTTCGTCATGACGAAGGTCTGCGTTCGCCGCAAAGAAGTAACTTGCCGGTAAATGTGCAGCATTTCCGGCTTCAAAAAGGTAGTGCAATAACTAGCAACATTAAGTCGAGCCATGCGAAACCGCTGACTGTGTTCGAAGTCCTGCATCTTGTCTAGTGGTTAATCTGTCCGGCCCCCGGCCGGAAACTGATCGGTTACAAGCTCTGAGTGCTGATCCATCCATTCCTTTAGTAATCGTTTAAGCTCGTTAATTCCGCGTCCCTCTTTTGCTGAGATTACGACAATGGTGCGCTGGGGAAAGCGTTTTTGGAAATCGCGCAAATTTTCCTCCGCCTCTGGAAGATCCATCTTGTTAGCGACAATAAACCATGGCCGCTCCGACAAGCGCGGAGCATAGAGATGGATTTCACGGCGGAGCGATTCGAGATCAGCGATTGGACTTCGCCCTTCGCTCCCCGCCATATCGAGAACAAAAAGCAATAAACCGCACCTCGTAATGTGCCGGAGAAAATCATGACCGAGTCCAAGATTGCGATGCGCCCCTTCGATTAAACCTGGAATATCTGCAACGGTTGCACGCTGATAATCACCAAGCTCCACTATCCCAATAACCGGATGCAAGGTGGTAAATGGATAGGGCGCGATCTTGGACCGGGCAGCGGAGATCCGCTGGATCAATGTCGATTTCCCGGCGTTGGGATAACCGACCAGCGCTGCGTCTGCGATGGAACGCAACTCGAAAAGAAAGTGACCACCCTCGCCCTCGCCGCCTTCCGTATATTCGCGCGGCGCGCGATTGCGCGAGCTTTTGAAATGCACGTTACCTTTGCCGCCCGCGCCACCTTTGCAGAGGAGGAACTCCTGACCATCGCGGGTGAGATCAGCGAGGAGCTCGATCCTGGAGTGTTCTTCTGTGGAACCACGTGGTTGTTTGCTAATTTCACTGCCATTGATCGAACCTTCGAGGCCAGGAATCGCATCATCTGGTTGCTCGTCTTCGATCCGCCCTCCGCCATCCACATCCCGCAATTGATAAATCATCGTTCCAACCGGAACCTTTACGATTTTGTGCGGCGCATTTTTGCCGTGCATTTTCTTACCGCGCCCGTGTCCGCCGGTTTTCGCCTTGATAATAGGCTCGTAGAAAAGATGAGCAAGGTGGTCCGTGTGTTGATCAGCCTGCAGGATAATATCGCCGCCGCGTCCGCCGTCACCCCCATCCGGTCCCCCCTTGGGAACGAATTTTTCGCGCCGGAAACTGACACACCCCCGTCCGCCCTTTCCGGCCTGCGCAAAAATTTTGATGCGATCGACAAACACGACGTGAGACACTGCCACCGTGAACCCCCCGTGTCATCCCTGCCAGGTCATCTCGAGCGCAAGCGAGGCACCTCGCAGCGCCGGGGAGACGGATCTCGATCTCGGGCACTACGAACGGTTGCTCTACCATCACGATTCAACCATGGGTTTCTGGGCTAGATGCTTTTACGCCGGCAACAAGCCACTCTGGGTCCGTCGAATTTGGTTGCTATTTACATCCTGTTTATCGTTAGCTCCCTTGGTCACTGAACAGTTATGAAAGGTCGCCAGCAGGGTCGCCCCACCAAATGGGTTTCGGCAACGATGAAGGAACACGTGGCGGTAGGGAAACCCGGCGTGAAGTTTGAAGTGTGGGAGAAGTGGAAAAAGAATCGGCGAAAGCTTGGCACCCTCACAATTAGCGTCGGCGGTTTGCGATGGCGTCCGCACAAAGGAAAACTCTCGAAACAACGAAGCTGGGATGCCTTCGCCGAATGGTTCGCACCAGAGTGAGCGACTGGTGCAGAGCGGCCAGAGCTGCATCGGTATCCTACCAACGGAAGGACACGCCTGCGGGGGCGTCAAAAAATTGGGACGGAGATCCGTCCCTACCCTTGTTGCAACGGTAACTTCACCATCTCGTGAATTTGACCGCGCACTTCGCTGCTCTGAAAACGGCGATCGTTCTTCGTTAATAGCATCGGCATGCCGTATCGCGGGTTCATTGTGATGCGAACAACACGATCGATGCGCGCGCCCCGTGCCACAATGAAGCGGAATTTTTGCAACATGATCGCCAGCGAAATTTTCAGCACCTGGGTCGCAAACATCGCGCCTACACACGCGCGCGGCCCCGCGCTAAAAGGCATGTATTCATATTGCGTTGGATCAATGTCTCGCCAGCGATCGGGACGGAAGATTTCCGGTTCCGGATAAATTTCCGGCAAATGATGGGTGAGAAAGTGGCTGCAAATCACGCGGGTGCCGTGACTGAGCGTAAGCGATCCCAGTGGGATGGCATCGTCATCCGCGGCGCGGATGGTAAACGGCACCGGTGGCAAAATACGCATGCTTTCCTTGATAACGCGGTCGAGAAATGAAAGCTGCGCCAGTTGATCGCGCGTCGGCGCATTACCACCGAGCACGCGATCAAGTTCATCCATCAATTCCGCCATGATCGCGGGATGTTGTGCCAGAAGGAAAACGGTCCATGTCAGCGTGCTGGCGGTGGTTTCGAAACTGGCTCCGAAAAGAATTGTCGCCTGACCGACCAACTCGGTGTCAGTCATGCCATGGTTTTGATCATCACGCGCCTGGATCAGGAGGGAAAGCACATCGGTGCGATCAGCGGAATCGCGCCGGCGTTTCTCCACCAGTGCAAGAATCTCGCGTTCTACTCGCTCGGCATGCTTGAGCAACCGGTGATAGGGTGTGCCGAGAATATTGACCGGGAAGAACCAGACCGGTCCGGAAAAGTTTCGGTGCGCCCAAACTTCCAGCAAATGTGCGATCCGATAAGCATCGCTCGCTTCGTGGCCGAACAGCACGGCGCTCGCGATCCGTAGCGTGAGCGCGCGCATATCGGCGTAAACATCGCGCCGGCCCGTCCTCCACTGGCCAATGATTTCCTGTGCGAGTGCAACAATCAAATCGTGATAACCGGCGACGGCTTTCCTATGGAACGGCGGCAGGATGAGTTGGCGTTGTTGCTTATGCTGCGGACCGTTCATCCGCGTCAGACCAAAGCGAATACGGCGTTGCGCGGAGTTTTTCGGGCCGTGAATGAATTGACCAGTAGTGCGAAATTTCGCGGGATCGCCCAAAACTTGCCGGTTAAATTCCGGTCCGATTGCAAGCACGTGCAGCTTAGTGGGTTCGCCAAACGCAATCGGACCAAGTGCCACCAGCTTTCCGCGCTGCCGGTGCAGCGTGCGCATGCAACCAATCGGGTCGCGAAAGAACTGAATGTATTCGCGGGCTGCGAGCGCGCCGGTCAGGATGTTCTTCTTCATCATCGGCGCCGTTGATTAACGAAGCGGACGCGGCGTTGGGCGGAATCTCTCGGGCCCGGCAAGATTAAACCGGTCGGTCTGAATAGATCTGGATCGCTAAAGAGCAGGCGGTTGAACTCCGGGCCGATTGCAAAAACCAACGAATCGCGCGGTTGTTTCAATGCCACCCGACCAAGCGCCGTGACTTGACCATACTGGCGATAAATCCGGCAAATGCATCCCACCGGATTAAAAAAGAAGCGTAAGTACTCGCGCCCGGCTGCCAGCCGGGTAATTTGCGTGGCTTTCACCGCAATTTCGGAGAGCGTGCTGACGGCAAACATCCCAATTTCATCCGGTGGCTTTCTTTGCGACAAGCGATTGGTATAGCGACTTCGTTTCCCGCGCGATCGCACGCCAACTAAACGTCTCTTCCGCCCTTAGCCTGCCGGCTTTGCCGAAACGCTCGCGTAACTTTTCGTCCCGCATCAGTTCGTTGATCTTCGCCGCCAAATCGCGTTCGAACTTTGCCGGGTGAAGCGGTTCAAACGGGCTCTCTTTCATTTGCGCGAGTGGAACGAGAAAACCGGTCTCCCCATCTACTACGACTTCCTTAATTCCCCCAACCTTGCTCGCAACCACCGCGGTTTCGCAGGCCATGGCTTCGAGATTAATGATGCCAAACGGTTCGTAGATCGATGGACAACAGAAAACCGCCGCATGCGAGTAGAATTGAATCACATTCGGTTTGTCGAGCATCTGGTCGATCCAGATTATGCCGTCGCGCGCGCGCCGCGCCTGCTCTACCGCCCGTTTCATTTCTCGAGCGATTTCCGGCGTGTCGGGGGCGCCTGCGCAAAGCACCACCTGGAAATTTTTGTCCATGAACTCGATCGCGCGGACAAGATGAATAATGCCCTTCTGGCGCGTGATCCGACCGACGAACAACAGATAAGGTCTTTCCGAATCGATCCCGAATTTGCGGAGCGCATCCTTCGATTTCACCGGGCGATATTCATCGAGATCGATCCCGTTGTAGATCACATGTAAGCGCTCCTTCTTTACTTTGAAGAGGCGCGCAATGTCGGCCTTGGTCTCGTTTGAAACGGCGATGACCGCGTCCGCCATTTCGAGCGCGGTTTTCTCTACCCAGAGCGAAAAATCGTACCCGCCGCCTAGCTGTTCCCGTTTCCAGGGGCGCAACGGCTCCAGCGAATGCACGGTAATGACGAGCGGAATGTCGTAATTCTTTCGCGCGAGAATCCCGCCCCAGTGGGCATACCAGGTGTGACAATGTACAATCTGGGCATCGATGCCCGCGGCGTTAAAATCAACGCAGCGTTGCACTGCGCCCAGAGTCGAGCGGAGCTCTTTCGGACAATTCCAGCCGGACATGTCCAATTGAAACCCGCGCACCGTCAGATTACCGGACTTGACCTTTTGATCGCCGAAGCAGCGGACTTCTACCGGCATCAACTTGGCCAGTTCGCGCGACAGATATTCCACATGCACTCCGGCCCCGCCGTAAGTGCAGGGCGGATATTCGTTGGTTAGGAGAAGCACTTTCACGCGCGTCTGTAGTAGACGTAGGCGCAAAGCAGGGCAAGTCTCGAGCGCGGTCTGGGAAAGATCGCCTAATTTTTTACCTTCAAAAGCAACACCGGCACATCCACGGCGTGCCGCACTTTGTCCACCGTAGCGCCGTAGAGGATGTCGCTGATGAAACGATGGCCGTGTGTGGTCATGGCGATCAGATCAATATCCTTTTCGCGGGCCAGTTTAATGATTTCGTCTGATGGTTCGCCGAGGGCGAGAACTGCATCGCAGAAAAAACCGTCATCTATCAGCTCGCGCTGCCGCTCTTCCAAATAAAGTCGGTCCTGCTTCATCTCTTCGCTTTCGGCCAGTTGCAGTTGATTGAAATTGCGCGCGACCCAGCCATCCGCCACATGAACAAGGTGAATGCGTGCGTTAGTCAGGCGAGCCAGCGGTTTGATGTGAGCCAGGATCGTTTCGTCAGCAGAGCTGTTTTCAAGTGGAATAAGAATTTGCTGATACATCGCGAGCTAAGGCGTTGGGCCGGGCAGGCCGATGGCAGCATAGAATGCTTTGAGCCAGGCGTCGGGCAGGAATGTGTCGAAGAGCAGTTTCACGTTGAGCAGGATGATGATGACTGCCGTCGCCCAGCCAAGAATTTTCAGCCAAAGCCGGTTGGCGAATTCGCCCATTTTGTTTTTTTCGTCGGTGAAGCGGAGCAACGGCCAGACGGCGAAGCCAAGTTGCATCGACAAGACGACCTGGCTGGCGATGAGCAATTGCGTGGTTTTGCCTTCGCCGAAAATGCCGATGACCAGGACCGCGGGAATGATGGCGATGCCTCGGGTGATAAGCCGGCGCAGCCACGGCGTGATGCGGATGTTCAGGAACCCTTCCATCACCACCTGGCCGGCGAGCGTCCCAGTGAGAGTCGAGTTTTGGCCGGAAGCAAGCAGAGCGACCGCGAACAGAATGCTGGCAAAACTGACGCCGAGAAGTGGACTGAGCAGTTTGTAGGCGTCCTGAATTTCTGCCACGTCCTGATGTCCCGACCAATGAAACACCGCGGCAGCGAGGACAAGGATTGCGGCGTTGATGAAGAGCGCGAACATGAGCGCGCCACTCGAGTCGATGGTGGCAAATTTGATCGCTTCGCGTTTGCCTTCGGGCGTCTGCTCGAATTTTCTCGTCTGCACGATCGACGAATGGAGGTAGAGATTGTGCGGCATCACCGTTGCGCCGATGATGCCGATGCTGACATAAAGCATCGCCTGGTTCGTGACAATGTGCGGACCGGGAATAAACCCGAGCATGATGCCGGCGAAGTTTGGTTTGGAGAAGATCAGTTCAGCGCCGAAGCAGGTGGCAATGGTCGCAATCAACGTGATGACCAGCGCTTCGATATAACGGAAACCTTTTTGCTGAAGATAAAGAACGGCCAGCACATCCAGCGCGGTAATGCAGCAACCCCATACCAGCGGAATGCCGAAGAGAAGTTGTAACGCGATGGCGGAGCCGACTACTTCGGCCAGATCACACGCGGCAATGGCGATTTCGCAAAGAATCCAAAGAAACCAAACTGTCGGGGTCGAATAATGATCGCGGCAGGCTTGCGCGAGATCGCGTCCCGTCGCCACGCCCAGCTTGATGCACAAATGCTGGAGCAGGATCGCCATGAAGTTGGAGAGCATGACGATAAACAAAAGTGCGTAACCAAACTTTGCTCCGCCCGCCAGGTCGGTCGCCCAATTACCCGGATCCATGTAACCGACGGCCACGAGAAAACCCGGTCCGGAAAAAGCGAGCAGCTTCCGCCAGAAGGAAGCCGTCCCCGGAACAACAATGCTACGATGGACTTCAGGCAGAGAAACGTTTCCGGCTTGTCTGCGCCAGGCTCGTTGGCTTGTGGTCAATTCCGGCATTTTCTCAACTTCCTAAAAATTTTGCTCGCGTCCGCGTAAAAAGATTTTGCGCTGGATGGGGTGGCGCGGGCTTTTTCATTAAACGATATCATTTTTGCGCCAGCATTCTTTCGAACTTCCCGTTCGGCCCGGAATAGAATGGGTAGGGGCGATCGGGATTTTTCGGGCAATAGCGCCAATGTTTGTACATCCAAAGCCACGGTCCCGGCTTCGCGCGCACGATTGGCTCAAACGAATTCCAGCATGCCTGCGCGATTTCGCGCGGGGTTGCATTCGGCCCGAGGTCAATCGGCGAATGAAAAACAACCCGGTAACGTCCTCGCGGCAATGGCTCGCAATGGGCCGGGATAAGCGCGGCTCCTGAGCGTTGCTGCAACCAGGCGTGAGCGGAAGTGACGCTGGTGTGCAATCCGAACGACCGAATGGCGACGGCAGATGGACCCGGGAAAACGGTCAGATCAACCAGCATGGCAGTATTGCCTCCGCGACGAAGGGTTTTGTAAAGTCGTAGAATTCCACCCGTGCGCGCGCTAAAGACATGGCCGGACTGTTCCCGCCAACGCCGGAAAATTGGATCGAGCAACGCGTTCTTAAATTCCTGGGCGAGAATCGTGCCCGTCCGACCGCGAAATCCGCAGGCCAGACTGAGCCATTCGAAATTGCTGTAGTGATAACAGACAACAATCAGGCTTTGTTTGGAATCGAGCGCGGGAAACCCGCTCATCTCGATGTAGCGATCAAAATTCCCGGGAGTGAGCCGCGGGCTCCACATCAGATCGAGCATGGTCTGAGCGAAATGCTGATACGATTCGCGAACAATACGTCGTTTTTCTGAAGCCGAACATTTTTGGCCGAAGGCGCAATCGAGATTGGCCAGGGCAATGCGTCGGCCATAGCGATCCAAGAGCGAGGCGAAAGCACCGAATATTCTTGCCAGAGCGACAACGACAAGCCGCGGCAAAAGAGGCACAAGGCCAGCCGCAATTAGCAGGCCGATGTGCTCCAGGCGGTAGCGCAATTTTTTCCACGCTCGTCTCATAAATAAGTTGGATAAACCCCAGTCGCGTTGGCGTAATTTTGTGCGAACGTACTTGGCCGCCGTTTAGGGTTCGCGCGGCCGCATCTTGTGAAAAGCGTCCTTTTCGTTTGTACCGGTAATGTTTGTCGCAGTCCCATTGCGGAAGGTCTTTTTCGCCGTCTCTTAGGAAATCGCAAGGACATTGAGGTGGCGTCCGCCGGCGTGCACGCAGTGCGCGGGCAGCCACCAAGTTCGCACGCGGTCGATGTCTGCGCCGAGGAAGGCGCCGATATCGGCAATCTGCGGAGCCAGCCCTTGACCGGCGCATTAGTCGAGCGCGCGACCCATATTTTCGCCATGACCGGGGCGCATGTCGAAGCGATCCAGATGCTTTTTCCAAATGCCGCCGACAAGACTTTTCTGTTGCGCGAGTTTGAAGAGGCCGGCGCAACCTGCTGGCGTGACGTCCCCGATCCGATTGGACTTGGGCGCGATGTTTATAATAGTTGCGCGGAAACCATCAAAAACGCCTTGCCCAGCGTGCTCGCGTTTGTAGAACAGAGCGAAGTAGCCGTGCGCTCGAGCGGGCGAAGCGGCGGCTCTTCCACTTATCTGATGAGCGATATTTCGCATTCGACTGAACCGAGTTTGGGCGCGCCCAGTGGCGGTCTAGGCAAAGTCGATCCGGAGATTTACGACGCAGTTGCCGCCGAAGAAAAACGGCAGCGCGAAAACATTGAGCTGATCGCGTCGGAAAATTTCACCAGCCGCGCGGTAATGGAAGCGCAAGGCAGCGTGTTGACCAACAAATACGCTGAGGGTTATCCCGGCAAACGCTGGTACGGCGGCTGTGAAAATGTCGATACCGTCGAATCGCTTGCGATCGATCGGGCCAGGCGATTGTTCGGCGCGGAACATGTAAACGTCCAGCCACACAGTGGCTCGCAGGCGAACATGGCAGTTTATTTTTCGACCCTGAAAGTGGGCGACAAGATTTTGACGATGAATCTGGCCCACGGTGGCCACCTCACCCACGGACATCCGGCGAATTTTTCCGGCAAATTTTATCAAGTCACGCATTACGGCGTGGCTGAAAAAACCGAGCAGATCGATTACGACGCCCTCGAAAAACTGGCCAACGAAACCAAGCCAGCGATGATCACTGCCGGTGCCTCGGCTTATCCGCGCACGCTCGATTTTCCGCGTTTGCGTCACATCGCCGATGCCTGCGGGGCGCTTCTCTTCATAGACATGGCGCATATCGCCGGGCTCGTCGCGGGCGGCCAGCATCCCAGTCCGATTCCGCACGCGCAATTTGTCACGACGACGACGCACAAAAGCTTGCGCGGTCCCCGCGGCGGGATCGTGTTATGCCAGGAGAAATACGCGAAACAGATCGACTCGATGGTTTTCCCGGGGATTCAGGGCGGCCCACTCATGCATGTGATCGCGGCCAAAGCCGTCTGTTTTCACGAAGCGTTACAACCGCAGTTTCGCGCCTATCAAAAGCAAGTGGTGACAAATGCTAAAGCGCTCGCCGCTGGTTTGAGCAAACACGGTTATCGCATCGTTAGCGGCGGAACAGACAATCATCTGATGCTGGTGGACCTGCGCCACAAGGAAATCAATGGCAAACAAGCGCAGGAAGTTCTCGATCGAGCTGGCATTACCGTGAACAAGAATGCTATTCCTTTTGACACCTATCCCATCTTCAAGCCGGGCGGAATTCGCGTCGGCACTCCGGCTGTCACCACGCGAGGCATGCGTGAGGAAGAAATGCTGGAGATTGCCGATCTCGTCGCCGAAGCGCTGCAAAATCGCGATGATAATGCCGCTCTTGAACGGATCCGCGGCAAGGTGCGCGAATTGACCCGACGGTTTCCGTTGCCATCGTAGACGCGCGCTTTTTCTCTGGGAGCGCACGCGCCCCGCGTGCTATCGCCAGTCCGGCTCGGAGCGATGGCGCTCTCGCGATCGCGAACTTTTCCGTGCACCAGAGAGTGTTTCGGCGAAGCGCGTATGCTCCCCGGAACACAGGCCTTCTGGCCTGTGCGCCCAGCGGGTTTGTGACCCGCTGAAGGGCCAGCGGACAGAATGTCCGCTGGGCGCACAGACTGGACGTCTGTGTTCCGCCCTCTTGTCATTCCGAGCGAAGTCGCTTGTCACGCCGTAGGTTTATGCGAAGGCTGGAAGGAATCCCGATATGTTAGCTTATCGTTTTACCACGGGATGTCCCCGACTTCGCTCGACATGACAAAGGGCTCTGACCAAACGAATCCGCTGCGCGAAGGTTTGAGCACCCGCGCGGTGCCGCAACCGTGCGCGATTGTGATTTTTGGCGCCACCGGAGACCTGACCCATCGGAAATTGATTCCGGCGCTGTATAATCTTGCCGCTGCTGGAGAATTGCCGCCGGCGGTGACCGTCGTCGGTTTCGCCCGTCGCCCCAAAAGCGACGACGAGTTCCGTAAGGAACTTGAAAAAACCACCAAACAATTTTCGCGTCAGGATGTTCGCGAAGATATTTGGAAGACTTTTTCGCAATCGCTTTTCTACCATCAAAGTGAGTTCGAAGATGAATCGGGGTACCAATCACTCGCGCAACGCCTGAGTAAGATCGACGAAGAACACGGCACCCGCGGCAACCGTTTATTTTATCTCGCGGCAGCGCCGGAGAAATTCGAACCGATCCTGAAAAATCTTAAAGCCGCCGGACTCAATAAAGCGAAGGAGGGCAGCTGGGCCCGGGTCATCATTGAAAAGCCTTTCGGCCGCGACCTGGCTTCCGCTCAGGAATTAAATCGGATCGTGTCGAATGCCTTCGCCGAAAATCAGACTTACCGCATCGATCATTTTCTTGGGAAAGAGACAGCGCAGAACATTCTCGTTCTCCGTTTCGCTAACGCCATCTTTGAGCCCATCTGGAATGCGCGCTACATCGATCACGTCCAGATCACTGCCTCCGAAACACTCGGAGTCGAGGGCCGGGCCGGATATTACGAAACCGCCGGCGCCTTACGCGACATGGTGCAAAATCATTTGCTGCAGCTTCTTTGCCTCATCGCGATGGAAGCGCCCACCGACCTCAGCGCCGACAGCATTCGCGACGAAAAAGTGAAAGTCGTTCGTTCCTTGCGTCGTTATCGCGCAGATGAAATCGCGAAGCTGGTCGTGCGCGGCCAGTACTCCAGGGGCGCGATCAATGGCGAGAGCGTTCCCGGTTATCGCGAGGAAGAAAAGGTAAATCCGAGGTCCGAGACTGAAACCTATGTGGCGCTACAATTGCACATCGATGACTGGCGCTGGTCGGAGGTTCCGATCTATCTGCGCGTCGGGAAACGCCTGCCCAAATCTGCCACGGAAATTTCTGTGCACTTCAAAAAAGCGCCGATGGTTTTATTCAATCGCGATAGCACCGAGCACGACCAAAATGTGCTCGTCATACGCATCCAACCCGATGAAGGAATTTCCTTGCGGATGATGGCAAAGATTCCAGGAACGAGTTTGCGAATCGAGCCGGTAAAGATGGATTTCCATTACGGCACCAGTTTTGGCAAAGCCAGCCCGGAAGCGTACGAACGTTTGCTCCTCGATGCCATGAGCGGCGATGCCACCCTCTTCGCACGTCGCGATGAAGTCGAGGAAGCGTGGGCATTTATCGACCCCATCGAAAAGAGATGGGCGGAGAAAAACGCGCCGCCATTAACATTTTATCCCTCCGGCTCCTGGGGACCAGAAGAAGCGGATGAACTTCTCGCTCGCGATGGACGGGCGTGGAGGCGATTATGAAGAGAATCGCTTCTCCCGTCCTCCAGAGCCAGGCCGAGGGATCCGTTGCGGAAGCTTTAAGGCAACATGGCGGGATCCCTCGACTGCGCTCGGGATGACGAAGTTGGAGGTTCATTAAAATGCCTGTTACCGCTGAAACAATCTCGCTTGGCCTTCCAGTCGCGATCGATCGGATTGATCGCGAGCTAAAAAAACTTTGGAGCGAGGGCGAAGGCGCAATGACGCGAGCGTCGCTGATGAATCTCGCGGTCTACAGCGAAGAGCCAGATTCGCTGAACCGTAACACGCAGTTGCTGGCGCGAATCACCGAGAACCACGCTTGTCGGGCAATCGTGATCGGCGCTAACCCGCGGGCCAAAAACGATCGAATGGAGGCGTGGATCAGCGCACATTGTCACATTAGTCGCGCCGGGACCAAGCGAGTTTGCTCCGAACAAATTTCATTTTTGCTCGAAGGCGCAACGGTCAAATTCCTCCCGAGCATTGTCTTTTCCCAACTCGATTCCGATCTCCCGCTCTATCTTTGGTGGCAATCGGAATTTGCCGAGCCGATGGATCCGCAGCTTTGGTCGTGGATCGATCGATTGATTTACGACAGCCAATCGTGGCACGATTTCAACGCCCAAATGCGCCTGGTCGAGACCGCGCAGCGCGAAGCCAAACAACGCATCGTGCTGTGTGATTTGAATTGGACGCGGCTCGTTCGTTTCCGCCTCGCCTTCGCCCAATTCTTCGATCATCCGGGCTCGCATCATCATTTCCGTGAAATGAAAAATGGCTCGATTACCTTTGGTAACGGATTTCGCTCGACCGCAATTCTTTTTGTCGGCTGGCTCGGGGCGCAACTCGGTTGGGAAATTCGGGGTGAGAAAAACGCCGAAAAAATCGAATTGGAAAACTCCGATGGAAAAACGGTGCGGATCCAATTACAGGAAAAAGGCGACGCGCCAATCGCGTCTTTCACCGCCCAATCGGGTGAGATTGAGTTTCACGTCATACTGTCAAGTTGCGGCGATCTTCTCGAAGTCTGTCGCGGCAAATTAGGCGAAGCTCCAGCTCGCCAGGTCCTGCCATCGGCGGAGAACGATCCGGTTAAATTAATGAGCGAAGAGCTAATGCGCGGTGGGCCGCATCACGTTTATCTTCGCGCCGTCGAGAAAGTTCGCGCGTTGCTGTAGCTGCCGCCGTCGCTGGCAGCAGGGCCGTCAAAAATATTTCTGCCGCCGGAGACGGCGGCAGCTACAACGCAATAATCTCCCGCAGCGCACGGACGTTTTTCTCAATCGAAAAAATTTCTTCCGCGCGCTTGCGACCTTTGCCGCCAAATGATTGCGCGAGCTCAACGTCGCCAATCAACTGACTAAGCGCATCAGCGGTTGCAGCCGGATCACTTTGGGCGACCAGCAATCCGGTTTCTCTGTCGCGAACCATTTCCGAAGTCCCTCCGACATCGGTAGAAACAACCGGCAGCCCGGCCGCCATCGCTTCCATTACGACAGTCGGCAGGTTATCCATCGCACCATCGGGATCGATCCGGCACGGCAGTGCGAAAACAGTCGCTTGGCTCAAGCGCGCCGCGATTTCGGATTGCGTTTGTGGTCCAGCCAAATTCACGTGCTCGCGCAAATCCCGCCGCTGGATGCGCGCCTGCAATTCCTCAAAGAGCGGTCCTTCGCCGATAATTTCGCAGCGGAATCCGTGTCCCCTTTGTCGCAGCAGAGCACAGGCGTCGATGAGTACATCAAAACCCTTTTTGCTGATCAGCCGCCCGATGGAGAGAATTAGCGGCGGTCGCTCGAATTGCGCTCGCTTAAACCGGGCGCAGTCAATCCCGTTATAGATCCGATGCACTCGCCCAGCGTTCTCGGGAAAGCGTTCCCGGAGCTGATTCGCAGCAAAATCGCTGACAGCGACGATGGCGCTGGCCGATGAGAGAATTTCGGATAGCCCGATCTCGAAATTGGGCGGAACAAAAATATCGTTGGCGTGGACGGTAAGACTGTAATTGATCCCAAGGAATTTCCTGATCCAGAACACGGTTCGAGCAGCCATGCCCGCGAAATGAGTATGGACGTGCCGGACGCCGCTTTTCTTGAGCCGCGCTCCTATGTAAGTTGCTTGATGGAGACGAAGTGAGTCAGGTTTTCCGCGCCATTCGTGTAAAGTTTTTCGCACCGGTTTTGGCAAACTCGCCGATGCCTCATCTGCCAACCGCGCAAAGACATCGCCTTCCGGCAGTTGGTGCACCGTCGACGTGATCGAATCGTCCCACGTAGTTTCCGGGCCGAAGTCCGGCTTGCGGAGTGAGAAGATTGCAGGCTGGATGCCCTGGTGGAAAAGCTCGGCAATTTCCCGATAGCAAAAGGTTTGGGAAAATTTTGGGAAGCGTTCAAAAACGTAAGCGAGCACCTCCCGATTTAACGCGCTCCGGCCTGATTGCCAACATCGCGAGGGCATGAAAACCGCTTATTATAAGTTAGACGCGCGTCCTGCATGACTTTTGCTGTAGTCAAGCCCGTGCCCCGTCGCGATTTCTTCTCCTTTTGCACGACGCTCAGGCCGATTGAGCTGAAGGCTCTCGGCGAACTGTCGCACGTGCGCCATTTGCAAAAAGGCGAATTGATCTACACCACCGGCGAGCTCGCCGAAGAAGTCTACAGTGTTAATCGAGGCGTCGTTGAGGTAATCAAGCTCATTCCCGGCGAATCGGATGAGCGCAGTTTCGTTACTCGCGGGGATATTTTCGGTGTTGCCGAGGCTCTTGGCAAAATGCCGCGTTTACGTTCGGCGCGGGCCCAGGAAATCGTCAGTTTGCAATGTTTCAATCGTGAGAATTTCGTCGCTATTTCGCAACGGGTCCCGTCGTTTCTCCTTTTCCTGTGCGAGCAAATGGCGCATCGGCTCCACCAAGTGCGAGCAGGCAACGGACCAAGCGGACCTCAGAAACTGAGCGGCAGCCTTGCGAACTTCGATTTGATTACGGTGAACCAGACCATCATTAGTTCCGGACAAACCGGCGAGCTTGAGGTGTTGAACGAACACAATGAGCGACTGGCGACCTTCTATTTTCAAGGCGGCGCGCTGCGTAGCGGGCAATTTCAACAGCTGACCGGGGAGGAAGCATTCTGGCAGCTTTTTCTGAGTGACGATATTCCCGGGAGTTTTTCCTTCGCCTCCGGGGTGCAGCCAATTACCGAATGCCTGCAATCGGTGGAGATCAATCAATCTCCAAACGACATGCTCATTACCGCCATGCGGCATCGCGATGAGTTTCACAATCTCAAGAAAACGACACCTGACCCCAACACACTGCTCCAACGGCTGGCCCCGAGTTTTGAATGGCCGCGCGATGCGGACCAGGAGCTGAAGCCGTTGGCCGAACGAATCTGGAACTATACTAATGATCGTCGCTTCACGATCAACGAGCTGTTTCGACAGAATGCAGTTTGTGAATTGAAAATCTATATCGTGGTTTCCGAGATGTTGCGGATCGGGCAAATCGCAACCGTCCATCCCATGCCGCAACTGGCGAAGGCGTCGTGAAGAAGATCCCCCTTATTTTCTTCGTCGTCCTAATCGCGCTCGCTCAAGGCAGTTGTTCCTACCTTACCTCCAACGGACGGCATCAGGCTGCATATGCCCGTTATGTTAGGCATTCCAGTTACAACCGGATGAAGCTGCAACAAAAGCTCTTCCGTTCGCCGAAAATTCAGCCGCCACGCATGGAAAGCGAGCCAACAATCGCGACCAGCACTGGACCCGAATCCGCTACCGCGAGCGCCGAACCAGCCACATCCGAAAACTAGTTGCCTTCCCTTTGCACCGGAATTGGCCGGCCGGCATCATCAAGCGCGACGTAAACGAAAACGCCGCGCGTCACCAGGATTTGCCGGCCATGTTCCCGGAAGCGTTCCACCCAAACCTCCACCGGGATGGTCATTGACGTCTGCCCGATTTTTTCCACCCAGGCATAACACGTCACCGTGTCCCCTACCCCGACCGGTTGCAGAAATGACAGGCCCTCCATTGCGACAGTAACGACGCGCGCTTTCGCTGTTTTCGAAGCGAGAATGCCGCTGCCCAAGTCCATTTGCGACATCAACCATCCGCCAAAAACATCGCCATTGGGGTTTGTATCTGCCGGCATGGCGATGGTGCGAATAACCAATTCGCCTTTGGGTTTTTCGGGCGACCGCATATTGAGTGATCACCTTATAACCGGTCATCGCAAGCGAAGTCGAGGGATCCCGATGAGTTACCTTTAGGATTCGCGGTCGGATCCTTTGACTACGCTCGTATGAGGCAATTACAAAATCAGCATGCAATCGCCGTAGCTAAAGAAACGATACCGTTCTCGCACCGCTTCATTGTAGGCGCGCAGGATAAATTCGCGATCGGAAAAGGCGCTTACCAGCATGAGCAAAGTCGAACGCGGCAAATGAAAATTTGTCAGCAAAACATCAACCACCCGAAACTGGAACGGCGGATAGATAAAAATATTCGTCTCGCCTTCGCCGGCTTGAATTTTTCCGAAACTGCGCTGAACCGATTCCAGGACTCGTACCGTTGTTGTTCCGACCGCAACGACGCGCTTTGCATTCGTGATTGCCTCGGCCGCATCCGGCGAAATAGAAAATCGCTCGGGATGCATTTGATGTTGAGTGATGTCTTCCACTTTAACCGGACGAAAAGTTGCCGTCCCGACGTGAAGCGTAATGAAAACGTGCGGAAGAATGCCCAGAATTTGCGGCGTGAAATGCAGCCCGGCCGTCGGCGCCGCAAGGGAGCCCTCGTATTTCGCGAACACCGTTTGATAGCGCGCTTCATCTTCTGCCCTGTAGCGGCGGTCTATGACCACTGGCCGCTTGATATACGGTGGTAGAGGCATCGCGCCGCCGCGCTGAAGATCTATGTCGTCAGACAACGCGATTTCCCGTGAACCATCTTCAAAAATTTCGCCCGCTTCCGCGCGCACTCCTTGGATAACAGTGGCTGCGGCTTTACCAAATTTCCGGCTCGGCTTTACCAACGCTTTCCACCGGCAGGGCGCAGTTTTTTCCAAAAACAAGAACTCGAAGTTCCCGTCGTCGGAAAAATGCCGCGCCGGCAAAACGCGCGAGTTATTCAAGACGAGCAGATCGTCATCGCGCAGAAATTTTTTGAGATCAACAAAATGGGCATGTGCGATTTTCTTCCGGTCGCGATGCACCACCATCATTCGGGAATCTTCTCGCTGCGGCAGCGGATGTTGCGCAATCAATTCCCGGGGCAGCTCGTAATTGTAATCATTTAGCCGCGTACTCACGCCTTCATCATCAAAGGATTTGATCGCGCGCGCAAAGATGACATCATCAGCCCGTGCTTCAGCCCGCGCTTTCTCTCGTTCTCGAAGCGCTGAAGGAAATTCGTGAGTCCCAGGAGAAAACGTTCCGCGTTTCGCGTGCGACGCTTAACCGATTGCTGGAGCCTCGGCGCCACCAAAACGTTCCCGATATTGCGGCCAAAGCCGCTTCGCTCGGGCAGGTGCGCGATCGCGTCTGCGTATGCACGAAGTGTCCGCACCTCGCGCGCAGCCGCACCCAAACCGTTTTCGGAGTCGGTAACCCGGATGCGGAATTGATGTTCGTCGGTGAAGCACCGGGCGCGGATGAGGATGCACGCGGTGAACCGTTCGTGGGCCGAGCCGGTCAATTGCTCACTCGCATCATCGAAACGATGGGCCTGAGCCGGGACGAGGTTTATATCGCGAATATTTTAAAATGCCGTCCCGACATGCCGAAGGGCGCGCCGGGAAATCGTCCGCCGACGCCCCAGGAAATGCAGACCTGCATCGGCTATCTCATTGAGCAAATCGAAATCATTCAGCCGCGCGTGATGGTCGCGCTTGGCGCAACCGCGGTGGAAGGATTGCTCGGAGCGCGCGGCATAATGCGTGAGTTACGTGGCAAATGGCATTCCTATCACGACACCCCGCTCATGATCACCTATCACCCGTCGTATTTACTGCGGAACCAATCGCCCGGTGAGAAACGCAAAGTTTGGGAAGACATGATGGCGGTGCTGGAAGAACTCGACCGCCCGATCAGCGAGAGACAGCGAAACTATTTTCTCTAGCGACGGTTGTGACCACCGTCGTAACGATGTCATCCCGAAACCCGAATTCTTTCGGGGTGAGGGACCTCACACTCGGAGATTAGCGCTCAAATCGGCTTGTGTAACTTGCGCATGTTGGCGAGGTCCCTCGCTTGCGCTCGGGATGACGGAAAGTCTGAAATAGCGCACTAGACAGTACCCTACAGCTGCGCTCGCGCCCGTCGCAGCCGGCTTTGGCTCGCCAGAGTAATCGTGGTTGACGCAATCATGCCACGCACTTCGCTGCGCGGGACTTTGACCCGCGTCTGCAGAGCGTCCAATCCGCTTTCCTCGAGCAGCGAGAGCGTGCGCACTCCGATCATTGCCGGCAACACTGTGGCGACGCGCACTCGCGCTGGATTGATCGCGATAGCATACTCCAGCCCCGCGTCCAACCCAGCGCGCGCTTCTGCGATCCAGCGTGAATAAATTGGAAGAAAAGCAGCTGGAGCGTCCAGCAAATCGGACGCCGAAAGGTCCGCCGCGCGCAACTCATCTTCCGGAAAATAACAACGACCGGCGCGCAAATCGCTTCCCGCGTCGCGCAAAATATTCACCAACTGCAACCCCCGGCCATAATTCGTTCCCAGCTCGAGCATGTCCGCTTCGAGCCGTGCGGTGAAACTCTGCACTTTGCGAAAACAAACACGCGTCCAAAATTCGCCCACACAACCGGCCACCAAATAGGTGTAGTCGAGCAATTCCTGCGCATTGGCCAGCGCCGCGAGTCCTCCGCTCCATCGCGTCAAATCCTGTCGCTGACCACGCGTGATGATTGCGAGCAATTCGCGAACATCGCGTTGATCTTCAGCCGAAAGATTTTTCAAAGCTCGCAAAATTGCCTCCGCCGATTCCAGCAACGCCTTTTCTCCTTCGGTTATCGCGGACGACAGGTCCGGCAGGGTCTTAGTTCCGCGACTGCGGGACGAAGACTGGGAGCCGTCCTGTTTCGAAAGGAAAAGGTCTTTCAATGTTTTCCCAATCGATTGATCTTTTCCCGCAATCGCGCGCGCAAATCGGTCGAGCAGCTCGATTCGTTTTTCAGCAGGCATGGCATTGCTATCGGCAATGGTGTCGCTCGTTCGCGCCAGCAGATAGGCCAGGGCGACTGGTTCCCGCAACGCGCGTGGCAATAAGCGAATCGAAAGATAAAACGAACGCGATACCGGTTTCAGCAATTCGAGCTCGTCCACAGCCAAAGGTTGCTCAGCTCGATCCGATCCGCGAGATGTAACTGCGGGAGAACCGGAAGATTCACGATCGTATGAACGAAAACGAGATGCACGCCTCAAACGTGATCCGGCACCTTTACGTTCATTTTCCATTTTGCGCTCGCATTTGCCCCTACTGTGCTTTCTACAAAACGCGCGGGAACGCGACGGAGGTCGCACGCTTTTGTGAGGCGCTCGTCTCGGAAGCGAGGCGAGTTGCGAAAAAATTCCCCCTCACGCTGGAAACAATATTCTTTGGCGGCGGAACACCGACCGCTCTTAGCACGGTCCAACTGAAGAGCTTGCTCGAGCGATTCCGTGAAATTTTCGATCTGAGCGCGTTACGCGAATGGAGCATTGAGGCAAACCCTGGCAGCGTCTCGGTAAAGAAAGCAGTGACGTTACGCGAATCGGGTATCAACCGTATCAGCCTCGGCGTGCAAACTTGGGACAACCAGCTATTGAAATTGCTGGGCCGCGAGCATGACGCAGCACAGGCAGAAGAGTCGTTTTATATTTTTCGCAGCGCTGGATTTTCCAATATCAGCGTCGACTTGATGTTTGCCTTGCCCGGGCAAACGGAAAGGCAATGGCGCGATTCCTTGGAGAAAACAATCGCGCTCCAGCCCGAACATATTTCTACCTACTGTCTCACCTACGAGGAGGACACCGAGTTTCTCGCACGATTCCAGCGCGGCGAATTCGCTGTTAGTGATGAGGCGGAAGCACGCTTGCTTGAGTTGGCGATGACGACGCTTGAGCAGACTGGCTACGAGCACTACGAGATTTCAAATTACGCACGTCCGCGATTTCGCTCCGAGCACAATCGCGCTTACTGGCGTGGCGCGGACTATATCGGCATCGGCCCGAGCGCGTTTTCCACGCGCGGACTCGAGCGGTGGCAAAACGTTGCCGATCACAATGAATATGCCCGGCGTCTGTTCGCTAACGAATCCCCGGTCGCGTCGATTGAAAAATTAACTCCCGCGATGAAGCGGATGGAACATATCGCCCTCGGTCTGCGCACCCGGGATGGGATCGCCGCCGATATAATTGATCAAAATCAGGCAGAGAGATTGATCAGCGATGGATTCCTTTCCCGCCAAGCAAATCGCTTCGCGCTCACTCGTGCCGGAAAATTGCTGATTGATTCCGTCGCGGAAGAGTTGCTGTAAATTCGTCGTCAGTTCCTCGGGGTAGCGCACGCGTCTCGCGTGTCCGCGAACGCGTCCCGCTTTCGCGGACTTCCGAAAAGATTGTTTCGGCGAAACGCCGAAACCAGCACGCGAGACGCGTGCGCTACCCAGAATCCTTGCGCGCCGACTTCTGCGGAGGGACGAGCTTCTTCTCGTCCTGGACGAGCGGAAGCACGTCCCTCCAACACATCACACCCCGCCGTAACGACGTTGTCTTTTCGCGAAATCGTCCACCGCCGCAAATAAATCTTTCCTCGTGAAATCCGGCCACAGCTTTGGCGTGACATACATCTCGGTATAAGAAAGCTGCCAGAGCAAAAAATTGGAAATCCGCATTTCACCGGAAGTGCGAATCAGCAGGTCCGGGTCTGGATAATACCGGGTGTAAAGATGTTTGCTGAACATCTCCGGATTAATCATCGCCCGATCGATGTGACCGGCCTCGACTTCACGCAATAAACTGCGAATCCCATCAATGATCTCATCGCGTCCGCCATAACTGAGCGCGAGAATCAGCGTAAGCCCGTTGTTTGACGCGGTGCGTTTGATCGATTCGTGCAAACGCTTCTGACAGTTGTCCGGTAAATCGGTCAGCCGTCCTATTGCCTGTAGTCGAACATTTTTCTCGATCAGTTCCGGCGTCTTGTCCCTCAAAAACTTTTCGAGTAGCCGCATCAAGGCGAAGACTTCGCTCTTCGGTCGCTGCCAGTTTTCGGCCGAGAAAGCGTAGAGCGTCAGGTATTCCACTTTTAATTCGCCGCAGCCTTCCACACATTCCCGCACTGCATCCGCCCCCTTCTCGTGGCCTTTGATCCGCGGCAAGCCACGCTGCCTGGCCCAGCGACCGTTGCCATCCATGATGATGGCAATGTGTCGCGGAATGATTTTTGGCGCCGCCATCCTCAAAGCATGATCGTTTCCGCGCGCGTCGGCCCAACACTAACGATTGTTAGTTTCGCGCCGGTCAATGCTGAGATTCGTTTGAGGTAATCCCGTCCCCGCTTCGGCAGGTCGGAAAATTTCCGGGCCGAGCGTGTCGGTTCCGACCAGCCCGGCATGGTCTCGTAAATCGGCTCGCAATTGTTCCATTGCGCAGAATCGCACGGTGGAACATCGAGACGCTTTCCGTTCAAACGATAGCCAACACAAATCGAAATCGGATTCACTCCATCGAGACCGTCGAGGTTGGTGATCGCGAGCTCGTCAATCCCATTGATCATCGTGGCGTAATGCGTCGCCACGGCATCGAACCAACCACAGCGGCGGGCCCGCCCGGTGGTCGCGCCGAATTCGCGCCCCATTTCGTGCAATCTTTTGGCGAAACTGGCGTCTTCGGTCGGGAGCGGTCCTTCGCCTACCCGCGTCGTGTACGCTTTCATCACCCCAACCACGCGATCCATTCGGTGCGGCGGAACGCCCGAACCAGTACACGCGCCACCGGCCGTCGTATTCGACGATGTCACGTACGGATAGGTCCCATGATCGATATCGAGAAACGTTCCCTGTGCACCTTCAAACAAAATCTCGCGCCCGCCCTGTAAGGCGCGATGCAAATAAACCACCGTGTTCGCCACGAACGGCGACAGCGCTGCGCCGGCCGCCAAATATTGCTGGTTCACTTCGCGAAAATCATTCGGCTTTGCCCCCAGCGCTCGCAGGATGGCGTTGTTCTCCCGCATTTTCGCTTCGAGCTTCTTTGAAAACAGCCTGGGCTGCATCAAATCGGAAACCCGTAAGCCGGTTCGCGCCGCCTTGTCGCCGTAGGCAGGACCAATCCCTCGTTTGGTCGTCCCGATTTTCGCCACCCCTTTCCGCAGCTCACGCAATTCGTCCAGGGCGCGATGGTACGGCAGAACCAGATGCGCAGCGTCGCTCACCAGAAGATTGCGATCAATGCGGACGCCTAACTTCTTCAAGCCGTTAATTTCTTTCACCAGCGCGACCGGATCGACCACAACGCCGTTGCCGATCACGCAAACTTTGCCCCGCCGCAAAATTCCCGACGGAATCAAATGCAAAACATATTTCTTGCCGCGATGAATGACGGTATGGCCGGCATTATTCCCACCCTGACTGCGCACCACTATATCGGTGTCGGCGGTAAGAACGTCGATGATTTTCCCCTTCCCTTCGTCGCCCCATTGCGCGCCGATCAAGATCGTGTTGGCCATGACTTTTTTTGGGCAAAATTTTGTCCCGATGCGCTCGGTCGAGGCATTCGGGACTTGCGTCACAGGATAAGAGCAGCGGCTCCGCGCGCAAGACCATTCTGGACACGCGGCACGATAATGAGGTATCTGAACAAAATATGCGTACCATCCTATTGATCATTCTAGTCCTGTTGTTACTCGGCGCGTTGCCGACCTGGCCCTATAGCTCGGGCTGGGGTTATTACCCGGGTGGCGGATTATTGATTCTGATAATCTTAATCCTGGTCCTTTGGCGGGCGTAGCGCCCTTCTGTCTCTGCGTCTCGGGAGCGCCGGCGGCCAGCCTGTTACATTCGGCATTCCCGCCGAATGATGATTTCCTGTCACTTCGCCACCACTCGCACCACTGGCAACGGAAAACGCAACCGCAGTTCGTCGTGCAGATAAATCTCAACGTGATGCAGCCCGAATTGCTGAAACTGCACCCCGCCAAAGTAATGGACGTTGGTGGCATGCCCTTCCATCTCCTTTAACTCAAAATCCACCTCTGCCTGCGCCAGCACCTGTTGCTCATCTACCCCGACGATGCGTGAGCGCTGCTTGAATCTCCCCGCGCCGCTGCACCAGCGCGACCAGATGCAGAGTCGCATGCAGGTGATTGGTAATTGCGGGGCCGGTACGATGTTGATGACGCCTACCAGTGTCTGCATGCCATTGAATTCGTGCCGGACGTCCTCACACAGCACGCAGCTTTGCAGATCGGGCAGGATAACATCGGTCGCAGCCATTTCTTAAATCAAACCGCGCATTAGCAGCGCGAATAACACTACCGCCAAAACGATCCGATAAATTGCGAAAGGCGCGAAGCCGCGCGCCCGCACCCAGTTCATAAACCAGGCGACAACGCCCAACGCCACCACAAATGAAACGATTGCGCCAATCATTAGCACCACCCAATTGTGCCCGCTCATGACCAGAGGCGCGAGCCTTGTTTCATCGCTGCCGTGCCGCAAGGTCTTGAGCAAATCGTAAGCGGTCGCAACCACCATTGTCGGCATGGAAAGGAAAAACGAAAATTCCAACGCCGCGCTTCGGGAGAGGCCGGCTAACTGACCGGCCGCAATGGTTGACATCGAACGCGATGTTCCTGGAAAAACCGCCGATGTAATCTGAGCAAGACCGATCCAAGCTGCCTGAGGCAAAGACATTTCTTCCATTCGCAGCGTGTGCGGATTGCGACAAAGTGCGTCCACCAGCCACATGATGATACCACCAATAAACAGCGCCCACGCCATCACCCAAAGATTTTCCAGGTTCTGCCCGATTTGTTTTTTCAAAAGGAACGCTGGCACCGCGGTGATAACAAAGGCGATGATGGTGAGACCAAGCGGATGGGTAAAGATGTTGCGGTCTCCGCTTTCGCCGCGTGGGAAGGTTGAAAGAAATTTCAGGATCCGGTTCCAAAAATAAACCGGCAGCGCCAGGATTGCTCCCAGCTGAATCACAATCGTGTACATCTTCCAATAAGCGTCATGTAGATCGAGGCGCAGGAGCGCTTCAACGATCCGGAGATGAGCGGTCGAGCTGACCGGTAAAAATTCCGTTAGTCCTTCGACAACACCGAGTAAAATGGACAAAAGAAAATCGTTCACTGTGAGAGCTCTACCCTTTCGTTCGTGCTTTCGCTACAATGGCAGGAGCGTCATCTTCAGCATGTCCACGGTCAAAATTAATTTTGCCTGATTTCTCAACCGAACCTCATTGTCGGCCCTCGCGATGAAGCTCTTCATTACCGGAATCTGCGGCTTTGTCGGTAGTTCACTCGCAAGCTGGTTCATGAGCACCGGCCTTCTTTAAAGATTAGCGGGATCGAAGCAGTTCGTGGCAACTGATCGAACATAACCTTTTCGGAACCGCACGATGCGATGTCCTCAACCGTCGATTTCGAAGAAACCTTCGGACAAACTTGCCCTTTGTCTTTACCCCGTTGGAAGTATTTTACGGACAGGCAATCATGCCGAGATGCTGGTGCAGTTCTTGGCGTTCGCCTTCGGCGAACCCTTTGTCATCTCATCATAGATCCAGCGATAGGTGGGTTCCAACCTATTGCGTAGCCTTGTCGCCGGCTCCCAATTAAAAATTTTCTGGATTAGCGTGTTATCGCTGTTACGACCGTTTACTCCTTTGCGCGCTCTCAGATTGTAGTTCCGTTTGAGTTTTACGCCCCCGATTTCCTCCACCATGTCGACTAGCTGATTGATACTAACGAGTTCACTACTGCCGAGGTTTAGCGGCTCGACGAAATCGCTGTTCATGATCATTTGTGTCCCCTTCACGCAGTCATCAATCAACATGAAGCTGCGCGTCTGATGGCCGTCGCCCCAGATCTCGATCTCATGATTTCCGCTAAGCTTTGCCTCAATTACTTTGCGGCAGATCGCCGCCGGTGCCTTCTCCCGGCCACCAGCATAGGTCCCTTGTGGCCGATAGACGTTTTGATAACGCGCAACGCGGATTTCCAAACCCGAAGTCTTCGCGAAAGTGCCGGAACATTCGTTCAGAAAATAATTTTTCCCAACCGTAGCGTCCTCAGGCATCGCCGGATAGGCATCTTCCTCTTTCAGAGCGGTAACGTTCGGATTGGGTCTGTTTATCGGCTGCGTAAGCACAAGCCGAAGAGGAGTAGAAGAAACGCGAAACTCCCGCTTCTTTTGCCATCATCAGCGTGTGGGTGTTCACCAGCACGCTCAACATGCAAAGTGCCTTATTTATTCTCGATGAAACCCATTCCCGCCCATATCGGCGGCAAGGTTATAGATTAATGAGACATCCCGGACCGCGCGCTCACACGCATCCTAGCCACAAAGATCCAACTGCAAGTTTTCGGCTTCTGGAAAAAGCTGATACCATTCCTGCAACGGCTTGATATCGACCGCGCACCTCGTTACCCTCGCGCAGTAAATTGGCGACGAGATGGCCCCCGATAAAGCCGCCCGCTCCGGTAACAAGGCGTCGCTCTGACATTCGGAAATCTATGAGGGGAAAGGGGGCTGTAAAACGCCTTTCGCGAGTTGCAGAACGGCCCGGATAGCAAAGCGCGGATTGGAAGCAACTCCAATTCTCGGCATGGTCATTCTAGACTTTTCGCCCGAATTTCTTTTCCAATTCGGCGTGCGAAATTTGGATCATGGTGGGCCGGCCATGGGGACAGCAGTAGGGCAGATCGCAGGCCAGCAAATCGCGAATTAGTTTCTCGATTTCGGGATAACGCAACGGATCGTTGGCTTTGACGGCGTGACGGCAAACGGTTTTCGCGATCATGTCTTCACCCAGACGCAGAGGTGAACTGCTGCGGCTGGTCGTTATTAATTCGTCGATCACTTTGCGCAAGAATCCCGCAGCGTCCGCGATTTCGAGAAAGGCTGGCAGGGTATCGACCCGAAAACTGTTGGCGCCGAAGTTTTCAACTCCAATTCCCATTTTCTGCAACGTTGCGACATTACGTTCGACCCATTCCGCATCGCGCGGCGGCAACGAAAAGATCTGCGGCAATAGCATGCGCTGCGACGGCACTCCCTGCTCTTCCATCCGTCGGCGCAATTCCTCGAACAAAATTCGCTCGTGCGCGGCGTGTTGATCCACCAAAACGAGCCCGTCCGAATTTTCCATCAGCACGTAAAGACGGTTGAGCACGCCGATAATCTGAAATTGCTGATCACGCCGCGGTTCGATTTGCGGTTCAGGACGATTGCCATCAATCGGTCGCGGAAGATTCAGTGAATCGGCCCTACTCGCTTGATCGAGCGGTGCAAAGTTGGAGGGACGGGCGCTGTCCCGTCCCACTATTTGGGACGACACGGAGGTCGTCCCTCCATTTGGCCGAGTTGCAGCAGGTCCCGGCGGCAATCCCGCTGCGGGTGCAGCCGGTGCATTAAATTTTCGCTGCCACTCTACGCGACCGCTCTCGAGCGTGCGTTGCACCGCCTCGACAATTGCCTCGCGAACGCTGGCCGGATCGCGAAAACGAACTTCGCGTTTCGCCGGATGGACGTTGACGTCTACTTCACGTGGATCCAGATCAACGAACAGAAACGTAACCGGAAATTGTCCGCGCATGAGAGCGGTGTGATAACCTTCGCGCAAGGCGGTAGAGAGGATTCCGCTGTCAATCGCGCGTCCGTTTACGAAAACGAATTGTTGTGCTCGCGTCTGCCGGCTCACACCGGCGCGACCGATCCAGCCTTGAACCTGAACACCACGCCGATCACGCAAGGAAATTTCGAGCAAGTCGTCGAGGAGCTTGGCACCATAGAGATCGCGGATCCGGTCTCGCAGCGAGGTCGTTATCGGCAATTGCGACGCAATATTATCTTCCCGCACCAGGGTGAAGCCAATTTCGGGATGAGCCAACGCTTGCAGAAAAAATTGATGCTCGATATTTCGCGCTTCCGTCGTTTCGGAGCGCAGAAATTTTCGGCGCGCCGGCACATTGTAAAACAACGAACGCACTTCGATCTGCGTCCCGGGCGCTTCGCCGCCGTCACGCACCGTCTCGATCCGTCCGCCGTTTACCAGAATTTCCGTGCCGGCGACCGCACCGGGCTCGCGAGTGCTCAGCCGCAGGCGTGAAACGCTGGCGATGCTCGGCAACGCTTCGCCCCGAAAACCAAGTGTGCTAATGGCTGCGAGATCAGCCGCGGAAGCGATTTTGCTCGTGGCGTGCCGTTCGAGGGAAAGCAGGGCGTCATCCCGATCCATTCCGCAGCCGTCATCGACCACCCGAATGCGCGACATTCCGCCACGCTGAATCCCGACCTCGATCGCGCGCGCACCCGCATCAATGCTATTCTCGACCAGTTCCTTCACGACCGAGGCAGGCCGCTCCACCACTTCGCCCGCGGCCACCTGGCTGGCGAGAGTTTCGGGAAGAAGTTTGATCCGGCTCATTGGACTTCTGACCTTAGATCCATTCCACTCGCTTCGCTCGCTCAGGACAAGTTTTCGCTTTCTGGTTGCGAAGAATTTGGAGTCAGGCTATTCGCGACACTTTTCGTCCAGATAAGGCAAGGCGCCTGCTCATTGACTTAAGAGGGGTGGATCGTACGTTTCCTTCAGTGAATGATTGAGATTACCGAAAGCGCGGTGCGGCAACTGCGAACACTGGTGGGCGCGGAGGCCGCTGAGAAAGGATTGCGCATCGGGATTGCTAAGGGCGGCTGTTCCGGTCTGCAATACGAGATGACACTCGGCGCTGGTCGCCCCGGTGATGCCGTAATCGAGCGCGACGGGGTGAAATTTTTTGTCGATGAAGAGAGCGCGCAGTTACTGCGCGGATCGACCCTGGATTATCGCGACGCGCTCACTGGCGCTGGGTTTCAGATCGTTAATCCGAATGCCGCGCGCACCTGCGGCTGCGGCTCCTCCTTCGAACCGGCGCGCCCACTTTAAAGTGAGCGAACTTCGCTGATGGCACAGGAATTTTTTCGCTACGAAACGCCTTATGGCCGTCCCCGGCAGCGGACGAATTACTTCGCCTGGACGCTGGCAATTCTTCTGCTCACCGCCTTTGCCTTTGCCGCCTGGTTGGGAAGTTTTTATGTTTTTTGGCAACCGGAACGGCCGGACAGTTATCGGTTATTAAAAAAACTACATCGAATTGACCCGCCGCGGCGATTTGAATTGACCGCCGCACCCGCCGGCGAATTTCTCAATCCCAAACAATTGCATGATCGCTACGCGTCGTTGGGCGAAGCGGAATTATCCAAGGCCAACAGCGAGCTGGCGCGCAATTACATTCGCAATTTCCAGCAAGTTCACGGGCTCGTCCCCTACGTTGTCGGTCGCTTCCGTATTATCGACGTTCACCAACTTGGCGCGGCAGACGTTTTCACTTCCGGTATCGTGGCGCTCGCTGCCGCTATCGATAACGGGGAAGTCCTGCTCGAGCACGTTTATCCGGCCGATCGCCGAGACATTCCGCTCATGCGCCAGACACTTGCGCCTGGTCTGGAAGTTAAGCTCGAACGAACACACGATATTTCGGCAGTGATTCACGCCGATCGCAGCGCCGACGGCCGCGTCCTGATCACGGCGATGCCTTTGCTTTACGGAACCTATGCTGTCACGCGCGGCACCGGGACCTTTACTCTGGAGCCGCCATTGGATTTGAACCTGGCTGCCGGCTGGCCCCTGTTTAAACGCGAGGAATTGCGGGCAGCTGAAGATCGATACGCACAATTGCGGCAAAACGAGCCAACTTCGCCCGGAACGATTGCTATTCCCGGAATCACGCCCAGCGGCACGCCACCACCAAGCGAGAATTTACTTGTTCGCGTAGAACAGGCCTTACCAATTGAAACGCCAGCAAGCACGCCGGCGCCGCCGCTCCCGTTGAAGGGGACAAAGCCGACGCCCGCCGGGAAAGCCGGGAAAATCGCGAAGAATCAAAAGCCGACAGCGGCGCCGAGCGTAACGCCGATTCAAGTCGCGAAAATGAACCGTCCGGCTCCCACGTTATCGACACCGCCGTTGCAAAAGTTCACGGAATCAAGTCCGGCCCCAAACTCCAGTGTACCCGCAGCCCTTCCCGCCGATGGCGCTGCGCTGGCTTCGACCGCCGGCGGCGGAAATTGGAAAACCTATGCACCGGGCAAAATGCCAATTGGCCGTCTCGTCGCTCCAGCTGATCTCGGTGAAGTCGCCGACCGCGGTCTCACTGGAGAACGGACCTACCTGAAGGGACAATTCGTGGTCAATTTTGCCGATGCTAATAAGGCAGTGCTGCGGCCACGCTCGCGCGTGCCCGACTCCGTAATGTTTCTCACCGGTGGGAATTCCGTTCGTATCATTGTCGAGTATCCGACTGGTTACGTTCCCCCCACGCCAGGCTCAGTCGTCAGCCGCGACGAGGTTCGTCCACTCGAGGTGACGGAAGTGCGAAAGCAGGAAGATGGTCAGCTGAACGTCTTCGCGCGGGAGATCATGCAACCGTAATCGAGTTAGCAGTTGACTGTTGCAGGTGCAACACCTCGATATCGGCTCCACTATTCTCAATTACTTCGGTCAATTGCCGCCACGTCGGTCGATAATCAATTTGCCATCGCGAATTTCAAACGATCCGCTGCCGTAGGTAGTGCGGTATTCGCGAAAATAATCTCGCAGCGGGCGGGCGTGATATTTCCAATCGAGAACGTCTGGGGGCATCGGCTCGTTGTTGATAGTAATGCTGCTCAGGCGCGGATTCTCCAGGGATTCCGGACCGTTGCTTTCAACTACGATGTCGCCATTCAAATAGTAGCGGCCATGCCCGACGAATTCGCCCAACGGCACGCTGGTTTGAATGCGCAACCGATTGCCCTCGATCGCGGCGAAGGCCTTACCGCGAACGTGCCGATTTTCCGCAATCAGATTGTTCAAGTCGTCCGCGGTGAGTTCGATATGCGCAGGCTGGTCGCGAGCGTTTTTAAAATCTTTCCACTTCCGTTCTGCCGCCGCCACATTTTCGTCGGTGGTTTCGAATTGCGGCACAGGTGAGGGTTCCTGCGCCAGCACGTGCGTTTTATTTGCCCAAGAGAGACCGTGGAGCAGAGCGGAATATGTTTGCGTTCCAAAATATAAGCCGATGGCGCCGGCGATGATTAGAAAGACGATGAAGCAAGCCAGAATCAAACAACCTTTGCCCACACATCCCATCCCACGCCTCTCTCGCGGCGACGGACCTTCGATCCAGGTGTTCATCTCGCTTCATCCGACGCCGTCTGCGCCGCCTTCAATTTTTGATAGAGATCGTGCAGTCCTTGTGAGAGCACGCGCGTCCCTGAAAGCATTGGCATGAAATTCGTGTCGCCACTCCAACGCGGTACGATGTGAATATGCAGGTGATCGGGCACGCCCGCTCCAGCGCATTCGCCGACGTTGATGCCGATGTTGAACCCCTGGGCTCTCGTGACCTGCCGCAGCAGCTCCTGCCCCCGCACGACGAGGGAAAAAAGCTCGGCCACTTCATTTTCACCGAGATCGTGCAGTTCGCCCACTTTTCGATATGGCACCGCCATCAAGTGTCCAATGGTGTAGGGATAACGATTCATTATCAGAAAGGAATTTTTCCGGCGCACCAGGACGAGGTGGGCGTCATCATCGCTGGCCCGCGCGGCTTCGGACAGGAAATCGGGCGTGGGCGATTTCTCGAAGTATTCAAAGCGCCACGGCGCCCACAAAGTTTCGAGCTCGGCTTTGGGAAACTGCACCAACTAACGAGCTTAGAAGATCGCGCAGCGAAGTCGATCTTTATCTAACAGACAAAACGCGACGGTTGCAGAGATCGTCTGCTATAGTTTGTCGTGGTGCAGGCGATAGCTCAGCTCCTTTGTCAGGTCTGCATATCCCGGCTGGCCGATGAGATTGTGCGTCTGAAAAGGATCGATCTTTAAGTTGTAAAGCTCGGGTTTATCTCCCTTCGTTTCGACATAGATGTAGTCCATCGTCCGGATTGCCTCGTAATCCTCAGGGATTTCCAGCTGAGGTCGGCGCGCTATGGGCGCATCCGCGGGATTGGCCAGATCCTCCTCTTCTTCGCTTGCTTTGCCTCGCTTCTTTTGCATTTCCAAATTAAAGGAGCCGGGCCAACCTTCCAGGAGCATTGCGTCCCGCCATTTCTCTGTCCCACGCAGCAGTGGTAGAAGGGATCGGCCATCGACCTCTGGTGGAATCGGCAAACCCGCCAATTCATAAATCGTCGGCGCCAGATCAATCACACCTACCAATCTGTCTTCCGTCCGAGCTGCTTTAATTAATGGAGGATAGCGCACCGCAAACGGCCCGCGGCTGGCCTCTTCGTAAACACGATTCTTTCCAACCAGTCGATGCTCACCCCAAAAAAAACCGTTATCGGAATAGTAAACGATAAATGTGTTATCAAGTTTTCCTTCGTGAGCGAGACGCAACAAAATGTCGCGCACGGCTAGATCCACGGAGTGCAAACACCGCAGCTGATTAAGTCGAATGTGATCCACTCGCTTCTCAACCGTGCGTGCCTTCAGCTGTGGCGTATTTGCCAGCCAGAGTGGTTTGTCGGACTGATTGTATGGATTAAAATTCGGTGGTCGCCAATTAGGCAGGTCGGCAAAAAGGTGTTCGTCTCCAGGAGCAGGAGTAGCAGGCTGATGCGGCGCGTGCGGGGTGAATAAGAGAAAGAACGGCTGATTTGCGGGGACTTTACTGAAAAAGTCGAGGGCATAATCGCGCTGGATGTAAGTAAGGTAGCCGGACACATTGCGAAATACTCCAAAGATGTTCATTTTCGGATCGACGTAGCCGCTGATCCAGGCTGTCCAATAATCGTATTCCGGCCGCGCATCCCCCGGCCATGAATTGAGGTATTTGCCAATTAAACCGGTATAGTAGCCAGCTTCGTGCAAGCGATTTGCCACGGTCGGGCCAACTAATTGCGCGGAATTGTCCCATACCCCGTGGTGTCGCGCATACTGCCCGGTGAGAAGGCTGGACCGGCTCGGGCAGCACAGCGGAGTTGGCATGATGAACTGCGTGCAGATCAACCCCTGATCGGCAATCATCGCTTTCGTGTTCGGCATGAACTGCTGCGTGAGAGTGTCATGACTCTGGTCATCGACCATGATAATGAGGAAGTTCGGACGCTGATCTTGCCCGAGTAAGCTCGACACAAAAACTACCACTACTAGTAAGAATAAGAATAGCTGCTTCAAATTGTTAGTTAGTTGAAGGCGGAACGCATCGACCAACATGGGTCGTGCCAGTGTGTTGGCCGCCGCGTCCGCGGCTGCCCACCACATAAGGCCGGCAGTATTGCTCGCAGCAGAGAAAGGAGCCGCCCTGCTGAACAGGTTTTGAGGCCGCAGGCTCCGTCGGATCGAAACCAATAGCTGGCCCAATCGGATCGCGCGCGACCTCAGTAGCTTGGCTCAGCTGTTGGTGGTAACCCAATCGCGTCCGGTCAAGGAGCAATGCGGCGGTACCTCCGACGACAGGAAAGATTGGCGGGAAAATACCGAACAAGACCGAGCTAACGGGAAAGGAAGACTGCCGCTCTCCCGAATGACAGGACTGGTGCGGGCGTCCGCCACTCAGTAGTAACTCAATTAGTCTCGGACGCGATGCCTCAAACAACCGTCGAGATATTTCCCAGCTATCGCTGCCCCATCCTCCCATCTCTTTAGGCTAGAGATGGGAACGCCGCTGTCGCCAAGTATCCGACCTATCCTTTGCGACAGATAGCGTCCTACGTCTACGCTATGCGCCAACGAAAACGGACTACGGGCGGGTAGCGTCGTGCCAACGAAGTGATTCTCGCAACAATTCTTTCCCGGATGAGACTCCGAACTTGGCTTTCGCGCGCGTGAAATACATTTGTACAGTCTTGATCGACACATGCAATGTTTCTGCGATTTCCGTACTACTTAATCCCTGGCCCATCAACTCGAACGCTTGCAATTCACGGTCGCTCAAACGTTCCAGCGGAGAACTATCGCCCATCCCTTTTCCCAATTTGGATGCGATCGCCGCCATCACCTTTTCGCTAATGAATACTTTGCCCTCCAGGACGCGACGAATGGCTGTAACTACTTGTTGAGAAGTGTTCTGTTTCATGACGTAAGCTCGCGCCCCAGCTTTAATCGCTCGTTCTGCATAGATCATTTCATCATGCATGGATAACACCAAGATCTTTACCTTCGGAACTTGGATGACCAGGTCCTTGATTAGTTCCATGCCAGAGCCGCTTCGAAGGGAGAGATCGACAATAACGAGATCAGGGCACGCCTTGGGTATGGCACTGAGCGCTTTCGGCCCATCCGTTGCCTCGCCACAAACAACGAGGTCCTTTTCTTCTGTTATACGAGTGATCAACCCGATACGAATCAATGGGTGATCATCGACGATAAATATCCGCCATTTGTGCGGGCTCGAATTTTGCTCATTCATTTTCGTCGCAAATTTGAACTTCACACCGAATGATGACTCCGTGCGGAACTGCATCCGCAATCTGCAAAACTCCACCAGCCAGTTCTGCTCGTCGAGTCATCAGTTTTAACCCCAAACCTCTCGATTCGACTCCATCTAATTTAGAAAATCCAATACCATCGTCTTCAATCTTCAATTCCGCAGTGCCATTACGTTGTCGCAAGTTGATCAGAATGCGCCTGGCATGACTGTGTTTCACCGCGTTTGCCACGGCTTCACGTGTGATCCAATAAAGATGATTGGCCACTGGTTGCGCGATAGTAACATCGATATTCTCCGCTAGTTTGCAGTCGATTCCTTGTTCGTGTGTCACGGTTTTCGCCAGGGATTCCAGCGCCGCAGCCAACCCACCGGCGTCAAGCTCAAACGATAACAAACCACGAGCAATTTCTCGCGTCATTTCAATGCCTTCGTCGATAAGTGCGACAACCTTCCGCGCCTGCTCCGAGATATTCGAATTGATGTTTCTAATCTGAATGGAGACGGTTTGTGCGACAAGACTGGTTCCGGTCAGGTGTTGACAAAGACCATCGTGAAGTTCGCGCCCTACGCGTTCGCGTTCGCGCTCGGCAATGGCTGCCAGCTTGGCTTCTAATTGTTTCCTTGCCGCCAGCTCCCGTCGTAGTGCCGCCGTTCGCTCTTCGATCCGCGAATGCATTTGCTTGAGTAGCTCCCGCCAGCGCGCAAGCAGGAAAACGATCAAACTGTAGCAGCCAAAGCCGCTCAGAACATTCCAGATGTTGACCCGCGCGATGCCGGCGAAAACGTCCGAGGCAACCCAGGCAGAAATGCTCAGCACGGACACAATAATCCCGGCCGGAATACCGCGCATCGACGTCGCTAGCGCAATAGGCACAAGGTAAAGCAACAACATCGAATTCTCGACACCAGAAATATAGTCGAGGTATCCGACTAGCGTCACCATAACTAGACAGATAGAGAAAAGAGTGGCCGGGGAACGTAAGGCCTGGGTCTGCACTGCCACAACGTTCATCAATCGTTGCGCGACTTCAACAGCGTCGGCAGCGGTGCGAAAAATCCGTAACGCGACGGAGGTTCGCCTTTCTTCTGCACCCTAAGACGGGCCTTAGATTCCAATGAGCGCCATGGCTCTTGATCGAGTGGAACAACTAGCCCGTCTAAATCTGGGAGCTGACCGGTCGTCTCGATTTTGCGCATATAAAAACGGGGGCGCTCCAAATACAAAAGCATACTTTCATCGCGGGCCGGGAGAACTTCGTAGCGCAAATGTTCGGCGGCTGAGATGCGACGAACTTCGCGTCCGAACGTCACCAGCGCGTCGCGATCGTTACCATAACCTTCGATCACTCGCATCGCCGCATACGCGCCGGTGAAAATTGCGGCGAAGATGATAGCGAACGCAGCGATCCGGCGAACGCGAATAACATTATCTGCCATGACCACTTTAATTTGCGCAGCCAGCAGCAGGCAAAGCGGAGGAATGGCCGGGAAGATTCGGTCCACTCGCTTCGATGGAATCAATGACATCACTACGATGCCGCCAAGCGCCCATGTGATCAGCCAGAACATTTCCGGAGAGAGATTCCCCAGCCACTTTCCGGTTGCCGCTTTCGTTTTGCACAAAGCGACCACGAGCAATCCGAGGATGAGCAAACTCCAGGGCGCGAATTTTTGCAGCAGATGCGGAATGTAAAAGAGTAGCGGCTGCGAACGATGAATGCCCTCATGAAAGCGAGCGCCGAATTCGTTCAGAATAACGTCTTCGTAAAATCCATCGATAAAGCGGATCCCGAAAATCACCCAAAGACAAAACAAGGCGAAAGAAGCAATCCAGGGAGTCCATCCGCTCCATGCATTTGGAAAATCGGGACGCCAGTTTCGGAGCAATTGATAAAGAACAAGTGGTGGGAGAACGAATGCCCAAACGATTGGCCCCTTGACGAACATCGCCGTGGTCAGCACTGCGAAAAGCACGACTCGATCGCGTGTCGTCCACGACGTTCGCGTCCGGATTTTTTCAAACATCAATAATCCGACCGCAAAAGTAACAAGCGCGAGGGGCATATCCGTTCGTACCAGCGTTGCCAATCGCACACTCAGCAAATTCAGACTAAGGGCCGCCAGGGCGCACAGTGCGGGCAAATCACCAAAGGTTCGCGCACCGCGAAAAACCAAAACTGCGAGGGCGAGCGCAGCAACGAAAGAAGGAAACCGCCAGGCAAAATCCCAAGAGCGCGTTAGTTGATAGAGCACGGCGGAAACCCACGCGACCGCGGGCGGTTTACTATTAATATGGTGCGGGGAGTGTCTGCCCCCGCTCGCTTTCGTTCCTTCGTCCGGCGTCGTCTGATAAAGCCAGCGTTGTTGACCGACCATTTGGAAAGAGACAAAGGCCTGTTTCGCCTGGTCGTAATCGTCGAGGTTCCAAGGCAGGTTCGAGACCGCAAAAAAAAAGACCGTTAGTACACTAACGATTAGCAGCATTCGCCAGTTTTGACCTCTCTTGACCGACTCGATCCGGTTCATCGCCTAGTCGCGCCAAAGCAACGCGCGAACCGGGGCAGCATCGCCACCAACAATCTTTAGTGGCAGCGCGGCAAATTGGTAAACTCCCGCTTCGATCTCGCTCAGATCGAGTGACTCAATGATGGCAATCTTTCCGAGTGTGAGAGCCTGATGATTCGCCAAAACTTTTGCCTCGATCGGATCAACTGAAGGAACATCGACGCCGAGCAAGACGACGCGCAGCTCGCTCAACCAGGTGATCGCCTCGGAATTGAGGACTGGAATCCACTCCGGAAATCGTGTCGGATCCGGAAAACAATTCGTTTGCAGCAGGACCCGGCGCGTCTCGGCGATTTGCGGAAGCGCATGTTCTAAATCAGCAATGGCGATGGAAGGCTGAGTCCGGGAAAACTTTTCCACGAGGTCAATCACGACCGCCGGTCCGATGTAATTTTCGAGTGGAACGGAATCGATGGCGGCCCCTTCTCCCTGGAAATGAAATGGCGCGTCCGCGTGCGTTCCGTTGTGCGTACTCGTGTTCAATGCACCGACATTGACCGAACACGTTTGGCTAAGACGCCAGGTTAGCTCATATCGAAATGGCGTATCCTCAGGCCAGGGCGCGAGATCTTTAGTCAGCGGTCGCGAAATATCCCAGATGTTTCTCATCCTGCGTGGCGCAATTCCGTTACGATTGCCTCGGCCGCGTTCACGCTCGCCTCGCCCCGACCGAGTTTCTGCGCCACGCATGCAAAATCCGTGAGCATTCGCTTACGTTCCGTTTCGTCGGTGAGCAAGCGCGCCATCGCCGCAGCGATGGCGCGCGGTTGTGCTTTGTGCTGAATAAACTCGGGGACAATCTCACGATTGGCGAGCACGTTTGGCATTCCCAAATATTTTACTTTCACGACCAGACGCGCAGCCAAATAGGTGAGCCACGCTACCCGGTAAATCAGTACGAAAGGCAGCTCCGAAAGCGCGGCTTCGAGCGTGGCCGTACCGGAGGCGACCATCCCCACATTCACCCGCCCCATTACCGCGCGAGCATCGCCCGTGACGATGGAAAACTTTCCGGTGGCGCGCTTGCAAAGGTCGGCCCGAATGAGTTCCGCCAACGGCTCAGATGCAGCGGAAACGACGAAACGCAGATCGTGATCCTGCTGCGACAATTCCAGCGCTGCCTGGCGCATAACCGGGAAAATCTTCTTCACTTCGCGCTCGCGACTGCCCGGAAATAAACCGACAAGCTTGTCCTCCCGTGGCGGGCTGCCTGCTGTTGAAGTTGACTTTGAGGTTTCGCCACGGGATCCCTCAACTTCGCTCGGGATGACTGACGTCATTGGGTGGCCGACAAAAATCGCGCGCAAACCCGATGCCTTATAGAGCTCAGGTTCGAATGGAAAAATACAGAGCATCAAATCAATGGACCGGGCCATTTGCGAAACGCGACGCCGGTTCCACGCCCAAACTTGCGGGCTGATGTAATAAATAACTGTCAGCTCCGGAAACTTCGCGTGCAGCGCATGGGCGAGGCGCAAATTAAATCCCGGGTAATCGATCAGCACGACTGCGCTTGGCTTCACCGCCTCAATCTCCGAAATAGTAGCCTGAAATTGCTTTCGAAAAAAAGGGTAACGCCTGATCACCTCCCATAATCCGACGACAGCGGTGTCATCGATCCAATCGCGAAACTTTCCGTCGGCGAGAGCGCGCATTTTCGGTCCACCGCGTCCCATAAATCGCATTTCCGGCACGCATGCGCGCAAAGCCTTGAGCAATGCTGCACCATGATCGTCACCGCTGCGTTCGCCCGCAACAAAATAGACAGTCGTCGCCGCGGAGGCTCGGGAGGGACGTGCTTCTGCACGTCCACTGGTATTGGTCTGCCTGGATGGACGCTCTCCTGCGTGGCCTGAAGCTTCGCTTACCATCGCAGAATGTTAAGTTCGCCTTGGTAGGGCCATTCAGCTGGATCGTCGCAATAACCATGACGTACCGGGTTTCTGCGCACGTATTCCCACTTGTCAGCGTAACTTTCCACCGATCGAAGTTGGCGGTCCCAATGGTCACGTTGCCAAACGTCACCGCTCTCTGCGCCGATTCTTTTGGTGACGACTGATTTCCAACATCGCATCCAACGCTCCAGGGACGGAATATCGTTTCCATTTGGCGCCCAGAAAAAATGAATGTGATCAGGCACCACGACGCAGCGTCCGACCAGCCACGTCGAGGCTCCGCGCCAGGCACTGACAATTGTTTGATGAATGCGACGCGATGCGAGAATCGCGCGCCGCTTCACATTACAAACGGTCACGAAAACAACGACTGCTCGGTTATGCCTCTCCCCCGGCGGAAGATGAATGGGATGTTTGCGCCGAGACCCTAGAGCGTCCGGAGGGACATGCTTCTGCGTGTCCTGCCTCGCGAGGATCGGACGTGCAGAAGCACGTCCCTCCGTTAAGAAATCATCGAGCATTCTACGTGGTCGCGATTCGCTTCGTTATTTCGACGGCGAGCTCAAGCGCGGCGGCAGCGTGCGAACCGGAGACTTTGGGTTCGCCGCCGGTGAGCGCACAATCGACGAAGGAAGCGAGCTGTTGCCGGAGCGGCTCTTCTTTTTCAATCGGGACCGGGTCGCGCGTGATCTGCCCATTGACCCGGCGGTAAATTTCGCCGCTTTGTCCCTGATAATCTAACGAGAGGTAGGCGTCCTCCTGGAACACTCGGATTTTCCGCATCCGTTCCGGACTGATGCGACTGGAAGTAATGTTGGCGATGCAGCCGCTGGCGAAACGTAATCGAGCATTGGCAATGTCTTCGCCACGACTCAGTACCGGCACGCCGACCGCGTCGATAGTTTCCACGGTCGAGTTCACCAAATGCAAAATGATTTCCAGATCGTGAATCATGAGATCGAGAACAACACCGATCTCCGTGCTGCGATTTGGATAGGGTGAGAGGCGATGCGCTTCGATGAAACGGGGATGGGTCAGCCGCTGTTCCAACGCGCTAAGAACGGGATTGAAGCGTTCGACATGGCCAACCTGTAAAACCAGCCGTTTTTCGGCCGCGCCTTGTGCAAGCTCGCGTGCGTCGGCCGTATTTTCGGTGATCGGTTTTTCGATGAGCAAATGTTTGCCCCGCGCAAGCAAATCACGTGCGACCGAGAAATGTGCATTAGTAGGGGTGGCCACTGAGGCCGCGTCGACCATTTCGGCAAATTGATTGAGGGATTCCACGGCCTTCGTCTTGTATTTGGCCGCAATTTCGGCCGCACGTGCCGAATCGATATCGAAAACCGCGACGAACTCGGCATGCGGCAACTCGGCGTAAATCCGCGCATGATTGCTGCCAATGTGACCGACGCCAACGACACCAACCCGCAGTTTTTTCATCGCACACCTGCCATCGACTGCGGCGCGTAATTATCAAGGAACCATTCGTAGAGCTGGGCAACGCCGTCACGCAATGAAATTGTTGGCTGCCAGCCGAGCTTTTTGATCTTGGAAACGTCGAGCAATTTGCGCGGAGTACCGTTCGGTTTTGACCGGTCCCACTTTAGCTCGCCTCGAAAACCGACCACGTCGCAAATCAATTCCGCTAACTCCCGAATGGAAGTGTCTTCGCCGCAACCAACATTGATAATTTCCGGCGAATCGTACTTTTCGAGTAGGAATAGAACTGCCGCCGCCAAATCGTCCACATGCAGAAATTCGCGGCGCGGCTCGCCCGTTCCCCAAACAATCATCTCCCCTGCCCCGCTCATTTTAGCCTCGTGCGCCTTGCGCAGCAACGCGGCCAGGGCGTGCGAAGTCTCAAGATCGAAATTATCACAAGGGCCGTAAAGATTGGTTGGCATGACCGAGATGAAATTCGCCCCATACTCGCGCGCGAAAGCCTGACACAATTTTATACCGGCAATCTTGGCAATCGCGTACGGTTCGTTGGTTGGTTCAAGCGGCCCGCTCAGGAGCGCGCTCTCTGGAATTGGTTGCGGAGCAAATTTTGGATAGATGCACGAACTGCCGAGAAACAAGAGTTTGCGCGTCCCGGCCTCCTGCGCGGCGCGAATGACGTTGTTCTGAATCTGTAAGTTTTCGATCAGAAATTCGACGGGCGCATCCATATTGGCTTTTATTCCGCCAACTTTCGCCGCTGCCAGAACCACCACTTCCGGCCCTTCTTCGGCGAAAAAATCCCGGACGGCTCGTTCGTCTCGCAGATCAACTTCCGCCCGCGAGCGAGCAATCAGATTAATGAAACCGTGCGCCTGAAGCAGGCGGACAAGGGCGCTGCCAACCAGTCCGCTGTGGCCGGCGACGTAAATTTTATCGCTGTGTTTCATCCCCGAATAGGTGTTTAGCATTTTCTTTTTTTGCCGCGCACGCAATCCTGAGTTCATGCCCAGACAAAGGCGCCGGCTGGCAGTGCAGAAAACGTACAAGCTTTTCATCGGCGGAAAATTCGCCCGCGGCGAAAATGGACGCGTCATCGCCGCGCGTGATGGGCATGGAAACGTCCTTGCCAATTACTGTCGGGCCTCCCGAAAAGATTTTCGCGATGCGGTCCGAGCGGCACGAAGCGCAATCCCGGGCTGGACGAAATACAGCCCTTATTCGCGGGGCCAGATTTTGTATCGCGCAGCCGAAATGCTGGAAGGGCGCCGCCTGGAATTGGAAAACGAGCTTGCCCGCGTTGACCGCTCTAGGGCGGGGGCGCGCCGCGAAGTAACGGCCGCGATTGATCGCCTGGTTTATTACGCCGGTTGGACGGACAAGTTTTCGCAAATTCTCGGATCGGTAAATCCGGTCGCGACCTCGCATTTCAATTTTACCATTCCTGAACCGACTGGGGTGGTGGTTGCGGTGACGCCGGATGAACCCGCCTTGCTTGGGTTGGTGTCTGTCATTGCCCCAATCATCGCTACCGGCAACAGCGTCATCGCGCTCGCATCGACCGCGAATGCGCTCGCCCCGCTTACCTTTTCCGAAATCATCGCGACGAGTGACCTTCCGCCCGGCGTTTTCAATCTTCTCGCAGGAGATCGCAATGAGCTGGCGCCGCATTTCGCAAGTCATATGGACGTCAACGCAATTGTCGATGCCAGTGGCGACGACAAGATCGGTGAGGAATTGCAGGCCGGCTCCGCCATCAACGTCAAGCGTTACGTCCGGCGCGGCGTCGCAAACTACTTCGTTCGAGACGAGGAAAATCCGTATTGGATTCTTGAAACTGTTGAAATGAAAACCGCGTGGCATCCCATCGGACTCTAGCCGCCGCGACAATGGAGTAATGATAAATCGGAAGTTACGCAGGCGCTGAATTCATTACTCCGCGTTTTGATCATGCACGTTCCATCGCTGATTGAGAAGAAGCGTGATGGCGGTGAACTGAGCTCCGAAGAAATCGCACAGATCATATCTGGTTTTATTCGTGGGGAAATCCCCGATTACCAGATGAGCGCGCTCGCGATGGCAATTTTTTTTCGCGGCATGAGCGACATGGAAACCTGGTATCTGACCAAAGCGATGCTGGAGAGCGGCCAGATATTCGAGTATCCACCAAACACCCCGCCCAAGGTCGACAAACATTCGACTGGCGCAATTGGCGGAAAGACCTCACTCGTTCTGGCACCGCTACTGGCCTGTGATGACCTTTGGGTACCAATGATTTCCGGACGCGGTCTGGATATTACTGGCGGCACGCTTGATAAACTCGAAAGCATTCCTGGCTTCAATGTGAACCTGGATCGAACGCGCGCGATCAAACAACTCGAGCGCATCGGCGTTTTTATGATTGGACAAACAGCCGAGATTTGTCTGGCGGACAAAAAACTTTATGCGCTGCGTGACGTCACCGGCACCGTGCCGTCACGGCCCCTCATCGTCGCCAGCATCATGTGTAAGAAACTGGCGGAAAATCTCGATCGGCTCGTGCTCAATGTGAGATTCGGTAAGGGCGCGTTCATGAAAACGCGTGACAAAGCACAATGGCTCGGGGAAGCCATGCTGCGGGTCGGCGAAGGAACGGGTACTCAGATCTCATATCTGCTTACAGCGATGGACGAGCCACTGGGTCGCACGGTCGGGAACGCGCTTGAACTGGCAGAGGCGATTGATGTGCTGCACGGCCGGGGCCCCCCCGATGTGGTTAACCTGGTCCTCGATCTGGCGACCAAAGTTGCGAACGTGCGGCGCGCTCAACTTCAAAAATGGCTCCAAGATGGCAGCGCCTGGAAGAAGTTTATTTCTCTGGTGGAAGCCCAGGATGGGAGTGCCAGCGTGCTTGAAGAAATCGCTGCGATTTATAAGGCACCTATCACCCACGAAATCAGATCCGATCGCGCCGGCAAAATCACTGCGATGGACGCGGAAAAGATTGGACGCGCTTCATTCTTGCTTGGGGGAGGCCGCCAACAAGTAGACGACAAAATTGATTTGGCCGTCGGCATTTCCGATTTGAAAAAAATTGGCGAGAGCGTGCAACGAGACGAAGCGCTCATGCGTGTGCATGCGCGAACAAACGACGCTCTTGAACAAGTTTTGCCGTTGCTGAGGACGGCGGCGGTGATTGGAGATGAACGCGATCTTTAGGTGGGCGTTGGCGAGGTCCCTCTCCCGCGTTTGCGGCGTCGGGATGACGGCGAGTGTGATTGCGCTTTCAAACGTGAACGCGCAAACGGCTACGGTGCCCTCAAGTACCGAAAAGGCGGCCGTTGATGCGTTGATTCCGTGGTTATTGCAGGAAGATGCGCAGCTGCGTGGGATTCCGTTTAGCGAAGTGATTTTCGATTCCACGGGAAAGCACGTCCTCGCCTGCAATCCGAAAGACGAAACCAACGCGCGAGTGCTGAAACAAATGAGTAGCGTGCTTGATGACGTGATGGCGCGATTGAATGCTCCCGAGAGTCCGATTCAGGGAATCCCGCGCATAAACGAAGTGAGCAGTCGTTTTGAGGATTTGATCCGCGAGCTCTTGAACAAGACGCCGGGTCTCGCCTGTGATTTCCCGAAGACGGTCGCAGGTGGAAAACAACGTTCCGGCTATCCCGATCTGGAGCTCGTCGATCAATTATCGCATCGGGTTTATTATCTCGATCCGAAACTTTACGCAGTCGGAAGTCGCGACAGTTCATTTCGCACTTTTTATTTCGAGCCGAAGATCGCGACCAACAAAGTACGCGAGGACGCGGTGCATTTCATTGTTGGCTTTGAACATGAGAAACCGGCGGCTGATCGGCAGTGGAAATTCACACGTTGGGACTTGGTCGACCTCTCACATTTTCAGGTGAAACTGAAAGCGGAATTTCAGGGGAGCAATCGGGATATGTATCGGCCGGAAGCGATCGTCGCGACGAGTGGGAAGAAAGTGGAGTAATGGAGTGGCGGAGTAATGGTTGCCTCCGCAGAGCGTCGCCCTACCGAGGATCGTTGCGATTTGTCATCCCGAATCGCGAAGACGATGAGGGACCCCACAATTGCGGATTAAGACCGCGCCAAATCTTCCGTATTCCGAGGACGATCTGGAGAGCGCCTTTCCGAACGGACTAAAGGTTGCCGTAAGCGACCTGTGGCCTAATAGTTAACTCTTGTGATTTCGCAAATAACAACCCCCGAAACATTCGAGTTCGACGCGGTGGACGACGTCGTCACCGACGTCGCGGCGGGGAAAATCGTGATTGTGACAGATGACGCCGACCGCGAGAACGAAGGCGACCTGGTGATGGCAGCGGAAAAGGCGACCGCGGGATCAGTGAACTTCATGGCCATGCATGGTCGCGGCTTGATTTGCGTTCCCATTTCGAACGGGCGCGCGGAACAGTTGGGTCTGAAGCGCATGGTCGCGGAAAATCGCGAAATGTATTCGACCGATTTCACCGTCTCAGTCGATGCCGCGGACGGCGTGACGACCGGCATCAGCGCGCACGATCGGGCACGAACTATTCAGGTCATCGCCAATCCCATTTCCGAGCCGAATGATCTCGTGCAACCCGGCCATGTCTTTCCTTTGCGAGCAAAAGACGGCGGCGTCTTGCGCCGCGCTGGTCACACCGAAGCGGCAGTTGATCTGGCCACCATGGCCGGACTGCAGCCGGCCGGGGTGCTCTGCGAAATTCTGCATGACGACGGCACGATGGCGCGTTTGCCGGAGTTGATGCGGTTTCGCAAAAAACACCGCCTCCGCATTTGCACCATTCAGAGTCTGATCGCGCATCGTCGGGTCCGCGAAAAATTAGTCGAGCGCGAACAAATCGTGAAAATGCCGACGGATTACGGCGATTTCGATTTGCATCTTTATCGTTCGAAACTGGATGGTTCACATCACCTCGCTCTGGTCAAAGGCACGATTTCGCCGAATAAACCAACGCTGGTGCGAGTGCACAGCGAATGCCTCACCGGCGATGTTTTTGGTTCGCGACGCTGCGATTGCGGGAATCAGTTACACGCGGCCTTGCGCCAGATCTCGGAGGAAGGTGATGGCGTCCTTGTTTACATGCGGCAGGAAGGGCGCGGGATTGGGTTGGCAGCCAAAATTCACGCCTACAAATTACAGGAAGAGGGCCTTGATACGGTGGAAGCGAACGCCAAGCTTGGCTTCCCGATGGATCTGCGCGATTATGGGTTGGGTGCACAAATTTTATTCGATCTCGGTGTGCGACAATTTCGTTTTCTGACGAATAACCCCAAGAAAGTGGTCGGACTGGAAGGCTACGGAATTCAAATGATCGAACAGGTGCCGATTCGCAGCCCGGCCAATCCGCACAACAAAAAATATCTCGAAACCAAAAAACAGAAAATGGGCCACTTATTATGAGCGGACCCGCCGCTAATCCTCGCGTGTCGCAGTTTGTTCCGCCGCGACCGCGCGTCGTTGCGGCCAAGCACATCTTTGCCATTGTGGCCAGTCAATTCAATCCGTCCTACGTGGAGGGATTGATCGATCACGCCACCCGAGACTTACAAACGCCGTTGGCGAAGGTGGCGCTCCATCGAGTGCCAGGTGCATTTGAAATTCCGATCGTGGTGCGCGAGCTGGCCCAACAAAAAAAGGCGGACGTAATCCTCGCCCTCGGCGTCATTTTAAAGGGAAAGACCAATCACGCGGACAATCTGTCCCGTTCCGTCACTGACGCCCTCCAGCGGATCGCGCTGGATTATGGCGTTCCGGTCATCAACTGCGTTCATACTTTTGCTGACGAACTGGACGCGCGCGAGCGTTGTCTTGAAGAAAAAATCAATCGCGGCACCGAGGCCGCGCGCGCGGCGATCGAAATCGCCAATGTGATGTCGGACCTGCGCACCCGACCGTAGCAATGGGCCGGCGGCGAGAGGCGCGCCAGGCAGCGCTGCAATATCATTTCTGGCGCGACATGCAGCACGGCGATAGCCCGGAAAAAATAGAAGATTTCTGGGAATTTCTTCCAAGCAAACCGCGCGTCCGCGAATTTGCCCAGCCGCTTATTGATGGAATGAATGCGCATCTGGCGGAAATCGACGAACGCATTCGGCGATATGCCGAGAATTACGAGTTTCGTCGTATCGCCGCGGTTGATCGCAATGTTCTGCGCCTGGCCATTTATGAAATGTTATTTCGGGACGACATTCCACCTGTCGTCTCCATTAACGAAGCAATCGAGCTTGCGAAAAAATTCGGTGGGGCGGAATCGGGGCGTTTCGTCAACGGGATTCTCGACCGGGTCCGGAAAGAACTGACACGACCGGCACGCCAAGCGGTGGTGAAGAGCAGCGCAGAATAGCGATCGGATATTTCGTCAACCCGAGCGGAGCGCAGCGTAGTCGAGGGATCCCGTTAACTTACCTTAAAGCTTGCGCAGCGGGATCCCTCGGCTTTCGCTCGGGATGACGACATTCGCGGAATGAAATTTTTCAAAAACATCATCGAGAAATTTGCCGGTAAACCGGTCGATTGGGACGAGCTGGAAGAAGCGCTGATTCGCTCGGACATCGGAGTGCCCATGACGCTGCGGATAGTGAAGCAGCTTCAGGAACGCGACAGGGCCAGCCGGATTACGGCAAATGACATCAGCGAAGTGGCACAGGAAGAGATTGGTCGCGTTCTTCCAATCAATCCCCCACCCATTCGTCCTCTCCCGGCTCATCCAAAAGTCTTTTTGATCGTTGGCGTCAACGGAACCGGCAAGACAACCTCCACCGCCAAGCTGGCACATCTTTTCAAAACGAAACGCCACACGGTTTTATTGGCGGCAGCCGATACTTTTCGGGCGGCGGCAATCGAACAATTAGGGATTTGGGCAGAGCGAGTTGGCGTCGAAATGATTCGCGGACAATACAACGCCGATCCAGCTGCGCTTTGCTATGAGGCGTATGAAGCGGCGGACAAACGCGATATCGAGTTTCTGATTTGTGACACCGCCGGCCGGCTCCACACGAAATCGAATCTGATGGGCGAACTTGCCAAAGTAAAACGCAGCCTGTCAAAACACGATCCGAATGCGCCGCATGAAATCCTGCTGGTGGTCGACGCGACTACGGGCAGCAACGCACTCGCGCAAGCGAAACAATTTCACGAAGCGATCGGATTGACCGGACTGATCGTGACCAAACTCGACGGCAGCGGCAAAGGCGGAGTGGTTGTCGCAATTCAAGATGAACTTGGAATTCCGACGCGCTTTGTCGGAACAGGCGAGAAACTAGAGGATTTTAAGGAATTCAATGGGCGCGATTTCATCGCCAACATGATTTGAGCTCAGCCGCGACAACACTCGGTCATCCGAGCGGAGCGAGGAACCTCACACTTGGTCACGCCCTTTCGGACAATCGCGAGAAGCATTCCATGCAGCAAACAGGGACTTTTGCCTTAAATATGCTTTGATCTAAAGGCGTGGCGCAGATCACTCCGCCGACTCCGGCTTTGGAAGAACCACTTGGGCCTGTTGAAACGGGCGGACTGCGAGGATTTGTGGCGAAGTTCACCGTCCTCAAAGGCGCACAACGGGAGCTTTGGCTGACCTTCGCCATAAAGCTACTCATCATCTGCGCCTATTCGATTACCAATAAGACGTTGATTTTATGGCTCTCGTCGGACCTTGGGTTCAGTGATCAAGCAGCGGGAGCCTTAGTCGGCTGGGTCTGGGCGCCGGCGATGACAGTGTTCACGCTGCTGGCCGGCTCGCTCACCGATGCGCTTGGCCTTCGGCGAACTTTTTTCCTCGGTGTCACTATCTGCCTCATGGCGCGCACAGTGATGGTCTTCACGACGGTGAAATGGTTGGCGCTGGCCGGCGGCTTATTTCCGTTAGTGATCGGCGAAGCGTTGGGCACGCCGGTATTAATCGCCGCGGCGCGACGATATTCGACCACGCGACAACGTTCGATCTCCTTCTCGATGATCTATATGGTGATGAATGTTGGCTATCTAATTGCTGGCACCATTTTCGACTACGTGCGCCATTCGTTAGGCGAGTATGGTTATCTAAATCTCCTTGGATTACACATAACGACGTATCGCACGCTTTTCCTCGCGAGCCTCGGTTTCGAGGTTCTGCTTTTTCCGACAATTTATTTTCTGCGCCGAGGAGCTGAGGTGACAGACGAAGGCATTAGATTCAACGCCGAGCCGGTGAGGCACGCCACGGGCGCGCTCTGGAACCGCATCTGGCTAACCGTTCGCGACAGCGCCATCGATACTGTCGCGCTATTTAAGCGGCTACTCGGTCAGTCCGGTTTTTATCGGCTTCTTGCTTTTCTTCTCTTGATTGGATTTCTGAAGCTGATCTTCCTACAGATGGACTACGTATTTCCAAAATTCGGTATCCGCGAGTTAGGGAATGGCGCTCCGATCGGTCACCTGTCGAATATCAATTATATTCTCATCATCATTCTGGTGCCAGTCATTGGCGCGCTAACGCAAGAGTATTCCGCCTACAGAATGGTGGTCGTAGGGGGGGCGATTTGCGCCGCATCTGTTTTTGTTATGGCTTTACCGACGATGTGGTTTCAACGACCCGCTCAAGGTTTCATTGGGCAATGGATTGGTCACGGTTATCTGGGAGTGCAGGGAAGCATTCACCCATACTACGTAATGATCGCAATCTACATATCGATCTTCTCAATCGGCGAAGCTTTTTATTCGCCGCGCGTATACGAGTATGCCGCGGCCATAGCTCCCAAGGGCCAGGAAGCTTCCTATGGCGCCCTCTCCTACATTCCATTCCTTATCGGAAAACTCCTCGTTGGAACCGGAGGCTGGTTGCTAGCTGCCTTTTGCCCAGCACAAGGTCCACGAAACTCCGGGAGGATGTGGCTGATCTTTGCACTGGCGGCATCGATCGCGCCGATTGGATTGGTTGCGCTACGGCGCTACATTCGCGTGCCCGAGGCGGGACGTGAACAGACGAGCTGATCGAGCTGTCTAACGTTCGTTCGCCATGATCAACTTACCTAAACGACCGGCGCCACGCTCGCGTTTTCTGCTCGTCTTTTGCGTGATGGTTCTGATGGGGTTGCTCGGCGCGCAGATGTTTTTAAACCGTGCCGGCGCACAAAAACAGGAGGAGAAAAAAGTGCAAACAACTACTGATCCATCATCCAGCGTTGCACCAGCAGCGACAACAAAGCCTACTGACAAAGAGTTAAAGCAGAAGCTGACGCCGGAGCAATACTACGTGACACAGAAATGTGGCACCGAGCCCCCGTTCAACAACGCCTACTGGAACAATCACACGCCAGGGATTTACGTCGATGTCGTCACCGGTGAACCGCTTTTCACTTCGCTCGACAAATTCGATAGCGGAAGCGGCTGGCCCAGTTTCACCAAACCGATCGCCAAAGAAAAGGTCGTCGAGAAATCCGATCGCACCCTGGGAATGGATCGGACCGAAGTCCGCGGCGCGAAAAGCGATGCCCATCTCGGCCATGTCTTTGACGATGGGCCCGGTCCAAATGGACTGCGCTACTGCGTCAATTCTGCCGCCCTCCGTTTCATACCGGTCGAGAAATTAAAAGAAGAAGGTTACAGCCAATTTCTGCCGCTGTTCGCGGGGAAGAAATAAGGTCTGCCGGGGTTCAGCCGCACACTCCTCAGCTTTCCGTGCCCATGCGAGTTGCGTTAACGAATTCCTCGGTCCGATGATCAATCTGCCGGCCCTGGCGTCCTCGATTTTCGTGAATGTAAAGCCTCTTGTGTTGCGCAGTGACAACCGAAGGCGGCGGCAGACTGATTTCGTATTTTACCCGCCGGCGGTGATCGGCGAGTTGGAGCTCGGGACGATACACGCTGTTGAACTTCCACAGCATCCGGATGAAATTGGTTTGTCCGCGAAGCAATTTCCGGATGACAATTCCCGCGCACTGGCCCAGCGCCGCCCAGCCCAGATTTTTACGGGCGAGCACGCGCTGGCATTCCACAAGTTCCTTGTAAAATTCCGGTAGCGGCAACTTGGTCGGCAACACCGCGTGCTGGATGTCGAACAGCCGGTAGTCGCGGGTCGTAAGACGACGCGATTCGGTATGCCAGGTTTCCGTGCCGGGATAGGGCGTATTAATGCTGATATTAACGACCTCGGGAACTTCCAGGCACCAGTCACGCACGACCTTGAAGCGTTCGCGGTCCCACGAGGGATCGGCAATGATGTTGACTGCAACGTTTATGTCGAGCGAGCGGGCATACTTGAGTGCTTCAAAATTTTTGGAGAGTGTGATGCGCTTTCGGTAACGCTTGAGCCCCTCCTCGTCGATTGCTTCAAGACCGAGGAACATGGTATTCAGGCCGAGTCGCTTCCAAAGTTCGAAGACCTTCTTGTTGCGCAAGAGCACATCGCCGCGCGTTTCGAGATAGTAACGTTTCCTGATTCCGCGGCGGGCAATCGCTTCGCCAAGCTGCATACCGTGCTCGGCTTGAATGAAGGCTACGTCGTCCACGATAAAAATTCCCGGCTCGCGGACTTGTGCCAGTTCCTCGACCGCGCGCTCCGGTGTCTTCACGCGGTAGTTGCGACCGTAGAACGTCCACGCACTGCAAAAGACACAGTCCCATGGACAGCCCCGGCTGAACTCGATGGACGCAGCCGGATCGAGCTGGCCTATGAAATATTTCCGGCGATGCCGAACGATATCGCGCGCAGGCAAGAGATCATCCAGCGATTTCACGAAGGTTGGCGGCGGCCCGCGATGATCGAGTGTTACGCAGCCAGGCACCTCCCTCAGGTTCGCCCGATCTTTGGCGAGAGCATCCAGCAGGCTGGTGATCGCGGTTTCGCCTTCGCCAATCAGCACGCAATCCACAGCGCCCGCAGTGTGGCGCAAAATCTCCTCCGGAATGAACGAGACGCTGTGCCCCCCGACAGAGATAAAAGCAGTGGGCAATAAGGCGCGCGTGGCGCGGGCAAGATCAATAATTTCTGGAACATTGGCGAGATAATTGACAGAGAATGCGATAACGTCCGGCCGCCAGCGTCGAATCAGATGGAAAAAGTTCCGGTGCGATTCGCATTGCAAATCAATCAAACGGACCGAGTGGCCCGCCTCCCGGGCAGCTGCGGCGACAAGCTCAAGACCCAGCGGCTCAAGACGAAGATAAATCTTCGAATACATCAAGCAACTCGGGTGAACTGCGAGTAATTTCATCTGCTTCGCACAGGTGTTGGTCTATTCGATTTTCCCAAAGACTGAAAGCACGTTGTTCTCTTCGCGCAACGACGGCGTTTGGCGATCAAAGAGCATTCCTCGCGCGGTGTGCGCGCGGGGAAAGTTTTCATAAAGCAATCCTACTGTAGGCTTCTTGTCATCCAAAACATACGATTTTTCTCAACAACCTGTCGCAATTTAGGCGAGAACTTGTTGTCAGAACAAAATCTGAATCGGGTACAGAGCCGTTTCCTCCCGGCGTCCAGTTTATTGCTGAACGCGGGAACGCGCGACCCTTTCCCCACGCGCCCCAAGCGCGCGCGATGATTCGTTCAGGGTTTGTTTTCTACGGCTCAAAAATTTGGCCGCAAAACTGCGCAACTCAGCGAAACGCTGCGCGAATCCGTTTACTCCGGATCCGCCTCTGAAAACAGGCCGCGCAACACCGCGGGTTAAGAAGCAGTTCTTCACTCGTCATTTGTTGGCGTCGTTTATGCTGCGCGTGAGCTGTTTCATGGCTCTGTTTCCTGTCGATCGAGAGGTTCTGAACACTGCGTTTGGAATGTCATCTGCCGCGAACGAACCGCTTAACCCGGATGCTGTTCGCTCCAAGCTCGGAGGAATTAATGAGGAGGACTTTTATGTTAGTCTCGAGATAATGGAAGTAGACGGCTTGATTGAAACGAGTCGCAAGCTCGCGAGGCGACCATCCAACTTTTGGGTTACCTTCCGAGGCGTCGTTAAACTGTTGGACGAGAATGGCCAAAGGCCTGCCATTCAAGCGGCAGTTGAAAAGGCCATCGTAGCGAAGCCGAACTCAACTTTGTCGGAAATCGCTGGAGCCGTCGCGCAACCTCCACTGATCGTCGCAGCTATTGTCGAGACCCTCGAAAACCAGGGTGAGATCGATGTTCAACGTGGATTGGGTGTCGAACTTCAGATCAGCGGTGTCCACGCAGCGCTTCGTCGACGCGTTCAAGAAGCGTGCTCATAAAACCATTCCACGCGCGCGCGAAGGACCCACGCAGCCGATCATTCGCTTATTGTGCGGCTTACACTTTGGCGCACAGCATAGAGCAGCATTGAAACCATCAGATTTGTTGTGGCTTGTGTTGTGACTTAGCTAGTTCCAATGCGCGATTTAGATAAGTTCCTTAAGCTGTGTTATTTAAGGCGGGGGCGGGAATCGAACCCGCGAATAGCGGTTTTGCAGACCGCGACCTTACCACTTGGCTACCCCGCCATTGCGCGCGGCGCGAGACTATCCAGTGCAGCCAAGCGCTGTCAACGCGCGGCGATTTAACGATTCAACGATTTGCCGAATCCGGATATCGTGAAGGCATGACGAACTCACGCGACCTTTTCGCGCGCGCTCGCCGGCGAATCCCAGGCGGTGTGAATTCGCCGGTGCGCGGTTTTCGGGCCGTGGGCGGCGAACCAGTTTTTGTCGGGCGCGCCAAGGGCTCCCGTATTGGGAACGTCGATGACGTCGAACTAATCGATTACGTGGGCAGCTGGGGCCCTGCCATTCTCGGACACGCGCCTCCAGTTGTCGTTAGCGCTATCCGCGATGCGGCGCAGCGAGGCGTCAGTTTCGGCATTCCCAATCCTCTCGAAGTCGAAATGGCGGAACTGATTTGCGCATGGATGCCGGCAATCGAAAAAGTCCGGATGGTGAATAGTGGCACAGAGGCAACGATGTCCTGCCTCCGACTGGCGCGGGGATTCACTAAACGCGACAAGATCGTCAAGTTCGCCGGTTGCTATCATGGCCACGCTGATTCGCTGCTGGTAAAAGCCGGCAGTGGTGCGCTCACTCATGGCCAGCCAGACAGCGCGGGCATCCCGGGAGCAGTCGCGGGCGAAACAATTGTCCTTCCTTTCAATAATATCGAATCAGTCCGCTCCGCCTTTCGCGAAAACAAGGACCACATCGCCGGCGTCATTCTGGAACCAATTCCGGCAAACGCCGGATTATTTTTCCCGCGCAAGGATTTCCTTCATCAACTTCGCGCAGAATGCACGACAAACGGCGCGGTCTTAATCTTCGATGAAGTGATGACTGGTTTCCGTGTTGCGCGAGGTGGCGCGCAACAGCTTTATGGAATTCGGCCTGATCTGACGGCGCTTGGCAAGGTCATTGGCGGTGGTTTGCCGGTTGGGGCGTTCGGCGGCCACGCGGAAATTATGGATTGCCTCTCGCCCGTTGGACCGGTTTACCAGGCGGGAACGCTTTCTGGAAATCCGCTGGCCATGGCGGCAGGGTTGGCACAATTGTGGGAACTTGATCGGATCGATGGCTGGAACCTACTGGAAGATCTCGGTGCAAAACTGGAGAGCAGGTTGACCAACGCGATCTCAGGGAAGGAGCTCACCTTGCATCGCATCGGTTCGATGTTTTGTCTCTTTTTCGCCAGTGGTCCGATCTTCGATCTGGAATCCGCGCAGCGCAGCGATACCAAAAAATTCGCGCACTTTTTTCACTCATGTCTCGACCGCGGCATCTATTTTCCGCCGTCGCAATTCGAGACCGCATTTATTTCCGCGGCTCACAGCGACGAAGACATCGAGCAAACTGCTCGCGTTGTAGGCGAAGCCCTGGCAAGTTTGTAGAGGCGGGCGTGCAGCCTGCAAACTTCTGAAAGCAGCCGCCCAGCGGCTACCTCTACCGTTCTCTACCGTCAAAATTTTTGCGTACATCTTCGGCATGGTCTAGGAAAGCCCGCTGTGAGCGCTTCTCCGGCGGAACCAATCCGCGCCGTCGCAAAATTTTTCTTCGAAGGTGGCCGCAAATTCTTCGTCAAAGGCGTCACCTACGGCCCGTTCAAACCAGACGCGTTAGGCAATTACCTTGGAACACAAGATCAAGCCGCGCACGATCTTGCCCAGATTCGCGCCTCCGGGTTTAACGTTGTTCGGGTTTATCACTGCCCCCCGCGCTGGTTTCTTGAGGCCTGCGCCGAAGCCGGAGTCCGGGCGCTCATCACTCTGCCCTGGGCCAAACACATCGAATTCCTGCGTGAACGATCGGCCCGAAACGAAATTACCCGCTCCGTTTCCGACGCCATCAAAATGCACGCCGGCCACCCCGCCATTTTTGCCTATCTCGTCGGCAACGAAATCGCGCCGCAGATGGTGCGGTGGTTGGGCGTGCGCCGCGTCACGGAGTTCATCGAGCATCTTATCGCATTGGGTCGCGGCCTCGATCCCCGCGTTTTATTTTCCTACGCCACTTATCCGCCGACGGAATTTCTGCTCCCGCAAAACGTCGATTTTTTTTGCTTTAACGTTTACCTGCACAAGCAGCGCGATTTCGAGCGTTATCTCTTCCGTCTGCAAAATCTCGTCGAAGAGCGTCCGCTCATCCTGGGCGAATTCGGAATGGACACAATCCGACACAGCCAGGACGAGCAGGCCGAAATGCTGAGCTGGCATGTCGATAGCGTGATAAAATGTGGACTCGCTGGCACCGTTTTCTTTTCCTGGACCGACGAATGGTACACCGGCGAACAGGAGGTCACTGATTGGGCATTCGGACTTGTCACGCGCGATCGCCAGCCAAAAAAAGCGCTTCATGCCCTGCGCGAAAAACTCGGGCAAGACGACGCCGTTCTTCCGCATCGCCATCTTAATCAAACGCCGTCAGTCTCAGTTATCGTTTGTTCGTATAACGCCGGCGCAACATTGCGATCGTGCCTCGAGTCGCTCGGCAAAATCGATTACCCCAAGTTTGAGATTGTCCTGGTGGATGATGGATCGACCGACAACACCGCGCAGATCGCCGCTGGATTCCCAAATGTGCGTTACGTTCATCAGCCGAATCGCGGGCTGAGTGTTGCGCGCAATACCGGCGCCGCCGCCGCACGCGGGGAAGTATTCGCCTATACCGATGCGGACTGTATGGCGGACGTCGATTGGCTTTATTATTTGATTGGCACACTCACCAACGGCGACTTCGCGGGCGTGGGTGGTCCGAATGTTCCGCCTCCGGCAAAAACCTGGATCCAGGCTTGTGTCGCCGCTGCGCCCGGTGGGCCGAGTCACGTCCTCTTAACCGACATCGTCGCCGAACACATTCCTGGTTGTAACATGGCGTTTTGGCGGTGGGCTTTCGAAAATGTGGGGGGATTCGATCCGGAATATCACGTGGCGGGTGATGACGTGGATTTTTGCTGGCGTTTGCAACAAGCCGGCGGCGTGATCGCATTTAGCGCTACTGCCATCGTCTGGCACCATCGTCGTTTTACCCTGCGCGCGTTTCGCAAACAACAGGAAGGTTACGGTGAAGCCGAATCGCTCCTGCGTTTTAAACATCTCGTTTTCTTCGGACCAACCGGGACGGCGAAATGGCGTGGACAAATTTACGGCACCCCGCGTTTCAGTTGGTTCCTTGGCCGCCCGATTATTTATCATGGAATTTTCGCCGACGGATTTTTCCAATCGATCTATCCCACTCCGCAATCAGAAGTGGCGGCTTACCTCAGCAGTATCGAATGGTTCGCCCTTACCATCTTTCTCTTCGGCGTGGGTGTGTTTGTTCCGCCGCTGCGAATCGTGCCGTATTTGATGCTGGGCGGTACGCTCTGTGTCGCGCTCTCTTATATGGTGCGTGCGCGCATCGAGCCGCGCTTCGATACCATCCACTCCCGCCTGTTGGTCATGTTCCTGGCTTTCGCGCAACCACTCGTCCGTGGCTGGTCCCGTTATTTTACCTGGCTGCATTTCAAACGCACTCCCGGTTCTGTTATTGCGCAGCACGAGAAGCCGCCCCCCGGTAAGAAAATCGGCCGAAGCTGGGGCCGCCTCGCTTATTGGAACGAAGAAGGCAAGGATCGTCACAGCCTCTTACGAGAAATTTTCACGCTCCTTGATCAGGAAAACTGGCGCTACTCGATCGATACCGGCTGGCAGGAATGGGACATCCAGATTTACGGTAACTTCTGGTGGAGCATCATCCTACGGACGGTCACGGAATATCATGGCGGCGGAAAATGCCTGACCCGCGTCCAACTTCGCTACCGCTATGTCACCACCACCGTGATCGTAAATCTCATCGTTCTCATCTTATTCATCTATCATTTCCTTAATACCGGGCATGTCCAACTCTTCTTCGCGGTCCCTTACGCAATCTTCGCCCTGTTCCTTTTCCTGAGAGCACGCCGGTTGAAAAGACGGGTGCGAGAGCTGGTCGATTTTGCGGCTTATCGGATCAATATGAATCGCATTTTGCGATCGCGTCTTCGCCGCAATCCAACCGCCGGCGCACCGAAGTGAAATTGCGATTTTGGATCGCGCTTGTCGCGCAATTACTGCTCTTCGCTTCGCTTAAACTTTTCGACGATTGGACCCTGGAGTGGATGCCGGTGTATTTTGTCGCCTGCGCGATTCTTTGCGGCCTCGCTTACTTATTCGCATCGACGGAATTTGCCGCGCTTAACAGCGCCGTCTGGATTTTCTGGTTCGTCACCATCGGGCTGCGTCTGCTGGCCCTACCCCAGGCCCCGAGCAACGAAGTCTGGCGCTTTCAAGCCGACGGCGTGATTCAACGCGCCGGATTCAATCCCTATCAGGTCGCACCGAATGATCCACGCCTAGCCGGCAAAATCCCGGAGCTTGCGCGCGTCCCGCGCAACGATGAGCCCACAGCCTTCGCACCGGGTGCAGAAGTTTTGTTTCGCGCCATCCCGGCGACGAACAACGCGCTGCTCTACAAAACAATTTTTGGCGCTGCCGATTTACTCGCCATCGGGCTCCTTCTTCGGCTGCTTGATAAACAAACCGCTGTCTGGTTCGCCTGGAATCCTCTCGTGGCTTATAGTTTTTTTGGCGCGGCACATTTCGACAGCATCATTTTGCTCGCAATTGTCGCACTGATTTTCTTCCTCGAGCGATTTGAACAAACGGCGCAATCGCGCTGGAAATTTGCTCTCGGCGCCGCGGTCGCGCTCGGAATTGCCATCGCGCTTCGACCAGTCTGCCTCGTTTTGTTAATTCCGTCTCTTTTTGCCTTGCGTCGCTATTCCATTGCACTCGCGGCGGCCATCGCTTTGCCCGTTCTCCTTGGTTGCGTGTTTCAATTTCCATTTGCGCAAAATCTTTTCGGAGACTTCGGGCACGTCAGTCGGCTCAACGATTTATTTTGGTGGCTGATTGAAGACACGATTCTACCAAACTGGCATCAGCAATATTACCGCTACGACGTAATCCTTCTGATCGTGTCGGCGCTGATTGGTCTCCTTTTCATGCGCAATTGGCGACGCGGCATCCTTTGGTCGCTCGGCGCCAGTCTCATTCTCGCGCCAGTCTTAAACGCCTGGTATGTAACTTGGATTCTGCCAGTCGCGACGTGGCGGCACGCCTTCGCCTGGCATTTTCTGAGCGTCACTATCTTCGCTTACTACCTCTTTTATAATGAGCGCCTTTTCGCTCTTCCCTGGCACGCCGAACCGTGGTTGCGAGGCATAATCGTGTTGCCCGTCCTTTTTGCCATGACCCTAATGGCCACGCAACGCCATCAGGCTCTAAAAAACGGCTAACTCAACACCTCGCTCATCGCCTGTTTAAAATCTTCCGGCAACGGCGCTTCAAAATGCATCCGCTCTTTCGTCCGTGGATGATCTAACCCCAGTTTCCATGCATGTAACATCTGGCGCGAAAAATTCCCGGCACGGCGTCCTCCGTAAACAACATCGCCCAAGATGGGATGCCCAAAATGTTGAAGATGGACTCGAATTTGATGTGTCCTGCCGCTGTGCAACCGGCACTCGAGCAAACTCGCCTCTCCTCCACTGCGTACCACTTTGAAATCCGTTTTCGCTTCTCGCCCACCTTCGCGCGCGATCGCCATCCTTTTGCGATGAACCCGATGACGCGCGATGGGGGCAACAATTGTTCCGGAACCCCGACGCAGCTTTCCGGCGACGAGCGCTAGGTAAATCTTTTCAACCGTGCGGGCCGCGAATTGTCGGGAAAGCTCCTGATGGGCAAAATCATTCTTTGCCACCGCCAGGCAGCCGCTTGTTTCCTTATCCAGCCGATGAACAATCCCCGGTCGCTCCTTCCCGCCGATCCCGGAAAGATTTCTGCAATGCGAAAGTAAGGCGTTGACCAATGTGCCGCGCTTGCGGCCGGCGCCAGGATGGACCGAAATTCCCGCCGTTTTGTTTATAACAATCAAGTCGTCGTCTTCGAACAAAACGGAGAGAGCGATCTTTTCCGGGACCAGATCAAGCGCTAGAACGGGTGGTTCGACCAGGATAACGCGATCGCCCGCTCGGACAAGGTCGCGCGCACGCGGCACCGCGCCGTTAACGGTGACGAACCCATCGCGGATAAGCGCCTGGATTCGAGAACGCGAAAACTCGTTCGCAGAATTGGCAAGAAAACGGTCCAGGCGCGTGCCCACATCCGTTCCTTTAACGATAAATTCACGGCGGTTTTCCTGTGTCATTGACGATGTTACTATCGCAAAAATGAGCGACCCGAACACCATTTCGTGTCCCAAGTGCGATGCGCCAATAGATATCGGCGATGCCGAACCTCTCTCGCGCGTGGCCTGTCCGGCTTGCGGCGAACGAATACGGATCGCGCGCTCGTTTAATCATTTCGAGTTGCGCGAGACCCTTGGTACCGGCGGAATGGGGACGGTTTACAAAGCGCGCGACACCCAATTGGACCGAGATGTGGCACTGAAACTTTTGCGCAAAGATCTGGGGCCGGAATACGCCAATCAGTTGCAACAGGAAGCCCGGATCACCGCTTCGGTCAATCATCCCCATGTGGTCCAGGTATTTTCCTTCGGCCACGATCACGATCAGTACTATCTCGTCATGGAGCTGGTCGACCGCGGAACGCTCGATGACCTTATTGCGGAACAGAAAAAACTTCCCGAGGCAGACGTGCTACGCGCCGGGATCGAGGTGGCCCGCGGACTACGCGCAGCCTACCAAAAAGAATTGATCCATCGCGACGTCAAACCGGCCAATATTTTGTTCAACGAAGAAGGGATGGCGAAGATCAGTGATTTCGGTTTGGCGGGAATTGTCGAGCCCCAGGCGCAATCTAGCGGCGCCATCTGGGGAACTCCTTATTACGTCGCGCCGGAACGATTAAATAATCAGCCGGAAGATTTTCGCAGCGATATTTACAGTCTCGGCGCCACCCTTTTTCACGCGGTGGCGGGCCGGCCGCCTTTCGACGGGGAAACTACCTCGGCGTCCGATCTGCGCGCGTTGAAGAACAATCCGTTGAAACTGAAAGACGTGGCGCCGGATGTTTCACGGCCAACCGCCAATGCCATCGCCAGAATGATCGCGCCCGACCCGCGCTTGCGTTTCGCCTCGCACGATGCGCTCATCCTCGCCCTCAAGAAAGCGGAGCGCGTCCTTCACGGTGAACCGGAACCGTGGAGCGCCAAAGCGGCTTTGCTCATCGCCGGCGCCACTCTCATCGCTCTAATATTGTTTGGTTGGATTTTTTTCAGCCACCAGGGAGGGTCAGCGAACGTTACCGCATCGGCCAGCTCAACTCCCGCCTTCGATATCAACCGCGAATTTGATGATGGGCGCCAGCAAATAATCGACGGCAAATACCCGGCGGCCCGCGCCACTTTCGCGCGCCTGGCTTCGGAAACCAAAAACAAACAACCCATCTACGATTGGGCGTTGCTCAATCAGGCCCTCGCCGCTTTGCTCGACCAGCAGGAATCGCAAAAGCGCCGGGCCCTGCAGGAAGTGGAAAATGCCGGTAGCGGCGGTTTCGCCGATCCGCAAATGGGCGCATTTCTTCTCGAGACCGCGAAACACGCCAATGAGCGCCGTGCCATTGCGCTCTCCGATATTTCCGATCATGCGGCGAAGCCATTCGCGTTATTTTTGCTGGGACTGACCAACGTCCAGCTTGGACGATTCAATGATGCGAAGGCATTGCTGGAGGCATTTACTTTATCGCAACCCAGCGGGAGCTTGTCCTGGATCGATAAATACAAACCAATCGCGCGAAAATATCTGGATGATACACGGGCGTGGCTCGCCTGGAGAGAGCAGAATGGATCAGCGAAGAGTCCTGCGGAAATCAGGAGTGCGCTGGAAAAGTTGCGATCGCTGAAACTGCAAAAGCCAACAGCAATTTCAGCCGAGGCCTTGCTGGCGGAAAGAACCTTGGCTAACCAGCTTGATCAGGCCGAGAAAACGGAGAGATCCTTGCGGGAAAAACAGCACCAGGATTTGGTGGCGCGTGAAACGCCGCCATTGAACACAGCCTTGGAATCCTATCGGCGACTCGCTGCTGTTTATGATTTCACCGGAGCCGCCAGTGCAATTAGAAAAGTCAAACTAACGGAGCCTCACCTGAGGGAGACGCAACGTAATTATCAAAATGCGGCCGATTGGCTGGCGGAATGGAAAACAACGCTGATTAACGATTTGAATGCGCACAGCTATAACGGCGCCATAATTGTGAGCGATAACCAATACAACGGAATCGCAGGCGCGACCGCGAACAAGCTGAAAATGAAAGTTCCTTATGGTTCCGCCGAAACCACTTGGCTGAAAGTGCCCGCCGCATCCCTCGTGACCGTCTCGAGTTCCTTTGCCACCGATGCCGACCGGCAATGGCGCTGCGGCGTTTTTGCGTGGATGATCGGGCAAACGAATGCCGCGCGACAACTCTTCGATGCAGCCTGCTCAGCTAAGCCATCTTATATAGAAGCGCGCAAGTTTTTCGACCAGACGAAACCGTAAATCAGTGGCAAGCCACCTGCTGAAACTAGGAGGATGCGCTCCGCTTGCTGTTTTTTCTTCCTGGCGCTTGGCCTGGCGATGGCAGCCACGTTGCCGCTTACGACGAGCGATATCAGCCTGATGTTACGCTCAGGTTATTCCGTGCCGACGATTGAGGCAGAACTTGCCACCCGCCATTTCGCCGACCAGCTCGATGAGGGTAAGCGCAAGCAGCTAATCAAGGCCGGCGCCACCACTGAGCTATTGGATGCAATTGAGAGCGGAAACTTCTCCGTTCCGAAAGACGAACTGGAAAAGTCGCGCCGGAAAATGGACGAGCAGGCGGCCGAACGGGCGCTCATGGCCGAGAAAGCAAAAAGAAGTGATACTCTTTACCAAAACCAATTGCTCAAACAGCGGGCACAGGTGGTTGCGCATGGCTCCGCCGATGCCATTGCCGGCGCAGCCAAAGGCAATCTGGTTCGCCTTCAAAACGGGAACCTGGTGTCCTGTTATGATGAGGAACTTGCATCGAAGCAAATCTATGGTCTTTACTTCTCCGCTCACTGGTGCCCACCTTGCCGGAAGTTCACACCGCAACTGGTCGCCTATTATAACCAGATCGTGCACGATCATCCCGAGTTCGAAATTATTTTCGTAAGCGCCGATAAATCTGCCGAGGACATGGCAACCTACATGCGGGAGAGCGCCATGCCCTGGCCAGCAATCGAATACGGCAAACTCGCCAATGTTCCGGCATTACAAAAATACGTTGGCCGCGGAATCCCCGATCTCGTCATTGTCGATGCCAGCGGCAAAGTTTTGGCCGACAGCTTTGTCGGCGGCAAATACGTCGGGCCGGGGAAAGTCCTTGATGACCTGAGCGCGATTTTCGCGCATGGTGGTGGTTCCCCACAAGTCGCGGCCAATCGGTAGCGAAACTGCATAAATGCGGGGCATCTGGCTCAAGATGCCATCCCATTCAAGAAGCTGTCTCGCCAGGATGGGTACAACCAATTGGCTGCACTCAGTTTAGCCCGATCATAGTGACCTCTGAGCAAACCCATCCTGAACGAATTTTGGTTTCGAGAGTCAGATTTACACGAATGGTTCCGATGTTAAGTTTCATCGCGCGCACCTTTCGCGCCCACGCAATTAATGGAGCAAACCCCGCCATTTCCTTCACCGGAAGAACTTAAATCGAAACTCGCCGAGTTCATGAAATCGAATTTTGGCGACCGGGTTGCATTTACCACGCTCACCCAGCCGGACACGGTCGAGACGGGAACCGATGAGAAAAGCCCACCGGAAGAGGCCAAGGACTTCGACTTTCATTTTTTGCCGCGCGACATCAAAGCGCATCTCGATCGTTTTGTGATCAAACAGGACGAAGCGAAGAAGGTTCTCTCAATTGCAGTCTGCGATCATTACAACCACGTCAATCACGTTCGGCAGCTGGAGAAGGAGCGTGCGGATGGCGCAGTCGAGACGGAATATGCCAAGCAAAATGTCATTCTCGTCGGCCCGACTGGAGTCGGAAAAACGTATTTGATCAAACACATCGCCGATTTGATCAAGGTGCCGTTCGTGAAGGCGGACGCGACCAAGTTTAGCGAGACCGGTTACGTCGGCGGCGACGTGGAAGATTTGGTGCGCGAGCTGGTGCATAAAGCCGATGGCGACGTTAATCGGGCACAGTTCGGAATCATTTATATCGACGAAATCGACAAGATCGCGTCCGCCGGCGGCATGATCGGGCGCGATGTCAGCGGTCGTGGCGTGCAAACGACGTTGCTCAAGTTAATGGAAGAGACCGAGGTGCCGTTGCGCAGCGCGATGGATTTGCAGGGGCAAATCCAAGCGGCACTGGAATTTCAACGGCGCGGTAAATCGAGCCGGCAAACCATCAACACCCGCCATATCCTATTTGTCGTTAGCGGGGCATTCGAGCGCCTGAAAGAACAGGTTTCGCGCCGCGTCAAAGGACAGATCGGATTCAGCGCCGAACCGATTCGAGTGATGGACAACGAACTCTTCCAATTCGTTGGTACTCAGGATTTCATCGAATTCGGATTCGAGCCGGAATTCATCGGGCGTCTTCCGGTGCGTGTTGTTTGCGAAGAACTAAGCGCGGATGATCTCTTCAGTATCATGAAGTATTCGGAAGGTAGTTTGCTCCGGCAATACGAGCGCGCCTTTCGTGCTTACGGTATCGCCATCAGTTTCGAAGATGAAGCGCTGCGATTAATGGCGCAGGCTGGAGCGAGGGAGAAAACTGGCGCGCGCGGCTTGTTGACGGTATGGGAAAAACTCTTTCGCGATTTCAAATTTTATCTCGCCGGCTCCGGTATCAGCCAACTGCGGGTGACGGCCGAATTAGTGCACGAACCGAAACGCGTTTTGGATCGCCTGTTGGCCGAAGGTCACAAACATGAAGTGGTCGCGCTCGATCAGCAGATCGATGTCTTCACCGAATCATTCCGCCGGCAGCATGATCTTGAGATCGCGTTTGAGGACGCGGCGCGACGCCGGCTGGTCGAACGGGCGCAAACTGAAAAAATGTCGATGGCGGATTTGACGGCGCACCTGTTTCGCGATTTTCATTTTGGAATGAATCTGGTGCGCAAAAATTCCGGCCAGAACAAGTTTACCCTGCCACTTTCGGCGGTGGACGCGCCGGACAAATTTCTGAGCGATTTGGTGGTGCAATCCTATTATCCGGCAGGCCGAACCAACGAAGCTGGATGAAACGCTCGCTTCTTTTTGCTTTAATCATCGCGGTCGCGGTTGCGGCAGTGGCCAGTATTTCGCACGCGACCGGATGGTTCGCGGGGATTGAGCTGCCGCTCAAAAACTGGATGGTGAAATTCAACGGTCCGGCGCGCGATCTCAGCAGCATTTGGCAATACAGCCTGACCCCACTCCTCGGTTTCGCCACGGCATGGATTACGATTACGAGCGCCCTCAGGCACCGCATCGCCGTACTCGTTCTCGCGGCAATTCTCGAGCTTCTGACACTTGCCTGGGTTTTGTCGCTCTACCACATTTTCTTTGCCCCACTGCCCTGCATCCTGGCTGTGGTTCTCAGTTACGGCGGCGGTTTGGCTTATCTTGCAATCGCGGGACGCAAACGTGCCGGCATTCCCCTGTCGCTGTTCAATGGCAAACTTTCGCAGGCGCAAATTTCGCGTTTACGCTCCGGCGAAGTGGAATTCGACGGCGGTGCACGCGCTTTCGAAACCAGCGTGGTCGTGTGCGATTTGGCCAATAAATACGATCTCGCTGATACCGACGAGCCCGGTGTGGCGGCGAAGGCCAGCGAAAAATTCACCGCGCGCGCGGCTGAACTGTTGCGCGAGGCCGGCGCTTACTTGCATGCCGCCGATGGCGAAGGGGTCGTTGCCGTGTTTGGATTCCCAGGGGCGCTGAACGATCACGCCGAGAAAGCGGTGCGCGCCGCCTTCGATCTGGCGCGCGCGTTCGCGGAGAACGCAAGCGGCAGCAACGGCCAGGACGCCGCTGCCGGCGCGCATGTGGGCGTCAGCTCCGGCTCGATGATCACCGCGCCCACAGAGGAAAAGCAGGACATTTTTGTGCTGGGCGAGCCGATTGAGTTAGCCCGACGCTTTTGCGTTGCCAATCGCTTTTACGGCTCGCGGATACTGATCGGGCCGCGCACCTTTGAGTTGGCCAACAACGCCATTGTTGCGCGCCCGATCGATTTTCTCAGCGGCGTTAATGCGCAGGAGCGACATGAAATTTACGAGCCACTTGCCTTTACCGCCGACGCGCCGAGCGATTTAGTAGCGCGACGCGATTCGTTTTGGAACGGCGTCGTGCTCTACCGCGAACAACGCTGGGCCGAAGCCTATAGCGAATTCCAAAAGGCGCGCGGACCGAACCACGAGGAAGATGCACCGCTCAATCTTTACCTGCGCCGCCTCGAGCCGCTCGCGCTGCATTTAATGGAATCGTCGGCGCAATAGCCGGTCCGAGTCGGACTGGCCGATCCGAGTTTTGAAAAGAACCGAGTATCCAGAGGCGCTTCGTGATTTGATCACGCAATTACGGCAAATGCCGGGCGTCGGGCCGCGCTCGGCCGAGCGCATTGCCCTCTGGATGGTCCAATCACGTCACGAGCAGCCGGAACAAATCGCGGCCGCGATTTCAAAAACGCGCGCTCAGATTCAGCCGTGTAGACTTTGTGGCTTTTTCGCAACGGACGAGCTTTGCGAAATTTGCCGCGACGATTCGCGATCGAACGAGTTGCTCTGCGTGGTTGAACAACCGACCGATATTCTTCCACTGGAAAAAACGAGCGCTTTTCGCGGGCGCTATCACGCACTTGGCGGCCGGATTGCGCCTCTGGATCACGTCGCGCCGGAGGATTTGCGAATCAAAGAGCTCTTCGATCGAATCGAGCACGAAAAATTCTCGGAAATTATTTTCGCGCTCGCGGCTGATGTCGAAGGCGAAGCAACCACGAATTATTTGGTCGAGTTACTGAAAGGAAAATCGGTAAAGTTAACAAGGATTGCACATGGCTTGCCCGCAGGTGGTGGCCTTGAGTCGGCCGACGAACTCACCCTTTACCAAGCGCTGACTGGACGAACGAAGCTCTAAATAAATGCCACCGCGCTGTAGTGGCGGCCGTCTCGGCCGCATGAAGCCAGCGATCGCAGATTTGCGGGCGGCACGCCCGGCCCTACAGAATAAATCCAATATGACGGGGAAGGCTGTAGCAACCGTGTCGGCCGCAATTTAACTTTTGTAACCATTTTAACGTTGTAACTTTTATTCGATGTCCTGCGCGAAAATCGATCCTTCGCTCCACCAGGCCCAAAAGCCGCCCTGGATCAAAGTGCGGCTGCCGTCGAATCCCGTTTTCTTTTCCACGAAAGCGCTGATTTCCGATTTGCGGTTGCACACGGTTTGCGAAAGTGCGCAGTGCCCGAATCGCTGGGAATGCTGGAGCCAGGGCACCGCGACCATGATGATCGCGGGTGATCGCTGCACACGCGCCTGCGGATTTTGCGCGGTCACAACGGCGAAACCGTTTGCTCTGGAAGAAGACGAACCCCAACGCGTCGCCGAAGCCGTGCGCCGGATGAAATTGAAACACGTCGTCATCACCGCGGTCGCGCGGGACGATTTGAAGGACGGCGGCGCGAATCACTTCGCTCGGACCATCGGCGCCATTCGCGAAATGGACCCCAAAATTGTGATCGAAGTGCTGGTGCCCGATTTTCATGCCCGGGATTGGTGCATTCAGATCGTGCTCGACGCCGCGCCCGACATTTACAATCACAACATGGAGACGGTCGAGCGTCTGACGCCGATGGTGCGTTCGCGTGCGAAATACCGGACTTCGCTGCGCGTTTTGAAGCGCGCGAAAGAGCTTTCGCCAGAAGTGGTGACGAAGAGCGGCGTCATGCTTGGGCTGGGTGAGACCGAATCGGAGTTATTTCAAACGATGGATGATTTGCACGAAGTGGGGGTGCAGGTTCTCACCATGGGCCAATATCTTCGCCCGACTCCGCAACATCTGCCGGTGATTGAATATATCGCGCCGGCTCAATTCGAATTCTTCGGCGAGATTGCACGCAAAAAAGGATTCGAACATGTCGCCTCAGGTCCGCTCGTGCGCAGCTCCTATCATGCGGCCGATTTTCATCCCGTCGTTCGTTAGTGATGGAACGCGATCGTTCGCGAATCGCGGCGGTGATTCCCGCCTATCAAGAGGAAAAACACGTCGGTGAAGTAGCGCAGCGGACGCGGGTGCAGTTGGAAAATGTTCTCGTGGTTGATGACGGATCAACTGACGCGACGGCGGAGCGGGCGCGATCCAGCGGAGTCGATGTCGTTATTCATCCGCAAAACCGCGGCAAAGGTGAATCGATCAAGACCGGGCTGCGCTATTGGCTCGAGCGCGGCAGCGAATACGTCGTGCTCCTCGACGCCGACGGGCAGCATTTGCCGGAAGAAATTTCGCGTTTTGTAGACAGCGCCGCGTCGGAGTCAAACGCGAAGATTTTCATTGGCTCGCGCATGAACGACACCAACGCGATGCCGCTGGTGCGGCGGATTGTGAACCGGTACATGAGCGGCGAAATCAGTCGCGTCTGCGGGCAGCAGATTCCGGATACGCAATGTGGGTTTCGCATGCTGCATCGCGATATCATTCCGGAAGTTCTGAGCGGCGCCAGCCGGTTCGAGTACGAGACCGAAATGCTCATCATCGCGAGCAGGAAAGGCCATCGCGTCGCATCGGTTCCGATCACGACCGTCTATTCCGACGAAGTCAGCAGCATCAATCCGGTGCGGGATACCATGCGTTTCTTCAAATTGATGCGGCGCTATCGGAATCTGTAGTGGCGGGTAGCGCACGCGTCTCGGCGTGCTGGCGATGGCGTCTCGCCATCGCATCCGTCATCCCGAGCCGCGCAGACGGCGAGGGACCTCACCACTGCAGAATGAATACGCAAAAGGCGCTTGTGTGACCCATAACCATTGGCGAGATCCCTCGCTTGCGCTCGGGATGACGGAAGGCAGAACGCGAAAGGGGGTTTTTGCAACACCCGCACCCGAGATTAAATCAAACCGCGGCGCTTGAAGTCGCCGATGTTTTCGCCAGCGGAGCGCTCGATCATCTCGATGGTGAACTTGAGCAGGCAAACTTCCCAGGCCTCATCCACTCCCTGGATGATCGCGCCATTCGGATCACTGGCGCTCTCCACTACCCGCCGAGTGCGATCGATGACCGATTGTAACGAGGCGCTCACGGTTTCTTCCGTCACGCCAGATTTGCGAAATTGAAACCCGTAACGCAACACCGCGATCTGCTGCGCGTGCTCGCGCAGCCGTTCCACGTACTGCTGCGCTTTTTCACCAAACCCTTCGAGCATCATTCGGCAAAAGTACTCCGGGCTGAGAATCTTCGGACGCTCAGCTTCGATGCGGCCGGTGCGAATGCGGACCTGATCGACCCGGTCCATCAGCTCGGAAATGAGATGAAATTCAAAGCTGGTGTTGCCAAATGTCGCGATCTGCCGTTCCGGCGCGAGAATAACCTGCGTATTCTCAATGGCGTATTCGATATCGTCCTGTTTCAAATTATGCGGGAAACAATACGATGAAGGAGGCGCGATTTCCAGAAGTGGGTAATTCGCAGCGAATTCTCGAAATCGCCTTTCACGCAAGTTAACATTTCAATGTCGCATATGCGACACTCCAACGTTAACTCCGCTTGATTTAACTCCGCGCTATTTTTTCTCTACTAGCGGCAGGAACGCTTCGTAGCCTTCATCTTTCATTCGTTCTATCGGAATGAAATGGAAAGCGGCCGAGTTGACGGCGTAGCGTTGTCCTGTCGGCGAAGTTGGGTCGGCAAAGAGATGGCCAAGGTGGGCATCGCTGCGTTTAGCACGGACCTCGGTGCGCTGCATGTCCCGCGAGGTGTCCGCTTTTTCGACCACGAGATCTTTCGAGATTGGTTTGGTAAACGTGGGCCGGCCGGTGCCGCCATCGAATTTGTCGAGCGAAGTAAAGAGTGGCTCGCCGGTGATGACATCGACGTAAATGCCGACACGCTCGTTGTCCCAGAACTCATTCTGAAAGGCGGTCTCGGTGCCGTTCTCGCGCACGACAAAATACTGGTCCGGCTTCAATCGCCGTTTCAAAGTCGCATCGTTCGGCACCGGCCGGTTCGGATCGAAACCGGTGGCCTCCTTTTTTTCCTGGTGCGAGAGGATAAAAAAGTAAACGGCCCCGGCGGCGAGCACCGTCACCACGCCGAGGCCGACGTACGTGCTTAGGGTCGATCTTTCCTCGCTGGTGATTCGGCCGCCGACCATGACTATGAAATTGAATCAAAAATCCGCCACCGTCGTCACTTCTTTTTTCTCAAACAAAATTTTCGACAAAAGACGCGTTCTCCGGGGATCCGCTGGAATTCTTCTTCGGTGAAGGCAGCCGTGGCTGGGTTTGAAGATTTGCGGGCAACACGCCTGCCTCAACAGATTCACGTTCGACAGGCTCATTTCAGATCCCGGGCTCGATTAGCGGGGAATCTGGTGGTGCTTCGGCGGCCACCCGTTTGCTCGTACGCCAGCGCAAAACCGCTTCGGCTGAAACAAGGACAAGCGCGAACCAAATGAGAAGAAAGGTAATGAAATGCTGGCGGGTGAATGTCTCGTGATAAACAAAAAGCCCAAGAATGAAACTAATGCTGGGCGAGAGATACTGAAGAAAGCCAATCGTAACTAATCGCAAATGACGGGCGGCGTAACCGAACCAGATCAGCGGGACTGCGGTTACGATCCCACTTGTCGTTAGGATTACGGAAAGGGAGATGTGCGACGGGCCAAAGGTCAGCGCGCCGCGATTGGCGAGGAGAACGAGATAAACCAGGGCCAGCGGCAGGAGAAAGAGCGTTTCCAAAAACAGCCCGGGAATGGCAGCGGTGCCGGACTGCTTCCGCAGCAATCCGTAGAGGCCGAAACTGCTGCAAAGCCCTAGCGCGATCCACGGGAGATGGCCGTAACCAAAGGCAAGAATAGAGACAGCGACCAAAGCAATGAGAATGGAAGCGGTCTGCCAGGCGCTGAGTCGCTCGCGCAAAATAAAGGCGCCAAGCAGGACGTTCACGATTGGGGTCATGAAATAGCCGAGGCTGGTTTCGAGGACGTGACCGATGTTGACCGCCCAAATGAAGAGCAGCCAATTCAGGCCAACCATGATACCGCTGCCCAAACAAAAAAGTGCGCTCCGTCGCCTGCGAAGGCTGCCGATGACTTCACGCCAGCGCTCTTGCCAGCTGAGCAGAAGGCCGAGAAACACAATGGTCCAGACGAAACGATGCGCGAGAATTTCCAAGGCTGGGACCCTCGAAAGCAATTTCCAATAAATTGGCACCAATCCCCACGTTGCGAAGGATGCAACTGCAGCGATGAAGGCAGACGTGTGTTGCGGATCGCCGCCACCGGACCTGGCCATCTCGCTCGTATTTCATCGATCCCATTAGTTCGCAACCCTTCACTTGCTGAGGATGCGATAGTTTGTAATGACGGAATGCTGGAGCTGATCGCGTGAAATCGTTTTTTGCCGAACTAAAGCGCCGCAAGGTCCATCGCGTCGCCATTGCCTACGCCGTCGCCGCCTGGTTGCTCATTCAAATTGCAACGCAAGTTTTTCCGTTCTTCGAAATTCCAAATTGGACGGTGCGCCTGATTGTGCTCGTGTTGGTGCTGGGTTTTCCAATCGCACTCACGCTGTCGTGGATATTCGATCTGACTCCGCAGGGAATCAGACGCACCGAAGAAAGCGATAGAAGTTTGGCGGCGTTGGTCGGCCCCGCCGCAATCCGCAATATTCCGGAAAAAAGCATCGCCGTTCTTCCATTCGAAAATTTGAGTGACGACAAAGAGAACGAATACTTCGCGGCCGGCGTACACAATGACATTCTCTCGAACCTGGCCAAGGTCGCTGACCTTAAGGTCATCAGCCGCACCTCGGTACAGCAATTCAAGAGCGGCACGCGCAATTTGCGTGAAATCGGACTGGCACTGGGAGTAGCACATATTCTTGAGGGCACGGCACGCCGGGCGGGTAATCGCATCCGGGTAAATGCTCAGTTGATTGACGCGCGGAGCGATGCCCAACTTTGGGGAGAAACATTCGATCGCGAGATTACCGATCTGTTCGCGCTGCAAAGCGAATTGGCGCAACGCATCAGCCAGGAGTTGCGGGCAAATCTTTCCGCCCGCGAGAAAACGAACCTGCAAACCCATCCCACCCGCGACATCCTTGCCTACGAACTTTTCCTGCGCGCACGCGAGCTATTTCATTGGGCCGGGAGCGGCTATTCCTACGACAAAGGAGCAGATGCGCTGCGATTGATCGATGAGGCAATTAAGCGTGATCCGCAATTTGCGCTGGCCTACGGCCTGGCCTCGCGTCTGCACTCTGAATTGTTTTGGTTTGGCTACGATAAAAGCGCATCGCGTTTGGAAAAAGCGAAGGCAGCAGCCGATGCCGCGCTCCAACTTCAGCCGGACTTGGGCGAAGCGCATCTCGCGAAAGCTTTTTACTATTACTATGGATTCCGGCAATATGATGTCGCCCAAAAGCACGTCACTGCTGCGGTTCGCGCGATTCCCAACGACGCCGACGTGCTCAATACCGCTGGAGCAATCGCCCGCCGAGTCGGAAGGTGGAATGAAGCGGTCAGTACTCTGGAGCAGGCGCGGGATCGCGACCCTAGAAATCTTTCGGTGCTGTGGAGTCTGCTCGAAAGTTATCTCGCCTTGCATGAATACACCAAGGCAGACGGAACAGTAAACGACGCGCTTTCCGTTTCGCCGAGCGCGGACTTTTTTGTCCTGGCCCGCAGCTCGATTGCCCTATTTCGCGATGGCGATACTGCTCCGCTCCGTTCCACCTTGCGGAAACTCCCGCGCAGTTTTGATCCTGGCGGGGCAACTAGCACAATCGCGCTCCGTCTGAGTCTGATGGAACATGATGTGGAGGAGGCGGATCGTGTGCTTGCCGCCTGCAGGCACGAGAAACTCGATGACAATGGTTTGAGCGGAGTTGCCGGCGCTCTCGACGGTTATACCGTCCCAAAAAGTTGGTACGCAGGATTAATTGCCCAAGCTCGCGGTAACGAATCATCCGCGCGTGCCGCTTTCGAGCAGGCCAAACGGGCGGTGCGAGATGATCTGGTGCAATCCCCAAACGACGCTAAAACGCTTGCAATGCTGGCATTAATTCACGCTGCCGTGGGAGAGAAGAACGAAGCGCTTGGCGCCGCCACCCGCGCCAGGGAACTATTGCCTATCTCGAAAGATTCGTTCGACGGACCGATCCTCGCGACAACGCTAGCGGCAGTTAGCGCGAAGCTCGGCGAAAAGGACTTGGCAATTCGGCAACTGGAATCGCTAGTCGGTGTTCCAAATGGGCCGACTCCTGGAACCTTACGAGTAGAACCGGAGTGGGATTCTTTACGCGACGATCCCCGTTTTAAAAAACTGGCTGAGTGTGTCGCTTAATTCACATCTCGTCGGGAGAAGCACATTCAGGTCCTCCCGATCACTCCGCACAGCCTCTTCTGCGAGACGCCGAAGACAACATGCGAGACGCCTGCACACGGCGGGCACGGAGTGCACTACCCAATCCGCTTGAAGTTAGCCGGTTGTGTATTGCCCGCATAGTTTACCCCGGACTGATCGCGAGTCGGGAGCGTAAACCAAAAGGTGCTTCCTTTTCCGGGTTCGCTTTGAACGCCAATCTTTCCTTGGTGCGCTTCCACAGCAAGCCGGCAAAAGGCGAGCCCCAGGCCAGTCGAATGCCGATGTTGGCGGCCACTATTTGTTTGTCCAAATTTTTCAAAGATGTGTTCGTGCTGATCGCGCGGTATCCCCTCGCCGTTGTCGCTGACAGAAATGGCGACATCAGCCCCCGTGCGCTCAACATTTATCCGGATTGTTCCATCTGATTTTGTGAATTTCAGCGCATTGCTGATGAGGTTCTCAAGAATCCGCCGGATCACATCAGTGTCGCAAGAGACTGTCAGTGGCTCGGGCGGCATCTCGCAGCGGAGGGCGCGACCTCGTAGGACAGGGGTAAATCGATCCGCAGCCTGGCGCGCGATCTCCGCGAGGTCGTGATCTTGTAAGCGAAGTGGCATTTCACCCGCCTCGAGCCGACCGACATCCAGAAGCATGGTGATCATGTCGCGCATGTCATCCGCGCCCCGTTTTGCCCCAGTGACACACTCTGCTTCGTCCGGATCCAGTTTATCAGAAGCCATTTGTTCCAGTATATCGACGTAGCCGGTAACCAAGGTCAGGGGAGAGCGCAGATCATGAACGATCATATGGGTCAGGTCATCCCGCGTTTGCAATGTCGACCGAAGTCTGGTTTTCTCGATACGCTCAAAGATGAAATCCGAAACTAGGCAGAAGAAAACGATCGAGTTGAGGGCCAGGATTGGCGCCAGACAGGGGAGATAAAGATTTTGGTGGTTGTAAAACCAAAGGGCGAAAAATGGTGTGGCGATGTCAATCCCCCCGAGAGCAAGCAAGCGCAGCCACGGGGACCGGATGCTTAGCCACAAGGCAGTTGCGAGGATGGCGGTTAGTATCGTCACAACTGCCCTGGCAAACGGCGAAAGGTCTCTGACCGATTCGCGATGGAGCAGGCTATTGAGAACGTTGAGGTGGACCTCGGCCCCTGGCATCGGGCCAAACGGCGTTAGCAATTCATCCTTCTGCCACTTTCCTTCCGCCCCGATGACTACGATCTTGTCGCGGACGAGCTCGCCGGAGCGGTAATTGTGTTCCCAGTATTCCGGAACAAAGATTTCGAAGAGCGGATGTGGATGAAAAGCGGTTCGAGGCGGGCCGGTGAACCGGATCAGATGCTCGGCGAGATCGTTTGGAATCAGTTCCGGGTGCCCAGCTTTTGAAACAACGCGTGCCGACAATGAAAGGTAAGTCGCGATCGAATTCTCGCGCTCACGAAAAGCAACCCGATATTGAGCTCCGCGCACAACTTTGTTTTCATCAGCAAAAAAATTCGTGAACCCGACGCGCTCATCTTGCGTCGGTGTCTTTGGGATCAGCGTTTCTGCCGGCGGCTCGTAGCTGGAAGGAATTCTGGACGATCGCTCGACGTTGTCAGGAGAAACGAAATTGCTTCCAATAACCGCCTGAGGCTTGAATCGCTCCAGTGCGACACGAAAGGCATCATCACCGGGAGCGGAAGCGGAAAATAGGCAATCGAAAGCGACAACCTTTGCACCGGCGCGGACGAGACGGTCCAGAATCAGGGCGTAGATTTCGCGGTTCCAAGGCCAACCTTTGCACATGATCTCGAGGGCGCGGCGCGATCCGGGATCGCTTAAACTGGACGAAAACAACCCTTGAAGGTCGAGTGTTTCATCCAGGCTTACGGAATCGGAATCAATGGCGAGGAAGAGCAGGTCTGGATTAGCCGGAGTTGTGCGGCCGGAGCGGGCAATGGCGTCCCGCACCCGGGATTCGGTCTGCCCGTAATAGCGGGGAGAGGTGAAATCCAGCAAAGTCGCGGCCGTAGCACAAAGCGTTGCAAGGAGAAGGACGATCAGGGTGCACCTAGGGGGCATGATGGTCAGACACAACGGGAAAAATGCGGATAGAGGGCGCACTTTCGGCTGCGTCCCACGGATGGGGGCGACTGGTGGGTCCTGGGGTTCTCGGGATGAGGCCAAAACTGGTTGGTGATTCGATTCTAAATATATAATTTATATCACAGTCGCGGGGATATCTATGCTCAAGACCAGATTTGCTCTAGCCGCTGTCGCCCTCTATTCCGGCATCTTTGTTGAGCAATCCATTGCTGGCCCTCTCACCTCCGCTGAGGTCACCAAAATCATCAACCGGGTCAGCGTGATCGAGCCCGCAAAAGGCGATCGTCCCGCTGCCTTGCGTGATGTCATCAAAGATGATCTCGGTCTACAGACGGGCGCCAAGTCCCGCTCGGAGTTGCTTTTTCAGGATAACACCCTGACCCGCCTCGGTGCGGAGACATTCTTCAGTTTCAAAACCGGCACACGGGATATGACTCTGGAGAAAGGATCCATGCTTCTGCAAGTGCCGAAAGGATTAGGCGGAGCGAAAATTCACACCGCGGCGGTCACGGCGGCCATCACTGGCACGACGATAATGATGGAATATAGCCCTGGGAAGTACCTCAAGGTTCTGGTGCTCGAAGGTAGCTTGCGTTTATCGCGAAACGGATCCTTTGGTGATTCAGTAGTTTTGCACTCGGGAAAAATGGTGATCATGAGACCGGACGCAAAAAAGATTCCCGCCCCGATCGACGTTGACCTGGCTGAGATCGTTAGGACATCGACCTTGGTAAACTTTCCCGGCAGCAATATTTTGCCCAGCATGTCGCTTATTCAGGCGGCAATCAACGACCAGGCCAGGCAGTTGACAAAAGGAACCCTTGTTCCGACAAATTTGGTCATGGGTCACGGAACCAACGTTGTTTTAGCTTCAAAGGATCAGCTGAGCAAAACCATCGGCTCACTCGCCGGCTTAGCCACGAGTGACAACGGCGCGCCCATGGCCGCAACCGTTTCCACTACCACCTCGACTGCTGCAAAGAATGTTCTTCCCTCTGGCCCTGCAGTTTCGGTCTCCAGCAGCGCACAACTTGTGTCGCTGCTGGGCAACGCTGCGCCCGGTTCTGGCGGGACCATCAACGTTACTCCGGGCGCCGTTAACGTTGGTGGAAATGTGGCCGGGGCAGCCAGCGCCAGCACCGGCGGCGGTAGCGTGAACGCCGGCGCCAACGTCTCGTTAGGTGGCAATCACCGATAAGCTCCGCTGGCACCCTCCCAACACTCGCCGGACCGGCGCCAGTTGTTGGAAGCAATCCGACTGCGCTCACGGTGACATCCTTCGGTTTGCCGTCCGGGCCCGGCATCTTCATGTGGCCGGTGAGGTAGGTAACGAAATACCGCCCTTCCACGATCGGTTTGGTTACAGAAGGACCGGATGATTTGGTCGGCGGAGCGTTCGGTGCCATCGACTTCGCGCGGGATGACGCCGGAGAGAAAATTAACTTGATGGTGTCGACGTAACGGCCTTTGGCCAGGCAGTGATCGAGTCGCCGCCGATCATAATATAATGGCCTTGATAGGGCGGCATTGGGCGCGATGGAAAAGGCGAGCGAATAACCGCACTCGCGTTCCCTGCTGCGCCAGCAACCAAAATCGCCGCCAGCACGCTGACGCGTCGAGTAGCAAGGGACTGTAAACGCAGAATCTTCACGAGATATCCGTATTGCAGCAATCGTGCCATTCGGACATCGAGTTTATGGAAATTTTAAGCTGTAATCCAGAGAAAAGTAATGACGCAGACCAGAATTGTGGTGGTTAGCCAATCAATCACTTGCCCCAGCACAACCATGGAATGCATGCGGACATAGATGGCCGCCTCGATCGCGACCGGTGCGCTCAGTCCGATCCAGATAAGTGCAGCGAAGCGTAACGCTCCCACCATTCCATCATCGAAAAAGCCGACGTGAAACCGTGCGACCAGAACGTAAAGAGCAGAAATCGCGATGGCCGAAAGCACCCGTACCAGACTGGAGAGTGCGTAGTTGCGGGGTCCTTCCGGCCGCCAGGTTTCGGGAGTGGCCCGTTGGTAACGGTGGAAAACTAATCCCATCCAGAACCAACTGGTGAAAATGGAGACAAACCCGGCAATCAATCCGGGGACTATGGCTGCGCGCAAAGTGTTCATAGGCCAAAACGGTTTCGCCGGAAAATAACAATTATGCGATCCGGTGGCGAGAGAGTTTACTGTATGCCTCGGGCGGGATAGGATGGGCGGGAATAATGCCTGAGTTTGCCTACAAAGCACGGAACGCGCAGGGCGGATTAGTCGAAGGCGTTTTGAATTGCCCCGATCGCGGTGTCGCCATTCGCCAAATCGAACAGCAAAACTGCATTCCCATTCGCATCGACCCGGTGACGACAACTGCGCCCGCGACCGTAGTGCCAACCGCGCCCGGCAATTTCGTGCCGAAAATTTTTAATCGGATCGCAACTGAACGTGCTGACGTTCCGGCCCAGTCACTGAAAGTTCCTCACAGTCAGTTGCTCGTTTTTACCGAGCAGCTCGCGCATTTGCAACAAGCGGGCATGACCTTGGATGAAGGGCTCGGTGTTCTGGAGAAACGCCTCAAGCATCCGCGAGTGCAGCAGATGATTCGCACTTTACACCAGGCACTCGTCGATGGCCGCAGTTTTTCTCAGGCGCTTCGCGAGTTCCCGCGCATTTTCCCGCCGCTTTACGTGAACCTGGTGGCGGCAGGCGAAGCGAGCGGGGCGTTACCGGAGATTTTAATGAGACTGGTGAAACACCTAACACAGGCGAAAAGTCTGCGCGATCGAGTGCAACAGGCCCTGATTTACCCAGCTTTCTTAACCTTGGCCGGCGCCGCGCTTATCACTGTCTTCATTACTTTCATGGTGCCGCAGCTCACTCAATTCATGTCGCAAAATGGTGGAGCCCTGCCTTTGCCGACGCGCATCTTAATGCAGGTCCACCACCTCATCATCACCTACTGGTGGCTCGCCATCCTCATTGTTATCGGCGGGTTCGCCGCCTGGCGGGCGTTTGTCCGAAGCGACGAAGGACGCATCGCCTGGGATCGATTCCGCCTGCGCATTCCTGGTTACAGTCGCATCGTGCGGCACAGTTATTACGCGCAATTTTCCCGCACGCTCGGCACCCTAACCGAAAACGGGATTCCACTTTTGCGATCGCTCGATCTCGTCGCCGAGATCGCGGGCAACCGTTACATCGAAAAAAAGCTATCGGAAGTTAGGCGCGCAGTGGTGGACGGCGCCCATCTTTCGGCCGCACTGGCGGCCCAACAAATGTTCCCGGAGTTGCTTACCGATATGATGGCGGTGGGTGAGCAAACGGGGCACTTCGGTCAAACCATGATGACGATCGCCGATGTTTACGAGCGGGAACTCGATCGCACTGTCACCATTACGTCGGGCCTGATTGCACCGGTCATCATCGTTATTATTGCCATTGTGGTTGGCTTTGTCGTTTACAGCATCTTGTCCGCCGTATTCTCCATGACACAAAGTTTGCAGTTTCGGGCGCGCTGAGATAGCATCCCGCCCAATTTGATGCGTCAGCAAATTTTGACGTTAGGGCTGATCCTCGCGATGCGAACTCTCGTCGCGCAGGAGGCGGTTTATCGCGCTTCGACTGGTGCGGGACAAAATCCCGTCCCTGCTATCACCGCTCCCGCTAGCGGCAACGCTTGGATCGACCTTCGGCAAAATGCGAAACCGGGCGCGATGCAGAGCGCGCCCGATTGGGTCGAGGCGGTAACGTTCATTCCCGCGAGCACCCAGGCAGATGCGGCGGCGCCGAGTGTGTTTCGCATTCGGCTGGCAAGACCAGGCGGCCGTGCCAGCGTCCTTTTTTTCCGCCTCTTCTTTAACGATCAGACTGCAGCGCGTCCCGCGATTGTTGCCTGGGATGAATCCGGCTCGCAAGTACTCCGGTCCGGTCCTCTCGGCGCCGGCATTGATCTGGAAAGCTCGGAATCGGTCATGATTCCAATGCACGGCATTACCACGATCGATGTGGAAGTGCCGGGCGATGGCAATAGTGTACGCGGGGCGTATTTGGAATGGATGACCAGCAGCGAAATGGTGCATGCGTCGGGCGCCGGCTCACAAGACGCCGTTCCGCAGCCTTTCGCCGCCGCCTTACCGTTGCACGCGCCCGCGCAGGACTCGGAAGAACTTGGTACCGTTACCGGCTCCTTATCGGCGGATTTGATCCACATCGGCTCTACTTCCGGCGAGGCTGCTGCCTTCGAATTCGGGTTAGAATCGCAACCATTGCTTGCCCTCATCACTTTCGAAATCGCGGGCCCGCGGATTGACTCGCCGCCGGAGGTGATTGCGAACGGTGAAAATGTTGGGCCCGCCTCGCTGGTTATGCCGGGATTGGCTGATCCGGGTTATCGCGGGGAAATGCACGCCATTGTCAGCCAAATGCAATTCCAATACACCGGGTGGCTTCGCGCACAGAAGATCGTTCCGGTAAGCGCCCTCCGCACCGGGACCAACAACATCACTATTATTAACGGTCCTAATGCCGCCGGCGCCGTCATTCGGGCGACCCAGATTCAATTAAAATATCTTTGGGACAAATCTGATTATATTTTGAAACCTGACCGCTAACGCGGTGTCTAAGTTCTGATGCGAAAAAAACAAGGAGCTTTCACGTTGCTCGAAATCATGCTGGTGGTCACGATCATCGCGCTGTTATTGGCCGCCGCGATAAAATTCATGTCGCCGAACGTTGACATAGCAAAGCGGGTTCGGGTCGCCGGCGATATTCAGGCAATTAAAACTTCGCTCTTGGCCTATCAAGGGATCAACGGCTTTTATCCGACGACCGAACAGGGCCTTCAGGCCTTGGTGACTGCTCCTTCAACCGACCCCCGGCCTTCCCGTTGGCAGCAATTCATGGAGGCAGTTCCGACCGATCCCTGGGGTAATCCTTACGTTTACCGCTCTCCCGGACAAAAGAATCCCACCAAATATGACCTGTACTCGGCCGGTCCGGATCGGATCCCTGATACCGAGGACGACGACTGGGGACAGTAGCTATTCGTCTGAGTCGTCCGGCGGCGGAACGATAGGCGTCGGCGCTGGCGTCACTGGATTTCGCTGGATCACGCCGCGCTGATGGATTTGGCCCGGCTGAGTCGGCCTGCCCTGCTGGTAGGTAGGCGGGAGAGCCGGAATCGGTGCCGGCTTCATGTAAGGTTGCGGCGGCTGCGGCATTCCAGACGGGAACAGCGGCGGTTGCAGTGGGTTCATTTGCGACTGGTTCGGATTCTGCAACGCCTGTGAAAGTAGCGCCTGATTGAATGTCAGCGTCGCGTATTTCCCGTCCTTGGTGATGGTGACCTTCGTTTGGCCGACCTGGTCCGACCATTGGATATCGCTGATGGCGAAGCCGTGTTCATTTTCCCCTTTCGTTGACAGATACTCTTTAAGGTTCCTGTCGGTGGCCGAACCAATCGTGACGAACCCGCCATCGGCGGAGCGCGCTGCGTTCGCGACGAACAAGTCCTTGGCGAAATCAGGGGTTACGCTCGGAACCGCAACGGTGGCGATGGCGAAAGGCGAACGAGTCAACATCGCCTGATAGCGATTAAAATCCGGACGCTTCGGCAACGGATCGTCTGCCAGTGCGATCAGCGGCATCAGACTAACGGCAATTAGAAGCCTGGTTCTCATTTTGTTGCACTCGCCGGTGCATACCAGCGGGCGATTTTAAATTTACCACGCATTTGCGTTGGGTCACTCGAATCGATGACAATATTTGCGCTCTCAAAAACAATGAAAGCATCAGGTGCTTGCACGTCGTAAAGAAAATGAACCAGCGGCGGCCACGGACTCTTGGTTTCGATGGAAGCGAATACTGATTGATACGCGCCCACCGTCGGGCTATCGCCAATAGCCGGGTTTTCGATCAATACGTTATGTTTGCCGGCGATCTGTTTGAGCTGATCGAGCAAGGCCGAGGCATCGCTGGCCCCGTGAAAAACCGGCTGATGCTCGCGCAACCATTGCTCGCGTTTCGACCATAGATCGCTTTCCCGCAGCAAAACCGTTTGCTCATTGTGTGTTTGTTTTCGTTTCGCGACTTCGACTCGCGAATCTCCGATGGTGCGCAAAAGCCAGCTCCACAAAAACAAGTTGACCAGCAAAAACACCACCAGCGACACCAATCCGGCCAGTACCTGCTCACGCCGATTCATTCGTTGCAATACTCGCGCAATCATCGCGGTCTTCCCTCCAACCGGAATTGAGCGTGATCATTCGGCAAAATCCGCGGCGACTGCATATCGAAGGTAAAATTTTGCAAATCCGGATGTTTTTTGACTTTGTCCGCGAACTGATAAGCCAGCGCGGCTTTGTTGGCCTCGCCCTCGATCGAAATCTGGCGTGCTGACTGATTGTAGGCAGTGATGCGCACATCCTGCGAGGGCAGGCTATCGAACACGTGCAGCAAAATTTCGATCGGATAAAAATGTGGATCGATCGCTGGCGCCAGCGCTTTCCAGTTATTCGCGGCCGCTCGCACAAAAACGGTGCGGGGAGCGTCGCGTTCAATCTGGTGATCGAGCTGTCGGGATCGAAATTTCAAGTAACCAAGATGGATGAGCGCGAGGGCGACGATTGCGCCATAGGCAATTCCCGCTGCCATCAGCCGCTTCTTCCATTGGTCGCGCCGGACCTGACGTTGCCGCTCTTCGCGCCACGCTTGTGGAAGAAGATTAAGCCCGGTGGATGCGGGTGGCGTTTCCACTGCCATCATTTCGGTCGGCGACGCCAGCGCCTGCTCGACTTTGCCACGCAGGCCAAAACATTTTTCGTCTACCAGCACATTTTGAAACGACGCGCTGATACCCTGTAACTCGGCCGTCATCGTCAATTGCGGCAGTTCGAGCTCGAGCGGCGCGCCGACGCCGCCATCAATCGTGCGCGCAAAGCTAAGCTTACCATTTTCAGAAATAGCGGAGACCAACGCGCCCGATTCCGGGTAGATGAACAAAGCGCAGCCTTTGCCCGCGTGGGTGGCGACGCGTTGTGCGGCATAGACCGTGACGGCGCGCGGAATGACCCGCCGATTCAACAGGGGTGCCGCGATTTCCGTCAGCTTTTGATTTTGTACCGCTACTGCAGATACCACGCATTCGCCGTTGGCTTGTTCGATCACCTCGAAATCACTGGTGACTTCTTCAGTGGAAAAGGGAAGTGCCTTCTCCAGTTGAATGCGAACCATCTCGCGCAATTCCGATCCCTCCACGCTGGGCAAGCGCATCCGTTGCGCCAGCACGGCCGAGATCGGCAGCGCCAGGACGACATCATCATCCGTACTCAAGGTTTGCGCGGCATCGTCCAGACTAGGAAACGCGCGCACTCGCCAATTGCCGTTTTCCGCGGGGCGACTGATCAAATTCCATCCTTCCGCTCCGGGCACAAGAAAGAGCTTGCTCATTAAAACTCCTTCCATGTAATCAGCTGCGGAGTAGTGCCGGCGCGGAAGACGAGTTGAATTACACGAGTGACGTCGCTGGACCGCCCAGTGCTAACGATTCGTAAGACGGGATCCTTGAACAAAACGAAAGGACTAAGCTCTTGAAATTGCTGCGGGGAAAGTCCGAGGGCGGCACGGATGTCGTCGAGGCTATTAAAGACGGTGTCATCAGCTGTCCCGTCCTTCCCATCTGGTCCCGCCCGCAATTGGAGAAAACGTTCGACCATCGCATCGGTAAATCCCGGCAAAGCACGCAGGACGTCTCGTGGCGCCCAAGCCAAATCAACCGGTCCAGTGCTGTTCACCGTCAATTCATCATCCCAACCCGGCGCCGAAGTGAACTCCTCCCATCCTTTTACTTTTTTTAAGTCATCTATTCGCGTCAACAAAGTGTGCGCAGGATGATAATCCTCGCTATCGCTCGCGCCGTTCAAGCGGTGCGTTCCAACATTCGGGTCCACCCAATCGAGCAGACAATCCATCATGTGATCGCGCTCGTTCAAATCTATGCCTTTTACCTCAAGATACTGCCGCAGCATTTCAATCCGCGCCGGATTTTCTCCGGCCACCAGCCAGTTGATATTTAAACGCCCGCCTTCGCCCGTGATGCGAGCGCTATAACTTTGGCGGGGCCCAAACTTGCCTTGGAGATTCGGCGAATTCGGATTGATCGTCGGAGTGATCGCCACTTCCGCGCCCGAGGCCGCCATCGCCTGTGCCTCGAGAATTCGGTTCTCAGTCCCCGAGATGTTAAGACGCGAATCGATGTTCAATGCCCACGACATGACCAAGGCTGCCAGCAAAAAGAGAGCCCACAGCGCAAGCAGAAGGGCAGCTCCGCGCGATTTCGAGGGCTTCATAATGGCATTCGTGCAAGCGGCACGGTGATTTCCTTGTGCGCGGTCGCATCGGTGCGACCGATCACTACCTTGACCAGACGCGGCAACGTGGCCGTGTCAGTCCAGCGTTGCACCCATGTATTTAAACGCGAATCGAAAAAGCGAATTTGCAAAGTGCCAACATTGTCGATTAGGCGCACCCATGTTTCGTGTTCATTTGAAACAGCGGTGTCATCCTTTGGTTTCCGCAAAAGACCGAGATCGAGCTGCCGGCTTTTTGCGTCGTGAGGGCGGAGACGGAGGCTTACCTGAAAATCGCCCGTCGCATTGCGCGTCAATAGTCCCGGGCCCGCCGAGCAGACCCAGCTTAACTCATCGCGATCACGCCCTTCGATCTTTAACGGTTCACCCGTCAGGGCACCGGTCCCCGGCGGCAAACTTTGCAACTGCTGAGTCAGCAACTCGCGCAATCCATCGTAGCGCGCTTCTACCGCATCCCCTTCCGACGAGACCCGCATCGCGGTAACGTTGGCTTGCACAAAACGATAAATCGCCAGCGACATCATTCCGAGAATGATCACCGCCAGCATGATCTCAAGCAGGGTGAAAGCACGCGCACGTATATCCCTGGGGAGCACAGGCCGCGGGGCAGCGCTCCCCGGAAAAGAACTCGAGCATCGTTTTTGATCTTCAGAGCCGGTAAACATAAAATGCGATCGCTTTCGACTGGTTGGCTCCGCCGCGCATCCAATTCGCGGTTAAGGTCACTCGAATAATTCCGGTTAGCTCGGTCCCGTCTTCTTCTTTCATTTCCTGGGGAACAGCTTTCTGCACCAGTTTTATGATACCAAATCCGGTATCGATTTTGGATTCTTTTGCTATATCCGGTTGCCCAGGGGTTGTTTCGATTTCCACCATCCGGTTCGCCAAAATCTCCCGTACCCGGGCGTCATCCGCGCTTAACACACTTGCATTCATGCAATTGTTTACCGCGCGCCCGAGCGCGATGATTCCAACCGCGAAGATCAATAACCCGAGCAACACCTCGTAAAGGGCAAATGCTTTTCGCGAACGCAGCCATACCTGCCTGTGCGCCCAGCGGGCTTTTAGCCGGCTGAAGTGAAACAGGCTTAAACCCTGTTTGCCGCACAGACTTGGAAGTCTGTGTGCCATCAAATGCCCTGCCAGACGACTTCTAGCGCGCTGCATAACTGATGATCTCCCCCAGCCCGCTCAACGGCGAATACTCCGTGGTCCAGCTCCCATCATCGCTGACAAAACGGATTCTGGCTGGCTCGCATACGCCCGACTCCCAAAAGATCCACTCTGCGGGCACCTTTTTCGACAACGCCGCCGGCAACTCGAGCCGCCATTTGTCATGGCGCGCGATTGGCATGGTATCGATGGGGTCGTGCGGTTCGGTTTTCAAAAATGCCGCGGGTTGCAAGGTGATAACAGCATCACTCCAGACAATTAAATAGGCACGGTGTTCAGCCAGACTGCGCTCGTGTGCTTGACGGACCAGCTCATTAAAACGATCCAGCGACCGATGTAGCCTCTTATCCGCCAGCACACCATTCAGGCTCGGCACGGCCAACGTAACTAAGAGCAGTAAAATGAAGACTGCGATTATTACTTCCACCAAAGTAAAACCGCGCTTGCGCCACATGTGTGAAATTTACGACTTGGCCGCAAAATCACAATGCGCCACTCAGACATGGAGTGTTGGAGTACCTGGAGCGGTGAAAAAGCGACAAAGAGTGGCCCTACCAAGAAATCGATTCGTGGGCAGATGGTAGGGCGAGACTCCGTCGAGCCGACCTCGCTCCACCGCTCCGTCCCTCCGTCATTCCATCATTACATCATTCCATCATTCCATTCCCGCCCCGGCAACGAGCTGGTGGAACACAGGCATGCATGCCTGTGCGCCCAGCGGGCTTTTAGCCTGCTGAAGGGAAACAGGCTTCAGACCTGTTTAGCACACAGACTTGAAAGTCTATGTCCCCCCCACCCGGACAACGAGCCGCTAAAAAATGGCAACCGAGCGACAGCGTATCGAAGTTCGATATGTTACGTTTGTTACATGCCTAGCATGCTTGCGCGCGAAGCCTGGCACCAGCCCGAGCTAAATGTAATCCCGCGGACCACGCGGAAAAATCGGGTTTTGCGGGGAATCGGTGTCCGCGCGGGCCTGTTGTTCGCCGCGCTTTTTGTCATCGCGATTTTCGTCTGGCAGGGAATCGCAGCCCATGGTGCGCCCGATCCGTTGCAAGCGCACACCACCGCCACCGTCGCCTCGCTCGATATCGGTGTACTCGTTTTCCGCGAGGGACTCGAATGCATTCTCGTCCTCGCTGCCGTCACCGCCAGCATGACCGGTCCCCGGCGAAATTATCGGAAACCGGTGATGTCGGGCGCCGCCATCGCTTTCCTCGCCACCCTTGTGACCTGGTTCGTCGCCGTCGGAATCATGAAGCAGTTGAGCGAGAACGTTCCCGCTCTGCATTTGCAGGCAGCGACCGGACTGCTCGCGGTGATCGTGCTGCTTGTGATCATGAACTGGTTCTTTCACAAAATCTATTGGGGCGGCTGGATTCGCGCCCATAATCGCCGGCGCAAATCGCTCCTCGATGCCGCGACCAGCAATTCGCGCCTGCGCTGGGGGCTAATCCTTCTCGGGTTCACCTCGCTGTATCGCGAAGGATTTGAAGTGGTGCTTTTTCTCCAGAGCTATCATCTGCGACTGGGTGGTGCTGTTGTGCTCAAGGGAACGCTGCTCGGTCTCGTCCTGACCGGGATGGTCGCGCTCCTGACCTTCGTGCTGCAACAACGTTTGCCTTATCGCAAAATGTTAATTACTACCGGGATTCTGCTCGGAGTTGTTTTGCTTGTGATGGTTGGAGAGCAAGCCCAGGAAATGCAGCTCGCTAACTGGATCTCGACTACGCCCATTCCCTGGCTCACAAATTCCATTCCGGCTTGGGTGAGTTTGTGGTTCGCAGTTTTCCCAACTTACGAAACGATGGTTGCACAATTTCTCGCCGCACTTCTCGTCATCGGTTCCTATTATGCTGCGAAACGTTTCGGCGCTGTCCCACTCGCCGGTACCGATTCTGTTGAGGAAGCAAAACGCGTCGGCCCCGACACCGGAATGGTGAAATCGCTCCACCCCGTGCGGTAATCGCTCGTTGCGACGTTATCGAGATGACGGATCACCGCGACGCTATAGCCACGGCGCTCTGTCGCCGTGAATCGCCGTCCAGCCCGGACCTGAACCCTTGCGGCAACTAGTGAAGCAAACTCTTTGTGCAATTTGCACGTTTCTTCTCCCATCAATTTGTTTCGCCGGCGCGCGTCATTTCACTTTTGTCTACGAGGCGCCTACCTCGCCGCCCGGTTCATTCGAAATCGAAAACTACGCGACTGCGCGATTTAGCGATGGGTTTACCGGCGCAGATTTTCGTCATGAGCTGGAGATCGGAATTACTCAGCATTTTCAAGCCAGCATCTATCTTGCGAATTGGGATTATACAGGCAGCCGCGAAAATCGTGGCGCGCACTACGACAGCACCTCACTCGAGCTAATCTACAATTTGACCAATCCGGTTGCCGATCCGATCGGTATTTCTCTTTACCAGGAAATCGGCGGCGGCCGGCGCGCGTTTGAATCGGAAACAAAACTAATCGCACAAAAGAACTTCGGCCCGCTCATTCTCGCTTATAACCTCACCCTAGAAGCGGAATGGGAAGATGAAAGTCTGCGCGAACATAACGGTGAGATCCAACAAGCTTTCGGCGCCAGCTACGAATTGAGCCCGCGAGTCTCAGTGGGCGCCGAAATGTTGCACGAGGTTCTTCTGCCCGCCTGGCACAGCTCCGAAGCCGAGAACAATTTCTTCATTGGCCCGAACGTTTCCTATCGCGGTAATCGCTGGTTCGCCACTGTTACCGCCCTCGCCCAAACCACCCGCACCGAAGGCGAAGCTGATTATCAAGTGCGCGTGATCTTCGGAGTCAGCTTGTGAGCGCCGGCGCCTGTAGCCGCGGCCATGCTCGCGAAGCCTCTCGGGGTGGCTGGCCTCTACCTCGAACTCGCGGCCTCCTCTTTTCCTTTCTCTCCCTGGGGGAGAGACGGACGCGAAGCGCCAGTGAGGGCAAAGAGTTTCTTGCTCCTGAATTTGCAGCCGGGATCGGTCCTCGCGACGCGAAGTTAGCCGCCGCGACCACAATTTTGGCACATTGTAACCGTTGCGGCGCCCAAATCATCTCGGTCGTCATCGTCCTGTTTATCGTTAGCTGCGCTAATTTTGCTCCACCACCGGAAGTTTCTCCCGCCTTGATTTCAAATGCCCGCTCCGATCACGCTGATGCCGGGCAATTGCAAAATGGACGCAGACTTTTCGTCTCTCGTTGCCTCGAATGCCATACTTTGCCCCCGGTCACAAGATACACCCGGGAGCAATGGCCACATCTCGTTAGCCGCATGTCCGGCCGCGCTAACCTGTCTGCAGATGAGCAAGCCGCCATTGTCGCCTATCTGCGCGCCGCATCGCTTACACCCCATTAATTTGTCATCCGGAGCGAAGTCGAAGGCACTCTTGGCATTTCATCACTTCCTGGACGCACGGCAGATTGGCATTAGGACCTCCCGAAGGTTATTGCCTCCTCCCAACGGCAAATTAATCATAATGCCGGAAATTTCCGGCAACGGAGATCGGGGGGCTCAACATACAAAAAATTGTAACCGCGGCGCTCTGTCGACGCGTTTGTAGTTGAAGGACGCGCGTAAGTCTGGAACTTACGCGCCATGAATTCGCGTAGTCTTCGTTCTTTTTTTGCTTTTTTGTTGCTTGGGCCAACCGGTGCAATATGCGCTGCGCCATCGCCGAGCACATCCTCCGCTCCGGCGCCACAAATCGATCCGAAACTTTTCTCCGGAATGCAGTGGCGACAGGTCGGACCATTCCGCGGTGGACGCGCCCTGGCCATTGCAGGGGTGCCGGGAGAACCGAACACCTGGTACTTTGGCGCGGTTGCGGGCGGAGTCTGGAAAACGCTGGATGGCGGTGCGAACTGGACACCGCTCTTTGATAAGCAGGACATTTCGTCCATTGGCGCAATCGCGGTGGCGCCCTCCGAGCACAACACTATTTACGTGGGCACCGGCGAAGCGGCCATTCGCGGTAACACCACCTACGGAACCGGGGTTTACAAATCGGTCGATGCCGGAAAGAACTGGAAAAATATCGGACTGCGTGACACCCGCCAGATCGGGGCGCTCATCGTTCATCCGAATAATCCAGACATAGTGCTCGTGGCCGCATTTGGTCACGCCTTCGGCCCAAATCCGGAACGGGGAATTTTCCGGACGAGCGACGGCGGCAAAACGTGGGCGAAGGTTCTCTCGAAAGACGAAAATACCGGCGGGATCGATGTGGTGTTCGACCCGAATAATCCCAATGTCGTCTTCGCTTCGCTCTGGCAGGCGCGAAGACAGCCGTGGTTTTTCTCCAGCGGCGGGCCGGGCAGCGGTCTCTACAAATCGGAAGATAACGGCGTCACCTGGAAACAGCTAACGGGAAATGGACTACCGGATGGAATTCTTGGCATAATAGGGATCACCGTTTCAGGCGCGGATTCCAATCGCGTTTATGCCATCATCGAAGCCAAGGAAGGTGGGATTTTTCGCTCCGATGATGGAGGCGAGAAATGGACCAAGGTTAACGACGACGGCCGGTTCCGTCAGCGCGCCTGGTATTTCAGTAAAATCTACGCTGACCCAAAATCAGTTGATACCGTCTATGTACTAAATACCGGCGCATTCAAATCGGTGGACGGCGCGAAGAGCTTCAATCTCTTGCCGGCGCGTCATGGCGATCATCATGGGCTCTGGATTGATCCGCAAAATCCGAATCGGGTCGGCAACGCCAACGACGGGGGCGCCAGTATCTCGATGGATGGCGGCAAAACCTGGACGACGCAAAACAACCAGCCGACGGCACAGTTTTATCACGTCGCGACTGACAACGCCTATCCGTATCACATTTACGGCGCGCAGCAGGACAACTCGAATGTAGGCATCGCAAGCCGGAGCGAGGAGGGTGTAATCACGGCGCAGAACTGGTTTGTGGCGGGGGGCGGCGAGTGCGGCTTTGTCGTGCCTGATCCGCGCGACTGGCACATTATATATTCCAACAACGAGGGCTACATTACCCGTTACGACAAAACCAAGGAAGAAAGTCAGGACGTGAGCGTGTGGCCATTGGACAACGCCGGGCACGGCGCGAGCGATTTGGTTCATCGTTTTCAATGGGTCTCACCCCTTCTTCTTTCACCGCACAATCCAGATGTCGTCTACACCGCGGCGGAATGCGTTTTCAAATCGACTGACCACGGCATGAGTTGGACGCAGATCAGCAATGATCTAACGAAAAACGATAAATCGAAGCAGCAGCCAAGTGGCGGTCCCCTCACCAACGACATCACGAGCGTGGAATACTACGACACCGTTTTCGCGCTGGCTGAATCACCAAAAAAACAGGGAACGCTTTGGGCCGGGACGGATGACGGGCTGGTCCACGTCACGACCGACGACGGCAAAAACTGGGCGAACGTGACACCAAAGATGCCAGAGTGGAGCACGGTCTCGATTATCGACCCTTCACCGCACGACCCGACCACGGCTTACGTCGCAGTCGATCGTCACCGGCTGGATGATTTCAAGCCTTACGTTTTCAAAACGACGGATCTGGGAAAGAGCTGGAGCCCAATTACCAGTGGAATCCCAGAAGGCGCTTACGTCCACAGCGTGCGGGAGGATCCGAGGCGCAAAGGCATGCTCTACGCCGGCACTGAACTTGGAGTCTACTTCTCGTTAGACGACGGCGCCCATTGGCAAGCGCTGCAATTGAACCTGCCGCAATCGCCCATTCATGATCTGGTCGTCAAAGACGATGATCTTGTCGTGGCCACGCATGGCCGCTCGTTCTGGGTGTTGGATAACCTGACACCGTTGCGGCAGATCAAGACCCAGAGCACGCCGTCCGACATGCTGCTTTACCAACCGCAGACGGCGGTGCGATTGCATTACCCGGAGGAAATCGACAAACGGCAGCCCGCCGGTGACAACCCACCCACGGGCGCGATGATCGATTACTATTTTAAGAGCGCACCGAAGGATGAAGTAACTCTCGATATTCTCGACGCCCAGGGAAAACTGGTCCGTCATCTTTCCAGCAAGGAGAAAAAGGAAAACGAGCAGCCGCCAGAATGGCCTGACCGGGTGGAAGTGCCCAAGACGATTCCAGCAAATGAAGGAATGAACCGGTTCGCCTGGGATCTGCGCTACAACGAGCCGATTCAAGTTCCGGGCGCATTTTACGCGGGCGACGCGCCGCGTGGAGCACTGGCGTTGCCGGGCGACTACCAGGTGAAACTAACGGCAAATGGGAAAACGCAAACGGCGGCGCTCCATCTCGTGGTCGATCCGCGCACCAAAGATCACGAGGGAGAATTACCCAAGCAATTTGAGCTCTCGACGCAGGTCAACGTCCGCATTTCCGAGTTGCACCAGGCGGTAAACGAAATTCGCGAGGTAAAATCGCAAATCAAAGAGTTGCATACAAAGTTCGGCGACGATCCGAAGGTGAAACCGGCGCTGGCGGCCGCCGATGCGATGGAACACAAAATGTCAGACGTGGAGCAGCAGCTGATTCAAGTGAACATGAAAGGCTCGGAAGGCAATCTAGCGTTCCCAAATATGCTGAACGAAGCGTTCGACACTTTCAGCCATTCAGTCGATGCGGGCGATCGCGAACCGACCAAGCCGCAAATGGATGTGTTCGCCTCGTTGAGTGGACGGCTCGATGAGCAGTTGAAAAAATGGAACGCGATCAAGAAGGATGATCTGCCGAAAGTCACCGAACTGATCAAGCAAGCAGACTTGCCCGCGCTGATTATTAAGGAGAAGAAGAGCGAATAGTGATCGGTGACGGAAATTCAATTCTCACCTTTTCTCTACCCCTTATCCACGCTGTATTTGCCGGGGCCGATGAAGGAAAGACAAACGAGAATGATGACCGCTTCGATCGGAATCATTATCGAATAAAGGCCGTGCTCGTGGTGCGCAACGGCAATGGCATTTACCAGCGCAACCAGAAAGGCGAGAAGAATGCCGATCCGAAAGGCAAATCCCAGCATCATGAAGATTCCGCCCACACATCCGATGAGCGCTCCGAGAAAACCCCACCAATCGAGATGCGAATGAAAATTAAAGACACGCATGGCACTGCCAAATTGCCACCAGCGGTGTTCCCCAGAGAGAAGAACGGGCGCGCAAATCAAAATGAAGATGAGACCAACGCTCGCCCGCAAAAGCAGGAGACCGGCTTCACGATATTTTCCAAGAAATTTTAGCACGTGCGATGCTGAACGAGTCGCTGGGCGAAATCAACGCAAAGGTGGATCGGCCGGTCCGCAGGCGATGCCAAACGTTAGCGTCTTCTGCCGCCATTATTAGCATCGAGCAAGGGACTGCTCGATCCACCATTCAGCGGGAACGATTTATTAGCTGATCAATCAGCGACCAGCGCTTCTTTTCGTCTATTCGGGTTTGGTCATTCATTCGAGCTTCGTCATTGAAAACGATTCTTCGACATGCTCTTTGGTCGGTACACCTTAGCGATCTCACATGGCCAAGATCGATAAAGCGGTTTTGCTTGCTGCTGGCCGCGGCACACGGATGCGCGAGCTAACAGCCGAGCTCCCCAAACCGATGATCAAAGTGCGGGGAAAACCAATTCTCCTGCATATCGTTGAAGGATTACAGGCGGCGGGGATTAAAAACTTCTTGATCATTGTCGGTTATCAGGGTGACACAGTCCGAGACTATTTTGGCGATGGCACCTGCTTCGGTTTGCAAATTAAATACGCGACCCAGGTAGTGCAGGATGGAACCGGTCGCGTCGTCGAGCTGGCGCGCGACTTTGTCGGTCAATCGCCTTTTGTATTGAGCTACGGCGACATCATGGTCGATCCCGGGAACTACAACGCGATTGTCGATTTGGCGGATGAGGTCGAAGCGATCGTGAGCGTGAAACAAAACGAAGATGTGAGCAAAGGCGGCGCGGTTTTTGTTAACCAACGAATGGAAGTGACGGATATTCGCGAGAAGCCAGCATCGGGTGAGCTGGCGAGCGCGTGGTACAATGCCGGGGTCTATGCATTCCGACCGAGCATTTTCAATTGGACCTCGAAATTACAGCCGTCGCCGCGCGGCGAGTATGAATTGACCGACGCCATTCGCGACTTGGCGCAATCTGGAAAGAAAGTTCAAGCGTTCGAGCTCAAAGGCGCTTGGGCGGACGTACGCGATCCGGAAATACTGGCGGAGTTAAATCGGGGCAAATTGTAAGCTGCCGCCGTCTCAGCGGCAGAAGAGGTAGAAATATTTCTGCCTCCAGAGACGGCGGCATGTTGCATTTCAGCTCCGGCGGTCATTAGACCGCCGCTACAGAAGACGGGTGAATTGTGATTAGTGATTGGGATCAGCAAACTGATCACTATTCACCGACACGGCTTCATCGCCTCCCTCTTCCCCAATCTCTTCTTCGATCTCACGCCGCCAGCGTTTCGAAACCCACGGACGCAGGAACCCATAAAGCAAATAAATTAGAAACAGAACCGCAGGCATCCATTCGTAGTTCAAGGCGGTGAAGAACATGATGAGAATGATGGCGGCAAATCGCGGAAGCGAGCGAGTCGTGCGCCAGGTAATGGCTTTGAAACTGGGATAGCTCAGCCGGCTGAACATCATGATTGAAAGAAAAATCATCAAAGGCGGAAGCACCCATTTCCACGTGCCGATCAAATGATCGCGTTCGCCCAACCACCAAAGCATAAAAAGCGTAATCGATGCGATTAAGCCGGCAGCAGCGGGTATGGGAAAACCGGTGAAAGCTTTTCCGTCTCCCGCTCCCCCAGCAGCGGAGACGCAATTGTAGCGGGCCAGCCGCAACGCGCCGCAAACCAGATAAACAAAGGCAACGAGCCAACCGAGGCGCGGAAAATCTATTAACACAATCCGGTAAACCATTAGGGCGGGGGCGACACCAAAGGAAACAATGTCGGCGAGGGAATCGAATTCGCGGCCAAAGGCGCTGTCCTGTCCCCCCAAACGCGCGAGGCGACCGTCGAGCACATCGAAAATACAAGCGCCGAGAATGAACCAGACCGCGGCGTGAAACAGGTCGGCCGCCGCGTCGGGAGTCGACCATTGAATGAGCGCGCCCTGCACGATCTTAAGCGTAGCGGCGAACCCGCAAAACAAATTGCCCGCCGTCATTAGGTTGGGCAGCAGATAAATCTTTGGATGGTGTTCGTTCATTCCGGCAACCGCGCAATCACGCTGGCGCCACCCTTCACGTGATCGCCCACTTTGACCAAAATTTCGGCGTCGAGCGGTAAATATACTTCAGTCCGCGATCCAAATCGAATCATCCCGAAGCGCTGTCCGCGTTTTAGTTCGTCGCCCACTTTCGCCCAGCCCACGATGCGGCGCGCGATCGCGCCGGTTAGCTGTCGCACCACGATAGTGGCGCGGGGATTTTGAAAGGCCCAGGTCATCGCTTCATTTTTCTCCGAACATTCAGGGCGGCGCGCATCAAAAAAGAAGCCTTTGCGATGTTGCTGAAAAGCAATACGGCCGCTCACAGGTGCGCGATTGGTGTGCACGTCAAAGATCGAAAGAAAAATGCCGACGCGCTTGCTGCGCGCTTTCAGATATTCCGTTTCATCGATTTCCTGGATATCGGCGACGGCGCCATCCGCCGCGGCAACGACAGCGCGTTGATCGGCGGGATCTGGCCGGTCTGGATCTCGAAAAAAAGCGATCGTGTAAAGAATCAGCGCGACAAACAAAAACGTGAGCCACCATGAAATCAGCGCGCTCGCCCCTGCCAGAACAAGCAAGATGGCAAAGATCCAGCGACCTTCGAACAGAGTTTGAAAACGCATAATTTCGCGGTCATTTTCCGACCCATAAAACCCGCGGTCAAGCCAGCGAAAACGGAGTTCCAGACCATGGCGCGGCCACCACAACCGGCTGGTTTTGGCCCCTCTTGCAGCCCAACCGCTAGGGTTCGTCGTCCGAAATTTTAACCAAGATATTTGTTGTGACGGGCTCGTTTTCCGCTACCATATTTATCTGTGGTCGCGCGACCATCTTCTATGCCGAAAACTGACGACGATTTGCCCGCGAAATCTGTCTCGTCGGCGCGCCCTACTGGCATCGACACGGCCCAGAAATACGATGCCGCTCAGATAGATAAACTCGAAGGCCTTGAAGCGGTTAGGAAGCGGCCCGGCATGTACATCGGCGATCCCGATGAGCGCGGTTTGCATCACATGGTTTTCGAAGTTCTCGATAACTCAATCGACGAACATCTAGCCGGATTTTGCGACAAGATCGAAGTGACCGTGCACGTCGATGGTTCGGTCTCCGTGCGCGATAACGGCCGCGGCATTCCCGTCGATATTCATCCGAAATGGAAAATGCCGGCGGTGGAGTTGGTCCTAACCAATTTGCACGCGGGCGGAAAATTCGGCCAGGGCGCGTACAAATATTCCGGTGGCTTGCACGGCGTCGGCGCCAAATGCACCAACGCGCTCTCTGATTGGTTCAAGGTCGAAGTCACGCGCGAGGGCAAGGTTTACCACATGGCGTTCGAGCGCGGCAAAACCACCGAGAAACTCAGCGTTATCGGCGAGATCAAAAACAAAAGAAATACCGGGACGCTGATCACGTTTTTGCCCGACCCGACGATCTTCACCATCACGACAGAATTCAAATTCGAGCGATTGGCCACGCGATTGCGCGAGCTCGCATTTTTGAATCCCGGACTCGAAATCTCACTGTCGGATGAGCGAATCGATCCGCCGAAAAAGGAGACGTTTCTTTACAAGCACGGCATTGAGGAATTCGTCCGGCAATTGGGCGAGAACAAGCAGGTCATTCATCCGAAGCCGATCAACATTTCGCGACAACGTGACGAAACATTTGTCGATTGTGTTCTCCAATATAACGACAGCTACAACGATCAGATTCTTTGTTTCGCCAACTCCATTCCAAATCCCGACGGCGGAACGCATCTGACCGGTTTTCGCACTGCGCTGACGAAAGCGATCAATCAATACGCGCGCTCGAATAGCCTGACTAAAGACAAAGATCCATCCCTTTCCGGCGACGATGTTCGGGAAGGTTTGGTTTGCGTGTTGAGCATCAAACTGCCGAATCCGCGATTCGAATCGCAGACCAAAGTGAAGCTGGTCAACACCGAGATCGACGGCGTGGTGAACTCGGCTGTTTACGACGGGTTAATGAACTACTTCGATCAAAACCCGCCGATCGCGCGGCGCATTTTCGATAAGGTTCTGACGGCGGCGCGCGCCCGCGAAGCGGCGCGAAGAGCGCGCGAGACCATCCGCAAAGGCGCGCTCACAGGCGGCGGGCTGCCCGGAAAACTGGCCGATTGTTCGGAACGCGATCCGGAATTAACCGAGCTTTACATTGTCGAGGGTGACTCGGCCGGCGGCTCCGCCAAGCAAGGACGCGACCGACGTTATCAAGCGATTCTGCCAATTCGCGGCAAGCTGATTAACGTCGAGAAAGCGCGCGAAGACCAGTTCCTCAAGAACAATGAGATCCAAGCTATGATAACCGCCATCGGGGCAGGGATTGGCAAGCCGAAGGAAGAAGATGGGAACGGCAAAGAGGAAGGCCGGTTTGATATTATGAAGTTGCGCTATGGGCGCATCATCATCATGACAGACGCGGACGTCGATGGATCGCACATTCGCACGCTGTTGCTCACGTTTTTCTTCCGGCAAATGACCGACCTGGTCCGCGCCGGCAAAATCTACATCGCGCAGCCGCCGCTCTATCAAATCAAGCGAAAGAAGCGCGAAGAGTATGTCGATGACGACGTGCAGTTGAACAAGATCCTCATCTCGCTCGGCGCCGAAGACGTGCGCTTGAAAAATCTGGCCGACGACAAGGAAGTGACGGCGGCACAACTCAAAGACATTCTCGAGTCACTCGAGAAGCTGGCGAAGCTGAGCGAGTCAGTTCGCCGGCATGGCGGCGACTTCGAGGCTTTTCTCGCCAAGCGCAATTCCAGGTCGGGCAAACTGCCGAACTATCTGGTCAAAGTGCGCGCCGGTAACGAAGAGACCATTCATTACTTCCATGACGAAAAAGCCCTGCGAGAATTCCATGAGAAAAATCCCGATCTAAACTTGCTCGATGCGGAGCTTGGCCAGGAATTGCTTCCGCTCGGCGATTCTGCAGCCAAGACCAACGGCACCAGCCGCCGCCGGGGCAAGAAGGTTGAGCTTCATGAATCCGCGGCGATCCAAAAGTTGATCGCAGAGTTGGCCAGGAAAGGTCTGAAAGTGGATCATTACGCCGCGAGCGATCGTCCGATCTTTGAATTGATCGAAGGCGAAGGCGACAAGGCCGTCTCGCACCCGCTTTTCTCCATCCCGGAGATTCTTCATAAGATTTTGGAAATCGGCCGGCGCGGCGTGCAGATCAAGCGCTTCAAGGGTCTCGGCGAAATGAACGCGAAAGAATTGTTCGAGACCACGATGAATCCGGAAAAGCGCAAGTTGCTGAAAGTCGATTTGAACGATGACAATACTGTCGAAGCGGATCAAATGTTCACCCGACTGATGGGGGACGCGGTTGAGCCGCGGCGGCAGTACATCGAAGACAACGCCCTCAACGTGCGAAACCTGGATGTATAGAGAATGACGAAGCTGGAATGATAAATGTCGAGGGAAATGTAGCAGTAACGTTGTTCCTCGTTTCGTCATTCGTCATTCGTCATTCCTCATTTTTGCCCTGTGTATAACGCGAACGAAAAGGTAGAGCCGATCAATGTTGCCGAAGAGGTATCGAGGTCGTTCCTCGATTACTCGATGTCGGTGATTATTTCCCGGGCTTTGCCGGACGCGCGCGACGGGCTCAAGCCATCGCAACGGAGAATCCTCTACGCGATGCACGATCTCTCGCTCTTTCCCGGGCGACAGCATCGTAAATGCGCGAAGATCTGCGGTGACACCAGCGGTAACTATCACCCTCACGGCGAAGCGGTAATTTATCCAACGCTCGTGCACATGGCCCAACCGTGGGCGATGCGCGAACGCCTCGTCGATGGTCAGGGCAATTTCGGATCGGTCGAAGGCGATCCGCCTGCGGCCATGCGTTACACCGAAGCGCGCATGACCCATCTGGGCGCCGCGCTCATGACCGACATGGACAAGGACACGGTCGATTTTGTCCCGAACTACGACGAGACGCGAACTGAGCCAACTGTTTTCCCGTCCGCCTTTCCAAATCTGCTCGTTAACGGCGGCACCGGCATCGCCGTCGGCATGGCGACCAATATGCCGCCGCACAACCTGGTCGAGGTCATCGACGGGATCTGCGCACAAATCGATGACCCGGACATCACGCTCGACGAGTTGATGAAGCACGTGAAGGGACCGGATTTTCCGACCGGTTGCGCCATCTGCGGCATGAGCGGCGTTCGCCAATATCTCGAGACTGGCCGCGGGAGCATGAAAGTACGCGGTAAAGCCGGCGTCGAGGAAATCAAAGGCGGCAAAGAACAGATCGTCATCACCCAGATTCCGTACAACGTGAATCGCGCGACGCTGGTGGAGCGCGTCGCCCAGCTAGTGAACGAGAAAATTCTCGGCGACATCACTGCAATTCGCGATGAGTCCGATGAAAACACGCGGGTCGTCATCGAGCTGAAACGCGACGCGCAACCCGAAGATCGTCATCAATAATCTTTACAAGCACACGGCACTGGAAAGCTCGTTCGCCGTCATCATGCTGGCGATCGATCACGGGCGGCCAAAACTCCTTTCCCTCAAGGAGGCGAATGCCGCTTACATCGATCATCGCCGCGAAGTGGTTCTGCGCCGGACACGTTTCGAGCTGCGTAAAGCGGAGGAGCGCGCCGAAACGCTCGAAGGTTATCTCATTGCCCTGGCCAATCTCGATGAGTTCATCCGCATCATCCGCGGTTCGGCCAACCGCGACGAAGCGCGACTTAAATTGCTCGCTTTCGAATTCACGCGAAAACAGGTCGAGCAGATCGGCGTTTTAATTCGCCACGAAGCACGACTGGTCGAAGGCCGCTACGCTTTCAGCGAACACCAGGCAAACCAGATTCTCGATCTTCGCTTGTATCAACTGACCGGACTCGAACGGGAAAAGATTGACAAGGAATACAAAGAGCTGATCAACACGATCAAAGATTTGCGCGATATTTTGGCGAAAGAAGCGCGCGTTCTCACCATCATTAAGAAAGAGCTGCGCGAAATCCGCGACAAACATGGCTCGCCGCGGCTAACCGAATTCATCGCTGACGAAGGCGAGATCAACATGGAGGATCTCATCGCCAATGAGGGCTGCATCATCAGCATCACCCATGGCGGATTCATCAAACGCACCGCGGTCAGCGCGTTTCGGGCGCAGCGACGTGGTGGCAAAGGCGTGATCGGGATGTCAACGCGCGAGGGCGCCACCCAGGAAGAAGAGGGCGATTTCGTGCAGCATCTGTTCACCGCTACAACACACGATTTTCTGATGTTCTTTACCGAATCGGGACGCGCTTACGTTGAAAAAGTTTACGAGATCCCGGAAATGGGCCGCGCCGCCAAAGGCCGCTCCATTGCCAATATTCTCGAGCTACGCGCGAACGAGAAGATCGCCGCTACGATTCGGGTCCAATCAAAACGGGCCGGCACTGGTCCAAACGCAGCCGATAATACCTGGGACGAAAACCTGCATATCATTTTCGCGACCCGCTCTGGCATCGTAAAAAAATCGAATCTCTCCGATTACGCCAACGTGCGAAAAGGCGGAATCATCGCCATCCAAATTGAGCCGGATGATTGCTTGATCGACGCGAAACTTACCTCCGGCAACAATGAGCTCGTCCTCATCACCAAAGAAGGAATGAGTTTACGTTTTCACGAAGAACAGTTGCGTGACCAGGGACGCAATACCGTCGGAGTGTGGGGAATTCGGCCGGAGAAAAATGATCACGTTGTTGCCAGCGCGATTGTGAATCCGACGGCGATGTTGCTGGTTGCGGGCGAGAACGGGATCGGGAAACGGACGCCGTTTGATGATTACCGGAAACAATCCCGCGGCGGCAAAGGCATCATCACGATGAAGACGGGAGACAAGACCGGCAATGTCGTCGGGGCGCTCACGGTCACCGATATCGATGAATTGATGCTGATCACAACCAAGGGTCAGCTGATTCGGACGCGGGTAAAGGAAATACGTGAGACCGGCCGCAATGCCATGGGAGTGAAGCTCCTCACTTTGCGCGAAGGCGAAAAATTGCAGGCCATCGCGCCCGTTGTCAGTCAGGCGGAAGAAGAAGCGAAAGCCGAAATCGAGACTCCGGCAAGCTAAGAAAAGAGCGCGCGACCATTCGGCGCGCGCTCCCTGTGAACGTGATTAGCGACTAGTACCCGGTGGTGTGAGTAGTCGTTGTCTGCTGCGTCGCCGCCGGCTGCGCTACCGTGGTAGTCTCGTGAGTCGTGGTGGTCGTGGTCGCGGCCGGCTCCGAGGCGCACGAACTCAAGCCAAGCATGACAGCCGTCGCGGTAAGAAGGATAAGTATTTTCATAGTTTGAATTTCCTTTGTTGAGTGTTCGGCGCAAGTGCCGCGGACAGATGTATTTTCGTGAAATTTTTTTGTCTGATCAGGCCACTGGAACTTCGCGGCCCAGCTCGCTTGAGGCGTAAATTCCATCGATCATCTCCATCAATTCAAATGCCTGCTCGGCATTGTTTATCGCCGGTTCCTGACCGCGGATGGCAGCGGCAAAATTGCGCAGTTGCATTTCGAAACTGCTTTCGCGGTAATGCGATTCCAGCGGCACAGTGATGAGCTTCCCCTCTTCGTCTTCGAATAAGGTTAGTGGTTTTAACCGCAGCGTTCCTTTTGTTCCAAAGAGAATGCAATTATTCGATTCCCGCCCGACCCATTCCGGACCGATCGGCGTATCATCGGTCAGGTTCGCGGCCCAGCTCGTCTCCAATTCCACAACGGCGTCGTTCGCGAAACGAATAAAAGCGTGGGCTTCGTCTTCGACATCAAATACCGGCACCTTCACCAGATGCGCGAAATTCCGAAACACCTTCGCGCTAATCGAAACCGGGCGCGGTGTGCCCATTAAATACCAGGCAGTATCGAGCGCATGAACGCCAATATCGATAAGCGCACCACCGCCCGAACGTTTCTTGTCGGTAAACCACAAGCCAATTCCAGCGGGAATTCCGCGCGACCGGATCCAGCTCGCACGCGCGCGATAAATTTTGCCCAGGCGCCCTTCGGCGATGATGTCCCTGGCGGTGCGAACAGCGGGAGTAAACCGAAACTGGCGCCCAAAAAAATAAATCAGTCCCCGTTTTTCTGCTTCATCTCGCAGCACTTTCATTTCCGCGGCGTTCATCGTCGGGGGTTTCTCGCAAAAGACGTGCTTACCCGCTTCCAGCGCAGCCAAAGACGCCGGGAAATGCAAAAAGTTCGGCAAACAAATTATCGCGGCGTCCAGATCGCGATCGCGTAACAACTCCTGATAATCCTCGAACGAGTTTTGCAGTCGGTAAGTTTCGGCAAAACTTTGGAGCCGTTCCAAATTGCTGTCGGCGCAAGAGTGCAATTGGACGTCCCGAATTTCTGCCAGCGCAATCGCATGCTGCTGGCCTGGCCATCCCGTGCCGACGATGCCGACTTTTAGTTCTTTCACGGCGGATCGAGCAGTCCCTACGCGAGTCCGGCTCGGACCTCGATGTTAGAGTAATGCGCCTTCGGCGCACTTCCTAGCATCGCCTGCGGAGCGGCCGATCCACCTCACCTTCTGTCACGATGCAAGGTAGAGCGAGCCATTCCTACTCCTTATTAAGGCTCGATTTTATGACGCTGCTTCTTCAGCTCACCCCGCTTTCGTTTCGACTCGAGGATTCGTTTTTTTAATTTGCCCGGACGCGGTGATTTTCGGCGGCGGTCTTTTTCGCGCAAAGCCCGTTTTGCGGCACGGTCTTTCGCACGCTCCCGTTCGATCGCGGTGACCAATCGCCGTCGGGCGATTCGACGATTCGTCGCTTGCGAACGCGAATCCTGGACCGTCACGCTCACACCACTCGGCCGATGGCGCAGCGTCACCGCAGTCGAGACTTTGTTAACATGCTGCCCACCCGGGCCGGAGGATCGTGCAAACGTTTCTTCCAAATCGGCTTCGTTAAGTTGAAAATCTCGATTCATTCGCCGGCTTGTCTTCCATCTCCAATTTCGATTCGATACAGCATCTCCATTATGAAAGATCGATCACTTGCTGCGCTGCTTGTCATATTCTGTCTCCTAGTCTTCGCGCCTCTCGCGATTGCGCAAACTTCGCCCACCCCGGAACCCATCGCCAAGCCGAGTCCGTCAGCCCCTCCAGCGGATTACGACCTGCGCTGGGCGGTGAAAATTCCAATGCGCGACAGAGTCGAATTGAATGCCACGCTTTATCTTCCCAAGTCAGGGAACACGACGCCGGGTCGGACTCCCGTCATTTTCACCCTGACGCCTTACATTTCCGACAGTTACCATGCGCGCGCGGCCTACTTCGCTTCGCATGGCTATGCCTTTGCCCTGGTCGATGTGCGCGGACGCGGAAACTCAGCTGGGGATTTCGAGCCGTTTGCTAACGACGCGCGTGATGGTCATGACATGGTAGAATGGTTTGCGAAACAGCCGTTTTGTGATGGCAAGGTCGCGATGTGGGGCGGTTCCTACGCCGGATTCGATCAATGGGCCACGGCCAAGGAATTGCCTGCTCACCTGACCACGATTGTGCCGGCGGCGGCGGCCCATCCGGGATTAGATTTTCCGTTCACCAATAACGTTGGCATCTCGTATGACGTGCAATGGTTCACCCACACGAGCGGTCGCGCCGGCCAACAAAATCTATTCGGAGATTCGACATTCTGGCGCACGAAATTTCTCGACGCTTACAAGCAACACATTCCCTTCAAAACCCTGGATAGTTTCATCGGCAATCCGTCGGCGAATTTTCAGCGCGTAATTGGCCATCCCATGGTCGATGCCTATTACGACGCGATGGTGCCGACGCGCGAGCAGTTTGCAAAAATCACTCTTCCGATTCTCACCATCACCGGCCAGTATGATGGCGACGAGTTAGGCGCGCTCGCGTACTATCGCGATCATCTGGCAAACGCTTCTGCCGAAACACAGGCGAAACACTTTCTGATCATCGGGCCGTGGGACCATGCCGGCACTCGCACCCCCACGGATGAAGTTGGTGGAATTAAATTCGGCGGCGCCGCGGTCATCGATCTGAACGATCTGCACCGGCAATGGTACGACTGGACGATGAAATCCGGCCGCAAACCGGAGTTCCTCAAAGATCGCGTCGCCTATTATTTGTTAGCCCCCGGGAATAGCGGAGCAAACGGCGAATGGAAATACGCCGACGATTTCGAGAAGCTGACAGCAAACCATTACGCGTTTTATCTCGATGCCAGCGATGGAGGAGGAAACGGCGTGTTTCGTGCCGGTACTTTAAGCGAAAAACCGGCCGGAACGGGTACGGACGAATACATCTACGATCCGTTAGATACGCATCGCGGCGAAGAAGTGGAGAATGTGGACAACGAAAAGACGGCCGGAGTCGACCAGCGGCGCGCGCTTAACATTGGCAAGGATGGTCTCGTTTATCATAGCGAGCCAGTCTCGAAGGAAACCACGCTGGTGGGATGTCCAAAATTGACGCTGTGGATCTCCCCGGATGCGCCCGACACCGATGTCACGGCCGAGCTCGATGAGATTCTTGCCGATGGCACCAGCATCGCGCTTTGGAGCGATGTCCGGCGCCTGCGTTACCGTGAGTCGGTTCGACAAGAAAAGCTGGTCAATCCGGGCGAAACCGTGCGCTGCGATTTTGATCCCGGTCTTTTCATTGCCCGCCGAATGGCGAAAGGGAGCCGGCTCCGTCTTGTAATCAGCGCACCCAACTCAATATATTTCGAGAAAAATTATAACTCCGGCGGCGTGGTGGCAAACGAAACCGCGAAAGATGCTCACACCGCGCACGTCCGAATTCTGCACGATGCTGGACACGCCAGCGTGCTCGACGTTCCGATCGCGCCAGCTCCTTAGTCTCTCAAAATCGCCGCAATGGCGAGGTCTTTATGGGATCCCTCGCTGCGAGAACTACGTTCTCTTTAGTTCTAGAGTTCGCGAATTCCGGTCTGGGGAGCGCAGCGCTGCGCCACGTTATGAGAGGAGTTTACGCAGGCGCAATATTTTCGCGGCCGTGGCGCAACACCCGCGCCATCCAAATCAATTCATCAAGAAATTTTGCCGTCCGTCGGACGAAACGTTCATCGAGCAACTTGCCGTCTTCAGCAAAAATTTTGCCGGCATATCCAAAATTAACGTCGTTGAAGATAGTAACGAGCCCGAGCTCGCGCATCACCGGCAGCAGCGCCTCGATCACGCGCGCGCCGCCGAAAACGCCAGCTGACACGCCACAAATCCCAACAGCTTTGTGAATGTATTCTTCGAGGTTCATGTCGAGGGCATGCTTCAGCAACCCGGGATACCCGTGATTGTACTCCGGCACGACCAGAATTAATCCGTCTGCCCGTTTCACCAGATCGGAGAATGCTGGATCCTTCATCTGTTCTCCGGCGTCATCCAGCCGCATTGGGATCTCGCAAATGTCCACAAATTCCGTTTCCACGCCCGCACGCTTCTTTGTTTCCTCGAAAACGAAACGCGCGGCGTTTTCGCTGCGCCGACCTTTGCGCGCAGTTCCCAGAATTACCGGAATAAACAAGGATGACATTCCCATAACTTCCAGGAAACTCTGTAGCAAGATCAAGCCATCTTGCGCACTAATTTCGGAAACGTCGAGTGGTTTGCTCGGATCAATTCTGCTAGCAGCGACGTCGAGCACCAGTCGCTCCTAAATGTCGATTGGCGCCGTCGCCGATGGCGAGAGCTTATTCGTTTGGAGGAAGACCAAACAGCTAGCGCGGTGCTCGCTTGTGGCGCGGCCACCGGCCTGCAGCATTTGCTTTAATTTATTTATTGCTAACCCGCGCTAGACCCCAGGGCGATATTCGATGAGCCACCTCTGGCGTGGGCGAGCTTAATCTGGAATGGCTAGGGAGTTTTCCGGTAATTTATGGAGCTGATCCTCCGCGCATTTTGGGCATATTCCGTGAGAAGTCTTAATGGCGAATCCCTTTGAGAAATACTCCTCGATTGGAAACCACTCGTCTTCGTGGCCTATCTTTCGGCACCATGCGCAGATTCGGAGAAAGCCCTCCAGATAATAAAGATGGGCTACAAGCCGCTTGGTCAGGACGAAGACCGGGAGCCACACTGCCAGCGTCACAACGGTTTCCATCGCGCTCTCCCGCCAGTTCGAGTGCGCGACTCCGCCGAAGAGAAGACTGGGCAAACTCAAGAGTTCGTCCATCCATGACAGGGCGATGATGATTAAGACGCCTGCAGTCTGATACCACAGTATTCGCCGTGCTTTTTTGGAGGTTATCATTCCGGCGTGCTGGAATAATCCCTGGCTCGATAAAGATCAGCCCCGAAAGCATTCGGGGCAAGCTTTCGCGACGTCAACAACTGTTTCATAGAATCAAAGCTAGACACGGGCCGACATCGCAAGCGGAGCTAGGTGATCGCGTCCGACAACAGCGATAGGATTATCTGCCCCAGCAATTTCAGTTGATTAACTGCGGTGATACCGGTCTACTGATTCTCACCGACAATTCGCGCGCGGATTCGCTCAACTGAATCTGAGCGGGCGACCTTCTCTGGTCCGCCAGTGAGAACTGCCACTTGTTTCTCCAGTTCCTCCACTTTGCGATGCTCGTTCAAGAACTCGTTCAGCAACATCGCGTTTACCGCTTCGTAGCGAACGGTGTAAACCTTCCCTTCTGTATCGCGAGCTACCAGATCGGGTTTCACCTTCTCTACTTCCCCAGCTAATGGGCAAGCAAACAGGAGAGACCGCCAGCCCGCTTTCGTCACAAGTGTCACACGCGCGCGACGCAGTTAGCACAATCTAGCAAATAGATTGCGTTATCCTGCTTCTTTTGCGTAACGATTCGCCAACCGAATTTAAGGATCAGTTGCGGGATCTTCCCTCTGGAAAAGCCGTTTTAGAGTGCCGATGGCCGGACTCGAACCGGCACGGGCCGTTTAAAGCCCAACGGATTTTAAGTCCGTTGCGTCTGCCATTTCGCCACATCGGCTTTTATCTGGCACCTGTATATAAGGGTCGGAGTCTACACGGTCAGGTACCTTTTTGTCATTGGCCGATTTGCCGAAAACAGGTTTTCTCCTAACGAATCGGCATTGATCGGGGCGCGTTTCAGCGACGCGAGCCTCATGACCGCCGCTTGGCTACCCACCGCGCGGAAGCCAGGAACAGTGTAAGAAGAACGGCGCTGACAGGCTCTTGCGGCCAAGATCGTGACAAGCGGCGAATCGCTAAGAGTAGATGCGATGCGTGTCCCTGGGCTGCTATATTTGCGTTGATGAATTCGAATTGTTGCCTTCGCACTGTCAGGATGCTTTGTGCGGTGCTTTGCTTCTCCGGCCTGGCGGCGCAGGCAGAAGACACCGACGCCTTGATCGCAAAAGGCGACCAATTCGACAAACAACTCCAAGCCAAAGAAGCGCTCGAAGTATATCTGCCTGCGAACAAGCTCGAACCGGACAACGTGAAGCTTCTCGTTTGTATTGCGCGGCAGTACCGCCATTTGATGAGCGACACGTCATCGAAACAGGAAAAGCTTCGGCTGGGAAGTATCTCGCTCGAGTTCGCCAGTCGCGCCGCGACCCTCGCTCCGAATAATGCCGAGGCCCAACTCTCGCCCGCGATCAGCTTGGAAAAATGCTGCCCTTCATGGGCAGCAAGGATCAGGTCAATGCTTCGCCCCGGATCAAGGCGGCGGTGGACCGCGACCCTTCAGCTTGATCCGACCAACGACAACGCGTGGCACATTCTCGGGCGATGGAATCGCGTGCTTGCAAATATCAACGTGGTGAAACGGGTGCTGGCCAAGGCGCTTTATGGCGACTTGCCGGTAACGACCAACGAAGCGGCGGAGAAATGTCTGTTAAAAGCGATCGAAATTAATCCCAACCGGCTCATGCATTACATCGAACTAGGCCGCATCTACGCGCAGATGGGACGCAAAGAGGAGGCGCGCAAGTACATTCAAAAGGGGATGGCCATGCCTGACAAAGAAAAGGATGACCCGGAGATGAAAGAGATCGGACAGCAAACTCTGCAAAAGCTGGGATCATGCGGAATCGATCGCGACGGCACTACGTCGTTTGCAAAGGTGTTTCGTAGCCGGACCACTCCGGCATATCGGCCAGGCCGCCGCCCATGAATTGATGGTGCCAAAGCTGGGTGGCGACGACCGCAGTCAGGCCCATTTCCACGGAGAGTCGAGGCAGCGATCCGGCTCGCATTTCACGAAAGCCTTTGCGCCAGCGCGTCGACTTCGCTGACATCAAAGTAACCGGTGCGGCGCAGCGAATCTTCACTTAGAAGCTGCGCGACAAACGGCGGTTCCGGATCCATGTGAAAACTGTCGAGTGGTGCGCGAAAGATAACTTTGCCGCGTCGAGCGATCGATTTCGGAATCCAGCGTTCCGCGAGCAGACGCAGCAGATACTTGTCGCGGAATCCGCGCAGCTTCCAGCGCGGGTGCAATTTCGCGGTGAAATCAAAGACCTCCTCATCCAGGAACGGGTAACGAACTTCGACCGAGGAGTGCATGGCCACGCGGTCGCCTTTGGCCTGCAAGAGATGGCCCGCCAACAGGACCCGCGCCGCGATCCAGATGCCGCGATTGAGCGGGGCCCAGCGTTTGGCTTTTTCGAGCGGAAATCCCAATTCGCCCCACGGATGGCTGTCGTTCATCACTTCGCGCATCTGCTCGGAGTAGAAGCGCAGCTTCGAAATCGCGAGCAACCCGTAGGAATCGATCCAGGCGTTTTGACCGCCGACAGAAGCTTCCACTCGCTCGCGCCATTCCGGCGAAAAATGCGGCACCTTGTTCAGACGCAGATAACCGCGCCGCGCCCAATCGCTCAGATTCAATCCCGGCACGACGTCGAGAAATCCCATGAGCTTGGCCGCTTTGTACCATGGATAACCGACCAGCCATTCGTCGGCGCCTTCGCCAGTCAGGACGACTTTCTGGCCATTGGCATGAACGCGCTCGGCAAGTTTGAGCAAGGCGCCGCAAGAGGTGTCGATCACCGGAGCTTCGGCCGCTTCAATGAGTCGGGGATAACTTTCGAGCGCTTCCAGGTCGCCGTAGTCCTGGACAATGGGTGGCTTCGCTCCGATGTGTCGCGCCGAGAGACTCGCTGCACTCAGTTCATCAAGCTCCGGCTCATTCACTCGAACGGTGTAGGTGTTGATCGCTGGACCCTTGAGACGACAGGCCAGGGCGAGGATCATGCTCGAATCCACACCACCGGAGAGATAGGATCCTACCGGCACATCCGCGCGCAGCCGTTCTTCGACGGCCTGCAGGAGCAATCGCTCGAATTCATCCACCAGCGCATTCGGATTGTTTCCCCATTCCTCTTCACCCTGCGCCGGAAAATCCATTTCCCAGTAGGCGCGTTCGGCAATGACCGGACTCGTGCCCGAACTTCCCGGCGCAATGCGCAGGCAGTGTCCGGGCGGCAGGAGTTGAACTCCTTCGAAACAGGTCCTCGGCCCCGGCACCGCGGAGAAGGTGAAGACGTGATCGAGTCCCTTGCGATCGGGTCGCGGTGGAACCATTCCTGAAGCAAGCAGGCCTTTGATCTCGGAAGCAAAGAGCAGCCAGTCGCCCTGCCGGCTCCAGAAAAGTGGTGCGATACCGAAACGATCGCGTCCGAGATGGAGTTGTCGCAGCCGCTCATCCCACAGGGCGATGGCAAATTGGCCGCGCAGCCGCTCCCACATTCCTTCGTGATGATCTTCCCAAAGGTGCGGGATGATTTCCGTATCACAATGAGTGCGGAAGCGATGTCCTTGCCTAACGAGTTCTTCGCGCCGTTCGACGTAGTCGAATAATTCGCCGTTGAAGACCACGAAAACGCTGCGGTCTTCATTCGTCATCGGCTGTTGCCCATCGGCCAGGTCGACAATACTCAATCGTCGCGAAGCAAGTGAGATTCCCGGTTGTTCAAGAAAACCTTCCTCATCCGGCCCGCGGTGGGTGAGTGCGCGCGCCATCCGTTGCACCACACCTTCCGGCGCCGGGCGCTGCCCAACCAGGTCGATTATTCCCGCGATGCCGCACATGATCTCGTTCGAATAGATTAACGGTCCTGACCACCTGTTGGTGGGGGCAGTTTGATGAAATCGGCTTGGAGCGGGGAAAGCTTGCCGGAACGCATACTGCCATTAGCATCGCAGAGGACGCCGAAGAGAAAAGTTGGGAAATGAGCGACCAACGCAGTTAAACAAAACAATGCCGGGAAATGATGGTATGTAAATACGTCGAGCATGCTAAAACGAATTGATGTTGGATAAGTGAATGTTTTACCGTCTCGTTGACGTCATAAATCCGCGACCGGATTGGTAGCTGACTTGACATGCTCACAGGCAGCGCTAATCAGTCCGCCCCTGCGGAGCAACTCACCGACCATGCAAAAAGAACGTATTGCGATTATTGGAGTCGGCTGCCGTTTCCCCGGCGGCGTGAGTTCCAAGGATTCCCTTTGGAAGCTTCTCGTCGAAGGCCGTGAAGGCGTCGTTGAAGTGCCGCCCGATCGCTGGAACGTGGAGCGATATTATGATGCTGAACCGGGCGTGGCTGGCAAATCCATTGCCCTGCGCGGCGGATTTATTGACGCCATCGATCAATTTGATCCGCAGTTTTTTGGTATCTCGCCGCGGGAAGCTCCCTACGTGGATCCGCAACATCGACTTCTGCTCGAGACCGCGTGGGAGGCGATCGAAGATGCCGGACTCGTGCTCGATTTCGAACGCGGAACCGATCTCGGAGTTTTCGTCGGCATTTCGCATAACGATTACCAGGGAATTCAAAGCACGAGTTTTGATCATTTCAGCATCGGCCCTCATTCGCCGACCGGGAGCGCGCACAGCATTGCCGCAAATCGGATTTCGTATTGCTTGAATCTGCGCGGCCCGAGTGTCGCGATGGACACGGCCTGCTCATCCGCGCTCACCGCTGTTCACGCGGCGTGCGAGCACATCTGGGCCGGGCGCGGAGACGCTGCCCTGGCGGGAGGCGTCACCGTGATGATTTCGCCGGGCGGGTTTATCGGGTTTTCGCAGGCCGCGATGCTTTCGCCCGAGGGCCGGTGCGCAGCCTTCGACGCATCCGCCAGCGGATTTGTGCGTGGTGAAGGCGCGGGCATGGTGCTGCTCAAGCGACTTTCGCGGGCGATCGCGGATGGCGATCCGATTCAGGGCGTGATTTTGGGGACGTCGATCAATCAAGATGGACACACCAACGGCATCTCGCTGCCCAGCCCGGAGGCGCAAACGCGACTGGTGCAAGATGCCTGCAGGGATGCCGGGATCGCGCCCGAGGAGATCGGATTCGTCGAAGCCCACGGCACTGGGACGGCGGTGGGCGATCCGATCGAAGCGCATGCTCTCGCGGAAGCTCTCTGCGGCAATCGATCCGCCGACGCGCCGCTCCCGATCGGCTCGATAAAAACGAATCTTGGCCATTTGGAAACCGCGGCGGGCGTCGCCGGGCTTCTCAAAGCGATGCTGGTTCTTAAGCACGGCCAGATTCCACCGAGTCTCCATTTTTCGACGCCGAATCCGCACATCGATTTTGAGAAACTCAAGTTGCGCGTGCCGACCCAGCTCGAGCCCTTTCCCGAATGGAACGGCCGAGCGCATCGCAGGCGTCAACTCATTCGGATTCGGAGGGGCGAATGCCCACGTCATTCTGGCTGAACCTCCGCCGCATCAGCCGGAAAAATCTTTGACCGTTCCAGGTCGTCGGCCATGGCCGGTGATGCTTTCCGCGCGTTCGGAAAAATCGCTTCGGACTTCAGCGGCGAATCTTAGCGCATGGGTTAAGGAACACGCCAATGCCAATGGCAGTTCGCCCGTTTTGCCGGATCTTACTTATACATTGGGCGTCCGGCGGAATCATCACCCGCATCGACTGACTCTGGTCACTTCTAATTGGGCCGAACTGATCGAGGAACTCGACGCGTTTGCGAAGAAAGAAGAAAGCCCAAAAATCCGCGCGGCTTTCACAGCCGCGCCGAGAGCAAGCGCCGCGCATCGGTTTCATCATGAGCGGACAGGGTCCGCAATGGTGGGGAATGGGTCGCGATTTGATGGAGCATGAGCCGGTCTTTCGCGAGGCGATCGAAAAGTGTGACGCTGCGCTCCGTCCCTGGGCGAGCTTCTCGCTGCTCGAAGAACTCGGCCGCTCCGAGGAAACGTCCCAAATGCACCGGACGGAGATTGGACAGCCGTCCATTTTCGCCATGCAGGTGGCGCTCGCGGCGCTTTGGAAATCCTGGGGCTGTTCAGCCTTCGGCCATCGTCGGCCATAGCGTGGGCGAGATCGCGGCTGCATGCGTCGCCGGAATTTTTTCTCTCGAAGAAGCGGCCCGGATTGTCGCGCTGCGAGCGCGTCTCATGGAATCCTGCGGACGCGGCGAAGGAACGATGCTCGCGATCGGATTGCCTGAAGATGAAGCCTTGGCGCTCATCGCGCGGCACGACCGCACTGTAACGATTTCCGCCTTCAACGGACCACGTTCGATCACGCTCTCGGGTCCGCGCATTTCGCTCGAGGCGATGGCCGCCGAACTCGAGGCGCAGGGCGCGTTCGCGCGACTCGTTAGGGTCGATCATCCGTTTCATCATCCGCTCATGCGACCGGCGTCGGAGGCCTGGAAGCTGCGCTCGCCGATTTCAAACCGCAGCCGGGCGATAGTTCCATTCTTCAGCACGGTGACGGGCGAACGTTGCGCTGGCGAATCGTGCGATGCCGCCTACTGGGGCCGCGGCATTCGCGAGCCGGTGCGTTTTGCCTCGGCCGTGGGCGCGCTGGCGGATTTCGGCGTGGACGTGTGGCTGGAACTCAATGCTCATCCCGCGCTCGCGCATTCGACTCAGGAATGTCTGCGGCACGCGGAGCCAAAGCCACCGTGATCTCTTCGGCCCGCCGCGAGCGCGAATTTGAATCCATGCTCGAGGCCGCCATGGATCTGCACCGCGCCGGTGTTCCGCTCGATTTTTCCGCGATGACGCCTTCGCGGCATCTTCTTTCGCTGCCGGCTTACGCGTGGGAAAAGACGCGCTGGTGGAACGAAGCAAGCGATGCTCGCGACGGCCGGCTCGCGCCCGGTGGACGCGGTCTGTTTGATGTCCGGCTGCCACGCGCGATGCCGACCTGGATCGTTAGGCTGGACTCCCGGCACATGGCTTTTCTGAAGGATCACAAGGTTGAAAACCATGTGATTTTCCCGGCGGCGGCGTTTGTCGAGATGGCGCTTGAAGCCGGCGTGCAGTTGTTCGAGGGGCAGCCGTTCGTGGTGGAGGATTTCGAGATTCGCAAGCCGCTCATCCTGCCGGACCCGCCATCGGGCGTGCAGCTCGAGTTCTCCTACTCGCCTAACGAGCGCACTTCTCGATTCAGAGCCGTTTCGAGCAAAGCGTCACCTGGTCGCTGCACGTCGTCGGTTCGCTGCGCGGCGAGCGCACGGAATCCGCCTTTGCCTCCTCGAAATGGGCGCAACCTCGCGGCGCTCAATCCGTCGCGGTCGACGACTTCTACCGCCACATGAGCGATCTCGGCTTGCGCTACGGCGAGGAGTTTCGGCCCATTCGCGAACTTGTCGCCGGCGCCGGGCAATCGGCGGGCGAGTGGCCTTGTCGGATGCGATTGCTCTCGCGCGCGGGCGAATATGCGCTGCATCCGGTTCTCTTCGACGGAGCGCTTCAAGTGTTCTCCGCCGGCGCGGCGACGGTCGAGGATCGTCAGGCGCGGATGAAGCTGCCGGTGCGGTTTCGCCGCATTCTCTTTCTCGGCTCACCGGGCGCATCCAGCCGCGTTTGCGCAAGGGTGCAGCGAATTCAGCGATGACTTCCTCGAAGGCGATATCGCTCTCTACAATGAGGCGGGAAAACCTTGCGTGCTGGTGGATGGTTTCCGCGCGATCAGCCTCTCCGGCGCGGGCCGTTCCGCCGCGCCAGGCAGCACACGCGATTTGACGTATCATGTCGCCTGGCAGCGGACGCCTGACAGATGTCGCTAAGCCTGCGCTCGCCGCCGCTTCCGCTGGAGTCAGTTGCACGACGGCGGCCCAGCACGCACTGGATCGGGTCGATCGCGTTGCGCGGCCGTTCCGAACTGGAGGCGGCGCTTTGCGCGCTTGACGATCTCGCCGCCGCGCAACTGGCGCGCGGGCTGCGGGAAATGGGAGTGACTCCAGGAATATTCCGTTCGATGCGGCAACACTGCAGGTGGCGGCACCGATGCGACCTGTCTTTGAGCGATTGATGGCCGGTCTCGTTAGGCACGGCTGTGCTCGCGAAGAAAGGAAGGCGGGTTCGAGCCGGCGCCGGATTTCGCTGAAGCGGCAGATTCCGCCGGGAAAGTTCTGCGCGTCCTACATCGAGAAGCATCCCGGGCATCTTCCCGAGGCGCTTCTTTGCGAAGGAAACTGCGCTGAATTGGGAGTCGATTTTGCGCGGCGAAAAGGATGCGGTGCAGGTCTTGTTCTCCGGGATCGGCGCGGAGTTGCTCGATCAATTCTACGGCGACGGTCTCTTCACCAGCCACTGGCTCGCAGCCATCGCCGCGGCGGTGAGCACGCGCCGCGCGACGTCTGCCGGAAGGACGCGGACTGCGCATTCTCGAAATCGGCGCGGGGACCGGCGGACTGGCCTCGCAGGTTCTGCCGCTCCTGGAGCGCGGTTTGCATTCCTACATCATTCAGCGATGTCTCGGCTGCATTTCTTCTCCGGCGCCGCGCAAAAGCTGGCCGCGTTTCCGGAAGTGGAGTTCAAGATTTTCGATCTCGAAAAACCGGGCGTCGAGCAGGAACTCGAAGCGGCGATCGTTCGACTTCATCATCGGCACCAACGTGCTGCACGCGGTCAGCGATGTGCGCGCCGCGTTGCGCAATCTGCACGACCTGCTCGCGCCGGGCGGCAGCCTCATTTTCATGGACACCGCGACGCCGCAACTCTGGACGGAGACGGTCTTCGGCCTAACGAGCGGTTGGTGGCGGTTCACCGATCGCGATCTGCGCCCGGAACAGCCGTTGCTCGAAGAGAGCGCAATGGGAAACGGTGCTGCGAGAGACTGGTTTCAGCGAAACGACTGTCGTTGCCCGGCCTGATCGGTCCAACTGGCGGCGAAGGCCAGATCGGCCTGCTGGCTCGCAAAGCCGGACGAGGAAATTGCGGCACCGGTCAAGACCGCGGTCGAAGCGCCAGAGGAAAAGTCGTGGCTCGTTTTCGCCGACGCCTCCGGACTGGGCGACCGGTTGATTTCACGCCTGCGCGAAACGGGCGTGCGCTGCCGCGTCGCGCGACCGGGAGACAATTTCGAGTTCGATGGCAACCGACGCGTTTACGCTGCGCCAGGAAGCGCTCGAGGACTGGCAAAAGCTGTTCGAAGAATGCGGGGAGACGACGCCAGAGCGCATCGTTTATCTTTGGAATCTCGACGCGAGGATCGATGACGGGACGATGTCCAGCGATCTCGACGCGCTGCTCCATCTCACCCAGGCGCTCGAAACCGACCGTCCCGGATCCAAGCTGCGTCTCGATCTTGTGACTCGCGACGCCCAGCCGGTCGGCCGCGACCTCCAGCCCAACGCCGTCGGCGCAAGCGCCCGCCATCGGATTGATGCGCGTCAATTTTCAACGAACACTCAAACCTCTTCTGCCGCGGCATCGATCTTCCTCCGGAACCTTCACCATCTGACGTGGCGCTGCTTTGGAGCGAGCTGATCCGCAAAGACCCGGAGCGCGAGATTGCCTTCCGCGGCGAAGCTCGTTATGTCCAGCGACTGGATCGCGGCCGGCCTGTCCCGCGAGCAATGGCTCGATCCGGCCTTGCCGTTGCGCCTGGAATCCCGCGAGCGCGGGCATCTCGATACGCTGCGCTTTGCTCCGTTTGAGCTGCCGCAATGCGGCCCCGGCCAGGTGTTGATCGACGTGAAAGCGGCGGGAATGAATTTTCGCGACGTGCTCAAGGCGCTCGCGCTTTATCCCGGCGATGCGCCGGATGCGCGCATTTTTGGCGACGAAGTTAGCGGTATCGTTAAGGCAGTCGGATCGGGTGTGACGCACGTCGCACCGGGAGATCGCGTCTTCGGCCTCGCGGTCTTCGGAATCGCCACGCACACGCTGGCGCGGGGCAGGCGACGTGCGACGCATTCCGGCGGGCCTGTCTTTCGAGGAAGCGGCAACGTTGCCGGTCGTTTTCATGACCTCGTGGCATGCGCTGCGAAACGTGGCGCGGCTGCGCAAGGGCGAACGCATCCTCGTGCACGCGGGCGCGGGTGGCGTCGGAATGGCGGCCATCCAGATCGCGCACCATCTCGGCGCGGAAGTGATCGCCACCGCCGGCAGCCCGAGCAAACGTGCTCTTCTCAAGACGCTCGGCGTGAAACACGTGATCGACTCGCGCCGCGGCGATTTTGCTGAGGCCGTGATGGAGATGACCAATGGCAAGGGCGTGGACGTGGTTCTGAATGCACTCGCCGGCGAGGCGATCCCGATGGGTCTCTCGTGTCTCGCCGAGTTCGGTCGTTTCATCGAAATCGGCAAACGCGACATCTATCAAAACGCGCGCATTCCGCTCCGGCCGCTGCGGAACAATGCATCGTTCCACGTCGTGGCGATGGACGCGGTTTTCCACGGCGACGAAGCGCTGACCCGCCAGATGCTCGAGGAGATTTCCGACCTGGTCGAAAAGGGCGCGCTCCGGCCTCTCCCATATCGCGCCTTTCCCGCGTGCCGCATCGATGCAGCGTTTCGACTCATGGCCAGCGGAAAACATATCGGCAAGGTGGTCGTCGCATTCCCAACCCCCTTCGTTCCGCGACGCGGCGAACCGCCCGCGCCGGGATTCGAGGTCAAGCCGGATGGATGCTATCTGATTACCGGCGCATTTGGCGGCTACGGCAAAGTGCTGGCACGGTGGCTGGTCGATTGCGGCGCGCGTCATCTCGTGCTCACGAGCCGCAGCGGCGCTTCCGATCCGGAAGCCGAAAGGTTCGTGGCAGGACCTGCAGGAACGCGGCGTCGAGGTGCGCGTGGTTTCGGCGGATATTGGTTCGCCTAACGACGTACAAGCGACTTGTTCGCGGAGATCGAATCGAGCGGGCAGCCGCTGCGCGGTGTCTTTCATCTCGCGATGGTGATCGACGATGCGCCGCTCGCTGCGCTCACCTCCGAACGCATGCGGACCGTGATCGCACCGAAGGCGCACGGCGCATGGCTGCTGCACGAGGCGACGCGGGAAATGGATCTTGATTGCTTCGTGATGTTTTCGTCTGTCTCGAGCATTTTCGGCAATCCGGCGCAGGGAAATTACAGCGCGGCGAATGCCTTTCTCGACTGCCCTCGCGCATCATCGTCAGGCGCTCGGTCTGCCTGCGCTTACGGTGAATTGGGGCGTGCTCGGTGGCGAAGGTTATGTGGCGCGCAATGAGCGCGTCGCCGATTTTCTCGCACGACAGGGAACGATGGGAATCTCGCCCGGTGAAGCGATGTCACTGCTCGAGTCGTTCCTCCGCGCGGGAAGCGCGCAAGCGATTTCGATCCGCGTCGATTGGGGCAAATGGCGCCAATTTTTTCGAGGCATGCAGGAGAATCCGCTTCTCGAGCGCATTTTCGCGGCGCTCGAAAATCAGGAATCAGTCGGCCCGACGAGTGATTGGCGGAGCCGGATCGATGCGGCTTCGCCGGCTGAAAAGCAGGCGGTGATCTGCCAGGCCGTGCGGGAAGCAGTTGGTTCCGTTCTGCGGGTCAAGCCCGACAGTTTGCGTGACGACCAGCCGCTGACGGATCTCGGCTTGGATTCGTTGATGGGTGTCGAAATCGAGACCTCGCTTGAAGCGGCGGTCGGCGTTGCTCTACCTCCAACGAGTCTGATGCGAGCTCGGACCATCGGTCAGATCGCGTCGTTAATCGCAGGTCACCTCGGTGGCGCGGCATCCGTCGCGGAATCCACCCCAGGGTCGGCGCAAATCGAAGCAACTAGTGCAGTCGACCTCGATGCGATTTCCGACGAAGAAATCGAACGTCTGCTCGGACGCGAGGCCGAATCCGAAGAGACCAAAGCGATCGAAGAAGCCAAGCGTTAAGCGCCGGCTCATGTGTAACCGCGATGCCGGCCGATCAACGCGCTCGTCTCAAACAATGGCTCGATCGCGGTGAAGCGCAGCTTCATCCGCTGACTTTCCCACAACGAGAACTTTGGGAAGTCTCGCCGGTGCCGGCGGAGGACAATGCGAATCACATCTGCTGTCTCATCAATGTGCACGGACTCCTGACTGAACGAGAGTGTCGCGCTGCGATCCAGCGAGTGGTCGATCGTCAGGAGGTTTTGCGTCTCTCGATCCTTCCCGGCAAAGAGCGTCCACTTCAGATGATCCGCAAGAGTTGCGGGATCAATTTTGAATTTCGCGAAGTTGCGCCCAATGGTGCGCAACCGGAGGCGATTGAAGAATTAGCGGCAGAGATTTTCCGCGCGCCATTCGACTTCGTGCAAGGACCGCTGTACCGCGCGGCCGATTTGCGTCGGGCGGCCAACGACCACGTGTTGGTTTTCGCGATTCATCACGCCATTGCTGATGGCTGGAGCCTGGGGGTACTCGTTCAGGACCTTTTCGCTGCTTACATCGAGGTCGTGATGGGATCGTCCGAGGCTTTGCTGCCCGTGCCGCAAACCTACACGGCGTGGGGCGCAACTGAGCGCGCTTTCTGGCAACCGGCGGTTGTGGAGCAGCGCGTCGAGTTTTGGAGGACCAAGTTAGCCGGTTCACTTCGGATGTGGAGTTTGCCGATCACCCCGGGGCCGCCCAAGCGATGGCTTTCCGCAATTCCTGCGAATCTGACTAACGAAACGCGCGAACTGGCCCGCCAAACTACCATCACATTCTTCAGCGCCCTGTTTGGGGCTTTCCAAATTGCGTTCTCCGAATGGAGCGGATTCGATGACCTCGTGGTGGGAACACCGGTCGCCAATCGCACCAGGCAAACCGCGCGTGAAACTATCGGATATTACGCGGGCATTGTACCGCTGCGCGGGCAGATCGATCGCTCGCGCATTGTCGCCGATCACTTACGAGCGGGCCATCAGCAAACGATTGACTCGTTTGCAAACGCCATCCCTTTCGTCGAGTTGGCGCGCGCTCTCGGCCAGCAATCGGAAGTAGGATATAATCCAGTTTTCGAGGTTCGCTTTGCCTTGCAGAACCATCCCATGCCGGAGGTTTCGCTGCCTAATCTTTCCGCACGTCTGAGCATGCGTTCGACGGGAACCGCACGTTTCCGGCTCGGATGCGAAATCACTGAAGCCGGCGACGGTCTGGAAGTCGCCTGGCTTTTTCGCGAGAATTTGTTTTCCCGACGTGACATTGAAAGTCTCGATGGCATATTTCAGCGAGTTCTGGCGGGCATCTGCCGTTCGCCGGAGAACCGAATCTCTGAAGTACTGAACCGACCTCAATGAACGCCGCCATCGACGAAGACTTCAGCGGGATGCATGAGCCACACTGGGTATTGCGGAGCGCATTTCAGCTTCTCGTTCTCGGTTTAGTTTTCACTGAAGTAATGCTCGCTCTAACGGTGCATCGCGGATTGATCTGGCTGGCGGTGCCGCTCGTGCTTGTTGCCAGCCACTTGATGCATGGTGCTCTCATCGGCCTCCATGAGGCGGCTCACGGGCTTCTCCGAAAAAATCGCGGTTTCAATGAGTTTGATGGACTGGTGATCGGCACGTTGAGCCTAATGAGTTTCAGCCTCTATCGCGTCGTCCATCAAACGCATCATGCTTATCTCGCGACGGAGCGAGACTGCGAATTCTGGCCATTCTCCCACACGAACATTCCGCGATGGAAGAGATGTCTGGCCGCATTTTTTGAGCTGAATTTCGGATTGTTTTATGGTCCGTTTGTTTTCCTGCGAGCCTTCCTCCTTTCTCCGTCTCCGGTCCGAAGCAAGCGCGTTCGCCAGCGCATTTGGGCGGAATTGGCACTGACGGTTGCGGTTTGGACTTTGATCCTCTGGGCCGTGGCAACATTTGGTCTCTGGAAATATTTCTTCTGGATGTATCTCGCACCAGCTGTTTTGGCGGCTAATTTGCAGAATTGGCGCAAGTACATTGAGCACGTCGGGATGACAGGCGACACGGTAAATAGCTCAACTCGGAGCATCGTCGCGAAGAGCTGGCTGGGACGGCTGGTTGCTTTCACGCTTCTTCACGAACCGTTTCATGGAGTTCATCATCAACGTGCCGGTCTGCCCCACTCCGTTCTGCCCCAACACGTGGAAAAATTGCAGCCAAAAAAACCGGGCGAGCGGATACCGTATCCAGGCTATCGTTACGCCTTAGTTGAACTGATGCGCTGCCTGGCCGATCCACGCGTTGGGCCGCAATGGCGGACGATTTGATCGATCGATTGACCACGCTTCTCAGGAATGAATAGATTTCCTTGAGAGGCACCATGTCTGCCATCGCCGCCTCTTTTCTCGAGGCAAAAGCTCTCACTCGCGAGTTCGACGAAGGGCAGGTGAAAGCACTGCGCGGCGTCGATTTTTCCATTGAAGAAGGCGAGTTCGTTGCCATTGTCGGACCCAGTGGATGCGGTAAATCGACTTTGCTGCAGTTGCTCGGTGCGTTGGATCGACCGACCTCCGGAACTCTTCTCTATCGCGGAATATCACTACCGGATCATCCCAATCCGGCAGCCTACCGTGCTCGCCAGGTCGGTTTTATTTTCCAGGCTTTTCATCTCCTGCCGACTTTCACCGCGGCCGAGAACGTGCAGATCCCGATGTTCGAAATCGATCGCTCAGCTTCTGAACGACGCACGCGCGCCTTCGAATTGCTAAAACTGGTTGGCCTCGAGAATCGTCTCGATCATTTCCCCTCTAAACTTTCCGGTGGCGAGCGGCAGCGCGTCGCCATCGCGCGGAGTCTCGCTAATGGGCCATCTCTGCTCCTTGCGGATGAACCGACTGGTAATCTCGATAGCGAGAACGCTCATTCGGTTCTCGACCTCATTATTGGTCTGCAACAGGAGCAGGGTCGCACCATGGTGCTCGTCACTCATGACGCAACCATTGCCGAGCGCGCGGGAAGGGTTCTACGCATGATCGACGGTCGAATCGTCGCGGACGATAAACGATGACCTTTTTTACTGTTGTCATTCGTGGTCTCTGGCGTCGCCCCTTGCGGACGGGATTGACTCTCGCGGGAATTTCGATCGGGATCGCTGCAGTTGTGGCGTTGGTCGGGATGTCTCGAGGTTTTGAGAAAGGCTGGCAGGCTGGATTGAAGGCGCGCGGAACCGATATCGTCGTTACCAGCAGAGAGGGATCGCTCACGCCGAAGCCGTTCAACGCCTCCGTTCGCGATCGGATCGCCAGCCTTCCGCGGATCGCTGCCGACCTGCAATATTCTGGTAGAGGTGACCAGCGTCGAAGACTCGGATCTGATGATTCTGTCAGCTCGAGAATGGGGATGCTTTGCCTGGAATAATCTTGAACTTGTTTCCGGACGCATGCCTCGCGATGCCGTAGAAGAAACAGTGGTCCTGGGTCAAACCGCGGCAGAAGTGCTCAAGAAGAAAGTTGGTGACCCGATCCAGATTGAAACGAAGCAACTGACAGTCGTCGGAATCGTGAAGGGTGGCGCGCTGGTCGAAGATGGATCGGTTATTCTTTCTCTGCCGCTCCTACAGGGAATCATGGGCGCTCCCAATCGGATCAACATAATCGATGTTCGGGTAACGCCTTCGACTACCGAGCAACAAATCAAGGAGCTTACGCGACAGATTGGACAACAGGTCCCAGAAGTTCGCGCTGTGACCGTGAGCGAGCACTTGAGTCACAGCGAGGGATTTCGGTTGGTTAGGGCCATGAGTTGGGGCACGTCTCTCCTCGCCATCCTTGTGGGTGTGCTTGGTGTGATGAACACGATGCTCATGACAGTTTTCGAGCGAACCCATGAAATCTGTGTGCTGCTCGCCGTTGGTTGGACGCGCGGGCGAATCTTGAGGATGATTCTTTACGAATCCGCGCTCCTTGGACTTTTGGGCGGCGTCGTCGGCGTGGCTATTGGTGCCGTTGGAGTCAAGGTGCTGAGCGCAACGCCAGCGATTAAAGGGCTATTGCAGCCTGACCTCAGCATTGCGCTCCTTGGCCTTTCTGTAGTCATCGCCGTTGTGGTCGGAATTAGCAGCGGACTTTATCCCGCCTGGCGGAGCTCGCGACTAATGCCGAGCCTGGCGCTGCAAGCCGGATGAGGGCAGCGCAAACTGATCGATCCGTGCCAATTCATCCTGGAAAAATATCTTTATTCGTGAAACTTTTCTTCGCTCTTGCCATCGTCGCTGCGGCCTTCCGCCTTATCTCGATCCACGCCGCTGAACCCGCACCGTCCGCAATGTCGGCGGCGGAACTTGCTGATCGGCTGGACGCTTCCAGCCAAGGCAGTGCTTTGATCCGCAGCAAGCTTGAGGTCCGATCACTCGAGGGCGCCAAGCGCGTCCTCCAACTCCAGATCAAGCAGCGGCGGACCAAGACGACCACCGATCTTGTTTATCAAGTGCTTTGGCCTGACGAGCATAAAGGCGAAGCCGTCATCTTGCACCAGGCCCAGGGTGCCGCGAAAGGTTCGATCATCGTTCCACAGCAGCCAGTTCGCGCGATCAAGGCGTCGGAAATGAACGAGGGGTTGTTTGACAGCGATCTATCCTATCAGGACGCGGTCGAAAATTTCTTCGCTTGGAAAAAGCAGGCCCTCATCGGTTCGGAGACTATCAACGGAGTGAGCTGTCAGATTCTCGAATCGAAGCCTGACAGTTCCTCCGTTTCCGTCTATGCCAAAGTGCGCAGCTGGATCGATCCTCAGCGGTTCGTGCCGATGCGGATTGAGAAATATTCGTCCTCGGGCGAACTCGTCCGCCGCATTGATGTCACTCGAGTCGCGCGTGATGAAAAGCACCATCCAATTCCAGCCAGTCTGACCGTGCACGGGCCGAGAAAAAACAGCGTCACGGAATTCAACGGCGCGCGCATCGACCAGGACGTGAATTTTACCGACGCCGATTTCACACCGGCAAAGACTTTGCAATGACTCGTCGTTTATCTTTTGACCGCGTTCTCGACCAGCCTTCCCGCGTTGAGCAGATCCGCCTCGGCCAGTCGCGGCCCGATCAATTGCAGGCTCGTCACGGGAACCCGCGCACCGTGCACGGGCACGGGGACCGCGAGCGCCGGATTGCCCGCAAAATTGACTGCCACCGTGTTTTGCAATTGAAGCATCAGCGCTTCGAGAATTCCTATTCTCAAGTCGAGCAGCGGCTTTCCCGGCGGTATTTTTTGAAGTGTTGGCAACGCGATGAGATCCACCTTCTCAAAAACTTTACTCAGCGTCCGCTGCCACGCACCCCGCCTGGCCAATGCGCTGCGGTAACTCGCGGTATAGGTTACCTGACCGAGTCGAATTACAGACTGGGTTCGAGCTGTCACGCCTAGCGCGAATTGAAATCGTGCGTCGCTGATCCACGCACCCGCTGAGGCAACGGTGGTGCCGTCCCTCTTCGCTTGCTCAAATTTGTCGCTCACGCTGTCGTCCAACGCGACGACCTGGAATCCCGTTTTGGCGAGTGCGTCGTCAATCGCCTGATCGATTTTTGGATCAGTACCTCTTCAACTTGAGGCGTCCGATCCGGATGCTTCGCGCGGTTGGCTTTGCTGCCTTTGCTGCCGCATATTTCGCCGCAAAACCATCTTGAAGAAGCTCCATGCCTTGAACGGTGTAATCGATGTCTTTCCCCATCGGGCCCACGGTGTCGAGATGCTCAGGCTCAACCGGATAAACACCTCCGAGAGGAATTAAGCCGTACGTCGTTTTCAAGCCGACGACACCGCAACAGGCCGCAGGTACGCGGATCGAGCCGGCCGTGTCGGTGCCGAAAGCCACGTCCGCCATTGCGGATGCCAACGCGACGGCATTTCCAGAGGAGGATCCGCCCGGAATCAGATTTCGCTTCAAGGGATTCACGGCCGTCCCGAAATATTCATTGATGCCGGACGGCGAGAGAGCGAATTCGGTCAGGTTTGTTTTGCCGACTATCTGCACGTTACGCTGGCGCGCGATCGCCAGACACGGGGCATCCTTCGCCGCGGGCTTGTGGGTTTTGGAAAAGATCTCCGAACCGGCAGTTGTAACTACGCCTTTCATATCAATGTTATCCTTAACTGCGAGCCTCAGTCCGTTGCTGCTTGGATCCGGTGGCCAGTAGTCAATGAAAGCACGATTGCCGGAGAGCTTGTTGGGACGAGGCACAAACGCGCATCCGCTGCATAGGACGAGCGAAGCCAGCGTAAGCGGCAACCATTTAGAGCCTGCGGGGCTGGAGCGTCTCATGCGCGCCTAACAAGCAAGACGTTCGCCAAAGCGGACGCTCAAGCGAGATCTTTGACTCAGCGTTATCGGTGATAAGCGGACGCGTTTCTCACCGGATCATAAGGGACATCACCATTTCGTGCCGGCGCATAGACAAAACCGTAGCGGTCCTTTTTTACGTCCACCGGCTCAAGAAGTAAGTGCTTGTTACTCGCCTTCTCCGTGTATTCGATCAGCACCCTGGCCGTTCCATTGAAGCCCCACATTTTAAATCCCGTCCCGAAAAGCCCGCCGTTGGGGTAAAGCTCGTCCAAACCGGCCATGGCATGAAAGCAACTGATAGCGACTTTGTCCTTTCGATAAAGACGATCGTCGGCGCGATATTTGATGGTTCCTCCGTCGAGCAGTTTTTTGCGCTTCACTGCGAGATCAAACGCGCCCTGTTTGATCTCATAAGGCCCCCACATGGCCACAGCGTTCTTTGCATCCACCGCAAGCTTGATCGTTTCTGCGAGCGTAAAATTTCGACCGGTCGAGACCGGACATTTATTCCACTGGGGAATAATGCGGCTGCCCACGCCGTCAAAGACGCACAGATGGGGATTGCTCATAAAATCGTGAGGCAGCCAGCTGATGGTGAAGGCTTCAAATTCCCGATTCTTGTGCCTTCTCTTTTCGAGGCCAGGCGTCAGTTTGGGCTGCTTGTTATCCGCAAGGACTCGGATGACAGAGATAAATGAGTGCGAATGTTCCGGATGGTTCCCGCGGTCTTCGTAAGCAAAAGGAATGATGAAATAGCGATCGCGGGTATTATTGCCCTCACCAAGGCGGGCCGAGACTTTGGCTTTTATATGATCTACGATCTGGGTGTAAAGCGGCACGTCGTAGTTTGAAAAATCGACATCCCGCGGGGGCGAGCCTGCTTGCGCGACTATTGGCCAAGCAAGAAGAAAGAAGAAGGACCTAAAAGACATATCGACGAATTAACAGGAAACGACTCCTATTGGAAGTCCTGGGTAGGGTGGGGGTCTCGCCCGCCAAGTGGAACGCTCAACGTCCAATGCAAAAGGTCGATTCCGCATTTGGATGTTCTGCGTTCGACGTTCGGTGTTTGCTTATCTTGCAATTGAACGCGAAGCCTACGGGCCTCGAACCCACAATTGCGCTTAGCGATCCTGATTAGTAGTAACCACACACAGTAATCGTATTCGGATTACGCCCAGTAATCGCTGGCCAGTAGTTCGGCAAAACTCACGCGAATTCATTGTGCAAGAATTTGTGCAAGTGTGGTGACCTTTCTGCTGTCCCAGCGCGAGAGCCCGCTAAATTATGAATTTTGCGCATTTTACCTGGGAAAACGCTCACGATTTGATCTGCGATGGAAAGTAAAGAAATCGCGAAAACTTCAATTTTAAGTCCGTTGCGTCTGCCATTTCGCCACATCGGCGTGCAGGCGAATCTTACTCGCCGGCTGGCCCAGACCAAACGGTTTTCGATTTACGACCAACTGCCGCAGCGGTCGCGAAACTTTTTTGACGGTCGGCAACTAACCGACGCAAACAAAATTCAACGGGAGGAAATCTTATGGGTAAATTGGCTGGTAAGAAAGTGGCGATTCTCGTCACTGATGGATTCGAACAGGTGGAAATGACGAAGCCGCGCGAAGCGCTGGAGGAAGCAGGCGCGGAAACGAAAATCGTTTCGCCTAAATCGGGACAAATTCAGGGAATGAATCACGCGAATAAGGGCGACAAGTTCGACGTCGATATTCCACTCGACGAAGCGCGGCCGGAGGAATTTGATGCACTGATGATTCCGGGCGGTCTGATGAATCCGGATGAATTGCGCGCGACTCCCGACGCACTTGAGTTCACGAAACATTTCTTTCGCGAAGGCAAACCAGTGGCCGCAATTTGTCACGCGCCCTGGGTGTTGATCGACGCCGGTGTCGTTCGTGGACGCAAACTAACGTCGTGGGAGCACATCCAGACCGATGTGAAAAATGCCGGTGGCAATTGGGTGAACCAAGAAGTGGTGGTGGACAACGGACTCGTGACCAGTCGCAAGCCCGATGATATTCCGGCGTTCAACAAGAAGATGATTGAGGAATTCTGCGAAGGGAAACACGCAAGGCAGACGCAGTTTGCAGGGGCCGGGCTCGAGACATAATTCGCGGTAACATCGAGGTCCGAGCCGGACTGGCACGACTACTCGATCCACCTGGAGCTGCGAAGGTAGATCGGGCCCAAGGTGGATCGACCGCTCTGCGGGCGATGCCAAAGCAAATGCGGCTTCGCCGCCATATCGCTATCTTGCAGTCGGATCGGCGAAATAAATTCTCGCGCGCCCGAGGCTTGCGCTAGTCTTCCCGAGTGACTACCGCGAACAAAATCACGCTCGTCCGGATTGCGATGATTCCCGTTTTCGTGGCGCTAGCGATTTATTATGGCGAGAGCGTCCGGCGCGGCGCCCCGCTGGAATGGCAACGTTTTGCCGCCATCATCGTCTTTCTTCTCGCGGCGGTGAGCGACGGTCTCGATGGCTACGTCGCCCGTCGCTATAACCAACGCAGCCAGTTAGGCGTTATTCTCGACCCGATCGCCGATAAGGGTTTGCTCCTGAGCGGTATCATCACCTTGAGCATTACTAATTGGAGCCAGAGCGATCCCGATTACGGAAAATTTCCGGTATGGTTTCCGGTTCTCGTGATTACCCGTGACGCGGTCATTTTGGTCGGCGCGGCCATCCTGCATTATTTCATCGGCAACAAAATGCGGGTTAAACCCAGTTGGACGGGTAAGGTCGCGACCGTTTGTCAAATGTGCGCGATTGCGTGGGTGATGTTGCAGCTGCGATTTCTGCCGTTGTGGTTCGTCGTGGTGGTGGCGGGAATCTTTACCCTCATTTCCGGTGTGATCTATGTAGTCAAAGGCGTCCGGCAACTGCAGGCCGGCGGTCACGCCAACGCTACGCGCTGACGCGGAGCGCGCAGTGCGGTGATGGAGTAGTGGAGTAGCGAGCAAAAAGCAGGGCCGGTGTTTCGTCATTGCTTCGTGCTTCGTCATTTCTTTGATATAGCAATGCGATGAACATTGCCATCGCTGGCCGGCCAAATGTAGGAAAATCGGCGTTGTTCAACCGGATTGCCGGCCGTCGCATCGCCATTGTACATGGCCAAGCAGGGATCACACGGGACCGAATCTCTGCCAAATGCGAAATCGGTGGGAAACCTTTCAGGCTTTGGGATACCGGCGGGATTGTCGGTGCGGGTGAAACCCAGTTGACGGACGAGGTGCGGGCGTCCGCAGAACTGGCGATGGCAGAGAGCGATCTCATTCTTTTTGTGGTGGACGGGCAGGACGGAGTAAATCCGATGGATCGCGAACTGGCTCGCCTGATTCGGAAATTGCATAAACCCGTCCTACTTCTCGTTAACAAAATCGATGATCCGAAACACGAGCCGCGAGCAGACGAATTTTCCGCACTCGGTTTTGAGGATGTTTTCCCGATTAGCGCGGCACATGGTCGCGGAGTTCGGGAACTATTCGAGAAGATCGAGAACTTTCTGCCCGCTTCCGACCTCAAAGCTCACACGTCAAACCTTACACATCCGATCGCTGTCGCGATTCTCGGCCGCCCAAATGCAGGAAAGTCATCGCTGATTAATGCGTTGCTCGGCGATCGGCGCGCAATCGTAAGCGAAATCCCGGGCACCACGCGGGATGCCGTCGACATCGAGTACGAACGGGAGGGTAAACGCTTCCTTTTTATCGATACCGCTGGGATTCGCGCGCGCAGCAAACATTCCAGCTCGGTTGAAGTCTTTTCGGTCATGCGGGCCGAAAAGACAATTAGGCGCGCTGATACTTGCGTGCTCGTAATCGATGCCGCTGAAGGGATAAAGGCGCAAGACCGCCGCATCGCGGCCTTGATTCAGAAAGCACGAAAAGCCTGCATAATCGTACTGAACAAATGGGACCTGGTACGCACGAAGCGCAAACAACGGCAGACCATGGAAGACGCGATTGCTAACGCCCGCGCGGAACTGTTCTTCATTGATTACGCGCCGGTCCTGGTAACGAGCGCGCTGACGGGCGAGCATGCCGATAAGATTTTCAAAATGATCGAACGCATCCGGCGGGCTGCACGCGCGCATATCGGCACCGGCAAATTGAATCGCGCGTTGCGGGCGGCATTTGCCGCAAATCCGCCGCCGATGGTAAAGGGCAAACGGCTAAAGCTGTTTTACGCGACTCAATCCAGCGGGAACGAATCACGCGAGTTCGCGCCGCCGGAGATCGTGCTCTTTGTCAATTCCCCTCGTCTTCTGGCACAGCCATTTGCACGTTTCCTTGAAGCAAAGATTCGTGAGCTCGAGCCCTATCCGGGGTTACCGATCTTGCTGACCTGTCGGGCGCGGACCTCCACGTCATCCTGAGCGGAGCGAAGCGCAGTCGAAGGATCCCGGGGAAGTTACCTTTAAGGTATCGCAACGGGATCCCTCGACTTACGCTCGGGATGACCGCCGAAGCACATTTCCGCAGGATTGATTCGAACGTTCGGCCTAGATTTTCTGTCTTACAAAGCTCATGAAATCGGCTCAGGAAATTTCTCACCAGGTGCAGGAGCTTAGTCGCTGGATTACGCCCTTGCGCGAGCAAGTTGCGCACGTCGTCGTCGGTCAGAAATATCTGGTCGATCGTTTATTGCTCGGGTTGCTGGCGAACGGACATGTCTTGCTCGAAGGCGTTCCCGGCCTGGCCAAAACGCTTACCGTCAAAACAATCGCCTCCGCCATCCAGACCGGTTTCCAACGCCTGCAATTCACCCCGGATCTTCTTCCGGCGGATTTAATCGGCACCCTTATTTACAACCCGCGTGACGGTGAGTTCACGACCAAGTTTGGTCCAATTTTTTCGAACCTCATCCTGGCCGACGAAATCAATCGTGCTCCCGCGAAAGTGCAGAGCGCCTTACTGGAAGCGATGCAGGAGCGCCAGGTCACCATTGGCGAAAAAACGTATCCCCTTTCCGATCCGTTTCTTGTCCTGGCGACGCAAAATCCCCTCGAGCAGGAAGGCACCTATCAGCTCCCCGAGGCGCAGCTCGATCGTTTCATGTTCAAGTTGAACGTCGGTTATCCGCAGAAACCGGAGGAGCGCCGTATTCTCGATTTAATGGCGACGTCCGCACCCGATCTGAGGGTTTCAGCGGTGGTCGATCCGCAACACATCATCGCAGCGCGCGATGTCGTGAACAACATTTACATAGACGATCGAGTAAAGGACTACATCGTCGACATTGTTTGGGCGACGCGCGAGCCGGCATCTTATAACTTGAAGCTGGAGGGTTTGGTTCGTTACGGCGCCTCCCCCCGCGCCACAATTTATCTCGCGCTGGCCGCGCGTGCTCATGCATTCCTGAACGGACGCGGCTACGTCACACCGCAGGACATCAAGAGCATTGGTCCCGACGTTTTGCGCCATCGCATCATCGTTAGCTACGAAGCGGAAGCAGAGTCGATTGCGAGCGAGACGATTATCGAGCGGATTTTTGCAGGATTGCCGGTGCCGTGAGCCCCATTCGTCATCCCGAGCGAAGTCGAGGGATCCCGATGCGCAACCAAGAAGGGAGCGATGAAGAGCCAAAATTATTTCGTTTACATTCTTACGAACGCTGATCGCCATACCGTTCTTTATGTCGGCGTGACAAATGATCTGGAGCGTCGGGCCAGCGATCACTCCTTAAGGCGCGGCAGTGCGTTCGCCAAACAATATAACGCAAATAAACTCGTTTGTTTCGAAGCGTTCCCGGATCCGCAGAGCGCGATTGACCGCGAAAAGCAGCTCAAAAATTGGAGTCGCGCGAAAAAAGACGCGCTGATTGCAAAAGAGAACCGAGAGTGGCGCGACTTGTTCGAAGACATGCATTCACTTAAGGGCAAATGAAGATTTCAGGTTCGCGCCGGGATCCCTCGACTTCGCTCGGGATGACGAGCGAGGCGCGACGACCCCTCTCCACTTCCGTGCTTCAGGCCCGGGATGACGAGAGTCGATCGGGAGCAGAGGAAATTCTAAAAAAGATCCGCGGTCTCGAAATCAAGACCCGCGCCCTCGTGGAAACCGCCTTCGCCGGCGATTACCACAGCGTTTTCAAAGGTCGCGGAATGAATTTTGAAGAGGTGCGCGAATATCAGCCGGGGGATGAGATTCGCGCGATCGATTGGAACGTAACCGCAAGACTCGGTAGCCCGTTTGTGAAAAAGTTCACGGAAGAACGCGAGCTAACCGTGATGCTGATCGTAGATGTGAGTGCATCAGGTAATTTCGGCAGCACTTCACAATCAAAACGCGAGCTGGCTGCAGAAGTTGCCTGTCTCCTCGCTTTCAGCGCGATCCGTAACAACGACAAAGTCGGTCTTCTTCTCTTCAGCGATCGCCTCGAGCTTTTCATCACGCCGAAAAAAGGGCGATCTCATACCTTGCGAATCATTCGCGAAATCCTCTTCTTTGATCCGGTGGGACGCGGGACCAACCCGGCGGCTGCCCTTGATCACTTAAATAAGATCGTGACCCGCCGGGCGGTCGTCTTTTTCATCTCCGACTTTCAGGCGGAGGATTTCTCACGTGCCCTCGCGGTCACGGCGAGGCGGCATGATCTGATTGCGATCCGGATTCAGGACGAACGCGAAAGCGTGTTACCGCCTGTCGGCATTATCACGCTGGAAGATGCGGAGACGGGCGACCAAATTGAAATCAACGCCGCCGACAGCAATGTCCGCCGACAGTTTGCACAGCTCGCCCAGGCACAGCTAACGGAAACCATGCGGGTATTGCGGCAAAACCGCATCGATCGAATCGAGTTGCGCACCGGCGATGATTATCTGCCGGCGTTGCGCTCCTTTTTCAAGCAACGCGAACGCCGTATGATGGTGCGGTAACGATGATGCGACTCGCGCAGGCACTTCCCGACATCGCGCCACCGATGAATTATTCGCTGGTGCCGCCGTGGATGATTTTTGTCGGAAGCTTGATCGTCCTAACGATCATTGGACTGGCAATCTGGTACGGGCGAAGGTTCTTTCGCAAGAAACAAGTGACGCTATCGCCCCGCGAACGCGCGCTCGCGGCGCTGAGCGAAATTGAGAACGAGGTGGAAAAAATTGCACCCTATCAATTTAGCATTCGCGTTTCCAATATTTTGCGACGTTACGTGGTGGAACAATTCGACCTGCCGATGACGCGCCAGACATCGGTTGAATTCTTAAACGCCATCGCTTCGGCCCCCAATTTCGGTGACGAGGAAAAAGCGTTGCTGGCTGATTTTCTGAATCGCTGCGACCTGATTAAGTTCGCGCGTTACGAAGCGACGACGGAGGATAGCCGTCTCCTACTCGATGAAGCGCGCCAATTCGTGAAAGGAGGAGCACTTGTCCCCGCATGATTGGCTGGGCGGTCAGGCCCTGACTTTCGCGCGACCGTGGCTGCTGCTGCTTTTACTGCTGATCCCCTTGCTGGCATGGCTCCGCGGCAGATTTGGACCGCGCGCCGCGATCATATTTTCCGCGACCGCGCCATTTCGCGCGATTGGGAAAGGCAGCGCCAACCGGGCCGGACAAATCTTGCGCGCATTGGTCTGGCTTGCACTGGCGGCATTTATCGTCGGAATCGCGCGACCGCAACTGGGTAAATCGCTCACTAAAGTAGAAGCCAGCGGCATCGACATCATGCTTGTGCTCGACGTGTCCAATTCCATGCTGGCGAAGGATTTTACCATTGGCGGCGACGAGGCGACGCGATTGGACGCGGTTCGCGAAGTAACGCGCAAGTTCATCGAAGCACGACCGAACGACCGGATCGGGATGATCGCATTTGGCACTCGTCCATATATCGTTAGCCCGATGACACTCGATCACGAATGGTTGTTGCAAAATCTCGATCGTGTTCGCATTGGGCTGGTAGAAGGAAGCACTGCGATCGGTTCGGCCATGGCGGCGGCGGGGAATCGCTTAAATGACAAGCAATCCAAGAGCCGAGTAATCGTTCTCCTAACCGATGGCGATAATAACGCCGGGAAGATCCCGCCTAATACTGCGGCGGAAGCATTAAAGGCACTCCGAATTCATCTTTACGCGATCGGAATCGGCACCAATGGGGTGGCGCCCTTTCCGGTAATGGACGAGCGAACCGGCCGGGTGGTGACAGACGGACGCGGTAACGTTTATTATCAAAATGCGCCGGTTTCCTTCAATGAAACCGGTTTGCGCGAAATAGCGCAGATCGCCGATGGGAAATTTTACCGCGCAACGGACTCGGAATCGCTGGCGTCGATCTATCAGGACATCGACAAGCTGGAAAAAACCACCATCAGCGCCCGGAAATATCAACAGTACCGCGATCTATTCCCGGTGTGTATCGCGGCCGGTTGTGGATTGTTGATCGGGCAGCTCTTGCTGGGCCAAACCGTTTGGAGGCGATTGCCGTGAGTGAGTGTTGTTACAGATCGCTCGTGCTCCCAGCACACGCATTGAGAATCGAGGTGTTCGCGTGAACTTCGGCGCACCGAACTGGTTGTGGGCCCTGGCTTTTCTGCCGCTCCTTGCGCTTTTGTATGTACGGGCCGAGCGGCGCAGTGCGATCAAACTGCGCGAATTTGTTTCGCCGCGATTGCTCCCGCAGCTCGCCGGCAATGTCAATCGAGTGCGGCGCGCGATTCGTTTTGCTTTCGTTTTGTTCGCGCTCGCGCTCGCGATTATCGCGTTGGCCAAACCGCGCTGGGGTTACACTTACGAAGACGTAAAACGTCGCGGACTCGATTTGCTCTTCGCCGTTGATACATCGCGCAGCATGCTATCGAATGATGTGGCGCCGAACCGACTTGAGCGCGTCAAACTGGCAGCACAGGATTTGATCACAGAGTTGCAAGGCGATCGCGCCGGCCTCATCGCCTTCGCCGGCCGGGCCTTTTTGCAGGCACCGTTGACGGTCGATTACGATGCCGCGGTCGAATCGATCAACGACCTGGATACAAAAACAATCCCGGAAGGCGGCACCAACATCAGCGAAGCGATCGCGCTGGCGACACAAACATTTGGGAAAAGTGCGATGGGAAACCGCGCTCTGATTATTTTCACGGACGGCGAGGAACTTAGTGGCGATGCTGTACGCGAAGCCAAGAAAGCGGCGGACGCAGGCGTGAAAATTTTCACGATAGGAGTCGGGACGGCGCAGGGCTCGTTGATTCCAATCGAAGGGAATGGCGAAGCCGGTTTCGTGAAAGACGCGAAGGGCCAGGTGGTGAAGTCGAAGCTGGATGAAAATCGGCTGCGCGAGATCGCACAAGCGACCGGCGGGATTTATTTGCACCTGGAAAGCGGGCCCCAAACAATGCAGCAGTTGTACGCGGACGGGCTTTCGAAACTAAAGACCGCCGAAATCGATGCGCGGCTTTCGAGTCGGCCAATCGAGCGCTACGAATGGCCGCTGGCAGGCGCGATTGTCGCGCTGATCGCCTCCCTGTTCATCAACGACCGAAAACGTGCGCAAACTCACAGGCGTTCGCCGGTAAAACGCGAAGTGCTGGTCGCCGCCTCCTTACTATTCGTGGCAGCTGCCGAGGTGAACGCGGCTTCGGGGATCGACCTATATAATAGGGGGCAATACGAAGACGCTTACGCACAATTTCAAAGGGATTTGCAGCAGAATATTAACCCGGCCGATATGCCCAAAATGCAGTTCGATGCCGGCGCAGCTGCCTACAAGCTACGGAACTACGACAAAGCGTTGGAGGCATTTAGTCAGTCGCTGGTAGATCGATCGCCGAGGCTGCAGGAGAAGAGTCGTTACAATCTCGGCAGGACCTTGGAGGACCGCGCCGATTTCGGCAAAACGAACGAGGAGACGCTGAAGGACTTGGAAAATGCCACGCAACATTACGAGCAGGCATTGAAGCTGGACCCACAAGATAAGGCCGCGGCGGAACGGCTGGAGATCGTTAGGAAAAAGATTGAGAAACTGAAGCAACATCCAAAGCAACCGCCACCACAGCCCCAGAAAAATCAGCAGAACAAGAAGGATCAAAAGAAAGACGAGCAGCAACAGCAACAGTCACAGGACGAACAGCAACAAAACCAGGGCCAACAAAAGCAAGATCAACAGCAGGCGAAGAATAACCAGCGACAACCGAATCAGCAAAACCAGGAACAGAATCCCGAGAACCAGAAGGATCAGCAGAACTCGGAGAAGCGGGATAAACAGCAGGGACAATCCTCCCCCTCACCAAGCCCCGGCCGCGAACAGAAACAGCCTGGTCAAAAAAAGAAAGATCAACAGGGTGCCGGGGAATCGCCAACGCCGAGTCCGGGCGAAGATTCAAGTCCTTCGCCAAGTCCGGGAGAATCGGGAGAGAATCCAACGCCGTCACCGTCCCCGGGGGAAAATTCCGGCAAGGGTGAGAATGCATCACCGAGCGCAACGCCATCCGCCTCTCCCACTAAACCGCGCTCGGGTGAGATCAAAGGCGCAGGCGAGCCGAGCGACGAGCAGCAAAAGGAGGAAGCGGCCGAAGCAGAAGCGATGGAACGGGGAGAGATGAGCCCGCAGCAAGCTGCGCGATTATTGCAGGCAATGAAGGACGAGGAAGCGCGGGTACAGCTGGATGAACGCAAGCCGGTGCATCCTGTCTATAACGACTGGTGATGAGACGTTTGATGGAGACGCTCCGACGAGTCTTGTTCTCGGTTTTGCTGGCAAGTGCGATTGCGCAGTTTGCACGTGGTGATTCGCCGAAAATTACGGCAGTGCTGACGAGCTCGGAAGTCGTTGTGGGTGAAACGGTGCAGTTGCAAATCCAAATCGATAACGCTGGGACATCGGTGAAACCGCCGAGCGAGATCGACGTCCCGGGTTTGCAGATTCATTTCACCGGCAAATCGACTGAGATGACGTGGAAAAATTTTACTGCTTCTTCCTCGATCACCTACAACTACACGATTTTACCGGAAAAATCGGGAACCTATAAAATTCCGCCGCAAAGCATACGCGCCGGTAAAGACAATTTGCAGACGCCTGAGCTAACGCTGCAAGTGGCGGACTCTCCGAGGGCGGCCGCGGGCACGGGAAGCAATCGGACCCCATCCGGGAATGCACGGACTGGCGAAGAAAAGATCGCTTTTGCCGAGCTTCTGGTACCGAAAAAGATTGCCTACGTCGGTGAAATGATTCCGGTTGTAGTGCGGGTCGGATTTAATTCGCGGACACGCGTGGCTGAGATGGCGCCACCGCAAGTGAGCGGCCAGGGTTTCACCGTGCAAGCGCTGGGCGAACCCGAACGCAATCTGGAGAATATCGAAGGGGGCAGTTATGTCGTTTTCAATTATAAGACGGCGATTTCCGCAGCCCGGGTCGGTAATTTTCAAATTGGGCCGGTCGAACAGAAAGCGAATATTCTCGTTCCGCGACGGAGCTCGGGGACGCGGCGAAAACCGTTTGACCCTTTCTCCGAGGATCCGTTCTCCGATCCTTTCTTTACGCTGCCGTTTGGAGGGCTGATGGAGCAACATGAGATCGACGTCAAGAGCGACCCGGTTTCATTGGAAGTAAAGGCATTGCCGGCGGGAGCACCGCCAACTTTTTCCGGAGCGCTGGGGAGTTTCTCAATGACCGCGGAAGCGAACCCGAAGCGAGTCCAGATAGGCGACCCGATCACGATTAAGGCAGCGATCTCCGGACGCGGGAACTTCGACCGGATGGATGCGCCAGAGCTAAGTGACGAGCGCGGCTGGCACAAGTATCCGCCGTCATCAAATTTCAAGCAGGATGACGACGTCGGAATCAGCGGAACGAAAACATTCGAATTGGTGGTTTCACCTAACGAGAAGTTGACCAATGTTCCGCCGCTGGCCTTCAGTTATTTCGATCCGGTAAAGGAAAGGTATGTAACGCTGCATAGCGAAGCAGTACCGTTAATTGTGGAAGGAAATGCTCCGGCTGCCCCCGCGGTCGCCGGAACTACTCCGGCAACATCAACTCCGCCTGCCCCTGGTGGACAGCAAAAAGCGCAGGATATTTTGCATCAGATTAACGACCGCGGCCAAATGGTGTCCAGCTTTGCGCCTGTTTATGCACGAAAGGAATTTTGGCTGGCGCAACTTCTTCCGTTCACTTTTGCCCTGGGGCTGATGGGTTGGAAGGTGCAAACCGTGCGCGCGTCCAATCGGGCAGCTTTGCGTGCCGCACAACTACAGCACGAAAGGGACGGACTGCTGCGCAAATTGCGCCGTGATCAGTTGGCGCCGCGAGAATATTTCTCCGATGCCTCGCGGGTGGTGCAGCTAAAGACTGCGCTCAAACAAACGAACATCGAACCAGCGACGGTCGATGCGGAAACTGCCGCGCGAGTGTTTGCCCTGAATGCCGAACAAAGCGAGCGGATGCGGCGCTTGTTCGCCACCAGCGACGAGTTCCGCTACAGCGGCGCTGGCAACGGCGAGAGTCCGTTATCCAGCGACGGACGGCGCGAAACCTTGGAATTGATCGAAAGCCTTTCATGAAACGAAGGGCGCTACTTCAAATTCTGGTTTTGCTTTTGTTCGCACTGCCCAACGCAAAAGGGGCAAACGATGGCCCGAGCCGGACTGGCGATGATTTATTCGCGAAAGCAAACACGGAATTTGCGGCGGGAAACTTCAAGGCCGCCATCGCAGATTACCAAACGGTCGTCGATTCAGGGGAGCGGAGCGCGAATTTATTCTACGATCTGGGCAACGCTTACTTTCGTCATGGCGATTTCGGGCGGGCCATTTTGAATTATGACCGCGCCTTACGATTGGATCCTCATCATCCGGAAGCCGACGCCAACCTGCGGATTGCGCACGACCAAGCGCGCTCACTGGAGTTGGCGCCGTCAGCTTTAGAGAAATATCTAAATTTTGGAACGGCTGACCTTTTCGCGATTGTGGCCGCGATTTTGTTCTGGCTCGCAATTATTTGGCTGATCCTGCGACCCGGCAGAGTGCTGTGGGCGCTAGCCGGTATATTTCTGGCCGCGATTTGCGGGTTCGCTGCCTTCACATTGGAAAACGGCACGCGCGGCCAGGGCCTGGCAATTGTGATTGCGGAAAACGCCGAAGCCAGAGTTGCGACCGTCGACAGTGCACGAAGTGTTTTGGCTCTGCCACCTGGAAGCGAAGTTGTGATTTTGGAGGAGCGCGGTGACTGGAATTACGCGGCGCTGCCGAATGATCAGCGCGGCTGGATAGCGGCGAACGCGGTGGAAAAGGTGCGGTTGTAGGGCACACGCGGGTAGGGACGAGCTCCAGGAACGGAGGGAGGAGCTCTGCGGCGCTCTTGACAACCGCGGACTCGCTGAGCTCGCCCCTCCATAGCGCTCTATCACGGGTCATCCTGAGCGGAGCGAAGCGAAGTCGAAGGATTCCGCGGCGCACACTTTAAGATTTCGCATCGGGATCCCTCGACTTTGCTCGGGATGACAGGCTTTCCGGCGGCCGAACTCGGCGGTTGAGAAGCCCGATAAATGCCGACATCTTGGAAATTGTGAAAGCTGAGATGGATGTCGGAACGAATCAGAAAGCGTTCCAGATTAATCTCGATGCCAAACGCTATGGGACCTTTGCCGAAATCGGCGCGGGGCAGGAAGTAGCGCGTCGCTGTTTTCACGTAGGCGGCGCCTCCGGGACGATCGCGAAAACAATGTCGGCCTATGACATGACCTTCAGCGACGCGATCTACGGTCCAACCGACCGCTACGTCAGTCGGGTTCGTCTCGGGACCATGCTAGATCACGAATACAAATTATTAATCGAACGGCTCGATAAAACGCTCGGCGCGCAACGTTTATTCTTCGTTTTTGCCGACACAGTGGCAGCGCGCAGCTTCAAACAACACAACGAAGCACACGGCTGGCTCGGAGTCCGTTTTCAAACCGATTTTCGCGGGGAACCAAGCCAGATCATTGTCCACGTCCGGATGCTGGATGAAGGGAACGTCGAACAACAGGAAGTGCTGGGCGTTATTGGAGTGAATTTGATTTACGGCGCATTTTATCACGCGAAGGCAGAAGAGTTGATTTCGTCGCTGCAGGAAAATCTCGCCCCCGGCCGGATTGAGGTGGACATGATCAAATTCTCCGGCCCGGCCTTTGCCCATGTCGATAATCGTTTAATGAGTCTACAACTCGTTAGCCAGGGATTGACCGACGCGGTTATGTTCCGGGCGGATGGTGAAACGGTACAACCGGCCGAAGTGTTTTATAAAAACGCGATCCTGGTGGAGCGCGGCAGTTTTCGGCCGGTTACTTACGCCACCAATGACATGCTCGACGGCGCGCGCCGTAAGTTCCTTCGTGAATCTGGCTGCGACGAATCTGAAGTCCTGGTCCTGATGGAAATGACATTGGAGAATCTGCTGGCGGAAGGCCAACTGAACCACGCCGATTTTCTGGCGCGGGTTGATATCCTGGGCGCGCTGGGGCGCACAGTCCTGATTTCGAAGTTTGGCGAATACTATCGCCTCTCCGGTTACCTGGCGCGTTATACCAGCAAGCTAGTTGGGCTGGTCATGGGAGTGCCCAGTTTGATGGAAATCTTCGACGAGAAATATTATTTAAATCTTGAAGGCGGGATTCTGGAAGCGCTGGGACGGATGTTCAAAGGTGCGCTCAAACTCTACGTTTATCCGATGATCGACGAAAAGAGTGGCAAAATCATCACCGCGAGTCAAATCGAGGTCGCTCCCAACCTGAAGGCGCTTTTCCAATTCATTATGGATAACAATTTCATCGTCGAGATCACCGATTATCACGCGGAATACCTTAAGATTTTCCCGCCGGACGCGCTTGCCAAATTGCAGACCGGTGACAGCGGTTGGGAAAAAATGGTGCCTCCGGAAGTGACGCAGATCATCAAGCAGCGCGGTTTTTTTGGTTACCGCCCATCGTCGGCTGCGGCGGCCTGATTGGGTGATCGAGGCGAGGGCTTTTTACCCGATACCTCACCAATTTCCATCGGCTCGACAGAGTCTCGCCCTACCAATTACCCGCTCAACAATCCTTGGTAGGGCGACGCTCTGTGGAGCCGCGGTGATTGCAAGGCTTGTTTTGCGACCGGACGCAGAGGGAAACGCCCCGCAATTTGCAAGGTGGCAGGCACGTTTCCCGCTACAAGCACCAGAATCACCCATGGCGAAACGCGGAAATTCTGTCATTGGCATCGATCTTGGCAAGCGCGCTTATAAGGCGGTGCTGTTGAACAAGAAGAGCGACACGCGCTATGCCCTGACCAGCTTTGCTTCGCACGAAGTGCCCGAGGAAGTGACGACGGCCGATGACGTGGCGCAGCACATCAAACAGCTGTTAAAGGATCTCGGCGGCTATACTAAGAGCTGTGCCCTGGCCGTTTCTGAGCCGGGCTCACTTCTGCGAATTATCGAGCAGCCGAACACGCCGCCGGCGCTTCTCCGCAATGCTCTACGCTATAACGGGCTGAGCATGCTCAACCAGGATTGCAAAGATTTTGTGCTCGATGTCGCAAGCATTTCCAACGGCATCTCGGGTGCTAATGGCACAGCTGGCGAAGGCGAACGGGCTGTTGCCGTTCAGGTCCAGGCCCCGGCAACAACGCAGACTCGTTATCTTGTCGGCGGGCTGTTGCGTTCAAAGGTTAAAGAAATCTCCGAAGCGATGGCGAAAACCCGCTTGTCGTTAGAGCTAATGCAACTGGCGCAGGTTTGTTCTTTTAACGCGTTCGAAGTTGCCTATCCGGACGTCCACCAGAAGGAAGCTTTCCTCTTGCTCGATCTCGGTCATTTGCAAAGCACAGTGCTGATCGGTTGTAACGGCGAGCTCACCCTGACTCGTGCCTTCGATTACGGCGGCAAACATTTTACCCAGGCGCTCACCGCCGACGGCGCACTCGACGCCAACGCTGCCCATCTCATGATCCAGCAAGGCGATCCCGGAATGGCTGATATTTGCCGGAACACTCTCTCACGGCTTTGCACCGAAGTGCGCAATTCCATGGGCTTCTTTGAGGGGCAACATGAAACCTCCATCCATCGGCTTTACGTTTCGGGCGGATTATCGCGCGCAGAAATGATTCTGCAGACCCTGAGTGATGAGCTCGGCTTGCCCTGTGAGATTTGGGATCCCCTCGAAAACTGCGAGGTCGCATTGCCGGCGGCAAAACGCAAAAACCTCCAGCAGGAATTTGTCTCGCTCAACGTCGCCTGCGGGGCGGCTTTCGAATACCTGCGAACGTAACGCGTCATGCCCCTGCAATTAAATCTTCTCCACGAAGAAATCCTCGAGCAGCGGCAGCGACAACGCGATCCCCTGAAGCTGAGCATTTATGCTGGCATTGCCCTCGCCGCCTTGCTGCTCCTGAACTATCTCTGGACTGGCTATCGGGTTCTGGACAGCAAGCGCCATCTTAACGGGGTGCAGGGTGAATGGGCCAAAGTCGAGCCGAAGGTCACCGCCGCGCAAAAGCGTGCCGAGGAACTGAACGGCATCATTGGCACGACCAAAACGCTCGACACACTCATTGATAGCCGTTTCTACTGGGCTCCTCTGCTGGAGAAGGTGGCGCATTGTGTAACGCCAAATATCCAGATCACATCCCTCGAAGGCGCAGTCGAGGACGATAAAGGCATCACCATAACCCTTGATGGCGTAGCTGGTGGACGAGAACCGCGCGGAGTAGCAGAAGACTTCCGCCAAATGTTGCTCGAACAGATCGGCAAGCAGGAACCAAGCGTAAAAGTCGAATTCAAGACTCTGGAAGACCTCGATACGACCGTCTCAGTGGGTGGGAATAACGTAACCACCGCCCATTTTGTCGTCCTGGTCGGATTGGACCCATTCCCCAAGCCGGCGGAAGCGGCGCCCTCCGAGCGAAGAAGCAAGCCCAAGAAGGAGGATTCCTAACTTTGAATAAGGAACAAACCAAGCGACTGATGCTCGGTGGATTTGGCTTGATCGGGCTGCTCTACGTTTATTTTACATTCTTCCTCGGGCCGCTGAACAATAGCCGGAATTCGATCCAGGGGAAAATTAACGAGCTCGAGCAGAAAATCGCGACCTCCAAGGCTGAGATATCGAAAGCGACAAAACTGGAGGAGAGTGCGCATGCCGCTACCGTCCGTTACGATGCCATGCGCGCGCTTAGCCCCGATGGTGCACCAATCGCATGGTTTCCCCCGCGGATAAAAACATTTTTCGCTGGCCAGCAAATCGACAAAGTAACGACCCGGCTCGAAGCCAGTAACGCGTTTAAAGAAAAGGAACTCGCTGGCTGGAATCGGTATCTCTGGATCGTCGATCTGCCCCAGGCGGACTTTGGGAGCTTGGGCAAAGCAATTGCCCTTCTGGAGAATTCAAATCCCCTACTGTCGATCCGGCGACTACGTATTCACGCCGCCGCGAATGACCCTGAGATGCAGGAGATCGTCTTTACCGCCTCCACTATCATCGACAAGAAATGAAGAAGCTGTTTTACCTTTGCGTGATGACTTGCAGCAGCATTTTGCTGGCAGACGAGACGCCTTCGATGGAATTGAAGCATAAGTCCTCCTTCAATGTCGAAGCGAACGAGCGCAATCCGTTTTGGCCAATCGGATGGAAGCCAGCTCCGAAAATGGCTAAGACTGGGCCGGACCACGCGGGACCGGCTATTCCTCCGTCATCTTTTGTCGTCTCATCGATCACGCTCGATCCAAAAGCGCATTACGCGATCATTAACGGGCGAACGATGAGCGAAGGCCAGCAATTTGGCTTGCAGCTGGGGACTCAAATCTACCAGATCACCGTCAAAACGATTAACGACGGCCACGTCGTCCTTCTTCGCCACGATCAGGAAATCATTGTCCCGCTGCGCCGGAAATAGTTTTTTCGAGAAGCAATTTTTCGGTTGAGTTTTGGTTTGGAGCGGCACAAGGTCTGGCCCGTCCTTGTTAATCTTACAACCTTAGCATTTATTGTTTTACTGTGAAATTCTCATTCCTACTCCTATTTGTTGTCTCCTCCGCTACTTTTGCGGCCGGTCCCGGCGGCAGTTTTCGCGATGTTTACGGCCCGAAGTTTCATCCCCAGCCCTCAGCCTCCTCTAACAGAAATCCAAAGGCCCCAAGCGATGTAGTGCATCGCTGGAACCAAATCGCTATGTTTTTCTTGTTGAGGATGGATTGTTGACTGCATTAACTGCAATCCAGTTCCGCGCAGAACCGGGAATCATCTTGACGAGGGCGCTTTGAAGAAGCGGCCTCACTTCGGCTGACTCGGGGCTCCAGTTGGATCTGGGAAATCGCGCTAGACTGTGTCTCAGCGAAGAGCCAGCCCCTGCGGCTTATTCAGCCGTGCCGAAGTAAGTTGAAACTGTCGAATCACGAAATCGACGAGGCTTTACAGATTCCGCGAGAGTCTGTCAAACATTATCTGACTAATCATAGGGCAATGTCTTATATTGTGGAGACGTTGTCGGTGTCGGATAAAACAGGCTTTGGGAACTCAAACGCGATCGCGTGACGGTCGGACCTAATAATCCGTGCGCTCATTCCCAAAGACCCCCGACGATAGGATTTCTTCCGACTTGCCTAGGGAGTCTTCCTCGATCGCTGCAAAGATACACCCTGGTCCGACCCCCGAACGGCGGTGAACGCGTAGGTCATCCCTGGATCCACGGTAAGCTCCATTGAAGTCGGCTTATGTTGATTGCCCGGCGTGTCCACGATTAAAACGTGATGTCCCGCTGGAATCAGCTGATCGTAGCGACTTCCCGGTTGGATATTGTGAACTTCGCCATCGATCGAGAGCTTTAGAAACGTGCTACTCCCAATCGCGGGCGATCTTTGCACAACTAAACGACCGCTACCGGTGCTGCTTGGCTGTGCAGCCTGACTGCTCCAGCAAATTGCGATGGCAAACGCAAGAATCGCAAAGACGCGAACGAACACAGATTTTAAGTTCATGGGACGAAATTTAATCAACACTAGCAAACGTCAAGCTTCCCAGCCGCCTCGCTTTTGCCAGCGCAGATTACGTGATGGCTGGCAATGTGATCGAGACGCACGAGCACGCTGGCGAGTCCAAGGAACCGTAACGCGTGAAACAAAAAGCCGCCACGCGGTGAAGCGTGACGGCTGATGGTAAAGTGCTGCCTTGTTTTGTTGGGGCAGGCGCGACTTTTAGGGATTGTTGACCACTTGCGTCGCAGGTTTGCTCGCTTGAAGCTGAACGCTCACTTTCTGGATTTGCGTTGCCTGCTCTCTTACTGTTGCGGTGAGAGCCTCCATTCCAGATTTCAGTTGTGCGATGGTTGCTTCCTCTTGTGCGACCGTGGACTTTAGCTCTCTCACCGTGCCGTGCTCTTCGACAAAAGCCTTGTGCTCTTTAAGAAACTCATTGAGTAGCATCGCGTTCACTGCTTCGTAACGCACCGTGTAGGGCTTCCCATCCCCATCGCGAACCACTAGATCAGGGTTCACTTTTTCCACTTGCTCGGCTATGAGGCCAAATTGCGGGATGCTCTCGGGGTCGAGCTCTTTCTTATAATGGAAGGTGACCGGTTTGAGCGCGAGAATTACTTCGCTGGCTTTGTCCATCGGCTTGATCGCGTCCTTGAAACGCTCCGAGGAAGTGACCGTCCCGAGTTGGCCGTTGGCGTTTACGAAGACCGGCATGCCTTTTGGACTGGTTTTGCCCGTAATGCCAGCGAGATAGATGGCCGTCTGAGCTCCCTGCGTGCCAATGCGGATCGTGTTCGACTCGGCAGCAACACCTACGTTGCCAATATCTATGTTGTTATCGCCTGTAGTGAGATTGTGACCGGCCAACCAGCCCAATGCGGTGTTGTTGCCGCCGGTTGTGTTCTGAGCGAGCGCATCACGACCGTCCGCCGTGTTTATGTTGCCAGTGGTGTTGTTAAAGAGCGCATTAACACCGTTGGCCGTGTTGTTGATGCCAGTGGTGTTGGAAGTGAGCGCAGCAGCGCCGGTGGCCGTGTTTACGCTGCCGGTGGTGTTGCTAAGGAGCGCACCAGCACCGTTGGCCGTGTTGCTGCCGCCAGTGGTGTTGCTAAGGAGCGCTTCTTGACCGTTGGCTGTGTTGAGTTCGCCAGTGGTGTTGTGATCGAGCGCTTCATTACCGATGGCCGTGTTGCCGTTGCCGGTGGTGTTGCTAATGAGCGCATCAGCACCGGTGGCCGTGTTGCCGAGGCCAGTAGTGTTGCTAAAGAGCGCGCCAGAACCGGTGGCCGTCTTGGCGCCGCCAGTGGTGTTGTTAAAGAGCGCGAAAGGCCGTGTTGATGAAGCCGGTTGTGTTGTAATATAGCGCTTCATGACCGTTGGCTGTGTTGTTGGTGCCAGTTGTGAGGCTGAAGAGCGCATCAGTCCCCTCAGCGGTGTTGTGGCCGGGATAGCCTCCGCCAGGTGGTGGGCTCAGCTGCGCTCGCGCCACCGGCGAAAGGGCAACGCAGGTGAGGACGAGCGGGATGAGGAGGAAAGCAAGCCGCAAAGGCGACCATCCGATTGATTTTCCTAAATGTAGAGTTGTCATTTCTTTGTTTTCATTTCTTGTTGAAGTTGGATTGTTGAACTGCATTAACCACGATCCAGTTCCGCGCAGAACCGCTAATCATCTTGACGAGGCGCTTTGAAGAAGCGGTCTCACTTCGGCTGACTCGGGACTACAGTTGGATCTGGGAGATCGCGCTAAACGGTGTCTCAGCGAAGATCCGGCCTCTGCGGCTTATTCAACCGTGCCGAAGATAAGATGAAACTTTGTCGGATGACGAAATCGACGAGGCTTTTACAGGTTCCGTCGGAATTTGTCGAGCATTATCGTCAATAAATCGCTGTAGGATAGTGCCGTACAACAAGATGTTATCGCCCACAAAGCTCACCTTGCTCCTATTTAGGGCGCACTGCTAGGCAACGTTCTCGTGCGGATCACCCTGCTTTGTCATTCCGAGCGAAGTCGAGGAATCTCTCATTTTAGGAATTACTAGTAGTAAGAGATGTCTCGACTGCGCTCGACATGACAAGAAGCCGATTTGGGCAACACGCCCTTTTTAAACTTTGCACATTCTGCTCACATACTTACGAGCTTAAATTTGCTGGATAGCTTGATCAGCTAGTTGCCACCTCGGCCAAGGGCACGAATTCACTCTCGTGTAGTTCGACTCGTTTGTGGCCAGCTAACAGTCGACACCATTCAACTGCGGAACCGATTACGATCAGGAGCACGAGCAGGAGAAAGCTTGCAGCAACAAAAACATCGATTCGATACATCGTCGCCTGCCGAATCAGCACCGCCGCGGCCCCGGCATCAGCCACTTGGGCACTTTTTTGAATCGCTAAACGCGCGCTGGCCAAAAGACCCAGATTTGGGTCAGGCGAGAAAATCTTCATGTAACCGGCTGAAAACGTGACCACAGCCATAAAAAGCAGCGGAACAATCGTAATAACGAGATAGCGAGCTTTTCCCATCTTGATCAGCAACGTAGTGCCGAGACAGAGCGCGATCACCGAGAGCAACTGGTTCGCCAGACCGAAGAGCGGCCAGAGCGTGTTGATGCCGCCGAGGGGATCGATCACACCTTGATACAAGAACCAACCCCAGGTTGCCACCAGTAACATACTGGCGAACGAATTCGCGATCCATGAGCGGGTGTTGCCCAACGGTCGCCACAAATTTCCAAGCAAATCTTGCAGCAGAAATCTTCCCACCCGCGTTCCCGCGTCAATTGTCGTCAGGATAAACAACGCTTCAAACATGATGGCGAAGTGATACCACAGCGCCAGCGCCGTCGGACCAGCCGAAACGCGTGCAAACATGTGCGCCATGCCGACGGCAAAGGTCGGTGCACCCCCCGCGCGATTAAACATTGTTTGTTCGCCGAGATTCCGCGCCAGATCGGCCATTTGCGGCTCGGTTACAGGGAAGCCGGCCGCCGAAACTTTCGCCACTACTTCCGTCGGCGTCCCTTTGGTATTGATGGCAAAGTATTCGCCCGGCTGAATCACGCACGCCGCGATCATCGCCATTAACGCGACCATCATCTCGGTAATCATCGCGCCGTAACCGATGTCGCGAATCCGTGACTCGCGCTCCAGCATCTTCGGCGTTGTTCCCGAAGCGATGAGCGAATGAAACCCCGAAACAGCACCGCACGCGATGGTAATGCAAACAAACGGAAAAACCGGGCCGGCAAAAACCAATCCGCTTCCATCGATGAATTTTGTCAGCGCCGGCATTTGCAGCGCCGGGTGAATCAACAACACCGCCACAGCAAGGGCGGCGACCGTGCCGATTTTCAGAAAGCTGCTGAGATAATCGCGTGGGGTCAGTAACATCCAAACCGGCAGAATCGACGCCGCCAATCCGTAAGCCATAATCGCCCAGGCCAGCCATCGATCGCTATGCCGAAACCAGGCTTCGAGCGCGGGGAAATTCCCAAGAAATTGTCCGCCCCACACGGCAAAAAAAAGGCCCACGATTCCGAAGGCGGTAATCCAGCTGACATTGAAAAGGCCACTGCGCAATCCTGCGCCCATGAGCAAGGCGATGGGAATGGTCATCGCGATGGTGAAGAGACCCCAAGGACTTTTTGCCAACGCCTGCACCACCACCAGCGCCAGTACTGCGAGCAAAATGATCATGATGGCGAGCACGCTGATCAATGCGAGTGCGCCCACCCCGCGCCCAATCTCTTCCTTCACCATTTGCCCGAGCGTTTTTCCGCGCCGCCGCACCGAGGCGAACAGCACAATCATGTCGTGTACGCCGCCCCCAAGGGTCGCCCCGATCAGGATCCAAAGCGTGCCCGGTAAAAATCCGAACTGCGCCGCCAACACCGGTCCGACTAACGGGCCGGGCCCGGCGATGGCAGCGAAATGATGTCCAAAAACCATCCAACGATTCGTCGGCACAAAATCTTTGCCGTCGTTTTGCACGAGAGCGGGAGTGGCCCGTTGGTCGTTCAGCAAAAGCACCTTGCTGGCGAGCCACTTCGAATAGAAACGATAACTTATGGCGAAGGCGCACAACCCCGCGACGATGATCCAGAGCGCGTTGATTTGCTCACCCCGGGACATCGCCAGAATCGCAATCGACCCGAGCCCAAGTAGCGTTACCGCGATCCAGAGCAATTTCTTCCACAAGCTCACGTCCTGGTAGTGTACCGCACCGTCTCAATTTCGCCACCATAGGCAGACGTTGACAGGACCGTCCCGCTGCGTTACCAACCGCCGTTGCGGCTCTCCCAGAAACTCGGAAAAATCCTTACCGGCGAAGCGTTCGACAGCGCGCGACGGCACACGCGTGCGATCGTGCGCAACCGCCGTTTCCCGGCCCGCATTACCACCGGCGCAATTGTTAAGTCAATCGACGCCCGGCGCTTCGAGGAAATCCGGCGGAAATATGCGGTGGACGATCCAGGCGATGCGCCGCCGAAGTATCTCGATCTCGAGCATTGGATTCGAACCAATCTGCAGCGCGTGCGCGAGCTGGAGCTAGATTATGCCCCGCGTTCGCGCATTCTCGATCTCGGCTGCGGCGCCGGTTATTTTCTCTACATCAACAAATTACTCGGTCACGAAATTCTCGGCCTCGATCTGGATGAATTGCCGATGTTTCGCGAGCTTATCGAGCTACTGCAAATTCCTCGCACCCTTGCGCGGATCGAAGCATTTCAACCGTTGCCAAAATTCGACCGTAAATTCGACATCATCACGGCCTATCTGATTTGCTTCAATAATCACAAGAGCGACAAACTGTGGGGCCCAGCGGAATGGGATTATTTCCTAAGCGATGTCGCAGGCCACCTCGCGCCGAACGGCCGTCTCTGGCTCGAACTGAATCGAGAATATGACGGCAGCTCTTACACGCCGGAGTTGAAAGCACTTTTCGAACAACGTAGGGCGGAATTGCATTCCTATCGCGTCGTATTTAATCCAGGGACGCTCGTGCCTTCCGAAGCTGCGCCAATCGGGCGCTGAAATCGGCGCGGCGACGCTGGTGTTCCTCCACCACTTGCTTCGGGGCACGCTCGATAAAGGACGCATTCGCCAGCTTTACTTCCGTTGCTTTTAATTCCGCTTCCAGTTTCGCTATCTCCTTGTCCAGACGCTCGCGTTCCATCGCGCGATCCGTCTCGCCCGCAATTAAAAATAGTTCGCCCAATTTTGTCGCTGCTACCGACGAGCGAGACGGCGTTTGGAAATTTGCCTCGACCTCGAGCGATTCCGCGTTGAGCAGACGCGCGATGGTCGCACTTTCCTCCTTTGCCCACGATTCGTTAGAACGGAGGGCGAATTTTGCTTTTTGATTTGATGGGACTCGCGCTTCCGCCCTGAGATTTCGCCCCGCTTCTACCGTTTCGTAAATCGCACCTGCCCGAGTTCGCGCTTGTCCTGGATTGATTCGTCTAAAGCCATCGCTGATGGCAGAGGCGCGAAATCGAGAAATTCATTTTTTCCTGTCCCGAATCCCATCAATGACCAAAGCTCCTCCGTCAGGTGCGGCATGAAGGGATGGAGGAGACGAATGATGGCAGACAGGATGTAATCCATCGTCGCCAGGGTCGATTCCTTGCGCGCTGTGTCTTCGCCGAAGATGTCCGTCTTGCCCGCTTCGACGAACCAATCGCAAAAATCGCCCCAGACAAAATCGTATAGCTGCTGGGCGACGGCATTGAATTGATAGTCCTGATACGCGGCTTCAACCGCCCCGATAGTTTCGCTCAAACGCGCCAGCGCTTCGATGGCGTAGATCGAGAGCTCGCTCTCTTTCAATTTCGGGTTTGGATTCGACGGGCCGTGCATCTGGCGGAAACGCGCCAGATTCCACAGTTTAGTGGCAAAGTTCCGCCCTTCTTCGATCTGTTTTTCGTCGAAGCGAATGTCCTGCCCACTCGGCGCAATTCGCATCAAACCGAAGCGCAAACCATCCGCTCCGTATTTCGCAATCAAATCCAGCGGGTCGGGTGAATTACCGAGTGATTTCGACATTTTACGCCCCTGCTTGTCGCGAATGATTCCGGTCAAGAAAACGTCGCGAAACGGAATGTTATCCTGATCGCGTTCGGATTTGCCGGGCTTGAATTCCAGCCCGGCAATGATCATCCGGGCAACCCAGAAGAAAATAATGTCCGGACCGGTGACGAGAACGGACGTTGGATAGAATTTCGCGCGTGTCTCCGGATCCATCGTCTCATAGGCCCAAAGCCACGAGGAAAACCAGGTATCGAGCGTGTCCTCATCCTGTCTCCAATTCTCCGGATCGGCCGGAGGCTCGATTCCAACATAAATTTCTGACTCCTGATCTCCCGCCGGGGCGTAGGCCCCTTTGGGCCGGAGGCTGACCTCCGATCTCTGCTTCGGATACCACGCCGGTATGCGATGCCCCCACCAGACTTGCCGGCTGATGCACCAGTCCTGAATATTCTCCAGCCATTGCGCGTAAACTTTTTCCCAATGTGCCGGATAGAACCGAATCAAATGTTCGCGCACGACCGCGAGCGCTTCCTTCGTCTTCGGATACCGCAGAAACCACTGCTCGCTCAGGCGCGGCTCGATTGGGACTTCGCTGCGATCGCTAAAGCCAACGTTGTTCTCATAGGGCTCGGTTTTTGCCAGCAACCCACGCTCTTGCAAAATTTCCGCCGCACGTTTGCGCGCCTCAAAGCGATCGAGCCCATGCAATTCTGGTACCGCTGGGCAGTTAATCCGTCCATTTTCTGTTAGGACGTCGATAATCGGCAATTTGTGGCGCTGGCCGACCTCGAAATCGACTATGTCGTGAGCTGGCGTTACCTTTAGAACGCCGGTCCCAAATTCGGGATCAATCGCCTCGTCCGCGACAACCGGAAGTTCCTCGCGTGCAAGCGGACGCCACACCTGTTTGCCGACAAGGTCGGTGTACCGCTTATCGTTAGGATGAACTGCGACTGCGGTATCAGCCATGATCGTTTCCGGGCGCGTTGTCGCTACTTCAAGAAAGCGGCCGGGTTCATCAACGACTTCATAACGAACGAAATACAGACTTCCCTTTTGTGGTTTGCTGATGACTTCCTCGTCTGACAGCGCCGTTTGGGCCGCAGGGTCCCAGTTGATCATGCGCCGCCCCCGATAAATCAGTTTTTTCTGGTAAAGATCGACAAACACTCTCTCAACCGCCCCGATGTAATCCGCGTCAAAAGTGTAGCGTTGTCGCGACCAATCGCAGGAACAGCCTAGCCGCTTCAGCTGCTGAATAATGATGCCGCCATGTTTGTCCTGCCATTCCAGAACGCGGCGCAGGAACTCTTCGCGGCCGAGATCGCGCCGGGTCACCCCTTCATTTTTGCGCAACCATTTCTCGACTGCCGTCTGCGTGCCAATTCCAGCGTGATCCATCCCAGGCAGCCACATCACTTCCCGCCCCTGCATCCGCGCATGCCGCGCCAGAATATCCTGGATGGTAGTGTTAAGGACGTGACCAAGAGTGAGAACCCCAGTGATGTTTGGGGGCGGTATAACAATCGAGAATGGCCGCTTCGTCGATTTGGCATCGGCATGAAATGCGGCCCCATCGAGCCAGCGCTGATACCACTTTGGCTCAACTGTTTTCGGATCGTAAGTTTTCGGCAACTCGGCCATGAGAATCATGCTCGCTTTCGGGATGCGAGCCGCTAACAAACGCAAGCAGGGCGTTTACGCCACTTTAACTTGCAGCAGTTGCACCTCACCGCCACTTTTCGCGAAAATGATCGATTCCGCAGTTAATAGATGAAACCAATTGGGGTGTTCGATTCCGGCATCGGCGGGCTCACCGTGGTCCGAGCGTTACGTGAACTCTTGCCGAACGAAAACATTTTCTACCTCGGTGACACGGCACGCGTTCCCTACGGCAACAAAAGCGCGGAAACGGTCGAGCGTTACGGCCTCGAGCTCGCCCGAATTTTGATGGCCGAAGATGCGAAACTGATCGTCGTTGCCTGCAATACCGTTTCGTCGGTCGCAATTCCAAAGCTGCGAGCCGGCGTCTCGGTCCCGGTGATTGGCGTGATTGAACCTGGAGCGCACGCTGCCATCGCGATGACGCGTAACCGTCATGTCGGCGTTATCGGGACGCGTGCGACCATTCGCAGCGGCGCTTATGAAAATGCTTTGCGCGCACTGAACGTCCATGTCCGCGTCAGCAGCGTGGCCTGCCCATTGCTCGTGCCACTGATCGAAGAAGGACTGCTCGATGATAGACTGACCGACTTAACGATCGAACGTTACCTCAATCCGATGGTCGCAGACGGAATTGACACTCTCGTGCTTGGCTGCACTCATTACCCTTTGCTTACTCGCGCGATCGTTCGGTCCCTGGGTGACAAAATTGAGATTGTCGATTCCGCCATGAATTGTGCGCGAGCAGTCAAAGATTTGCTGGATCGACAATCGCTCGCCACCACGTCGACTTCCGCTGGAAAGTTGGATGTAGCGTTAACCGACGCCGCCGATCATTTTCTCAGCATCGCACGCGACGCTTTGCAGCTACAGCTCGGCGAGGTGCAGCTGCGTGCGGTTTCGTAGAGCGACTCGCTCGCGGCAGGCTCTGCACGACCAAGTCGTAAGAATGGTCGATCATTTTGCGCAGCTCGGTCTCCGGAATACCAGCTTCGATCTCCACCGTATTCCAATGCTTCTTGTTCATGTGATAACCGGGTCGCACTTGCTCATAACGATCGCGCAGCTCAAGCGCGAGATCCGGATCGCATTTTAAATTGGCAGTCGCTGAAACTTCATCCAGCGACATCAGCGCGAACATTTTTCCCGCTACTTTGAAAACAAGAACAGTTTCACCAAACGGGGTTCCTTCAGTCGCTTTGGGTTTCGTCAGGCAATATTCGCGGAATTCTACGGCATCCATTCAATGAGCCCGTGAAATAAGCTGGTCCGTTGTGCGATACATGCTGGCAATCTCAAATAGCTCGACAGCCAAAGCGATGTCGTCCGAACTCTTTAACCAAAAACTGATCCAGCCGGAATCGGGAAATACATGATGAGGCAAAGCGCGCCCTCGTCTTACCTCCTCGGCCCGAAATGATTTTCCAACGAACAAATCGAGCAAGCCGTTTCCGTGAAGATGACCGATTTCTGTTGTACCGATAAAAAAGCCGACACCCCCGAACCGGTGTGGGCGCCTCTGAATAGTGTATTTGCGGCGGATAGCGTTCTCGAACATCTCCATTGCGCGAAGCCGCGGCCGATCAAACAACATTGTCGCAACCATCAATCCGGCATCGAACAATTGGGGCAAGATGGGTATTCGCGCCAGCCATCTTAATTTCCTGACGACAAATTTGAACATCATCGATCCCCTTCCGCCAACGTCTTGATGTGTTCCATCACGCGCATATGCACGTGACTGGTGACGTCACGCGTCCAGCGAAGTAATAACCCACCACAGGAAATACTCCATAGACTGAAGGAAAGGCTTCGCCAGAAATATGCGGCCGCAATCCCCATCGCCATCGGAACGAGAACGAGACTTGGCCAAAATTGCCATGACGACGAAACCATAAAACCACTCTTGCTCTCTCGAAGGCAGACCGACTTTATCCGGGAATTGGAACAACTACATTTGCTGCAACAAGACCCAGGATTATGCGGAGCAATCTCCTGCCCGTCATTGTTACCCTTTAACGAATCTTAGATGAAATAAGTTGCGGCAAATCTTTGATTGCGACGCGCTCCTGTTTCATCGAATCGCGATCGCGTAATGTGACCGTATCCCGCAGTTCCTCGCCCTTTTCGCCAAGTGTCTCGAAGTCGATCGTCACCCCAAACGGCGTCCCAATTTCATCCTGCCGGCGGTAACGCCGTCCGATCGCGCCCCCTTCGTCGTAGAACACGTTCATGTGCGGCCGCAGCAACGCCTGCACTTCGCGGGCTTTCGCCACCAGTGCTTCTTTGTTCCGGAGAAGCGGAAAAATCGCGCATTTTATCGGCGCCATTCGCGGATGGAATCGCATCACAGTCCGCGTTTCCATTTTTCCTTTTTCATCCGGAGCGCTGTCTTCGTCGTAAGCGTCGCAGATCAGCGCCAGCACCGTGCGATCGACGCCCGCACTCGGTTCGACTACGTGAGGCACGAAGCGTTCCTTGGTTTCCTCATCAAAATAATCGAGAGGCTTGCCGCTGGCCTTGATGTGCTGCTGCAAGTCGTAATCGGTGCGATACGCGACCCCCTCCAGCTCCTGTCGGCCAAAGGGAAATTCGTATTCGATGTCGAACGTGCCTTTCGAATAAAATGCCCGCTCTTTTTCCGGCACATCCAGAACGTGCAGTCGTTTCCGGGAAATCCCGATCTCCTCGTAAAACCTGATTCGCTCTTTTAACCAGTAGGCCAGCAAATCCATCCCCTGTTCCGGCCGGCAAAAATACTCCAGCTCCATTTGCTCAAACTCGCGCGAGCGAAAGGTGAAGTTGCGCGGGTTAATCTCGTTCCGAAATGCTTTCCCGATCTGCGCGATCCCGAACGGGAGTTTCTTACGCGAAACATCCAGCACATTTTTGTATTGCACGAAAATCGATTGCGCCGTTTCGGGTCGTAGATACGCGATTGAGGCCGGATCGGCCGATGCTCCCATCTGCGTTTGGAACATCAAATTAAACGGCCGCGCCTCAGTTAAGTCTTTGCCGCCGCAATTTGGGCATTGCCTCACCCCATTTTTTTCCGCGAGCTGATCGGCGCGCAATCGTGCCTTGCAGGTCCGGCAATCGACCATCGGGTCGGTAAAGGTATCGACGTGACCGCTCGCTTTCAGCACCGCCGGATGGGTCAGGATCGCGCCGTCCAATCCGACGACGTCGTCGCGCTCGCGCACCATCACCTGCCACCAATATTGTTTAAGATTATTCTTGAGTTCGGTCCCAAGTGGTCCGTAGTCCCACACCCCGTTGAGTCCGCCATAAATCTCGCTTGATTGGAAAATGAACCCGCGCCGTTTGCACAAGCTGACAATCTTCTCCATCCGCTGCGCGTTTTCTTTCCCAGTCATGTTCGGACATATTTAACCGCAGATCACGCGGATGAAACGGATTTCTCTATCAACATTTTGCGACTGGGTCGCTGATCCCGCGACCGCTTGAAGACAAGCAAACGACACGAATGACGGCTCGCCAACTGGAGGCCTGCAATTACAACGGTTATATCGCGTCATCATTCCATGATTGGAGGGACGCGCGCTGTCGCGTCCCAAACTCATGGGACGACACAGCGGTCGTCCCTCCAGAACAGCGTAATCGGCGGTTAAGACTACTGAACTACCGTCACTTCGGTTTTGACCGAATTCGCGATGAAACATTGGTCGTGTGCGCCGTGATGCATCTTATCCAGCTCTTCCGCGCTCGGCTTCTTCTCGCCCGACCAGGTGATTTTCGGATGCAGCTCTACTTTCGTAATCGCCAATCTGCCTTCCGCATTTTTTTCCATGTGGCCGACGGCTTCGTCGGTGTAGTCATCGAGAATGAACTTCTGCTTACATGCAATCGCGAGGAAAGTGAGCATGTGACAACTGGAAAGTGAGGCGACGAAAGCTTCTTCGGGATCGACGTTGGCAGGATTGCCCAAATAGGCGGGCGCGGCCGAAGCCGTCATGGTGTGGCCGCCGTCGAAGCTCCAGGTGTGATCGCGCGGATATTTTTGATAAACGAATTCGGCGCCACCGCGCTCCCAACGCAGGTTCACTTTGTGTTCGGACATTTCTTTGTATAAGCCGCACGTCCGAGGACCGCAAGCAACCCAGAGTCATCGAAATCCCGGGCCAAAGCGGAATTGGTTTAAAGCGAAGAAAAGGGAATTTTGTTTTCATCACAGGATCAATCGATCCGGCATTTCGTCTTCACAAGAAATCTTATGCTACTGTAGCCGCTGGTTCGTTTCCGCGGGCCCGGGATGATCGATTTCGGCTACAGCGAATCGATGAATTAGATAGGTGAATCCGTACGCGAAACCGAATGAACGAAGGGTGGGCACGAGACGGCCAAAGATTTCTCATTTGCCAAAGGACATCGATACTCGCACCCGGAAGCAGCGAGAGGCGGAGAAAGCAGCAGTCGCGGCCGAGCGACGCGCCATAAAAAAATCTGCGCGCCGGCATTTGAAACAGCAATTACTCGACGAACTCCGAGATACCTAAGAGCCAATTCAGAGGTAAGTGACTCAACAATTGAGCGTTGTATATGCAACAGCCAGGTGAATGTTCACAACGCCGTGGCAATGCTAAGGGCACCGCGTACACTGAACTTGGGAAGTTTAGCTTCTAGCCTGACTCGCGTCCTCGCATTCCGGCTTTCGTCTTTACGAGAGTGATAATCCGTGGAGATCTGCGCAATCTGCGGTAAAAAACTGATCAGGATTGGTTACTTCGCTGCGATGACTTTCGCACTGCCGAGAAATGTCGCATTCTCGTCAACCACGAGTCGCGGTACTTCGATGTCACCGCGCAACGTGCAGCCCGATTGCAGTTCGCAGCGTTCGGTCGCGAAAATATTACCCTCGATTGTTCCGCGCACTTTGACCGATTTCGCCCTGATCTCGCCAGTAATCTGCGCGTGCTCCCCAACAGAGAGCTTTCCAGGCGAATCGATCGTTCCTTCCACCTCGCCATCGATCGTTAACTCGTTAAGGAATTTGACGGACCCTTTGATCGAAACGCCCTTCGAGAGAAGACCGCTCGGCCGGGCCGGCGCCAACGTTCGGTTGGGCTGCTCCGAAACGACGGGAGGGCTCACCGGCTGGCTTGCTGGGGCTGTGGGTTCGCTCTTACGGTTAAACATCGACATTCTGCGACTGCTTCAGTTGGCCTGCGTGTAAAGCTGATGTTGTGCCGCGCGGGAGCCATTAATTTAGAAGGCTACGATTTCGATGGGCCACCTTTGTTCATGAATGGCGTGAAGAGATCGATCGGAACCGGAAGAAACGTCGTGGTGTTATGCTCGCTGGAAATCTCGCGCATGGTTTGCAGGAAACGCAACTGCAGCGCTATCGGCTCCTTGCTCATCATCGCGGCGGCCTGCACCATTTTTTCCGCGGCCTGAAATTCGCCCTCAGCGTTGACTACCTTAGCGCGGCGTTCGCGCTCGGCCTCGGCCTGCTTGGCCATGGCGCGCTTCATCGTGTCCGGCAACGCGACATCCTTCACCTCGACCGCCGTGACTTTGATGCCCCACGGTTCGGTTTGCCGGTCGATAATCTCCTGCAACTTCTGGTTGATGGTTTCGCGCTGCGAGAGCAGGTCATCGAGTGGGGCCTGGCCGAGGACACTGCGCAGCGTGGTTTGGGCGATAAGCGAAGTGGCCTTAAGAAAATTCTCCACCTTGACGACGGCGGCCTGCGGATCGACCACGCGGAAATAGACAACGGCATCGACCGTGACCGGCACGTTGTCACGCGTCATCACTTCCTGTCGCTCGACGTTGATGGTGACGACGCGCAAATCCATTCGCACCATGCGATCGACGATCGGAATGAGGAAAATCAGGCCTGGCCCTTTGGCGCCGAGTAATTTCCCGAGCCGGAAAATCACGCCGCGCTCGTATTCGCGCAAGATCCGGATCATCTGCGGCAGAATGATCGCCGCGAGAATGAAGATCGGTATCGCCCAAGCAACTAACTTTAAGAGTCCTTCGAGTAATGGCATGGCTTTATCCTTTTCCTGGTTTTACTTTCAAAGTTAATCCTTGCACCTCTGCGATCTCTATTACTTCGCCTGGTTCGACAGGTGTATCACTAACTGCGCTCCAGTTCTCGCCTTCGACGAATACCCTGCCGCCCTGCGAATCAATGGGAGTCGATGCGGTCACTGTTCTTCCAACCATCGCTTGCACTCCGGTTTTCACGGGCAACCGTTGTGCGCGCAAGCCTTTTCCGATAACGAAAGCAAAGAATGCCGCCGTCATAAGCGTTGCCGGAATAATGTAACTCAAGGATAAACGAAAGAGCGGGTCGGCGCGGTTGAATAGCATGAGCGAACCGATCAGAAACGAAATGATGCCGCCCATTGTCAGGACACCGTGCGTGGGCGCGTAGATATCAAAGATGAAGAGCATCATCGCCAGCGCGATCAACACAACCCCGGTAACGTTGACCGGCAGGATCGCGGCCAGATAAAGCGCGAGGATCAAGGCAATCGCGCCAACCACGCCGGGCAGAATCGCGCCGGGCGTGGTCATTTCACCGATAATTCCGTAGATGGCGATGAGCATGAGAATAAACATGACTTCAGGCCGCCAGAGCTGTTGAAAGATGCGCTCGGATGGGGACATTTTGATCTCCGCGATCTCTGCCGTGGCGGTATTCAGCGCCTTGCCATCTACGAGGCGTCCGTTCAATCGCTTTAGTAACTCAGGCGTATCCGCGGCGATTAAATCGATCACTTTTAATTCGAGCGCTTTCTCCGCGGTGATCGATGCACTTTCGCGCACGGCGGATTTCGCCCAATCGACATTGCGATGGCGCTTGGCGGCGATCGTCTCGATATAGCTCACCGAAAAGTTCTCGAGCTTCTGTTTCATGGTGTCGTCGGGCTTTTGTTCCTGGCCACTGGGGATGCCGCCTAGCATCACCGGATGCGCTGCACCAATTGTCGTGGCTGGCGCCATTGCCGCCACGTTTGCGGCAAGGGTAATGAAGCAACCGGCGCTGGTCGCAGTTGCACCCGTCGGCGAGACGTAAACCACCACCGGCACCGTGGAACCCAAGAAATCCTGCACGATTGTCTGCGTTGAATCGAGCAAGCCACCCGGCGTGTTGAGTTGAATGACCAGGCATTGTGCGTTCTGCGTCCGGGCTTCATCGATACTTCGCGCAATATAGCTCGCCGTTGCCGGACCAATTGCTCCGTTGATCTTGATAAGAGCAACCTTCTCCGCCGCCGGCGCACTCGCGCAGACAAAACAGAACGTCAGGCATATTAGCGCACTCTTCATCTCAATCTGCGCCGTAAACTACCACTTCCCGCTCCAATCTCTACGTTAAGAGAGGTTAGCGCGAGCGATTGTATTCCTTCAGCAACTGTTGCAGCCGTTCGCGGGGTAAAGCTTCTACCTTATGGTTGTCGCGACCGATCATGTCCTGGTTATCGACCAGAGCGTTGATGATGGCTTCTTCGGTCGCTTCGACCGTGGCGGTGAAAAGCGGATCCATCAGATCGTTCGGCATGGTTTCGATGGTGCGAATCGGGGGTTTGGCGTCGGCGGCATGCGGGTTGGCCGTAGAAAAAGCGATGAATAGATCACCGGAACCGTTACCGGAAACACTGCCGGTGCGAGCCAGACCGAGAGAAGCACGGCGGGCCAGACGTTTCAGTTGATGCGGGAGGAGAGGCGCATCGGTCGCAACCACGATGATGATGGAGCCGGTTTCCTGTTTGTAAACGGAGCCGGGAATTTTCTTTCCGACTTCTAGTCCGCGAATCGTTAGCTGTGGCCGACGGCCGCAATTGGCCTGAACCAGAACGCCTATGGCAAACTGTTTTGTTTCGGAAGAACCGCGGCCGGCAACCGCGGCTACAGGGACTATTCGCGAAGCGGTGCCGGTGCCGCCTTTGAATTCGTAACAAATCATTCCGGTACCGCCGCCAACGCTCCCTTCCTCGATCGCCCCGCTTTGCGCAGTCTCAATCGCGTGGGCGACGTGTTCCGGTTTAACGTGAAAGCCATCGACGTCGTTGAGCCATCCATCCCACGTCTCGGCCACCACGGGAAGACTCCAGGCGAAACCTTCCGCGTCCGGGCCGCCGTGAGCGAGACGCCAGGCAATCACGGCATCGCGCGCGACCCCGACGCTGTGGGTGTTGGTCAGCACGATCGGGCCTTCCAGAAATCCGCTCTCCTCTACCCAGGCGGTGCCGGTCATTTCGCCGTTGCCATTTAACGAGAAATAGCCGGCGAAGACGGGATCGTTCATGGCATCGCGACCACGCGGTAGAATTGCCGTCACACCAGTTCGCACCGGACCTTTGCCGACTTCGAGTTTGCCCTCCCCGCTGATAAGAGTGGTGTAGCCAACTTCGACTTCAGGGACATCGGTAATGGCGTTGAATTTTCCTGGGATGCCGTCGAATGAGATGCCGAGATCACGGGCACGAACGGTTTTTGTTGGCGCCGGGATAGGCTCACGCGCGGACGAATCGAGCATGAGCACGAGCACGAGCAGGAGCAGGAAGCCCGACCGCGATTGCGCCTTATACATCAAATAAGTCATATAGGGCGATCACCGGGTCGCCCTATGGTTTAGATGCGAGGGAGGTGAACTTATCCTCGGCGAAGAGCGACCAGGGGCCTTTGCTTTTTTGCCGCATAACCGAGGTCCAATTCTTGGTTGCCGGATCGAAGGCGTAGGCATTCATGAACTGGCCATCAGGGTTATTGAAGGTGAAATAGATGGAGTGGGCAGCTTCGTCGAGGGTGCCGGAGCCGATTACCTCCGAGGCGCGGCCACCAAAGACATCGAGCCAATGTAAAACGTAGCGCGACATTTTGTGATCGAACCCGATAAAGGCCATCGCTTCGTATTGAGGCGGGGTCGCGACATCGAGGTAATGCAATTCGAGGAATTGATGATTCAGCACCCAGCCGACGCGCACGGTGTTTTCGGCAGTGCGGCCGTCGCCGAATTTTCGAACGACACGCCAGTTGCCGACTAGTTTATCCAGCAACGGATCCTCAAACTTGGCGTCACGTCCATCCGAGGGAGTTGGGGATTGCGCGCTCATCGTGACAGCGAAGAGCGAAAGAGCGATGAACAGGGGAAAACGCTTCATGCCGCGATAATGACAGACTTTCATCTTTCGCGCGATGCCAGAAACGGTAAAGTTTTCGGGTGAGCTACGAGGTTTTCGCCCGCAAATATCGACCCCAGACGTTCGACGATATCGTCGGGCAGAACCACGTCACCCGCACGCTCAAGAATGCGGTCGAGCAGAATCGCCTGGCCCACGCCTACCTTTTTGTCGGGCCGCGCGGGACAGGGAAAACCTCGACGGCGCGCATCCTGGCGAAGGCGCTCAACTGCATCCACGGGCCGACAGTGACGCCGTGCGGCATATGCGATAATTGCCGGGAGATCGCCGGCGGAAACAGTCTCGATGTCATTGAGCTGGACGCAGCGAGCAACCGCGGGATCGATGACGTGCGGGAGTTGCGCGACAACGTCCGTTACGCGCCGGCGAAGGGGCGCTTCAAAATTTACATCATCGACGAGGTGCACATGCTGACGAAGGAAGCGGCCAACGCGTTGCTCAAGACGCTGGAAGAGCCGCCCAAACACGTCATTTTCTGTCTGGCCACGACCGAGCCGGAAAAATTGCCGATCACGATCTTATCCCGATGCCAGCGGTTCGATCTGCACCGAATCGCAACGAATTTGATTGCGCAACAGCTGCAATTGATTGCGACGAAGGAGAAACTGACGCTGGAGGGAGCGGCGGCGCATGCCATTGCCCGCGGTGCGGAAGGTGGAATGCGCGATGCTGAGTCGATGCTCGATCAACTGGTGGCATTCTGCGGAGAAAAAATTGCTGAAGCCGATGTCCTGAATGTTTTCGGATTCACCAGCCAACAGATGGTGGCGGATTTTGTCGGCCGTATTTTACGCGGCGAAACCGCGGACGCGCTGGCGTTGCTGCACGAGCAATGTGAGGCCGGCAAAGACATGATGAAATTGATGTCGGACACGATTGCGTATCTGCGCGATCTGCTCGTTTTCAAAGTGAAACCGGACGCGCTCAGTGACGAAGCCAGTGCCGAAACTCGCGCCACGTTTGCAGAACAAGCGCCGCTGCTGGAGACCGATCGGGTGCTGGAATTAATCGATCAATTCGCCGCGGCCGAGGGGCGGATGAAATGGGCACCGAATAAAAAGTTGCATTTCGAAGTCGCGGTCATTCGAGCGATCCAAACGCTCGACCAGACGACGCTCGACCAAGTGATCGAGAATTTGAATGCGTTACGAGACGGCAACCCTGTAGCTCCGCCGGCCAAGCCCTCAGGAAAGGATGTTGTAACCGCGGTCGCTGACCGCGGTGCCGACGCCAGCTACAAGGCGACTGATTCAGTGACCGATGTTAACGAGATTTGGAGCAAGGTCGTTGCTCAAATTAAAACGCGCCGTCCGTTTATCAAAAGCTGGATTGAAGAAGCGCACCCACTTGGTGCGAGCGGACGGAATTTCGAGCTCGGTTTTCCCAACGAGCAACGAATGGTGATGGATCATTTATCCTCCCGCGCCAATCGCGAGTTTCTGGAAGCATTGCTAAAGGAAATCAGCGGGCGGGACTGGGCGCTGAAGTTTTCGTTGAAAGAAAATTTGCCGGCCAAGACACCTGCCGCAAAATCGAAGAACGCGTCGGCGATCGTGCGCGAAGCGCTGGAAATGTTTAAGGGCGAAATCAAAACTTAACCCAGGATTACGCGATGAATCTCAACAAGTTAATGAAACAGGCGCAGAAGATGCAGGAGAAAATGGCACAGGCGCAGGCGGAGCTGGCGGAGAAGACCGTTGAGGTGCAGGCAGCCGGCGGCAAAATTACCGTTGTTGCCAACGGCGCGGGTGACGTGATTTCAATCAAAATCGCGAAGGAGATTGTCGATCCTGAGGATGTGGAATTTCTGGAGGAAGCGGTGCTGAGCGGGGTCACGCAGGCGATCGAGCAGGGAAAAGCGATCGCCAGCTCCGAGATGTCAAAGATTTCAGGTGGATTGGGCGTGCCGGGATTGGGACTGTAGGAACACAGACTTTCAGTCTGTGCGCCCAGCGGAGTTCCACTCCGCTGCGTTGGCACTCGAATCGGAACAGCGGACAAAATGTCCGCTTGGGCGCACCGGCCAGAGGCCCGTGTTCCATAGCTACAACCGCTGAACAATCCGCTCGTGTTTTTCGTATACGCACACTTCGCGAATGCCAAAAGACGTGGTTTTCTGCCCGAGGCGTTCGTAATTTTCTCCCAGCTGCGCCCATGAATGTGCGTCCGACGCGATGGTAAAAGGAATCTTCTTCTCCATCGCGAGAAGAATGATTTCATCCGACGGATAAAGTTCGTTCACCGGTTTGCGCCAGCCTGCAGTCGATAATTCGATGGCGAGATTGCGTGCGCGAATCAGCTCCAGCGTTTCCTCAACCAATTCAGTGACCTGCGCGCGCGGACGGTTGCCGTGGATTTTCACTAAATCGAGGTGCGCCAGGCAATCGACCAGCCCGCTCGCCGCCATTTCGCGGACCCGCCGAAAATAATCGGAGTAGACGTTATCGATATCGCGCCCGGTAAACTGTTGTGCGCCCTCGGGCACACTATCGAACATCTGATCAGCCCGGTTGAGGTAGTGAACGGAACCGAGGACGAAATCGAGCCGCTTCCAATTTTGTTCGACCCATTTTCTTCCGGCCGCGCTCGTTTCCGGATCGTTATCCAGCTCGATCCCGGCGCGAATTCTTACGTCGGGATTTTTTTCACGTAGACGATCGAGTTCGTCGAAATTGACACCGCCATGATAACGATCGTGATCAGTAAAAGCGATATCGAGGATTCCTTTGGCCCGCGCCGAATCGATCCACGGCTGCAAAAGCGCCTGAGTGTAGCGCTGGACCCGGTGGCCCTGTGGATGACTGTGGTAATCGGAGACAAGAACTGGGGTGTTGGAGTGTTGGAGTGATGGAGTGCTGTTCAATTCACTACTCCACTACTCCATTGCTCCGCTCCTCACGGCGCGGTCATGAACTTCTGCCGGGCACGCAATTCCGGATATTTGGGGAAGAAAACTTCGACACTGTAAACCCGACCGGGCTGCAATTCGCGGGTGGCGATCGTTTCGTTGTAAACGATTTGTTCGCGTGGATTGATCGTGAGATTGCCGATTTCCTCGGTGAAAGCGCGGTTCTCCGACCATCGCGTCAAGACCTCGCCGGCAGAATTAAGCAAATGAATATCGATTCGTTGCGAGGTTGGGAAATCAAGCGGAACCGGAGAATTGCCAATATTCCTCAGTATCGCTTGGACCCGCAGCTGGCGCACTTCCGAAAGGCGAATCGGTTCCACCGGAACCTGCACTTCCACCAGCAAACCGCCCAAACGTGGATCTTGATATTTCGGCGCTTTCTTTTTATCCGAAGCGAAAGGATGGAGCATCCGATTGAAGAAACTTCGCTCGGGCGGTGACGGCGCCTGCGCCGTCGCGTTCGATACCGCAAAAAGCGCGATCATTATCCCGAGGATCCATTTCATGTGCGGGTGTTTCAACAAACGTTGCAAAACGTGTCAAACCCTTTATCAATCGCGCATGACTCGCGTGTTGGCGATGGGATTATTGCTGATTTTGGCGGCGCCGTTCGCGTCAGCGAAATCGAAACGTTGTACGGTGCGGGTCCATGCCCAGGGAAATGAAAACGATGGGAGCGTGTTTGCCACTCCCGTGACCACGCCGATCTCCGGAAAAAACATTTTTATCGAAAAAATCCCCGCAATTTCCGAGTACGACGTTTCCGCCTATCGGCCCTATACGGCGAGCGATGGAAGTTTCGGCGCTTTGCTGCAACTCGACGATCACGGCCGCCTCGCCCTCGATACCCTTAGTGTTGAACGCCGCGGCGGCACCCTCCTGATTTTTGTTAATGGTCGGATTATTACCGAGCTCCTGGTCGATCGACGCGTTTCCGATGGTCAGATTTTTATTGCTTCGGGTTTAAGCGCTGCCGATATCGCATCAATGCAAAAAACGTGGCGGCAAATCGACGCGAAAAAACGCAAATGACGTGGCGGGTGCTGGCGATCGGGCTGGCCGTAAATGTGTTTTCCAGTTCGTTGCTCGCACAAAACTCGAAAATCGAAATCAGCCTGCCGACGGATAACGATGCGCTTTTTCGCGGGGGCGGCCCGGATTTCTATCAATATATTGAGCGCGATTTTCAGGGCGAAAAATCGACGCCCTGGGAAGGCGGCCGATACGGATTTGTCCGCAATCCGGTGTCGACCGCGCAGGGCCTGATCTACACCAAATTCCACGAAGGGATCGACATCCGGTGCCTGCATCGCGATGCGCGGGGCGAGCCGCTCGATGAGGTGCGGGCGATCGCCGACGGCAAAGTGGTGCACGCCAATCAAGTGGCAGGTTACTCAAACTACGGACGCTATATCGTGATCGAACACATTTGGGATGGCTCGCCTTACTACAGTCTTTACGGTCACCTTAGCGAGATCGCAGCAGGCGTTGGCCAGAGGGTGAGTCGCGGCGAACGCATCGCGCGGATGGGTTACACGGGCGAAGGGTTGAATCAGGCGCGCGCCCATCTCCATCTCGAGCTAAATCTGATGTTTAATCGCAATTTCGAATCGTGGCACGATCACAATTTTCGCGATCCAAACCACAACGGCATTTATAATGGAATTAATCTGGCGGGACTTGATATCGCACGGTTTTTTCTCGAGCGGGAAAAGCGACCCGATCTTAGCGTCCCGCAATTTCTGGCTGAGGAAGAGGTATTTTACAAAGTGACCGTGCCGAACTCACCCCACTTCGATTTGCGCAAATTCTATCCCTGGATGGTGAAAAATGTCTCGGCGAATGCGCAGTCCTGGGAGGTAAGTTTTGCGCGCTCAGGAGTGCCCTTGCAGATCGAAGCGCGCAGCGAACCGGTCTCACAACCGACGCTGACCTACGTCAAAAAATCGGCGATCGATTGTGCGTACCTAACCCGTGATGAGCTGGCCGGCCGCGGCGATCATGCGCATCTAACGGAAAATGGAATGCGCTTGATGCGGTTGCTAACCTGGCCGGAGTAGCGACTGAAACGCCAGCCCCGCTAGGCGAGCGAAGCGAGGGTTGCCGACAAAGTCAGCTTAAAGTTTTCACCGCGGGATCCCTCGACTACGCTCGGGATGACGGTCTGACCTAACAAGAAGTAGGTTTGCGCTGCGCCAGCGCGACGGAGTGCGGGATCGCGCCCTCAACAAAGCCGAGACATTCCACGGCTCCGCTTGGTTTGCCGGGCAACGCGATCACGAGCGAGCTGTCGACGATGGCGGCGAGGCTACGCGAAAGAATCGCGTTCGGCGTGATCTTCATTGATTGGGCGCGCATCACTTCACCAAAGCCGGGTATCTCCACGCGCATGATCTCGCGGATCGCTTCCGGGGTAACGTCGCGCTCGGCTACTCCAGTACCGCCAGTCGTCAGAATCAGACCGCATCCCTGCGCCGAAAAACTGCGGATCGTTTCCTGAATTCGCTTCTTGTCGTCGGGCACGATCGCTTCAGCGAGGACATCCCAGCCATGATTTTCGGCTGCCGCTTTCACCGCGGGACCGCCGAGGTCCTGGTACTGACCGCCACTGGCGCGATCGGAAATCGTAATGATGCCGACGACAATTTGCATTTCTTGTCTCGTCATTCCGAGCAAAGTCGAGAAATCCCGCGGCGGAACCATTTCATCGGGATCCCTCGACTTTGTTCGAGATGGCCGATCATACGAGACGCTTCTCTTTTTTCACCAACCGCACATCCGAAATCTCCATCTCTTTGTCGATCGCTTTGCACATGTCGTAAATCGTGAGGAGCGCAATCGCGACGCCAGCGAGTGCTTCCATCTCCACCCCGGTTTGCGCGGTGGTGCGCGCGCTGCAGGTTGCGTTGAGCGCGCCGCCCTTCATTTGGAAATCGATTTCGACGTTGCTCAGGGGCAAGGGATGACATAGCGGAATCAATTCCGCGGTTCGTTTGGCTGCTTGAATTCCCGCGATTTGCGCTGTTGCAAAAACATTCCCCTTCCCGATCCGATTGCGCGAGATCGCATTGGCAGTCGCGCGCTTGATTTTGATTTTTCCCGTCGCAATGGCAATTCGCAGACTCTGCGGCTTGGCCGAAACATCCACCATCCGCACCCGCCCGTCGGAGCCGATGTGACTGAGACGCTTCACGCTTTTACCATTCCACACTGCAACACTCCATTATGTCAGCCGCCGATCGCGATCATTTTGCGGTTCGGCTGGTAATTCTCCCGGAAATCGTGCTGCTGCGGTTTTCGCTCGACTACTTCAAGGAAAAATTGCCGTAGCTCCTCATCGCTCGCGCCGGCACGCAGAGGCTTCATGATGTCGAACTCCAGGTAGCTGCCGAGACATGGCCGAAGTTTGCCATCGCAGGTCAGGCGAAGTTTGTTACAGCTTTCACAAAAATGCAGATTGGTCATCGCGCCGATGAATCCTATGCGCTGGTCCCGTCCCGGAACTTGATAGTAAGTGGCGGGGCCGTTGGTGTGGAAAGTTGGCTCGGGAATCAGGTCGCCATAATGCGCCTCAATTGCGCGTTTCGCTTCCGCCACCGGGAGAAAATTTCGTTCGGTTAACACTTCAGTCGTGCTGACGGGCATCATTTCGATGAAGCGCAAAATCAAATTCTGCGATGCGGCGAAATCGATCAAGGGAATGAGTTGCTCTTCATTGCGGCCTCGCATCAGGACTGTGTTCAGCTTTATTTGCTCGAACCCGGCGGCCACGGACGCGCCGATTCCCTGCAATACCGAAGGAAGAAAATCACGCCCGGTGATCTGGGCATACACGTTTTGATCCAAGGTATCGAGCGAGATATTAAGCGAGCGAACGCCGGCAGCTCGCAAAACAGCCGCCATCGTCTGGTTCGGTGTAATTTCCCTCGCCAGCAGCGTTCCATTTGTCGAGACTCCGACATCACGAATGCCGGGAATTTTCGGAACTTCACGGATGAAATCGAGAATGCCGCGACGCGTCAGTGGTTCGCCGCCGGTGATGCGTACTTTTGTTACGCCGAGCCGTGCGGCGATGCGGATGAGGCGCAGCGTTTCCTCGTAAGAGAAAATCTCAGCGCGAGGCAGCCATTCCTGCAACTCCTGTGGCATGCAGTAGGCGCAGCGTTCGTTACAACGGTCGGTGACCGAAACGCGCAGATAGGAGATGCGATGACCAAAGCGATCTTCCATTCTGCGCAACGTTACGGGGGCATGAGGGTTGAATCAAGAAAGTGACGAGATTGACTCGTTATTGTGTCCCGGTATGATTTTTACACTATGAAGCATCGATTTGCCCCTTGGGTATTTCTTGTCGCTGCCGCTGCGGTAACTTTGCTCCTTTCCGGATGTTCGACTGTCGAGTCGCGAATTGCTGACCATCCGGACATTTACCACAGCTTATCCCCGCGCCAGCAACAGTTGGTTGCAAACGGGCAAATCGCGCCTGGTATGCCGCGACAGGCTGTTTACCTGGCTTGGGGGTCGCCGGACCAGAAAGTGGAAGGGGCGATGCGCAACACGATGACCGAGACTTGGATTTATATCCAGTACACCACTGCCTATCCCTACGGTTACGGTTACGGCTATGGATATCCCTACGGCTACGGATGGGGACCGGGCTTCGGCGGCGGCTTCGCTGTCGCCACGCACCGTCATCATGGCCGTTCATTCGCCTTTATCGGCGATCCTTTCTACGATCCCTTTTATTACTCCTACATTCCTCCGAGCATCCCCTATCCATATCGCACCGTAACTTTTGCCAACGGGCGGGTCGTTTCATTCCAATCGCTGGTCGGACCGTATCGCTATTGATTGCGTCGGGCTGAATCGGAACGCACATTAGCCTGCGATGGCGTTCCGTTCTTTTCAGGATTTTGTCGAGCAACTCGATCGCGCCGGCGAGTTGCGACACATCACAGAGGAGGTCGACACTAAGCTGGTCATTGCGGAATGGGCAAATCGCGAAATGAAATCCCCCAGCGGTGGAAAAGCGCTGCTATTTGAGAAGCCGATCGTTGATGGAAAGCCATCGGCCTTTCCTGTTGCCATCAATACAATGGGCTCGCGCACGCGCATCGCCATGGCGCTGGGTGTGAGTGAAGTCGCCGATCTTGCTCAGGAAATTCAGCTGATCCTGAAGGCGAAGCCGCCGACGGATTTGCGTGAGGGTTTCGCGCTCTTGAAACAAGGGATTCACTTGCTTCATGCGCGGCCGAAACGTGTCAAGGAGGCGGCCTGCCAGGAGGTAGTCCAGATATTGGATTCAGATCAAACCTCAAACAACGCCAGTCCGGCTCGGACCAAACCTCAGATATCTCTTCTCGATCTTCCCATCCTCAAATGCTGGCCGAAGGATGGCGGACGTTTCATCACTTTTCCCAACGTGCATACACGCGATCCCGAAAGCGGTGCTCGCAACGTTGGGATGTACCGGATGCAAATTTTCGATGAGCGCACCACGGCAATGCACTGGCAGGTACACAAAGTCGGCGCTCGTCACGGCAAAGTTTACTATCAACGCGGCGAGCGCATGCCGGTCGCGGTCACGCTCGGGGGCGATCCCGCGCTCACTTTTGCTGCAACTGCCCCATTACCCGATGGGCTCGATGAAATTTTGTTTGCTGGATTTTTGCGCAAAAAATCGGTGGAACTGGTGAAATGCAAAACCGTCGACGTGGAGGTTCCCGCTGATGCTGATTTCGTTTTGGAAGGTTTTGTCCAGCCGGGCGAAATGCGACCGGAGGGACCGTTCGGCGACCACACCGGTTTCTACACTGCGGTCGAGGATTATCCTGTCTTTCATCTGACCGCGATCACGCATCGGCGTGACGCCATTTATCCGACGACAATCGTCGGCCCGCCTCCAATGGAGGATTTTTACATGGGCGATGCGACGGTGCGGATTTTCTTGCCTGTCTTCAAAATGAATTTTCCCGAGCTGGTGGATATGACGCTGCCGCCGGAGGGTGTTTTCCACAATCTAGTTTTCGTTAGCATTCGGAAGCAGTATCCCTATCAGGCATTCAAGGTGATGCATGGGTTGTGGGGAATGGGGCAGATGATGTTTTCCAAGTACATCGTGGTGGTGGACGAGGATTGCGACGTGCACAACACCAGCGAAGTGCTCTTCCGTTTATGCGCCAATACTGATCCTGAGCGCGACAGCACCATTATTCGGAATCCAAGCGATTCACTCGATCACGCGCCTACTGAGCAGAACATTGGGTCTCACATGGGCATTGATGCCACACGCAAATTGCCGGGCGAAAATTATCACCGCCCCTGGCCGGAACTGCTCAAGATGGATGAGCGCGTGCAGGCGATCGTCGATTCGCTTCGGAAAAACCAGGGATAACTGCACCCCGAATCAGAAGCGTTTTTCGGCTCCGCAGAGCGTCGTCCTACCATTGCGCGCTCGAAAGCATTTGGTATGGGCCGCAACCGGAATACAGACTTTCCAGTCTGTGCGCCCAGCGGAGTTGCACTCCGCTACCGAGCAAAAGAAAGCGGACAGAATGTCCGCTTGGCGCACAGGCCACAAGCCTGTGTTCCGTTTCGCAGTACTTTTCTTGAACCCTTAGAGGTCCACCGCAGCCGCCCAAAGGGCGATTGAGGTTCAATCCGCTTACGACGCTGATGATTAGTAGTAGCCGCCGCCGTAGGGACGACGGAAAAGTTGCCCTGTATCAATATCGCGCGTCAGCCCCCCCGGCGGAACACCTCTCAGGTCGTAGCGCCGTCCGGTGTATGGACTGCGGAAAACGCCAGGAGTGTTGGTGTAACGCGCAAGCGGCCAACCTCCCGGTGGCACAGGCCCATAAGCACGAACACGATCTTCCTGAATGGCGTGACCGATCAATGCGCCAGTGGCCGCTCCCGCCGCCGCCCCGATGGCAGCCGCGCGCACGTTTCCGGTGGCCGCTCCGCCGATGATCGCCCCGGCTGCCGCACCGTAGCCCGCTCCAGCGCCAGTAGGAGTGTCGCATGAGCTGAGAATGAAAGAACTCAGCGCGATGCCCGAAACAACGGTGAAAAAATTTCGCTTCATATGTGATACTATTTTGTTTGACGAATTAAACCACGCAGGTGACGGAAAGTTTTCGACGGTGATGTTCGAAAACTCCGCCTGGTTAACCGGCCAATTCGAATGACGACGGAGCTAAGGCCTGACGAAGACCTTGTTGACGTGCGTGTCGAGCACAAGACCCCCGTGGGGGACGCTCGAGCAGTCAAAGGCCGTCCGGGGCGGATAGGGACTGTTGACAACGCCATCAGCGTTATGGGGATCTCTTTCGCCCATCGGATATTTCCCCTTCGGCGCCGGATACTTTTTGGCGGCGTCTTGTGGAGTGATCTGCGTTGCGACAACGGATCCACTCGCGCCTTGTTTAGAAACTTTGCTCGAGTCAGGTCCCTTCGGGTTTTGCTGCTGATAACTCGTACCTTCCTTCATCTGAGCCACCGCCGTATTGGATAAGATAAACGCAAGGCAACTCACCGCCACGGCCGAAACAACTGTGACCAATCTGGTTTTCATATTCATAATATTCCCCTTCATTTGGTAGGTTTTCGTAATAGAAAAGTTAGACGGATGCCTGGCGCCGCAAATTCAAAAAACAGTTGAGGAACTGCGCCGTCACTCGCCCTGACTTCTCCAATTTACTCAAACGATAATCTTTTTCAAAAATGCGGAAGTTGTCCAGCTTCATTCGTCGAAGCAGCGCGTGATAAATCGAACGCATGATTTCGGCCGGAAGCATGGAACGGTGATCCTCGGGCGGAAGCAGTCTGGCGGCGTCCGCGAAAAATTTTTCAGCTCGCGCCGCCTCAAAATTCATCAAATGAGTGAAGCGCGAATCGGCCAGGTGGTTGCGCAAATCCTCTTCGTTGTAATGAAATCGCGTCAGATCCTGTGCCGGCAGATAAATGCGATCGGCTTTCAGATCCGTCGCCACATCGCGAATGATGTTGGTCATTTGCAGCGCTAAACCGAGAGCGATGGCATACTCGCGACACTGTGGATTTTTGTAACCGAAAATTTCGATGCTAACCAGGCCGACCGCACTGGCGACGCGATGGCAATAAACGCGCAGCTCATCCCACGTCGCATAACGCCGGATATCAACATCCATCTCTACTCCGGTAATGATTTCCTCCAACATCCCCGGCGTAATCGGGTAGGTTAAGATCAACTGACGGACCGGCCCGGCCAGCGCTGGTTCGTTGGCAAATTCGCCGCGCAATGATTGGCGCCATCCCGCCAGCTCGCGCCGTTTCGTCTCCGGATCGCGTAGGTTATCATCCGCGATATCATCGATGACGCGGCAGAAAGCATAAAAGGTCGTGATGTCGCGCCGGCGCGCGCCGCTCATGGCGATGAAAGCGAAAGCGAGATTGGATTTGCTCGCGCGCGTAATTTCCGTCGCGGCATCACTGGTTTTCATTCTTTCAATAACGAATCCAATTCTCCTGCGCGATCCGCCCGCTTTCGCACTGGCGGAAGAGAACAACCCAGGAAGCAAGGAGCCAGCCGGTAACTAAAGCCCGTAAAAAAACGAAAATCGATTTCCAAACAATCATGGCTGCGGCCCGATCGGCGATGGCACTCCGAACCATGGCGTCGATCACCAGGATCAAGAAAAAGTTAAGCCCACAGATCAAACAAAACCAGGCGAGGCGCCGAAAATCACGCCGGAGCAATTGGCGGTGGGCCCGGAAGGCTTCGCGCAAAGTTTCGTTGTGGAGGACGAGGGAGATTTGGACCGAACAAAAGGCGAGAATAAACCCGCTCATGAAAACACGCTGGAGCGGGAGATAATCCAGCACGTTTGGCACGTTGATAAAATAAGCGAGGAGCATTGGCAGCCGCAGCACGAGCATGCTGACGACAACAACAATACCGGCCCATTCCAAGACGTAACTGAATCTGCGCATGGCAAAGGCAAAAAGAGCGCCTTCGCGAAAACTCAACCCTTTGATCCAGGCCAGACAGACGGTGATGAGGTAAACTTGAATATAAACTCCGGCCAGGTATTCGAAGATGAACGAGAGCGCATCAATGGAGGCGGAGATCTTCAAAAGATGTGCGGTCGAAACTTCGTTGTTCCAAGCCGGCAACCGCCAATAGACGAGCGGTTTCAGGAGCGCAGCAAGCGTGCTGACAAGGAAAACGAGATAAATCGGGATGCTCCACCAACGGTAAAGCTTGGATAAGGCACGCCAGAAGGTGCGATGCAATCCGCGCCAATTAACGAGAAATAGGATGGCAGCGAGAGCAGAGAGTGGATAGGTGGTGGTAGCATTATCGAAAATACCGGCCACGCTTTCAATGGTCGGGAGCGGGACCGGTTGCCAGACATCCGCCAAGGGTGACCAATTCCAGTTGGAAAAAGCAATGATTTCCGCGAAATCGATTTCAGACGGACTTGGGACTGAACTAAAGGTAACGAATTGAAAAACGAAGTAAGCGAACCCGAGAAGAGCGAAAGTAAGCCAAACGCGTTCATAACGTGCGATGCAGCGAAAACCATCGCGTAATGCCCGCCTTACCGGATTGGCCAGCATGACCAGGAGGTAACCAGCGAGCAATCCAGCGATTGGATACAACCGCGTGAGGGCCAGCAAATGGAGTGAAGTATTGGAGTGTTGGAGTGATGGAGTAATGAAGCTATCCATCATCGCTGTATTAGTTGCGTCACTACGCCATTACGCCATTACTCCAGTTGGCGTCAGCGGATTAATCCCCAATGCTGGTTGAACGGCCAGTAAACCCACAGTCCACGCCCAACCAGGTTCTCCTCCGGCACTGGGCCCCAATAGCGACTGTCATAGCTGAAGTAACTGTTGTCGCCCATGGCAAAGTAACTCTGAGGTGGAACGGTGAAACTTTGATCAGGCCTGGCCAGATATTGCCGGCCCAGGGTATAGCCGCGATAGGGAGGCTTTCTCTGCATCACTCGTTGAAAGCCGAAGCCCTCGGGCGGTTTACCGTTCACATACAGTAGCGGTGGATCGATCCGAAGAGTGTCACCCGCCAAACCGACCAGACGCTTGATAAAATAAGGTGCGCCGGTCTGCGGGTCCTCCGGAATCATCGAGATATGCTTGGTTCGGAAAACGAAAACGTCGCCCCGGTGTGGTTTCATGAAATTATAAATGAACTTGTCCACGAATACCTGATCACCGGTATCGATTGCGCCGCGGGCGATGATCTGTCCACGCTTGTAACTAGCACCCGGCGCCACCTGGAAATCGTGTCCTAAGGTGGCTTCCGGAGCGTAGACCAGATGCGTCCCGCGGTCGGTAACGATTCGCGACCAGGTGAAAAAGAAAAGGTATTTTTGCTCCACGATTTCCCGGATACTTTCATCTTCAGGCGCAACCACATTGATATAATTACGTCCGAGAATGAAAAATTCGGCGATCTGCCGTAAAATATTGGGAGCCGGCTCGGTCCTGGGACGGCCGATGATTCCATTCAGAGTTGGCTGCATTGAGCCGGTTGGAATCTTGAACGGCTGGATGAAGTACGATCGCACTCCGACCGCCACCACGATTGCTACTAGAATGACTTCGCAATTTTCCCTCCACCCGGCTTCGCGATGCGAAGGGGAATGCTCTGCCACCAGCGCGTCCAGCCGCTCGGAATTTTCCCGCACTCCCGGCAGGTTTCGTTCCTTGATGGAGCGCTCGAGGGTCTCAATTTGCCGGCGAAGATCAGCCAGGGCGGCGTCGCTCAGGACGTCGCACCGATAGCGTATCAGTTTTTCCGCATGGCGAATAAGCAGCCGGGCATGTTTGATAGATCGCGAGCGGAACATGCGGCGAAAGCTACTCGATCATTGCGGATTTCAAATGGCAATCGCCTGCCTGCCGCTGAAACCTTTATCCCCGCGGTATTTCACCGAAAATCGATTCTGAGCGCGTTGCTTGCACTGATTTTTCTCTCCTTTTTCGGAACACTTACCCTTAGCGCGTCGATGTCCCGACAAAGTTACGATTGGCGTTACAACGTCATCTCCCACTTGCTTTCACCCCGAGACAATCCCAGCCATTATCGGCTTGCTGCCGCCGGGTTGGCGCTGACAGGACTGTTGATGCTGCCCTTCGCGGGATATTTACGCCGGCAGTTGGGAATGATCGCACCGAGAGTGGCCGCGGTTTGCTCGGGAAGTTTTCTCGCCGGAATCGTGGCGTTGATTTGCGCCTGCTTTGTCGTCCCGCAACACACTCACGACGTCCTGCGGATTCGGCGACTGCATGAGCTGCTCGGGCGCTCCGCCGCCGGTTTTCTCGCCCTGGCAATGATTGGCGGTTGCTGGTGCGCTTGGAAGGGTCGCTACAAAAGTCGAGGCGCGTCACGCTTGTTTTGGATCTGGTCTGCCCTCACCCTCTTGCCATTGGCGGGCATTTTCTGCAGCGAAGCTTTGTTGATCCTCACGCGGCTGGAACCAACTCGGATGCAGCCCGTCCACGCTGCACTTCGGCATTCGATCTTCTGGCACCTGGGCTTTTGGGAATGGACGGGTGCGGTCGCGGTTTTCGCCTTTCTTTGTGCGGCAGTTTTTCTGTTGCCTGCGCAAGCAAGCGTTAAAAGTTAAAGGAGTTAAGATGTTACAAGGAAGCCCCTTCGCCTTTGCTCGGGATGGCCGGAAGGGGAATCACTGCGCCTTCAATACCTCGATAAATGCTTCCTGCGGAATATTGATACGGCCGATGCTCTTCATCCGCTTTTTTCCTTCCTTCTGTTTTTCCAGTAGCTTGCGCTTTCGCGTAATATCGCCGCCGTAACATTTTGCGGTCACATTCTTGCGCAACGCCGAAACGCTTTCGCGCGCGATGATTTTGCCGCCAATCGCCGCCTGGATCGCTACTTGATAAAGCTGGCGAGGGATTACCTCTTTGAGCTTCGCTGCCAACTGGCGTCCCCTACCATCGGCGCGATCTTTGTGCACGATGGTAGAAAAGGCATCAACCGGTTCGCCATTAACCAGCAAATCGAGCTTCACCAATTTCGCCGCGCGATAACCGGCATGCTCGTAGTCCATTGAGCCGTAGCCGCGCGTGATCGACTTAATCTTGTCATTAAAATCGACCAGAATTTCGTTCAACGGCAATTCGCAGTGCAACATTACCCGGCGCGCGTCGAGCGTCTCGGTATGGTCCATTTGCCCGCGTTTTTCGAGGATGAGTTGGAGGATATCCCCGATGCTCTCATTTGGACAAAGGACGTAGGCTTTCACAATCGGCTCCCGAATTTCCTCGATTAGACTTGGATCGGGCAGGTGCGCCGGGTTATCGATGAGAATGGTCTCGCCGCGGGTCGTTTCGATTTCGTAAACGACGCTCGGGCTGGTCGCGATGATGTCCATGTTGTATTCGCGACGCAATCGCTCCTGAATAATTTCCATGTGCAGGAGCCCGAGAAAACCGCAGCGAAACCCGAATCCGAGGGCAACTGAACTTTCCGGCGTGTAAATGAAAGCCGAGTCATTCAGTCGCAGCTTGCCGATGGCGGTTTTCAAATGCTCGAAGTCGCCGGTGTTGATCGGATAAATTCCGCTGAAAACCATCGGGTGAATTTCCTGGAAACCGGGCAGCGGCTCCCGCGCGGAATTGCGCGCGTCGGTAATGGTGTCGCCGATTTTCAATTCGGCAGTCAATTTGATGTTGGCGATGAAATAACCGACATCGCCCGCATTTAGTCGCGGCTGCGGATACATCTTGGGCGTAAACACCCCTACTTCCTTGATCTCGTAACGCGCATTATTGCGCATTAATTTTATCGCTTGGGACGGTTCCATTTTTCCGGAAACGACGCGTACGTAACCGACCACGCCGCGATAAACATCGAAGACGGAATCGAAGACGAGCGCACGCAGGATTTCGTCTAACGGCTTTTGGGGCGGCGGAACGCGCGCCACAATGGCTTCGAGAATTTCATCAATACCGATTCCCATTTTGGCGCTGGCATGAATCGCTTCCTCGGCGGGAATAGCGAGAATTTCCTCCAGCTGTCGATCGACCGAGGCAATGTCGGCATTCGGCAAATCGATTTTGTTGATCACCGGCACGATGGTAAGGCCCTGTTTGTGGGCGAGGTGAATGTTCGCCACCGTTTGCGCTTCCACACCCTGCGCAGCATCGACGATCAACAGGGCTCCTTCGCAGGCTGCGAGCGAACGCGAAACTTCGTAGGCGAAATCGACATGCCCAGGCGTATCGAGCAGATTCAGGCGGTATTTTTCGCCCGACTTTGCGGTGTATTGCATCGTTACCGGGTGTGCTTTGATCGTGATCCCGCGTTCGCGTTCCAGGTCCATGGAATCGAGCAGCTGATCCTGTTTCTCGCGCTCATGGATGGTACCGGTGCGCTCAAGCAACCGATCCGACAAGGTCGTCTTTCCGTGATCGATGTGCGCGATGATGCAAAAATTGCGTGTGTGCTCGATAGCCATGAAGCGCGGAACTATGCGGGTGCGTGCAGAAGCGGTCAATTTACGCGCGTGGGGTGACGACTCCAAAAGTGGTAGGGCGAGACTGCCGAGCCGGGGCCGAATTGTAAGGCGTTTCTGCGCCGGCGCTAAGTTGGCAACCGGCACAGTTGCCGTACAATAGGAGCCAATGCCGAAGTTGATGATCAGCGGAGCAACCTACGAACTGGTCGAACAGGTTATCACGGTCGGCCGCGCCCCGGACAATACCATTCACCTCGATGATCCTTCCGTCTCGGGGCGGCACGCGGAGTTACGCGCCGCCGGAAAAGCTTATCAATTGCGCGATCTCGGTTCGACTAATGGCACACGAGTCAATGGATCCCCGACCGGTGAAATCATCTTGCATTCCGGCGACCGCATTCGTTTCGGCGCAGTTGATGCCCGTTTCGAAAGCGACATGCCAAGGAGCGCGACCCAGCCGCTGCCGGCCGCGGCAAAAGTCGATGTGAAGGTGGCGACAACCAGTGTCCGCCCGGCCGATTTTGCCAACGCCTCGCCATTCCGGACTCGGAGCAAACAACGCGATCCCGGTCGGACCGCTCTATTTGTAGCGGCAGCAATCGCCTTATTGGCATTGTTGGCGGGAATCGTCGCAGTGCTGACAATGCACGCGCCGACGCCCTAACTGGCACGTGTCATCGCAGTGGTGAACGGTTCCTCTACGATTTGCTCATGTAGCGAGCGCGCAATTCTTCCGGCGCCAAACCGCTTTCTTTTAATGCCCGCAAACTGAGTGAGCCATCCCGTTTCGCCAGCCGTTTCCCTGATTCATCCACGACTAATGACGTGTGAAAAAATCTCGGCGGCCTTAAGTTGAGCGCGCGATAAAGCAGTAACTGCCGAAAAGTGGAGACGAGTAAATCTTCACCCCGCACCACCTCACTGATTCGCATCGCAGCATCATCCACCACCACGGCCAGCTGATAGGCCGGGACGTCGTCGCGTCGCCAAACAATGAAATCGCCGAAGTCGCGCCCGGCCACGGCGGATTGTCTTCCAATGCGCTCATCGACAAACTCGATTCGCTCGCCGTCAGGCACCCTAAATCGCCAATGGGCTGCCAGTGGCCTTTGTGCAGTCGCTGTAGCTGCCGCCGTCGCTGGCGGCAGAATTTTTCCTCTTTGCTGTAGTGGCAGGCGTGTCGCCTGCAAATTCTTTGCCGGCGCGGCCGACACGGCCGCCTCTACAGTAGACCGTCCCGGGCGACAGGTGCCAGGGTATATCGGTTCTTCATTTTCATCGTGCGGGGCGAGCGAAGCGTCCGCCACATCCTTCCGCGAGCATTTGCATGGGTAAATCCAGCCGCCGAGGCGCAATTTTTCCCATGCCTCCAAATAGCGGGAACGCCTCTGGCTTTGAATATACGGGGCAAACGGTCCGCCGATGTCCGGGCCTTCATCCCAATCAAGCCCAAACCAGTGCAAATCCTCGATGATCGCGTCGGCAAATTCTCTGCGGCAACGATCGCGATCCAAATCTTCGATCCGTAAAACCAACTTGCCACCGGCAGCGCATGCACGTTCGTACGCCCGCCAGAACGTGACCGCGTGACCGATATGCAATAATCCCGTGGGCGATGGCGCGATGCGGCCGCGGTATTGTTTTCCTGTCATTCCGAGCGTAGTCGAGAAATCTCTAACTTGAATCGATTTAAATAGTAAGAGATGTCTCGACTGCGCTCGACATGACAAAAAAGAGCCCCCACGACTTAGAATACTTTGCTCGACATGACAAAGACGCGCTTACTCCTTTTCGATATTGACGGAACGCTGGTGAATACCGGCGGGGCCGGGGTCGAAGCGCTCAAACTAATTGTGCACAACCGATTCAGTGCCAAAGACGACCTGCGCGATATCGAGATCGCCGGAAAAACTGATCGCGCAATTATTCGCGATATTTTGCGTAAATATCAGGTGAAACCAACGGACGAAAACATCGGCTCATTCGCCGAGGAGTACATTCATAGACTCCCGCTTTCACTTTCCCGCTCTCGGGGGCGAGTTCTGCCCGGAATCCAGCCATTACTCGAGCGATTGCAACCGCAGCCCAATATTGTGCTCGCCCTTTTAACCGGGAATCTGCAGCAGGGCGCAAGGCTCAAGCTTCAGCATTACGGTCTCTGGGATTTCTTTGAATTCGGCGCTTTCGCGGATGACCATCACGATCGAAACGAACTCGGCGCTTTTGCCAGAGAACGCGCTCAAAGAAAGCATGGTCACGACTTCGATGCGGCCGATATCGATGTCATCGGCGATACCAATTACGATATCGCCTGTGGAAACGCATTTGGCGCACGCACCATTGCGGTTGCGACTGGCAGTTGGTCGCGCGAACGATTGCAAGCCTGCTCTCCAGATTTTTTGTTCGACGACCTGGCAGACACAGACGAGGTGATTAAGAAGCTGGGATGGTGAATACCTGGATGATAGTTGATAGGGAGAATTCAGCGTCCAGAATCTAGCATCCAGCATCCAGAATTATGCCTGCGCAATCAAAAGTCATTCCACTCGAAGGCGAAATCGATCTGCATATTTCTCCTCGCATCACCACCACGCTTAACGCAGCGCTGAAGGCCAAGCCACGTAATCTTGTTATCGACATGGGCAACGTCAGCTACATCGATAGTTCCGGCCTGGCGGTTCTGATTGAAGCGATGCAGAAGGTGGAAATATACGGGGGCAGGTTCGCGCTCGTCGGTTTGCAGGAAAAGGTGAAACCGATTTTTGAGATCGCTCGCCTTGATCAGGTTTTTCGAATTTACCCGGATGTGGATTCCGCGCTCTCGCGGGAGTGAAGCAAAACTTCCATAGTGTGAGCGACATTACGCGAGAGATCGAACTGGGTGGCGCGCTCAAGTAAGGCGGGCCGCGCAGTCAGGCGTCGCGATTCGTCACTCCAAAAACGGAGCGCGTCACTCAGGGCCTTGACGTCATCCGGACGATCCACGACCGACCCGTGCACTTTTGGCTCCATGATCTCGCTGCAACCGTTGGCCCGGGTCGTAATCACCGGCAAACCTGCGGCCATCGCTTCCAGCGAAGCATTGGAGAAAGGATCGTAAACAGTCGGCAAAATAAATATGTCCCCCGCGGCCAACGGCAATCGCACATCCTCGATTTCGCCGAGAAAAGTCACCCTTCCGCTGCGATATTTGCGCTCCTTCCCCCGACCGGCCACCAGCAGCCGCATTCGCTGGTCGCGCAACTTCGCCATCGCAGCGATAGCGAAACGCAGTCCCTTTCGTTCCCAGCCCGAGCCAAGAAATAACACCGCAATTTCATCAGGGCCAATCCTCAACTGCGCGCGTGCCGCTGCACGTTTACGCGGGGCCGGACCGAAATCCGAAACGCGCACGCCATTGCGAATGAGATCAATCGCATCCTCGGCGAAGCCGTAGTGGCGGACAATTTCATCGCGCACCATTGCCGAGTTGGCGATAACGCGACGCGCCCCGCCATCGCCCAGCAACGCCTTTTCTAAACGCAAGAGGGCGTCATGCTTCGGATTAAAACGACGCACAATTTTCGTTAGCCTTGCCTCGAACTGCGCTTTGCGCTCGAGCCAGGCCCGATGAACCCCATCGCCGGCGCGAAAAAAATCGCAGCGCCAGATCCGCTCCAGACTGACAAGGAGATCGCAATTTTTTCGCGGATCGATCCGTTCCAATTCATCCGCGAAAGCGATTGGCCCCTCTTCACCAATGCGAATTATCCGGCCGGATGCCCATTCTTTCTGCGGCCAATCTTTAGTAGCAAAAAGGGTGGCCTCGTGACCAGCGGCCGCCAACGCGCCGGCGACGCGTCGCAAATATGCTTCGGCGCCGCCGCTGGGCGAAAAACCGCGCCGAACAAATCCAACGTTCAATTTCTCGGAAGCCTTTACTTGCACGCGGTCAGCACAATAATTGTTCCTATGTCGGGCGAAACTCTAAACCCCACCGCGCCACCGCGCATTGCGCCCCGAGCACCACGTTTACCGAAGAGTTTGCTTTATTCCATTTTCGCCCGCATCGGCGGCTGGGGACTCGACACCGATGCCTTTGAAACGTTGCGCGCATCGTATCGGGGCGGATTTTTGGGCAAAGCGATCGCCTACGACAATCGGCAAAACGAAATTCCGGCGTCGAAAATCCGATCCTTGCGCTGGCATCCGGTGCGGCTCCTTTCGTCGCTCGACCGACCTTATTATTATGGCGCGAAGAAAAAATACCTCGACTGGATCGCATCGCGCGAACTCGGGACTGGCCAGTATGATTTGTTTCACAGCTGGTCGGGCGATTGCCTGGAGTCCTTGCGCGTCGCGCAACGAAAAGGAATTGCTTCGATCGTAGAGATTCCGACCTGGCACCGCGATCTTGCTGAGCGCGTTGCCCCGCGGGCCGAACCGCAGCGATCCGGACAACGGACTCCAATTGGGCGCTGGAAAAACGAGCTCGTCCTGCGGTCGGAACGTTCCATCGAAGAATACGACCTTGCCACGCTGCTCCTGGTGCTTTCGGAAAGAGCGGCCGAGACTTTTCGCGAGAAGGGGATGGCGAAAGAAAAACTTTTCTATCTTCCACGCGGAGTTGATGTCCAGCGTTTCAAACCAGGCGTACGTCCGCCAATCTTTCGCGCAATTTTTTCCGGCGCGCTGATTGAACGCAAGGGAATTCATCATCTGCTCGAAGCCTGGCATCGGCTCAACTTAAAAGACGCCGAATTATGGCTGCTCGGTTCGATCCACGAAGAGGCGAAACCGCACTTGAAAGAATTCTGGCACGCTAATATCCGCACCATCGGTTTCGCGCGCGACGTGGAAAAATATTTGAGCCAGGCAACAATCCACATTTTTCCCTCGCAATTGGAAGGCAGCGCCAAGGTCACTTACGAGGCGGCAGCCTGTGGCTTGCCACAGGTGGTCACCCGCGAATCGGGCGATGTGGTGCGTGACGGAGTCGAGGGCATCATTGTCCGACCGGGCGATGTCAATGCCATCGCCGGCGCGATCGAGCATTTTTACCAGCATCCGAGAATCGTGTCGGAAATGGGCATTGCCGCGCGCAAACGGGTAGTGGAAAATTTTACCTGGGACCATTTTCGGGAGCGATTGCTGGAGGCTTATGAAATGGCCATGCAGATGCTGTAGCCATTGCCAGCACCTCCAACGGCGGCCTTAGACCGTCGCTCCAATGAAAATTCTGCTGATCCAACTTCGCCGGCTCGGCGATCTCATTTTAACAACCCCGGCGATCTCGGCTCTGCGTGAACATTTGCCCGCCGCGCAAATCGCCCTGGCGGTTTCAGGCGAATCCGCTCCGCTTCTGCCTGCCATCCAAGGATTGCGGCAGACGTTCCTAACGAAACGTGGTGTGCGCGATCTTTCCGCCTGGATGGAAATTCGTCGGGCCGGTTTCGATTGCGTAGTCGATTTTACCCGCAACGATCGCTCGGCCTGGCTAACGTTTTTGTCCGGCGCGCCGCAACGGATTGTTTCTGATCGAGTGAAAATCAAATCCAGGATCCGCGCGCGTTTTTACAACGAGTTCGTCGATTGTGCGATGAAACAAATGCACACGGCGGATTACTATCTCGCCCTTTTGCAGCCGCTCGGAATTTCCGCGACCGCAAATGACCCACTCCTTGAGCTTCCGGCGGCGGCGCAACAACTCGCCTCTTCCATCATCGCCGATCAAATTCGCCACCAACCATTCGCCATTTTCCATCCAGGCTCGGCGCGCGTGGAAAAATTTTGGGAACCGGAACGCTGGGCAGAGATAATCGAATTCGCTGCTAAAGAGCTCGATCTCTTTCCGGTTTTATCGGGCGGCAGCACCGAGCTCGAACGCGCGCACCTCATTGCTATCCGAAAAAGATTGCACACGCCCGTGCTGGATCTTTCCGGGCAGCTCGATCTCCTCAGCCTCGCGGCCTTAATCGAACGCGCGCGCTTGCTCGTCACGGTTGATTCCGCGCCGATGCATTTGGCCAGCGCGGCGGGGACGCCACAGGTCATCCTCTTTGGGCCAACCAATCCATTTCATTGGCGGCCACGAAAAAGTCCGGCTGCAATTTTGTTCGGCGAATCGCCTGAGCCCCTGCACCATTTTCAAGCCCGCGAGGCAAAAAGACCGATGAGGCAAATCTCGACGGCATCGGTAATCAATGCTATGCGTTTGATGGTGTCGGCGCCGGCGGCGTCAGCCGTATGAAGGATAAAGCCGAGAAGAAGGTCTCATTTCGAGAGACAATTCGAGTCGCGTGGAAGCCATACAAACGGCTCTACACTTACGTGGGCCCTTACAAATGGCGGTTCATCCTCGGCCTCGCTCTCGGATTTCTTTTTGGCGTGACCCAGGGCTGCCTACCGCTGGTTTTGCAAAAGGTAACTAGCACGATCTTTCATGGTGCTGCCCCTAAGGCCACCGATTTGACCCATCGTTCGGAATTACTCAGCGCCGGCGGCTCGGTGAAGTCGATCGTCTTCATTTGCCTTCTGATCCCCGCGGTCATGACCGTACGCAGCCTGATGGGATACGGCAACGCCTTTTACATGAACTGGGTCAGCAACCGCGTCGTCACCGACATTCGCAACCAGCTTTTTGCCAAGATCGTGGGTCAATCGATGGATTTCTTTAATCGAATGCGCGCCGGCATTCTGATGTCGCGCATCACCAATGACACTCTCGCGATGCAGGCCGCTCTAAGCCAGGTCAGCAGCGACGCCTTCAAACAACCGGTTTCGATCATTTTAGGGATAGCGGTTCTGCTCTACATGGATTGGAAATTTACTTTGGCGACCCTTTTTCTCTTCCCCAGTTGCATCGTGCCCATTCAAATCTTTGGCCGCCGCGCCCGCCAAGCGGTGCAGAGCCAGCAGGAAAACGTGGGACAAATGGTGGTAACGATGCAGGAAACGTTCGCCGGCATTCGCGTGGTTAAGTCCTTTGCTCGCGAGGACCACCAGGTAAAAAGTTTTTCCCGGAGCACCATGCTCCAATTCCGCCACACCATGCGCATGGTCAAATCGACGGAGCTGACGGGGCCGTTGATCGAAATCCTGGCGGCAATGGGTGTTGGGATGGCCTTGCTTTACGTCTATATCGCTAACCTTTCTGCCGGGCGTTTCCTAGCACTCATCGGCGGCATTTTCATTCTCTATGATCCGATAAAAACGTTGAGCAAAATGCACATCGTGCTGCAGCGTTCGGTCGCGGCTACCGTCGGCATTTTTGGAATTCTAGACACGCCCTCCGCCATTCAGGATTCCCCGGACGCACAAAGTCTGGACTCCTGCGACGGTCGTATCGATTTTCAGAACGTCACTTTCCGCTACACCGGGACATCCACCGATGCGGTGAAAAATCTAAACTTGCAGATCGAGCGGGGCAAAAGCTACGCCCTGGTGGGCGCGAGCGGCGCCGGCAAGAGCACCATTCTCTCGCTCATTCTCCGGTTGTACGATCCTACTTCTGGCGCGGTGCGAATCGACGGTCAGGATTTGCGCAGATTAACCCAGCAATCGTTGCGTGAGCAGATCGGGTTGGTGACTCAGGACACGTTTTTGTTTCACGATACTATCTACAACAATATCCTTTTTGGCCGGTTGGACGCGACACGCGAGGAAGTTTACGCGGCGGCGCAGATGGCTTACGCACATGAGTTCATCCTGGAGCAACCACACAAGTACGACACCGTCGTCGGCGACAAGGGGATGCTGCTTTCCGGGGGTCAGCAACAGCGGATCGCCATCGCCCGCGCTGTTTTGAAGAACGCACCCATCCTTCTTCTCGACGAAGCCACCTCCGCTCTCGATTCCGAATCGGAGAAGCAAATTCAACTGGCGTTGCAGACGCTCGCCGCCGGCAGAACCGTGGTCGCGATCGCCCATCGCCTTTCCACCATTTTGTCCTCCGATCAAATCGTGGTGATGGATCGCGGCCACATAAAAGAAATCGGCACCCACGCCGAGCTGCTGGCCAAATCCGGCTACTATCGCCGTCTCTACGATCTGCAATTCAATCGCGGCGCCGAACATAAGGACCCCGAGCCGGAAGAATTGTTCGAGGTGGTGAGCTGATGTTGTAGCTGCCGCTGTCCTCAGCGGCGGAATCTTACCCTATGCCGCCGCGACGGTGGCAGCTAAACCCTCGCTCAGGATGACGAGACGATTTGATCAAACCGCGCGCGAAGTATCGTGTGCGCCGAGTCGTCGAGCACAGCGCGCATTTTCATTTCCGGCGGAACCGGTAGATCAATCCAAGAACGGCAACCGGCGAATCGCTTTTCATTTTGCAAAACCCAGACCGGAGAAACTTCAAAGACACGGACGAAGGCGACATTCAAGCCGTCGCCTTTGTAGCCAAAACGCTCCCGCACCACTTCGATCGAGAGGATGTGCAATGGAGCCAGGGCTTCTGCGATTGCGACTGAATTAATCCGCTGCGCCCGCTCCACTTTTGCATACCACCGAATTACGATCGTGTTGCCTGGCGCCGCAATATCAGCTGCTGCGATCCGTACTTTCGCGATCTGCTCATGGAAGAACGTCGGAAACAAAAAGAACTCGCGACGCCGAAATGAAAAACCTTCACCTCCTTCTGCAATTCCGCCTTTGCGCAAGATGATCGACTGTGTGCCGTGTCCCAGCGCGTTGCACACCAGCGACCATTCCTTGAAACCGATGCTTTCCATTTTTCGCACTGCAAACTAGCGTGGTCGCGCGATGCCGTTCAATATTGACCTCCACACCCACACCTTTTTTTCCGGTGACGGCGTGTCCAGTCCGGAGGATTTGATTGCCAGCGCACGGGCGAAAGGACTGCATGGGGTCGCCATTACTGATCACAATACGTGCGACGCGATCGATTATCTGCTCGCGAAAAAACTGATGCGCGCGGATGGATTGCCGGTGGAGGGTTTTCTCATTATTCCCGGAGTTGAAGTCACCACCGCCGAAGGCCATTTGCTTTGCGTCGGGACAACCTTGCCCGATGCCGCGCGATTAAAGGGACGCCCCGCGCGTGATGTTTGTGCGCTGATTCACGACCACGGCGGCCTTGCCATCCCTCCACATCCCTACGATTTGTTCCGGGCCGGAATCCGCTTCGCCACCCTCGAAACGTTACCGATCGATGCGCTGGAGGTTTTCAATGCCGCTACTACCCTGCGCCGCTACAACACGTTCGCCTTTCGTTATGCACAATTACGCGGCCTGCCCATGACGGCAGCAAGCGACGCGCATCATGCCGCCGCAGTCGGAACCGCCTATACCATCCTCAACTGCGAAGAGCTGTCGGTAAAATCCGCTCTCGCGCAGCTCCTCAAAAGCAACGAGCTCAACCAGCGCTATCTCACCCCGCGCGATAGCATGCGAAAGACGTGGAACAACTGGTTGCGTTTACGTCGGAAAAAACTTCCCGACATCACTTCGCGCGACGGCGAGTAGCGCGCGAATTCTGCGCGCTCCGTCCTGCATTTTGCCGGAGGCGCTCCCTTCCGGGTAGCGCACGCGTCTCGCGTGTTGTTTCGGCGTCTCGCTGAAACAGTCTTCACAGAAAAGTCCTAGGTGGTGAGTAGGTCTCTGAACTCGTCCACATCCGTCACCGGTGCCTTGCATGCAAAATTTTCACAAACGTACGCTGCAGGTTTTCCGTCCACCATGGACATCGCTCGGATGGCCTCGTTCTTTTCTCCGAGATACCTCTGGCCGTTTGCGCCATCTGCCCAAAGCAGAACCTTGTTCGGCAAAAAATGCCGATGCACTTCTGCCAGCAATGCCTTCGTTTCAGGCGAATCGGAATCGCCTGCGATCACGATTTGTCGCGACGAACCTTCCAGAAAATCAAACGCCACCAGCATTTGCGGCAACGCACTTGGAAAGTGCGCCAACTGCCGCGCGAAGGCGTTGACCGTCTTCTTTGCGCGCGCCAGCAGCTCGCCGTCGTTTCGTATCGCCGCCAGGCGCGCCAAATTCAGCGCCGCGACCGAACTCGCTGCTGGTTCGGCGCTATCGTTGTCCTCTTTTAGTCGCAGCAAAATGTTGCTGTCGTGACCTGTCACCGTAAAATAGCCGCCACTTTCATTATCCCAGAAAAGCGCATCCATTTGCCCCTGCAATTCGAGGGCAAACTTTAACCAGACGGGATCGAACGACGCTTCATAAAGATCAAGCAAGCCTTGAATGACAAAAGCATAATCGTCGGCGAATCCCTCAACTTCGCCGCGGCCTTCGCGATAACTACGGAACAAAATCTTCCGCGATTCATCGTAAAGATTGGCGCGAATAAACTTCCCTGCGCGGGTCGCTGTTTCCAGATAAGACGGATCATTTAATACCTGCGCGGCACGCGCGAACGCAGAAATCATCAAACCGTTCCAGGCCGCGATGATTTTGTCGTCCAGATGGGGGCGAGGACGTTTACTGCGGATCGAAAATAACTTTTGCCGGCTCTGTGCGAGCAATCCTCGAATTGCCTCCTCGTCTTTATCGTCAACGGGCGAGAGGTCTGTTGGCCCCACGGGCGGGACGTCTGTGCTACGGAATCGCGCGGTCTCGGCGAGGGAGTGTCGCTCGATCAAAATGTTTTTGCCGACAAATTCCCCATGAGGATCGGCTCCGGCAGGAGCATTTCCCTTTTCTTCAACGCCGTAATGAAACGAAAAGGTCGGCGCGTCTTCGCCAAGCGCGTCGTCGATTTCCTGTTTCGTCCAAACATAGAATGCGCCTTCGGCGTTCTTTCCGTGGCCGGGCTCGCCAATCCCGGCCGCAGCCGGGCTGTCCGCATCCTCGGCCGAATAGAATCCACCCTCGGGCGAAGTCATGTCGCGCCGGACGTAATCAAGAATGTCGCGGGCGGTTGCGGCGAACTCTGCTTCGCCCGCGATCTGAAAAGCGTCGAGATAAGCGCTGGCCAATTGCGCTTGATCGTAAAGCATTTTCTCGAAATGCGGCACGTGCCAGTAGGCGTCGACCGAATACCGGTGAAATCCACCGCCGATATGATCGTGTATTCCACCAGCCGCCATCTTTCGCAGTGTCAGCAAGACCATTTCCAAAGCATGCTGCCCGGAATCCGAATCCGGATTGCGCGCGTGGAAGCGCGTCAGAAAATTCAGCGTGACCGGGCGCGGGAATTTTGGGGCACCACCGAAACCGCCTTCGTGCGCATCAAAAGTTCGCGCAAATTGCTGGTAAGCCGCCTCCAAAATAACGGGATCAATTTTTCCGGCCGAAGTCTGGTCTTTGGAAGCTTCGCGCAATGCATCAACAATGTTCGCTCCCTGGCTCGAAATTTTTGCGCGATCATTTTTCCAGGCTTCGGCAATCCGTTGCAAAACTCTCTTGAAAGCAGGATGACCAAATCGGTCTTCCGGGGGAAAATAGGTTCCACCGACAAACGGTGCGAGCTGTGGAGTAAGCCATACGCTCATCGGCCAGCCGCCGCCGCCCGTTGTTGCCTGGACGAAAGTCATGTAAACGCGATCCACATCGGGTCGCTCTTCACGATCGACTTTAATGTTCACAAACTCGCGATTCATGATTTCGGCGGTGGCAGCATCTTCGAAGGACTCATGCGCCATGACGTGGCACCAGTGACAGGTGGAATAACCGATCGACAGAAAAATGGGTTTGTCTTCGCGACGTGCTTTTTCGAACGCCTCCTTCCCCCAGGGAAACCATTCCACCGGGTTCTGCGCGTGCTGCAAAAGGTAGGGCGACTTTTCGCGAGTCAGCCGATTGGTCATGGCCAAAACTAACTCGCCGATCTTGAAAACGCGAAGGCACTTGTCATTTACAAGTCGCAACGCAAAGTCGTCGCGTGCGCACAATTTGTTTTTGGCTCGTTTTCACCGCCGGACTGATCGCATCGGCTAACGCGAATGAGTTGTTTGTCTCTGCTGCCGCCAGCTTGAATGACGCCTTGAAGGAGATCGACGCTCGCTTCGAGAAACAAACCGGCACCAAAATCGTATTGAACCTCGGAGCGTCGAGTATGTTGGCGCGACAAATCGAAGAAGGCGCTCCGGCGGATGTTTTCATTTCGGCAGATGAAGCGCAAATGGATCGCCTGCACAAACAGATCGCGCTGGAAACGCGCAAGGATTTGTTAACGAACAAACTGGTCATGGTAATTCGGAGCGATTCGTCCGCGCGCATCGACGAGTTGGCCGATTTGAGCAAAGCGCCATTTGCTCGCATTGCTCTGGCAGACCCGAAGGCGGTGCCGGCGGGAGTTTATGCCCAGGAGGTATTAAAAAAGGCCGGACTGTGGGAAAAGATCGAGCCGAAAATCGTGCCGGCAGAAAATGTTCGCGCTGCCCTCGCGGTGGTCGAAGCCGGTAATGCCGACGCGGCTTTTGTTTACACGACTGATGCCCTCAGTTCGTCCAAAGTCCGCGTCGCTCTTCAAATACCAGCAGAGCTTGCCCCGAAAATTGTTTATCCGATGGCGATATTGGCAAATTCCGCGCATCGGGCTGATGCTGGACGCTTTCTTGAATTTCTGAAATCGGACGAGGCTGTGCAAGTTTTCGAAAAACTCGGCTTCGGCATTGCAAAGTGACCCTGCTGGATGCGAGTGAATGGCGGGTAATTGTCTTCACTCTTGGAACGTGTGCCCTGAGCACGCTCCTGATCTTACCCTTTGGCTTGGTCCTGGCCTGGTTGCTAGCGCGCAAACGCTGGCGCGGCAAGACCGTGGTGGAGACGTTGCTCACTTTGCCGCTGGTAATTCCGCCGGTCGCGACCGGATTGCTTCTGCTGAAACTCTTTGGCCGACGTGGTCCGATCGGCGCATTTCTTTTCCAAACATTTCATCTCGATACCGTTTTCACCTGGCGCGCCGTGGTGATCGCGGCAGCGGTGATGTCGTTTCCGCTTTTGGTGCGCGCTGCCCGAGTAGGTTTCGAGGGAGTTGATGTCCATCTCGAAGAAATTGCCTTGACCCTGGGCGCCGGCAGTCTGCGAATTTTTTTCACGGTTACGCTGCCTTTGGCCGCGCGCGCGATTAGTGCTGGAATCATCTTGGCGTTTGCTCGTGCCGTCGGTGAGTTCGGCGCCACCATTCTCCTGGCCGGAAATATTCCCGGACGGACCACTACCATTTCCCTCAAAATCTACGAAGCGGTGCAGCTCGGCCAGGACGCAACCGCGTACCGGCTCGTCGTGGTCTGTTTAATCATTGCCTTCGCCGCGATTTGGCTGAGCGAACACTGGAGCCGGTCTATTGCTACCTGATTGTCCCAAGCGAAGTCGCGGAGCCGCCTGCGGTGACCACGGATTTTTTTGAAAGTCGGAGACGATAACTTTTTCGCGAGTCGCGGCAAGCAGCTTGCGAAAATGAACCAAATCCAGTTCGCGAAATTCGTCGGGAAGGTTTTGCAGATTCCGCAATGCCAGCGCGAACAAGCGAGTGGCCGGACGCAATCGACGTCCATGCTTGGCATGCGATGGTTGCTCGAAGTTTTTCTGTAAATGCACAAATGCCCCGGCAGCCTGAATCAACGCCTGATAAAAACGCGCCAACTCCGCGTTTTCTTCCACCAACCAAAGTTGTTCGAGCACATCGTGGGCTTCATAATATTTTTGTGCATTCCACAACTGAAAAAATGCCGCGTAATAATCTTGCGACGATGCCTCGGGGGACGCCGGCTCGAGCGCCCGCACAAAGTCCGAAATCCGCTCGCGTTTATTCATCGAAGGCATAACTTCGGCCAGGCAAGAAAATGGGCAATCGCTTGAGATGACACGATGACGCCGTCGCTCGTCGCTCTCCTGCTCCTGATCGCTGCAGGATTAGTTGTCTGCTCCGCCCTTTTCTCCGGTTTGGAGACCGCGCTCTTTGCTCTCCGCCGCCATCAGCTGCGCCGCCTCGAATCCAATCATCCCGCCCTCGCCGGCTTTGTGCAGAAGTTTCGTGAAAATCCGCGCCGGGTTCTCGCGGTCATTCTTCTTGGCTCCGCGCTGGTGAATGTTTTTCTCATCGTCATTTGTCTGGCTTTGCTCTGGGAAACGCCGCGCGCCACCAGGTTACCGCCGTGGCTGATTGCCGTTTCGCTTTTCGCGATCATCGTTTTCTTCTGCGATTTAATTCCCAAGCTTGTCGCGCTTTCCGCGCCTTACCGTCTTTCCACGCTCGGCGTTTTCACGTTGCGCGCGCTAATGCCATTGCTCGAAACCGTCGGTAGCGCCTTGGAAACAATCAGTGTTGGCATCGTCGAACTGGTCACGCCCCGGCACATTCGCACTCGCCGACATTTGTCCGATGAAGAACTTGAAACCCTGGTTCAGATCGGCGCCGAGCAAGGTACGCTCCAGGAAGCCGAAGGCGAGATGATCCAGGAAGTGTTCAAGCTCGGCGACAAAACCGCGAAAGATGTCCTCACACCGCGGGTCGACATGTTTGCCCTGCCCGATGGTCTCACCAATGAGGAAGCGATCGCGCAATTGAAAACGCGCCGGCATCGTCGCGTCCCGGTCTACGCCGATTCCCCCGACAACATTCTCGGCATTATCGAGGTAAAATCATTTCTGCTCCATCCAGACGCGCATTACACCGAGACGATGGTGCCGCCGTCATTCGTGCCCGAAACAATGCGCGCGCTGGATCTGCTGCGCAGTTTTCTGACCCGACCGCAAGGCATGGCCATCGTGGTGGATGAATTCGGCGGCACCGAAGGCATCGTCACCATCTCCGATATTATCGAAGACATTCTGAGCGACGCCGCGCCGCTCGGTGACACCGATCTCGATATCGAACCATTGGCGGAAGGTCGTTACCTCGTCAATGGTAGAGCGCGCCTCGATGATTTGAGCGAGCGATTGGGGTTCGATTTCGACGCTTCCGGCATCGACACCATCGGCGGCTACGTCTTCACCCAACTCGGCCGCGTTCCCGAGGTCGGCACCGAATTAGAAACGCCGCGCTTGAAAATCACCGTCCGCCGCGTCAACCGCCGGCGAATCGAAGAATTGCTTCTCGAGAAAACAGTATGCACGGAGTGTGATAGCGGTAACGGAGAGCTCCCATGATCTGGCCCCTGGTCGCACTTTGCTGGATTATCTCCTTTCTCTTTGCCGGAATCGAAGCGGGGTTGCTTGCGCTCGATCCGGTCCGGTTGCGGCATCGCGCCAAGAGCGGCGATCGGGGGGCACGTCGGTTACAAGAAATGCTCAAGGAGCCCGACCGATTGCTCATCACCGTCCTGCTCGTAACCAATGCCGCGGATATCACTGCCCTCATCATTCTGACACACGAACTCGTCCTGCGTGTGGGCTGGCTTGGCTACCCAATTGCCGTTGCCATCGCGCTGCCGGTTTATCTTTTCCTCCTCGGGGTTCTGCCGAAATCGTTGTTCCGCCGTTTCCCCTTGCGCGCGGTGGTGCGGCTTTCCGGTTTGCTTGAGCTGACAACAAAGTTGTTGTGGCCGTTGCACGCTATCGGCGCTTTCATTGAGCGTTCCATTTTCGCGCGCGCCAAAAATCCGCCACGTCTTTTCGCCGGACGCGAAGAGTTAAAAATGATTGCCGTCCAAAGCGAAGAAAGCGGTGCACTCAGTTCGACCGAACGCGCGATGATTCATAACGTCGTCGATTTCACTGCGGTCAAAGTGCGGGATGTGATGGTGCCGCTCGAAAAAACTGTGTCGTTTCACCCGGATGACTCGCCAAACGATGTCTTGAAGACGAGCGAGAAATCCGGCATCGATCGATTTCCGATTCTTGCCAACAACGCTGAACCTCTCGGTCTGATCAACGTTTACGACATTCTTTTCGACACTGAATCGTCGCGGCCGCTACGACACTACATGCGCCGAATCATTACCGCTTCGGAAAACGAATCCGCCTATCGTGTAGTCCGCCGCCTCCGGGCCGCGCGGATCGGCCTTGCTGCAGTAGTCGATAGTCGCCAAAAATCCACCGGCATCGTCGCGTTAGAAGATCTCGTCCGACAACTTGTGCAGGGCTAAGCGATTTACTGTAGTGGCGGGCGTGTCGCCCGCATACCAGAGAGACGAGCTTCTGCTCGTCTTGGACGCGCGGAAGCGCGTCCCTCCGTCAGTTCCGCCACGATTAGAAAAACTCTGTTTAACGATATTGGCGGGGACATTCCAAACAGGAGCTTGGGACCAGGGAAAAAAACCGATGGGTTATCCGCGTCATCAGCGGATCGTGGTCATTCCTTCTCTTCCAAAAACTGCGCGGCGACGATGAGGGAGACGTGAGTAAATGCCTGCGGAAAATTTCCCAGTAATCGTTTATCGCGCGGATCGTATTCTTCCGATATCAAACCAAGATCGTTTTGCAACGTGAGCAGGCGTTCGAAAAGTTCGTGCGCTTCTTCTTTACGCCCAAGCAAATTCAGGCAAATGGCGAACCAGAACGAGCAGGGCAGGAAGACGCCTTCGTCTCCGGGCAGCCCATCTACGTTTTCCTCTTCCGGCCGGTAACGCAGCACGAAACCTTGCACCAGGAGATCCCGCTCGATCGCAGCGATGGTAGTGCGCACGCGCTCGTCTTCGATCGGGAGGAATCCGACCATCGGCATCATCAGCAAACTGGCGTCGAGCGTGTCGCTCCCGTAGTACTGGGTAAACGCTTTCACTTTCGGATTGTAACCGCGCTCGCAGACTTCCCGATGGATTTGGTCGCGGACTTTCTTCCAACGCTCGAGCTCGCCGTCCGCGGGCAAGCCAGCCTCTTCGATCAATTGCACCCCCCGATGGAACGCCAACCACGCCATCATTTTCGAATGGGTGAAATTTTTGCGACCGCCCCGCACTTCCCAGATTCCCTCGTCTGGCTCCTGCCAATGCGATTCAAGAAATTTCATCAGCGCTCTTTGTAACCTCCAGTCCGTCTCCTCGATTTTGATGCCGGCCTGTTGCGCGTGATACAGCGAGCTCATCACTTCTCCATAAACGTCCAGCTGAAATTGTTTCGAGGCCGCGTTGCCGACTCGCACCGGCCGAGAATTTTCGTAGCCCGCCAGCCATTCGATTTCGAACTCCGGCAAACGCCGTTCGCCATGCATGCCGTAGAGAATCTGCATTTGTGCGGGACTGCCCGCGATAGCGCGCAGGAGCCAGCCGCGCCACGAACGTGCTTCCTCTACAAAACCCGCTCGCGTTAAAGCGAAAAGCGTGAAGGTCGCATCGCGCAGCCAGCAGTAACGATAATCCCAGTTGCGCACGCCGCCGATTTTTTCCGGCAACGAAGTCGTCGCCGCCGCTACTATTCCACCGGTGGGCGCATAGGTCAGGCCTTTGAGCGTGACGAGCGACCGCACGACAGCGTCGCGCCATTCGCCGCCGTACTCGCAGCATCCGGCCCAGTCTCTCCAATATTTCTCGGTGTCGCGCAGGGCGTGCTCGGGATGGATGGCGCGCGGCGGATTCTCATGCGACTGATACCAGGTCAAGACCAACGGCACTCTTTCGCCTTTCGCGACTTCGAATTCCGCCACCGTCGTTAAATCTTCTCCTCGTGTTTCGATCGGTGTGCGCAAGATCAGCGCGTTCGGGCCCGCGATCGCTTCCAGTCCATCACCGCATTTCCGCACCCAGGGCACGACATCGCCGTAATCGAAGCGAATGATCAGTTCCATGCGCAGCGCGACTTTGCCTCGCACACCCTCAACGATGCGCACGATGTCTGGATTAGTTCCGCGCGGCGGCATGAAATCAATCAACCGCACTGCGCCATCTTTGGTCTCGAATGTGGTTTCGAGAATTAAGGTATGACCGCGATATCTCCGCGTCACTTCTGCCGATTCATCAGCCGGCCCGATCAACCAGCGGCCATTCCTGGGTTCGCCAAGTAACGCGGCAAAACACGCTGCGGAATCAAATCGCGGAAAGCACAGCCAATCAACCGACCCATTGCGACCGACCAGCGCCCCTGTCTGCGTATCGCTAAGAAATCCGTAATCTTCGATTTTCATTCATTCTCGGTCATCCCGAGCGAAGTCGAGGGATCTCTTCCTATCGGCAAAGCAAAAACCTAGAAATCTCTCGACTACGCTCGACATGACAAACGATTCATGCTCCTGGTCCTAATCAGGTTCGTGCTCAATTCCAACCTCCTTTGTGTCATTTCGCGCTGCGTCAAATTGTAGGGCTTTTCTGTGAAACGCCGCTTCCTTTTAATGGCATCTATGTAGCCGCGGCTCTATGAGCCGCGTAACGAAGATACGCAAGTGCGCGAGCAAACGCGCCTCACAGAGGCGCGGCTACAGATTCGGCCAGCTGTTTGATCCCATCGCTCGTTAATCGAAATACCCGCCAGTCATCCAACGAACCCGCGCCTAGCTTGTTATAAAATTGAATCGCCGGCTCGTTCCAGGTTAGGACCGCCCATTCCATTCGCCCGCAATTGTGATTGCGCGCGATCTTTGCCAGATGCACCAGCAAGGCGCGACCGTAACCGCGACCTCGCATCTCCGGTTTGACAAACAAATCTTCCAAATAAAGACCCGGGCGAGCAAGCCAGGTGGAGAAATTGAAAAAATAAACCGCGAACCCAACCGGTTCGGTATTTTCAAACGCGATCACCACTTTCGCCGCCGGTTCCGCGCCGAAAAGCACTTCATGCAAACCTTTCTCGGTTGCGACTACGTCATCGGGCGCGCGCTCGTAAGTCGCGAGATCGCGGATCAACTGCAAAATGATTGGAATGTCCGCGACAGTAGCGTCACGAATCTTAAAATTTCTCTCATTCATTTTTGGTTCGTATCTGATGAATGATGAACGCAATTACGCTGGCGGGCCACCAATGAAATAGCTGGCGGATGTAGCCGCTGCCGCCAATGATATGTTTCGCGCCAAAGGCGCAGTGTCAAAATAGCCTTGGGCATCGCCCCCCCCAGGACTGTGATTGCATTCTAGACGTGCGCTGAGGCGCGACTCACGCCCGAAATGAATCGCGCTTTCAGCGCTGAGGTTTGGCGTTACACGAATTCCTGGGCGCTGCCCCAGGCTACAATGAATGTCGCGCCTTTGGCGCTGCACGCGTACCCCCGGCAGCTCACCGGGAACCGCGGCGCAGCAGTCGCGTCTTGACAAAGCGAGCAAGCGAAGTCAATCGAGTACGGTGTCGTTGCCCTTGAACCGAAACCTATTTTCGCTCCCCGCGCGACTCTTGCTGGCCGTGATCGCGTCACTCTGGGGTATGATTGCCATGCCGTCGCGCGGGCAAGAATTGCCGTCACTCATCAACGTGGTTGATTATTCCAAGTTGATTCCGCTCCTGCCCGACGCTTCCGCAGGCTGGACGGCCGATAAACCGGAAGGCTCAACCACCGACGTCGGTGGATTCAAATTAACTAATGTCCATCGCGATTATCGCAAAGGCGAAGGCGACAAGGTGCCGACTACTGCGATCAGCATTCTAGATTCCGCGGCCAACCCTGATTACGTGGAAGCAACTACAGCAGCATGGAATTTCAGCACGACATCGACGGAAGGCTATTCCAAAGCCGTCACGGTCGATGGTAATCCCGGCTTCGAGACCTTCGAGAACGAAGGCAAACACGGCACCCTTTGGATCATGGTAGCGAAGCGTTATTTTCTACAAATCGAAACGCAACAGCAGGAGCCCGCCGCGCTCCAGGAGTGGGCCAAGCGTGTTGATGTAAAGAAGCTCGCCGCCATCAAGTGACGGTGAGAGGGGTGAATAGTGATCAGTGACTAGTGATAGGATTTGAAGCGCTGAATTTCCACCAATCATTTATCACTTATCACATTCACCTCCCCGCCCCTTCCCTCGCCATCGGCACGAAACGGACCGGCAACACAGCGCTCTGCTCTAGTCGTCCATCTTTCTTTTCCAGAAGGTAAAGCTCCTGCGCGAACTTTGCCCCGACCGGAATAATCATGCGGCCGCCTTCTTTCAGTTGATCGATCAATGGCTGCGGCACGCGCTCGGGTGCACAGGTTACGATGATGGAATCGAACGGCGCATGCTCCGGCCAGCCCTTGTAACCGTCGCCGGCTTTCACGTGCACGTTTTTGTAACCGAGACGTTGTAATGTCGCTTCGGCATTTTTTTTCAGCGGCTCGATAATTTCGATCGAGTAAACCTCGGCGACCAGCTCCGCCAGAATTGCCGCTTGATAACCGGATCCGGTGCCGATCTCCAAAACGCGATGAGTCGGCTGCGCCCGCAATGCCTCGGTCATGAATCCCACGATGAAGGGCTGCGAAATGGTTTGATCGTAACCGATCGGCAGCGGTCGATCCGTGTAACTCTCCGCCCGAAATTCTGCCGGCACGAACTCTTCCCGAGCTATCTTGCGCATCGCCGCCAGCACCCGTTCCTCCACCACGCCGCGCATCACGATCTGCTCCTTCACCATACGCTCACGCTGCGCAGGGAAGTCAGCAACTTGTGTCTCTGCGTGCCCGCAACTCACCCAGAGCAATGCAGACGCAAGTAACAAGAAGCGCACCATCAACAATAATACGCGGCGTGATCGTGAAAAGACGCGGTTTCTCACGCGGCGTTCGCGTCCGTTTCTCCGGGGAGCGCAGACAGCTTGCCTGCACCCGTCGGCAGCTTGCCGCCGGGATTTTGTGCTCGGCAAGCTGCCGAGCACTGCGGGCTAGCAGCCCGCGCTCCCCAGAACGCACGCGTCCCGCAGAGCGAAAGAACAAAGCGAAATTGTCCGTGTCCTTCGTGTTCTTCGTGGTTAATTTCACCGCCAACAGATGCAAGAAGAACGCAAAACTCCCGAAATGCGCGCGCAGATGACAGACATCGAGCGCCTTCGTCATTCGACGGCTCATGTGCTGGCGACGGCGATTTTGAAGATCTGGCCAGAAGCCCAGTTCGCGGCCGGGCCGCCGGTCGAGAACGGATTCTATTATGATGTCGATCTCTCGCACCGGATTTCGCCGGACGATTTTGAGAAGATCGAGGCGGAAATGAAGAAGGAAATCAAAGCGAATCATCCGTTCGAACGGATGGAAGTTTCGCGCGATGAAGCACTCGACTTCGGGAAAAAAGGACGGCTCGCGGCGTTAAATGAGCGGAACGCTCCGAGCAAGTTCAAGCTCGATATCATCGAAAACATTCCTTCGGGCGAAACGATCTCCCTGTATCGCAACGGCGACTTCGTCGATCTCTGCGCCGGCCCGCACGTAATGCGCACCGGAAACATCGGCGCGTTCAAGCTTACCAGCGTCGCCAGCGCTTACTACAAGGGCGACGAGAAGAACCCGCAGCTCCAGCGTATCTACGGCACTGCCTTCAAAACAAAGAAGGAACTCGATGACTACTTTGCCATGCTCGAGGAAGCAAAGAAGCGCGACCATCGTAAGCTTGGCAAGGAACTCGAGATTTTTGTTTTAGACGACGATGTCGGCCCTGGTCTGCCGATGTGGTTGCCGCGGGGCGCTGCGATCATCGAAGAACTAGAGAAACTCGCCAAAGAAACGGAGTTCACCGCCGGTTACGTACGGGTCCGCACCCCGCACATTGCGCGGGAGAGTCTGTACAAAAAGAGCGGCCATCTCCCCTACTACGCCGAGTCGATGTTTCCTCCCATGCGATTGAACCGCGAAGGCGAAGACATTGCTGCGAAACGGCAACGTTTTGAAGAACTCAATGCGATTCTCGAAGCAAAAAAGGAATTAGGAGACAATTATCGAGAATTTAAGAAGCTGCAGAACGAATTGTTTGTCGATACCGACAACTACTACCTGAAAGCGATGAACTGTCCGCATCATCACAAATTGTTTGCGGCGGTACCGCGCAGTTATCGCGATCTGCCTTTGCGCTTCGCAGAGTACGGCACTTGTTATCGTTACGAGCAAAGCGGCGAGTTATTCGGATTGATGCGCGTGCGTTCGATGCAGATGAATGATGCCCATCTCTATATGACGCCTGACCAGTTCGAAGCTGAGTTCAACGCTGTCAACGAGATGTATCTGAAATACTTCAAACTCTTTGGAATCGAGAAATATCTGATGCGCTTCTCGACGCACGATCCCGCCAAGCTCGGCCAAAAATTTGTCGATGAACCGGAGCTATGGAAAAAGACCGAGGACATGACGCGCAATGTTTTAAAGAAGTCGGGAATCAATTACGTCGAAGTGCCAAATGAAGCCGCATTTTACGGACCGAAGATCGACGTACAAGCCTGGAGCGTGATCGGTCGCGAGTTTTCCATCGCAACGAATCAGGTTGATTTCGCGCAGCCACGCCGGTTCGATCTACGTTACAAGGATCGCGATAACGTCGATAAGGTCCCGCTTTGCATTCATCGCGCGCCGCTCGGCACACATGAGCGGTTTATCGGGTTCCTGATCGAGCATTACGCCGGCAACTTCCCTCTATGGCTGTCACCCGAGCAGGTGCGCATCTTAACTATCGGGGATGAACCTCAGCTCGTCGATTATTCGCGAGCTATCCTGGCTGAGCTTCGCAGCCATCAAGTCCGCGCCGAGATCGATACTTCCACCGACAAGATCAACGGCAAAATCCAGCACGCCGAACAAATGAAAGTCCACACCATGTTCGTCATCGGCAAGCGCGACATGGAAGCTAACGCCGTCAGCGTCCGCGTTCACGGCAAGGGAAATCTCGGCGCCAAGCCGCGAGGCGAAGTCATCGCGGACATTTTGCAATCGATTAAAGAGCGACGGAGCGAGTAAGCCCAACCGCCGATCGCCGGAGCCTGTAACGCGAAACTTTCTGCTTACGCCGTGTTCAGATTCCGTCCGGCAACATGCCGGACGGTGCGAGCAAAATGCTGGCGCTACCCGAAATCAATTTCCAATTTCTTTGCGCTCCAAGTAAAGTGCGCGCTTCATGGACCCGCAGAGTGCGCTGAAGAAATATTTCGGTTACGAGGCGTTCCGGCCGCTGCAGCGGGAAATCATCGACGATGCGTTGAGTGGCCGCGATGTGTTTGCGCTTTTGCCGACCGGCGGCGGTAAGTCGCTTTGTTTTCAGCTGCCGGCGCTGTTGCGCGACGGGGTGACGATTGTGGTGTCGCCGTTAATCGCGCTGATGAAAGATCAGGTCGATGCCCTGCGGACGAGCGGAATCGCGGCGACTTTCTTGAACTCGACGCTTGCCGGGAGTGAGTCGCGCGAACGACTGCGCGGACTCGATCGTAACCAATTCCGTTTGCTCTACGTCGCGCCGGAGCGGCTGATGATGGAGAATTTTCTGGAGCGCGCCCTCAATTGGAACATTGCGCAGATCGCGATCGATGAAGCGCATTGTATCAGTGAATGGGGCCACGATTTTCGCCCGGAATATCGTGAACTGAAAAAATTGCGGACGCATTTTCCCGATGTCCCAATCATGGCGCTGACTGCGACCGCAACCGAACGAGTGCGCGACGATATCATCAAGCAACTAAAGCTGCATTCTCCGCGTTGTTATGTCGCGAGTTTCAATCGACCGAACCTGACCTATCGGGTGATGGCGAAGTCATCGGCTTACCAACAAGTGCTCGATTTCATCCGGGCACATCCGAACGACAGCGGAATTGTTTATTGCGCGAGCCGCAAATCCACTGACGCGCTGGCGGAAAAGCTAACGAAAGATGGGATCAAAGCGTTGCCTTATCACGCGGGAATGGAATCTCGAGAACGGACGCGCAATCAGGAAGCGTTCTTGCGCGATGATGCGCGCGTCATCACCGCGACGATCGCGTTCGGGATGGGGATTAACAAACCGAACGTCCGGTTCGTTATTCATTATGATCTGCCGAAGAACATCGAAGGGTACTATCAGGAAACGGGACGCGCGGGTCGCGATGGTCTGCCGAGCGAGTGCGTGCTGCTCTTCACTGTGGGCGATGTCGTGAAACAGCGGCGTTTCATTGAGGAAAAGAGTGAAAGCGAGCAGCGCATCGCACACGAGCAATTGCGCACCATGGTGGCGTATGCGGAAACGCGCCATTGCCGGCGGGCGACGTTGTTGCGGTATTTCGGCGAAACCTGGCCGCCTGTTTCTGTAGAGGCAAGCTCGCCACCGGACGAGTCCGTCCAAATGGCGGACGTGTCGCCTGCATCGCCCCGTCGTTCTGCAGCCGACACGGCTGCCACCACAGACGACACGACAGAGCGAGGCGAAATTTCATGCAACGGCTGCGACAATTGCCTGGAACCACGCGAGACGTTCGACGGCACGATCCCGGCGCAAAAATTTCTCTCTTGCGTGCATCGAGTGCAGGCCAAGCAGGGCTTTGGATTCGGGCTAAATCATATCGTGGAAGTGCTGATTGGCGGAACGAACGACGCGATCAAAAAGCGCGGACACGATCAGCTATCGACCTTTGGAATCGGTGCTGATTTGAAACGCGAGCAATGGCAAAGAATCGGGCGGGAACTGTTACGCCTCGGTTTGGTGGAAGCAGCGCCGGGAAAATTTGCGACTTTAAGTGTGACCGACGCCGGAATGATGGCGCTACGAAAACGGACACCGATCACCTTAACCAAGCCGATCGAAGCACCGGCAAAGAAGGTCCGTATCCAGCGGGCTGGCGAAATTGAATGCGATGAAGAACTCTTCGAGCGTTTACGCGCGCTGCGCCGGAAGATCGCGGACGAGCGCGATGTCCCGGCTTATATTATCTTTTCCGATGCAACGCTCCGCCAGATGGCGCAGGCGTGTCCACAAAGTAAAAGCGATTTCGCACAAATCGCCGGAGTCGGACAACAAAAACTCAAGGAATTTGCGGAGCTATTCCTGGCAGAGATTGGTGAGCACCTTCGGTCCGATTTGGCGATGGCAGCGTCGTCGCGAACGTTCTGACGTGCCTTGCCAAGGGGCATGACCTCTGCTGCTTCTCTCTCGCGAGATGGAGTGCGAAGAAGGGCAGCCGAGGGAAGAGGTGGATACCGGCGCCCAGGCCGCTCCTCCTTTCTGGCAAAGAATCGGCCCGCGCGCGGTGGCGTTGCTCGGGTTGATTGGTACAGCTGCCGCGGTCTTCTTAACTCAGCATTGGCATTCGCGGTCCGAATTTAGTCATAAGCTAACGGAAACGCAGCCGACAACGGGTTATGCGATTGAAACGACGGCGACAAAAGCCGCGCCGGCAGTAAATCGGCTCGTGCCCGAAATAAGTCCGACTGCGACCGCCCCGATTACAGTCGATATGATCGCAAGTCCACCGCCGTCGGTCACCGACCAGCCAGCGGCTCTGCAATTAACGACGAAGCCAGCGGGCGCAACCTTCGCGGTTTATCCAGGAACAATCGCGGATGAGGCCGCCCCCGCTTCCGCGCCGTTACGGACCGGGACAGCTCCCGGTACGGCCGAGGATCTTCGCGGGGGAAATTACACAATTTTTTTTCACAAGGAGGGCTGGCCGGACAGCCGGACCGAAGTCGAGCTGCAAGCCGGCGAAGTTCGTCCGGTCGAGTACGCGTTTTTCCATGGCGAAGTTACGATCACGAGTGTTCCAAATGGCGCGGAAATTCTTTGCGGCACTGTTTCGCTTGGGTTCACGCCGTTAACAGTTGCTTTGCCGGCTGGCAGCCAAATGCTCACCGCCCGTCTCAAGAATTATCCGGACCGCATTCAAAATGTCGCGGTTAATGAAAACTCAACTCCCACAATCGAGTTTCAAATGCGCATGCGCCGGCACATTGGCAAGGCGAAACCAACACCGCCGCCGTCGTTAATTGGGAGAGTCGGCGATAGCCTGAAACATCTTTTCGGCGGGAGTCCGACTCCCGCGCCGCATAGAAAACGGTAAGTAGTGACATCAATTTGCGATTGCTTTACCGCGCGCATTTGAATGGCTCAAAAGCGTTGAAATATTCTACTTCGGCAAGCGCTATGTCGTCTTGACCCTTCCGGCGATTCCACACTATCCTCCGCTCGCGTCGATCCGCGAATATCACACGAACATGCGCAAGGAACTTACCGTCCGCGGGCTAATCATCGGAATCATCATCACGTTGGTATTCACGGCGGCCAACGTCTACTTCGGTCTTAAGGCCGGTCTTACGTTTTCTACCTCGATTCCGGCGGCGGTGATTTCGATGGCGATCCTGCGTGGATTCAAGAATGCGACCATCCAGGAAAATAATATCGTGCAAACGGTCGCCTCGGCGGCCGGCACGCTGTCGTCGATCATTTTCGTACTGCCCGGCTTGATCATGATCGGTTGGTGGACCGAATTTCCTTTTTGGACGTCATTTTGGATCTGCGCACTCGGCGGAATTCTCGGGGTGATGTATTCGATTCCGCTGCGGCGTGCGTTGGTTACAAATTCCGATTTGCCCTACCCGGAAGGTGTCGCATGCGCCGAGGTACTCAAGGTCGGGAGCAGCGACGACTCGAAAAATGCTTCCGAGATTGAACATGGTCGGGCCGGTCTGCTTGCCGTATTGTGGGGATCGATCGTTGCCGCAGTGTTTGCTGTTGTCGTTCAGACGCAACTATTGGCCGGTGATGTGGCCCAAACCTTTCGTATTGGCAAGCGTGGCGCAGTGAGCGGTTATGATTTCTTTCTCTCGTTCGCTCTTCTTGGCATTGGCCACTTGGTCGGTTTATCTGTCGGAATTGCGATGCTCATTGGTGCGTTGATCGGCTGGGGCTGGGGCGTGCCACATTATTCGGCGATTGCCGGCGACGTTACGACCGCGGCAGCGCAACTCGCACAGAGTACTTGGAGTCATAAGGTGCGCTTCATTGGAGCGGGGGCGATCGGCGTTTCGGCAATCTGGACGCTGTTGAAATTGGTAAAGCCAGTCGCGAGCGGACTCGCTGGCGCCATGGCCGCGTCGCGTGCGCGGAAGGCGGGCAAGGGCGACACGCTACCAATTACCGAGCGCGATATTCCGATTGGCATTGTTGGTCTTGCCACGCTGGTTTGTATGTTGCCGATCGGGTGGCTGCTCGGCTATTTCGGAAGGGCCAGTGGTCTCGGCGCTCATCTGCCCACACTCGTCATCGGCGGCGTGGTCTACATCGTATTGATGAGTTTCTTCGTTTCCGCGGTCTGCGGTTACATGGCGGGACTGATCGGTTCGTCGAACAGTCCGCTGTCGGGGATTGGCATTCTGGTTGTCATTGGCGCAGCGTTGTTGCTGGTGGTCGGGGTGAAGCCTTACGTCGGGCCGGAAGCAAGCAAATCGCTCATGGCATTCGCGCTCTTTACGACAGCGGTCGTTTTCAACGTTGCTGCGATTGCCAATAACAATTTGCAGGACCTTAAGACTGGTCAGCTAGTTCATGCGACGCCCTGGAGGCAGCAAGTGGCGTTGATCTTCGGCGTCATCGCGGGCGCGTTCGTCATTCCGCCGGTACTCGACCTGGTGAATCATGCTTATGGATTCGTCGGCGCGCCCGGGGCTGAACTTCGTCCACATCCACTGCCGGCGCCTCAAGCCGGTCTGATTTCTTCGCTGGCGCAAGGCGTGATTGCAGCCGACATCGATTGGAGCCTGATTCGAATTGGCGGATTGATCGGCATCGGCATCATTCTTCTGGACGAGATCCTCGCGCGCACGACAAAACACATGCGCGTTCCACCCTTGGCAGTGGGCCTCGGGATTTATCTGCCGACGCAAAGCACGTTGATGATTGTCGTCGGCGCGATTGCTGGATGGTTCTTTGAGAAGCGCGCAGACCGCAGTCCCAAGCCGGAGCCCGCCAAGCAGCTCGGCGTGCTGCTCGCGTCCGGCTTGATTGTCGGCGAAGGCATTATCGGTGTGGTGATTTCTGCAATCATCGTCTTCTCCAGCAAGGACGCGCCGCTGGCACTGGTCGGCCCGGGATTCGAACTCGCGGGCAGAATTATCGGGGGCGTCGCTTTCGCAGTCATAGCGTTCCTGCTTTATCGATGGATTCTGCGAATGGGGGCGGGGCGGACGACGCGAAGCGCGTAAATCGTTAGGCCACTGCTCGGGGACCGACAAATCCGAATGGCACAAATCGATCTGAGAAATCCGCCCAACGAGTTCCCGGACATCGTCGGGTACAAGCCGGAGAATCCCCTCGCCGCCAACTTCAAACCCTACATCTCAGCCCGCACCCGAATGCGCGAGCTGACACCGCTACCGCTCATCGTCGGCACATTGCTCGGCATCATCTTCGGCGCCTCGTCGCTCTATCTTGTCCTTAAGGTCGGTCTCACGGTCAGCGCGTCGATTCCGGTGGCGGTCATATCGATCACTCTGTTCCGGCTCCTTTCCAAAGTCGGATTGCGCGACGCGACCATTCTCGAGAACAACATCGTGCAGACAGCCGGCTCGGCCGGTGAGTCCATCGCCTTCGGCCTCGGCGTGACGATGCCGGCGATCATGATCCTCGGATTCGATCTCGAGATCACACGCGTCATGCTGGTGGCGATGCTCGGCGGATTATTAGGCATTCTCATGATGATCCCCCTGCGGCGTGCGCTCATCGTCGATCAACACGGCTTGCTTAAATACCCGGAAGGAACCGCCTGCGCCGAAGTGCTCAAGGCGGCGGCATCCCGCGAAGGATTGGAAAACAAGTCTGACGAAGCCGCGACCGGCGGAAAGACAATTTTCACCGGCTTCGGAATCGGCTTCATTTATCAGTCGGCGATGAATGCTTTCAACGCCTGGAAGAACACGCCGGAGAAAATCTTCGGCGCGCCATTCAAGGCCGGATCGATCTCGATGACGATCGAGCCGGCATTGTTAGGCGTCGGTTACATCATCGGGCCGCGAATCGGTTCCATCATGTGCGCCGGTGGCGTGCTCGCCTATCTCGTGCTCATCCCAGCGATCAAATTCTTCGGCGAAAGCTCATCGACCATTCTCGCGCCGGGCGCGATGCCGATCAGTCAAATGACACCGGATGATATCCGCGAGGCTTACGTCCTTTACATCGGCGCGGGGGCGGTCGCGGCCGGCGGAATTATCAGCATGGTGCGATCGCTGCCGCTCATCTGGCATGGAATGAAGAGCGGACTGGCCGATCTGCGCAGCATGCACGGACCTGCTGGCAAAACACCGCGCACCGATCAGGATTTGTCGATGAAGTTCGTCATCGGCGGAGTGATCGCGCTCCTGCTGATAATTATGATTGCGCCGCAACTGCATCTGCGGTGGAACTTGTTAGGCGCGCTGCTCATCGTGGTAATCGGATTTCTTTTCACCACTGTCTCATCGCATCTAACGGGCGAGATCGGTTCTTCCTCGTGTCCGACTTCAGGTATGACGGTGGCGACGCTGCTTCTCACTTGTCTGGTCTTTCTCATCGTCGGCTGGACCGGGCCGACATACTTTGTCACGGCGCTCTCGATCGGCGGCATCGTCTGCATCGCTTCCTCGAACGGCGGCACGACCTCGCAGGATCTGAAGACCGGCTTTCTCGTCGGCTCGACGCCAAAGTTTCAGCAGATCGCGATCCTCTTCGGCTCGCTGGCTTCCGCCCTCGTCCTCGGACCGATTCTGCTTCGTTCTGAATGATTCCTATACCGTCTACGTGCCGGCGACGACGTTCCAAAAAGTCGAAGCCGGCGTGACGTCCGCCGCGCGTCCGGAAGCCGCCGAATCTCCCGCCGTTCCAGGAGAAATTGAAGCTCGACACGACTGGGTCATTATCGCGTTCTGCACAACGAAAAAGGCGGCGCGAACTCTGTCGTGCCCGGCCTCGATCCGGGCGAATACCTGGTCAACGACAGCGGCGAGGTCGTTTACAAGATCGAGCGCAATTTTCCGGCCGACCTGCACGCGCCCAGCGATGCCGATCTCGGCTCGCCGGAACGAATCAAAGGCGCGCAGGCGAACATGGACCCGCAGCTTTATCGCTCCTGGCAGCGGACCGATCCGAGCGGCGGGCCGGCGCAGCGCTTCCTCGTCAACGATCAGCGCGAGGCGATCTATCTCGTCGATCCCGGAATCAACGGCACCCACCGCACTCGGCCCGATGGCTCGGCGGTGACGAAGTTCGACGCGCCGAAGGCGACGCTGATGTCTTACATCATCAAAGGCATTCTCAGCCACAAATTGCCGTGGGCGCTGGTGTTGTTGGGCGTGATGATCTGCGATCACTCTCGAGATGAGCGGCATTCCTTCGCTCGCCTTTGCCGTCGGCGTGTATCTGCCGCTCGCTTCCTCGACGCCGATTTTTATTGGCGGGATGATTCGCTTGCTGGTCGATCGCTGGCTGCGTAAACATAAATTCCGCGCTCACAGTCTGACCCATGATGAGCTCGTGGCGGAGGGCGACAAGAGCTCCGGCGTGTTGCTCGCCTCCGGCTACATCGCGGGCGGCGCGCTCGCCGGCATCGTCATCGCCATCATGGCGGGCCTGCCGGGTCTGGCGCCGGCCAACGACCGGCTGGCGGCATGGGCGACAGCGCACAATCCATTCTTCAACGGCCCGCACGCCGATCTGCTCGCGTTAATTCCGTTTACGGCGCTTTGCCTTTTGCTTTACCTGGTTGGGCGGGATGTCTTGCTGGCTCCGAGATCGGCCAAAAAGACAACGCATTAGCCGTGAAGTGATGATTTGGTGAGCAGATACCATCGTGTTCACAGTCTAAAACGCTTCTCGCAAACTTGACGGCTTTAAGCCGTCAAGTTTGGGGACGTCCGGGTTGATCGGGTGGCTGCGGCCCGTTCCATGGGTCAACGCGCGAATTGCCGACTTGCCTCTGCCTTCGCCCGGAGCTAGACGTGCTGGTATGGCCTCAAATAATTACGCGCATCCCGAAGCGCTGGTGGATACCGACTGGCTGGCGCAACACTTAAAAGATGACGGCATTCGCATCGTCGAATCGAACGAAGACATTTTGCTTTACGACACGGGGCACATTCCCGGCGCCGTTCACATCGACTGGCGGGCTGATCTGCAAGATCCGGTGATTCGCGATTACATTCAGCCGGACAAATTCGCCGAGCTGTGCAGCCGCAACGGCATTACGCCCGAAACGACCTGTATTTTTTACGGCGATAAATCGAACTGGTGGGCCTGCTACGCCCTTTGGGCATTTCGCTTGTTCGGCCACGATAAAGTGAAGATTCTCAACGGCGGCCGCGACAAATGGAAGGCGGAAGGCCGCGACATGACGCGAGAGCCAGGAAAGTATCCGCGGTCGAATTACCCGGTGCCGAAGCGGCGTTACGACAAGGAGATTCGTGCTTTCGCAGACGAGGCGCTGGCGCAGAGCAAAGCGAGCAAACCGTTGATCGATGTGCGTTCTCCCGGCGAGTACAAGGGAGAGATCACACACATGCCGGAATATCCGCAGGAAGGCGTGCTGCGAGGTGGTCATATTCCAGGCGCGAAAAGTGTGCCTTGGAAAACCGCAGTGAATGATGACGGCACGTTCAAACCAGCGGCAGAGTTGGATAAGATTTACGTGCAAGGGTGCGGCGTAAGTCCGAAGACCGACACCGTCGTCTATTGCCGCATCGGCGAGCGCTCCAGCCACACCTGGTTTGTTCTCACCTATCTGCTGGGACTAGACAACGTTCGGAATTACGATGGTTCCTGGACAGAGTGGGGCAATCGCGTCGCCGCGCCAATCGAGAAGGGTGCGTAGTTGTCGCCGCGGTCGCTGGCCGCGGCATGTCTTCATCCTCTGCCGAGCCGCGGCCGGCGACCGCGGCTACAGGCGCACTTCCACTTCAATCGGCAAACAATGACAAACCATGTAGGTGCCGCTGTTGGCATCGCGTTCCATCGGCTGCATCTGTCCACGTGAATCCGTGGCACGCGCCATTAGAGTGTAGTTACCGGGCGATGGCGTTTTCCACTCGAATTCCCAAAGTCTCCACGCATTTTTGATCGGAGCGCCTTTGAGGTTAGCTTCGCTCCACGACTTGCCGCCGTCACAGCTGACTTCCACTTTGCTGATCGCCTCTTCCGCAGTCCAAGCCGCTCCATTGATCAGATACTTCCCGTTGGCGCGAATAACCTCGTTATTTTCCGGATGCGCGATTTCAGCTTTCACCTGCATCGTGGTTAACGGAAGAAGAGTCGGCCCAGCCGCATCACGCTGCCAATAGGCGTAATCTACCGATTGGTAGTAACCATTGAATGGTTGATCGGAGACAATGATGCGCTGAAGCCACTTGATGGACGCCATTGCGTACCAACCGGGAACAATCGCGCGTAGCGGAAAACCGTGAGCGGCAGTGAGTGGTTGGCCGTTCATCGAATGAGCCAGCAGCACATCATCCATTGCTTTCTCCACCGGCAAACTGCGCGCGAAATTAATCTTGCCAGCGGGGCGCGGTGGCTCGGCGATCATGCCATTATCGGCGCCTTCGAGAATAATTTCACGCGCCTCATTCGCAATCCCGGCGCGTTGCAGCACCTCGCGCAGTCTCACGCCGGTCCATTCCGCGTTGCCGACAGCACCCAGCTCCCATTGCACACCTTTAACTTTGGGAGCAAGAAAGACGCGGCTATTACCGGCGCATTCCAGCGTGACCGTGATCGTCTGCGTGGGCATCTGGCGTAAATCGTCCATCGTCACTTCAAATGGTCGCGCCACTTTGCCTTCTACTTTCAACCGCCAATCGCGTTCGTTGATTTTTGGGATCGGGAAGTGGCACCGGACATAAAATCGCTCGTTTGGCGTGACAAAACTGTCGAGCGCGCTGAACGGCATCTCGAGATTCGGCGGTTCTTTCTCCCGCGTGATCATGATTTGCGCGCGAAGCTAGGCCGCTTTTTCCTGAGTGGCGTTGCGATCGATCGGATAGCCCGCTTCTTTCCAGGCGTGCCAGCTACCGGGGACATTGCGCACGTCGTTGAAACCTTCACCTTTTAGCATGCTGGCGGCGATGCTTGCGCGATATCCGCTCGCGCAGTAAACCGCCGTCGGCTTCGATTTATCCAGCTCGCCAAACCGCTTCCACAATTCCGACAGAAAAATGTGGCGCGCACCAGGAACGTGGCCGCCTTTCCACTCCCGGTTCGAACGCACGTCGAGAATTTGCAATTCGCGGCCGGCATTTTGTAAATCGTGCACACTCATCTGCGCGACTTGCGCGAATGGGTAACCGGCATTGTCCCAAGCCTTCATTCCACCGACGAGGTAACCCGCGAACTTGGTAAAACCGGTGCGAATAAACAGTCGCACGATCTCCTCGAGATCATCATCATTTTCCAGCACCAGCAAAATCGGTTGTTCCGGATCCAGAAGCGACCCTGCCCAGATCGAAAGCATCGGCGACCCTCCAATGTTCAACGCTCCCGGAATATGCGCAGCGCCAAAACCCAGCATCAAACGCGTATCAATGAGAATGCCTGCTTTTTCATCGACTACTTTCTTAAATGCCTTCGGCGGCAGACCAGCAACTCGGGGTAAACCGCCGAGCACTTCGGGGCCTTCCGCATTCACCTTTTTCATCCGCGGATAATATTTCGGAATCGGCGGCGCGGTGGAAACGGCGAAACGAGTGAATGATTCTACGTCCTTAAATTGGAGAAAGGGGTTAAGCGGTCGCTCATAGCCAATTGTGCTGTTCAAGCGGTCGCCGATTTCGGCGCCACAAGGCGAACCACTGCCGTGCGCCGGATAGATGATCACGCTGTCAGGCAGCTTCATGTAGAAATCGGTCAACGTATGAAATTGCTGGGCCGCGAGTTTGCCGGTTTCTTTTTCACCAAGCAGATCAGGCCGGCCAGCTGAATTCACGAAAAGCGAGTCCCCGCTCAAAACCCCCCATGGGATTTCGGCGTGTTCCGTGTCCGCCAATAAATACGAAATGTGCTCCGGCGTGTGACCCGGGGTATGACGCGCCGTGATAATGACCGCTCCGAGGGTGAATTTGTCGCCATCGCTTACTTTTTCGTTTTCAAATCCGTAACGCGCACCTCCCTCGTGGCTGACGTAGATTTTTGCCGATTCAACTCGGCCGCTAAGCTCACGCGCACCACTAACGAGATCGGCGTGAATATGGGTCTCGAAAATATGGGTAATCGCGACGTTTTTTGCGCGCGCCAGCTCGAGATAAACTTCGACATCGGCCCGCGGATCAAACACCGCCGCGATGCCCTCTTCGTCGTCCCCAATCAAATAAGAAATCTCCGCCAACCCTTCGGTTTGAATCGCCTCAAAGACCAATGACATGACAGTAACTATACCGCCGAAGCGCCCGTCCAAGTCAAGCTGCCGCTAAGAAAAACAATGCATCGACGAGCTCAATAGCGCATCATTAGTCGATTTAGATAAATGCGAATCCTGTTGATCGAGGATGAGAAGAAGACGGCGGCTTACCTGGCCAAGGGCCTTGGCGAAGCAGGCTTTCAGGTTACGACTGCGTCAGACGGCGAAGCGGGATTGGATCTGGCTCTGGCAACGACGTTCGACCTTTTCATCATCGACATAATGCTACCGAAGCGAGACGGTTGGTCGATCGTAGCGACGCTTAAAAGAAAGGAAATTCGCACACCCATTCTTTTATTAACCGCCCGCGATAGCGTTCGCGACCGGGTAAAAGGACTCGAACTCGGCGCCGACGATTATCTAGTCAAACCTTTCGCGTTCTCGGAACTACTGGCCCGGGTCCGATCAGTTTTACGCCGTTCGTCAGTCGAACAACCGCGCGCGCATCTGCGGATACACGATCTGGAGATTGATACGCGCAAGCATAAGGCCTGTCGGTCGGGCACCCCGCTCCATCTCACTTCCAAGGAGTTCTTGCTCCTGGCCCACCTGGTCCGGCGCGCCGGTGAAGTTGTGTCGCGCAACGAGATCGCAAACCAAATCTGGGATATTAATTTCCCGATCAACACCAATATCGTCGATGTGATGGTGCGACGCTTGCGGGCAAAAGTGGACGATCCATTCAAAGAGAAACTGGTGCGAACCATCCGCGGCGTCGGGTATGTTCTTAAGTCAGACTAGACCGCGATCGATTGCGTCCCAGCTTGTCCTCCTCTTTACCCTGGCCGCAGCATTCCTTCTCTCCTGTGGGCTCGGCGCCTTTTACTTGCTCGTAGTTCGCCACGCCTTTGAAGAAGACAATGAATTTCTTGCTGATAGGTTATCGGCTTTACGCGGCGAGTTAAGCCAGACGGGCGGCCTTGGCAGCCTGACTGCGACATTACGGAATCCACACGCGAGCAAAGTCGAGGCTTATTGGGTGCGAGTGATTGATTCCAAAGGTGACATCGTCACCGAAACCCCAAAAATGAGCAGCTTTTTGCCTCCCGCTATCTTTCCTGATCCTCAGGATAAGAATTCGGTCTACCGGCCAAAGGATTATCGAATCAGTAAGAAGCTATTTTCGCTCCTCGCAACATTTGAAGAGGCCGATGGCCAACCCTACGTCATCCAACTCGCTCAAGACCGGTCGAGCGACGAGAAGTTCGCCACGCAATTTGCTTCCGTCTTTGGAGGCGTCCTGGCACTGGGAATCCTGGCCTCCGCCGTCATTGCAATTGCGGTCACCAAACGCGGCTTGTTGCCACTACAGCAGATGACGCAATCGCTCGAACGCATCGACCCTAATCATCTTAATGAACGCGTGGGCAGAACGACGTGGCCGCGCGAACTTCATCCGGTCGCTACTGCCTTCGACGAAATGCTGGCCCGGCTGGAAAATTCGTTCACCAAACTTTCGCAATTCTCCGCCGATCTTGCTCATGAACTTCGCACGCCGATTTCGAATATCCGGGGAGAAGCTGAAGTCACTTTAACCCGGCCGCGCACCTTGGAGGAGTATCGCACTGTCATTGAATCGATCGCCGCCGAATGCGAAAGACTCTCGGGTGTTGTCGACAACCTGTTATTTCTCGCGCGCGCAGAAGCGGTGGATCGCCAAATCGAACGAAATGTCTTTGGCGCACGCCCCGCGATCGAAAAGATCGCCGCTTATTATCGGACGGTCGCGGAAGAGCGTGGTATTTCCATTACCAACAAAGGTGACGGGGACGTCTATGCCGACGCCCGATTGTTCGATCGTGCTTTGAGTAATCTTCTCGACAACGCGCTCCGCTTCACTCCTGACGGCGGCAAAATTATCATCGCTACCGAGATCAAACCTGATCGAACCGAGCTGGCGATCGAAGACACCGGCTGTGGAATTCCTCCACAACATCTCCCGCGCATATTCGACCGATTCTATCGGGCTGATTCGTCGCGCAGTTCACAGGGAACAGGCCTGGGTCTGGCCCTGGTAAAATCCATCACCGATCTCCATGGTGGATCAGTCGAGGTGGCAAGCGAAGTTAATCGCGGCACAACTGTGACCCTTACTTTCCCGGCGAAACCTATGGATGATCCTGCAGGCGCGCCAACGCGAGAATAGCAAGAGAGGATTCCTTGGAATGAAAATTAAGGTCTTATTCTTGTTAGTTATAACAATTCTTAATGCCACGGGCGCCACCATAGATACCGCGCAGATTGATCAGCTGACAGGTCTAAAAGGCAAACTCAATGAAAAGGAAGGCGCCTACAAAATCAGTTTCACCCGCGAGGATGTCACGGTTTTCGTCGATCGTTGGAAAATACCGGCTTTCATGGGACTCAGCACCTGGGCCGCATTTACCAAAGCCACGCATAGTGAAGCCATGGTCATGGGTGACACCGTTCTATTAGAGGATGAAGTTAATCTTGCGACGTTCGTGGCCCTGGAAAGCGGCCTGAGCGTTACCGCTTTGCACAACCATTTCTTTTTTGATCACCCCAGACTGTTCTTCATGCACATTGAAGGCGAAGGCACGGTCGAGCATCTCGCCTCCTCGGTCCGCCTTCTTTACGATAAGGTCAGAGAGTTTCGCACCGCCCACCCTACCCCCGCCGATTCCTTCCTCAAGCCGGCCTTGCCTGACATCAGCACGATTACCGCCGATCCATTGAATAAAATTTTTCGCAGCAGCGGTCAGGTGAACAAGGGCATGATAAAATTCACCTTCGGGCGTCCCGCGAAACAGCACGGCGTGGCTATCGAAAGCACGATGGGGGTCAACACCTGGGTGGCTTTTGCCGGTAGTGATGAGAATGCGGTGGTTGATGGAGACTTCGCCGTCACGGAAAACGACCTGCGACCGGCCCTGAAATCATTGCGAGAAGCAGGCATCAACATCGTTGCTATCCACTCGCACATGATTGGCGAAGAACCGCGGATTGTTTTCTTTCACTATTGGGGACGCGGTCCAGCCCAAAGCCTCGCCCAAAGTATCCAGAAAGCTTTACCGGCCACGGGTGGGACACCGGCAAAACCTTATGCCGGTGTTAGGTAAGAACGTCGGCTTCTGTTACAAGATTGGTTGGTTTCCTGTAACTACTTCACTCCAAGAAGCTTAAAAAGGCTTCTTGATAAATTGTCTTTCTCTCTGCCCATTCGAGGGTCGGACAAGCTTACACACTTCTTATATTTGACGATCGACCATTTCAGGTCAAATAGCTTTTTATCACCCGTCTGTAAGTGTCCACTATAATGATACATATAGAGGCTTGCTCGTCGTATTTTGCCTGCCGGGACAAATTGCTGGCACGGCCAGTGCTCTTTGAGAGGTTCTGATTTCCCACGCGGCGTGTTTTACTACGTCCTGCTGCGGCGTTTAACAACGTGGCGCGTTGAGGAACTCCCCACGCTAGCCTCTCCCTGCAAAGGGAGAGGCGAACGGGTGGCATCAGAGGCCGGCCCGGATAAACGATACGCTTCTTATACGAGTTCGCGTTCGGCGGCAGGTCTCGCACGCCCTCTCTTGAATCCAAAGATGCCGTGGTTACAGTCGAGACACTAATGGTCGATACCATTCTTGGGGCACTGAAATGGGGCGTCGTTGGCTTCGTGGTGACGCTTTTTTTGATGGTACTGTTCGAGGCGAGTCGCATTCACGATGATATCCCCGTCCCGGAGTTCAAACGCCGGCACACGCGGCGCACTACCATTGTCCTCTCCATTTTTGCCGGCATCCTCTCGGGGCTGGTCTGGCTGCTGGTGCAGCGCCTGGATTAAATGCCAAGGGCGAGACATCTGTTTCTTCAGCCAGGCTCGATATCATAATACGAAAATTCCGTTTGTTCTTGGTGCGGTGGGGCATTTCGGGCTGGCAGTGCGCGACCCGAAGAAGAGCGCCCGATGGTTTCAGCGTACACTTGGGTTACGCAAAGAATTCGACTTCCAGAACGGTGTTGCGATCGGAAACGACAACATCACTATCGCTCTCTTCAAAGGGAAACCATCGCCCTCGACACTTGACCACATGTCTTTCCATTTGCCGGATATGGCAACACTGAGAAAAGCGCTGGCACACTTGAAGAAGCACAAAGTTAGCCTCGAAGATCCCGGTGACGAGATCGGGCCGGAAGCTCCAGACTCCAAACATATGGGACTGTGGTTCCATGATCTTGACGGCTATCGCTGGGAGCTTTCGGTTCAGGGTGGCAAATAACAGCGATTAGCTCAGTTTTTCTCTCCCTGCTCCCACCTCCCCGCTTCTTGCTGCTCCGTTTTTCTCTTTTTTACTTTCCGCTTTTTACTTTCATGGTACGCAATGCCCAGGCCCGTATCCGTCCGCTCCGGTCAGGTTGAGTTTCTCAAACTTAATCTCGAAAAGAAGGAATGGCGCGACACTTACCAACGGTTATTGGCTTTAACCTGGCCAGAGTTCGCCGCTCTCATCGCGGGCGTTTATATCGTGATCAACCTCGTCTTTGCAGAGTTCTACGCCCTCGGCGGCGAATCCATTGCTGGAATGACGCCGGGCTCTTACTACGAGGCGTTCTTTTTCAGTGTGCAAACTCTCGCGACTGTCGGTTACGGCCACTGGTATCCACAAAACCTTTACGGCCACGTCGTCACGACCGTCGAAATCATCACTGGCATGTTCGGACTCGCGGTCATGACTGGTTTGATCTTTGTCCGCTTCTCCCGGCCGGCTGCCCGAATTCTATTCAGCAAACCAATTGTCATCGGAACATTGAATGGGCGACCTACCCTGATGTTACGGGTGGGCAACCTGCGCGCGCAAAGTATGGTCGAAGCGGAATTCAGAATAATGTTCACCCGTGATGAACCCATTGTGGAAGGTGACACCTTCAGACATTTCTATAATTTGAAACTGCATTTCGACCGCCTTATCTCCTTTCCGGCTGCACTCACCCTTCGTCATACCATTGACGAGCAAAGCCCACTTCATGGCGAGACGCCGGAATCGCTTAGAGCAAGCAGAGCCTTATTCACCGCTTCGGTCGTCGGAATTGACCCCGTTATTCCGGCGGCGGTACAAACCCAAAAAGATTATGATTGGCGCGACGTCCGTTTTGGCGAACGCTTTGTCGAAATCTATACTGAATCGGGAGATAGAAAGCTTACGGTCGATTTCGGTCGCCTCCATGATACCGAGCCGGTGGGTGAACAGTCGAGCTCACGTCAGTAGTTCGAACAACCAACCGTAACGCAACGGTGCCCGATCGGCAAAAGTCACTTACCGCCGCGCGTGCATTTCGATTTGTCCTCATCCTCGGAATTGCCAACGGCTTCGCTGATCTCACCTATGAAGGCGCACGCAGCGTCACTGGCCAATTCCTGGGATATCTCGGTGCAAGGGCTGCTGTTATTGGTTTCACTGCCGGACTCGGAGAACTACTCGGCTACTCGTTACGTTCTCTAAGCGGTTATCTTGGCGACAAGACCGGCAGGTACTGGTTGGTTGCGATCATCGGATACAGTGTGAATATGCTGGCGGTGCCAGCACTGGCTCTAGCCGGCAACTGGCCTCTTGCTGCCGGCCTGATCGTCGCTGAGCGAACAGGACGCGCCATCCGCAAACCATCTACTGACGCAATGCTATCATTCGCCGGCCACAAACTTGGCCGCGGTTGGGTCTTCGGCTTGAACGAAGCATTCGACCAGGCTGGGGCAACCCTGGGACCGCTCATCATTTCATTCGTGTTATTCAGGCATGGTAGTTATCGAACCGGTTTCGCGCTGCTGCTCATCTCCGCGCTCCTTACTATCGCGATTGTTTTCGTGGCCAGTAACCTTTTCCCTAATCCGCGCGAGTTGGAGGCAGGTCATGGTTTGGAAGCGAAAGGACTTTCGCGTTCCTACTGGCTTTATCTGGTTGCGGGCGCTTTTATCGCCGCCGGTTTTGCCGATTTCTCGCTCATCGCCTACCACTTTCAAAGAAGCGGATCGGTCGCCGGCCCCGTAATTCCAATCTACTACGCCGTCGCGATGGCTTTGGGCGGGGCAAGTGCCCTCGTTTTCGGAAAATGGTTCGACCGAGCTGGTCTACCTATCCTGATTGCCGTCTTCTTCGTTTCTTCTTTTTTCGCGCCTCTTGTCTTTTTCGGACAGTCTTGGGTTGTCCTTGGTGGAATGATTCTTTGGGGAATCGGCATGGGCGCCCAGAATTCGCTTCTGAAGTCCGTCATCGCTCCTCTGCTTCGACGCGACATCCGCGCCACCGGCTTTGGTCTATTCGATACTGGTTTCGGCGTCTCCTGGTTTCTTGGCAGTTGGGTGATGGGTATTCTCTACGAGAAATCGCTTCTTATCCTCGTCACCTTCTCAGTCGTCGTACAATTGATCTCCCTTCTGGTTTTCGCTCTCGCAAAACGCGCAGATTAGTCCGTGCCCGCAAATAACCCGCAGTCGTCTTACAATCGGCAATCCTGCTGGGTATACGTTTGGATGTGATGTAGCGCGGCCATCATGGTGCTGGGTAGCGCACGCGTCTCGCGTGCTGTTTTCCGCGTCCCGCGGAAACAGGCTTTGTGAATTCGTAGCCGTCGAGGGAAAAAGTCCGCGACGGTGAGACACCGTCGCCAGCACGCGAGACGCGTGCGCTACCTAACCATATTTACCGCCACACGAATTTCCGGTACAAGCTCAGTCCGGTCCTCGAAGGGTTTCCTCGACTCTCAACGATCAAACCCTTTCTCTTTTGTCCTGATATTGATCTCCGAAGTAAGCGTCCGATGCACCGGGCATTTATCCGCGATTTCCATTAACTTGGATCGCTGTTCGGCCGTGAGTTGGCCAGTCATTTTAATCTCGCGCTCAATTCGATCGATCTTTCCTTCTCTGGTTTCGCACTCGGCACAATCGGCTGCATAAATCTTCGAATGGGACAATAAAACTGTTACCTCTTCCAGCGGCCAACCTTTTCGCCGGGCGTAAAGCGAGATCGTCATCGATGTGCAACTGCCGAGCGCGGCCAGGAGCATATCGTACGGTGAGGGCCCCGTGTCGGTCCCACCAGAAGAAACCGGCTCGTCACCAGTGAGACGATGCGAACCAATTTGAATCTCCTGCGCAAAGCCGGTCGCGTTGCCGCGAACAATTACATGCGACAGATTGTTGGTCCTACCGTCCCCCATTTGTGAATAGGAATGAAGACTATGCTGACGACTGTCTTGCGTCGAATTGTTTGTATTCCGGCCTCGTCGGCCTGATAAGTCAGCGAAATCGCCAACTCGTGTTCGTTGTCACCCGCTTGATGTCAAATGGAAGCGCCAAATCAACCAGAAATAAGTCCCGGGAAGCAGTTCGCCGATTTCTTCGCGCTCAAACGTAATCTGGTCATCATCCTGGTCGCGATCTTCGTCATCGGGACAGGTGAGGAATTATGGATGCGTTTCGTCCCGAAATATCTCCAAACCCTCGGTGCGAGCGTGTTCGTCATTGGCCTTTACGATGCTCTGCGCACTTTAATCAGCGCGATCTATGCCTATCCCGGAGGCTTGCTAGCCGACCGGTGGGGACACCGGCGCGCTTTCATCACCTTCAACCTGGTTTCGATCGCTGGTTATGCACTCGTCCTCCTCATTCCGCATTGGGGTGCAGTCATCGCCGGAATGTTTTTGTTTCTCTCCTGGACCTGTTTTTCTCTCCCCGCCGCCTTCTCGCTCGTCGGCGCTAGCGTTGCAGCCAACCGATACTCGATGGGGATCGGCGTTCAGATGGTAATCAAGCGCGTGCCGATCATGGTCGCGCCGCTGGTGGGTGGAATCTTGATCGATCGCTTCGGCGTCATCCCGGGAGTGCGCGTCGCGCTGATTATCTCGATCCTGCTCGCAGGCGCTACCTTCATCGCCCTCCGGGAATTACGGGAAGAAGTAAAAGAAAGTGAAGAGACTGTGCCAATGCCTGAGCGGTGGAATTTTCTGCGCTGTCTACGCGAGTTCGACGCGCCGATGCGATGGTTGTTGCTTAGTGACATCTTGGTTCGCTTTTGCGAACGAATCCCTTTCGCCTGGGTCGTGATCTTCGCCATGGATTACGCCGGGGCCAGTGGAGAACAAGTAGGCCTTCTCACCACGATCGAAGTACTGGTCGCAACCATATGCATTATTCCCAGTTCCCACTTTGCGGATAAACAACAGCGCGAACCTTTTGTTGTCACCACCTTCGTTATGTTCACGCTTTTCCCGATTGTATTGCTTTTCTCACGGAGCTTTCCCGCGTTAATGATCGCCTTCTTTATTCGCGGACTGAAAGAGTTTGGCGATACCTCACGCAAAGCTCTCATCGTCAGTTACAGCGAACCGGAACGACGTGGCCAAATGATCGGCGCCTATTACTTGATCCGCGACTCGATCGTGAGTGTCGGAGCAATTCTCGGAGCGTACCTTTGGAGTCGAAGTCCCGTGGCCAATTTTCTCGGCGCGGCCGCATTTGGCATTGCCGGAACAATCCTTTACCTCAGGGCAACACGCCACGAACGGCGAAGGGCGCGCGAGAATATCAAATTAGATATTTCCCGACTGCGTCTGAAATAGAATGCTTTCTTACCAGCGATCATGGAAGCTAAAAACCGAAACAGAGACTTAGGCCTGACGGCATGTCTAAACGGAATTTGGAAATCAAATGTTACTTTTTTGTCATGTCGAGCGTAGTCGAGACATCTCTAGTTTTTTCGGAAATAATAGTTAGAGATTCCTCGACTGCGCTCGGAATGACAGGCTAAGCGAGTTTATCGAGTATTACGCTAATAAGGCCGATGCAAAATTGCCCAATCGTGCTAGGCGAAGATGACGTCCGAAAGGTTTTACGGATGGAGGATTTGATTCCGACGATGGCGGATGCGTTGCGAGACCTTTCGGCCGGCGCGGTCTTGCAACCGTTGCGCAGCGTTCTTCCGGTATCTGAGTATGGAGGGTTTTTCGGGGTCATGGCAGCCTGCGGGCGCGCGCTTGGAGCCAAGTTGGTGACGTTCTATCCGCAAAACAAAGATGTGCCGACGCATCACGCGATGATTTTACTTTTTCGACCGGAAACAGGCGAACCGTTGGCAGTGATGGATGGCCGGCTCATCACCGAAATGCGCACGGCCGCAGTATCGGCGGTCGCGACGAAGTTACTTGCGCGCGCTGACATCCATGTTTTAACGATTCTCGGGTCGGGAGTGCAGGCGCGAAGCCACCTCGAGGCGGTGCGATTGGTGCAGGAGTTTCGCGAGGTGAGAGTTTGGAGCCCACACAACGCTGAGCGGTTCGCTCGCGAATTCCAGGTGCACGCGGCACCTTCGGCTGAAGCAGCGGTGCGCGGAGCAGATGTAATTGTAGTAGCCACCTCGGCCACGACACCAATCTTACGGGGTGAATGGGTCGCGCCGGGCGCGCACATTAACGCTATCGGCGCGACACGGCCGAATTGGCGCGAGTTGGACGATGAAATATTGCAGCGCGCGACGATCTATGTCGAATCGCGGGAGGCCGCACTAAAAGAATCCGGCGACGTCATCGCGGCAGACAAGGCCGTAGTGGAAATCGGCGAAGTAATCGCCGGCAGCCAACCTGCGCGGAGATCGGCGGACGAGATTACGCTATTTAAGTCGGTCGGCGTAGCGGCGGAGGACGTTGCCGCGGCCGATCTGGTCTATCAAAGGAAATCACAACGCTAAGGCAGCGTTGCGATACCCTGCTGTAGGGTAGACGCCCTACGGAGCCACCTCATGAGGAACACAGACTTCCAAGTCTGTGCGACTAGGGGAGTTTTACTCCGCTGCCATGCAGTCTGAAAAACAGCGAGGAGAATCCTCGCTGGGCGCACAGGCCACAGGCTGTGTTCCGATCATGCGCAATCACAATGCCTCATCGTCATTGGTTACCAGCTACAAGCGCTTTGCCTTACTTGCCAGCAACCTTGCGCCAGACGACGTCTTCGTTATTTCGCCGGTCAATAAGCGCGTCGACTTTTCCGTTCTTATCGTAACGAAACAGAATTCGCCCCTCGATACCTTTGCGGAAGAAAAGCTCGGATGCTTCCGGAAATAATTGGTCTTTCTTTCCACTTCGTTCGACGAACAAGTTGTCGCCTTCGACGATGATCGTCCGTGTTTGACCGGGAGCTAGCTCGTAGGCACCGATGAAGTCGGGGAACTTCTTTGGATCGGTCTTGCCGACGGCCGGATCTTCATAATAACGATGGGCCTGGCTGGCGATGATCTGCCAATTGCCGTCCCGCCGCAGCCAGGTATCAGTAATATGATAACGCGCATTCAAACTCTGGCCAAAAATCGTCTCCGTCTCGTTAGCATCGTAACTCAGGATCGCCAGGTTATCGTAAATCCGACTCTGCACCTGTTCGATTTTGATCGCACCGGAATACCCCGCTGGCATCGGCTTGATATCCGCAACAAGCTTCCTCTTGTCCATGGTGCGTCCTTTTTCATCAGCAAAAATGGAATCTTCGGCGAAATATTTCTTCCAAGGAGCCTGATTGCCGGGAACCACGGCGTCGTAGAGCTCCTGCGTTCGCCGGACCAACTCGGCCTCGGTAATGGCTGCGTCTCTCTCCGCGGCGAATACGAAATTTGAACCGCAGAAAAGGATAAGGAGGATGGCGAGGAATTTCATTTTTCGAAATACAAAATTACAGATTTAAAAACGCCGCGTTATTTCTTGCTAATGGCGACGACATGGGCTGCTTTTGGAATAGAGAACCTATCGCCTTCGGCATAGCGACGAACGGACTTTTCGATCGCTAACTGAATGGCACGGAGTTTTTCGGATGTCTGCCGCCCGAGCAATCCGGCGGTGCGCGCACCGGCATGTCGTTCCGCATCGAATGGATAGCATGCGCTCGGCACGTTCCATCGAATGGTGTGGATTTTAAAAATCATTGACGCGCCATTGAACCCGACGCGTTTGAGGGCCCGGCGAAATTCCTCGCGGCCAGAAAACAGATAATGCGGCGGCCCAGCTGGAAGATCGATCTCGAGGTCAGCGTGCGGCTGGATGGCGTCGTCTATCAACTTCGCGTACGGATTTTCCTCCGGCGGCGCCCAGACAGTGAAGCCGAATTTGCTGCCGGGTTTGAGGACACGGAACGCTTCGGCGCAGGCCCGCTCGGGATCGGGCAAGTGGAGAAGAGCGAAGTTGGCCAGGAGGCGATCGAAGGTGGCATCGGTGAAAGGCAGATTTTGCGCATCGCCTTCTCGAAATTCAATACGCGGAAACTTTTGTTGTGCGATTGCGACCATTTCCTTGGAGAAATCGAGGCCCCGCGATGTTGCGCCGCGTTCGGTCGCCGCGCCCGCGATATAGCCGGGTCCACAACCAACGTCGAGAACAGATATGCTTCCAGTAACCTCGGCGGCGTCGAGAAGCGGTGGAATGAACTGCCGGGGCGAGCTTGCCCAGACAGAGTCGTACTTGCCGGCAACTCGCTGCCAACCTTCATGTTCAAATTTAGCGAATGCTTCCATCGCGTTAGGCCAGATCAAAAAAAATATCGATTTTTCGTTAGACGTTCTTCCATTTTCCCAAGACGGTGGCAAGCTCTCGGAATGAAGAAACGGCAAGGAGCATATCGCGAGTTTACTAATATCCGCATTTTGCCAAGTGGCTATCAAGTGGCAATCACCCGCAATAAAAAGGAATACAGCAAACACTTCGCCGGACATTCGAAGGATTCGCTTAAGGCAGCGCATCGGTGGCGCGATCGCGTCCTTCGTCTGCTTCCTAATAAACGTAGTCAGCCGATTCCAGCGCGGATTCTGAGCAAGCTGCGCCTGAAGCAGCCAGTAGTTGGGGTCTCTCGTTACGAGACGCGCCGGTTCTATTCTGTCACCTACCACGGTGCTAAAGGACGAACGCGGGTGCGAACTTTTTCCTGGCGCGATCCCAACGGAGAATTGGCGGCCTATGCGGCAGCGATAAAATTCAGACGAAAGAAGACGAAGTTCCGGTAAGCCAGGCCCGGCGCCAAAGCGCCAAACGGTGTCAAATCTAAGCGTCTGTATTGATGTATTCTGTCGAATCCGATCGATCCAAGCAGCTATTGGTGATTAGCGCGGCGGGACAGGTCACCAAGAAAGAAGTCGAAAGCGTGGCGCTGAGAGTCCGCGAGATGATGAAGGAAGTCACTCCCGGATTTCGCGTCTTAACCGATTTTCGCTGGCTAGAACGGATGGACCCGGCGGCAGCGGTCCCTCTTGCGGAAATCATGGATGCGCTGGCGGAGAAAGATGTGGCGGCAGTGGTCCGGGTGGTTCCTGATCCACGCAAGGACATTGGCTTAAATATTCTTTCGCAATTTCATTACGGCCCACAAATCAAGTTAGTTACCTTCGAGTCGTTAGCGGAAGCGTTGTCAGCGTTGATGGAGAAAGAAATCTAGCAAAATGCCGTTTCGCCGAGCTGGTCTCCAGTTGTAGCGACCTGCTGGCGCGGCAGCGGATCGTTGTCCTCGCCTCCAGGCTGCTTTTGCGATTGTTAAACAAAAATCTCGGGCCGCGGCGTCTGCAAACTGAAACATCTGATCTCATACCTCTGATGCATAAATGCGATCCCGAAATCGGGACAGAAATTTCCCGAAACCGAAAAGTCGTTCGCATTATGGAAAATCATCGTGACGGCCAACCCAATCGGATCCGGCAGTTTACGTGCGAGGTGCAGCGCTGGCACAACCTTTGCAGTGGGCACAAGACGACGCCGGTGCCACCACTGCCGCAAGCATGATCACGAGAAGGAGAACAAACTATGTTTGAATCATTCCTGCAAGATGTCCGAATCGGTCTTCGTGTTTTGTTCAAGGAAAAGTCGTTCTGTTTTCTAGCTGTGCTCGTGCTCGCACTGGGCATTGGCGGCGCGACTACTCAATTCACAGTCGTCAACGCCACTGTATTGCGCGGGTTTTCGTTTCCTCATCCAGAACAGCTTATGAGCGTGGGGTTGATTGATCCTCAGGCCAGTGCGCCAAACAATAATTTCGGTATCGGCAACATCCCGACGGCTCAGGACTACGAGGATTTGCGCGCGGCCCAGCAATCGTTCGCCCAGATGGCCGGTTATTTGAGCGGATCGACAATTAACGTCACCTACAAAAATAATCCGCAGCGTTACACTGGCGCCTACATTACCGAGGATCTCTTTAAGATTATCGGCGTTTCGCCAATCATGGGCCGCGACTTCACCGCTGACGACAACAAGCCCGGCGCAGAGAAAGTCGCCATTTTAAGTCACGAGATTTGGAAGCGGGATTTCAATGGCGACCCCAACATTGTTGGACAAAGCGTTCGGATTAATAGCAAGGCGGCGACCATCATCGGCGTGATGCCACCAAATTTTAAGTTTCCGTTTTCCGAAGAACTTTGGGTTTCCCTTTACAATGAGTTTCCTCCGGTGCCACGCGGTCAGCTCGTGATCGGGGCCAATAACGCCGCACCCGCGGTCATGGGCCGGCTCAAACCGGGCGTCAGCATCGATCAGGTGAACGCGGAGTTTGTCGGCTTGGCGCGTCGTTTGGCTCAGGACAATCCGAAAACCAACAGCACTCTCACGTCGGCGAGCGTCCAGCCGCTGTTGAAGGCAATGACGGGCCCGCAAACACGCCAGCAGGCTTGGGGAATGCTTGCCGCGGTCATCCTCGTTTTACTGATCGCGTGCGTGAACGTGATGAATATGCAATTTGGTCGCGCCGCGCTGCGGGCAAAGGAAATGGCAATTCGTGGGGCGCTCGGCGCCACCCGTTGGAGAATCGTGCGCCAAATGCTGACGGAAAGTTTCATTGTCGCGACATTCGGCGCAGTCGCGGGCGTGATGCTGGCCTATTGGGCGATCGACATGCTTATTCGGGCGACGAATTCGCTACCGTTTCCGCCACCTTATTGGATTGAATATAAGATAGACGGCCCTGTTCTCTTCTTCACGGTCGCAATCACCTTGGTAGCGACGATTGTTTCTGGTTTGGTCCCTGCGTTGGTTAGCTCGAAAGGTAGTGCCGCCGAAATCATGAAAGAAGGTGGCCGCGGCAACAGCAGCCGGTTGGTCAATGTCATTACTCGCGTGCTCGTCGTCGGGCAGATCGCGTTGACGGCCACGCTCCTGATTGCGGCGACACTGCAAATCAAATCAATTCGAAATCAGATAACGCTCAATTATGGCTACGACGAGAGTGCCGTTTATACGGCGCGCATGGCCCTAATGGAAGGCGCTTACCCGACGCAGGATGCCCGCCGGGGATTTTTCCTTCGGGCGGTGCGGGCATTGCGAGCCAATCCGCAATTCGAATCTGCAGCGATGAGCGATCGCTTTCGCATGACCTTTGCGGGCCAAGGTCAATATGAAGTGGACGGTCAAAATTATACGACGGACCGCGATCGGCCGCGGGGGAACTTCGAATCGGTCTCGGATAACTATTTTGCGACACTCGGTCTTAAGATTTTGGAAGGCCGCGACTTCACCATTGACGACACCGATGCCAAACAACCGGTGGCGATTGTTAACACTAGTTTCGCGCGAAAGTATTACGGTAACGAAAGTCCGATTGGGCGTCGGATACGGATTTACAATCCGGGCGAACCGCAGCCGTGGCGGACGATTGTCGGAGTGGTTCCCGACACCCTGATGCAGGGTCCATTCGACCAGCAGACCGAGACCGGCGGCTTTTACATGCCGTTACTCGGCGCCGAGCCAGCTACCCAGTTTTGCACAATCATTGTTCGCCCGCGTCCGGGACAGCGAGCCGATACCCTCGGTTCGGCCCTGAGCAGGGCAGTTGCCGAACTCGATTCAAATTTGCCGACTTATTTCGCCGGAACGCCAGCGCAGTTCCACAATGAAATTCTCGGGGGCAACCGAATTATCGCGACCTTATTCGGCATTTTCGGAGCCGTCGCATTTGTGCTCTCGGCAGTTGGTCTTTATGGCGTGATGAGCTTTTCCGTTACTCAGCGGACGCAGGAATTTGGCATCCGTATGGCGCTGGGCGCGGATGCCGCTCGCATCTTTCGCATGGTCATGACCCAAGGCGCCTGGCAGCTGGGCATAGGACTCATCCTTGGCGCCGGTGGCGCCGCACTGCTTCTCGGAGTTCTCGCCGCCACTGCTTTGCAGAACATTCTCTTCAAGGTCAACACCCTGGATCCCATCATTTATTTCGCGGTTGCGGGAATGCTCGCCCTCGTCGCCGCGGCATCTTGCTTCGTGCCCGCACGCCGCGCCACCCAGGTCGATCCAATGGTCGCATTGCGATACGAGTGATGTCGTGGCGAAGTCCATAGGCGAGCGATCCAATCATTTACAGCGCGGTGGCCGGATCTTGACTGCGATCGCGGCGGCATCGTGTTTTGTGTCGGCGCGGCGTGCCACTCGGTCAATCCTTTGGTAGCGCTACGCGCAGAGTAGTTGTAGACGGGATCGGTGATCCCAGTCTCGGCGTGCGAGTTCCGCGAGAAACACAGGCCTGAGGCCTGTGCGCTCAGCGGGTTTGTAACCCGCTGCGACATTAATGCGATTACCGTTGTCTTAGCATCGGAATGCAACTCTGCCGGCGCTTAGACTGGCAGTCTGTAGTTCCAGCGAACACCGCCCCAATTGCTGTCTAACGAGAACTGGCAGCCTGTGGGCGCCACAAGAAATAGACCGGCACGCCTGTGAGGACGATCAGAATTCCGATTCCTGATGTACTCGGGGCTAGAAAAGCCAGGTCGAGAATTACAATCACTGCCAAAACAATGGAAATAATCGGAACAACGGGATAACCCCAGGTGAGATACGGGCGCTCTGCCGCCGGCTTTTTTCTCCGCAAGACGATGACCGCAACGATAAGGAGCACGTAAAAAATTAAATCCGCTGAGACGATGTATTCGAGCAATTGCGTATAGACGTTGCCGAACGTGGCGGCGCCGGTTTGTGCGTTAGTCGTAACGGTGCGCGGCAAAGTGAGAAACGCTGTCCAGATCGCCTGCACCAGCAGCGCAAACGCCGGCACATGGAAGCGATTTGTCGTCCCGACCTTATGAAAAAATAAATTGTCTCGCGCCATGGCGTAGTAAACCCGCGCGCCGGCGAGGATGAGCCCGTTATTACAACCAAACGTCGAGATCATGATTGCCGCTGCCATCGCCAGCACGCCGGGGCTCCCAAAAATGGCATCCATCATTGCCACCGCGACACGATTTTGCGGCGCGTTTTGGATTTCGGTCAGCGGCAGGGAAGCGATGTAGGCGACGTTCGCGAGCACGTAGAGCACAACCACAATCCCGCAACCGCCGAGCAAGGCGCGCGAAAGGTTCCGTCCCGGTTCGCGCACTTCACTGCCGATAAACGTGACGTTAGTCCACGCCGTTTGCGCGAAGAGCGGTCCGACCATTGCTTTGCCAAATAATAAAGCAACCGCGAGTCCGCCGACGACGGGAAGTCCCGGTTGTGCGGCTTGCGGGCTCCAGCCGTTAGCTACCGGGTTCCAAAAGTGCGATGCCAGCGCCGCGCAATCTGGTTTCCATCCAAAAATGAGTCCAATAATGATCACGCCGATGAGCGCGGCGGTTTTTGTGAAGGTAAAACTGTTTTGGACAATCTTGCCGACGCGAAGTCCGCGAGTGTTCGAAAATGTGAGAAGCGCAATCAGAAGGATTGCGACCAGTTGTTCGGTCGAAAGACTGAGGGCATACCCGGGCAACAGGACGATCGGTGCGATCAGATAATGATCTCCGGCAATACTGGGCGCGAAGACGCCGAGAAACCTCGCAAATGCGATCGCAACAGCCGCGATCGTTCCGGTTTGCACCACCAGAAACAGGGTCCAGCCAAATAAAAATCCAAGCGCTGGTCCATAGGCTTCGCGCAAGAAAACATAAACCCCGCCCGCCCGCGGCATCATCGTCGCCAGTTCCGCGCAGCAAAGCGCCCCCGTGATCGTGAGCAATCCGGCAGCGACCCACGTCAATAACAACCAGCCGGGAGCGCCGATCAATCGCGCCGATTCCGCCGAGACAATGAAAATCCCTGACCCGATCATCGAGCCGATCACGATCATGGTGGCGTCGAGCAAACCGAGTCCGCGGACGAGCGAAGAAGATTGATCAGTATGGTTCATTTGAGAAGACAGTGCATGGTCATGGCGGGCTCCATTGCACAGTCACCGCGACGCTCATTACATGGTCTTCTAACTTTTTTCTGGCGCGGCGATGGTAATTCCCTCGCTTTCCAGTCGCGCCCGCAATGTTCGCGCGAATTCGACCGCGCCCGGGGTATCGCCATGGAGGCAGATGGTTTCGGCCCGAACCGAAATGTCGGTTCCGTCCACAGCGCGAATTTTTCCTTCCTTCAACATTCGCAGGACGCGCTCCGCCGCCTCCGCTGGATCATGCAACAGCGCCTCCGGCTTCGTTCGAGAAACGAGCGAGCCGTCGCTATTATAGTTGCGGTCCGCAAAAACTTCGGCTGCGGGTTGCAGTCCCGTTTCGTGCGCCGCTCTAAACAACTCGGTCCCGGCGGGCGCGAACAGGATTGCACGTGTATCAACAGCAAGCACCCCGTGCGCAATCGCGTCCGACAATTCCCGATCTCGCACCGCCATATTATAGAGGGCGCCGTGCGGCTTAACATGATTCATGTCCACTCCTGCCGCGGCGCACAGCGCCTTAAACGCCCCAACTTGATAGGCCACCAGCGCGTAAACCTCCGCTGCGCTGACCTGCATTTCGGTTCGTCCAAAATTTTTTCGATCGTCGAGACTTGGATGCGCCCCCATCGCGACGCCTTTTTCTTTTGCGGCGCGAATCGAATTGAAAATTGACGCCGGATTTCCGGCGTGAAATCCGCAGGCGATATTTGCAGAGCTAACGAGGCTTAGAATTTCATCGTCGTGACCCGCCCCTTCCCCGAGATCTGAATTTAAATCAACTTTCATCCGAAACGGGCCTCCAACCCGGCACGGAAAAGTGCCACGTCACGCTCGCGATCACGCAAAAGAGCGCGCGCTTCTTCCAGCTCGATCAATTCGAACCGGACTTCGTCAAGAGGCTGCAATTGTGCCGCGTGGCCGAAATCGACCGTGATCACGTGCGCGATTTTCGGATAACCCCCGATAGTCTGGCAATCACCAAGAAGCACGACCGGCGCCCCGCTAGGCGGAAGCTGAATCGTTCCGGGCGCCACTGCTTCGGAAACAAGTTCGCGCGGGTTACCCGGTAAAATCTCACCGCCTTCCAGCCGCAAACCCATACGGTCGGAATTCATTGCTACGCGGAATTTTTGTCCGAGCAATTTTTCTCCGATACCATCCTCCCAATTCTTGCCGCGAATAACGCGAAGAAATCTTCCCTGCGGGAATCGCGGCGCGCTCCAATCGGAAACCACGTCAGAAATTTCCTTGCGCATACGCGAGCAAAGTTTTGATTCGCCGCCGAGGGGCAGCTCATCGCCATCGCGCAGGACACGCCCTGCCCAACCACCGAAGTGCGCGCGTAAATCGGTCGCCCGACTTCCCAGAATTTCGGGAACGTCGACGCCACCGGAAATGGCTAGCCAGGCACGACCACCGTGCTTCGGTGAAATCTCGATCGCCGCCCCGGCTGAGACTCGAGCGCAATGCAAAAGCGGAATTAGATCGTCTCCAACTCGTATCTCGAATTCGCCGCCGGCCCAGGCGACCAATCGGTCGACGTCAACCTTCAATCGTACCCGGCCGCTCGAACACTCCAAACCAGCCATGCAGTCCGGATTGCCAACCAGGAGATTGGCGAGACGCAAAGATATGGAATCGAGCGCACCACCAGGTGTCACGCCAAACTTGCGGAGTCCGACGCGGCCGCAATCCTGCACCGTAGTCTGGAAGCCGGCCAAAATAACGGACGCAATCATTCTTGTTCGGCATCAAATTGTGCGCGGGTGATTCGACGAAAACGCACACGATCCCCAGGTCGCAAGAGAGTGGGCGGGTTTTCGGTCGCTCTAAATAAGCGCAACGGAGTGCGGCCAATTACATTCCAACCTCCAGGCGATTCAAATGGATAAATGCCAGCTTGAGCGTTAGCGATCGCGACGGAACCAGCGGGAACTTTCGTTCGCGGGCTTTCCAGCCGTGGCACACGCAACTTGTCCGACAGCCCAGCGAGAAAAGGGAAGCCAGGGACGAATCCGATGCAGGCTACGGTGTATTCGATCGATGAATGTAATGCGATGATGGCGTCGCCGGTCAGAAACGTTTGACTCGCGACACGTGCGAGATCGAGCGCAAATTCATTATCATAACAAACTGGAATTTCGATCTTCCGCGCCTTTCGCAGTACGCGAATGCCAGCCGAGGAAACTAATGCGCCAATCTTGTCTTCCAAGTCTTGTTCAATTCGAGCTGGATCAAAAAACACCGCCACCGATTCGTAAGCGCAAGTGACATCCATTACTCCCGGAAGGTTCGCCCCTTCGAGTCTCTCCGCCGCTGAAAGTGTTCGCGCCAATAATCGCGCGCGATCGGAAGACTCATCAGCAAAATCAAGAGTGAGTGCGGAATCACCCAGCGGAGAAATCTTCATCAGTTACGATTTATCCCGTCATTCCGAGCGAAGTCGAGAAGTCCCGCATTAGTTTCTGTAGCGGCAGCGTGTCGGCCGCGCACGCGGTGCCATTTGTCATTCCGAGCGAAGTCGAGGAATCTCTGACTAATTGTTAACATTATTACATAGCGTTTTGAAACAATAGTTAGAGATGTCTCGACTTCGCTCGGCATGACAAAGGGCAGATTGTGAAAGCATGGAAATTTATACTTCTCGCGCTGGCGGTCATCGCCCTGCTTTGGTTCCTTAATCCCGAACGCACAATCGAACGCCACCAGCCCGGCCTCGTCGAAATCGTTTATCTGGCTGAGAGCGGGCCGGAAGCGGGATCGGTCGAAGAAGCGATGCGTGATTTCGAAGCCCAAAGCCGGGCTGCTCATCAAGAAAATCCAGCGCAGCCGATTTACAAAATTATCAAAGGCCAAACCGCCTCGCGTGATCCGACCGCTGATCCCACCCGCTTTCTCGTTAGCACTGCCGGCGGAATGCCGCCCGACTTGATCCTCTTCGATCGCTACGCTGTGAGCGAATGGGCCGCGCGCGGAGCTTTCACCAAGTTGGATGATTTTGTCGCGCGCGAATCGACCAATCCCGCACCTGACGCAATTCGTCCGGAGAATTTTTACAAGTCATGCTGGGACGAAGTTATCTATGAAAATCCGACGACCGGTGGGCGCGGCATTTACGGAATCCCGGAGCGGGTGGATGATCGCGCGCTTTTTTACAATAAGGATCTATTGAAGCGAGCCGGCTTTGTCGACGCCAACGGGGAAGCGCAGCCACCCCGCACCTGGGAAGAGCTCGAACAAATGGCGGTCAAACTAACTGAACACGACGCCCGCGGCCGCATTACCCAGCTTGGCTTCGCCCCCAATTTCGGCAACGCCTGGCTTTATCTCTACAGTTGGATGAACGGCGGCCGGCTTATGAGCGACGATCGCCACAATTGCACCTTGAACTCTCCGGCCGTCGTTCAGGCACTGGAATGGATGACACGTGTCTACGATTCGTTGGGCGGCGCGCAAAAAGAGTTCGCCTTCGAAGGGACGGCGCAGTCCGGACAACGGAGCGCTCCGCCTGGTGAGCTCGATTTGTTCGTCCAAGGCAAGGTTGCGATGAAAATCGACGGCTACTGGACCTTTCCGGAAGTGCTCGCGCAATACGGCCAAAACTTGAACTATGCCGTCACACTTCCGCCATTGCCTGCCGGGGCGGCTGGCAAGGAGAACAACGCATACAGTTGGGTCAGCGGCTGGTGCTACGCCATCCCTTCGACCGCACGACAAAAAGAAGGTGCGTGGGAGTTACTGAAGTTCATGTGCAGTCAGCATGCCCGTGAAATCATCGGTGAGAACGAGCGGCTCCGCCTGCAAAGCATCGGCCGCATTTATGTGCCGACACAAAACGCAAACCGACACATCAACGAATGGGCTTTCCACAGATATATCGCGTCCGACCCAGCTATTCCCGCCAAGCTTCGGGATGGCATCAAACTGTTAAACGACCTGATCGATACTTCGCCCTTCCGCCCGGTAACGCCAGTTGGTCAATTACTCTTCACCGAACAGAAGCGCGCGACTGAGAACGCCATCTTCCACAAAATGTCCGCTCAGGAAGCACTCAATGAAAGCACGACGGTCGTGCAAGACGCGCTCGATCGTGCGCTCAGTCCAGCGCGCGGCGTCATTGTGCCATGGAAGTATTTCCTGGCCGTCTACTTCTTGTTACTTATAGGAGCCGCCGTCGGTATTTATCTTTGGGAGACGCGGATTTATCGTGCTCGTGCTCCTAGTCGAAAGAGGACTATCGATTACGAGCAGGAGCACGAATTTCTAATTAAACGAACGCGCAGCAGTTATCTGCGTTCGCAATGGGCGGGCGGTTGGCTCTGTGCTTCGCCATGGATTATCGGTTTTATCCTCTTCACTGGCGGCCCAATTCTCTTCGCCATCGTCGCTAGCTTCTGCGATTACGACATTCTTAATCCCGCGCGCTTTGTCGGCCTGGCAAACTATCGCTGGATGTTTACCCACGACCCGCTGTTTTGGAAGGTGATTGGTAATACCCTCTACATGGTCATCGGTATACCTCTCGGTATGGCCTTGAGTCTGGCTATCGCTCTTCTGCTCAACCTTGAAGTGCGCGGTGTCGCGGTCTGGCGCACATTTTTCTACCTGCCTTCAATCGTGCCCGCGGTAGCTTCCAGCATTCTGTGGATTTGGATTTTCAATCCGAGGATCGGCTTGCTTAACAATGTCCTGGCCGCTTTCGACATTCACGGACCTAACTGGTTACAAGACGAGCACACCAGCAAGATCGCGCTCATTCTTATGGGACTTTGGTCGGCCGGCGGCGGAATGATTGTTTGGCTGGCGGGATTGAAGGGAATCAGCCCAAGCTACTACGAAGCAGCCGCACTTGATGGCGCCAATGCCTGGCAACGCTTTCGCACCATCACCCTGCCGCTGCTCACTCCCTACATTTTTTTCAACCTCATCATGGGTTTGATCGCTACCCTGCAAATCTTCACCCAATCATTCATTATGACTCAAGGCGGTCCGATCGATTCCACTCTCTTCTACGCCTACCATCTCTTTAACAACGCGTTCCGTTTTTTACAAATGGGCTACGCTAGCGCGCTGGGTTGGTTCCTTTTTCTGGCTGTTTTCCTCTTAACATTGCTGCAACTCAAACTCTCAAAGCGCTGGGTTCATTATGAAGAATGATGGCGCAAATACGATGCGTCGCCTTCTCATCTACGTTCTGTTATTCGCCGGGTCGCTCTTGTTCGCCTGGCCCTTCATTTGGATGGTCGGAACTTCGATTAAACTGGAGCGCGAAGTTCTCTCCAATCGGTCAAGTGTCTTACCAGAGCAGCCCATTCCGCGAAGCAAATCCCCATACCTCGACGATCGAATGTTTGCTCATGCAGACGGACCGCATCGCGAGGAAGCGATTGCGATCCTGGAAGAGCAACTGCGGAGCCATGTTTGGCCGCCGCAGGTCGATCCCGAAATTGCGCGCCGGCAGGTGGCGCGCGGAATCTATGAGCGTTTGCTTGTGCTAATTCCATATGAACGCTGGAGCGATTCGGGCGAACAATTGCGCGCCGCCTTAACTGCCGCAATCGCTCCGGATCTAATCGATAGCGTATTTGGACAAGTGCGACGCGTCTTCCTCATCGGACAACTTCGCGCCCGTTCCACCGAGTTGCAGGAAGACGAACTCGTTTCTGGATCGGATGCCGCAACGAAATGGATTGTTGCCGGGCCAGGGGCGCTTTCCCAGAAAGCCGACGCTTCGGAATTTTCCTACGATTTTTCTTCCGACAACAAGGTTACGTTATCGCAAACGTTCACTACCAGTTTTCCAATCGAGCGTTTACGCCGCCTGCAATTCTATTTTCAGCCCGATGACAGTTGGCACGCCTTGCGTATGACGGTGGAGAAACTCGGCCATCGCTTTGTCAGCGAGCGAGGGATTTATCTCGCCGATCGCAACTGGCAAGTTGCTACCTGGCAGGAAGCGAGTGCGGATGACTCGCTTACCAAAATCAAAACCTGGACGCTGCTAAAGGATGCAGGGCAATCGGCAATTCATGGCCCGAACGAAATCAGGATTACGCTGGAACTGCATTGCACCGGCGTGATGGGCGCGTGGTTGGCAAAAATTTGGCGCAATTATCGCCTCACCCTCGATTACATTCCATTTTGGCGTTACGTCGGCACTGGTCTATTTCTCGTTATATTGAATCTAATCGGCACGCTCTTTAGCTGTTCGCTTGCCGCTTATGCTTTCGCCCGTCTGCAATGGCCCGGTCGCGGCATCTGCTTTGCCGCGTTGCTTGGCACGATGATGATTCCAGCGCAGGTGACGATGATTCCGCAGTTCCTGATCATGGAAAAACTCGGCTGGTATAACACGCTCAAGCCGCTTTGGGTGATGAGTTTCTTTGGCTCCGCCTTTAGCATTTTTCTGCTGCGGGAGTTTCTCAAAGGAATTCCCCGCGACTTGGAAGATGCTGCACGTCTCGATGGCTGCGGTTTTCTCCGCATCTACTGGCATATTATGCTGCCCTTGGTGCGTCCAACCCTCGCCGTTATTGCCATTTTCACTTTCTTTGCAACCTGGAACGATTTTATGGGGCCGCTCATCTACCTGAGCGATCAACGGCTCTATCCCCTCTCCTTCGGCCTTTACGCTTTCCAAATTCAATCGCTTCAGCCCGGCACCAGCGCTGGCATCGGGATGTTAATGGCGGGCTCGCTCCTGATGATGCTGCCGGTAATCGCAATCTTCTTTTTCGCCCAACGCTACTTTCTCCAAGGTATTACATTGACGGGAATGAAGGGATAATCGAGTCGCTGCTCCCCCGAGACGCAATGCCCTATTTTACCGCCTCGATTTCGATTGTCGGCGTGACGTTATTGCTAATGCCGGAAATGGATTCCGTAGCGCTACTGAACATTAACCCAAAATCTTTGCGGTTGATCGGATCGGTGGTGACGATCCAGCGAGTGCGCTCGGGAAGCGACCCGCTGCTCGGCGGTGTGGCCAATTTCACGTGCAACGTCATCGGCTTGGTCACGCCGTGCATGGTGAAATCGCCAAGGATATCACCGCTATTTTCGCCAGTCTGCTTTACACTCCGACTCTTAAACGTGATCTCCGGAAATTTCGCGGCATCGAAAAACTCGGCGCTGAGCAAATGATGGTCGCGCTTCTGAATTTGGGTATCGAGGCTGGCGACCGAAATCATGGCAGTGACCGATGAACGTTCCGGATGCTCGCGGTCTACTTCGATCGTTCCGCTGAAACGATGAAAATCGCCGCGCACGGTGCTGACAAATTGATGCACGCTAAACGCGATTCGTGAATGCGCGGTGTCAATCTTATAGGTTTCGGCAAATGCGCCCAGCGGGACGAATAGCAGGGCCACGAAGAGAAAACGATACGCTCTCATGAACCATCCTTATCGCTGGCAAGCAATTTCAGCAACGCCGGCCGTGACGATGGCAACCTGCCAAAGAGATGGGCCAGCGCCACGGCCGCGTTCGCCTTTGCGCCCTGCACCCCAGAGATGCGCGCCAATTCTGTTTCAAAGTGAAGAATCGCCCGTTGGTCGGGATCATACTGATCGAGGTAACCGAAAGCGCGCTCGAGCAAATGAAAGATTTCCGGTTCGTGATGCTCGATCTCGGTGCAGACTTCGATCAACTCGACAAAATACGACGCGGCCTGCGCGCGCCGATAATCAGTTCGAATTCCCGCGAATGCATTGAGCACCACAACCTCACGCAGGGTATGCAAATTCGATTTACGGCTTTTCGCGATTGATAACTCGGCTTCAAAGAACAAATCGAGCTGTCCGCGAAAAGGACTCCTCGGTCGTCTCGCACCACGAGCAACGGTTTGGATAATACCGAGCGAATTGGTGCACCAGGAGACAATGAGACTGGTGTCGCTCAGCTTGCGTTTGCGCAGAAGGATTCCGCGCGTGGTCTCATTCACGGGTGACATTAAGCGAGCGCATCAACTTTTGCAGGGCGGCCATTCCTCGTCACCATTTACACATTGGCGGCGAGGAATCGCCGTCCTACAGTTTTGCGCCGGCTGCCGGGTAGCGCTCGCGTCTCCTGATCACGGGCTTTTCTGGAAAGATTGTTTCGGCGAGACGCCAAAAGTCCGAGCCGGACCGGCATTGCACGCGAGACGCGCGCGCTACCCGGAATTTGAAGAGACGCGGTCGCAAATCGGTTGTCGCTTGCGATTCAACGCCGTTTTCACACTTTGGCTTCATGCAGACACGCAGGATTGGCTCGCTCGAAGTTTCGGTCGTCGGACTTGGCTGCAATAATTTCGGCTGGCGCATTGATGCGGAAGCGAGCGCGAAAGTTATCCACGCAGCAATTGAATCGGGAATTACGTTTTTCGATACCGCTGATCGGTACGGTAACGGACAGAGCGAAGATTTTCTCGGACGCGCGCTGGGGTCGCGACGGGATCAAATCATTCTGGCGACGAAGTTCGGAATGGAAATGGAGAAGGGACAGCAGGGTGCATCACCGCAGTATACTCTGGAAGCGATTGAAGCGAGCTTGCGCCGGCTGAGGACAGATCGGATTGATCTTTACCAATTGCATCAGCCTGATCCGAACACGCCGATTGCCGATACCCTTGGCGCGCTTAATCAACTGGTGTGTGCCGGGAAAGTGCGCGAGATCGGTTGCTCGAATTTTTCCGTCGCGCAAATCCGGGAAGCAGCAGATGCCGCCAAAGGCGGCGCACATTTTGTAAGTGTGCAAAACGAGTTCAGTCTCTTTCATCGCGACCCCGAAAACGACGGTGTCTTGGCCGAATGCGAAGCACGTGGGCTGGCATTTTTTCCCTATTTTCCGTTAGCCAGTGGATTGCTTACGGGGAAATACCGACGCGGGAAGAAATTGCCGAAAGGAAGTCGTGCTGCCGAGGGCTGGGGACCAAAAGTCTTTACGGAAAGAAATCTGACGGTCGTGGAGCGATTAATCGAATTCGCGGAATCGCGCAATCACACGGTGCTCGACCTGGCCTTCGCCTGGCTGCTTGCCCACAAACCGGTGGCATCGGTCATCGCCGGCGCGAGCAAGCCCGAACAGATTCAGGCGAATGCGAAGGCAGTGAATTGGAAACTGACTTCAGACGACCTCGCAGCGATTGATGCGATCATGACAGGAAAGTAAATGTTGCAGGGCGAAGCTCTGCGGCGCCGCAGCAAAAGGAGCTCGCCCCCTCCAAGCGTGCTTCGATTTTGCGGCCCCCACTCTTTGGTCTCGGTAGCGCACGCGTCTCGCGTGTTGGCGATCGCGTCCTCGCGATCGCAGACTTTTCTGTAAAGACTGTTTCGGCGAGACGCGTGCGCTACCCGGAACAGGAAAGGAAGCTCGATCACTCAGCAACGAATTGTCATTGCGCACGACAACGCTTTGGCAACACCTTAAGACATGCCAGCCTACATCATTGTTGAAATCGAAATCACCGATCCAGTGGGCTACGAAGAATACAAAAAGCTCGCGGGCCCGACGGTAGAACAATACGGCGGTAAATACATTGTGCGCGGCGGCGCGTGCGAAACGTTGGAAGGCGATTGGAATCCGAAGCCGCATCGTCATTTTACAATTTGAAAACGTGGAGCGCGCCAAAGCCTGGCTCAGTTGCCCAGAATACGCCGAGCCGCGCAAAATGCGCCATCGCACCGCCAAGACGCGAATGATCCTGGTGGAAGGTTTGTAATCTTTCGGATTACTTGCCGAATCGCGCCGATATCCGAACGAGGAAAATTCAGAGTCGAAATGCGCGCCGGCAAGCCGCCCACGGTTGCAGGCAGCCTGCGCTCCCAGCAACGCAATTCGCCGAGCGCGTAAACCGCATTCTGTTAAAATGTCGCTTCGTGGCCACGACCGAAACTGCGCGCATTCCCGAGGACATCACTGGCCGAGCGCGGCGTGTGCCCGTCGGCGAAGTCAGTTGGCGCACTACTTTTCGAGCGCTGCGTCATCGCAATTACCGCCTATTTTTTTATGGCCAACTCGTCTCACTCATCGGCACGTGGCTGCAACAAACCGCCATGAGCTGGTTCGTTTATGAAATCACAGGCTCGAAATTCCTGCTCGGGGCCGTTTCCGCGGTCGGTTCCGCGCCGATGATGATTTTTTCGCTTTGGGGCGGCTCGCTGGCGGACCGTTATCCCAAGCGATCCATCCTGATCGGGACGCAAGCGGCGCAAATGTTCTGCGCCTTTGTCCTCGCCGCTGCTGCGCATTTGGGATTCGCAAATGCGAATTTCATTATCGTAATCGCCGCGCTCAATGGAATTGCGATGGGATTCGACATCCCCGCCAGGCAAGCGTTCACCGTAGAAATGACGAGCCGCGAAGATTTGCTCAATGCCATCTCTCTTAACAGTTCAATCTTTCATGCCGCGCGCGTGATCGGGCCGTCCATTGCCGGGGTAATGATCGGGACTGTCGGCATCGCCATTTGTTTTTTTCTAAACGGCCTGAGCTTCATTGCCGTCATTGCCGGATTGATGATGATGAAACTTCCACCACAGATGCGGCCAGACACTCACGCATCTCCGCTAGAACATGCATGGAGCGCGATAGTTTATTCCGTAAGGCATCCGCGCGTGCGCACGATTTTCATGCTCTTTTTTGTGGTTGGCGTTTTCGGCTGGTCTTACACGGTGCTGATGCCCGCATTCGCGCGCGACGTGCTCGGCCGCGGGGCCAACGGCTACGGAATTCTGATTTCAGCGAGCGGCGCGGGCGCATTAATTGGCGCGCTGATCGTGGCTGCTTATGGACACCTGGTCACGCCGCGCAGACTTGCCTTCAGCGGTGTTTATTTATTCTCCGCCGCGTTGACTGCATTTGCTTTCGCGAGAAACTTTTATCTGGCTATGGCTTTCCTGTTCCTTGCCGGATTCGGAATGCTTCTATTTTTCGCCACTTCGAACACAGCCTTGCAAACTATCGTGCCGGACGAAATGCGCGGTCGCGTAATGGGTGTTTGGTCGCTCGTCTTCGGCGCGATGATTCCAGTGGGCAGTCTGGAAGCAGGAGCCGTCGCACATTTTTGGGGAACGCCGTTCGCGCTCGGCTTTGGCGCAATCATTTGTCTGGTCGCGGCGATCATTACTCGAATTTTAATTGCGCGTCGCGAAGCGGCAGCGGCAACTTAGGAAAACTCCAACCGCAGCTTCTCGCACAGGTAAAACGTCTCTTTCCGAACGACGCAACTTTGTAAGAGTTGTCGTCAGAACGGATGCCGCAGCAATACGCGATCTGTCGCCGGCAACGGCCTCAGCTACCACACCAGCGTCGCAGCGCTCTGTTTTCCACTAACGATTCACAATATGTAGCGCGCGTTTCTCCACCGCCATCGCGGCCTCTTTTACCGCTTCGCTCAGGGTTGGGTGCGAGTGGGTTGTTCGTCCGAGATCCTCGCTACTACCGCCAAACTCGATGACGGAGGTTGGCTCGGCGATTAATTCCGAAGCGGCATGTTGCAGAATGTGCGCACCCAGAATTTTGTCGGTTTTAGCGTCGGCAATGAACTTTACCATCCCTTCGACATCTTCGTTGGCAATGGCGCGGCCATTAGCACGAAACGGAAACTTCCCAATTCGCACCTCCATCCCTTTTTCTTTCGCCTGATCTTCGGTAATGCCGACGCCGGCCAGCTCCGGGTTGGTGTAAATGATGCCTGGGATGGCGTCGTAATTTACGTGGCCGGATTTTCCGGCAATGATCTCAACGCAGGCAATGCCTTCATCCTCAGCCTTGTGCGCGAGCATCGGGCCGGCAATGACGTCGCCAATGGCGTAGATTCCTTCGACATTCGTCCGAAAATGCTTGTCGACCTTGATCCGTTTTCGCTCGTCAAATTCGACCCCAACTTTTTCTGCGCCGAGACCCTCGCTGAACGGCTTGCGCCCAACCGACACCAGCACCTTGTCGGCTTCAAACGTTAACTTCTCGTTAGCCTTTTCCGCAGAAGCAATGACGCGCCCGTTCTCCACTTTCACGCCGGTCACCTTCGTTTCGAGATGAAACTTGATTCCCTGCGCAGTGAGAGCGCGCTGGAGTAAATTCGACAGCTCGAGGTCGAAACCCACGGCAATGCGCGGCAGAAATTCGAGCATTGTCACTTCGCTACCGAGGCGGTTCCAAACCGAGCCCAGCTCGAGCCCGATCGCCCCTGCGCCGATAACGAGAAACTTCTTTGGCGCCTCGGTAAAACAGAGCGCTTCAGTGCTGCTAACGATTCTTTGGCCATCGAATTTCGCGAACGGCAGTTCGATCGGGACGCTGCCGGTTGCAATAACGATGTTCTTGGTCTCGATCTCCTGGGTTTCGCCGCCGGAAGATTTTACGGACACCTTTCCCGGCGCCGTGATCGTGCCCATTCCTTCCAGCACCATCACCTTGTTTGTCTTCATTAACTGACGCACGCCGCCGGTGAGCGTTTTCACCACTTTATCTTTGCGCTTTTGCATCGTCGGCAGATCAACGCGCGGGTTCTCGATCACAATTCCGTGTTTAGCTGCTTCTTTTTTTGCGAAGGAAAAATGGTCGCTGGAAGTGAGCAGGGCTTTGCTTGGAATACAGCCGATGTTCAGGCAGGTGCCACCAAGTTCCTTATCTTTCTCGATGATCGCGGTCTTGAGCCCGAGCTGGCCCGCGCGAATGGCCGCCACGTATCCGCCGGGGCCGGAACCGATAATTACGACATCAAACTTGTCCATAAATCGTTAGCTCGTCATTGCGAGCGTTAAAAATCGATCGGTAACGTCTTGGGGTTTTCGATTCCTTCCTTCACTTTAATCAAAAATGTGACGGCTTCTTTGCCATCGATGATGCGATGATCGTAGCTGAGAGCGAGATACATCATCGGGCGCACTACCACTGCACCGTTCACTGCGATCGGGCGCTCCATGATTTTGTGCATACCCAGAATTCCGCTTTGCGGCGGATTCAAAATTGGCGTGCTCAGGAGCGAGCCATAAACGCCGCCGTTCGAAATGGTAAAACTCCCGCCCTGCAACTCCTCGATTTTCAATTTTCCTTCGCGCGCTTTCTTCGCGTAATCGGCGATATCCCGCTCCAGCTCGGCGAAGGACTTCTTGTCAGCGTCCCGCACCACCGGCACGACTAGCCCGCGTTCCGTCCCGACGGCGACCCCGATGTCGTAGAAATTATTTTGAATGAAATAGTCCCCTTCTATTCGCCCATTGATCGGAGGCACCGCCTTCAAGGCAGCCACCGTCGCTTTAACGAAGAAAGACATGAAACCAAGTTTCAACCCATTCTTTTTTGTGAATTGCTCCTGCGCGTGCGCACGCAATGCCTGCACCTCGCTCATGTCGCATTCGTTGAACGTGGTCAGGATCGCAGCAGTATGCTGCGCCATGACCAACTGCTGCGCGATCTTGCGGCGCAACGGCGACATTTTTTTGCGAACGACGCGACCATCCTGGGCAGCTGGCGGCAGCGAATCTACCGGCTCGGCCACGTCAGTCGCCGTTCTTGCTTCGGTGTCTGTTCGTTCTGCGGCGTCGCGATTTTGCGTGGCCGCGAGCGCGTCTCCTTTGGTAATGCGACCGCCTTTTCCCGTGCCGGAGATTTTCGCGGGATCGAGCTTTTCTTCATCGACAATGCGACGGACCGCAGGCGAAAGCGCGATATCTGTAGGGGGAGTCGGCGACTCCGATCGGCCGCGGTCAGCGACCGCGGCTACAGAAGTTTGCTCTGGCGCGCCCTTCTCCTTGTTCGTGGGTGCCGCCTCGGCTGCGCTTGATTCCTCAATCTCTGCTACGACTTCGCCGATTTTTACTTCCTGACCTTCGGCAGCCTTGGTTCTGAGGACGCCATCCGTTTCGGCGACGATTTCAGTCGAAACTTTGTCAGTTTCGAGAGTGAAGAGGGGCTCGCCTTTTTTCACCTGCTCGCCTGATTTCTTGTGCCAGACGGAAACGACACCGCTGGAAATCGATTCGCCGACAGCGGGAATTTTCACCTGCACGCTCATTGCGCGGCTACATAAGCGCAAACCGCCGTGCGAGTCGAACGCCAAGTCATTTCATCGGACAATCCAAGCTCCTGTGGTGGCCGGCTGTCGCCAGCGTAACACGGCGAGATCGTGCAGTGGGTTGCAGCCGACACGGCTGCCGCTACGGGATTCAAATGCGAGCGCGTAGTTCCTTCAGCGCGGTTGAACCATCTTTTGTCGCGCCTTCCAGGCTGAAATCGAACCAACAAACTCGCACTCGGGCGCTTCATCAAGGAGCGTGATGTATTCAACGGTATGTCCGTCGGGGTCGGAGAAGTAAATCTGCGCCGATGGCATCCAGCCGATGACCGATGGTTCCGTTGTAATCTTCCCCGAGAAATCTCGCGTAACGACGCCGAGGCTGCTAAGGCGTGAACCGGCGGCAAGCAGGTCGGACAAGGCTAGAGCGACAGCAAAGTGACAACGATGAGATTGGCCCCAAGGCGTGGTGGGACCCCACAGGCCGAGCATTGAACCTTTCTTGGAACCGATCCAGAGAAAGACAACGTCGCGGGTGAGATCACGGTGGGCATACTCCAGTCCCACGACATCAACATAAAACCGACTGGAGACCTCGGTGTCCTTTACCGGCAGATGTGTTTCGTAAAGATGCATCGTCCGCTTCATGGGCTAACGAGGTTTAGGCGACTGTTACGCGAGCGGCTCATAAACTGTCCCGCCAACATGCCTGCGCTTCCCAAATCAGACCGAAAACGCCTCCGCGATCAGGGATGCTTGTTCGCGTTTATGAAGAGCGAGAGCACCGACCGCGGGACTGGCGCTGGCGTTGCGCCCGGCGTAGCCAACTTCGCGGCGAAACATGGAACGCAGGCGCGGCTCGATGAAACTCCACGCCCCCATGTTTTGCGATTCCTCCTGGCACCAAACCAATCTTGTTTTCTCCGGAAAAGCTTCAACCGCCGCGCGCAATTGCTTCTCATCCAGCGGATAGAGCTGTTCGACGCGGATAATCGTGCTGTTGGTGATTTTTTCCTTTTCGCGGTGGGCAATAAGATCGAAATAGACTTTTCCGGAACACAAGATGACACGTTCGATTTTTTCGAGCTTGCTGCCCCCGCCGGCGACCGCGGCTACAGGCTCAGGTATGATTTCGTGAAATCTTCCGCTGGTAAAATCTTCCGCGCGCGAAGTTGAAAATTCCGCGCGCAAGAGACTTTTCGGCGTCATCAGGATGAGTGGCTTGATGAAATCGCGCTTCATTTGCCGCCGCAAAACGTGGAAATACTGCGCGGGCGTGGTGGGAACGCAGACCTGGATGTTGTCTTCGGCGCAGGCTTGAAGAAACCGCTCAAGCCTGGCGCTGGAATGTTCTGGGCCCTGTCCTTCGTACCCGTGCGGCAAGAGCAAAACGATCCCGCTCGGTCGCTGCCACTTTGATTCGGCGGAAACGATAAACTGATCGATAATAGTCTGCGCCCCGTTAACAAAATCGCCGAACTGCGCCTCCCATAGGCACAACATGTTTGGATAATCGAGCGAGTAGCCGTAATCGAATCCGAGGACGGCGGCTTCCGAAAGGAGACTGTTGTAAACACAAATGCGGGCCTGTTTTTCCGCGAGGTGCAGCAGCGGATTATAAGGAGCGCCCGTTTTTGCGTCGTGCCAATAGGCATGACGCTGGCCGAAGGTTCCGCGCCGGCTGTCCTGGCCGGACAGTCGAACCGGAATATTTTCCAGCAGGAGCGACCCAAACGCCAGCGCTTCGGCGAATCCCCAATCATACGGACCACCCGCCTCAAAAATTTGCCGGCGCCGGTCGATCAGCATCCGTTTCACTTTCGGCAGAATGTGAAACCCTTCCGGAACGCGCGTGAGCCCATCGACAATCGTGCGCAACATCTCCTCGCCAATCGCGGTCGGCTTCGATTCGGTGCTGTATTTCGATTGAAAGACCGCGGTCGATTCCTTGAATTTAGCCTGCTCGCCCGTTTTTTGTTTTTCGAGCGCTTTGATGTATTCCAGCGCCATCTCGAGGCGGAGTTGAAACTCGGTCTCGAGCGAAGCGGCGTCGTCCTGAGTAAGCACACCGCGATCGAGCAACTCCCGTTTATAGATCTGGGTGACCGATGGCCGCTTATCAATCCTGGCGTAGAGATCCGGCTGGGTAAAGCTCGGTTCATCTACTTCCTGGTGGCCGTATTTGCGGTAGCAATACATGTCGACGACAAAGTCCCGGCCGAATTCCTGGCGAAAATCGAGCGCCATTTCAGTGACGAACTTCAGGGCGAGTGGATCTTCGCCGTTCACGTGAAGGATGGGAACCTCGATCATCTTGGCGATATCGGTTGCATACATCGATGAACGCGCGTCTTCCGGCAAAGTAGTGAAGCCGATCTGGTTGTTGACCACAATATGGAAGGTGCCCCCGGTGGAGTAACCGGCCAGCTGCGAGAGGTTGAGCGTTTCCGCCACGATCCCCTGCCCGGCGAAGGCCGCGTCGCCATGAATTAAAAGTGGCAGAACTTTGCGCCGATGTTCGGTATCGCCGCGGATGCGTTGGCGGGCACGCGCCGTCCCTTCTACAACCGGATCCACTGCTTCCAGATGACTGGGGTTTGCCGAGAGGCGGATCTCGACTTCACCGGCCGCGAGTTTGCGCACGGTGCGATAGCCGAGGTGATATTTCACGTCGCCGTCGCCGGCAACAAGATCAGGGACGTAATTCTCCGTGAACTCGGTGAAGATTACGTTGAGTGATTTCCTCAGGAAATTAGCCAGCACATTGAGTCGGCCACGATGCGCCATGCCCATGCAAATTTCCTCCACCCCGTCGCTGGCAGATTTGTGAAGCAAGGTATCGAGAATTGCCATTAAACCTTCCGCGCCTTGCAGGGAAAAACGTTTCTGCCCGACGTAACTGCTGTGCAAGAAAACTTCGAATGTCTCCGCTTCGAGCAATGAACGAAGGAGGGCGACTTGTATTTCCGGGGAAGGCGGCTGGGCGAAGATGCGCGATTCGAGGCGATGCCGCACCCAATCACGAACGCGAGTGTTTTGAATGTGCTGGAATTCCGCGCCAATGGAGCCGGCGTAAATTTGATCGAGCAGCGCGATCATTTCGCGCAGGGTCATCTGGCGACCGTCGAGAAAGAATTTTGATGAAACCGGATAGTCCAGGTCCTTGTCGCTAAAGCCGAATTCGCGAAGGCTGAGCAGCGGATTGTCGGGCCGTTTTTCCGCCAATGGATTCACCCGCGCGATGGTGTGACCGAGAATGCGATAGGCATAAACGAGAGAATCGATGCGCGTCTGCAACGGGCTTTCGCGCAGATCTCGCCGCGCTTCGGCGGGCACCGCTTCAACCGCCGCGCCATTTTTGCCGTCGAGGTTCCCGAGCTCAAATCCCTCAAAAAATGCCGACCAACCGGAATCGAGCGAATCGGGATCTTTCTGCCATCGCTCGTAATTCTGCTCGAGCAAGTCGAGATTCAGGCGGTTGGCGAAGGAAGGATGCATGGTATCAACACAATGTCGTAAAAACGAGACGACCAGCAAGTTGACAGTGGAAAGGGCGCCCGGTTACTTGCGCGGGGAATTTCACACGACCCGAAGGGATGCAATACACAAAAATGTCGAATGCCAATAATCCGGGTAGCGCACGCGTTTCACGTGCTGGTTTCGGCGTCTCGCCGAAACAATCTTTTCTGTTTCTAATGTGCAAAGGAAAAGCCCGCGATGGCGAGATGCCATCGCCAACACGCGAGACGCGTGCGCTACCGGGAGTCGGTCTCGACGCGTCAAGGACGGCGATTGCCGTACTGTTCGCGAGCAGCGCCCTGCTTTTTGCGCAAACGCCGACACCGTTGCCGTCGTCAACGCCTACCGATCCGGTTTCTGAGCCCGTTGTTCTCGCGGTCGCGAAAGTGATGCCCGCCGTCGTTAACATTAATGCCGAGCGCGTAGTGCGCCGGCAAATCCGCGATCCATTCGAAGATTTCGCGACCGAATTCTTTGGCACCTACCGCAGCCAACCACGCGAAGTCCGACAGCGTCTGCAAAGTCTTGGCTCCGGTTTCATCGTTGACCCCGCTGGCTACATCGTGACCAATGAGCACGTGGTGCAGCGGGCCGCCGACCTGAAAATCGAAGTAACCACGAGCGACGGCAAGGTTTACAACGCCCACTACATAACGGGCGATCCCAAAAAAGATCTCGCGTTTATCAAAATCGACGGCCAGAGCGGATTCCCGTTCATTAATCTGGATAATCCTTCACCCAATCTTCTCGGCCAAACGGTGATTGTCCTTGGCAATTCGGTCGGTTACGGCAGCTCGATCAGTCGCGGCGTGCTCAGTGGACTAAAGCGAGATATCACGATAGACGATCTGGAATACAAAGATCTTTTGCAAACCGACGCGGCGATTAACCCAGGAAATTCTGGCGGCCCAGTGGTCGATATTGCCGGCCGGCTGGTCGGGGTGAGTTCGGCCAAAATGGCATTTACGCCCCAGGGTGTTCCGACACAGGGACTGGGGTTTGCCATTCCGGCCGAGACCGTGCGCGAAGTGGTCAAAGGATTTAAAGCAGTCGCGCAAAAGAAGCCTTCCGCGCAGCAGCCACCCAGCAGCTCCAATCAACCCGCCGCGGCAAATGCCGATCGTCTTTTTGGAATGCAATTGCAAGATCTGACGGCGGAATTAACCGATGCTTTCGACTTGGTTCCCGGGCGCGGAGTTTTGGTTAGCGCGGTTGAGCCGGGAAGTCCGGCGGCGCAAATTGGGGTCGAGCGCGGACTGGTGATTTACCGAGTCGGACGGCACGATGTGAACTCGGTGAAATCGATCGAGGGCCTGCTCGGGCGCGCGCAAAGCGGGATGACGGTTGATTTCACCGTCGGCGTCGTTCGAAACGATGGGACGCGCCAGATCCAAACCGTGCCATTGACAGCGCGCTAAAATTTTTTAGACAACGCAGCGCGATGAAGATTGTCTCAAAAGGATTAGTGAATTCGAGAAATGTAAGATACCCCTTCGGAGGCCCTCATCCTAGCTTTCTCCCACAAGGAGAAAAAATGTTTGGTCTCGTTTTACTGACGGGACAAGTACTTCCTCCGGTGGAGTTTGTTTCATGATCAAAGTTGAAAATTTAACTAAAAAATACGCAGGCCAGATCGCCATCCGCGACCTTAACTTCGAGGTCGGTCAGGGGGAGATTATGGGCTTCCTCGGGCCAAACGGAGCCGGCAAGACAACCACGATGCGCATTTTGGCGAGCTTCATGCCGCCAACCTCCGGCCGGGCCTCCATCGCCGGTTTCGATATTTTCGAGCAATCACTTCAGGCCCGAGCGCACCTTGGTTACATGCCGGAACACGTGCCGCTCTATAACGACATGCGCGTGAAGGAATATTTGAACTACCGCGCCGCCCTCAAAAGCATTCCACATCGGCGGATAAGCGAACGGGTCGGCGACGTGAAAGAACTTTGCGGGTTGCGCGAAGTTGAAAACAAACTCATTCGCGCGCTTTCGAAAGGATTTCGGCAACGGGTTGGATTAGCAGACGCGTTACTGCACGAACCTGATCTGCTGATTCTGGATGAACCGACGATCGGCCTGGACCCGAATCAAATCCGCCAGGTGCGGGAGCTAATCAAGAATCTGGGCAAACAACACACGATTCTGCTTTCGACCCACATTTTGCCCGAGGTCGAGATGACTTGTACGCGCGTGATCATCATCCACAAAGGGCGGATCGAAGCGTGCGATACGCCGGAAAATTTGCTCGGTCGCATTCGGACGGCCGGCGGAGTGATGCTGGAAGCGAAGGTCGGTGCGGATGACGCAGTGGTTGAGCTAAAAAAAATCACGGGCGTCCGCGATGTGAGCGAGGCGGAAGATAACGACTGGAAGATTTTGTCGCTGCGAGTGGAATCAGGGGCGGACGTTCGACCGGAGATTTTCCGCTTGGCGCGGGACCGCCATTGGGAAGTGCGCGAGCTAACCGCACGTCGCGCCACGCTCGAGGATGTGTTTGTGGAGATTACCCACTCGGACGAATGAAAAACAACATTCCGATGTTTCATCACTTCGCTCTAGCAGCGGCGGGTCATCCTGAGCGAAGCGAAGGACCTCACCCCAACTCCGTGCCTCATCCAAACCTCCCTTGTGTAATCAATCAGGATAGGCGAGGTCCCTCGCCGTCTGCGCGACTCGGGATGACAGACAGCGCGCGGCGCCATTTTTGCCATGCGTAAGTTTTACACCCTTCTATCGCGCGAGGTATCGAGCTACTTCTACTCGCCCATCGCCTACATCGTCCTGGTCTTCTTTTTGTTCGTGAGCGGAGCCGACTTCTATTTCCAGATTTCGTTCATGAACCAGCGGCCAGTGCAATATTCGGTGCAGGAAGCATTTTTTAATTCAGTATTTTTCTGGTTCGCTTTTGTCCTGATCTTCCCGCTCATCACCATGCGGTTGTTCGCGGAGGAATTTAAGCTGGGAACAATCGAGCCGCTTATGACTGCACCGGTGCGAGATTGGCAGGTGGTGCTGGCGAAATTTTTTGGTGCTCTCGTTTTCTACCTGGTTCTCTGGGTTCCCACCATTCTTTACTTTTTAATCTTCCAATACATCACCGGTCAAACAGCGGCGGGGTCAATCGGAGCGTATTGGGGTTCTTACCTGATGCTGCTGCTGCTGGGAATGTTTTATATCAGCATCGGCTGTTTCGCTTCGGTCCTGACTAGAAACCAGATTATCGCAGCGGTGATTTCGTTTTGCGCGATCACGATGCATTTCTTCTCCGGCCTAATCACATTTATTTTAACTGAGGTTAGCTCCGAAACGCGGCAGCTACTCGGTTATTTCTCGGCCCTTGAACAAATGGGCACGCTCTCGCGCGGCGAGATCGATACCCGCCCAATCGTGCTCTACCTCAGCCTGACTATTGTCATGCTTGGTCTGACCTATCAGGCATTTCAATCGCGCAAATGGAGACTGTGATTGTGGCGGGGAAACCAAAGAAAATTCATCGCTTCCAGATCGGATTCAACGTCGTCGTTCAGATTGGCTTGCTCATCTTCCTGGCGTTGATGGTGAACTATCTCGGCTTCGAGCATTACCGGCGCTGGGATTTCTCGCGCGACCAAAAATACGCCCTCTCGGACAAAACGAAACGCATGCTCGACTCGTTGAAGGGGAAACTGCGCATCACTGTTTTCTTTTCCCCAAACACGCCGATCACCAACGACGTGCAAAGTCTGCTAACGGAATATCAGTACGCCGCCAAAGGGAAAATCGACGTTGAGCAGATCGATCCGGAACGCAGCTTTTCGCGGGCGAAGGAACTCTTCGACAAATACAAGGTAGTCACGGACGAAAGCATGCTGGTGCTTGATTACGAGGGACGGAACAAAACGGTTAAGGCCTCGGAGATGGCAGAAGTTGATCAAAGCGGGGTGGCGATGGGCGAAGGTCCGCGTGTGACCGCGTTCAAGGGCGAGCAGGCAATTAGCAGCGCGATCATCGACCTGACCGAGGGGAAGAAAAACATCATCGGTTATGTGCTCGGCCACAAAGAACCGCCCATCGCGACAGCGGCTCCCAACCTGATGACGATGGAACGGCCCCCAGACAGCCCGATCTCGGTGCTGAAGACATTTATCGAAAACGAAAACATCAAGCTTCAGGAACTAAATCTTTTCAACGTCGACGCAATTCCGGCGGAGATGAAGACGATCATGATCGTCGGCCCGCAATATGATTTTTCCGACCGCGAGATGCAATTGCTGCGCGATTTTTGGAATAAACAGGGGCGCATTTTGCTGTTGCTCGATCCGTCCGCCAAAACACCCAAGCTCGACGCGTTCCTGGCCGAGCTTGGGGTAAGAGTGAACGATGATCGCTTGATGGCGATGGTGCGCACTGGCATCGAAGAAATCGCGCGAGTGCGCGATGTAATTGGGCGTTTCCTGCCCGAGTCTCCGATCACCAAACGCCTGGCCGACGTGCGCGCGCCATTTTTGGGTGGAACGTGTTCCCTCACGCTGGACTCGCAGCGGGTGCAAGCCGCGGGCGTTCAGCTGCAGCCACTGGTGGAGGCGGAAAAAGGTTACTGGGGCGAAGTCGATTACAATTCGGACGATCCGGCTAAATTACAGTTCGAACAAAATCGGGACCACGCTGCGCCCCTGACCATCGCAGTCTCGATCGAAAAGGGCGGTAGTGGCGACGAACGGGTGCGGGTGAATTCGTCCCGTATGGTGGTAGTGAGCAATGCGCTTTTTGTTCAGGACAATGCGCTTACTCAGGATCAGCAGGCCCTCGATTTTATTTCGGGCTCCATTAACTGGCTGATGAGTCGCGAGCAAATGATCGGTATCGCGCCGAAGGTGCCGAAAACGCTTACTTTCAGCCTCGATCACACGGCGCTGCGCAATTTGCGCTGGATTGTTCTGGTCTTGATACCGCTGGTGCCGGCATTGATCGGTTCCGCGGTGTGGTGGAAGCGGCGAGCCTGATCGCGCTATGAGATTCCGAACCACGCTCGTGCTCTTTGCCCTTACCGCGGCGTTAGTCGTTTTCATCAAATTTTACGAAACCAAGCGCCCGAACACCGAAGAAGCGAATCGTCGCGCCCAGAACGTGATCAATTTCGAACGCGATAAAATCGACGGAGTTGTGATTCAAAACGGCGAGGAACGGATTGAATTAAAACGCGCAGACAAAAAATGGAGACTGGAATCACCGGTCAAAGACCTGGCCGATGGTAGTACCGTAGACAGTTTATTGTTCGATCTGGAAGACTGGAAAAAAGACGCCACCATCAGCGGAAAAGAAATCGAGACAGACAAGAGCCGGATGGCGGAATACGGCGTGGCCAAAGCGAAGCTTCGGCTAAAGCTCCAAGGCACGAACGCGCCGCCGGAGATTTTATTCGGCAACAACGCCGCTCTCGAAGGCAAGACCTACGTGCGACTGGAGAATTCGAAAGATGTCTTTCTCGCTCCCCAATCGATCAAAAACCAGATTTCGAAAAAACCGGAGGAATTTCGCGATCGCAAATTGACCGACATAATCGCGACACAGGTCACACGACTTTCGCTCAAAACCGCGGCCGGTGAAATGGAACTGCAAAAGCAAGGTGATCACTGGCAAATCGTGAAACCGTTGCGGGCCCGGGCCGACGATCAAAAGGTCAACGACTTCATCGCGCAGATTACGACCAGCCGGATCGCTCAATTTGTGGCCGACGATGCCGGCGATTTGCACCCCTACGGCCTGACCGAGCCCCGGGGAACAGTGACGATTTTTACCGACAACGACAAGCAGGGCCAGATTTTGCAGATAGGCGGCGTGCCCGAAAAAGAAAAGGATCAGGTTTACGTCCGATTCGCGCCGCGCAAGTTCGTTTACACCTTGCCGAACAAGATTGAAGCAATTTTGAGCACCAAACCAAACGATTTACGTGACCGGCACCTGGCGCGTTTTGATCAAAATCAGCTGGACCGCATCACCATTGATGCTCCCGGAAAAACAAAAACGGTGCTGGCCCGCAAAGACCAAAACTGGACGATCAGCAATCGGAACAATCGCCCGGCCAATGCAGCAGAAGCACGCCGGTTAATTGAGTTGCTTGCCGGTGAGCAAGTAACGAATTTCGTCACAGACGTTGCATCCGATTTGCCGAAATATGGTCTCGATAAGCCGCAATTAACGGTCACCCTCAGCTCATTTGCATCGGAGAACACGGCCGAGACCCAGGCGGGTGAGCATCCTTTGGCGACGATCGCATTCGGAAAAATCGATGGTGAAAATATCTTCGCGCGTGTCGGAGAGGAACCATTCGTAGTAGCGGTTCGCCGCTCCACGCTCGATAATATTTTTGCCGATCCTTTACAGTGGCAGGAGCTGGCAATTTTCAAGTTCAAACCGGAACAAATCCACCGGTTGTCGCTTTTCACCGATCACGAACAAAGCTTGATCCGCGGGGCGAACAATCAATGGCAATGGGTCAGTGGTAGCGGGCCGATCAACACCGTGAAGGTGCAAGCGCTGCTGAACACGCTCGCCTCGCTGCATGCCGTTCGCTGGATCGCAAATGTTCCGCCGGGAACGTTCGATAAACCATCGCTCGTCATCAGTTTTACTACTTCGCCGGATGACAAGGCCCAACACAAGCTGACAATCGGCGGACCTTCGCCTGATGGAACATCGATGGCGCGGACCGACGAACAGGAAGGCGCCTTTGTGATTAGTAACTCGGACTTGAGGGCGTTGCGAGCAGAGCTGGTGCAACCGCCATCACCTTCACCCTCGGCCAGTGCGTCGCCCTCGGTCGCGACCTCCCCCATGACCGCGCCAACGCCCTGAACGTCTAGCTGCCGCCGGCACCAGAAATTCTGAAGTGCCGCTGAGACGGCGGCAGCTACACTTCCGCGGCGTAAATCGTCACGATACCGCCGGTAAGTGGCTCGGCTATGGCATTTTGAAATCCGCTGGCTTCAATCAAATCGCACATCGCACGACCGCTGGGAAAATTTTCGATAGAAGAGCCGAGATATTGGTAGGCCTCCTTTTCACGCGTAATGAGTGCGGACCCGAGGGGCAAGATTCGGCGCAGGTAAAATCGGTAAAGGAAACGAAGGATCGGCTTTGGCGGCCGAGAAAAATCGAGCACGAGCAGATGACCGGCGGAGGTCAGAACACGACGCATTTCGCGCAGCGTCGCCGCCCAATCGCGCACGTTTCGCAGGCCAAACGCGACGGTTATGGCGTCGAACGATTGTTCCGCTAACGGTAATTGGGCAGCATCTGCGGCAATAAGCTGGCGAACTCCCTTGCTGCGCGCGAGTGTGAGCATGGCACTGGAAAAATCTAGACCGACTATTTGGGCACGAGGGATTTTGTCTTGAAGGGCGAGCGCGAGATCGCCGCTGCCCGTGGCGAGGTCGAGCACACAAGCCGGATTCCATTTCGCGACAATCTCGGCTGCCCGTCTGCGCCAGAAGAAATCCCGGCCAAAGCTCAAAAGGTGGTTCGCGAGGTCGTATCGTCTCGCGACGCGATCAAACATTTCCCGTACAACTTCGGGATCACGCGCAAGGGCGTTTTCCTCAGGCGAGCTCAACCACCGGCGTTCGCTCGGAAACCGCCATTTTGCAAGTAACGCCGCGCTCGTGGACAGGCGCCGGGCTTTTCACCCTTCGGGGAGAAACCGCGAGCAGGGTGATCAGAAAGCCAACTGGAGCGACATGCAGTAACAGCCGGCTGATCGAAAGACCTACATGCTCGAGGTAGTTGGGCCAGCTGCTGAAGACATAAATCAACAAATACAGCACGATGGGAACGAACAGAGCTGTTAGCAATACCGGTGTACCTGGATTGCGCATTTGACCCAGCAAGTATGCCACGCCAACCGCGACCACAAACCAAAACAAACTCCAGGTAGGAAGATTATGGAATTCGGCACAAAGTGCGGAAAAAAGTGGAAGGATACGGTCGAGATGACTGCTAAAGGTCTCCAAATTCATGGGCAGAAAGTCGGCGGCCTGTGGCGCGTGCATGGCTGATAGATAAAAGCGCCAGCCGCAAATGATCAGAAGCCCTGGGACCAATGCCAAAAAATGCCGCGATGATCTTTTCGTCCGTAAAATCACGAATACTCCGCAAGCTGCTGCGACGATCCATAAAATGAGGCCATCACGTTTTACCCACGGCAGCAGGGCGAGACATGCGGCGTAAAGGCGGAAAAAGGCATCGTTCTTTGGTTCGGTGGCGCAGAAAAGGCACCCGATTGTTGCCAGATAAAAGATACTCAGCGGAAAATCCGCGTAACCACCGATTGCACTCCCGACTTCAACCGTAATCTGTGGAACAAAAAACAGAAACGCTGCCATGACCAGCCCAATCCATGTTTTTCCGGTGAAACGCCTGCCAAGTGCGACGACCAAGAATGTTCCGATAACATAGAATATTGGAAAGATGGTTTTGGCCCAGAATTGGTTGGCTTCACCGAGCCAAAGGTAAAGCCACAGCTCGGTGAACGGAATGGCCAGCGGATATTCCGGATGACTGAAGGCGCGACCGCTGTCGCCAAAATAGGTTGCGGGAATAACGCCGCCGTTGGCAAAGGCGTAGTGAGCTTTGATTTCCCAGTTGAGCAACCCGTCCCAACCAAGGGTATGAACGAATGAAAGATAAAAGACGATCGCAATTTCTAGAAAAACAATTATCCCGAGAAAAATTTCGAAGAGGTTCGGCTTACGCTGAAGCGGTCGCGGCACCATTCGTCTCCAGCCAACGAGTCCCAGGGAAAGGCAAATGATGCTAACGAGACCGGGCAGCAATACGCCATGGACAAAAAGACCAAAAATCCACAGAAGCAGTGAAACCGCCCCAGTTCCAAGGAGCCAGGAGAAAGCGATTTGCTCCGTAAAACTAAGTTGTGTCTCCTTACGAGCGAGCAAGGTTAGGAAACCATAGCCGGCGCCGAGAAGGGTTCCGAATGCGCCGAGCAAAGCGAGCGCACTCATCGACGCACTTTTTTTTCCGACGTCGAGACTACTTCCAGCCCCGAGCCGATTACTTTCCCGGCAGGCAACCAATTGGGACGGTTAACGCGACAAAAAACCACTGCTGCCAGCTCGTCGGGGTTCATCTTCGAGAGTTCGTTGTCCGGATGGGTTCCACTGATTTCGAATAAACGGACAAGATGCGGCGAAGCGAGGTATGCAGTCGTCATTCCCAATCCAGAACTAAACGCGTCGTCCTTGCGGGTGAAGATGACGATGCGCTTGGACGCGGTCATCGATTGAAAGATCGAGATCAGGTCCTTCGATGCGCCCGATGCGCCGGTGGCAAATTTAAGGTAGCTGTCGCAAGTGTGGAGAGGACCGGTAGAGTGAAGCGGGTGGTCAGTCGCGCCGGAATAAATTCTCGGGATGCTTATCCAAAGTGTCGCGACGGCAAACCCGACCCAAAGCAATACGTGCGCAATGCGCCCGTAGGAAAAGCGGACCGTCATCAGGAATGCTTCAGGCGCGTTCCCAATTCAACAGTCTCGGCCGATTCGCTCGGCGAATTCTCGTTAGAGAAAACGGCGCTATCACCGCGAACAAAGAAGTTGTATTTGATGATGGCGTAGAAGGCGCGGATTCCATCGCGCCAGGTAATTTTTTTTCCTTCTTCGTAGGTACGGCCGTCGTAAGAGATACCGACTTCGTAAATCCGGCAGCCGGCGCGGGCTACTTTGGCCGTGATTTCGGGTTCGAATCCGAAGCGATCTTCGCGCAGATCAATGGTCCTGATGACGGAAGTGCGGAATGCCTTGTAGCAAGTTTCCATGTCAGTGAGATTGATGTTTGTGCACATGTTTGAGAGCAAAGTGAGCAGTTTGTTGCCGATCATGTGCCAGAAATAAACGACACGATGTGGGCCGGCGCCCATAAAGCGCGAACCGAAAACGACATCTGCTTTGCCGCTTAAGATCGGCTCGAGCAAGCGAGGGTATTCCTCCGGATTATATTCGAGGTCGGCGTCCTGGACCAGAATGATATCACCGGTAGCGGCTGCGAAACCACTGCGCAAGGCCGCGCCCTTGCCACGATTAACACCGTGGTAAATGACGCGATCGGCAATTGCCTCGATATTGCGTTTCAAGATCGTGCGGCTGCCGTCAGTCGAACCATCATCTACGACGATGATCTCGATGTCCCGGAGAGGTGCGGTCCGGACCGCGGACACGATTTCGGCAACAGTATCGCGTTCGTTATAACAGGGGATAACGACGGAGATTTTCATCGGACCCCTTCTCTCAGAGCAAGAATCCCGCCGAGCGGGTGCGCCAGCGGCGAGATGATGGGACCGACCGATCCACTTTGAGCTGCACATTCACGAAATATTTAAGTCTTTTTGGGAGACGACGCAAACCGGCAAAGTGAGCGAAGAATTAACCGGCGTAGCGCCGTGATCAAAAGGCGGTCCTATTGCGCCTTTTTCGACGTGTCGTGGAGCAATGCGTTTCTTAGCGTCAGCGAGTTTCTGCTTCAGCTTTTCGAAACCGAGAAGGTATTCGCCTTTGGCGCGACTCGGAATCGGCAATCCTTTCGACGTTGCGAAGTGCTTCTTGGCTTTCGTCCAGCTCCGGCATGGCGTTAAGATCCAACAATCATTGTGAGTGCAAGTGCCCGTCACCCGATGTCGCCGTACGAGCCAATTACGCTCGACAAGAAATCTGTAGCGAAGTCCCAACTGGAAAACGCAATTGCGCTGTGGGTGGAAGAAGGCGATCCGGCTTCGATTCACACGCTTGCGGCGGCTGCAAATGCCGTTTTTGACGCGCTGGGGAAACGAGTAAATGCGCCTTCCTTCATTCGTGAATACCTCCGTGGCGCTTCTAAGCGTCAGCACGATATTTTTACCGCAGCGGAAGTGTTCTTTAAGCACGCTGCTCGTGATTTGAACAAGGTTCTGGATTACGATCGGATGCAGGCCGAATTGCTTATTTTTGACTCTATTTGCGTGTACGAGGCGTTGCATGATGAGGATAAAACGTCACCGATGTTGCTTTTTCTCTTGTACTTTTCGCTTCATCACCCGCGCTACTTCGATGACGTTTGGACACCGCCACTGCCGAAAGGCTTTGAACCGGATAAGCTCGCAAATCTTAATCGAAAGGAGTTTTTCACGAAGATGAGCGCGCTGCTCAGCGTCGCCGAATGAGGGGGCCGGGAGACTTCGTTTAGAATCCCCGTGCCGAATAAGAGACGACACCGCGAATCCTCGCCGAGTCGCTTAAGAACGAATCTGAGTGGATTTAATTTTCTAGCGCGCTGCTGCGGTGGAAAAGGTGCGGCCAAGCGAGAACGATGCCGGCGAGCGAACAACTTAAACCAAGTCTTAGGATTAGTCGGTGAAGATTTCACCAACATTCCTGACCCGCTTACCCTTCCAGGTCTGGGAGATGAATTTTGTAGCCGGATTCTGCACTTACAACGTGCTTCCCCTTATTCGCCGGCAGCCCGATGCAAATGTCGGAATTCCATTCTGCACGCTTGACTTCCTCGGCGTCGACAAGGGGACATCGAATGTGATAGCAACTTTGAACTGCGAGCGTTTTGTTTGCGGGTTATGCCACCGATCGCATTGGAGAATATCACACCTCACACCCCTCTCGTTTACAGAATATTTGAGTCATTCTTAGTTATAGGATGTCCAAGCGCGACCGGCTTCCCTCGTAAAAGTGGACGGCAGGGTGTGAAAGCCGTTTGGACACGCCCTTGGCTCATTTCCTAGAAAAGTACTCAAATATTCTGTGAAGGGACATGGTCTAGGATCAGCAATGCTCACGAGAGGACTCGAACCTCCACGGGTTGCCCCATACGGTCCTGAGCCGTACGCGTCTGCCAGTTCCGCCACGTGAGCTCGAAAAATTGGCGGAGGGAAGCTGACTTATCCGCGCAACCTGCGCAACCGCAATCAACCGCGTCGTTTCTTGCGGGCCCGGTTTTCGAGCGCGTGCGCTTTACGGGCCTTGCCGAGTGACCGGAGAAGATCGGCGTAGTTCGCCGCCACGACTTCGTATTCCTCTGGCGGCTTGGCCGTCGCTTCCTCCCAAGCCTGGAGTGAAGCGCGATAAAGTTCTGAAGCCCGCTCGTAATCGCCCCGCGAATGATAAACGACCGCGAGATTGCATTTCGATTGGGCGATGTCGGGGTGGCTGGCAGGAAATACTTTCTCGCGGATGCCGAGCGCGCGGAGATGAACCTGTTCCGCCTCCGTAAAACGCTTCTCGTTTGTATAAAAGACGCCGAGATTATTCAGTACGGAAGCGACATCAGGATGTTCCGGCCCAAGTTGGCTTTCGTAAATTTGAAGAGCACGGAGGTAGTATGGTTCAGCGGCGGTACCGCGGCCGGCTTTGCGGCACATAAGAGCAACATTGTTCAGCAGGGCGCCGAGATCAGAAAACGGTAGTCCGGGCACCTGCGGAGCTGCTGCGACCGCCTGCTCAAAAAAATCGATCGCTTCTTCAGTATGGCCAAGCTCATTACAGAGTTGCCCCAGTCGCCGGGAAGAGCGGAAAATAGCTTCATCATCGGCGGGTCGCATCCGGGCCAGCAGCCGGTGAGCGTTGACCAGATAAGCCTTCGCTCCCGAGCGATTCCCGTTTTGTTCATGCAATAAACCAAGTTTTTCGTAACTGAACGCCAGCCTGGCGTCACCGGCGCCGAAGCTCCGTTTGGCGATTTCTAGCGCGCTTTGCCCTACCCGGATCGCTTCGGCCGGGTGATTGGTCGCGCTCAGAGTCTCAAGCTTGTCATTGAGGACTCCCCAAAGGTGCTCCTCGCCTTTCATAGGGAATTACCAGCCTTCGCTTAATTGGGTTACAAGATGGGTCGCGAGCTCTTCGGCTGCCAGGGGCAAAGCCTGTCGCTCGTCGGTCGTAACATCAGTCCCAACGAAAAAACTAGTGGTGCCGACAACTTCGGCCTCGGGCATGAGCACCGTCCCGCCGCGCGTTTCAAGTTTATACCTTACGTGCATGGCAAGGTTAAACTCCGTCGTGGCAAGGACGTTGCCAAGGACCGATCGCGCCGGGGTACGATCGACAGCGGTGATTTCAGCCTTTAGAACGGCATCGGCATCACCCTTGTCGGCAACTTTGTAAGTACCATCCTGTTGCAGTTGTTTGATAACGCTGTCGGTAACGAGCGCTTCGATGCGCGGCAGCAAGGTTTTGTTTTCAAACGTCGGCACCGCAACAAGGTGGACATCGCGCAGAACACCGGGTTTCACCGGCCCCACGTGGTAGCCAAGGCAGCCGGTAAGAAGCAAACAGACCGCGGCTAGGAGGTTTTTCACGGCGCCGGCGAAGCGGCAGAATCAGGCGAGGCGGAAGGCTCGGGCGTGGCAGAGGCTTCCGGAGCAGGCGATGACTCCGGGCTTGGCGACGGCTCGGGCGCCGTCGTTGCCGGTGGCAAAAGCGAGGCCGGCGGCGGCAAGTTCGAATCTGGTTCCGGTGGCGGGAGCGGAGCAACGTCGGCGTCGCCATTGCGGAAGGAGGGTCTGGAATTGCCGGCGGGAGCTCGGGAAGCGACTTGCTTTTTCTTTGGTTCGCTCACCGCAACGGCAGGCGTCAAAGCTGTTGGACCCACCTTCGCGCGAATTTGATCGATCCGTTTTTGGGCTTCTGCGCTGGCCGTCGTTCCCGGGTGCTCCCGAATCACTTGCCCATAGTAAATAACGGCCGCGCGGTAGGCTTTGTCCTTGTCGTAGAATTTGGCAATCTTCATGGCATCGCCAGTCGATTTCTGCTGCAGACGCTCAAGATTTTCGCGGGCTTGCTGTGCTTTCTCGCTCTTTGGATAACGAAAGAGGAAATCTTCGAATGCCGTCCTGGAGTTTTCGGTCGCGGCCTGATCATTAGTCCCGAGACGTGCCGCTTCGTACCAAATATATCCGATTTGATATTGCGCGTCCGCCGCAATCGGGTCGTTGGGAAATTTGTCGATCACGGCCTGATAAGCCTGAATCGCGGCATCATTTGCCTGTTGTTTCTGCCGGGCCAAACCGATATCGAACTGGGCCCGGGCGGTATATCTGCCGAAGGGAGCGGTCCGCACGATCTCAGCGAAGATTTCAACCGCACGATCCAATGAAGTCGCAATTGGAATTCCGAGCATCTTTATTTTCTTCCCCCCAAGATACATTTCGCCAATGCGAAACTGCGCGTCGATAGCTTCGTCGAAATTGGGGCTGCTGGGATATCTTTCCACCAACCAGCGATAGGTCATGGCTGCTTTCATATAGTCACCCTCGAACTCGAGCAATTGCGCCGCTCTATAAGTGGCACCTGGAGCCAGGCCATCCTTGGAGTGCTTCTTCAAAAGTTGGGTATAGAGCTTGATCGCGTGGCCCATATTTCCCTGTTTCTCCGCCTCTTGCGCTTGGTCGTAAAGCTGCTGCGCGTTTCCGCTAATCTCCTCTTCCCCGGGACCAACATATTTCACTTTCTCTCCCGGTCGGAAAATGATCGAGGCCTGTCCGCCACCGGCGAGACAGAGCGCTCCAATTACAATAATAGACAGTCGTAGTCGCATGGGAACGTGGCAGGGTATTTGCCTCCGGCGCCCAGTCAAGCTAGCCGGCCCAAAAATGAGCCTCCGGATGGCGGGTTTTTAGACAACGTTGGTGCTTTTTCGTTCGCTCAAGTCTGAAGTAACTTGAAGGCAGTGAACCTGAATGAGCAGCAAAAAATCCGGATTGGGGCTTGTGCCTGGAGCTTCGAGGATTGGCGCGAGATTTTTTATCCGCGCGACCTGCCCGAATCCCGCTGGCTGGAATTTTACGCGCGATATTACCCAACCGTTGAGATCGATTCGACCCTTTACGCGGCTCCGGGCCCGGATTCGGTACGGCGCTGGCTCGACCTCACGCCTTCGCATTTTCGTTTCTCTTGCAAACTGCCCCGCGAGATCACGCACCAATGCAAGCTGCGCGATTGCTCGGCAGAGTTGAGCGGGTTTCTGCGCGCGGTTGAACCGCTCGTCCCCAAGTTACACATTATCCTCATCCAATTGCCGCCGTCCTTTCTTCCAAAAGAAGGGAAAGTGCCGCTTCGTTCATTCGTCGAACAATTGCCGCGGGATTTTCGTTTTGCTATCGAATTTCGCCATCCCGGCTGGCATCGACCACAATTCATTCATCTTTTGGAAAAACATCGTATCTGCTGGGTTTGGGCGGACACTTCGCCGCTCAATGAGCGCAATTTGGCGCCTTTTGAATTTCAGCCGCGGACGACCGACTTTCTGTACGTCCGGTTGCTCGGCGATTACACCACTAAATATGACCGGGACGGCAAACACCGGCATCGCTACGGAAAACTGCTTTGGAAACGCGAAGCCGCGATGGAAAGTTGGGCCTTGAAGATCGAGCGACAACTTTCGGATGTTCGTGCCGTCTACGCTTACGTGAACAATCATTTCGAAGGGTTTGCTCTGGAGAGTGCACAACGGCTGGCCGAGCGTCTGGGGTACGAGCTCCCTTTGCCCTCCACCGAAGCGCAAACTTCGGCGGGGGATCGCAAGCAACTCGATCTTCAATTGTAGGGCAACCGCGCCAGTCGCCAGTCTATTAGTCGGCAGGCGGGAGCGCCTGCCCAATTTATTCCAAGGAGCGGCGGTGGCGCACCTGTATCCTTACCGAATCTGCTCCGCGCCAAAATAAGGCAGCAATTCTTTCGGCAGCCGCACCGAACCGTCTTTCTGCTGACCGGTTTCGATCAGCGCGGCAAACAATCGCGGTAAGGCCAGGCCCGAACCATTAAGAGTATGGCAAAAACGGTTTTTGCCTTCCGCATCCTTGAACCGGAGATTCATCCGCCGCGCCTGAAAATCGACGAAGTTCGAGCAACTCGAAACTTCTAGATAGGCATTTTGTCCCGGCGACCAAACCTCGATGTCGTAGGTTTTGGTGGCACCAAAGCCTAGATCGGCGGCGCAAAGTTCAATCACGCGATAATGCAACCCAAACAATTGCAAAATTTTCTCGGCATCAGCGGTCAGATTCTCGTGTTCCTCGCCGGAACTTTCCGGGGTAGTGATTTTGACCAATTCCACTTTATCGAATTGATGGACGCGAATGATGCCCCGCGTTTCACGACCTGCCGAACCCGCTTCCCGGCGAAAACAAGGTGTGTAGGCAACGTATTTCTTTGGCAGTTCATCCGAGCTCAGGATTTCTTCGCGGTGAAAATTTGTTACCGGCACTTCCGCAGTCGGGGCGAGAAAGAGTTGATTATTTTCCAGTCCGTACATATCGGCTTCGAATTTTGGGAGCTGTGATGTTCCGATCATGCATTCGCGCCGCACCAAAAAAGGCGGGCTCATTTCTTCGTAACCATGCTCGCGCGTGTGCAGATCGAGCATGAACTGGATCAAGGCTCGCTCCAATCGCGCGCCGGCGCCGGTAAAACAGATGAAACCGCTCCCACTCAGCTTTGAAGCGCGTTCGAGATCAAACAACTTAAGGTTCGTTCCAATGGTGACGTGATCCACCGGAGAGTCGAGGTTCGGTTTCGCTCCCCACGAACGCACCACTGGATTGGCGCTGGCGTCTTTCCCGATCGGCACTTTCAAATGCGGCAGATTGGGAATCTCCAGGAGCATTTCCTTTTGTTGCCCGTCTACCAGGTTAACGTCTTCGTTTAAGCGCGCGACCTCTTCCCCGATTTTGCGAACACGATTCTCCAACTGGAGGGAATCCTGCCCGCGGCTCCGCATTCCGCCGATCTCCTTGCTCAGTTTCTTCCGTTCGGCGTTGAGCGCCTGCAACGCCGTCTCCGCTTTGCGTCGTTCCGCATCGACGCGGAGCAATTCATCGATCTTCTCTTCGTCACCACTGCAGCGAAGTGCCAGTCGGCTCTTAACAAAATCTGGTTGTTCGCGGACGATTCGAATATCGAGCACGGCGCAGTATGAAATGACGAAACCCGAATGTCGAATGACGAAGGAATGACAAGTCCGAATGGCAAAACGCGATTCGCCGACTCATTCCGGCTTCGCCATTTCGTCATTATTTCGTCATTCGTCATTCGGGTTTCGTTCATTTGATCTCGATTGTAACTCGCATGTGACAATCGTTTCCGCGCACCGATAATTTCGCGTGGATAGATTGAGTCTCCTCAGTGTCGCGCTCGGACTTGCCTGTCTGGCGGGGCTAAATCTTTACCTCACTGTTTTCGCCACTGGCCTTGCCATTCATTTCCACTGGATCGTTCTTGCCCCACAATATCAATCGCTCGCGATCCTGGGCCAGCCAATCGTCGTGATTATTTCCGGCGTTCTCTTTCTGCTCGAATTTTGCGCAGATAAAATTCCCTGGATTGATTCGGTCTGGGACGCTGTCCATACCATCATTCGACCAATCGGGGGCGCGCTTCTCGCCATCCAGGTTCTCGGACATTCCAGTCCAACCTTGGATGTTATCATTGTGTTGCTCGCAGGCACTACTGCGCTCGCGACGCACACCGCCAAGGCTACGACCCGCCTCCTTTCAAACACATCGCCAGAGCCGTTTTCAAATATTGCTCTCAGTGTCGGTGAGGATGCAGTAGTGATCGGCGGGCTCGCTTTGTTGCACTATCACCCGATCATCGCGTTCTCGATTTTTTTAATCGCACTTGCTGCGTTCTTTTATTTTGCGCCAAAAATATTGCGCGCGACCAAGGTAAAACTTTGGCTGGTTTGGCGAAAGCTAAACGAACCGGCCCTTTTCCATCGCGAAGCCACATTGCCCCTGAACCTGCCGCCAAAATTGGCGCCGGTTTTCAGTAAACAAAACTTGCTCGGCGAAACCATCGCTTGGGCTCTTCCATGCGTGAGCGGTCGTGGCCGTGGCATCGCGCCCAATCTTTTTGGGGCGCTCGTTGCCACTAACGAAGAACCGCGCAAGTTGACTTTCGTCGGGCGGAAAGGATCCAAGCCGGTCGCACAAACGATCGAACTCGAGGGTATGACTATCGCGCGCGAGCCGAAGTTTCTTTCCGAAAATCTCGTCGTCTTTCGGGCAGAGGGACGGGGCCAGAAATATTCTTTTGTCTTCCCGCGTTCGCGGGCGGCGGAGGTAGAGAAGATCGGCGATTATCTTCGCCAAAATCTTACCCAGAATGCGCCGGCGCCGGCGGAGACGCAACTTCACGGGGCGGCATCTTCTTCCGGCGCCTCGTAGCCATGTCTGTCATCCCGAGCCGCATTAGACCGCGAGGGACCTCACCATCGGTCGATCATCACACTAACTTCGAGAGATCCTTCCTCGTCTGCGCGACTCAGAACGACAGAAGACAGATCGGTTGGAACCGATTATAACGGCATTTCGAGATGGCCGTTCCTTGAGGGTTACGCTAGGAAACTCCGGGAATGCATTCGATCAATCGCTACGCCGAGATGCGGGAACAGACCTCTCGCGTTGGCGAGCGACCATTGATCGCGCTACCCAAGATTCCAAATGAGCTCGAGCTGCAGGCGCGCTGGTTCGCTGGTGAATTTGGCCGAAAATTCCGAACGCTCGCCGGGGAATCGGTCGAAATCGTCCAGTTTGGTTTTTGGAACCGCGAGGCCGGTCCCGATTTTCAGGACGCTGTCGTCCGTATCGGAGACGGCCCCGCCGTGCGCGGCACCATTGAAATCGATTTGCTCGATCGCAACTGGGAACTGCATGGCCATGCAACCAACCCAGCGTTCGATGACACCACCCTGCACGTTTTTCTCGAACGAAGTCGTGTCGAATTTTTTGCCCGCACCAGCACTCATCGGAACGTGCCCCAGATCCAACTCGATCTCGCCGCGCTCCGAGATCTCGCGACCGGGATAGTGCCGCTTGCTCACGCTGGTCGTTGTGTTGCGCCACTGCGAAATCTGGAGGCAGAACGGGTCGCGAACGTCCTGGAGCAGGCGGCGAAGTTTCGTTTACGACAAAAAGCTAATCGACTTCGCCAGCGCATCGAAGGGCACGGACGCGATGAGACGTTATTCCAGGCCGTCGCCGAGGCGCTCGGTTACAAACAAAACCGACTGCCGTTCACACTGCTCTCCCAGCGTTTGCCCCTGGCTTTTTTGCGAAGCCGACGGGAAGACGCCGAAGCGTTGCTCTTCGGCATCGCCGGATTTCTCGACGCCCCCGACCTTGACGCGCAACGGAGATCCACCCGCGGCTATCTGCGTTCCTTGTGGGACCACTGGTGGAAATATCGCGAACAATTCTCGCGACTGGTTCTACCCGCGAAACTCTGGAAAATGAGCAGCGCGCGTCCGCTCAATCATCCGCATCGCCGGCTCGGTGCTCTGGCGACGGTGGTCGCGGAATGGAAACCATTCTCAACACTCGCCCGCGCGAGCGAGGCCACACCACTAATCTCGTTTCTCGCCGATTTGCGGCACGATTTTTGGAATCATCATTACACCCTGGCGGCGGTACGGGCGTCTTCTCCGCTCGCACTCATCGGGAAATCCCGCGCCGCGGAGATTCTCGCCAATGTGGTTTACCCCCTGGCAGTCAATGACGACCGCGAAATCTGGAATGATTACAAAAAATTACGTGCCCAACTCTCCAATCAAGCGGCGCGTATTGCCGCGGCACGTCTGTTTGCCGGCGATCCGCGGCAACGCGGCTTCGTCGGGTCTTTGGTCGGACAACAGGGATTACTCCAAATTTACGAGGATTTTTGCCTGCGCGACGCCTCCGATTGCGCGCGTTGTCCGCTACCGGAACAATTGGGCCGCTGGTAATTTTGCTGCCTTTGGCGCGCAATAGCCTTTTACCTTGGTGATGGCCTTTTGACTTTTCGTCGTTCACCCATCACCATTTCCTCTTTCCCAATGCGGGTGTAGTTCAATGGTAGAACGCCAGCTTCCCAAGCTGGACACGAGGGTTCGATTCCCTTCACCCGCTTGCCGTTGAGCTTTGCTGCGTTAACGGGCCGAATTAATTTCGACCCCGGTCCAGGCATGGTCCGTGCTTAACTCCATAGCATTAACCATAAATTCCATAGTCCGGCAAGAATTGTCGCCCGTGCCGCTGTTGCAACGGCGGTGCTGCTCTATAGCGGACTTTTTCTACATCCCACCGCTGCCGCTACCGGCCTAGCGTTGTCGTGGCAGGCCAGCCCTTCGAGCCCAGATATCGATGGCTATCGAGTCTATTATGGAACCAGCTCTGGGAACTACGGCCAGCACGCCGATTTCCTGGGAACAGGAACGAGTGTAACCGTCGTAGCACCTCCTGCTGGCGGTACATATTATTATACGGTAGTGGCGTACAAAGGAAGTCTTGAAAGTTCTGACTCGAACGAGGTGATGAAATCCATGCCGGGAGCTTCGCCCACTCCTACTCCGACACCAACCCCGACGCCAACACCGACACCAACCCCGACGCCGACACCAACCCCGACGCCAACTCCAACCCCGACGCCAACGCCAACACCAACACCAACACCAACACCGACGCCAACACCAACACCAACTCCTACGCCAACTCCTACTCCTACTCCGACACCGACACCAACTCCAAGCGCCACGCCAACGCCGAGTGCCACACCGACTCCTACGCCAAGCGTAACGCCAACTCCAAGCGCGACGCCGACAGCAACCCCTAGCGCAACACCAACTCCTACGGCTAGCCCAACACCGTCACCAGGCACTCCCGCATTAGCCAGTATGACGCTTGTCACCGCACCAACCGGCTCCTTTGTATGTGCTTTCACGAATGGTACGGTCTATGACCTCAAAAACAGTTTAAGTGTGCGTGCTGACTCCGTCTCAAGCGTCGGGAGCGTTGTTTTCAAATTGGATGGCGCTTTTCTCCGAACGGAGAATTACCAACCTTACGTGGCCGCCGGAAATCAGAACAGCGGGCCAGTCGGGGGGCCAATCCGCACATGGAGGCCGCTGTTGGGAGAGCATACCCTCACCGCCATCCCCTACAGTGAAGGTCATGGCAAAGGCGTAGCTGGAACCCCGCTTACTGTCAGCTTTAAGGCGATAAACAGTGCGTCTACACCGACACCGACACCGACACCCGACTCCAACTCCAACACCGACTCCGATTCCAACACCAACTCCGACTCCCACGCCGACGCCAACTCCAACACCAACACCGACTCCCACGCCACCCAACACCAACACCAACACCCACGCCTACTCCGACTCCGAGTCCAATTGTAACTCCACCTCCCTCGCCTACGCCGACTTCCACTCCTACACCTACTCCTACTCCTACTCCCACTCCTACGCCGACGCCTACTCCTACTCCCACCGCGACGCCGTTGCCGACAGTCACGCCAGTTCCGACGCCGCCTTTTGGGACACCGACGCCAACACCACCGGATGCGAGTCCGACACCTACTGGGACACCAACGCCAACACCGGATGCGAGTCCGACACCAGTACCTACCGCTTCGCCAACGCCATCAATACCGCCAGGTCAATTACGGAATAGAAACAAGCGCAAGCAAAAGCAAGAGCGGATCCGCGCATTGAAAGATGCTCCAAACCAATCATCCAACGCACCTAGCACACTTATACCGATGAGGGAGCAGTAGGAAGAACCTCCGGCGCCATTTCCTTGCGCCAGTTACTCCCCTGCCGCGAAGTTGTTCTAGGTCCTCATTAATTTCGAGGGAAACAGCGAGCAGAAGGCTTGTGGTCCCTCAGGGCAAGCTATAAAACTCGATCAGGGCAACGCCCGTAGTTCCGTTTTTTCCGGCAACGATGGCAGTGTAGTTTCCCGGTGCGAGCAGCCCAAGGATGGCCGATTCACTATCGTTCGAGGGCGCCTTACCAGTCGCCGCAATAGCTGCCTACTGTGAATCCTTCCAGTTGTCGTTACTGGCGATGACGTTTCCGTTGGCATCGCGCAATGAGAGCGTCGGATTCGCCAGTGGCGTCGTTACTCCGGCGCTGGCAAACCAAGGACCAAGATCAGCGCCCGCAGGACGCAATGTCGCGTTACTTGTGACCGCGCGATTGACCACCGAAAGAGCAAATAATGACATGTGGCCTGTCGCCGCAGTTCGCGTGATCGTACTGCCGAGTAGCACCACAGCGGCAGTGAAAATTGGCCGCGACTCTGCCACGGCCGATCCGGCATGCCGAAAATGCTTGCCCTCGCGGCTACGAATCGCCACCAAGCGAGTGTAGACGTACCAGTCCAGAACCTGCCAGGATCCGGTTCACGGAAGTTCCCGATTTCGTACCCTGTTTTCGCTTCTTCTTTCGCGTTAGGGCGCGATCAAGCTCCAGCTAGCCGGCAGGCTTGGACCAAAGGCGCTGCTGGTAAACGCGTTGTTATTGAGGTACCACACGGCCGTTTGCTGCATCGCGGAGTTGTAGAGCGCATAATCGGGCTTGCCGTCCCCGTCGAAGTCGGCCGCTCCGATCAAAGTATAGCCGCTTACAATGGTCGGCCCGAATGCGCTAGCGACTAACGTGGGGCCGGACAAATACCAGATTGCCGTTTGACCGGTGCTGGAATTGAAAAGCAGATAATCGGGTTTGCCGTCACCATCGAAGTCTGCCACACCGACCACTCTCCAGTTAACCGGCAGAGTTGGACCAAAGGCACTGCCGACAAAAACGTTGTTATTGAGAGACCAAATCGCGGTTTGGTGTGTAACGGCATTGTACAGCACATAATCGGGCTTACCGTCCGCGTTGAAATCGCCCACTGCTACAAGATTCCAACCGTTAGGAAGAGTCGGGCCGAAGGCGCTGCTAACAAAGGTCGTTCCAGACAAATACCAGATTGCCGTTTGGTGGCTGGTAGAGTTGAAAAGCAGGTAATCGGGCCTGCCGTCACCATCGAAGTCTGCCACACCGACCACATTCCAGTTAGCTGGAAGAGTTGGACCAAAGGCGGCGCTGAGAAAAACGTTGTTATTTAGATACCAAACCGCTGTTTGGTGGGTAACAGCATTGAATAGCACATAATCTGGCTTGCCATCCTGATTGAAATCATACGCCACTGGCGCCGCGTTATCGAAAAGACGGACGATATTATCCCGCAGCTGATTGTCGTAGCTGGTAAAGATACCTCCCGCCAAAATGCGACCAAATTGTTGCAAAGCGATGCTGTGCACCTGCGTTGCGTCATTCGTTAGTGAGCCGACGCACCCAGCTCCCGGATCAAACGTCAGATCGACTGACCCATTTGTGTTCAACCGTGCGATGCGATTACGCCCGAACCCGTCTATGTCGATGAAGAGGCCGCCGACAAGAATGCGATCGTCGGGTTCGACCGCAAGCGATTGAACCCAGGAGTTGGGCACAGGATTAAATCCGAAATCGAGCGAGCCGTCCCCGAAAACGCGCGCAATAAAGCTGCGATTGGTCCCCGAGTACTGGACGAAGCTACCGCCCAGAACGATCTGGCCGTTATGTTGCAATGCCAGCGCGAAAACGTTTCCACCAGTCCCCACACCCGAATCGAATGAGGGATCGAGCGCGCCATTTGCGAGTACCCGCGCAATTCCCCCACGGGCAAAACCATTGTAGCCAATAAAAGTTCCGCCAATGATAATGCGACCATCCGGTTGAATGACGATTGCGTTGACGTTGCCGCTCGGTCCGTTGCCGGGATCAAAACTCAGGTCAACGCTGCCGTTAGTGTTAAGCCGGGCAAGAAAGTTCCGCAGCGTCAGATCGACCTGGGTAAAATTCCCGCCGACAATGATGCGGCCATCGGATTGCAACGCGAGCGCGAGCGCGGCGGTGTTGATCCCGTTCCCGAGACCGAAGGTTTGATCGACACTGCCATTGGCGTTCAGCCGGCAAACGCGATTGTGGGTGAACCCATTGAAGCTGGTGAAAAGGCCCGCCACAACAATGCGGCCATCAGGTTGAAGGACGGCGGCAGTAATTTCCCCATCTGCGCCCGTGCCAGGATCGAAGGTGGTGTCGAGCGAGCCATTAGAGTTGAAGCGTGCGATCCGATTGCGCGCGACACCGTTGGCGAAAGTGAAACGCCCGGCAGCGATCACTTTCCCGTCAGGCTGGGGAATGACGATGTTTACCGCGTCGTTTGTCCCAGGCGCGGGGACGAAAGTGGTGTCGAGCTGCCCGGGCGTGGGCGTCGGAGTGGGCGTAGGCGTGGGAGCTGCGGCGCGGACTGCGCTAATGGATCCGCTCAGGAGGAAAACGAAAACAAGGAAAACGCGACGAAACGGCGGGCGATGCACCAGAGAAAGCATAGCATCACCTCCTGATAATTTCCATAATTGAATCATTGATTCTTCGACGCGATTCACTTCGGCGGTTTCAAAACCAAAATAAGTTTCCCCACAGCCAGTCTGCTAACACATGTTTGCGCTACCAACCACCTGTCGCCCGCGCCAGCGCCTCCACTTTATCAACATCTCAATTAAGGCAATACCAAGATAGGTTAGAAAGAACTTGTCGGTTCAAACGAAAACCGCCCCGCTTCGTCTCGAAAAGCTCAATGGCCCCCAAAATTTTGTCCCGTCAATTTACCGGCCAGCACGCCGGGAGCTTGTAGGGCGGCCGTGCCAGCCGGCGATCGTCAAATGGCGTTTCACAGAAATTCCCTACAATTCATTCTAATTTGGACAGCCCGTGACTTTCCAAATCTCATCTCCGCTCGGCAAGGTGCCGAGAGATTACTTGCCGCCGAAAAATTTACGGAATGATTGAAAAAGTTTCGGGATCGCTTTCGGAATGGACTCGATACGCTGCGCAAACTCCGTCGCGTCTCCGCCATGGATGGGGCAGGCCTGAGAGGGCACTTTATCAGCGGGCAAAACGATTTCGTAAGCGGTACCAGACATTTGACACCCGGTCGTGGCCAGCGCGTTGGATGTCGCGCAAACGGTTACGCGCGCCATCGGCATCGTCGGCTCGAGCGCCTTGGCCGGGTAACGCACGGCCGATTTATTCATTACCTGCACCCAGACCGGCAAGGCCAGGGCCGCGCCGTAGCCACGGGGAATGATCGTAGTTGGCTGATCGAACCCAACCCACACCCCACACGTTAACGCGCTGGTATAGCCGAGGAACCACGCGTCCTTATAATCGTTAGTCGTTCCGGTTTTGCCCGCGGCCGGAAGCTTGAACCCAAGCGAACGTGCACTGGCCGCCGTCCCATGTGTCAGCACTTCTTCCATCAGCTCCGAAGTCATCCAGGCCGCGCTTGGATCAAGCGCTGGGGCGGAAAGATGAGCGGCGCGATAAATCGGCTGATGATTCTGATCATCAATGCGCTCGACGATATAACTTTGTTTGCGAACTCCGGCGTTTGGAAAAGCGCTATAGGCGGTAGTCAAATCCTTCAAATTCGTTTCAAAGGATCCGATGTAGATGGCGGGGCCGTGCGGGGCCTTGTCGCTCAGGTTTAACGTGGTTGCGATCTTTTGCACCTGATCGAGTCCGGCGAATTGCCCAACGCGGACGCTCATGGTGTTGCGCGAATGAATCAGGCCGTAGGAGGCGGGTTGAATCCCGCCATAAGTGCCGTCGGAATTTCCCGGCGCCCAATTGCCCGCGCCCTCGATTTCGCCGGGTTGGATGGGGCCGTCGCTGATTGCCGCGCCCGGGAGCAGGCCATTAGTAAAGGCTAGAGTATAGACAAACGGTTTGAACGATGAGCCGATTTGCCGATTGGCCGGCGGAAGCGCGCGATTGAATTTGCTTTGAGAGTAGTCCCGGCCGCCGACAAGGGCACGAATGCCGCCACTGGCATTATCAATCACCACCACCGCTCCTTCTAAATATGGCATCGAACTATCTTCGCCCTCTTCCGGCGGGTGATAGTTCGCCTTTACTGGATGATGAAAATTCGATTGGTGCTCAATTCTCGTTAGGGTCGATTCCAATGCCTGGGTGGCAACGTTCTGCACTGCCGGGTCCAGCGTAGTGTAAATGTAGAGGCCGCCCTGATCGATCTGGTCTTGCGTCAGCAAGACATTCAAATCGCGCTGCACCGCATCCATCGCATAATTTTCCTGGATCATGGGCATCTTTTTCGGATGGGGATTGATGTGCGAGGATTTCGCCTGCTGCGCCTGAGCGATCGAAATCTTTTTCAATTCCACCATTCGATTGAGCACGGCGTCGCGCTGAAGCGCTGCGCCATCAGGATTGCGCAAAGGCGAAAACCGATTAGGACTCCGAATCAAACCCGCCAGCACCGCGGCTTCGGACAGATTTAACTTCGAGGCGCTCTTTCCGAAGTAGGCTTGGGATGCAGTCTCCACTCCGTAACAGCCGGCACCAAAGTAAATGCGATTGACATAAAGCTCGAGAATTTGCTGCTTGGTGAACTCGTGCTCGATCCGCAACGCCACCATCGCTTCGAGCAACTTCCGATTGATCGTGCGTCCGCCGAGCGGAAGCGAATTGCGTGCAAGCTGCTGAGTAATGCTGCTCGCGCCTTCCCTGGCTGAGCCGCTCATCAAATCGCGGACAAGCGCGCGGCCGACCCCATAGAAATCGATTCCGTTGTGCTGAAAAAAGCGGGTGTCTTCTCGCGCAAGCAGCGCATCAATGAATGCGGGCGCGACTTCATTCAAAGAAACAATGAGTCGGTTCGATCCCGCCAGCCTGCTATAAATCTTTCCGTCAACATCGAGAACGGTATTGCGTTCCGGCATTTCCCCGACCGTCTTCATGTCGAAGGTGTGCGCCCAGGCAGAGTAGAAGATCAAAACGCCAAGCGCACCGCCGCCAACGAGGGTAACGAGAGAAATCTTCCAGCCCCATCGCCAGAGCCGGCTCGATTTCCTCTTGCCGTCGCCGGAGGATTTTCTCTTGAAAAGTTTCATCGCAAGAGCTTTGACAATTTAGCAATAGATTTCGCGGATAAAACCTCAATCGCAGGTCATCCCGAGCGCAGTCGAGGGACCGCGAAAGCCTTCAGCTAACTTCCACGGGATCCCTCGACTCCGCTCGGGATGACCGCGAGGGCGGTTACAGTCGCTCTATTCCCCGCTAAAAATTCACCTGGACGTTGCTCTCGTGTTGCTCCGTCGCGCAGGGCGCATTGAGAGGAACATCGGGGACCGTCTCGCTCGGCTTTACCAATTCGTTTTCGATTAGATACTGCTCGACTTCTTCGCCGCTGACATCGGCCAGCATTTTTTCGTTGATTTCGATGCAGGGCGAAAGCGGCTGACCGCTTTTCGTCTCCATTTCCCAGCGAAAAGCCGGGTTAGCGATGATGTCCTTTTCCGTGTAGGGCAAATTGTATTTATTAAGAACTGCCCGAACGCCAGCGCTCCAGCCGCAATACGTTTTGAGGTAGGCAGTGATCTGAGGTTTTTCCATGGTATGAGAAGCTAGCACGTGCAGTGAGCTGGCTCAATCTCGCAAAACCGTAATCCGGACGCGTTTAACCGCGTTGAAAAGTCCACAAATGTTGCGGGAGGCGGACACGCCCTCAAAGATTGGGCGCAGGTTCGATTTAAAACTCAAAGGAGGCCAGGACCCTGACGTTTTCCCGCTAGCCCGTTCAAGGTCCCGGCACATCCTTATCCACGCCATCTGTTTCCCACCATCAAATCTTTTGTTGCACAGGCTTCAGCCAGGCGTGCAGTTTTTGCAGTCCGAGTTCGAGACGCGTCTTCACCGTCCCGAGCGGGTTTCTGGTGCTGGCTGCGATCTCGCGATGACTCATTCCCTTAAAAAACGAAAGCTCCAGTGCCTCGCGCTGAAACTCCGGCAACGCCGACATCTGCTCCCGCAGATAACGACGTAGATCAGCCCGTTCCATTTCCTCGTCGCCATCCACCGTCGTGCTCGCGCCTCCGGGCAGTTCATTTATCTGCTCCTCATAGCGATCCTTTACTCGGATATAGGCTTGCCGCCGGCGCAGCCGATCAATCGCCCTTCGCCGCGTAATAGTCGTTAGCCAGCCCAGTGGCTTGCCGACCTTCGGGGCATAGTTTTGCGCCTGCTTCCAGATCTGCAATAACGTCTCCTGCAAGACGTCCTCCGCTTCGGCTTGCTCGTGGATCACACTTTCAATGATCGAACGCAGCGTCTCGCCATGCCGTTGATACAATGCTTCGAGGGCATCTTCGTCCCGATTTGTTATCGCACCCATCAGCGCCTCATCTGTGGCCGCGCTAAAACTTCTGCTGTCTTGAGTTGGTTCAATCATATCTGTTGGCACTGGGGGGAGGATGGGGTTGACTCCGATCCATCGTTTGAGCTCAGCGCTCGCCACCAATTTTCCGATTTGGTATGGGAGAGATGATGCTTCTCCGGATAGACCCATTGATGAACTCTTGAGGGACAGTCTCTGGTGGGACAATTCAGTTTAAATTCCTCGCCACTCTGCGAAATCTCTACCTCGTGACCGGAAAAGGTTCCGCCGCACACGGCGCAAACGCGCTGGTCATCGAGTGAGCGCCATTCACGAAAATGGTCATGACCGCGCAGAATATTTAATCGATCATCCATGTGCTGTCGGGGCCAATTCATCGTACCTCCATGTTCGAACAGCGTTTAGTCGCCGACAATCGGACTGGATGACGATTGCGAGATCAGGAAAATCCTGACCCACTAAGTGAATAACTTTCTTTCTCTCGGGCGCTTGGAGCGCGAGGGGGGGCATCCAATATTTTTGCGCGGCGCGTTACCTGATTGGATGAGCAGGCAACAATTGACGCGCAGTAACCGGCACTCCGATCCGTGGATGAAAGATCGAATGGAGCGCTACTGCACTCTCCACCCGCGCAGCCCAAGCGCGGTCCGTCGACCGCAATTGAGCCGCCGTCGAGGCACGTTCATCGTTTTGCTCGGACACGGCCTTGAAAATGGAATTGTTGGTATCGGCAACACAGTCGAAAACGCTCTTCGGGCGTTCGATCTGCAATATCTGCGCGCATTGGAACCGCAACCGAATGACGTCGAAGTGTTCCAAAGAAAATCCTGAAACGATCGTTTCGAACCGCAAGTCGTAATTTCCATATTCTCTGCGCAGGTATCACAAACAACTGCCACCACGACTACGACCGAGGGAACTGGAACCATTACTGAGTTCACTCCCGGCAGCACGATTGTGCTGAAAGAGAACGCGGGTCCCAAACATTACCGCTTTGGGAAAAAGGTCGTTTACGTGACCAAGAGCGGCAAAGAGCTCGATGAAACAACCGTTCGCACCAGAGTAAAAGTCGGGGTGCCAGTGCGTGTTCATTACGCCGGGGAAGGCGACAGCATGCTGGTTGATCGAGTTGTCCTCGACGAAGATTAATTTGTAATCTTCTAACTAAACGCGTCTTTCCGTTCCGCAGTTGGCTGGAACGGGAGGCGCGTTTTTTTTAACCGTCCACGAAGAATGGGCCACTTACGCAATGTTTCTTCGTATTATTGTCACGCACCTTCGTGCTTGTCATTGGCGAGATGCCAATGATGGGCCGCTGCTCTCGGGCGCTCTTAGCCCGAATCCGCACATCCACAGATTGGTAGGACGAGCCTCCGACGAGCCACTTCGGACTGTGCGATTTACCATTTATGGTAATGTTCCCCGGCAAGAGGAATTATCTTCCATGAAACCCGCAGCCCGGAGATCAAAACGCAAATTAAAGCGCGGTCAGCGCAGACCTCGGACATCGGCTGGGCAAGCCGCCCGCGAAGTAATTCGGACGGACATGAAGAAAATGAAGGGAAGGACCCGTGGGGTCGAAGATTTCTTAGGTAACGGGGCGGTAAGAAAGAATGGCGCGATTAGGCAGTCGGCTAGTGCGCCCGTCTTCAAGCATCCTAAGACGGATTTGGAAGCGGCCATACAACGTTATGTCGATCTTTTCGATTTTGCGCCCATCGGCTACGTTAGTTTTGACCGCATCGGTCACATTGAAGAGATCAACGTTGCCGCAGCGCGAATTCTTGGCGACTCCCGCGATCGACTAATCGGTAGGCCTTTTGCACACTACATTATAAAAGAAGACTCCGCGCTTTTTTTAAATCATCTCCTCCGCTGCCGCTCATCGGAGAGGCGGGTGGAAACTGAACTGCACCTGAAGAAGCGAAATGGCGAAATCATCCGGGCCCATTTGGCCAGTTCCCCCATGACTTCGTCGATGCGCGACGGCGCGCTGCTTTATCAAACCGCGATTATCGATCTCAACGAGCGAATGCGGGCAGACGAAGCAATTCGCCAGTCGGAGAAGCGTTATCGCACTCTGTTCGATCTGGTACCCGTCGCTGTTTATACGTGCGATGCCGAAGGCCTGATTCAAGAGTACAACCAGCACGCGGTGGAGTTGTGGGGCCGCAAACCGAAAAGGAATGACCCAAGCGAGAGGTTTTGCGGTTCATTCAAGATTTTCTATCCGGATGGCCGGCCGATGCCGCACCACAAGTGCCCAATGGCGCGAGCCCTGCGTGGGGAACAATTAACCGCGACTGATTTGGAAATATTAGTGGAACAATCGAGCGGCGCCCGCCGAAATGTTCTTGTTAGCCCGACGGCGTTGAGAGGCGGGCAGGGAAAAATAATCGGAGCGATTAATTGCCTGCACGACATCACCGTGCGCAAACGCACGGAAAATGCATTGCGCGAATCGGAGGAACGTTCTCGTGCGGTCATCAACCAAAGCACCGCTGGGATAACCGGCACTGATTTAACCGGCCGCATTATTTTCGCGAATGAAAAATTCTGTTCAATGCTTGGCTACAAAGAACGTGAACTGGTTGGCAAAACCATTTTCGAGATCACACATCCCGGAGACCTCGCAGAGAGCAAGCGACTTTTTCACCGGATCGTGAGGAAAGCCGAACCGTATCAGCTCGAAAAACGTTATCGTCGCAAAGATGGGTCCTCCCTGTGGGTAAGTGTGAGCGCGTCACCATTGCGCGATGCCGAAGGCAAAACCCAATCGGCAGTCGCAGTTATTCTCGACATCGGCGACCAAAAAAAAGCTCAAGCCATTTTGGAAGACCGCGCTCGCGGACTGGAAGGCGAAATCCTCGCCATCAGTGACCGCGAACAACGCCGCCTCGGTCAGGAATTGCACGATAGCCTGTGCCAGCATCTTACCGCCATCGCGTTCATGGCGCGCTCGGTCGCACTGCGGCTCAAAAAACATCGAGTCATCGAAGTGGAGCACATTGATAAAATCGCCGAGCTAATTAATGACGGTGTGACCGAAGCACGCACCATTGCCCGAGGCCTGCATCCGGTGGAAATGGAACCGCCCGGGTTAGTTACGGCGCTGGCAGCATTGGTCAAGCAGCGGCATTGGCCCGTGCCGTGCCGCCTGGAAGCCGACGAAGAAATTTCCGTCCCGGACTCGACCGCGGCTCTGCATCTCTACCGGATCGCGCGCGAAGCCGTAATCAATGCGAACAAACATGCCCGCGCGCGCGAAATTATTGTACGGATGAGACGGTCGGGGAAAGGAATCGAGCTGAGTGTGATCGACGACGGCGTCGGAATTCCACCCGATTCCCCCGCTGGATCGGGGATGGGCTTTCATATTATGGAATACCGCGCCCGATCCATTGGGGCGCGGCTGGAGATCAAGCAGGTAAAGCCGCATGGAACATGCCTCTCTTGTTATGTACGGAAATGAAATCGACAGCGCGCGCCGGGAGATTAGGGAAACGCAAAGCACGCAAAGGCTCAATCCCCGCCGCTGCACCTGCATCCGAGCCCATCGCCCCGGATTCGTTTTCCAGCGGTGTTGTCGATAATCCGAAATCGGATTTGCCCCAAGCGATCCCCATTCTGATCGTTGATGATCATCCTCTCTTTCGTCACGGACTTGCGCAGTTGATCAACTCTGATGACGGCTACTCCGTTTGCGGCGAAGCGAGCAGCGCGCCCGAAGCGATGGCGCTGGTGCGTAAATTGCGGCCGAGACTGGCAATCGTCGATCTTGGCTTAAAAGGACCAAGCGGAATCGAGTTAACCAAATCGCTGCGGGTGGAATTTCCAAAAATGCCCATTCTGGTCCTGTCGATGCACGACGAACCGACTTACGCCGTTCGTTCCCTTCGCGCCGGCGCCAACGGATACGTCACCAAACAGGATGCGCTGGGCAGCGTCCTCATTGCCCTGCGCGAAGTTCTCGACGGCCGCGTCTATCTCAGCCCCTCAATGGCCAGTGAAGTGATTTCCAATGTTGTTCTAACGAAACGAGAACCGGGGACAGATCCAACAGACGATTTAACCGATCGCGAGCTGGAAGTTCTCGAGCGCATCGGCAAAGGCGAAGAAGTGAAAGCGATTGCCAAAACATTGCACCTCAGCCCAAAGACAGTTGAAACGCATCGCAGTCACATCAAAGAGAAGCTAAGGCTCGAGAACGCGCGGCAGGTTGCGCGTTACGCCGTTCAGTGGGTCAGCGCCCGCGGCATCTGACGCTTTTTTTCAGCGCCGATGGTGCTCGCGCGTCATCTTGGAGCGCGAAGAAGGCTTGTCATTCCGAGCGCAAGCGAGGGACCTCGCCCAAGCTGTCCTGAGCACACGCTACTTTGTGTGACCGAGTCGCGACAGACGACGAGGGACCTCACCCGTGCGGGGCGGGTCTACGCCGCTGCTGTCACCTGCTGAATTGTCTCCTGCAATTTTTGCACGTCGATCGGTTTGGTCAGATGCGCGGAAAAACCAGCGCGGCTGCTGCGCTCCAGGTCTTCCTCCATTCCATAACCGCTGATCGCTATGCCCTTGGCGTCGCTGATCTTCGCCAGCTCGCGCATTACCTGAAAGCCATTGCCATCCGGAAGACCAAGATCGCTAACGAGAAGATCGAGTGGAGTTGTGCGCAATACCTCCAGAGCCTGCCGCACAGTGGACGCGGTAACCACCTCGTGCCCGTTGTGTTTTAGCAACTTGCTCATGACTGTCGCTGTATTGTCGTGGTCTTCGACAATCAGAATATTTAATTTCCGCGACGAAACAGCGGCAGGTTTGCGCTGGACTGGAGCGATGACACTTAGAGCGGGAATCGTTTTCAATTCGACGGTAAAGACTGCGCCCTGTCCGCCCGATTTGTTTGCGGCCTTGATTCTTCCCTGATGCATTTCCAAGACGGCCTTGCAGATCGCGAGGCCCAGGCCGAGACCTTCGCCGCTCCTGGTCCCCTGTTCAAAAGCGGTAAACAATTTCGGCATCAGCGCCGCGTCGATTCCACGGCCGCTGTCGCTAATTTCAAAAATCACACGGTCCCGCGCCCCATCGAAGGAACGGACCACGACCTCACCATTTTCGGGCGTGAATTTATAGGCGTTCTTCAACAGGTTCCAAAAAACCTGCTCTATCCGCGTAGGATCAGCCATGATCTGGTGATTGCTGGCTGTCAGATCAACTGAGAGCCGCAGATTTTTCGCGAACAACTGGCTACGCACAATTTCCAGAGCGTGATTGAGCAATGCATCGGCACGACATGGCTGAAGATTGATCTGAAGTTTGCCGCGAGCGATGCGGGTTAGATCCAGCAGGTCATCGATCAATCGCGCCTCCATTTCGATATTGCGGGAAATCATCTTCAAACCCTCCTGCAATTCAGGATCGAGATTCTTGTTTTCGGATGCCGAGCAGGCCCACATCAAGACTGGGTTCAACGGTGTCCGCAGCTCGTGGCTGAGTGCGGCTAAGAAGCGGTCTTTGGCTTGGCTGGCCATCACAGCCGCTTCCTTCTGCCGGCGAAGCTCTTCTTCCGTCCGTTCGCGCTCAAGATAAAGGCCAACTTGAATTCCCAAAGCACCAGCAAGCCGCATAAGGTCGTCGTCCGGCGGAACTATCTCATCGCTGAAGAGCTCAATTACGCCATTTATTCCGGTCGAACCCATTAAGGGAAAAACAAAGGCGGCTTGCAATCCGCTCATCCGCGCGAAGAGCACCCGCGGGAAGTTGGTCTCCGCCTCAAGACTAGGCAACCAGGTCGGCGCGCGTGAAACGAAAACACGTCCCGGCAAACCCTCGCCGCTGGAGAACACGCGACGCCTGGTTTCGGATTCAAATTCGTCGATATCGCGCTCAGGTGATCCCCAGGTAGAATGGCAAACAAGCTTTCCATTTTTATCAAGGACCCAGAGCGCGGCAAAAAGCCACCGGCCGCTCCTCGCGATGGTGCTGAGGATTTTCGGACCGAGTTCGATCAGAGGCGCCTGACCGGAGATGAGAGTGGCGATAGCATACTGCGCGGCGCGACGGGCTTCACTTCGCACACGTTCGCTAATATCGCGCACATAGGCGGTAAAGATCGCTTTCCCGTTTACTTGATAAGGGGTAATGGCCAGCTCCACATCCAGCTTGGTACCGTCCACACGCAAAGCGGGAACTTCGATCCGCCGGCCGAGTAACGGGCCGTTGCCCGTAGCGCGAAACTGGGCCATTCCGGCGCGATGTCTGGCCCGCAATTCTGGCGGAATGATCAATTCCGCCATTTCCTTGCCCACCGCCTGCGCACGCGAATGACCAAACAGCCGCTCGGCCGCGATGTTCCATTCCTGGATGCAACCGTCATCGTCAATGACAACGATGCAATCGAGCGCCGAATCGAGGATCGACTGACTGTTTTGCTCGCTGGCGGCAAGCTCGTTTTGCTTTTCAGCCGCGAACTGCCGCGCCGATTCCACCAGGAGATCGTTAAAAAACTGGTGAATAATAGCTTCGGCTTTGGCTCGGTCCGAAGAATCGAATTCAGGTCGTTCGCGGGCAAAGGCGGCCAGGCAATCAACGGAAATTACATGCAGGATCTGCCCAAGTCCGCGAACGATCTCGTCGAGGGCGTACCCAGGTTCCCAACGATGCTTCGATTGCGTATCCGCGAGGAGCGTTTTCTCATTTCGCCGCGTTTTTCCTTCTTTTTTGAGACGTTTGACCAAGGTCTGGCAAAGATTCGGCAGAAAATTGGCTAACTGTTGGTGAGTGTTGTTGCCGGAAAACCCCAGTTCTGGCTGCCCTCCGGTCGTTTTATTCCATCGATCGGCAATCCATTCCGTACGATCGGCGATAAAACGGCCAAATTCCGATAATGGATTCACGTTGGGACAGAAGGGTTCGATCTAAGACTGGTCGAGCAGTTACCATGCTATTTTCCCAGCAAAACGCGGCATGACCGGAAGGAGCCGCCATTCATTTTCTTGGTCGAGTCTTTTCCGCGGTGCCCCTGCCCACCGCGCGAGAGCTCTTTTCGGTTAAAGATTTCCGAAATACTTGGTAATCAACGATTGGGCACAGCCCTCCCCCAACGCGTCCGCTCCTGCTTTACTCTGTAACAACTTTAACAACAGCGATCGTGCTTCCTTTTTGTCTCGCTCGGAAACGCCGACGTGCTCGATCGCGAGGATGACTTGTTCAAACGCATCCTTTAACGCCTGCGCCTCCGCCCCAGGCATCTTTATTTCTTGCGGATCGCCAACCACCGCCCGCCGTTCATCGAAAGTGATTCGAATTGGCGATGCTGCACTGCTGTTCAGAACGTGCACTCCGAGTTCGTTGATCTGGGCAAAGCCTCCCAGCAACCCCATCCCACTCTTATCTTCAATCGGCTTCCAATCGATCAGATTGTATTCGGCCAGTTGAGCGAGCGCCTGAAGCCAGTCGCGATTGTTTATTCCTTCAGGAGCCGGCACTGCCCGTTCCGCCGCGCCGAAGGGAAGAAAACCTTCGCCGCGCCGTTCATGCAAAAGTTGCAAGACGCGTCCTCGCACCACGGAATCTTTCATAGGGTGAATATGGTTCGCGGCGCGGAATTGAACAACTCATCTTCGAATCGCCTCACCCCGCGCTGATCACACAAATTCGCGCGGGTTTAGCGTTGCTGGCTATATCCCATTTCATTGACAACTCGCTTCAGCGAGGTGGGTGGCCAAGTCTGGTCCCACAGCCGCTTTAGCGGTTTATTCTTCACTGACAAAAACCGCTGAAGCGATCGAGGCTCTCTCAGGGTGCCGTTAATACCCAGCTAAAGCAGGGTGTTAACGAGAGCGTTGGTTGGCGCTAAACAAATACCACAACTTCGGAATACTAGTTGTGTTTTAGGGAAATTGAACGAGCCTAACGGTCTATTGGATTGAATCTGTTTGTTCTTTGCGTGGTAGATCGTCAGGTGAGTTTGTCTCATTGGTGATTTGAAACCCGATTCCCGGGAACAGCTCTGTAGCTCGCAAGTTTGTCCAAAAATCACAATGAAACTGTACGTAGGTAATCTCTCTTTTGAGACCACTGAAAACGATCTTCAGGATCTTTTCGAACAACATGGCCAGGTCGGCGAAGTAGCGCTGATGATGGACCGCATGACCGGCAAATCGCGCGGCTTTGCGTTCGTCACCATGAATGAAAAAGCCGAAGCGGAAGCTGCCATCAGCGCGCTCAACGGCAAGGAATTGAACGGACGCACGCTGAGTGTCAGCGAAGCGCGTCCTCGCGAAGAGCGTCCGCGCCCATCCGGTGGCGGAGGCAAGCGCTCGTTCGCGGGCAATCGTCGGTAGATCCGAAATCGATTGTTGCGGCCGGTTTCGAAATTTTCGAGGCCGGCCTGCACTTGATCTTGATCATGAATTCAGAAAAAGCCCTCGAGTTGGAAGGAACGATCATGTCGGTCCTGCCCGGTACCATGTTCAGGGTTGCTCTTGCCAACGAGCATCTTGTCCTTGCGCACATTTCCGGGAAAATGCGCAAACGATTTATTCGACTCACCATCGGCGATCGCGTTAAACTTCAGATGTCGCCTTACGACATCGATAAGGCGCGCATCGTCTACCGGCTCTAAGAGAATGAGATTTTTTGGAACACCTGCCGCCCGAAAAATAAAAACCGGCCCCGTAATTAAGCGGCTACTTGTTCGCTGCCCCGCCACGGCCAAGCTGGCGGTGACCGGCCAGACCATCGACGAACAACTCTGGGCAGCAGCCAAAGTGAAAACGCCGAAGTTCACCTGCCCTCATTGCCAGCAAGTTCATAGCTGGACGAAAAAAGACGTTGTTTTGGCGCGCTGACTGCAGGTAGTAAACAGCGTGTCATGTTTTCCCGAATTCCATTCCATCGCGTTAATTGGCTAACGAGTTCGTTCCTTATCGGAACTTTCGTCCTCTCCATCACCACTGTCCCCGTCTACCTCTGGTATTTCGGCATCGATTGGTTCCAGGTAATCTTGTTTTTCGTTTTGCTTAGCGCTACCGGCTTTAGCATCACCCTTGGCTATCATCGGTTATTTTCGCATCTCGCGTTTCGCGCCCGGCTTCCGGTCAAACTCTTCGTCCTCATTTTTGGCCCGGCCGCCTTTGAAAATTCGGTTCTAATGTGGGCGAGCGAACATCGGCGCCATCACAAACACGTCGATCATGAGGAGGACCCTTACGATATCACCAAGGGCTTTTTCCACGCCCACATTGGCTGGCTTCTGTTCAAGCTTCTACCCCAGCCGCCCTTCGATAACGTGGGCGATCTAAAAAAAGATCGGCTGGTCATGTGGCAACATCAGCACGTCCATACCATCGCTCTTCTCGTTGGTTTCGCCTTGCCCGTGCTATTGGGCGCAGCCTGGAATGGCTGGATCGGCGCACTCGGAGCATTCCTCATCAGCGGCGTCGCCAAGGTGGTGGTGATTCAGCACTGCACCTTTTTCATTAACTCGGCCTGTCATACCCTTGGTCGCAGGCCTTACTCTACCAGATGCAGCGCGCGCGACTCATTCCTCATGGCACTGCTCACTTTCGGAGAAGGCTACCACAACTATCACCACGAATTTCAGCACGATTATCGCAACGGAGTAAAATCGTGGCAGTGGGATCCGACAAAATGGATCATCTGGCTCCTTTCGAAAATTGGACTGACCGGCGGTCTCAGGCGCGCAGCCCGCGAGGCGGTTCAAGCTGCGCAAGCGCAAGTTCGCCGCTCCCGCACCGCCCAAAGTGAATCCGTCGTAATATCGGAGACGATGGCCGGTCTGGGAGTCCCGCAGCGTTGATGTTCAGGCTGCGCCTAACGTAGGCCTTAATGCGCCGTAGTCGCTCTTTGCGGCTGCACTACCCGCTTGTCTCGCGCCGGCCGCATTTCCACGGGCGACCCGTGGCTGCACGAATCGCACCAATGACGCGAAGCGGTCTTCAGCCGCTTCCTTTGGCCGCACTCATCGCAAACGAATATCTCCGTCTTGATGGATGGTCTGATCACGTTAGTTCGATCGTTTTCTCTCTCGGCCAAAGGTTATTCGTATGGCGATAGCCTTTTGATCGCTCGATAACGGCGGAAAAGCAAGAGTCCAATTCGTTAAAAAAGGCGGCTTCCTCAACGCGACCGCTGCTTTAGCACGGAATTCGCTCCCTTGCTACTTCGAACCAGTTCATATTCATTGAAAGCTTCAAGCCCGATCACACAGGTCGCGCCGTTAGCCACCAGTCGTCTTACGGCCGCGATCGCTGTCACCGTTCTGACAGGATGGGTTGCTCAAATCGATCTGCTGAAGAATTTCGCTCCGGGTATGATCGCGATGAATCCGTTCACTGCCGGCGGCCTGGTCGCGGCGAGTATCGCTTTGTTTCTGCGCCAACCCATCGACGCCCCGAAAGAGCGCAGCATTATTGGACAACTCCTCGCCAGCGCGATCATCGCGATGGGTGGATTAAATCTCCTCTTCTACAGTCATAATCTGGTCGACCCGAGATGGCTGACGCTGCCGCCATTAGCCGATGGTTCCCCGGTCGAGGTCAACGGTGCCAGAATTTCGCTGAGTTTTGTTTTGATCGGGGCGTCGATTCTCTCCCTTAATTGGAAATCATCGCGGGGATTCCGTCCAGCCGAGGCTGCCAGCGCCATCACCGCCATTATCGCGATTCTTTCGTTGGTAGCCTATTCATATTACCTGACCAGCTTTTACACCACCAGCACTTACACGCCGGCATCGCTTTTGACCTCGATTTCCTTTTTCCTTCTCGCGACCGGGATTCTCCTGGCGCGCGCGGACCGTGGAACATTGGCAATCATCGTCAGCGAGACCGCGGCTGGGATGCTGGCTCGGCGGCTCATTCCGCTGGCGATTCTCCTTCCCATCTTAATCGGTGCCCTCCGCCAAACCGCCGAGCGAGCCGGGTTTTACGACCCGATTTTTGGCGCGGCCCACTCTGCTACTACTTTCATGGTTCTATTTTTCGCGGCCATTTGGTGGACAACGCGAATGCTGTTTCGCATCGACACCAATCGCATGGCGGCGGAAGGAGCCAGGCAAAAGCAGGAGGAACAGGTTCGCCAGCTCAACATCGAAAAAATCGCAGCCGAAAGGGCGTCCCAAGCCAAAGATGATTTTCTCGCCGTTCTTAGCCACGAGCTACGAACTCCATTAACCCCGGCACTGGCAGCAGCGAGCTATCTCGCCGAACATGAGAATCTTTCTCCCGAGCTTCACGAAGAAGTGGTTGCCATCCGCACGAGTGTGCAATTGGAAGCGCGTTTGATCGACGATCTATTGGACCTTACCCGCATTACCCGCGGAAAAATCGAGCTCCATCTGGAAGTGGTCGATGTTCATGGACTGCTCCGTAACAGCCTCGAAATTGCGCGCGACAACATCCTCCAAAAACAGTTGGATCTGGTCATGGACTTCGGCGCGGACCGCCACCATGTCTGGGCCGACGCTGTCCGACTTCAGCAGGTGTTTTGGAATCTAATCAACAATGCAGTGAAGTTTACGAAGAAGAATGGTCGAATTACCGTCCGTACAGTAAACGAAGATGGGCGTTTTGTATTCCAGATTACCGATACCGGGGTTGGAATTGAACCTGAACAGCTGAACCGGATTTTCCAGGCGTTCGAACAGGGCGAACGTTCGATTAGCCGGAGGTTTGGCGGGCTTGGCCTCGGGCTTACGATCTCAAAAAGGCTGCTCGAGTTACAGGGTGGAACGATCACCGTTCATAGTGAAGGACTAAACCGCGGCACTTCCTTTAAACTTAGCCTGGCGTCAGTGGAGAGCCCGAAAACCGCGAGCGTCTCGCGATTGATCGCCGATGAAGGGCCCGCCAAGAGCTTGCAATTGCTGGTCGTAGAGGATCATCCTCAGACGCTACGAGTACTCGCAGCGCTGTTGCGTAAACAAGGCCACAAGGTCCTTACTGCCGAATGCGTCCAGGCCGCAATCAAACTTCTTGAGGCCGAACAGTTCGACGGCCTAATCAGCGACATCGGGCTGCCCGATGGCAATGGCTGTGAGGTCATGCGCGCAGCCAAACAGCGACAATCCCTTGTCGGTATCGCCCTCAGCGGCTTCGGCATGGAGGAAGACGTGCGCCGCAGCCTCGCTGCCGGGTTCGATCATCATTTGACGAAGCCGATCGATTTCCAAGAGCTGCAGAAATTTGTGGGGGCAATGGCGGTACGGACCCATCATTCCGCGCCCTAAGGACTCATTTCAGGCGAGTTTCTGATTCTGGCCTTAAAACAAGATTGCCGCTGCTCGTCAACCATTCGCGGGTTCATCTGCCATGTAGGGCGGTACCTGGCCCCCTGTGATCGCAGATTTTGCTTCTGCCACAGTCGGAAAAATCGCCAGCACCTTCTCGAACTGCACCACGTCAAAAATGGCTTTCAAGTTCGGATTGACCCCAGCCAGGCTAAAAACCCCGCCATGCGCAGCGGCATCGCGATGATATTCAATCAAAGTGGCCAGGCCGGTTGAATCAATGAAATCGACGGCGGTCAAGTCAACCACCAACGCCGGGCAACGTTTGTTAAGCTTCGACTGAAAAAGCGAGCGCAATGTCGGGGCATAGTGCAAGTCGATTGCGCCGGACAGCGCGAAAATCACCACGCCATTTTCGTGGCTTTCCTTTAGTCGCATTGGTGCTATAAATGGACGTACTTGCGCCAGCTGTCGAGCGTCTCCTCGCACCGTACTCCGGCGCGAGCTCGCGGCCAGATGTCGTCCGCGACCGGAACCCGCCGACGCCCGTATCGGCCATCAGGTCCGGCCCCGATTGCCGAGAAAGCATTACAATTCTGTAATTTTTCCTTGCCCTGCCTGATTGTGCTCGGTATTCGGAGAGCATGCGAACGTCAATAATCTCCCGCCATCTAGCTTTTTTGGCATTCGCCCTCGGCTATCTTGGCTTCACCGTGGTTAATCCCAAAGCCAGTGCCCAGGTAACTTCCACCGAGCACATTACGGTCGTGGGCGAGCCGCCCCTGAGCGCCTATGGCGCTCCCGCCGAGTTTTCCCAATCGCGTTTCGCGCCGTTGACGAACGCCTACGTTCTTCCGGCGGGCGTAGTTTACACCAGCGTCATTTTTGAGGCCGACGCCGTGCATTTCCGCACTCCGGATTATCACCTGACCGAAGAATGCGAAATTGGCTTCCCCTATCGCATCAACATGGCCATCGAAAATGATATAGAAAGATTCGATGGTGATACTCAGGAAACCTCCTTTAGCGTGGAAGGCCGCTACGCTTTTGCTGATTGGGACAAAATTCCGCTAAATCCGACCTTCTTTACCGAATGCAAGTTTGGGATCGGTGACATCCTTCATGATGAGGGTGCACCGACACCGGCAAAGAAATTTGGCCCCGGCGGCTTCGATAAATCGCAGAGCCTTCCCACGTCGTTCGAGATGCGGCTGCTATTGTCGGAAGACTTTTTTGATCGGGTGGAATGGGCGATGAATACCTTCTTTGAACAGGAGACCGGCGGGGATCGCGGCCGCGAATGGGGCATTGCCAATAGTTTGGAAGTTCCCATTCGGCTTTTTGGACAACCGGCACCACCGCCTCCGCATCCAGATAGTAAGAATGTCCAAACCAGAAATGTTCAACCGGTCGCCGGCACCAAGGCATCGTGGGAAATCTTGAGGGCGGGAATCGAATTTCAGTTCCGCAGCTTTAGCGATAGTTCCAGCCGCGGAACGCCCTATAACAGCTTCGTTATCGGACCGACCGTATCCTGGAAACCGACCCGCGCCTTCGGGATCGATGTTTCCCCGTTGTTCGGCGTAAATCACAAATCACCGATCGCTCAGGTTTTTGTCGTCGCTTCCTATCTTTTCGGTCCGGGTATCGGGCGCGAAGCCGGCGGAGAAGCACCCGCTTCGACGCGCAATCGCTAAACAACTGACTTGTCGCGTCGATTCCGCTTACCTTCCGACCGGATTCAATTCCTCGTACGAAAGCACTACGTCGCGTTCGTCAAACGACACCCGGGTCGATGAATCAAACTGATAAATGATTCGGCCATTACGAATCTCTTTGATCCGAAAATAGACGAACCGATCCTTGATTTCGAACTTCAGCATCAGACCGACTTTGCGGAACTTGCTGTCGGTTTCCTTGATCCAATGCTTGAAGCGGTCGGGGTTAAAGGTGCCCATGTCGCGAGTAAGCACGAGATAAATCAACTGCCGCACCGCTTCTCGCTGCTCTTTGGAACGCGAATGCATTGTCATACTGGATTATGAGCAGGACGAATGCCCGGTGAGGCGCGCAAGGTTCGCCCAGGGTTGGTAGGGATGGCTCTCCGAGTCGCCCCCAAAAATGAAACTAAATATGGGACGCCCTGGAAATGCGTCCCTCCCGCCGCTTGGTTCTTGGGATTTGTCGCCTTGCGACGTTGTCACTCCCCATCCTCATACCTTTTCGGCGCATCTTTCTCGCGCTTTTCCAGGAGCCGCAGAATTTCCCCGAGCAGCATTTCGTTTTTCAAATTTACCTGATAATCCAGATCGGCTCGCAACCGATCCTTCTGCGCTTCGCGATTCTGCGACATCATGATGACGGGGGCCGACAACGACGCAATCATTCCGATCACCAGGTTAAGCAAGACGTAGGGATACGCATCAAAGCCCTTGTCGTGGAGCAACCAGGTATTGAGCGCAATCCAAAGCAAAGTAAAAAGGATCGATGCCGAAATGAATTTCCAGCTTCCACCGAACTTAGCGATCTTATCAGCGGCGCGGTCGGCCAAGGTGAGATGCCTGGCATCTTCTTCGTTGGCGTTGCGCGAAACCCGGTGTCGAAGCAGATCATCGGTCCGGCGCAACCGCTGTGTGATCGCACTCAGCATTTCCAGGACGATGCGGGAGTCGCTCGAGACGAAGGTGAGAAAATTCTCTCGCGTCAACACCGCCAGACGCGAGTCCTCGGTCACAGTCGCATCAGCCGAACGGCCATGGCCGTCGAGCATTGCCATCTCGCCGAAGAAATCGCCATGACCGAGCGAAGCGAGAATCACTTCCCGTCCATCGGCATCCGTAACGGTGATGCGAATGCGCCCGCTCTCGATGATATACATCGCATCACCGGAGTCGCCGACCCGGAACAAACTCGAGCCACCCTTGAGCTCGACGGGATGCAAGTAGCCGCAAAGTTCCTCTACTGCGGCGTCATCCAGCGCCGCGAATAGCGGAACACCGCGCAAAAGGGCATATTGACCGGACGCCGGCCGCTTGTCTTGAACTAAAGATTGTTGGGCAGACGGCATTCGGATGACCAGGTAAGCTCAGGTGAGACGTTTCGGTTTCAGTAACGGGAATAATATCACATCCCGGATCGATTCGGCACCAGTAAGTAACATGGTCAGCCGATCGATCCCGAGCCCGAATCCACCGGCCGGCGGCATGCCGTGTTCGAGCGCGAGCAAGAAATCTTCGTCCAGTTTTTGCGTTTCCTCGCCAGCTTGTTCGAGCAACCGCTGCCGTTGCACGATCGGATCGTTTAGTTCTGTGTAACCGGGCGAAATTTCCGCGCCATTGATAATCAACTCGTAAACGTCCACCAACTCTGGTTGCTGCCGATTCTGTTTGGCCAGCGGAACCAATTCCTTTGGGCAATGGGTGACGAAAAGCGGGTCGAATGTTTTCTCTTCTACCAATTTTTCGAAAACGTGTTGCGTCACTTCGAAATCCGCCAGCTGCGGGAGAATTTCCACGCCAAGATTTTTCGCTCGCTCCCGCCGTTCCTCGCTGGAGATTTCGAACCAATCCGCGCCCGCCACGTCCCGCACCAAATCGTGATAACGGGCCCGGCGCCACGGCCGCGTTAGATCGACCGTCCGCGTCACGTTTCCCTCCGCATCCCGATGCTCGATTCGGAGAGGCGAGCTTCCGCTCGTCCCCGGGCGCGGCGAAGCGCGTCCCTCCAGAACCTCGGCCACGTGACAAATCATTTCTTCTACCAGGTCCGCAATCTTCCCGAAATCGGCATAGGCCCAATACGCCTCCAGCATGGTGAACTCGGGATTATGTTTCCGTGAGATTCCTTCGTTTCGAAAATTGCGATTGAGTTCGAAAACTCTATTGAATCCACCGACCAAAAGACGCTTCAGATAAAGTTCCGGCGCGATCCGCAAATAAAGATCCAATCCAAGCGCCTTATGACGAGTCGCGAATGGCTCTGCCGCCGCCCCGCCTGCGACCGATTGCAGCATCGGAGTCTCCACTTCCACAAAACCGCGATCCTCCAGAAAACGGCGAATCTCACGAACAATCAGGAAACGTTTGGCGAAAACCGCGCGCGATTGATCGTTCGTGATCAGATCAAGGTAACGCTGGCGATATCGCGCCTCAATGTCCTGTAAGCCATGCCATTTTTCCGGTAACGGTCGCAGTGATTTCGCCAGCAACTCAAGCTTGTGCACCTTCAACGTCGGCTCGCCCGTCTTGGTCGTGAAACCGGTTCCTTCCACGCCGATGAAATCGCCGAGATCGAGCAGCCTGAAGACTTCCATTGCTTCGGGGCCGAGTTCCTTCGCCTGCAAATAAATTTGCATCCGTCCGCTCGCATCCTTGAGATCAACAAAGTGGCTCTTGCCCATGTCGCGATGCGCACTGATGCGACCCGCGATGCGAAAACTTGCCCCTTCGGCAAATTTCTCGCGAACGCGCGCGATATCGCCCGAGGTTTCGAAGGCGGCACCGAAAGGTGCGACTCCAAGCTTTTCCAAAGCCGCCAACTTCTCGCGACGCAACGCCAGCAACTCACTCTCGGTTTGTTCCATGCCCGCGAGCGATTCTAAGCAAAATCAGTCCAATGAACAGATCGAATGGGGTAGCGCGGGCATTCTGCCGGAAGGCTTGGCTTCCAAACAGACAGACATTCATCGGGACAAATTCGGTTGGAAAGGGAAGAAGGACGGTGAGATATTCCCAGCCCCCCGGAATTTTTTCCCTGAATTCGAAAAACATGCAGGTCGAGTTACCAGAAACGACTTCTAAGATCGGCGGGCCGCTGGTCCGGCAGTTCTCCGTTTTCCTTCCGAACAAGGTGGGCGCCATGCTCGAGATCGTGAAGTTGCTCAATGCCCACGCCACTCACGTGGTGGCCCTGAGCGTCTCGGAATCGACCGATGCCGCCATCGCACGCATCATCGTGAGCGACCCCGAGCGGGTGGAAGAGTTGTTCCGCGAAAACAACGTCGCTTTCGGGGTTTGCGAGTTAATGGTGGTGGAGCTGCGCGAAGTTGCCACTCAATTCATCAAAATCCTGGCGACACTGCTGATGGCGGAGGTGAATGTGCATTTCAGTTATCCCCTCCTGACTCGTCCCAATGGTCGCGCCGCCCTCGCCATGCATGTCGATGATTCAGAGTGCGCCGCGTCCGTTTTGCAGGGCGAAGGCTTTCGCCTCCTCTCGCAACGCGACATCTCGCGGTAATTGAAAATGGCGCGCGGCTCCGCAGAGCGTCGCCCTACCACTAGATTTTCACGAGCAGGCATTGGTAGGGCGAGACTCCGTCGAGCCGCCACCCGAAGCGAGGCCTCGATCAAGACAAATCGCCAGTGAGCGCTGGAACCTTTTTTGAACGATGGCATTCCTCACCTTGTCCACGCTCAGTCGATTGACAGCTCGCGCGCGTCCCGTTAACTGAAATAGGTGTAATGCCCGTTCTCGCCGCTTCTTCATCACCCAGCGACCGGACCTACTCCGTCGCGGTCGGTGTTATTCTTGTTTTTGCGGCGTTGGAAATCCTTGCCATCGCAATCCATTTCGGCACGGAGTACCACGCCGAGCGAGCGACGTTGCCGTCGCTGAAAACGCCAGCCGCACCGGCCAGTGCGAAGCCGGGGACGACACCACTTCCTGCGCAGCCCGAGGTCCCCAGTTCGGCCGCTCTTTCTGCATCTGATCGATTACTCAAAGAAGCCGATGTTCTGCGCGAGCGCGGCGATACTGCCAACGCACTGGCACGCCTGCAGGATGCTTCTCAGCGCGACCCGAAAAATCCGCAGGTGCTGGCGCAAATGGCGGCGCTTTATGAATCAATTCAACTCTACGATCGTTCTAACGAGACTTGGCGGAAAATTCAAGATCTCGGCCCCTCCGCCGGCCCACTTTACGAACTAGCCGACATGAAGTTGCGGGTGGGGGCTGCTGCAACACCTGCGCCTGGCGTGCCGATGGACACGGCCGGCAAGCCGCTGGATGCGGAGGGACTTCCCGAAGGCTCAGTCTTCGGCGTCACCAACATCGAGACGGAGCAGATCCCGGATCCAGAGGCAGAAACCAATCTGCGCCTAAAAATTGAAATCAAAAAACGGCAGGGCGTCGCCATCGATCATTCGAAATTGCGCATCATGGTTTTGTTCTACGATTCGGTCGACAACGACAAAATCGTGGCGACGGATGCCGACGTTAACTACGAGTGGATGAATCCAAAGCACGACTGGGCGGAATCGAACCCCGAAACATTAATCGTTACCTACCTCCGCTCGAAGACTCATTCCATTACCTCGGAAGCGGCGCTCTCAGCTGCCGCGGCTTCGGTTACCCCAGGAAAAAATTCGTCAAAATCGAAAAAGCGCGGTGAAGCGGGCGCCAGTACCGACTCGCTCTCGGGCGATTCCGGCCAACGAACATATCTCGGCTATGTCATCCGCATCTTGTATGACGACAAATTACAGACCGTTCGAGCCGAGCCTGCGCGATTGATCAACGACGCACCTAATCCTTCCGTATCGCCGTGACGCAATTGCTCATCGTGCATCGCGACCCCGAGATTGCGCGGGACCTGGTGCAACTGGTGAAAGATTACACTGGATACGAAAGTGTCCTGACCCATAGCGAAAGTGAGACCCTGGTTTGGCTGCGGCGGCAGGCGAATTTGCGGCCGCGAATTTTGTTGACCCAGCTTCAGGCTCCCGGGCTCGATGGATTTATCCTTGGCGCGTTACTCGGGGAAATGTTCTCTGGTTTGCAGACGTTGTTCCTGCCTGCCTATGCCGCTTCCGAACAGCGAATGGAAGTCGCCGGCTCAAAGGTATTTCCGGAACCAATCGACGGCGAGCGACTGATCTCGACGATCGAGCGCTCGGTCCGGATGTTTTCGGATGCGCCCGATCTTTTTCACGTCCTCGATATTTTGCAAATGTGCTGCCTCTCGAGACGCAGCGGTGCCGTGCAAATGGTGTCGGGCTCAAACGTCGGCACCGCTTACTTGCGCGACGGGCAGATTGTGCATGCAGAAACTGCAACCGAATGCGGAGATGGCGCATTGTTTGAAATCGTGAGCTGGGGCGAAATCGAATTTGCCTACGACCGCAGCGTGCATGCCGGTGTTGAAACAATCAAGAAGGCATGGAATGCGTTGCTCATCGATGCGTTGGAAGAAGGAAGACGTCGCGCTCTGCCGGCCTGGCGGCAACAAACGGCGTGATGGTTTTTCAGAGACCCGCCGGTGAGATTCCTGCTTTATACTTATACTCCTGCTCATCGCTCCCAACCGAATGCAATCGCTAAGAACTGCCGCCCTTTTTCTGCTCTTCGGGTTGGTCGCTGGTGCGGCCAATGCTCAGATTCAGGTGCAATTAAAATTCAGCCGCTTGCAATACATCGCTTACGAACCCCTCCTCGCCACCGTCACGATTACCAATCGCGCTGGACGCGATATTGACCTAAACAACGACGCCGGTGAACGCTGGTTCGGATTTGAGATTACTGGCAGCGATGGTCAATCAATCGCGGCCGATTCGTCGCAGAAAATGGAACCGCTCCGCATCGGGGCAGGCCAGACCGTTACCCAAAAAATTAATATCGCCAGTCTCTATCCCATTGAGGATTTCGGGACCTATCACGTCCGAGCACATGTTTATTTCTCCGATCTAGGGCGCTACTTTTATTCGCAAACCAAGGTCGTTGAAGTTACCGACGCGCGCCCGATCTGGAAGCAAAGTGTCGGCATTCCCGCGAGCAGCGAGGCTGCCGGCGATGCCCGCACCTATTCGCTTATGACGAATCGGTTTGCCGATCACACTTCCCTTTACGTCCGGGTCGAAGACGAGCATCGCAGTGTGGTTTACGCCACTTATTCCCTCGGCCATGTCATCTCGTTCGACGAACCCCACGCGGAAATCGATCGCGAAAACAGACTTCACGTTCTGCATTGTTCGGCCCCGCGTGCCTGGTCTTATGCAATCATCGGCTTGAACGGGCAGCTCCTCTCTCACTCGACCTTGCTCGAAACGAAATCGCGCCCGCATTTTAAACGGACCGCCGACGGCGAAGTCGCAGTGATTGGCGGGATGTCGGAAACGGCCGCAGTTCAGGCGGTGCGCAGCGCCGTCCCGAAATTATCGACGCGACCGAATGAGAAGCCGCGCGGCGACTAAGGGTCCGCTTATAATGAGGGCACGTTTCGGGCGATACGTTCTTTGCTGCTTGGCGGCGGCCGCCCTCGCGGCCACGGCATCGGCCCAGACACGCTACACCACGATCGTGATCGATCCCGGCCATGGCGGCTTTGATCCCGGTGGCATCCCCGGTCAGCGAGTGCCGGAGAAAATCATGACCCTGGATGTTTCTTTAAGATTGAAACCGCTTTTGGAAAAGGCCGGTTACCGGGTAGTCATGACGCGAGACACTGATGTGTTTGTTCCACTCGGCACGCGCGTCGCCATTGCCAATTCAAATCCCAACGCGGTTTTTGTTTGTATTCACTTCAACTCCGCCACTCGCAGCGGAGCTAACGGAATCGAGACATACTTCTATAGCACCGAAAGTGCGCCGCTCGCTGCCAGTATTCATTCCGCCGTAGTTGGCGGTGCGCCTTCGGAAAATCGCGGAGTCCGGCGTCGCGGCTATTTTGTTTTGCGGAAAACAATTGTTCCGGCCGTGCTGGTCGAATGCGGATTTCTCACTAATCCGACTGAGGCACAGTACGCCCAAAGCAGTGACTACCGCCAAAAACTCGCCCAGGAAATTGCCCGCGGCATTCTCAACCGTCCCGCCCTCGCCGCCCGCACTTCTTACACCAATCAATCTTCACGCGTCGACGTCGGTTTGCAGCCTTTTCTCGATCAACGTTTCATGCGCGAATCGGGCACAAAACATCGCCGCCACAAGACTTCCACCACGAAAAAATCCTCCAGCACGCAGAAAAAGAAAGTAAGCTCCGAGGAACAGTGAACTCGCCGGTCGTTACCTCGGCGCAAATGCGTGACGCAGAGAATGCCGCGTTTGTGCGTGGCGTTTCTGCCGAGGCCCTGATGAACCAGGCGGGGGCTGGGATCGCACAGACAGTGCAGCAATTCTTTCCGCGTCCCGGGTACTGCTTGGTCTTTTCCGGCAAAGGAAATAACGGCGGCGATGCTCTCGTTGCCGCCGCGCAATTGAAACGAGCCGGCTGGCATACCGAGGTTCACCTATCCTTCCCGGAATCGCAATGTAGCGATCTCCTGCGCAGAAAAATCACCGAGTTCCGGGATACTCCCCCGGTTGCGGCAGCTGTAGTGGCAGCCGTGTCGGCTGCAAATCCAAGCCGTGCACACACAATCATTCTCGACGGCCTGCTCGGCCTCGGATCGAAGCCCCCTTTGCGCGATCCCATCCTGGCAGCGTGCCGTGAGATGAATCGACTGCGCCAGGAACGCGGGGCATACGTTTTCGCGGTTGATCAGCCAACCGGCATGGATGGTGATTCCGGGGAAACCGATCGCAATTGCGTCGTTGCTGATTTCACCGTCACGATTGCGGCGGCGAAGCGCGGCCTCCTTGCTGATAATGCCACTAATTTTGTCGGGCGCCTCGAAGTCGTGCCGCTGTCCGATCTACCGCTCGAGCCGGCTGATGAAACCGTTGCCTGCGCCGCGTCGCTGCAAGGATTACTGCCGCGCCGGCCATTCGATGCCCACAAAAATCAATTCGGCCGAGTCGGAATTGTCGCGGGCTCGCGCGGTTTCGCGGGTGCAGCCACCATGTGCGCGTGGGGTGCCTTGCGGGCTGGCGCCGGGCTGGTCGAAGTCTTCGTTCCGGAAAATATTTACGAGATCGTCACCGCCGCCGCACCTTTCGAATCGATGGTCAAACCGGTGAAATCGTATCGCGATCTGATCGAGGAAAAGATCGATGTCTGGGGAATTGGACCCGGGCTCGGCAGAGACAATGCACCTGAAATTATCGAATTAATTCAGCGGGCGGAAAATCCGATGGTGGTTGATGCTGATGCCCTCAACATCGTCTCGACTAACGTTAGCATCCTTAAGAATTGCCGCGGTCCGCGTTTGCTTACCCCCCATCCCGGTGAAATGAAACGCCTTGCTGGTAATCAAAAAAATTCGCGCACCGAACTCGCCGAGAAATTTACCGGCGAGTTTCCGATAACGCTTTTATTGAAAGGAAGCCGCACCATCGTTGCGGAGAAGGGAAGGTTTATCAGTTACAACACCACTGGAAATCCCGGAATGGCCACGGGCGGCATGGGCGATGTTCTCACCGGGGTGTGCTCTGCCTTACTCGCCCAAAATCTTTCGCCTTTCGACACTGCCCGCGTCGGGGCGTGGGCCTGTGGCCGCGCCGCCGAGATTTCAATATTCAACCACGGTGAAAGTCAGCAGTCGCTCTTGCCTCGCGATGTGCTAACAAATCTTGGACGCGCCTTGGGCGAGTTGCAGGAGCGACTCCCAATATTGCCGGTATGACATTGATTTCCGATCCAACTGAGACGCGCGCCCCGCCGCCAAGCGAATCTACCGGAAGCAAGATAAAAAAAGCGCTCGGCCCAGTCGGCGTGATCGGCGTCGTCATCTTGAAATTCATCGCCAAGATCAAGTTTATCCTACCAATTCTGCTCAAAACGGGCGGGTCCATGGTTCTGATGGTTGGCGTTTACGCGAGCATCTGGGGTTGGAAATGGGCGGTTGGGTTTGTCCTGCTTTTGCTCCTGCACGAGTGCGGACATTTGCTGGTCGCGAAGAAATTCGGTCTGGCCGTGAGCGCGCCGATGTTCATTCCCTTTATGGGCGCGTTCATTGCCCTTAAGGAGGCACCACGCAACGCCTGGATGGAAGCGTGCGTTGGAATTGGCGGGCCAATCCTCGGTTCGCTGGCCGCGGCTGCGTGCCACGCACTCGGTCTCGCTCTTAATTATCCCCTTTTGATCGCGCTCGCCTGGACGGCCTACTTTCTCAATCTCTTCAATCTGACGCCGGTTGGGATGCTCGATGGAGGCCGCATCGTGACCGCACTCTCGCCCTGGCTTTGGTTGCCGGGATTCGCGGCTCTTGGCTGGCTGGCCTGGACGCATCCAAACTTCATTGTTTGGATCCTACTGTTTGCCTCGCTCCCGCGAATCTTCTCGCTCTTCCGTAAACGCACTGCGGAAGAACAACGTTATTATGAAGTCGCGTGGCCGCAGCGCTGGGTGATGGCGGGAATGTATTTCGGTCTCATTGGCGCGCTCGTCCTCGGCATGCAGGTTTCCCATCTGCAATTGATGGAGCGCGTACACTCGGCACGCCAGAAATACGAGCAAACCTTCCCCCAAGCTGAGTAATGAGCTTCCGTGCGATATGTTAAAACTCGATTGCCTCAGCCGCCCTCTTTTGCCGGCTGCTGCGATTGGGATGCTTGCTTTTCAAGAATCAGGGTCTTGATGAAATTCTGGGCCGTCGTCAGATCGCCTTCTGTGGCCGAAAGGTAAAGACTCGTCGCTTTCACCCTGTCGCCCGCAGCTATGGCTTTTACGATCTCTTCGTGTTCTTCTGGTTTTAATTCTCGCTTCATCTGTATTGAGGGACTGAGCCACTGATCAACACATTCGTCCACCCGTTTAATCGTTTCCTTCGCTGATTCCCTTTGAATCGAGGGTCAAGCCCGTGAAATCTCCCGGGCCTCGCCGCTGAGGACAGCGGCCGCTACCACTGGGAAAAGATGCCAAAAACGGACATCGAATATCGAAGCTAGGTTCAGGTTATCGCTTATCGGGAAATCGAGTATCCAGTATCGACGACAGGGAGGCGATTAGGAATACGAATACGAGGAAATAGTTAGAGATCCTTCGACTTCGCTCAGGATGACAAGAAAGAAGGGGCAATTGACAATCAATTAATGCACTTCGTTCTGGCAAAGCTTTTGAAACGCCGGATCGCTGCGCAAGGTGTCCCACGTTGGATCGAGCCTTAACAGCGCGGGCGTGAGTGGCGTGGCATAGAGGGAACTCTGATACGGGATTTGCAGGAGATGCGCGATAATTGAAATAGCGCGAGCGTTGTTCCCGAAGCTAGCGTCGATCAAGGCCAGGTTCTCTTCAGCGCCGGGCCGTCCCATCGCGTCGTTTTGCACTAGTGCGCTCACGCGCTCCGCTTCTTTATAGGCAGACTCCTTATCGCCGAGGATGGCATACGTCCTGGCCAGATGTAGCGCAGGGAAATCGTTGTCAGGTTGATTTTTGCAAAGCACTTCGAGAATATTGCGCGCTTGTTCGGCACTAGCTTTTGCTCCGGCGGTATCACCGGTCAGCATCAGGGAAGAAGCCAAAAACTCTTGGAAGGCGCCTAGTTCCAGCTCAGAGCCGAACTGGAACTGAGCGAAGCGTGTCTCGAGCAACTGAACAGCTCCGCGGTAATTCCGTTCGAAAATCAGTTGATCTACTTTCTGGGGCACCGCCTCGTAGGACGGAGTAAGTGCGTTCACCTCTTCGAGACACTTTGCCGCCTGAGGGAGATTCCCTAGCGCCTGATAAATCCCCGCTTTCGATGCCAATAGGTCCAGGTCATTGGGCCGAATTTCCAGCGCACGATCATATAGTTTTAACGCATTATCGAATCGCCGAAGATCGTCGTAATTATCCGCAGTTTCTGTCAGCAATTCTACATTTCGCGGATCGAGCACAAGAGCCTGATCGTAATAGGCGACCGCCTGCTCCCAGTTTCCCTGGTGCCGCGCGATTTGGGCGAGGGCTGCCGGGATTTCGCTGTTGCCGGGCAACATTTTGCTGACGTGCAAAAAATTTGTCCTGGCCGCGTCGTAGTCGTGTAGCTCAGAATACTGGTACTGCGCTAACGCCAGCAATGTTTCAGGTGAATCCGGCTGCAGCTTCTGCGCAGTCTCGAGGGCGCGTTTGGCTGCTTCAGTCGAATCTCCAAAGGATGGATACAAACTCGAATGCGCACGCGAAAGGCTGCTCCATGCCAGCGCGAAGTTCGGATCAAGGTGGACCGCTCGTTTGTAAAAACTAATCGCTTTCTGGATAGGATAAACGGATCGAATGCTCTCACCTTCGGCCGCCAAACCCCGCAAATAAGCATCGTAGGCTTCGGGATTGCTGGTCGGTTTCGCGCCGAACGCCTGCTCCTCGTGACCGCTTAACTTTGCCTGCAACGCCTGTGCAATTGATTTCGCGATGTCACTTTCGACGCCAAAAATGTCAGTCAGCTTGCGATCATAAGTCTCAGCCCAAAGATGTGAATCGTGGTCCGCCCTGATTAGCTGCACGTTCACCCGCACTTGCTCGCCAACCTTCTGGACACTGCCCTCCAGCACGTGGGCGACGCCGAGCTGCTTCGCGATTTGCGAGAGGTTGCCCGGCTTACTCTGATACTGCTGGGTCGAGGTGCGCGAAATGACTTTGAGGTCGGCAATTTTTGCCAGCCGCGTCATGATCTCATCCTGAATACCTGTTGCGAAGTAGGCATTCGCCTTGTCGTCGCTCAGGTTTTCGAACGGTAGGACCGCAATCGATTTCTCGGACGATTCGGTTTGCCGCGCGCCGGCCCCAAGCGATGCCGTATAGCGCCCGAGAAAGAACAAACTCACCGAGATCGCTCCCGCTATGATGACAACATAAATCCATACCCGACGACCGCCCGATTTTCTCGGGAGCTCATCGGCGAATTCTGTTCGCTTCAAGCCTTCCGGCGTCAATTCAAATGCCCAGGTCAGAATCAGTGCGATGGGAAAACCGGCGACGACGACCGCGACAAAGACCTTCATCACCCAACCCGGCGCTTCGAAGGTCGGAAACAGGATTGAAGCGGCTTGAATTAACAACCACGCCACAACTGCGTAGGCGATCGCGACTTTGTAAACATTGCGTCGCTTCAGTTCAGCGAAGAAGTTGCGCGAATTCACGGCTTGCACTGACGCAGCTTTTTCCAGATTACTGCGGATAATATCAGATAGGCCCTTCCGACACCGTTTCCAAAGTGGAAAAGCGGCAGCGCGCTTCTAGAGGCAAGCGCGATGTGCATTGGGTCGGCTCGATCGGGGGCGTCAGTTTGAGGAGACGGTTGCCGAAGCTTTTGCTGTGATCCATTTTGCGATCTCCGGTAATACGCGGGCTTTCAGCTCCGCTTTCAAACGGATCTCCTCGGCCGCCTTTGCGACCTCGCTTTTCGCGCCCGATGGCAAATTCTTTCCCCTTGGTCGTGACGACGCCGATCTTCACGCCGTCCGCCTCGCCGTAAATTGCGTCCAGCTCGCCCGCGCAAAACACGACGAGGTAGCTTGACATCGGCGGCGTCTCCGCAAATCTCACTTCCTTTCCAGCGTCCGTTTTCTTCTCGCGCTCGACCGGCATATTCGAAACGGCGATAAAATTTCCCGGGACGGTCGCGGTCAGCCGGAATTTCGCCCGGAACGAAGGCTCATCCCAGCACGGGAACATTCGCCGAGCATCCGTGGCTTCCATCTGGGTGCCGAGCATTAGCTTCTTCGCGCCAGTACCCTCTTCCTGGTAACGCGCGTAGTAAAGCCCCACTGGCGCTTCGTTAATCTTGCCCGCGAAATCGAGCGCAAGTTGATGCGTGCCGATCGCAATCTCCTTCGCGAAGCTCAGCCTCGCGGTTTGCTCTTTGGCGTCAAGCGCGACATCAGCGCCTTGCTCTATTTCGCCATTCGCGCCGAGTAATTTCGCTGAGTCGATCGTGATCTCCTTCGCGTTCAGTGTGATGATTTTCATCGGCTTCCGAACGTCAACAGTCACTTTCTCTGAGCCGGTGAACGTGAGACTCTGGGTGTTCGGCTTGAGTCGAATGTCGTAACTCTGGGGCACGACATCTTTCGGGAGTTTGCCCGGGGTAGTCTCGAAATTGAAAGGCGCTTCCGCGTGAAGTGCCAGCGGCAGGAGCAGCGCTAAGATTGTTGCAACGAAGCAGAAACGTGTCGGCGGTTTTGTTCTCATTCTTTGTTCAGGGTTGGATTGTTGGCTGCAATCGAGTTCCCCTTCCGGCGTCAGCTCAAATGCCCCGCGATCACGAGGGCAATGGGAAAACCAATTACAATGAGCATTATCACCAGCCGGATTGCCAAATTTGGAATCTCGAGGAACGGGAAGGCCTGCCTCGCGATCTGCATCAGCAGCCATGCGACGACCGCGACTTTGTAAACGTTGCGCCACTTCAGCTCTGCGAAGAACGAGGGCTTGTCGCTCACGGTTTCGTGACTGCGGTCGGCGGCACCTGCACTTTCAATTTCTGGCAGAGCGCAGCGAAGCGCGGGTCATCCCTGTAATTCATAATGAAGGGTGTGCCTAACAATTGCGTCAAACCGGGGTCGTGTTCGATATAAGCGCGTTCGAGCCACTGAAACATCTTGTCGGGTTCTTTGCGCAGACCGTAGACGGTGGCGATTTGGAAAGGGCCACCCACCGCATATTGGTCGATGAGTGTTTGCAAGGCAGCGTCAGCCGCGGCGTGATCACTCTGCGCCTGCTGCGCCAGAGCCAGTGCGTAATCCTGCCAGAATCCTTTCGGTTCCAGCTGCGCATTTTGCAGCGCGGCCGCGGCGTTCCCACGTATTAGGTCGAGGGTCGTAAGATAGGCATGCAGTCGAGCGGCGGCCGGTTGAAGCTCGATCGCTTTGCGCAAAGCAGCCTCGGCTTCGTCATATCGGCCACCGGCAATCAGGATGCGGGCGAGATTCAAATAGCGAGTCACGCCTAACGGATCGAGTGGCAGCGTCTGTCGCATTATGTTCTCCGCCTCCTCCAGGCGACCTTGCACAGCGAACACAAAGCTCAAGGCGAATTTGGGTCCGGCGTCGGCCGGGGCCAGTTTCTCGGCCTTACGGAATTCGACTTCGGCTGCGGCGAAATCGAGGTCGGGTGTCACCAATATGAAGCCGAGCGCTTCATGCGCAGCGGCGAGATCGGGCGCGAGCGACACGGCGGTTTGTGCTGCGTTCCTTGCCTTGGCGAAGCCTTCGTTGGCATCGGCGCCACCCACCAGCCAGGTGGCGGCAAGTTGTCGCCATGCGGCGGACAGCTGCGCATAGGCGAGCGCGTAGCGCGGATCGAGCCGGATGGCTTCGCCGTAAAACTCTATCGCTTTGCGTGTGCCCTCCTCGGTACTGAGACGGAAGTAGAACGTTCCCTGTTGCAACGCATTGTAGGCTGCCAGGTTGTCGTTAGACGGCGCAGCATCGGACTTTGCCGGCGCGCCCAGAAGTTTGATCTTGAGCTGCTCGGTCACCGCGGTGGCGATCTCGCTCTGGACGGCAAAGACATCTTTCAAATCGCGGTCGTACGTCTCGGACCAAAGCGTGCGCCCATCGGCCGCATTGATCAGTTCGGCGACGATCCGCACTCGGTCGCCTTGTTTGCGCACGCTCCCTTCCAGGAGATTCGCCACCCCAAGCTTTTCGCCAATCGTCCGGCTGTCGTCCGATTTGCCTTTGAACAGAAAGGAAGAGCTGCGGCCGATAATCTTAAGTCCGGGAATCTTGGCCAGGACCGCGATCAATTCTTCCGAAAGGCCGTCGGAGAAATAATCGTTGCCCGGATCGCCGCTGGTATTGACCAGGGGCAGCACCGCGATCGACTTCGCCGGTACTTCAACTGATCCGCTCTGCTTGCTGGTCGCGGTGTAGCGCCCGAGAAAAAATAAGCCGATGGAAATCGCGCCCCCGAGCGTGACAACGTAGATCCATGCGCGATTACGCGGTGCTTTTGTCGGCAATTCGTCCGCAAACTCCGTTCGCTTCAACCCTTCCGGCGTTAGCTCAAAGGCCCAGGCCAGGATCAGCGCAATCGGAAAACCGGCGGCGACGACCGCGACAAAGACCTTCATCACCCAACCCGGCGCTTCGAAAGTTGGAAATAAAATCGATGCTGCTTGAATCAACAGCCACGCCACCACGGCGTAGGCAACCGCAACTTTATAGACGTTGCGCCGCTTCAGTTCAGCGAAGAAATTGGCGATCTTCATTGTTTCTTAGCGAAAACTTTAGCCACCAGCGCCTGAAATCGCGGCTCTTTCTGTAATGGATCAAGCATTGGATCGACCTTGAGAAAGATGACGTCGAGCCCGGCTCCGTCGTGATAGCTACGTTCGAGCCATTCGATGGCCTTATCCTTGTCTCCCAACGCCATGTGCAGAAGCGCGAAACTGTAAGATGGGACGTAGCGATGCGCTGCAATCTGCGGCAGTTGCCCCAGAATCTTTAATGCTTCATCGCGCTGGCCGACTTTTGCGTAAGCTTGACCAAGCAGAGCGAGAACGAAGGGATCATCGTCCAATTCGACAGCTTTCTTATATTCCGTCAGCGCTCCGCGCAGATCGCCTTTCATTTCCAACGCCTGGGCGAGATTCCAATGCGCGTAATAGAATCGCGGATCCAGGTCGATCGCTTTGTGAAACTGGTCGATCGCTTCATCATAGCGCCTCGCTACGAGAAAGTCGGCGCCAAGATCGGCCGTGATGATGACCGATAGTGGATCGAGCTCGACGGCCCGCTTTCCTTCGGCGATTGCGCGATCAAACTGACCAACTGCCAGCAAGGGTCCATCTCCAAACCAGTGGTGCGCCGTTGCGTAATTTGGATTTAACGCGATCGCACGCTCAAATTCCCTGATCGAGTCGGCGAAATTTAGGTGATGAACGCACAAAATAAATCCCAGCGTGGTGTGCGCTTCGGCCAGGTTGTCGTCGATCTCCAGAGCTTTCTTCGCCGCTGCCTCGGCCAGTGGAAAAGAATCCTGTGGCGGCGCTGCGCCGAAACCAGAAAGAAGAATGTAAGAATCACCGAGCCCGACATAGGCCAGCGCATAGCCCGGATCCTTCTCAATCGCCTGCTTGAAATAATCGATCGCTTTTTGCAGGTCAGGTCCGGTGCGTTTGTTCCAAAAATATCTTCCTTTCAGATATAGCTGGTAGGCCTCGGTATCTCGGGTCGGCTGCATCGAAATCGCGTGTTGCTCGGCCCCGGTCAGCTTCGCCTTAAGTATATCGGCTACCTTCGCCGCGATCTCGCTTTCGACCGCGAAAATATCGATCAATTTACGATCGAAACTATCCGCCCATAAGTGGGCATCAGTCGCAGCATTGATTAACTGCACATTCACCCGCACCTGGTCCTGCGACTTTTGTACGCTGCCTTCGAGAATATGGGCAACGCCCAGCTCTTTCGCGATCTGAGGCAGATTATCCGGGGAGCTTTTGTAACGCTGGGTTGAAGTATGCGAGATCACTTTCAAATCGGCGACTTTTGCCAGTCGCGTCAGAATTTCGTCCTGAATTCCCTCGGCGAAGTAAGCGTTGTCCGGATCCCGGCTTAAGTTTTCGAAGGGCAGGACCGCAATTGATTTTGCCGGCACATTCGCAATCTTATTTTCGTTAGGTGCGGTGTAACGACCCAGAAAGAACAATCCTGCCGATAGCAAACCGGCTGAGATTACAACATAAATCCAGGCACGACCCCGGGACCTCCCTGGATAGACCCGATCGGCCTCTTCCGTTCGCTTAATACCTCCCGGCGTTAACTCAAAGGCCCAGGCAATAACCAAGGCGATAGGGAATCCGACTACGATCAGCAGCACTATCAGACGCACGCCCCAATTCGGGATTTCGAAAAACGGAAACACCTGGGTCGTTATCTGGATCAACAACCAGCCGACGACGGCGTAGCCGACGGCAACCTTGTAAACATTGCGCCGCTTTAGTTCGGCGAAAAAGGATCCCAGCTTCATCGAAGCGGCGGAAAATGCATCTGGTCGATGCCAGGGTAAAGGAGATTGCTCTCTTGCGCACTTTTCGCCGACGACGGAACATCTGTCCGCCTGCGCGCACAGCGGATTTGCACTCCGCTGTCAGGACAAAAGCAATCGCGCGGGTATTATGCCAAGCAGCGGGTTACAAACCCGCTGGGCGCACAGGCTGGCGGCCTGTGTTCCGCCGGACGTTAGCTATCGCTCAAGCCGGATAACATAGGTGCACCAGTTAGCGTTTACGGTGCGCGCAATATCCGGCGTGTATTCAGTCGCCATCCAAGTCACGCCGTCGGCATCAATGGCCGCGGCGGAGTAATCACCCCAGCGTGCCACTCCGTTTCCGCCGAACTCAGGATAACCGGTGAAACCATCGTCGGGCTCGTTGCCTGCGCGGGCGATCTGAATAGCACCAACGCTGGTGTTATTGACCGGGACAAAAGCGGCGCTCGGGAAATCATTCGGTCCAACCAGCGTGAAGACAATGCCTCCCTTTTGCTGCGCGTTCACGGCAATCGCAGGATAAAGCAGGTTGGCACCAGATCTGGCAATGACTCCCTGTGTGACCAGGCTGGCCGTGAAAAATGCGCCGTTAATATTGGGATTGAATGCGAAGTATTCGGACACGAACCGTCGTACACCCTGTGCGTCGAGCATTTGCGAAGTAAGTGTCGCCCACAGTCGACCTGAAGAATAGGTGGCCGAAACAATCCGAAAATCGCCCGGGTCGAGTTTCTCCACCGGTTCACCCAGTGACTCACCCAACGGATGAAATCCCTTTTTCTGCACGGCACCTGTAGTCGGAAAATGGAAGGGCTGCGTCTCAACCGCCACCGCTCTCAAATTCAAATTTGGGTTCGCTGAGTTGAGCGAACCGGTGTTGGTCAAGGCCCAGACGGCGACACTGTGCTCGGTCGTGTTAACAAAATGTGAACTGACAAAAAACTGCGTGCCTCCATTGGCCAGGAGCGGCCCACCACCCGGCGGGGTGTAGGCGGGCCAAACGGTGAACTCAAATCCTGAGGAAAACGGCAGCGGGAATCGCACCACGCGCGGGAAAGTACCGCCGCTACCGTCGATCAAATCGTTTTTCGAAACGGCGACAATGGCGGCATCAATAAATCCGTCAAGGTTGCCTTCAGGGGTAATGTTGAATTCGTTGAAGCTGATGTAGAGGCCATTGTGGTCGACCGCGAAGTGCGGGAAGTCGGGGACACGCGGCCCGCCCTGGTCGGGATCTTGCGCACGCGTAGTATTGAGGGTGTAAACGAGATAGTCACCGGTTGGATCAGAAGTCTCGCTGACAGCGAGATATAACCTGCTCTGTTGGATAAATACACCGGTGGGGGTATTGAGTTGGGCCCAGGCAACGACAAACCACCGTTGCGTTTCTGGATCAAACACACAACTCACATCGCCTGGGAAAACGCCAAAAAAACCGGTGGTGCGGTTAATTCCCGGTGGCAAGCCGAAAAATTCGGAGAGAGCAACCGGGTTCGGCAGTTGCTGAACTCCGCTTGTGTCATAAACGTTGAGCGCGGAGTTGATTGCCTCCAGCACGAATCCGTTTCCAACCGCGAGGCCTTGATCCGGTGGTTCTGTAGAAAACTGATTGCCGTTTCGGGCGGTTCTTTGTTGAAGATGCGTCAAACCAGTGAAACCCCGAAACGAAGGCGTGGGCGCGGCCGCAGCGGCAAGAGGCTCCGCCGGGGCTCGGCTGATGACCGCTCCGGAATCACGAACCGGAGGGTGCAGCGCATCCTCCCGATGCCGTTGTATATCGGCGCCAGCTGAGGAAACCTGTCCCGTCGGCGCACTCGCTAACTCTTTGATATTGACCCTTTGATGTCGAACCAATTCGCCGGTGATATTTCGTCCGGTGTACTTTCCCGGTTTTGTCAGCGATGGAGTTCCCTGTGCAAGAAGTATACCGGCCGGCAATACGAATAGAGCCGATAGAAATGATGCTAGAGCGCGGCGATTATTTGAAAGGAGAAGAATTTTCATAGATTTTGTCCCTGCCCAGAGAAAAGCTGGATCAACGAAAAAGGTCAATCTTTTTCCTGAATTTTCGTGAAATTATTTTCGGGCATTAGTCCCGAGGCGCTTTCGCCACCATTTTTTGGAAGCGTGGATCGTTGCGCTATCCATCCCAAACCGCGAAACGGAACACAGGCATCCCTGCCTGCGCGCCCAGCGGAGTTGCACTCCGCTGTCTCGAAAGAGCGCTTCCACTTCTGAATTACATGAGGCAGCGGGTTACAAACCCGCTGCTCGCACAGGCCGTCGGCCTGTGTTCCGCTATGGCTGAGAGCTAACGAGTTTTTGGAAACGCGGATCGTTGCGAATTGGATCCCATTCCCAACGGTGCTTTAGATCGTTAACCGTGATGCTGTAGTCCACGCTGTCCACCGCGCCCGGCGTTTTCAGAAGCCGCTCGATCAACGGAATGGCGAGTTCTTTTTCCCCTACCCGCGCATAGATCAACGCTAGGTAACAATTCATGATCGCGCCATCGACTGCATCCTTCGATTCGGGTTTTAATTCTACCGCCTGTCTGCCTTCGCGAATCGCTTCATCTTTTCGACCAGCAAAGGCGTAGAACCAGCCGAGATTGGCGTGGCGATCCGCGCTCGAAGGCGCCTCTTCCACCGCTTTTTCAAAACTCGGCCGGGCCAGTTCAAACAATTTCTGAGCTTCCGCCTGTTTGCCTTCGGCCAGCTCAATCAGACCTTGAAAAAAACTTTTCGGGGTTGTGCCCGAAGAGGTGTACGAGACTTCGTTAAGATCAGACTTTTGCAAAACATTGCGTGCCTCGCCAAAATCGCGGTCGATCATGGCCACGTCCCACCGGCACGACGTAACTGAACCATCAGGATCGGTTCCTGCCGGCACCTGGCTGAGCATTGATTTGAGCGGGCCCGTGTCACCCTTCCCCCAAAAATCCACATAACCACTTTGAATTTTGGCGACGAGTGAAGCGGGCGCCATCGTTCGCATTTGCCTTGCCCAACGAGCCGCTTCCGGCCAGCGCCGTAGCGCAGTGTTGGTAAAGACAAGTTCACGAACGGTATTGGGATTTTGCGGATCGGTCTTTTGAACCCTTTCGTATTCTTCGAGAGATTCCTGCCATTTGCCCTGGCGGCGTTTAATCGACGCAATCAAGCGGCCAATTTCCGCGTCGCTGGGCGACAATGCCGCTGCCGCTCCGAACTCTGCCAGCGCGCGCTCATAATCCTGGTCGAGCCAATAAGCACATTGCCCCAGAGCCAGGTGCGCCTCGGCCAGATTCGGCTGCAAACGCAGTGCCAGCTCGGCTTCGGCGAACGCCTTTGATTTCCAAGTGTCAAGCGGTTCGTAATAGTGATAAATTTGCGCGCGCGTCGACGCCAACCGTGCATGCGCCAGCGCGAAATCTGGATCGAGCGTGATCGCCTGGTGGTAGAATTGCTCCGCTTTCTTCAAATCCTCCAGCAAGGTATCGGGGTTGCGCGCGATTTGATTGGCCCGCAGATAAAAAACGTAAGCTTCCGAGTTCTCCGTCGGTTTCGTTTCTACTCGTGCTTTTTCATCCGGACTAAGAGTGACGCGAAGGGCCTCGGCAATTTCGGCGGCGAGTTCACCTTGCAGGCCTAACGAATCGGCCAGGGTGCGGTCGTAGCGGTTCGCCCACAGATGTCGATCCGTCAACGCATCGATCAACTGCACTGTCACCACAACGCGATTGCCTTCGCGGCGAACGCTGCCTTCCAGAATGTTAGCGATCCCGAGCGCCTGCCCAATTTCTCGCAAACTATGCACCGCAGCACCTCGATAACCCATCACGCTGGTGCGACTGATCACGCGCAAATCTTTGATCCTGGCCAGACTCGTCAGGATGTCGTCCTGGATGCCGTCGGCAAAGAATGCGTTTTCCTTATCGTCGCTGAAATTTTCGAATGGAAGAACCGCAATGCCTTTTGCGTCCATTTGCGTTTCGATTGGACGGCGCAGCAATCGATCGCGCAGGAGAAAAAAACCGAGACCGATTGCAGCAAGCGCAATCAGTGAACCGAAAATCAGCGCGTTCCGCCGCTTGCTTCGCGCTCGTCGCGCCAGGTTGGCTTTGGCGTCGCGCTCCCGCTCAATCTTTGCTGGAACCTGCGCCTGGCCAAGATCTTCGGTGTAAAGGTTAACAACGTTAATACTGACGCCATGCTTGACCGTTACTTCTCCCAGATCGTGCAAGTACGGTCGCCAGCGTTCGTGACTCTCCAGATCTTCTGCGACGTGTTTGCTTAATAAAATGTGGCCGGCATCGCCGCAATCCATCACTCGCTGCGCGATGTTGATTCCCGCGCCTGCAATATTGGCCCGGTCATCCGCGCTGGTCACTTCGTTCACCGGTCCGCTGTGAATCCCCATGCGGAGTTGAAGCTTGGGATGATTCTTCAAGGCCCGCGCGATTTCCAGCGCGCATTGCGCCGGTGCCTCCGGACTACTCCGAAAAATCAGCGCGACCCCATCGCCCGTCGGCAAACACAGGAGCGCGCCCGCGTCCTGTGCCAGTCTTACCTGTTCGGTGCTGCGAACAACCGCGTTTAATTCATCGAGAATTTGGCTCTGCTCATTTAGGAGAAGCTTCGAATAACCGACGATGTCCACAAGCAAGACATGCGCGATCTCCAGCCTCCGATGGCTGCCCGTTTCGGCACTCATTTATGGTCTCGCGGATTTCTCAAAGCACGAATGGCTATCAGTGTCTCTGAAATTTACTTGGAACAACAGAAAACAGAAAAAATCTGGCTCGATTTTGAGGACGGGCGAAAGAAAAGGCTGGACGATTTTTGAAACAACAGATAATCCCGACGCCGGAGCCGGAATTATTGCCGTCTTTCGAACAGACGGCGGCATGACAAGGTGTCTTGGGTCTTGCCCCGACGGTGGAGGAACTATTCCGCCCTGTTAGCTCGGCATGGACAAACAATTCACGTTGGATCAAGACCAGAAAAGAAGGCGGTCGCGCGTGAAATTGCATGACCTTCCCGCAAAGAAAAATCTGAAAGGTGGGAGCTCAGCTAAATCAGCGGCGTCCGAGAACGGATCGTCTGGAATCCCAAGGTCGCTTCAGGAATTTCTTAAACGCGATTCTTTGCCGATCAAGTCAGACTAGACAAGATGTGGCAATGGTGGATCGGCCGCTCCGTCGGACGATGCTGGATTAATGCGGCTTCGTCGCATGCATGACATCGAGCAGGGACTGCTCGATCCACCCCCCGACAGTCCAAGCCTTGACGTGATTTCAAAAACGCAGTTGCGTCCGCGCGACGGCAACGCAGCTTGTTCGTTCTTATGAGCCGCTTTTTATCTCTTACCCTGCTTGGATGTCTGCTCGCATTTGCGGTGGTGCCGCTCGCCCCGGCCCAGAATCTGCCCAATACCACGCGGCTGCTGCGCTTCCCATCTACCAACGGCCGCCAGATCGTCTTTTGTTACGCGGGCGAACTTTACACTGTCGCTAAAGAAGGTGGTATTGCCCGCCGAATTACCAGCGGACCAGGTTACACTTCCTTCCCGCGCTTCTCCCCCGACGGGACGCAACTCGCTTTCACCTCACAATACGACGGCAATACCGAAGTCTATGTCATGCCAGCGGAAGGCGGCGCGCCCAAAAGACTGACTACTTCCGCCACCCTCGGCCGCGACGATATCTCAGACCGGATGGGACCGAACAATTTGGTGATGGCCTGGGAAAATACCAAACCCCTGGTCGTTTTCCGTTCCCGGATGAAATCGTTCAACGATTTCATTGGCCAGCTCTTCACCGTGGGGCTCGACGCGGAATTGCCGCAGCAACTGCCAGTGCCGCGCGGAGGTTTCGTTTCCTTTTCGCCGGACGATTCAAAAATGGCGTTTAACCGGGTTTTCCGAGAATTCCGCACCTGGAAGCATTACCGCGGTGGCATGGCCGACGACATTTGGATTTACGATTTCAAGAACGGCACAACCGAGAACCTGACCAATAACCCCGCTCAGGATATTTGCCCGATGTGGGGACCGGACAACCGCATCTATTTCACTTCCGATCGCGATGGAAGAATGAACCTTTTCGCTACTGATCTAACGACTAAGGAGACAAAGCAGCTAACGACTTTTAAGGATTTTGATATCAAATTTCCGTCAATTGGGAAGGACTCGATCGTATTCGAAGAAGCGGGTTATATCTGGCGTTACGACCTGGCCAGCGGGCAAGCGGCGCCAATCCCAATTGAAGTGAAGGAAGATTTTGCTTCCGGCCGTTCTGCCTTCGTCGATGCCTCAAAGCACATCGAATCAGTCAATCTCGCGCCTGATGGGGAACGCGCCATCGTGGTCGCTCGCGGCGATCTTTTCTCCGTGCCGATGAAGGAAGGCACCGCCCGTAACCTGAGCAAAAGCTCCAACGCCCACGAGCGTGACGCGATCTGGTCGCCCGATGGAAAATGGATCGCCTATAACTCAGACGTAACCGGCGAAAACGAACTCTATGTCCGTTCCCAGGATGGCAAAGGCCAGCCGCAACAGGTAACGAGCGGGGCCGATACTTATTACTACAAGCCGGTCTGGTCGCCCGATAGCAAGAAGCTACTTTGGGCCGATCGATTACAACGATTGCGTTATGTTGATGTGGCCTCAAAGGCCGTCACGCAGGTAGACCAGGATAAATGGGGCGAAATTCAATCCTACGATTGGTCGCCCGACAGCCAATGGATCGCCTGGGCACGCCCGGAAGAGAATGACGTGCCTCGCGTTTACATTTATTCCGTTGCCAACAAGAAGCAGACCGCGGTAACGGACGAATGGTACGGCTCGGGTAATGTCGCCTTTAGCGATGACGGCAAATATCTGCTTTTAGCTTCCGGCCGTGATTTTAAACCCACCTTTGCCGACGACGAATTTGAGAACGTTTACGTGGATATGCAGCGCGTCTACCTCGTCACTCTGGCCAAAGATACGGAGCCGCCGCTTGGTCCGCGGAGTGACGAAGTTGGCAGGGCGGAAGAGAAACGCGCCAAGCAAAAGGAAAAGGAAGGCGAAGAAAAGAAAGCCGAGGAGAAGAAATCACCTTCCCCAACGCAAAAGACCAGTCCTAGCTCCGACTCCCGAGGTAACGCCGAAGAAACCGGTGGTAGTTAAAGTCGACTTGGATGGTATCCATGATCGCATTTCTGGGGTGGAAATCGTGCCGGGTAACTACAGCGACATTCGGCTGGTTGACGATCGCATTTTCTATCTCCGCCGGACCGTCGCTGATCAGGAAGGCGAGGATGAAGAAGATCAGGACGGTCCCGATCGCAAGGCACACCTTTGCTTCTATAGCATGGAGGACCGGAAGGAAACGGTCCTGGGTGAGGTCAACGCCTATCAAATATCGGCCGATGGCAAGCGGATGCTGGTCAAAATTAAAAAGGACTATGCCATCATCGATCTGCCCAAGGACAAACTTGAGACCAAAGACCACGAGCTGAAGCTGGCCGGGCTCGACATGCAACTGGATAAACACGCGGAGTGGAACCAAATCTACTTCGAATGCTGGCGGCAGATGCGCGACTTCTTTTACGCGCCGAACATGAATGCGATCGATTGGAAGGCGATGCGCGACAAATACGCCGCCATTTTACCTTTCGTAAATCATCGTAACGATCTTACCTATCTGCTCGGCGAGCTAATTGGCGAGCTAAATAACGGCCATACCTACGTCGGTGGCGGGGAGCGTCCAGAAACGCCACGTATTAAACTGGGACTACTTGGAGCAGAGGTTTCACGTGATCCGGCAACGAAAGCCTACCGGGTCAACCGTATCTTGCCGGGCGAAAATTGGGACAAGCACACCCGGTCGCCTCTAACCGCACAAGGTGTAAACGTGAAGGTCGGTGACTATATCCTCGCAATAAACAACACACCGGTTTCGGGGTTGGCGAACCTATACGACGCATTAATCGGCACCGCCGATAAACAGGTGATTTTGCGAGTCAACTCGAAGCCGAGCGACGATGGCGCGCGCGATGTTACCATAGTTCCAACGGCTGACGAATTGCCCCTTTATTACCTGGCGTGGGTCCAAAAGAATATTGACTACGTCGGTAAGAAAACCAATGGCGAAGTCGGTTACCTCCATATTCCTGACATGGGACGGCCCGGCTTGAATGAATTTACCAAGCTTTACTTCCCGCAAATTCGAAAGAAGGCGCTGATTGTCGATGTCCGCGGTAACGGCGGCGGATTTGTTTCTCCTCTCGTGATAGAACGGCTCCGACGCGCCCTCGTCATGGTCGGGATTGCGCGCAATGGCATGCCTACGACTGATCCGCCTCAAACCTTTCTTGGCCCAATGGTTTCGCTGATCGACGAATTCTCCGCTTCTGATGGCGACATTTTTCCCTACCGATTCAAAACGCTTGGCCTGGGTAAACTGATTGGCAAGCGGACGTGGGGCGGCGTCATTGGTATTCGCGATTCCTTGCCACTGGTTGATGGCGGCCAATTCTTCAAGCCGGAGTTCGCGCCCTACTCAAAAGAGGGCAAGGGCTGGATCATTGAAAGCCACGGGGTCGATCCCGACATCGTGGTAGACAACGATCCGGCCAAAGAATTCCGCGGGGAAGATCAACAGCTGGACCGAGCGATCCAGGAAATTCAGGAAGAGCTAAAGACGAAACGCTACGAACTACCACCGGTCCCGCCCTACCCCAATCGTAATCCAACGCCAGCTCCCTAATAACAGGCGAACCAGCGCCTCGAAACGCAGATCGCCGTCATGTTGTAGCTGCCGCGGTCACCGGCGGCAGAATACCTGCACTTGCACTTTAACTTTCACTTGCACTTCTCCAGGTAAGAGTAGGGGAAAGTGCAGCTGCAAGCCCGCGATTTGAGACATGATTAACGATTCAAAAAATTTGTCTCCCGCTCACTTGCTCGATCCTTCTCCGGAGCAAATTCGGTCATGGGCAAACGCTGCCGTCGAGCTCATGGCGGAATATCTCGGCACGATTCGAAATCGTCCCGTCTATCCTCACACCAGTTCGCAGCAAATACGAGGGCGCCTGGATTCCAGCTTGCCGGAGGAATCCAGTTAACTTCCACGAACTCCTTCACATTTTCGATGACACCTTGATCGAGCTAAGCCGGCACAACGGTCATCCGCGCATGTTCGGTTATGTGCAGGCGCCGGGCACTGCTATTGCCGCTCTCGCTGATCTGCTCGCATCGACGGTGAATGCGAATCTAACGGCTTGGCGTTCGGCCCCGGCCGCGGTTGAAATCGAGCGGCTAACCATCGAATGGATCAAACAAATCATCGGCTTTAACCGCAACGCCGCTGGACTTTTTGTCAGTGGCGGATCGATGGCGAATATGGCTGCACTCGCCGCCGCACGACGCGCCAAAGCACCGCCGGAAATTCAAAACAAAGGGGCGCAATCCTGCAGCCGACCGCTGCGTATTTATGCTTCCGAAGAAACGCACCATTCCGTCGCCAAAGCTGCCGCATTGCTCGGCATCGGACGCGACAACGTGCGGCTGATCCGAGTCGATGAACGTTACAAGATTAATCTCGATGAACTCGTGGCCGCGATTGAAGAAGATCGCGCCGCCGGACATTTGCCGATTTGCGTAGTGGCCAACGCTGGAACGGTCGCGACCGGCGCTTTCGATCCGCTTCCACCGATCAGCGACATTGCGCAACGCTTCAATCTTTGGCTGCACGTTGACGGGGCTTACGGCGGATTCGCCGCGCTCGCACCGTCAGCACGCCCCTTGTTCGCCTCAATCAAGGAAGCGGATTCGCTCGCGCTCGATCCCCACAAATGGCTTTACCTTCCAGTTGATTGCGGCTGCATCCTGTATCGCGATCCAGAGGCGGCTCGCGCCACCTTCGCCCACGAAGCGGAATATACCCGTGTCATCGGACAGGAAGCGGACGAAGCTTTTGCCTTTTGGGATTACGGGCCGGAGCTTTCACGGCGTTTTCGCGCACTCAAAGTTTGGATGTTGTTGAAAGGCATCGGCCTTCAGGCGCTGAGCCAAGCAATTGAAAAGGATCTCGCTTGCGCTCGTCACTTCGAAAAGCTGGTACAAAACAGCGAAGACTTCGAAATGCTAGCCCCGGTCGAGCTCTCGATTTTTTGTTTTCGCCACCTGCCTGCACGATTGACGCGCACATTAGCCACTGCCAGTCCATCCGACCGCGAAAACACCGAGAAACAACTCGACGCTCACAATGAGCGCTTGTTGCTGGCGTTACAGCGTGATGGCAGTTCCTACCTTTCCAATGCGCGACTGCGCGGCCGATTCAGTCTCCGTGGCTGCGTCATGAATTACCGCACAACGCGACACGACATGGAAATTCTGTTGGACGATTTGCGCCGTGTTGCCACCCGTTTAGAGACCGGCGGGTGAGCGTGGAAGACGGGAAAAACGCGGTGGCCGCGGGACGATCGGTCAGGGAGCGTTGCTCGGGCGCAAGGCTACAAGCGGGCTAGGCGTTTCGGGGAGAGTGACGCACCGGCGGCTGCGAAATCACCAGCCCGCCTGGCACTTTGTTCCGCGGACGAACATTTCCGATGACTTCACGACGATCGTTCGTCGAATGATCGAGGGGGCGTTTTTTCGTCTTAAGACGAAAACAATCGCAGATAGCCCGCATTATTCGGCCGACCGAATTGATGTTCGCGAAGCCGTTATTTTTCATGCACACCAAATAAAGCAGCGAGCATGCCGACGAATTCGAGATAATTACGGCAGTTTACGGTCAATTTGGGCCTTCTCTCCAAGCCGCCGGCCCTACGCAGGAGGCCAGGGCGTCTCTTCCGCTCGACGGGGCTCACGGCAAGCCCCCGAAATTGTTGCTAGAAAGGCCGAGGTTCGGCCACCTTCCCTTTCCGGCGAGTGATCGCAATGCTACGTTTCACAATGCCGTTTCAGCTGGAATCCAATTACAAACCGCGGGGCGACCAGGCGCAGGCGATCGCGAAGCTGGCGAAATCGCTCGAGGCTGGGAATCGGCACCAAACCCTGCTCGGTGTTACCGGCTCAGGAAAGACCTTTACCATCGCAAACGTGATCCGCGATATCGACCGGCCAACTCTCGTCATCTCTCACAACAAGACGCTGGCGGCGCAGCTCTACTCCGAGTTCAAACAATTCTTCCCACGTAACGCGGTCGAGTATTTCGTCAGCTATTTCGATTACTACCAGCCGGAAGCTTACATCCCACGCTCCGATACCTATATCGAGAAAGATTCGTCCATTAACGAAGAGATCGAGCGCTTGCGCTTGTCAGCCACGAGTGCGCTGCTGAGCCGGCGCGATGTTATCGTGGTCGCGAGCGTTTCCTGCATCTACGGCATCACTTCGCCGGAGGATTATGAACGGATGTTGTTGACCGTAAAACGAGGACAGCACACCACCCGTGAAGCAGTCCTTGGGCGGTTAGTCGACATGCTTTACGAGCGTAACGACATGAATTTTTCACGGGGCAGGTTCCGCGTCCGCGGCGATGTCGTCGAAGTTTATCCGGCCACAGCCGACGAAGAAGCGGTCCGGATCGAATTTTTCGGCGACGAGATCGATGCTATCACTCGATTCGACCCGCTGACCGGCCATGCTCGCGAGGCGCTCAGCATCATCACATTTTTCCCGGCAAAACAATTCGTCACTCCGGCCGACAAGCTGAATCGCGCCCTAACGACAATTAGGGCGGAGCTGGATGATCGGATTAAACTCCTGGAATCGCAGAACAAATTACTGGAGGCGCAGCGCCTGAAAATGCGGACCGAATATGACCTCGAGATGTTGCAGGAGATGGGGTTCTGTAGCGGGATCGAGAATTACTCGCGGCATCTCAGTGGCCGCCCGCCCGGTTCAAAGCCTTACACTATCATCGATTTCTTCCCGAAAGATTTTCTGACCGTGGTCGATGAGTCGCACGCGACCATTCCGCAGATCGGCGGGATGTATGAAGGGGACAAGTCGCGCAAGACGGTGCTGGTCGATTATGGATTTCGTCTGCCGAGCGCGCTGGATAACCGGCCATTGAATTTTCCCGAGTTCATGAAGCTGACCAACCAGCTTGTCTACGTCAGCGCCACGCCGGCTGAGTTCGAAATTCAGAACAGTGTTGTTGGCAACGCGGGCTATGTGCCACACAAACGGGCCCGGATCGGAGAGGACGAGTTGGTACCGTTTGTTTTGCCTGGTGAATCTGTAGCGGCGGTCAATGACCGCCGAACTGTAGGGCAAGCGCGTCGCTTGCCATCGAGTGGTTCGGCAGGCGGCGCGCTTGCCCTGCACTTGTCTCGTACGGACGAGCCGCCGGAGAAATTCGATGTCCATACTCCCGGGAAACCGCTCGTAGTTGAACAAATCATTCGCCCCACCGGGTTGCTCGATCCCAGGATCACAATTCGCGGATTAAAGAATCAAATCGACGATACCATCGAGCTCTGCCGTCAACGGGTTGAACAGCAGGAACGCGTTCTCGTCACCACTCTGACGAAACGCACGGCCGAGGATCTGGCCGATTACCTGCGCGATGTCGGATTAAAGGTCCGCTATCTGCACAGCGACATCGATACTATTGAACGCGTGGAAATTTTGCGTGGCCTGCGCGCCGCCGAGTTCGACATTCTAGTCGGGATTAACCTGTTGCGCGAGGGGCTCGATCTTCCCGAAGTCTCGTTAGTTTGCATTCTCGACGCGGACAAGGAAGGATTCTTGCGATCGCAAACTTCCCTTATTCAAACCGCCGGCCGCGCCGCGCGTCACATCAACGGCGAAGTAGTTCTTTTCGCCGACATCGTGACCGACAGCATGCAGGCGTTGATTTCAATTTCGGAATATCGCCGGGCCAAGCAGATGGAATACAACGAAAAACACGGCATCACTCCGCAGACGGTGCGCCGCGCAGTGCAGGAAAGTTTGCATACCATCCTGCGTGGCCGCGAGATCGCCTCGTCCGTCATTAACGAAGCCGGTGGAAACTTCGATCTGACGGAATTACTCCGCGAGTTGGAAGACGAAATGCAGCGCGCCTCGGCCAATCTCGAGTTCGAGCGGGCCGCGCTCTTGCGCGACCAAATCATGGAAGTGAAAAGCGGCACCGGCCTATCGAAAATTGAACCTAAACGCCGGCCCGTGAAATACACGCGAAACAACGGCCGCCGACGCTCCCGCGTTTAATTTCTTTTGCCTGGGTAGCGCGCGCGTCTCGCGTGTTGGTGGCGGCGTCTCGCCGAAACAGGCTTTGAGAAGAGTCGCGACGGCGTAAAAACCGTCGGTCCGAGCTGAACTGCCGATTACGCAAGAGGTGTCCGTTCGGACTCTATAAAGATAACGGGGCAAGATGCCCGGTTGCCCCACAGGCTGGAAGCCTGTGCTACTTCTCTCGCATGAGATTAGCTGCATGAAATTCGATGCGCCAAATTCCGCTCCTCTTCGCTGCGCTCTCGATCGTCCCGGCGGCGATTGCTCAGACTGGCCTGAATTCGTTACCGGAAGTTGAGTTCTCTCAACTAAGCCAGCGCGATCCGAACCCGCTCGGGGAAAGAGCCCTCAGCATTAATCCAACGCAATGGAAACACGGCGAGACCGAGCATTACATTTATCATTTCGCTCACAGTTATGTGGCGACACCGATCTCCGTGGAAGCAGAGTTTCATTATCGCGTGGTGGCGAAGGAATTGGAGCGCGACCAACCGCTGACCGATATCAAATCGAACGTTTACATTTTCGAGCGTCCGGAGGATTGGCAGCAGTTTCAGGGTCTGGGCGAACTGGAGAAATGGACCGGTGGCATTCATTCCCAGGGCAGTCTGTTCATTCTCCGCAATCCAGAACAAAAATTTTCCGGTAATCTACTTGGGCACGAGATCGTCCATCTCGTTCTTCATCGATTTTACGCCGATGGGATTCCGTGCTGGTTGAATGAAGGGATCGCGCAATACATTTCGAAATCGGCCCATGCCAGTTATCAGCGCGCGCGGGGGTACATTTCCAAGCCACATTCGGAGGCAATCGCGACCGATGAAATGATTCCACTAGCAACATTGGTTCGGTTAACACGGCCACCGTCCGATCGCGTTGAAACTTTTTACGATGAATCGGAGCGGCTGGTGCGTTTTCTGGTCGCGACCGATAAGCCGAGCTTCCTGGCGTTGCTCGATGCACTGGGCCGGCATCAGCCGTTCGAAACGGCGCTACCGCGTTTTTATCCCGCCAAGTTTGCGACCGTCGCGACGCTCGAAGAAAAGTTCCGCGAATATGCGGCCAAGGATTTCGGCACGACTTTGCAACAGGCAGAGGAGTAACCAGCGCGCAACCCTTCGATTGGGTAGCGCACGCGTCTCGCGTGCTGGTTTCGGCGTCTCGCCGAAACAATCTTTCAAAACTCCGCGATGACGGGACGTCATCGCCAACACGCGAGACGCGTGCGCTATCCAGAATCACCATGACCTTGTGAACACTCTCGGCACATGCGAAAAACACGGCTGTGCCGAAAGCCAAAACCAAAACATCGACTGCCAACATTCGTGCGATCGTCGGTTCCGACGAAGCGAGGATAAAACGCGAAGCGGCGGAATTGGCCAAACAGCTGGCGCCGGCCGAGGCGGGTGAATTCGGACTCGAGATCATTGATGGCACCGCCGACAATGTGGACGGTGCCGCCACCGCGATTCGGTCAACCATCGCGGCGCTGCAAACACTCCCATTCTTCGGAGGTGGCAAGCTGGTCTGGCTCAAAAGCGCGAATTTTCTTTCCGACGATGTGAAAGGAAAATCCGTCAATGTCCTCGAGCCCTTGGAGGAGCTCGGCGCCATTCTCAAAGGCGGACTGCCGGGTGACGTCACATTTCTCGTTAGCGCAATCGATCCGGATAAACGCCGTTCGTTTTACAAAACGCTGACGAAATTGGCGGAAACTCAAATTTTCGACGAGCCCGATCTGAACCGCAGCGGTTGGGAAGAGAATGCTGGTGAAATTGTGCGGGCTGAGGCGAAAAAACGCGGTTTGGAATTTGAAGAGGAAGCTTTGGAACTTTTTGTCCTTTCTACCGGCGGTGACTCCGGCGTTGTCGCGAACGAGCTGGAAAAGTTAGTGCTCTATGCGCCGGAGGGCGCGGTCACAACCGAGCAGGTGCGTGCGCTGGTGCCAGTCTCACGCGCGGCGGTGATTTTCGAACTTGGCAATGCGCTGGCGCGACGCGACGCCACCCTTGCGCTTAATCTCGTGCGCGATTTACTCGACCAGGGCGAGACCGCCATTGGCATTTTGCTCGCCACCCTTTTGCCGACGATCCGCAACCTTCTTCTGGCCAGGGATCTGATGGAACGCCATCAACTTCCGCGTCCACACGCGCCCTTCGCTTTCATTTCCACCCTGAACCGTTTACCCGCGAAGGAAACGGAACATTTACCGCGAAAAAAAGATGGGACGCTCAACGGTTACGCTCTCGGAATTGCCGCGATGAACGCGCATCGTTTCGAAACCGACCAACTAGTCCGGGGAATGGAAGCATGTTTGCAGGCAAACCTGGAGTTGGTCACCACCCAATTAGATCAGGAATTGGTGCTGACCGAAATCGTGGTGAAGTTGCTGACCTAGGGACGTGCCGCGAGCATTCTGCTCGCAATAGCCGGTTTCAGCCCACGTAGTTACGAATGCTCGCGCTCTCCAAACCAGAGTCAGCCGTGCAAACTTGACGGCTTTAAGCCGTCAAGTTTCAAAAAGCGCCTAAAACGACTGCGGCGTGCGCAAATCGGTAGGGGCGAGACTCCGTCGAGTCACCAGAAACGGAACACAGACTTCCAAGTCTGTGCGCCAAACAGGCATTCCTGCCTGTTTCCCTTGTATATAGAGACAGCCGGCTAAAAGCCTGCTGGGCGCACAGGCAAGAATGCCTGTGTTCTGCTGCAGTTTATTCCCCCGCGTATTTCCGCGCCATCGGTCCGATGTATGGGATTTCCCAGCGCGATCCCGAAAATGCTTTGATCATCGCGATCACCATGATGACGAGAAAAGCTAGATGGACGAGCGCTTGAATGATGGCCCAGAGGAAAACGAGCAGGCTGCCCAACGCCGGGATGGAGCCAAAAATTTCGAAGACGATCCGGGAAATAATATTAAAAACCACCCACGCGCCGCCAAAGATGATTGATTGCATTGCGTAAAAGCGCACGAAATTGTCGTGCTTCTCCAGGAACCAAAAAATGAGTCCACCCACCAACGGAATACAGGCCAGCGCCGCGGCAATATTGGAAGGCAACCCGGTCGATTGTGTGGTCTCTCCACGCGGCGGAGGTTCGGGAGGCGGATTCGGCTTTGGCGGAATCGGCTCGGGCGCTGGAGGAGGCGATGTCGGCTCGAAAGGATCAGCCATGGTACTGTTAGATGAAATAGCACAGTTGTTTGTCAAGTGAACTCGGACGCAATTGAAATTTTTGGGAGCGGTTTTCGTTATGCTGCGCTCGTCGGCGATGGAGCAATGGCGAAGGCTGGCGAATTCGCTCGCAAGGTGATGAGCGGAAATCGTTGCGCTATTATCGCCGATGAAACCTCGGCGCGATTGTTCGGCGATCGCATCTCTGAAAGTTTCACCGCGGAGAAGTTTTCACCGCATTTGGTCCGAATTCCGGCCGGCGAAAAATCGAAGTCGCTCACGCAAGTCGAGAAAATTTGCGACGAGTTGATCGAGGCGGGGCTCGATCGGAGTTCGTTTGTGGTTGGTCTGGGCGGCGGCGTCATCGGCGACATCTCCGGATTTGTTGCTGCCATTTTTCAACGCGGCATTCCGCATGTTCAAATCCCGACCACGCTGCTCGCCATGGTCGACAGCTCAATCGGCGGTAAGACCGGAGTAAACCTTGACGCTGGGAAAAATTTGATCGGCGCCTTTCATCATCCCGCGTTGATTATCGCGGACGTCAAAGCGCTCGAATCCTTGCCGCCAAAAGAATTGCGTCAGGGTTACGCGGAAATCATCAAACACGCGATCATCCGTGACGCTGAAATGTTTCGCGCCCTGTCACCCCGAACGAAACGCCAGTCCGGCTCGGACTCGACGAACGGATTCGTCGCGCTGATTCGGCGTAACATCGCGATCAAAGCCCGGATCGTCTCGGATGATGTTCGCGAGATTTCAGGGGAGCGCGCGCTGCTAAATTTTGGTCACACCGTCGGACACGCGATTGAACGCGCCACGAACTTCAAAATTCCGCACGGCGATTGCATCAGTATTGGGATGGTGGCGGCCTGCGGCATTTCGATGAAAAGGGCGGGCCTTTCTTCTCAGGAACGGGATGATGTCATTGCGCTGTTAAAACGGTTTCAGTTACCGACGCAACTGCCTGCTGAAGTCGATCGAGAAAGGGTAGTCGCCGCGGTTGTGCACGATAAAAAATTCCTTGGCGGCAAAATTCGATTCGTCGTCACGCCGAGAATTGGCGAAGCGCATGTTTCAAACGATGTGACGATGGAAGATATTCGGGAAGGGATCGCGGAGTTGTAGCTGCCGCTGTCCTCAGCGGCAGATCCCCTGCTCTGGGGGAGCGCAGGCTGCTAGCCGAAACGAATTCTCTTTCCGGATTCTCGTCGGCAAGCTGCCGACGAGTGCAGGCTGGCAGCCTGCGCTCCCCGGAAAGAAGCGATTGCGCGAGCTATTTTATGGCGCGCACGCTGCGGCAATAGTCAGCCAAGCCGTCCGCTACGGCCTGCGCATATTCGCGAAAGATACTCTTGCGTTGCACCCCATTGAATTCGCGAGTGCCATCGTAATCGCCCGCTTCAATTCGCGCGAGGCCTTCCGTGCTGTTCATCACATACGGCTCAAAATAAATCACCGGGCATCGAAAAACGCGCGTTGCCAGAAGATTGCGCGCATACACGTATCCGCTCGTTCCCACTTTAGTTACCGTATCGGTCGTATATTGGTAAGGCGGCAACCCGGTTTCCTGCGCAAACGTCGCAGCCATAGCATCGGCCAGCGGCAGTTCTTCTTCGTAAGTGCGACTGAGCAAGCGCCGGATCATCTCGTAACGCTCGTCATCGTGGGCAATCTCCTCCGGCAGGTAAGAACCGTTCACCAACACATGAAAATGATTGCGATCGATCAACGTCGGATTTTTCGGATCGCCCCAACCTTCGGCATTGAAATGCAGGCAAAGCACCAGATCAGGCTGCAACTTCATGTTCACCTTCTTCGCGCGGTAACGAATTTCGCTTTGCCGATAAAACAGCAATTCGCTTTGCCACCGAATCGATTTGTCCTTGTCCACATCGTCGGCCTCATAATTTTGCCGTGGCTCGTTTACCCCGATCTTCGCCAGGACTTCCCTCGCGATTTCCCGAAAATCATCCGGACGCAGCGGTGTCGTGGGACGATCGTGCCGCCGGGCGAAGGAAATTTCCGCGCCAAGCGCGCGCAATTTCGGCGCCAGAATCTTCGCCACCCGCCAGGTCAGTTCGCCCTCTTCCACCGGCCGCTTGTCGTCTACCTGAAACCAACGCTCTTCCATTTTCGCCCAGCGTCCACCGAGATGACCCGGATCAAGCGTGACATTCAATCCGCTGAGCGGTTGTTTTGCAGATGCGCGCCGCAGTTTATCAATGCGCCGCCAATAATGCGCCGGCAACTTGCGCGGAGTTTCTTTGGCGAACTGCAAGGTGAGGAACGTCTGCGCTGCCGCGTCCTCCACGATCCGGGCCGAATCCTCGTTAATTTGAATCAAGTCATCGTAGCCGCGAGTAGCATAAACATTTTGCAATAAGCGCGTAAAATCATCACGAGTGATCGTTTCCTGGTAACGCTCCAGCGTCGGCCAGCGCGGGTTGTCGGCCAGCGGACTGATCTCCGCCGCTTTCAGCTGGCCCAGGTTGTAAAGCGCGAAAAGAACGAGAACGCAACGGACCATCTGGACTTCGCGTTCAATAATCACGATGATCGGTGAATGCTAACGATTCTTTTTCTGGGCGATATCGTTGGCGAACCGGGCCGGAGCGCGGTGATCGCGCGCCTCCCGGAATTAAAGGAAAAATACGGGCTCGATTTCATCATCGTGAATGGCGAAAACACAGCCGGCGGGCGAGGCATTACCGGGAAAATCACGATCGATCTCTTACGCGCGGGCGTTTCGGTCATTACCACGGGCGATCATATCTGGGACCAGAAGGAGATTTTCGGCTTCATCGACACCGAGCCACGCTTGCTCCGCCCGATTAATTATCCGGAAGGCGCGCCGGGGCACGGAGCGATCGTACTGGAGACGGCAAAAGGAAAAGTGGGCGTCATCAACGTGCAATGCCGCACCTTCATGCTCCCCATCCTGGAGAATCCATTTCACGCGATGGAAGGGGCGATTGCGAAAATGCGCACAGAAACTTCGATCATCGTGGTTGATGTTCATGGCGAAACGACAAGCGAGAAAATCGCGCTCGCCCGGTTTCTCGATGGCAAAGTTTCCGCCGTTCTCGGCACCCACACCCACGTCCAGACAGCCGACGAACAGATTTTTCCCGGTGGCACGGCCTTTCTTTGCGATGCCGGAATGTGTGGACCGGTAAATTCTATTATAGGTCGAGCCGTCGAACCAATCGTACAGCGTTTCATGTCGAATTTGCCCGCGCAATTCCCGGTCGCCGCCGGCGAGGTGCGGTTACGCGGGGCGTTGATTGAGATCGATGAGACGACCGGACGCGCCGTTCGTATCGCCCGGGTGGATGAGCCAGCAGCAAGTACTTCAGGAGAAACGCAGTCCGCCGCGGTGGTGGAAAACGAATACAAGAATGAGCAAGAGAACGGTTGACAGGCTGCACGCCTTGGTCGCATTTGTCTGCCCACAATTGTTTCTACGGAGAGCAACATGCGTTACATGAAATTGTTAGTTTTGGAAATGATGGTATTCGCCATCGGGGCGACGGTACTGTTCGGGCAAGGCAACCAGGAAGCGGCCAATCTCACACGTGAAGGAATCGAAGCTTCCAAGGCAAAAGATTGGGACAAAGCGATTGCCGCTTTTAAAAGAGCAGCGCAACTGGACGGGCATTACGCTCCAAATCTGGCTTCAGCTTTGCAGCAGCGCGCCACTGTCTATGTGAGTCAGGGGAAATTTCAGGAAGCGGTTACCGATTATTCCGACGCGCTAAAAGTGAAAGAAAAGGATCCCGATATTTTTGAGCGACGCGCCTACGCCGAGATGCAGTTGAAAAATTACGACAGGGCGCTGCACGATTACAGCGAAGCGATCAAGCTCAGCCCGCAGGAAACGAAATATTATCAGGTGCGCGCCTTGATTTTCCAAACGAAGGGCGATTTCAAAGCGGCTCTAGCCGACGTGGACAAAATCCTCTCGGTCGATCCCAATAATCAGGATGCGCTGCAGCGAAAAAAATTTCTCGAAGCGAAATTGCACGCACCACCAACGCCACCGCCGACGCCATCCGGTCCCATTCCTAATCCTAACGTGCGTCCGCCAGCCACAGCGACTGCAACACCGGCTACCAAGCCGTAATCAAGGAACCGCTCTCGATTGCCCAGAATGTAGCTGCCGCCGTCACCGGCGGCAGAATCTGAAAATCCCTGCCGCTGAGGACAGCGGCAGCTACAACGCCGCACCACTTAGGAAAAACGCAAACCTCGGCAGCTCGACGGAGTCTCGTCCTACCGATGCGTTCTGCCGAAAATTTCGTTGGTAGGGCGACGCTCTGCGGAGCCGCAAAAGGACAACTTCCCTATCTACCCGCAACGACCGCAAAACTCCTCAGTGGGAGGGTCGACTTTCAACACAGCATCGGCTGGAAGCCGATACCACCTACTCTACCGGCGCATCTTGGCCGTTGGGCGAAACTGTTTCAGCCATCGGCGCGAACCGCCGTTTGCGTCGGTTCGCTGGTAACGGCGAAAGCGTCATCGTGATATTGCGACCAGCGAGCTTCGGCTCCATTTCCACTTGCGACATCCCAGCCAGGTCATTCTTCACCTTGGCCATCAACTGCATTCCAAATTCCTGGTGCGCCATTTCGCGTCCTCGAAATTGCAATTGCACCCGCACTTTATTTCCGCGATCGAGAAATTCTTCGCCGTGGCGGATCTTGGTCAGGTAATCGTGCTCGTCGATATTTACCCGAAACTTGATTTCCTTCAGCTTGGCCGCCGGCGATGATTTCCGGTCCTTTTCCTGTTTGGCGATATCGTAACGATACTTGCCAAAATCGACGATCTTGCACACCGGCGGATTTGCCGTTGGCGCGATCTCAACCAAGTCCAGCTCCAGACTCTGAGCTTTGCGCAGGGCGTCGGACAACTTCATGACGCCGAGTTGTTCTCCGGTCGTTCCCATGATCACCCGTACCTCGCGGGCGCGAATCCGACCATTTACACGAATTTGTAGTTGCAGATTTAGGCTCCTTCCAGCGAAACGAGAGTGCGGCGCATCGCTGTTATTTCATTTTCGCAAATCCGCCGTCGATTGGACGCGACCGCGGAGCACTCGGCATCGATGCAGCTGCGAAGACCACATCGAGGGGCCCGCAATTTCGCGAGCCGGGGAAAACTGTAGCCACAAAGAAAGAGTCGCAAGATGAAAAAGATCTATTGAGCAGGTGGCGCGCCGAAATGGGCGGCATGTGCGGCGTAGGCGGCAGCGTCGTCGATCATCGAATCCAAAGTGGCAGCGATAGGTTCTAATCTTATCACGCCTGAGAAGATTGCGCGATCACCAATTTCAGTATCGACAAGAAAGGTCGGGCGCTGCGTTACCTTGAGGGCCTCCCAATCTGTCGTGCTCTGACGAATCCGCTTTTCGATTTCCGGCAACTTGGCCCGTTCCAGCAGTTTCCCTTTCTCAAGTCCGCCAGCGCGAGCGCCGATTTCCGCTGCCACATCGAGATCACGAATCGCTTTTGATCCCTCGCGCAGGATGGAATTGGAAAGCGCCAGTCGCACCGAATCGTCCTTGATTCCAAGATCGCGCGCTGCCTCTGCCACAAGATTGGGGGCCAAATATTCCGGCAAAACCGGTTCGTAGGAATCGCTTCGCAACATGAAGGGCGAGCGGTTCATCAACCCGCTGCGCCGGTAATACCATTCCTCCTGCGCGCGCGACTTCGGCAATCCCGCCCCGTCCATTAGCGCAATTTTCCAATCGAACTCCACCCGATCGGCGTAGCGGCGTTTCAATTCGGTCCAGGTCGGTTGGGACCAGAAACACCAGGAAGACATAACATCCAGATAATTCGTGATGAAAATGCGCACCTCCCGAATTTCGCGAAAAATCGCGCCGCGCAAAGAAACTTTCGTGTGACGATGTAGCACAGCGATCTTGGCGGTGGGGTCAATGGGCATCTTGCCCGTTGATGATTAAGATCCCCGCTGCCCGCACAGGCAAACATGCCTGTGTTCCAGCTGCGCCGATCGTACGCATTCCTTCTGGGTAGCGCACGCGTCTCGCGTGTTGGTTTCGGCGTCCTCGCCGAAACGGAATTTTCCGGTGTGGATTCCAGTCCGCACGCCAAATTTCTGGCGTTTCGCCAAAAGCCCCTACAATTCCACTACTCCACCACTCCAACACTTCATCATTCCAGGACCCAATGGAGCTCAATCACATCCTCCTTTTCAGCGCCATCGCAACCTCGGCGCTCGTGGTCCTTCAAGCTTTCCAGCCGCAAAGTCCCGGCGCCCGCGCCCGCGCTGCCATCGTCCTGATCGCATCCGCTTTGGCCTGGCTGCTGGCACGCCCAATCGCAGGCTGGCTCGCCGCCATTGTTTGGTGCGCGCTCTTGGTCGTGCCTGCTTTTCTCCGGAACCGCGCCCGGGCTGCGCGTTACCATTACCGCCAATCCGGCTCGGACCGGTTCGGCATCACCGTTTCGCCGGTCGTTCTTGCGCTAATTATCATTAACGTCGCCGCCTTCATTCTTGAAATTCTCGCCGGCGGCTCAACCAATCCAATGACGCTGCACCGGCTCGGCGAGCTCGATACCCATTTCGTGATCTTTCGACATCAATACTGGCGACTCCTCACCGCGCTTTTTCTCCACTACGGACCGATTCACATTTTCTTCAACCTCTTCGCGCTTCTTCTGCTCGGCCCCGCGCTGGAGCGGCAGATCGGCGGATTTCTTTTCGCCGTCTGTTATTTAGTGTCGGGCATTGGATCGAGCATCGCCGTCGTTTTGCTAACGAAACTGAGACTGCTTGAGCCGGTGCAACTCGTCGGGGCCTCCGGTTGCATCATGGGTGTCGTCGGCACATGGATCGGTTTCCTCCTCCGTCATCGCCACGCTCCGCTGGCCCGGCAACGTTTGCGAAACATCTTCGTCATCGTGCTCCTGCAATTGGCCTTCGACGTTGTCACTCCTCGCGTCAGCATGTCAGCCCATCTCGGCGGTCTCTTCACCGGATTCCTTCTCGGCCTGCTCGTGCCGGCAAAATCCCTCTTTGCCGAGCGCTTCTCCTTCCCCGTTCGCAAAGAGAGAGGACCACCTGCCGCGTGAGGCGGAGCCTTTTACGCGGCTCCCCGCCCTCTTTCGACGTTCGTTGTTGGGCATTGGGTGTTGGGCGTTCGGCGTTTGTTTCTCGTCTTTCCGGCGTCACCACTCCTCCAATCCGCTGCTTCGCCCGAGATTTGCTGCTTTGCTGTTTCATGACAAAATCGCGATGTTGGCCCGCCCATTCCCGCCATGCCGAATTTTCAAACCTATAATATAGTCCCTACTCTTCCTGCCGCGCTCGAGCCCCTGCGCGAAGTCAGTTTCAACGTTTGGTGGACCTGGGAGCCTTCCGCTCGCCGCCTCTTTCGTCATCTCGACCCCGAGCTGTGGAACCGGACCAATCACAATCCCATTCGCATGCTTCAGCTTTCGCGCCAGGCTCGGCTGGAAGAACTCGCCACCGACAAAACTTTTCTGCGCGAGCTGAAACAGTTTTACGACGCCTTCCAAAAATATCTCACCCGCAAGGACACTTATGGGAAAAACGGCGTCGGCGCGGTCCTGCAAAAACCGGTGGCATATTTCTCGGCTGAATTTGGATTCCACGAATCAATCCCGAATTATTCCGGCGGTCTCGGCATTCTCTCCGGCGATCATTGCAAGTCAGCCAGCGACCTCGACCTGAATTTTGTCGCCATCGGCTTGCTCTATCGACACGGATATTTCCGGCAGGAAATCGACAAGGACGGGATCCAGCACGCGGTCAGTCTCAATCAAAATTTTCATCATCTGCCGATCCGGGAAGTCCGGCGCGACGATCTCGCGCTGCTGGTGCCAGTGCCGATCCTGGACCGCGATGTTTACGCTCGGGTTTGGGAGCTTCAGGTCGGTCGCGTCAAACTTTACCTGCTCGACACCGATATCCCGGAGAACAAGGCGGAAGATCGACTCATCACTGCCGAGCTTTACGGTGGCGACCTCGAAATGCGAATGCGACAGGAGATCGTGCTCGGTATTGGCGGCGTCAACGCCTTAAGCGCGCTCGGGATCGAGCCGGACGTTTTCCACATGAACGAAGGCCACTCCGCCTTTCTCGGCCTCGAGCGGATTCGGCGGCTCGTCGCGGAGAAGAAGCTCGGTTTTTACGCCGCCCTTCAGGTCGCAGCGTCCGCCAATGTTTTCACCACCCACACGCCGGTGCCGGCGGGCAACGATTCTTTCCCGCGCGAAATGATGCGCAAATATTTTGGCGGCTTCGCCACCGAAATCGGTCTGCCCTTCGACGAATTTTTCTCTTTCGGCCAAACCCGGATCAACGCCACCGATCCGTTTAGCATGACCATCCTGGCCTTGCGCTTGAGCCGGCATTCCAACGGCGTCAGCAAATTACACGGCGAAGTCAGTCGCGGTCTGTGGAAAGACGTCTGGACCGGCGTCCCCGCGCACGAAGTGCCCATCACTCACGTAACTAACGGGATTCATACCAAAACCTGGCTGGCCCCGGAATTTCTCGTGCTTTACGATAAGTATCTCGGTGATTGGGAAGAAAACCTTACCAACGAAGATTTCTGGCGCCGGGTCATGGATATTCCCGACGCCATTCTTTGGGATGCGCACCAGAAATTGAAGCTGCGTCTGGTCGAGTTCGTCCGCGGACGGGTCAAGGCTCAGCGCGAACGCATCGGCGAATCGCCTGAATCCATTCGCGCGGCCAATCGGATTCTCGACCCCGAAATTCTCACCATCGGTTTTGCGCGACGTTTCGCTACCTACAAACGCGGGACGCTCCTCTTCACCGACAAAGATCGCCTGCACAAACTGCTGAACGATTCCACCCGGCCGGTTCAATTCATTTTCGCCGGCAAAGCGCATCCGCGCGACGAGGGTGGCAAAGCCCTGATCCAGGAAGTTTACAAGTTCTCGCGCGAATCCGGTTTCGATAATCGCATCGTTTTCGTCGAGGACTACGACACTTACATCGCGCGGCGATTGGTGCAGGGAGTCGATCTTTGGTTGAACAATCCGCTGCGTCCGCTGGAAGCGAGCGGCACCAGTGGAATGAAAACGCCACCTAACGGCGGCCTCAATCTCAGCGTGCTCGATGGCTGGTGGAGCGAAAGTTATAATGGAAACAACGGCTGGGCCATCGGCGGCGAAATTAAAGACGGCTCCATCGATTTCCAGAGCGAAGTTGATTCCAGCAGCCTTTATCAGTTACTCGAAAATCAAATCATCCCGCTTTATTACGCCAAGCCCGACGGCAAACTTCCCCTCGCCTGGATTCAGTTGATGCGCGAATCGATCCGCAGCGTCACGCCCGTTTTCAATACTCATCGCATGGTCAAGGAATACACCGAGCGGCTTTATGCGCCCGCGGCGCAGGCCTATCGCGACTTTTCCCAAAACGATTGCGCCGCGGCCAGCGATCTCAGCCAATGGAAAACGCGCATCCGCAAAGATTGGCCGCAGATCCGGATTGACGATGTGCAAGTCGGCAATAAGGATCGACAAAACATTCCGGTGGGTGAATCGCTCGAAGTGAGCGCGCGCGTCCATCTCGGCGGGGTCGATCCACAACATGTCCGGGTCGAGGCTTATCACGGTGAAGCCGAGAACGGCGGGATTAAGAATCCGGCCATCACGATGTTGAACCAGGCCGGCCAGAATGGCGACGGCACTTATTTTTATCGCGGCTCAGTTCCGGCAAGCGAATCCGGCGCCTACGGCTTTAGTATCCGCGTCCTGCCTACTCATCCCCATTTACAACAAGACCACGAACTCCGCCTTATCACCTGGTCCTGAGAAAGCATAGGGCATGGAGCAAGAGCATGGAGCATAGAGCATAGAGCATAGAGCATAGAGCATAGAGCATAGAGCATAGAGCATAGAGCATAGAGCATGGAGCATGGAGCATGGAGCACGGAGCGAAGAGTATGGAGTAAGACAGGATCGACGATCTGAAATCCCGTTGTAGGGCAAGCGCTCCCGCTTGCCGCTCACTGATGATACGCAGTTGTAGACGTTTGGATCCTCATCCTCATTTTCGTGCTCCCGCTTGTTGCTCGCGTTCGATCCCTCGCCGCGTGCGGCGGAGCCTTTTACGCGGCCGATAACACTTAATTGATAATGCACCGCTAGCGTTCAGCGTTCACGTTTTTTGGCTTCCCCGCTCCCGCCCTCCGCCCTCCGCCTCCGCCCTCTGTCCTCTGCCCTCTGCCCTCTGCCCTCTGCCCTCTGCCCTCCGCCCTCTGCCCTTTGCTCCCCGCCTCCTTTTTTTGTCATCCTGCTTGCCACGCCGTAGCTCAGGCGAAGGCGGGAGCGAAGTCGAAGGATCTCTCACTATTCACCTCCTCGTCTTGTTCCTATTCGTATTCGTGTTCCTAATCCACTGATCGCAGACAGCCGCGTCCCGGGTTCCACTCATGCTCGTGCGCGATCCCTCGCCGCGTGAGGCGCAGCCTTTTACGCGGATAACGCGGCGCTGTCACGCCGTCCGCTCCTTGCTCCTTGCTCCCAGCTCCGTGCGTCTGCTACCATCGCTCCAGTGCGCGGCCTTTATCGAAAAGAGCGAACTGACCACGGGCGGCAGCCTGCCCAGATACCTCCGCTGCTTGCCACCCCAGCGAAGCCCTTTTCCCTCGTCCGTCATCCCGAGTCGCGAAGACGACGAGGGACCTCCCCTAGGGTCTGATCACCCAAGCTCGTACGTCCTCCCGTCCGACTGACTAGGCGAGTCGTCCATTCACCAATCACTGATCACAGTCTTCCCTTCGCTCCCCGCTCCTTGCTCCCTGCTCCGCGCTCTGATCATGTCCTTCACCGGCCCGGACTCGGTATTTGCAGTCCACTGGACGGCGATAGCCCAGGCCCCGCCCGTCGCGTTTACCCACCTCCGGAATCGTGATAGGTTAAAAAATGTTCGCCTTTAATTGCGAACATTCTTCTAATTCTCGTTAGGCGCTAGCCGCGCACTTCACGCTTTTATGGCAAGATTAACTATCCTCTTAACGATTCTCGCACTGGGCGGAGCGGCAGCATCGCCTGTGCCGGTGGAAAGGGAGCCGATGCACCACGTTGTCTACGCGGATAAGAAGCTGAGAGTCTATGACATCGTGATTCCACCACATCGGAGCACACTTTTTCATATCCATTACCACGATCTGGCCGGGGTGACGATTTCACCCGGAGCGTCACGGGACGAGCAGATGGGATCCAAACCAGTAGATGAACCGCCGGACAAGCCTGGCGAAGTATGGTTCGCGCCTCACCCGCGGCGGTTTGTGCACCGTGTGAGTAACCTGGGCGGGACAGCTATTCATATGGTGGTGGTGGAACTGTTAGCGCCCACAAGTCAAAGGATCTCGACCGCCGCCGCTGATGGCTCCCCCTCAGGCGAGGTCGAGCTGAACAACGGGAAGGTGCGTGTGGTTCGCTACGTTGTCGCGCCGGGCAAGGCGATTGCGGCGCGTCCAGGCGTTCTCGTGGCGCTCGGCCGAGGTCGCATAAACGGCGCTTGCGGGATGCAAGGCTCGTCCTCCATCACGGGCCCCGGTTTTGTATGTGTCGGCACTGATCTAAACCACCGGATCTCAAATGTCGGCGATCATTCGATCACTCTTTTGTTGTTCCAGCCGCGTCCACAAGATTCCTAACCAGGCGATGGAGCGAACGGCCACCCGCCGTACGCTTATGCCTCGCGTAGCTTTAACCCTTTCGCTTCGACCGACGCGCGGTCCCAGTGGCCGTCCCTCATCTTGTTCTCGTTAGGCGCATGAGAGCGGCCCGCGAGTAATAATGACCAGCGCAATACTCCGATGACTCCCGTGAAATTCCAGATTCGCACGCGTGGCGGACACCAGGTCCGGGCATTCACATGGAGCGTCGATTTCCTGCCGACGGTCGGCAGCACGATCAACACGTACGAGGCTTTCGACGATCCGGGCGACATGGACGACGATAAGGCGGCGTATCACTTCTGTGATGTGACTGAGATTCAATGGTCGCTCGACGGCGGTCGTGTTGTTCCTACAGTCATACTTCTGCCCCATGATTCACATCGAAACGCCTAATACGAGTTAGGTGTATTGACATCACTCGTATTATCACACGCATGATCCACAGAACCGCGCTGCTGTTCGGTGCCGCACTCATGCTCTTCGGATGCACCACCACCGAGTTCGAGTCTTGGGAAGGCAGAAACTCCGTTGTCGAGCACTTCACAGCTACAGGGTTACTACACCGCCGCGAGCGCGAGCGCGTACGGCTATGGAAATTATGCCAGTGGTTTCGGCACCTCCACGACCGTTCCGATTACCCGCCGAGCTTCGACTTACGTCGTTATCAAGTATCTATAGTGACGCGATACGCCTAACCAGGCGCTGGAGCCGGACGCGAGAGTTTTGGTTTGCGCCGTCTTGTTGATGTTGGATGATCCTTCGGTTCATGCGCGCGGCTCAGCTTGGTCTCGTTAGGCGTTAACTGTGCGATTAACCTGCACGTAACCTATGACTTCAAACGTGCAGAGTGAGCAATCCATCGGCCCCAGGACTCTGACGCTTCTTTTCCTCCTGGCGCTCTCGGTCTTCATTAACTATGTCGACCGCGGTAATCTGTCGGTGGCCGCGCCGTTGTTGAAAGGCGAGCTTCATCTTTCCGCCTATCATCTCGGCCTACTTTTAGGCGCGTTCTTTTGGACTTATGTCAGCTTCATGATCGTGAGCGGCTGGCTGATAGACTGCTTTGATGTGAATTGGGTGCTGGCTGGTGGATTCGCGATCTGGTCTTTGGCCACGGGATTGACCGGTCTAGTTCATGGCTTTGCGACACTAATGGCCTGTCGGCTTTTACTCGGCGCAGGCGAATCAGTGGCTTTCCCGGCCTACGGGAAAATCCTCGCTCGTTCCATCGCCCAAGGACATCGCGGTGTGGCCAACGCAGCCATCGTCAGCGGGATGACTCTTGGTCCGGCGCTCGGCACATTCTTCTGTGGCGACCTGATGGCGGTCTACGGCTGGCGGCCGGTTTTTGTTGTGCTCGGGTTTGCCGGCGTGCTCTGGCTGGTGCCGTGGATTTACTGGATGCCGAAAGCGGCTCCTACCTCGGAGCGATTTGTTTGTCCGGCAGGAATCGGGGAGATTGTTCGCCGGCGGGCGTTTTGGGGTGCGGCGCTCGGGCACCTTTGCACGAACTACTCGCTCTACCTCATGATCGTTTGGCTGCCCTATTTTCTAGTAAGCGAACGGCATCTCTCGATGCAGGAGATGGCCCGGGAAGGCGCTTTGTTCTATCTTATGTATGCGATCGCTTCACCGATTCTGGGGTGGATGGCTGATGCGTGGGTTCGCGCCGGTGCGAGCGCGAATTTCGTGCGCAAGCTCTGGATGGGTATTGGCCATCTGACGATCGCGGTCGCTCTCCTTGGTTGCGTGGTGGCGAGCGCACGCACTTCATTCGTCTGCCTTTTGGTAATGGGCTTCGGCTGCGGTTTCACCGGACCTACAATCTATGTCTTTGCACAGACCCTCGCCGGCTCGGCGGTGGCTGGGAGATGGACTGGGCTGCAGAACGCGATTGGTAACCTGGCGGGCGTCATCGTTGCACCCTTGACTGGCCTCGTGGTCGATTGGACGGGACAATTCTGGTGGGCTTTTGTCGTGGCAGCCACCGTGACACTCTTGGGCGCCGCTTCGTGGGTATTTCTTACCGGACCGCTCACTCGGGTAAATTGGCCAAGGGAAGTCGAACCGCCTAACCAGTCGCTGGAGCCAACCGCTGGCCGTCGTGAAGTCCGTGCTTGATGTTATGAAACAGTTCCAGATCTTTGTTATGCCCGCTCCCGCCAGCGGTGGCTCAGCTCTGTCTCGTTAGATGGTGAAGCCTCTCGACAAAAGAATTCAAGCAGAAGTTTGGCGTCCGAGTTCATCCGGCCGCTAACAGCAGCCCGGCGCTCGCACACAGCGGCGGCTAACCACGCCGAGCAACGCGATATAGTTTTCTCTCCAGAAAATTCCCTGGACATTGGAATGAGTTCCAACGCGTAGGTTCAATACGTGATTGACGGGAAGTCTCAGAATTCGCGCGAAATTGGGGAACTGGCGCGGCAGGCCGGTGTAAGCGCAGATACGCTGCGTCACTACGAAGCGAAAGGCGTGATCAAACGTCCACCGCGACAGGCTAACGGCTATCGCATATGCTGGTACTGGAAATCGTGTTTCTAACCGTCCGTGAGGTATGACAGAAACGAGCGGAACAGGTGAGCTCAAAATGCGAGCGTGACAGTATTGAAAACCGTGAACCGTGGCGCGTAAGCCGACTGAAATATGCCAATGCCCTCCGCAGGCCTGATAAGATTGGTTCGATCGAAGAGATTGATGATGGTGATTCGATCGGTCAGTTGACCTAGCTTCGGAACGCGAAAAGATCGCTCGGCGCTGATGTTTAATTGAAACACATTGGGCAATTTTGCCGTGTCGGCAAAACCGGCGCGCAAACCGCTGCTATAAATTACGTCGGCGCTGAAGCTATATGGTTTCCAGGCATAAGTGGCGCCAGCCGAAACACCCACCAACGGCTGATGATCAAGCACGATGTAATGATGGTTGATGTAGTCCAGCTCGTCGGGGTCGAAATTGAACTGACCGGTCGCCACACCTTCCTGCAAATTTCGACCGATGGTAACGTTGGTATAGACCGAAAGGCTATCGACTTTGTAACTTGCCGCCATTTCGCCGCCCCATATATAACCACGATCATAGTTAAAGGGCGCGAATATCGGGACGACTCCGAATTGCCCCGTATCCAGATAATGGTGAGTTATTTCGTAGAAGCCATCTACGGAAATGGTGAGACGCGAACCTAAGTGTTCGAGCGCGCCGAAATCCCATTCGTAATCGTCTTCCGTAGTCGGAGTCGCAATACCGGGCGACCCGGCGGCGGTCGTTCCCGCGAATGTACGGGACGCGGTGGGAGAAATTCCTTGAAAACTAGGAACTTGAAAATAGCGCGCAAACCCGGCGTGCAATGTCGTGTTGGAAACGGGCTGATAAATCAGGTTTATGGTGGGATCAAACTGACTTCCGCGAGTAAAACCGGTGAGCTCATCCCAGCGGACACCCATGTTTGTACTCAGTTGATCGTTAATCTTCCACAGGTCGTTCAAATAGACTCCGGCCACGATGTTAGTAGCGCTGGTATTAGCCGTCACATGAACTGGAATGTCGCTCGATTGATTACCATTTAGATCCGCCGGAAAAACCAGCGATGAATCATCGGCGATTACTCGATACCCTCCCAAATAAAAACCCGTACTTATACCATGGCTCCCGAGTTGATACGTCAGATCGGCTTGCACTGTATTATCGAGATCCTTATGAGAGGCAGTTGAGGCAACTCCCTGGTAGATAAGTTCTCCGGTATCGTCAGGCAGGAATTTTTGAGTCAAAGAATGAAAAGAGTAGCCAAATTGATACGTCAGGCCGGGCTGAGGCGAACCCTTGACAGACAAGATAGCCAGATAGTCCCGGAAATTGAGGTAGGAATCTATGTCCTTTGAAGGATAATGAGTTACCCCGGCTAAGCTATAAGCCGGCGGTAATCCCGGAACGTTCGGCAGCTGATTATCGCTGGCCGAGGTCGAAAGGATCAAGTTCAGCGTTGTGTCCTTGGCCAGCGTATAGGAAAATATGCCGAAAGCCTGCCCTCGATTGGTCCAATTGTGGATGGCGCTTGGCCCAGGCGTAGCGGAGCTAAATGCAGTATTGCCCTCGCCATAAAGAGCATTGAAATAGTACCCAAGCTTCCCTTCGCTGCCGGCCAACTCGAAACTCGGCTGAACCGTGTCGCGCTGACCGGCATAGAGCGTGATACTTCCGGTTGGTTGTTCGGTCCCATATTTGGTTTCGATGTTTACGACGCCACCGGTAGCATAGCTATAGCGGGCCGGGAGCACGCCATCGAGCAGACTCAGGTGATCTACGAACACGGGATTGATCATCGAAACGAATGGCGGATTCGTGTTAATATCCAGGGGCACCAGAATACCGTTGATCTCATATTGAAATTGAGGCCCTTCCGTGTTGCGGATATGGATTTGTTGGTTTTGATCGATCGCGACCCCGGGCAATTGCGCTAGAACATCTGTCATATTTGTATTTTTGCCCTCGGGAAGATTAGAAATGTCCTGGGCTGTTATTGAGTACTCACTTGCTCCCGTGGCGGAGACATCCGGTCCGCCGAAGGATCCCGTGACGACAACCTCCTGCAAATCCGCCGCCACAGCGACGTCAGCCCAAAGCCTGAAGATGAGAATTTGGACCAAGATGCCAATTTGGCTTGCCCATAAGATTCTCCTCGACGTCATCGACCCATTTTAATGAGCCCGAGCGAAGCTTGCTGCCGTTCCGTTGCTTTTTTTTGACGATCGCTTGCCCTGAGATGTCCGACCAAGCGGACAATTATGCCAAGGCGGGGTGCGCCCTTGGCTCGAAGGTGATGCTCGCCACTCGCCACCCAGGAACCGCCGTCACCTTCCCACGCGCGCACGCACGCGTAAACGCCAGGCCTGATTGTCAGTCGCGGCAGTACCATCTAACCAGTCGATGAAGCCAACGGCCCCGTTGCGAGACAACTTCGGTCTGCTTGCCACGACGCCCTACCGTGGCTTATCTATTTCTCGTTAGGCGCATGACCACCGAGCTACGACTTCTGGTCGCGAGTGTGATTCTTGGGTTGGTTCAGCTCATAGCGGCTTCTCATCTAATCAGCTTTCAGTATGGCTATCGCTGGACAGGTGGCAGCCGAGACGAGCCGGTTCCACCGCTGCGCGGGCTCGCCAACCGGATGGATCAAGCGACCACGAATTTCCTGGAGACTTTTCCGTTTTTCGCTGCTCTTGTTTTGGCGGCCCACTTCACGAACCGTGATGGCTTGCTGACAGTCTGGGGCGCGCATCTGTATTTCTGGGCACGGCTAGGCTATTTACTTGCTGCGGTGCTAGGATACGGCCTTATTCGTTCGGCTGTTTTCTGGAACACGGCTCTGGCCGGTATGGTACTTTACCTCGTTGCGCTTTTAGCATGACGCGAACGCCTAACCAATCGCTGGAGCCAACCGCTGGCCGTCGCGATGCGCACATTTGATTTTATGAAAGAGTTCCCCGTGTCTGCCATGCTCGCTCTCGCCCGCAGTGGCTCAGCTCCGTCTCGTTAGGCGACTGCGATGGTCACCTTTGTGTTCATCGCCCGGCTATGGCGCGGCAAACACTAATCGAAACGAAGACCGGGGCCGCAGTACAGATCTTCTCAGATTAAATCTGGAGTCCAAGAGGCCAGGAATAGGTCCCTCTCGAACGTGTCCTCCGCACCCGTCAGATCTTTCTTCCGACCCGCTAGTTCTTCGGCAGGACCTGGGCTAAAAAATCACGAACACTATTTAAAGACTCTTGGGAGATCCCATGTCCCATGGAAAGGGTCTTGAAGACCGGGTGATAGCCTCGGGCATTCAAACTTATCTCTCCAAAACGGGCGTCGGCTATGGGGATTGTTTCGTCCATTTGCCCACCATGTACCATCAAGATCGGAACCGATCTTGGCGCTTTAAGGTCTCTCAAATTTTCCGCCGGATTCGGGACATATCCGCTCATGGAAACGATGGCGAGGACCTTGTTCGGGCAATGAAGCCCCGTTACGATGGACATGACCCCGCCTTGAGAAAATCCAGCAAAGATCACCGGCCTTTTCGGGCCTAACCGCTGGACCAGTTTCAAGAGATAGTCGCGGCTTTGGACGATATCGCTTTGATTCTCCTTGTGATACCAGCCAAACCCCTTCCCCTCGAGGAAAAAAAGGCCGTCCGGGCATACGACCCGGCCGGGCGGTAGATGCAGTTCGGACCAAAGGTAAATAAAGCTCGTGGCTGAGCCGTGATATCCATGGAGCAAAACGACGAGAGGCGCATTCTGGGGCAAATGGTCCGGTTCCAAAACAAGGCAGCGGTGAGAATCGACAATGACTTTGTAAAGAGGAGGGAGATCGCTTTGGGCGGCATAAGTCCTCGCAACCAAGGCCAGCAAAAGGAGAAGAGACGTCTTTTTCATGTCCCTTTATTGCACACCGCCGTCAAACCCGCAGACGCCAGCACCGACACAGCGAACAGCGATTTCACAACGCAAACTTTCCACCTCCCCGGGCGTAAAACAAGACGGATGGGATTGCTCGAAGTCGCGAAAACAAAACCGCGAAGAAGGTTAATGGCAACGCGCCCTCGCATCTCCTCCGCGGTTTTGTGTTCTAGAGAGAACAGCCGCCTAACCAAACGCTGAAGCGAATCGCCACCCGGCTAGAAAATCAGCTTTCGTGACTAGACACCTCCATTCCAGATCAGCCTCGCTCTCAGTGGCGATTCGCTTATCTTATTCTCGTTAGACCTATGCGACCGCTTTCCAGGTTGACGTTTATCGTTCTTACGAGTGTGGCCTTCACAGGATGTGAGAAGCGCACGGAGCGATACATCCACATCGGGCCGGATTCATTACCGACGAAAAGCTATGAGCACAGACCGGAGGAGCCGTTCAACCGCTCAGATTACGTAATTAAGTTGAAGCAGATGACGAGTTTTTATGACGTTCCGGGCGAAGCCGGCTACTTCATGAACGGCGAAGATTATGGCTTCGACGGCCTCTCATTTATCCTGACCGAGACCCAACCGGGCGGCGGGCCGCCGTTGCATACGCACGACAGTGAGGAATCGCACGTCGTTCTGCACGGCAAGATTGAGTACGTGATCGGCGATCGGCGTTTTACAGTGGAAGGACCGTATATAGCGCGTGTCCCGGCGGGTGTGCCGCACACTTTCCGCAATGCCGGAACGGAACCATTCAATCTCATCGCCGTGTTTCCCGACAAGCATCTTTCCTACAAAGAACTCGGGGAGAATCCGCTTGTGAAACCAGCCAAGTAACTCATTTGCACGGCCGATGACAGACACGAACTCGGAACGCCTCCCAAGAGTCTAACCAGGCGATGCAGCGAACGGCTGGCAGGCTCGGTTCCTCACTTTCCATGAAATTCCGCCTCCAACGCAAAGCGACGCGCCACCCCGCCAGCCGTCGCTGATCTTATTCTCGTTAGACGATCAGAATAGAGAGATATGAGCGGATTCGACTTCCTTTTCTCATTTCAAAGCCTCTTACTGGGTCTCGCGGTTGCGAGGGTGGCGACGGGCTTTGCCGATATGTGGCGCGGGCGAAAGGATATGGTCGTCGGAATATCGCCCATCTTATTGGGGCTGCTTATCCTGTTCAGTGCCGCCCATCAATGGATGTCAGCCTGGGAAGCGCGTAGCGTCTTGACCATAGGGCCCTGGCCAATCCTGGTTTCTATCGGCATCACTTTGCCCTATGTCTTCGTTAGCCAGGCAATGCTACCGCGGGAACAAGACACCTGGGCGTCTTTGGAGGATTATTACATGACGCACAGTCGAGTGCTCGTCGGTGTCCTGTTGCTACCGCCTGTGATCAGCCTTAGCTACAACTTCGCCCGGGGCAATTTTTTTGGTTTTTCGCATGCTCACATCGCGGCCGTCTTTCTGGTTCGATTGGGCGTTCCAGTGTTACTTATTGGCTGGCAGCAACGATTGGTTCACCGTCTTGGGTTGGCGGCGCTAACGGTCACCCGGGTTGTAGGACTTTTCACATGAACGCCTAACCATGCGATGGAGCGAACGCCGGACCGCTCCGCGATTCACTTTTGAGATGACTTCCGAACTTTCACCCCGACACCGCGCACCCGTATCAGCCGTCGCTCACCTTTTTCTCGTTAGGCGTTTTCAATAGCCCTTCAGAGGAGTGTTCGCAATGAGGAAATACCATCATCTCGGAATTCCGACCACCGAAAAAAGAGAGGGCGAAGCGCATCTGAAGCACTTGAAGGTTTATGTCAGTGGGTACAAAGACAGTCCCTACCGCATCGAATGGATGAGGTACGAACTGGATGCGCCATATCCGGAACTCGTCAAGACCATTCCTCATGTGGCTTTCGAGGTTGACGATCTTGAGCAGGAACTCCAAGGCAAGAAGGTGATCATCGCACCAAATAGCCCAAGCCGAGGCGTCACCGTCGCGTTCATCGAAGACAATGGGCGTCGGTTGAGTTTTTACAGATCGACAAGACTCAGGTGGAGGACGCTAACCAATCGATCAAGCCAACGGCCCCTTTGCGAAATAAGTTCAGCGTGTTTGCCACGACACCCTGCCGTGGCTTATCCCTGTCTCGTTAGATGACGGCCAGCTCCGTAATCGAATACTATCGCCAATTTGCTTTCGTCAGTTCAGTTCTGGCGGGGTTTGCCTTCAGTTTCTACGGAGTCTTGCTTTCGGCGTCGGCGCAACATCGAGCTACAAACCTGGCAGCACTTCTGGCGGTCATGGCCTCTATTGCATTTTTGCTCGTTACCTTAGGAATGACTTTCGCTGCAGCGATCGCTGCTAGTCTGCCCAACGACGGCACGATGCCTTCATCCGTTCTTGCGCAACAGACGCCGCTTTCTTTTTCTTTTCTTGTTGGGATTGCGCTTTTGTTCGGGGCCTTTGGTCTTGGGGGATGGATTCGGTCACGCTCGTTGGGTATCGCCACGACTGCCATTGCCGCCCTAGGTCTGGTCGGTGCTGTGGCTGTCCTCATTCCTTACCTTCATTAAACCGATCCCGCGTAAGGCATCTAACCAGTCAATGAAGCCAACGGCCCCATTGCGATGCAACATCGGCGTGTTTGCCACGACACCCTGACATGGTTTATCTCTGTTCTCGTTAGATGCTAATGCGCGTCGTTGCCGTCATCTTATTGCTGTCCGCGGGCATCGCTGCTGAGGCGATGTCATACTCGTTTGTTTCTAAGGCGAGCGGGCGATTGGGCCGGCCGATCCGCTTCGAGTTTTACCGTGATTCGACCACACGTCCGAAGACCGATATCAAGTCATTCACCGTTTCTACGCGGACCGCCGACGACCGGTGGAAGGCGATGTGGTCCATCTTGGGCGGCCGTGGTCTGACACAGCCGATCGAGTACGGAGTTACGCCTCCTGGTTTTACCACGATGATTCAACCGCAGAAGCTCATTCCCGGTCGCGTTTACGCCGGGTTCGCTTCCGATGGACACGGAGGCTCATCGGGCGTGACTTTCGGATTCGATAAAGACGGGACGATGATCTTCCCGGATTCATTCGATGAATGAGTGGCAAATGAAAGCATCTAACCAATCGATGAAGCCAACGGCCCCATTGCGAAGTAAGCTCAGCGTGTTTGCCACGACACCCTCGACTTCGTCTCGGTTCCCGGCTTCCCTAGTGCGATTCGCGTCTTCGCGCTCACGCACTCCCGCCGTATTGTTTTTCAACGATAGCCGTGGCTTATCTCTTTCTCGTTAGATGAAGTCGCATGTGTTCAGCGTCGTTAGTCAACAACTTCTATCTCGAGCGAGGGACTCCGGATTACCTCGCAGGTTGCCTTCAAAAATCTCCCCGACGGCTCATCGCTGTCTAACAATGCGCAGCTATGATGCGTTGAACCCCGAAGAGCATTTTATGAACCTGAAATGAAAGCGACATTTGCCCCCAATTTGCGGCGCGCGCTGTGGATTACCGTCGCTGCCGGAGAGCTGCTCGCATTTGGATCGGCCCGGAGCCAGACCGCACAAGCCCACGCCCAAGCTGAAAGGAAGACCACCATGACTATGAAAGACGATCTCGCGAACCGCTCGCGCGATATTCACTGGCCGACTGGGTTCGATCCGACGAAGGCTGACCTATTCGCACACAACGAACTCGTCATCCATGCATCTTGCGAACGCGTCTGGCAGCACATCATCGATGCGACCAAGTGGCCTGAGTGGTATCCGAACGCGAAGGCTGTCCAAATAATGAATGGCACCGCGCTTGGCCAAGGCAGCGTATTCCGCTGGACCACGTTCGGACTGCAGATCGAAAGCAAGGTTAACGAGTTTGCTCCCTACACGCGAATCGGTTGGTATGGCTATGCGCCCGGCGCCGCCCCGAGCTTCTACCATACCTGGTTTCTGACGCCGACCGGCGATGGCTGCAGTGTCGTTACCGAGGAAGTCGGGATAGGCAAGGACGCCGCGCATCTGCGCGAGACCGACGAGAGCCTGATGCACAGAGGCCACGACCTCTGGCTGGCGACATTGAAATGGATGTCGGAAGGCCGGTGACACGAAGGTTTGACGCCGGGGCCCGGTCAGCAGGATTTCTTTGGACTACAGCAGCATTGGTAGTTCTCGCTGTCCGTTTCGCCCGAAGGAGGACTGCCTACCAACGCATCTAACCAAACGATGAAGCCAACGGCCCTAGTCCGAAATAAGTTCAGCGTGTTTGCCACGACACCCTGCCGTGGTTTATCTCTTTCTCGCTAGATGCTACTTGCGTCAATACTCTCGCTCCTTCTTGGCTGCGTGATCGCGGCCTTTGGGGCGGTTTACTGCTTCAAGCCTGATATGATCGTTCGTCAGGCCAATGATGTCACAAATCGCAGGCCAAGGTTGCTACACTTCGCATTGCCCATTCGGCCGCGCGATGGCAGGATCACAGCTCGACAAGTTCGTAGCACTGGGCTCGGTCTGTTATTGCTCAGCGCATGGTTCTTACTTGCTGCATTCGTGGGCATTCTTGGTCATCACTGATGTTGCACACAAACCATCTAACCATTCGATGAAGCCAGCGGCCCCATCTCGACATAAGTTCAGTGTGCTTGCGGCGACACCCTGCCGTGGCTAGTCTCCGTCTCGCTAGATGGTGAGGTCGTACTGAAATCGCGCATTTCTTCAGACCATTCAGATAGATGAAGCCGAGAAGTCGCCGCAGCTTCTTGAAAGCGTCCGCAGTCTTCGGTTGCGGACTTGGAGCGGGAGGTTTGTCGTCGCCTTCTATCGACGGTGCAGTGGGAGGTGTAGTCAACGAAGGATTGAACATCATCGGCCCGCGCAAAGGTTTCTCACCGCAGATTGGCACACTGGTTTCAATGTTGACCTGGATGCGCGACACGATTCTGCAGCCAGTACAAGGGCTCACCGTAACGCAGCTCGACTATTTGCATGACCCGAAGGCAAACTCGATCGGCGCCTTGCTCCTCCATCTGGCGGCAATCGAGCGTCTTTACCAACTACACACCTTTGAGGGGAGAAAATGGGACGATTGGGATCAGATGACGGTGAAAGAGTGGGGCGTACCGGCCGGTTTGGGCGACGCGGCGCGGCGAACGATCCGCGGGCATGATCTGTCCTATTACCTCGATCGCCTGCGTGAAGGACGCGAGCACACGCTCGCGGAATTGCGGAAACGGGACGACACATGGTTAATGCAGATTGATAATTACTGGCTTTGGGGACCGACGAACAATTATTGCAAGTGGTTCCACGTGTGCGAACACGAATCAAATCACAATGGACAGATCAAGTGGATCAAGGGCCGGCTGCCCGACGCATCGAAATCCCAAACCAGCTAATTTGGAAGCAACGCCGAAGATTAGAGTCACTCCCACACCGATGAAGAAGGCATTCCACACTAACCATCTAACCCATCGATGAAGCCAACTGCCCCATTGCGAAGTGAGCTCAGCGTGTTTGCCACGACACCCTGCCGCGGCTTATCTCTTTCTCGTTAGACCGCTGAACAACAATGAGAAATAAGCTTGGCCTCGGCGCTCCGCAGCGCGACCTGCTATGCAACGGGATGAGCGGCTTGCTTTTCTGGTGTCTTCCGTGGTTTGTGTTCGCTCTTGGCTGGGCCGCATCGCCGGTCTGGAGAACCGTTTTATGGACCGCGTCCCTGGGTGTCATGGGGGCAGTATGTCTGCTCAACGCTTCCCGATGCGGCCGCGTCCACTGCCGCTTCACTGGCCCGTTTTTCATCCTCGGTGCTGTTGCTTCCCTTGGATACGGTCTTGGATTTTTGCCGTTTGGACCGCTCGGATGGAAATGGATTTGCGCAGTAACAGTTATTGGCGGTATCGCCCTTACTTGCATTCCAGAACTGATTCTCGGTCGCTATCAAGGAAATGGACCAGACGCGGCCTAACCAGACGATGAAGCCAACGGCCCCGTTGCGATACAACTTCAGCGTGTTTGCCACGACACCCTGCCGTGGCTTATCTTTGTGTCATTAGATGTCGACGAAGTTCAGTGTCATGAACACGTAGACGCTAAAGGAGGCCGCTAATGGAAGAGCAGAACATTCGAATGGCCATTGATCGCCATTGGGCAGCGTCTGCTGCGGGTGATCAAGTTGCCGAACATCAAATCTACCACGATGACGTGGTGTGCGAGTATCCGCAGTCAGGCGAAGTCATTCGCGGTCGGAGTAACCTGCAGGCGCTTCGCAGTCATCATCCTGGCAGGCCATCGGGGTTTTCGGTCCGCCGGATCGTGGGAAGGGGCGATCTCTGGATCACTGAGTACGTGATTATCTACGAAGGCAAGCGCGCCTACACCGTGAGTATTATGGAGTTTCGGGATGGAAAAGTGTCGCATGAAACCCAATACTTTGCCGACCCATTCGAGGCCCCTGCTTGGCGCGCACAGTGGGTCGAAACGGTGGCGGTCGACAACATCTAACCATGCGATGCAGCGAACCGCGGACCTGTCCTTACGCTTAGTCTTACCTTTTCATGACGTCACGTCTAACTCGCGCGGCCGCTGATCTTTTTTCTCGTTAGATGGATGAGCATGCGTGCCGGTCAGCTTGAGCCTAATGCGTTCGAGATTGAGCTGCTTAAACGCTTCGCCGCACAGGATTCAGCATGATTGCCGCCAGGCGCGTCCGAATGTCTGGAGTAGTCTTGCTCGTCGGCGGACTGGCCGCAGCGGTGATCGTTTTCTATTTGGCGCACCCGGACGAGAAGTTGGGAATCCTGGGCGTTGATGTGCCGACCAAGCGCGAGAATCTCCAGTTGGAAAGAATGGGCGGCAAAAGCTACATCCTTTTCAACGACATCAATGAGTGGTTCTCCAGCTTGTGGCACGGACGAAGGCTCGCTTACACGATTGGAGTTTTGTCGATCGCAGGGTTTGTGAGCTGCCGTTGGTTTGCAGACTTGATCGAGCACGAACCAGCGAGTGACGACCGCGTGCAGCCTGCAAATGACCGTAACCCCTAACAAGGCTCATCTTTGACGTTAGATGTTGGCGATGCCTCGGATCCATTCGACATCTTTGCAGTTGTTGCGGTGCCTTACGTATTCGCCGGGCTGGCTGTCAAAGGGATCGTATTATTTCGGGGGCTAAAAATCCGCCGGTCACATTTCAAAAGCGAACCAGTCTGGGATTCGCGAGACAATGGCGGCAATTCCTTGTTTATGTTTCTCGCTGCGACGGACTGGCATCCGGTTGGCATTGTGCTTCAGATTTTGCTTTGGCCGATTTGATTCGTTTGGCTCGTCTTTTCAACACAGCGCGTTCAAAAATGGCTCGAGGGCGACGATAGCTCAGGGTGATCAAATACATCTAACCAATCGATGAAGCCAACCCAGCACTTTGTTGTGAGCTCTCGATCGATGCGCACGTCTATTTTCAAAGTGCTGGGTGGCTCATCTCTTTCTCGTCAGGCATAATTACTCAGTATGAACATTGGAAGATTGTTCGGCAACGCTTGTTTCGCACTGTCTTGCCTGACATTCGCGGCGCCAAGACTGGCTGCCGAGGATGTAGCGCAGCCGAAAGCGACCGACTCAGAGTATCGTAAATTAGACGGCCTACTTTCGCTCCTGCGGTCGCGCAATACAAAGCAGTTCGCCATAAATTCCGCTAAGGGTATTGATGAGGCGAGCTTTGTTCCGATCGGCGGCATCGAACAATGGATCACCATTCGTGGCCGGGATCGTGACAACCCGGTGCTGCTGTTTCTGCACGGTGGGCCTGGTGACGTAACAAATCCATGGACGTTCGCGTTGTTCGCCCCTTGGGAGAAACAGTTCACGGTGGTGCAATGGGACCAGCGGGGCGCGGGAAGGACGTTGCGAAAAAGCGGCCCCGGGGTCGCAAGCAGTATCACGCTGCCTCGAATGGTAGAAGATGGCATTGAGCTTTCGGATTATTTGCGCAAGCACCTGCGCAAAGAGAAGATCATCATCGTGGCTCATTCGTTCGGTTCAATCATCGGCCTGCAAATGGTGCGAGCAAAACCGGAACTCTTCTACGCCTACGTGGGCACGGCTCAGGTCGCGGATAACGCTAAGAACTATTTTGTGGCCTACGAAGAGTTACTGAAAAAGGCGCGAGCCGTTAGTAACCAGGACGCCGTTGATGATCTGACCCGCGTCGGCCCGCCGCCCTACAAATCCGGTGAGGGATATGCCGTACAGCGGAGATGGGCGAACTCTTTTGAGGGCGCGGATCAGTTCTTATTCGGAACGCTCGGTCTCACATTGGTCGCTCCGGGCAATTCTGTACAAGACCTTTATGATTCTGCCGATGGTCAGGACCTAAGCGGCGAGCAACTCGTCCCACAAACGAGGTCCATCGGAGCAAAGGAGCTGGGCCGAGAATTCTCCGTGCCGATTTTTTTCTTTCAAGGCGCGGAAGATTTCACCACGCCAGCGGCGCTGGCGCGGAATTATCTTGAGTCAATCAAGGCACCCCAGAAGGCGTTTGTGCCAATTCAAGGTGGCGGACACTTTGCCGTCTTCATGAATTCCAAACAATTCTTGCAGGAACTTGTCGAGCGAGTTCGCCCTTTAGCCGTCAGGTAATAGAGTTTGATGACTACGAGCGCAAGATTGGCGACGCTGCCGAGGCCTAACCATGCGATGCAGCGAACCGCTCCGATGCCTAGCTTTCGTGTAGTTAGTTCGTCCAGCTTGCGGCCATGTGCGCTCTCGGGCGCGGTCGCTGATCTTCTTTCTCGTTAGACCCTGCGTATTTTCGAAACAAGGCATGACAAGCGACGCCTCGAATCTGGCGAAACACGTTTCTGCATTCCCGTCCGAAGCGCGACCGACGCCGCCGTCTCACGATTCCATCGCGGCCAGGCTGCGCGGATTCGGGCCGCTTGGACTTTTCGCGATTCTCCTCATCGTCCTGACCTCTGTCTTCAAGCCGCTCAGTGCCATTCTGGTGCTGGTGTGGGCCTGGCGGTCACATACGCCATGGCGTGAGATCGGCTACGTGCGACCCAGGAGCTGGATTGGCAGTCTGGCCGTCGGCATCGTCTTCGGCTGCGCGTTCAAACTCTTTATGAAGGCGATTGTGATGCCGCTGCTCGGCGCCCCTGCAATCAATCCCGCGTACCACTACCTGGTAGGAAACCGGGCTGCACTCCCCGGAATAGTGCTCACGATGATTGTCGGCGCGGGTTTCGCAGAAGAGACCTTGTTCCGAGGTTACCTATTCGAACGCCTCGGCAAACTTTTCGGGACTGGGGCCGGCGCAAAAGTATCCATCGTCCTGCTCACCTCCGCGTTGTTTGCCTTGGGCCATTACTCCAACCTAGGGCTTCCTGGGGTCGAACAGGCGATGATCACGGGGCTCGTTTTTGGCACGATCTTCGCAATCACCGGGCGGATCTGGATGGTGATGTGTGCCCATGCAGCGTTCGATCTCGCGGCGGTCGCGATAATTTATTGGAACTTCGAAGCCGCTGTTGCTCACCTCGTGTTCAAATAGCCGCCGTGACACCAAAGAGGTCTAACCAAGCGATGCAGCGAACGGCTGCCAGGCTCGGTTCCTCACTTTCCATGAAATTCCACTCTCAACCCGCAGCCACGCTGCGCCTCCGCCAGCCGTCGCTGATCTTATTCTCGTTAGCACTTAAGCATACTCTATGAACAAACTACTTAAACCCGAAAAGTTTTCACCAAAACAACGTGCAGAACTACTCAGGACGCTGAAAACCCGTTTTGAGAAAAACATCAACCGCCACAAAGGTATCGCGTGGGCCAAAGTGCAAGCAAAGCTGGAAGCTAACACTGAAAAGCTGTGGTCACTCAATGAAATGGAAAGAACTGGTGGTGAACCGGATGTTGTTGGTCATGACAAGAAGACGGGGGAATACATCTTTTTTGATTGTTCAGCGGAAACTCCCAGGGATCGCACCAGTGTTTGTTACGACCGTGAAGGGCTGGAATCGAGGAAAGAACATAGACCCAAAACTACCGCCATGGATATGGCAGGGGCCATGGGCATTGAGCTTCTAACGGAAGAAGAATATCTAGAGCTGCAGAAACTTGGAGATTTCGATACGAAGACGTCGAGCTGGGTGAAAACACCTGCTGATATTAGAAAACTCGGCGGCGCGCTCTATTGTGATCGCCGCTACGGCCGCGTCTTCGTGGGTCACAACGGCGCGCAGTCTTATTATGCCGCCAGGGCGTTCCGTGGGTCGATAAAGGTCTAAACTCGTATGACATTGTTTGCCTCGGCTTTTTTGTCGTCATACGGATCTGGCCTGCCATCCGTTTCGCGCCAATGCGCCTAACCACGCGCTCCAGGGAACAGCCTTTGGCTGTCGCTGAGCTTCCTCTCGTTTGACGAAATGTTGCCTCTACAACGCACAAAGGAGCAAAACAATATACCTAAAGTAATTATCGCAGTCGCCATCGCCGTGGTAGGAGCCGGACCAGTCGTCGCCTCTCAAGAGCCCGATGTGATGGCGCCGGTGCGCCAGTTCGTCGACGGCTTCAACAAAAGCGACATCAAAATGGCCCAGGCTGCTTGCGCTAATCAAACTTTCATCATCGACGATTTTCCACCTCACGAGTGGCGCGGATCAGGAGCTACCTCAAAATGGTTTCATGATTTAGCCGCTTTGGGGAAGAAGTACGACATGTCCGATCCGTTCGTAACTCTGGGCAAGCCCCGCCAGGTCCACGTCACAGGCAGTCATGCGTATGTGGTCGTTCCGATTAACTTGAGGTATAACGATAAAGGGCAGTTAGTTAAGAGGACTGGCTTGATGACCCTGGCGCTGCGCAAGGCCGTAGACGGTTGGCGAATTGCCGCATGGGCATGGACGTGGGGCTGATATTTGAGCGCACGCCACAATACACCGGAATGTCTAACCAGGCACTCCAGCCAGCCGCTGGCCGCTCTGCGGCAAAGCCTGAAGGATAAATTAAGAATTATGAAACGAAAGACACTCGCCGCCGCCAGCGGTGGGACATTTGTGTTTCCTCTTCTGATTGCCGCGACCCCGCGCACGGCCGACCTTTTTGCCGTATGAACATTTTAATCGCGCTCCTCATAGGTGCGCTAATGGGCGGGCCCAACGGCGTTGGCATTTTCTTTGAACCGCGCGAACCGTATAAGATCGAAATCCTTTTGGCCGCGACTCTGAAGGGAGTCCTCATCAGTTTGTTAACCGGCTTTTCGTTAGGCCCGGGGAGCTCGTGGTTACGCGGCGCCGGATTTGGAATGCTTTACGGTTTTGCTTTTGGATTGGTGATCTTTCTCGCGAAAGGCGCTTTCAAATCTAAAGACGCGCCATACGTCGTGCCGATGAGCATTGTCACCGCCCTCATTACCGGGGTGCTATTGGCGAATTTCGCCTTTTGACACGCGACGCCCGAGGTGATGCCCGCCGACATGACATCTAACCGATCGCTCCAGCCAACCGCTTTTTGACGTTGCGCGTCGATGTCGATCTTGATTAGTGTATTTTTAGCCGGCGCGATGCCCTGCTCCCAGAGCGGTGGCTGAGTTTATTCTCGTTAGGTGCAGGAGTCTCTATCTTTAGTAAGAGCGCGAGAGCATATGAACCCAAGGGACAAATACCTTTACCACCAGATCCATCCGCTCAAACTCGCGACCGATGTTGGTTCGGGCTTGGGGTCTCTATATCCTCTGTGGCATCATCATCTCGCTTTGGCTCTCGTTGTCATGCTGGTCCCACCGCCTCTGGTCTCCTTGCTCCTGATGCGATTTGCCGAGCTCGAGCCGTATCGACGATCCGCCCTGGGCAAGTATATTGCGCACTCCATGTCGCATGCGATGGAAGCGATTCGCCTGATTGGAATGATGGTGGTGGCGTTCGGTGCATGGCACCGGTCGCTCTGGATTATCGCTGGCGGATGCGGTCTGGATTTTGTTCGCTTGGGTGCGCGGGGCATTGCGTGACACCTAACCAGACGATGCAGCGAATCGCTGACCGGTTAAGAAATTACAAAGGTGAACTTAGAAAGTAGAAAGGACACGAGAAAGCTCGCTCTCGCCAGCGATCGCTGATCTTATTCTCGTTAGGCCCCCACCTGTATGTCGGCTCAGCTAAAGGAGAAGCACATGCAGTCTGTAACTCGTGCCAGACTCATCATCGGTCTTGTGTTCCTCGCGGCCCTGAGGACAGCCGCAGGTGCGACGCAGGATCGCATCACAATCCTTTATGACGCGTTCGGCAAACCCTCCGGCATGAAAAAGGATTGGGGATACTCCGCTTTGGTCGAGTGCGGCGGCAAGCATATCCTTTTCGATACTGGCAACAATGCGGAGATCTTCGCTCAGAACGTTAAGGTCTCAGGGGTTGATCTCAAGAAGCTCGATTTCGCGGTCATCTCACACCGGCACGGGGATCACACGGGTGGGATGAATTACCTTTTGACGGTGAACCCGCAGGTGAAGATCTTCGCGCCGAAAGAGGGATTATTTGGAGTATTTGGCGTCTCACTGCCTGGAACCTTTTATCGCCAAGACGCCTCACTGCCGGATGATATGCGCTACTACAATGGGAAGCCGCCGCAGATGATTACCGGCGGCACGCCGTGGCCAAGCGCCAATTTTGTTCTAATTGATGGCGTGACGGAAGTTGCACCAGGAATATCTGTGATCGCAACCGTGTCCCAGACGCCCGGGACCTTGGAGCTGCGTGAGCTCTCGCTGGCAATTGAAACACCCAAAGGACTGATCCTCGTGGTAGGATGTTCGCATCCGGGAATTGAACGGATCGTCGAGGCCTCGACGGTACTTGACAAGCACGTCTATGCGATCGTTGGGGGACTCCACTTGGTCACAACTCCAGATTCGGAGATTGCGCGGATTGTGACTGCCTTGCATGACAAATGGAAAGTTGATTGCGTGGCACTGGGTCACTGCACAGGCGAGCCCGCGTTTGCTGCTTTTCAAAGAGCGTTCGGTGTTCATTATAATTACGCGGGACTTGGGAGTGTGATAGAACTCCCATAGAGTATCGAGGATCCATCTGAAGCATCGCCCAGTGATACACCGATCTCACGCCGTACCACCTGCGTATCAACGAACGCCTAACCAATCGCGGGAGCCAACCAATGGCCGGGAAGAAAATTACGAAGTCGAAATTAGAAAGTAGAATAATGAAAAGAAAGCTCGCCGCCGCCAGCAGTGGATCAGCTTTGTCTCGTTAGGCGGCATCAAGCGAACGTCATGAGCAACACCATTTCAGACGCTGGCAAGAATCGGATTGCGGAGATCCTTCGTCATGACCGTTTCATTGAAGCTGTTAAGCTCCATCGGGAGCTCACCGGAAGTGATCTCCTCGCTGCGAAGAGAGTGTCGAGCGGATACAGGCCGGGCAGCAGACACGCCAAGGAGTCGCCAGATGATGTCAATGAAGAAAACATGGTGTTGTCCGGCCTTCCGGCCAATTGCTCCAACGGCAGCGGTCGCGCAATCGGCGGGAGGCGGCACACAAAAGAGGCAAAACCTGCCGCTTGACACCCTTCTGCCCGTCATCAAGCTTTGATCTATAATAGCAGGGACTCAAAACTAATTTGCCCTCAGCCGCGCAGCGTCGTAAATCGGCGGGGCCGCAAAAGGCAACTTCCTATAGGTATAAGTAGTAATTTCCTATCAGTTTGCCATGGCACAACCACCGATGAATCACGGCGCGGACGAGTGGGGATCTGATTTTTTCGGCGGATTGAATGAACTACCGCCTGAGCCAGTCGCTGGTATCGGTCAGGTCCTTGACACCATGGCAACGCTGCCCGCGTTCCGAGACGCGCGGCAGTGGTTACTGGGAAGTCTCGATGTTCAGTCAGGCGGTTCGATCTTGGAAGCCGGATGCGGCAATGCCGCCTCTCATGCTGACCTCCATGCCATGGTCGGGCCGCGCGGGCGGATTGTTGGAATCGATCCGACCAAGGCATTCATCGAAACCGCCGGAAGCCGAAGCAAGCAACAGGGGCCCGCACACGCGACTTATGAAACCGGAGACATCCGCGCGCTGCCCTGTAAGGACGCGGAATTTGATGCTGTGTTTTGCGACAAGGTATTGATCCACGCGGGTCCTGCGAGTGCAGCGCTGCGGGAGATGGCCAGAGTGACACGGCCCGGTGGGCGGGTTGGCGCCATCGAGTGGCTTCCATTCTTCGCGATGAGCGCGACAGACTTGGCAGCGCTTGCCGCCTTCAACACAATCTTCCAAAAAGCGGTATATGAGTATTACGTGTCAGCCAACCTGGCTCGGCATTTCCATGCCGCGGGCCTTGAGAACATCCGCACGAGCGCTTTCCTGGCCCACACAACAAGTCTGGACGAACCTCCGTTTTGGCGCGCTTTTATCGTCCATCAAATACCGATGTTCCTTCAGGCCGGGCTGATTGACGAGCCGCAGGCGCGTGCGTTCCTGAAGGATATTGAGGCGCTGAACGCGGCGGGCGAGTTCAACGCGAGTTTCACCGTCCAGGCCGCTACCGGCACAAAGTCACTCGCTTAATTCCGGGAACGCGAACACTCCGCGCAAAGGCCTAACCAATCGCTGGAGGCAAACCGCTGGCCGCTCTGCGGCAATGATGAATTATGAAGTATGAAGTGAAAGCAACGCTCGGCTCTGCCTGCCGTCGCTTATCTCTTTCTCGTTAGGCTGTGCAACACGCATCTATGCTTCCTCAGGCAATCGCTGAACCTCTCACTGAATCCCGCGACGCACGCGGGTTTGTTGTCGAGCCACTCTCGCTCGCACAGTTGACAGCTCAACAGAACATTCACGTAGTGTGGACGGCGGCGGGCGCGGTACGAGGCAATCATCACCACGTGCGCGGTACGGAAGTCGCATTGGTTGTCGGTCCTGCGCTGGTCCGCTATAGAGATGCCAACGGCATTCAGGACGTCGAGATCACCAGGGGGACCCTGTACCGCTTCACCTTTCCGCCCAAAGTCGCACATGCCTTCGGTGCTTTGGGGCCGGAGCCGATGTTTCTCGTGGGGTTCAACACAGAGATCTACGACTCTGAGAACCCAGACGCAATCCCAGACCACATACTCGGAGCGGATGACATCGCCAAGTTCGTATGAGCGCGCAGCCTAACCAGCAGATGAAGCCGACGCCTAGCCGGCGCAAAGAAAGGCTGAAGGATGAAGTGAAAGCAAAGCTCCCGCTCGCCGCGGCTGAGCTCTAGCTCGTTAGGCCCCAAATGCGCGTATGAAAAAATTCTTCATCGTCCTAGGTTCGATTTTTCTTGTCCTGATCGTCCTTGTCGCGATCGGAATTGCGTTCATCGCCATCAAAGGGACTGCGCTCGACAAAGAGAGCAAGGCCTATGCTGATTCGGCGATTCCCGCCATTGTCGCAACATGGAGCGAAAAAGAATTATTGGATCGTGCCAGTCCCGAATTTAAGAAAGCAGTCACCATAGATCAGCTCGATGGGCTGTTTCACGCGTTTGCTACTTTGGGCCGCTTACAGAAGTGTGAGCCAGCCCAGGGCCATTCGCTGATGTCTGCCACCACGCAGAGCGGCAAAACGACTTCCGGTCAGTACACGGCGAAAGCGACGTTCGAAAAAGGAGAGGCCACTATCAAGCTTGGGCTGATCAAGCATGGCGATCAGTGGCAGATCTTAGGTTTTCATGTCGATGCTCCAGTCTTCCTGCCCCGTTGAAACGCCTAACCAAGCCATGCAGCCAGCCGCGGACCGGTTTGAAAAGGCGGAAGGATAAATTATGAAGGATGAAGTGAAAGCAAAGCCCGCTCCCGCCAGTGGCGGCTGAGCTTGTTCTCGCTAGGCCTAATGCGCAGCCACTTCACGCGAAAGTTTCGACCAGCTACACCAAAATCTGAAAGGAAAATTGCAAATGGCTATCAATTCGTTGACGGCACTTATTACAGGCGGAACCAGCGGGATCGGCCGAGCGACAGCCAATAAACTGGTGGAGCTTGGCATTCATGTCATAGTCGTGGGCCGCAATGCGCAACGTGGCGACAAGACGGTTGCAGAAATCCGCGCTGCAGGAGGCGAAGCGGATTTTATATCGTCTGACCTGGGAGACGCGTCGCGCGCGCGCGAAGTGGCGAGAAAAGCGATCGAGCTCGGAAACGGCCATGTCGATATTCTGATAAACAACGCTGGGATCTACCCATTTGGGCCGACGCATGAAATGACCGAGGAACTCTTTGAGAGCGTGTATTCGCTCAACGTCAAGGTGCCCTACTTCCTCGTTGCAGAACTTGCCCCGCTAATGGCCAACAGAGGCAAAGGGGCAATCGTCAATCTCTCGACCATGGTGGCCGATTACGGCGCGCCGGGCATGAGCCTCTATGGCTCAAGCAAGGCCGCCATCAAACTGCTGACCAAAGTATGGGCGGCTGAATATGGCCCAAGCGGTGTCCGCGTTAATGCGGTGAGCCCCGGACCAACGCGCACGGAAGGCACCGAGGCGATGGGTGAGGCTCTACAGCAGCTCGCCGCTCAGGCTCCGGCGGGCCGTCCGGCGACGGCGGACGAAATTGCCGAGGCCATCGTGTTTTTAGCGACGGATCGTGCCAGTTTCATTCACGGCGTAACACTCGCGGTCGACGGGGGCCGCACTGCTGTTTGAGTATTGTGGCCGTTTCTAAGCCGAGTTTGTATTTGGTCGCCACCGAGGACAGGATGATCCCAGCTCTGTCTCGTTAGATGACTCGGCGGCGTTCTTTTCGCATAGAGACGACGGAAAGGATTTTTTCAGTAACAAGCCGACGATGGAAACAAAGACGATCGCAGTGCTCGTGACGATTGCCTTCAGCGCGATCGGTGTGCTGGGTGACTACTTCCTCAAGCTCGCCAGCGCGCGCGAGCAACCGCTGCGGACGGGTTGGTTTTACCTCGGCTTCGCGCTCTACGCCTCGACCGCGTTCGGCTGGGTATTCGTAATGAAGCACCTGAAGCTGGCCACCATCAGCGTTCTCTACTCTGTCTCCCTGGTGCTGCTTCTCACCGTCATCGGCGTGGTTCTGTTCCGGGAGTCACTGAACTACTTTGAGGTGATCGGGATCGTGTTGGCCGTGGCCTCGCTCGTGCTGTTGATGCGGTTCGCCTAGCGACCCCAGGCAATGCCTTCGCAAAGATCTACCGGTCGATGAAGCCAACGGTCCCACCGCTAGGCAACTTCGGCGTGCTTGCCACAGCACCCTGGATTCCATCCAGGCGCCCGGCTTCCCTAGTGCGACTCGCGTCTTCGCGCTCACGCACTCCCGCCGTATTGTTGTTCAACGCTTAGCCGTGGTTTATCTCTTTCACGTTAGTTGCACTTCAGCAGCAGCGACAACAAACTGATGACAACATGATTACCTCAATTCATACCTTGATTTACTCCGACGATGCCAACGCAACGCGGGCGTTTCTGCGTGATGTCCTCGGGTGGAAGTACGTCGCCGAGGATTTCGACAACGATTGGCTCATTTTCAAATCGGGGCCGAGCGAGATGGGCGTGCACCCGACGCACAGCGAATGGGAAGGCCAAACCTACGACCACTCGCGTCACCACTCGATCGCGTTGATGTGCGACGACATCGAGGCGACGGTCGGCGAGCTGCGGGCGAAAGGAGCGGAGTTCCGAGGTCCCATCGAGCAACTCGAGTACGGCCGCGTCATCATGATGATAGTACCCGGCGCGGATGACATCCAGGTATATCAGCCAACTCACAAGCTCGCCTATAATCTTTAGAACATAGACAATCACGTGATCTCGTTAGGCTCCATAGGCGTTGGGAGTAGAGTCAGGTGGAAATGCGAAGACGGGAAAAAAGAGGTCCCTGATGTTGCGCATTTTCGACGCTCACGTCCACCTGTTCTTCCATCATGATCACTGCGGTCGAAGCTCTGGCTCGCCTTCGCGACGGCAACCGGCGATTCGTGGCGAATCAGACGACGGCGCTCGCCCTTTCGGATCATGCCCGTCGTGCCGCGCTGGTCGCGGGACAGGAGCCGTTCGCAATCGTCCTCGGTTGTTCGGATTCCCGCGTCCCCTCGGAATTGGTCTTCGACCAGGGCTTCGGCGACCTCTTCGTCATTCGAGTCGCCGGCAACATCGTCGCACCGTCCCAGGTAGGCAGCGTTGAGTTCGCGGCGGCACGATTCGGCACCCGACTGATCGTCGTAATGGGCCATTCTCAGTGCGGCGCCGTCGTCGCCACGTTAGAGGAATTGTTGGGGCATACCAACAATGAGTCGCGAAACCTGCGCTCCATCGTCGACCGGGTGCGGCCATCGGTGGAAGCGTTGCTGTCGGGCCGGCGTGACGAGGACGTGGAGGCTTTGGTGCGGGATGCAATCCGGGCGAACGTTCGTGCATCGGTGAACCACTTGCGGCACGGCTCGGAGTTGCTGGAGCAGTTGATCCGGAACGACGGGCTCTTGGTTGTCGGCGCTGAGTACTCATTGGAAACCGGAATCGTGACATTCTTCGAGGGCGTTTCAGATGCCGGTTAACACGCGCACAGAATACAATCCACCCTAACCAGGTAATGAGCGAACTCCGAAAGGGTTCGGATTCGCTGACCTTGTTCTCGTTAGACCGCCAGAGTAGATTACAGGTATTTTCTGAATGCTATGCCGAAAGAATACACAAATCCGGATTCGCTTTTCCGAAGTCTGGAGCACGGTTTTTCTCAGATCGTCGCCGCCAATGGCGGCAAGACAGTCTACATTTCAGGTCAAACTGCCTGGGACGCACAAAGGCAGATCATCGGCGGAACAGATTTGACTCAACAGGCCAGGCAAGCCCTGCGTAATGTTCAGGCCGCTGTTGAAGCTGTTGGTGGCACGCTGGCAGACGTAGTTGCGCTGCGCATCTACATAGTTAATTACAGACCAGAGCAAGCCGATGCAGTTGGAGGCGCGCTTCGAGAATTCTTTCCCAAAGAGGAGCGTCCCGCAAGTACCTGGATCGGAGTATCCGCATTAGCGGTGTCGGACTTCCTGATCGAAATAGAGGCAACAGCGGTGCTAGAGTAAATGCACACACAGACAAGGCGGCCTGACCAGACGATCCAGCAAACCCTGCCTTATCCTCCTGCCTGGCCATCACAGTTTCATAAGATCATTTTCTAATTCGCGCGGTCGCTCATCTTGAGTTTCGTTAGCGATTCTTCCCACTCCCTATGAACGAAAGACCATACGCGTCCGCCGACCTCCCAAGCGTTATCGAGACTTATACGGCTTCGATTCGCGTGTTGGCAGCGCCCTACTATACCCCAGAGCAGATTGCCGCGTGGGCACCAATCCCACCTGATGCCGCACGCTGGCAAGAACGCCTGGCTCACCTTCACACTATCGTTGCCGAGTCGGACGGCCTCCTCGCAGGCTTCGCTTCCTACACGCTCGACGGCTACCTCGACTTTCTCTTCACTCATCCAGCGTTCGCCCGTCGCGGTGTCGCCAGCAGCCTTTACCATCGCGTCGAGTCCGCGTTGCGCGCGGTTAGCACCCCTAGGGTTACCACTCTTGCCAGTCTTGCCGCACAACCCTTCTTCGACCGCCACAGCTTCCAACTCGACAGCGAGGAGTGCGTCGAGTGCCGTGGCGCTTACCTCCGACGGTTTGCCATGCACAAGCAACTCCGCAACGAACGAATCGCCTGACCAATCGATGGAGCCGACTACGAGAGTTTATGTTTCCTTCTTGTGTTAGCAACGCGGTCGGCTGATTTTCTGTTTGTTAAACGGTTACGCCCTGCTCTGATGCGCCTGCGCCATGTTTATCTCGGGTTGTGCGTGTTAGGAGTTGTTGTGCCGTACTGGCAGTTTATTCCGTGGTTGATGCAGCATGGGCTCGATATGGATCTGTTTATGCACGAGCTATTCGCCACGCGCATCGGTGCGTTTTTCGCGTTCGATGTGGTTGTTTCTGCGCTTGCGCTCTTCGTCTTTGTCTTCACTGAGCGGACAGTAGCTCGTGTCCGACACGGGTGGCTGCCTGTCGTTGCTACTCTTGTGGTTGGTGTGTCACTCGGATTACCGCTATTTCTTTACATGCGGCAGCGCTGTCTCGATACAACCAACGTCTAACCAAGCGATACAGGCGATAGCGAAAGCTATATTTGCTCTTTGTGTTAGCTACAGCTGCGACTGATCTTTTTGCCCGTTAGGCGTGGCCCCATGGACGGCGATGGAATTAACGGTGCGAGATGAGGAGTATGATGTTTGCAATCAAAGCCGAGGTTAGCGATCCGCGGGCGGAAACTTTCGGGTTCAGCGCGCAGAAGACGATGTATGGTGGCAAGCATATCGCCAAAGGCGATACGATCTTTGTCTTCGCGAGCGAGAACGAAGGCGGCCCAGGTCTCATCGCGAGCGGCGTCGTCACCTCGGCCAAAGCGATCGCAAAGAAACGCGGGATCGCCCGGCAAACGCCGCGGGTGAGCATTACCGTCAGGCGAACTGCGCTGGCGAAGCGGCACCTGGGGCGGAGCGAGCTCAAACTTTTTTCCGACTGGAACGACGGTCGACCCGAGACCGAGCTCAATTTCAAATTTTATCGTCAAGCAACGAACAAGATTATCGGCATCTCAGATAAAGCCGCCGCGTTCCTCCGCGGATTCTTTTAGGGCGGGCCGATCGACTAGGATTTGGGAATCGGTGATCGCTGGCGTTGGCTATGTGTGACAATCAAGTTCGATCTGCGAGAAGCCGCCAATGTGCTGCGGCTCTGGCAATCGAGCAGCCGATCACGCCGGTGCCGCACTGTCGGGATTTATTGAGGCAGTGGTTTACCCGTTCCGAGGTGATACGGCAGACGTGCAGTGGAACTGGCCGAGGGCGCCAGCGCAGCCGCGTTTGCCGGCTGATCGCAGAGGTGCGCATTGGGAGGCTCCGCCGGAATGGTGCCGCGGAATTCCGGTTGGGTTCGCGGGTGAATGGCCTGCTCGATATCGAAGGCAAAAGCGAGGAGCGTCGGTTCCGCAAGATATCCGCTGTACATCCAAAGCCCAGCCGGCTTGCCTTGTGGAGTAAGTCCGATCGGTATAGAAATGTCCGGAAATCCGGCGACCGCAGCGGGCGATGAAGCAAAGCTGTAGGTCGGCGCCACGATGGCATCGAGATCGCCACGAGCGAGCGCGAGGTTAATCCCATTCCGAGCAAAATCCAGGTTGGCAGCTCTGGCCGCAAGGTAAACAGGATCCAGCAGGTTCCCGCTGGTAGCTTCGGCCATTTGGAAGACTTCCTGACCGAAATACCTCATCTCTGTAGAGCAGTGCTCAATGTTGAAGGCAATCAGGTCGGCCAGCGTCCGCTCCGAGGTATTCTTCAAGGTTGAGAGGTATTCGGCGATTTGAACCTTGAACTCGTAAAACAAAACGGTGTTTTCATCGTTGTAGAACTTGAAATTGTTTGCCGACGGATCGCCGGTGTCGGTATTTACCAGGGTAGCTCCCAAGCTTTTCATCACTTCCAAGCCTCGCTGCGCCACTGCGACGAGATCGCTTTCACCGCCGAACGCAGCGGTAAAGTAGCGGCGGTCAACCCCGATACGGGCTCCTTTTAGAGCGCCACGATGAAGGAACCTGGTGTAATCGGCAGGTAAGGCTCGCGTTGCGACGTCCCCGAAGGGCGATTTCATAACGTTGAGCATGATCGCAATATCGATGACACTGCGGCAAATTGGGCCAGCGGTATCCTGGCTATGCGCGATCGGAATGATGCCATCCTGGGAGATAAGGCCAACGGTCGGCTTGAGCCCGAAGACCAGATTGTTGCCGGATGGACAGACGACCGAGCCATCTGTCTCCGTGCCGACCGAGGTGGCACACATGTTCGCGGCTGTGGCCGCGGCTGAGCCGGAGCTGGAGCCACACGGATCAAAATCGACCCGGTAAGGATCGCGAGTGAACCCACCCCGCGCGCTCCAGCCGTTGAAGGGGGCGAAACCGCGAAAATTGGCCCATTCCGAAAGATTGGCTTTGCCCAAGATGATAGCGCCTGCGGCGCGCAACTGCCGCACAATAACCGCATCCCTCGGCACCTCGCTAAACAAAAGGGCGAGGGAGCCCGCGGTCGTTTGCATACTGTCATGCGTAGCAATGTTATCCTTGAGCAAAACAGGGATGCCGTGGAGCGGACCGCGAATTTGCCCGGCCTTGCGCTCCTGGTCGCGCTGCTCGGCAATCTGAAGCGCGTTGCGATTTGTTTCGATAACGGCATTCAGCAATGGATTGAGCTCGGCGATTCGTTCCAGATAATCTTTCACCAGTTCGCGGCTGGTAAGGGCCCCCGAGGCCATGAGCCGCTCGAGCTTGGGAATCGTAGCTTCAACCCAGGCAGAATTGTCCCCGAAGATCGCGCACGCCGAGTTGGGGAAAAGCGAAGTGAGCCCACCGGTTAAGAGGGCTGCGCTGCCGCCGATGGTGGTGCCGAGAAAGGAGCGACGAGTAACGGTGCTGGGGCCTTGCTCGTCATGAGATCGTCGAGTTTGCATGAGCCCAGCGTGACGGGACCGGTCCTTACGTGTCAAGCCTGAAAGCGACGCTTCGAGGGAGGGTTTCGGCGCGTACGAGTCGATGGAGCCGCCGCACTTTGCCAGCACTTGCAAGCCTCGCGTAAGGAGGCGTATGGATTTAACCCCGGTGTCGGCACCTACACCGGCAAACCCTGACATGTCATCTAGGCGATCCACCGAACTGCTGAGGGTGTACTGTTTAAACAGACGACATGACTACTGACCACAACTATGGATTACACTCGCTCCCGGCCGCTTAAGGCGGGTTGCTCAGCTCCGTCTCGTTAGATATTGTTCATATGAAGCTAACAAATAACAGCTATACTATCTTCATCGGCACCAAGAATTTCAGTGAGCGCTATTACCGTAACAAGGCGGTTGGTTAAAGTCAGCGCCCGAGGCGGGACCTTCCGGATGACGGCAGAGCAGGTCCTGAATCATATCTTGCCTGCGGTAGCCCACATTAAACCTAACGTGACTATTAGAGTGAAATATCGCGACGCGAACGTTCGTACTGATCTGTGACTTCTGCTCTTATGCCGATCGCGGCACTTTACGATATTCACGGCAATCTCCCTGCACTAGAGGCGGTCCTGGAAGATATAGTGCGTGCCGGCGCGGACAGGGTCGTTGTCGGTGGAGACGTCCTTCCCGGTCCCATGCCCCGTGAAACTCTCATCCGTTTACTCGAGGTCGATCTCCAAATCCAGTTCATCCTTGGTAATGGCGAAGTAGCGGTGCTCGCAGAGATGACTGGCCAGGATTCGGGATTACCTGTCCGATACCGCGATAGCATCCGATGGAATGCCGCACAGCTTCACCCGTCGGAAGGCGAATTGCTGGCAGCATGGCCCACCATTCTGTGCAAGAACATAAGAGGAATAGGCAAGGTTCTCTTCTGTCACGCTACGCCGCAAAATCCTAATGATGTTTTCACTCGGCTCACCCCTGATGACAAACTAGTTTCGATTATCGGTAAAACGGATGCCGATGTGCTTGTTTGCGGCCATACGCATATGCAATTCAACCGCATGATCGGCGGCCTTCGCGTCGTCAACGCCGGAAGCGTCGGGATGCCCTTTGGAAATCCCGGCGCTTATTGGCTTCTACTTGGACCGGACATTGAGTTCCATCGAACAGAATACGACCTGGAGATGGCGGCGACGCGAATTCGGCAGACCCATTATCCCGAAGCTCAAGAATTCGCCGCAAATCACGTTTTGCATCCTCCATCAGAGGAAAAGATGTTAGCTGTCTTTAATGCGATGTGACCACCCGCTGCCGTTTCGACAGGCTCAGCGCCAGAGCCCGAGGGCGATCGACGGACCCAGACAGTATTAGTTTGGGACATTGCAGATGGTAGGACAGAAGACGAGCAGCCAGTTGCGCTAACCTGAGTCAGGGCTGAGCGTCTGTCTCGTTGGATCAAGCAACCGTAATCATATGATACGTCGATCGTTTCTAAGAAAACTTGCGGCCGTACCGCTTTTCGCAGCCGCGGCCGCTGTTCCTGCCGCAACAACAAACTCAACCAAATTGAAAATCCTTATGAAAAGTGCCTGGGGTTCAGACGACCCGACGAAGGCCGCGTTTCCTTTTCTGCACGGCGATGCACTTTCTGAAGCCGGCCACGAGGTCCAGATATTCCTTCTTGGCGAAGCCGTATCGTTGATGCGGAAATCAGTGGCTAACGCAGTGGTTCCGGTGGGCTGGCCCCCCCTGGCCGAAGTCCTCGCCAAACTCGTCGCCAAAAAGATACCGATCTACGCGTGCGGCGCCTGCTCACGCGCGCGCGGGGTGACGGAAACAGATCTGGCCGAGTTCGGCGCAAAATTCGGCAATCCTAAGATCTTTGTTTCACTGATTGAATGGGCCGACAAAGTCATCACCGAGTAGCCGACTACTGACTACCTGACTATATGACTACTGAACACAGACTACCGACCACAAACCACTGACAACATGACTACTGACCACATGACAACGAGTCAGACTTCCTCCGCCCGCATCGCTGCGCGAAGCGTAGCAGACAGGTCACTAGTCGCGGCTGAGCGTTCTTTCGTTAGGCTTTAGAGCTTGCCGACGGCCGACGCTGTCATAATAATGTCATCATATTCAGAGGAGATAATATGGTCAAAACCGCATTATTCGTTCGATTAGAAGCGAAACCGGGAAAAGAGGCGGAGGTTGAAGGCTTCTTGCGCGGCGGGCTTCCGATGGTCGAGGAAGAGCCCGCGACGGTGGCGTGGTTCGGAATTCGCCTTGGACCGACAACGTTCGGAATCTTCGATGCTTTTCCGGATGAGGCAGGGCGGCAGGCTCACCTCTCGGGAAAAGTCGCGGCAGCGTTGATGGCAAAAGCCTCAGAGCTTCTCGCGCAACCGCCGCTCATCGAGAAGGTCGATGTTCTTGCGGCGAAGCTTCCCTAATAAATACAAGCCCAACCGGCCAATGCCGCCAACTCCGAAAGGAGTTCGCGAGCACGGGCGCTGGGTCACATGGGTAAGTAAGTTGTCATGAGTTATCGGTTAATCGCGGCAGGACGCCGAGGCTCGCGGGAAGTTCCTACAAATCGCCGGCTGGCGGCTTGCGCTTCCGGGAAGCTGGCAAGCTGGGCTGTTGCTACGGCGATCAGTTTCGCAAGCGTCGGATGTAAACAAGCGCGCGATGAGGCACACACGCGCGAAGTTGCGACCCGGGTTCGGACTGAATTTCTGCATGCGTGGACTAATTACGAGAAGTACGCCTGGGGACATGATGCCTTGAAGCCGCTGAGCAAGACGCCGCACGATTGGTACGGCCAATCGCTTCTCATGACGCCGGTCGATGCCCTGGATACGCTCATCCTAATGAAGCTGGATGAGGAAGCGGCGAAGGCAAAAGAGCTCATCGTAAAAGATCTTTCGTTCGATCGCGACGTTTACGTCAAGAATTTCGAAATCACGATCCGTTTACTTGGTGGATTGCTCTCTAGTTATCAACTAACGAATGACAAACGATTGCTCGATCTGGCTGAAGATTTGGGCAACCGGCTCTTACCCGTTTTTAATTCGCCGACCGGACTTCCTTACGTTTATGTCAATCTAAGAACCGGCCAGGTCCGCGATGCCAAAACCAACCCGGCTGAGACAGGCACGCTGCTGCTGGAATTCGGGACACTGACCAAACTAACTGGTAAACCGATCTACTACGAAAAAGCCAAGCGTGCCTTGATGGAAACCTTTAAGCGTCGCTCGTCGATTGGTCTTGTTGGGTCGACTATCGACGTCGAGACAGGCGCGTGGATGGACGTAGATAGTCACATCAGTGGCGGGATCGATTCCTACTACGAATATTTGTGGAAATGCTGGCTCCTGTTTGGGGACAAAAATTGCCGGGAGATGTGGCAGGCGAGCATTCCCGCGATCAACAAATATCTGGCCGACGAAGTCCGTGGCGAGTTGTGGTATGGCCATGCCGACATGAACACAGGCAGGCGGACTGCATCACAATACGGCGCACTGGACGCCTTCTTTTCGGCGGTGCTTGCGCACTCGGGCGATATCGCGCGGGCGCGGCGACTCCAGGATTCATCGTTCAAAATGTGGAACATGCACGGGATCGAACCAGAGATCATCGATTACAAGACGATGGAGATTGTTTACAACGGCTACCATTTACGCCCCGAGATCGTGGAATCGACCTACTATCTGCATCACTTCACGCGTGATCCGCAATACCGGAAGATGGGAGAAAAGATCTTCGACGACTTTGTGAAATATTGCCGGGTCGACGCCGGCTACGCTGCGCTCCAGGACGTGGTCACAAAAGAAAAACGCGATGAGATGGAAAGCTTCGCCCTGGCCGAGACCTTCAAATACTTTTATCTCCTCTTCGCTTCGCCAGACACTTTAGATTTCGACAAGGTCGTATTCAACACTGAAGCGCACCCTTTGAGGCGAACCGATTGACATGACCACTGGCTGCAAGGTTGCCAGACTACAAACCACAGACTACTGACTATCTTATGCATGTATCCCGTTATTTATTCTTGATTCTTCTCGCACTGGCTCTGGATTGTTGTTCTGAGCGACAGTTCGATTCCAAAACCGAAGGCGAGAAATTGTTGCGCCGGGATGCGGAGTGGGCAGATCTCGCCACCGCCGGGAAGGATGTTGAGAAGGTAGTCTCTTATTGGACTGAGGACGCCGTTCTTTTCTTTCCGGGGCAGCCTGTCTTCGAGGGCAAAGCGGCGATCCGTGCCTACGTTACCGCGAGCTTTAATATGCCGGGATTCAAGATTCACTGGGTCTCGCAGAAACCTGTATTCTCCCCCGACGGCAAATTCGCATACATGCGAGGCACGGACGAGCTCACGCTGCCTGGGCCAAATGGCGGTACGATCACGCTGCACCTTCGTGGAATATCAGTCTGGCGTTTAGATCCGGATAAGCAATGGCGCTGCGTCGTAGACATTTCCAATGCGGCACCGCCCACTCCCGGCTCTTAGCATCGCGCGGCCTGTCGAACCGCCATTGGCACTTGGGTGTCCGTTCCCGTGAACCCAATTCACGCTCAGCGGCGAGATTCTACTGGGGGGATGAAGATTGAGGGTCGCTTGCTTTGGCCAGACGTAAGTTTTCCTCGGCTTCCGGAAAGTCGGGATGAAGGTGAAGCGCTTGTTCGAATTGCGCAATCGCTTGGGAAGTGTCGCCCTCGCGCATAAAAATCTCTCCCAGATAGTTATGAGGTTGGGCGAGCTTTGGGTCGAGCCGGGTGGCCTCCAGAAAATGCGCCTTTGCTTCCGGTAACTCGCCCTTAGCGAAAAGCGCGCTCGCGAGATCAAGATGGGCATCAACAAAATGAGGGTCAGCCTGCAGAGCCTGCCGATACTGTTCAATTGCCTCTTCCAGTTTCCCATGTTTTTCCAAGAACGCGCCATAGCTATACCGTGCCTGGGCGGACTTGGGCGCCAGACGCACTGCGGCTTCGCACTCCGCCGCCGCTTCCTCAGTGCGACCGAGTTGTTCCAAAAGGTAGACATGACCGGAGTGGTACTCGGCGTTGTTGGGATCGATCCGGAGCGCTTTATCGAAATGGGCCTGCGCCTCCTCCAAGTTTCCTTTTTCCATCAGGACAGTGGCCAGACTGACGTGGGTCTTGGCGGAATCGGGATTAAAACGTAGCGCGGTGGAAAATTCATCGGCCGCTTGATCGGCCTGGCCGGCTTCTTGCAGAGCGGTGGCGTAGTTGACATGCGCCCGCAAACTGCTCGGAAGATCGGCGGCGATCATAGCGAGGCGTTCGAGTTGATTCCCGGGGATGTGCACCTCCCTATACCAGAGTACTCCAAGCGGAATGACAAAAATCGCGGCCCATTTCGCACCGTGCAAGGCCCAACTCGGAAGAAAACTTTTCGTCGAAACATCAGCGGTCCCGCCGCCGATGCCGAGAGACTGCCGAGTTGATTTCTCCCGTACTTTCCAAATAAATCCGTCGTAATAGAAATGCAGGAGGGCGGAAGCGGTCACCACACCGGTAAGTATGCGTTTGACGACGTCGATCCCGACATTCGCCTTGAAATAGCCGAGCGCCCCGTAGGCAAAGATCAGGCCGACGTAAACTCCAACCAGCGAGCCACTGCGTCGGAACACAAAACGCATAAACCCGCCGATCGAGCTGTCCGTCTCAACCCGTTTACGATTATAGATCCAAACCAGCGAGAGGTACTGGACATCGTGAAACACCTCGAACAACGCAATGCCAACCAGAACGCTTGCCACGATGTTGTTGCAGTACCACCAAAAAGAAATGCTGGTGATGAGAAGAACCAGCTTGACCGGGCTGGGTCGCTTCCCGCCGATCCACATCCAGATAAAATTTGCCAGAAATATGCCTGAAACCGCGAGCGCCAGGCCAAACATTCCTTGCTGTGCCGCTCGAAGGAATCCCGGCGGAATGAAAGGACCACCCGCCGAATAATAGCTTTCCAGCGTATCCGTCATTCGCTGTGGTGAGAGAAGGACTGCCGTGGCAAACCAGATCCCGCACAATGCGAAATCGAGACGACGCGTCAGGGCGGCGAATGAGCCGACTTTCGCATCATAAATGCGACAGAACCCGTAGGTTTGCATCATGCCATGCCAAACGCCCCAGATAAACGCGACCAGCACAATGCCCTTGAGATCCCACAGAAAAAACGCCGCGCAGAGGACCACTAGAAAAATCGGGGCAAAAATGAAGCGGTACTTGAAGCGCTGGAATAACGCACGATCGCCATAGGCACGAATCATTCCCGGCAAGTGGTGACCCATCGCGCCAAAGGCAGCGACAAAAAGATAAATGTCCTCGGCGCTCCAACGCGTCTGGGCCAGAACGAAGATCGGCAGGATTACAAGTGGAGTGCAGACGTAGAGAATCAAGTCGCGCCAACCATCCAGAATCCACAAGTTAGGCTTTCGCGCGACGGCAGGCGCAGCCGGGACAGTTTGCGGGGGTGAGAACGCGGTGACGTGCTGCATGCTTTAGCGGGACGAAGTTTCCTCAAGCTCGGTGGAAAATCAATCCTGGTTTCAGGGGACAACGGAAATGCCGAAGCTCGAAGGAATGACGAATAAACCAGAGCAGCCTATACTGCTATCGTGCGCAATCTGGCTTTCTGCGAAGATTTTTCATTCAGTCAAATCGGCCCGCGTTGTCTTGCGGTGTCGAGGTGCCACCTTGTCATGTCGAGCGAAAGTCGAGACATCTCTTGCTAGTCCTCTGCCAGAATAGTTAGAGATTCCTCGACTGCGCTCGGAATGACAAAAAGGACGCTGACCCTGGATAAAGCTCCTCGTGGTGGCGACTGAAATGAAAGCAGATCATAACTCGCACGAAAGTGGCGCTCGCCTTCCGTGTCGCGAACATCCGGCCCTGTGCCTTAGTCTGTTTACCTTCATGTTCGTCCCTGCCGTCGCGGGTGAGATCGCCCTGGGGCGATGGCTCACTCAGTTCATGCCGCACCCTGGACTGATTGCCATGCTGTGTTTCGCACCAGCGATTGTCGTTCTGTTCATTTTCGGAATGCTTATTGGAGCCACCATCTGGCTCCTGCTTCTGAAGCGCTTTGTGCACCAGAACACTCTGGCCACATTTTTTCTCGGAGGTCCACGCGTCCCGATCTTCTCTAATCTTTGCTCAAAGATATTTGCCTGGTCTTACGGCCAGAACCGACAGAAAACAAAACTATGAGCTTGCTTTCGCTGGATGCTGGAGGCGCAAAGCGCGCGTTCGTAATCTGTCCTCAGCTATCCTCTCGGCCCCATCGCGGCGTGGTATTCACATGACCACCGACCACAGGCCAGAGCGTCGGATCATGTTGTGACGATGGAAAACGTAACTGGAATCGGCGGCGTGTTCTTTCGCGCGAAGAACCCGGAGACCTTGTCGGCGTGGTATGAAGAGATGTTCGGCATAAGTCGCGCGCCGCGCGATTACAACACGGCGCCATGGATCCAACAAGCGGGAGCCACTGTTTTCGCGCCATTTCCGAGCGACACCGAGTATTTCGGCAACCCAGGCCAGGCATGGATGATCAATTTTCGAGTAGCTAATCTGGATCGTATGATCACGCAGCTGCGGGCGAAAGGGGTCGAAGTAACCCTCGATCCGGAGATTTATCCTAACGGTCGTTTTGGTCGTTTAAACGACCCAGAGGGAAATCCGATCGAGCTCTGGGAGCCCAAAGCCGATAGCTGACGGTTGATGACGGGATAGAAAATTAAGGCCCAAACCGGCTCCGCAGAGCGTCGCCCTACCACTAAGTTTCGCGGAACTCATTGTTAGGGCGAGACTCCGTCGAACCGCTCAGCCTTTCGCAGCCCCACTCCAGGTTATTTTGCCCATGTTGTCGATGGTGATGGTGAAATGACCGCCGCCGTGCCTTTCGGATGCAACGTTTGCATCTCGCCAGTCATCAGGAACATAGATGCTCAGCCGGGCCTCGGGTGCGAGGCAGAATTGCTAGCTTTCCAGAGCCCGGAGAAAATCCGCAAAGTTGGCGCTCTCGCGCACGGCGACGTTCAACCGTTTCAAATTTTCATCCGCCGGTTCCGGCAGCGCGATGCGTTGGGAGCGTCCGGCATCGGACAAGACAATCTCATTCCACTGAATCGATTCGATCTGATCGGTAAAACGCGCAACCGCACGTCCCCGGAAGAAGGCCCGCGTCGTTTCCGGGGGAGAAAAAATGGCGCGGCGAATCTCATCTTCGCTAACCACCCGCCGCATCGAACCCTGGCGCAGCAATTCATAATATAATCCACGCTCCAGATCGATATTGTGGTACTCGAGATCAATCGCTTGCAGCCACGGATCGCTCCATTGTAATTTCTCCTCTCCCTGCAACTCGCTCAGCAGAAATTTCTTCGCTGCCCAATCCACTCGATCGCGACATAACATCACATCCCGCTGCAGGTCATTGAGGGCGCTTTCCCATTCGCGCAAAATCCAGCTGCGCTCCTCGTTATTGTGCTCGGCCTTCTGCGCCGCACTCAAATAAAGCCGCTGCACATCGATCGCAGAGATCTTCCGTCCGTCGCGCAACTCAATGATCCAATCGTAATTCTGATCGCGACTAATCGATTTCGCCGCGTCAATCGGCTGCGCGATTTCCAACTGCGGCGCTTTCCCGTTCTCAATCAATTCCAGCACCAGCGCGGTCGTGCCCAACTTCATCGCCGTCGCCCACTCACTCATGTTCGAGTCGCCAACAATGACGTGGAACCGTCGATACTTGCTGGCATCGGCGTGCGGCTCATCCCGCGTGTTCACCAGCGGGCGTCGATTCATCGTGTCGATGCTGACCAGGACGCTGAAGAAATCCGCGCGCTGCGAAATCTGAAACACACCGGGCTGACCCGTCGCGCTCTCCGCTTCAATCCCCATCTTGCCGGCGCCGGCAAAAATCTGCCGCGTAATCAGAAACGGCAGAGTAGCGGCGACGATGCGGTCCCATGGGACATCGCGCCGCATCAGGTAATTGTCGTGGCAACCGTAGCTATGACCGAGAAAGTCGGTGTTATTTTTATAAAGCCGGACCCGTTCGCCGTCCGTCAAGTGTGCATTCCGGCGTCGGGCGCATTCGGCCAGAATCCGTTCGCCCGCTTTCTCCTGGGCCACAATCTCATGTAACGTCGTGCACTCCGGCGTGGAATATTCCGGATGGGCGTGATCGTTGTAAAAGCGCGCGCCGTTAGATAGGACGAGGTCGCTCTTGATTTCCTGGAAGGTCAGCGGCCGGTTCTTATCGATCTCATAGTAGGCCGATTCATCCGCGTCCTGGCGCAATTCTTTAGCCCGAAAACCGCGCGCATCGCGATGCGGATCTTCGTGGCCATAATCCCACTTCATTAACGCCCCGTGCTCGGTATAACTACGCACCAGCGCGATCGATTCCGCGACCACATCGACCGACTCCGCGCCGTCCACCGTGATCCCATATTCCGTCTCCAACCCAAAGACGTGTTCCATCGTTCCAGAACATAGCGCGATACCAAACCGCGCGAAAATTTTGCGTTACTTTTATTGTCCCGAACCTCGATTCTCGATGCTGGGAACCGATAACGCGACGCTTCGCGCCGTCCTCCTTGCTCCGACCTCTTCGCTCTGCTCTTATCTTCGCCAAATGTCCAGGCTGACCGCTTGTCTGATTCTGCTCGCCGTCTGGGCTTTGATTTACCTGACCAACCTGGGCTCGTCCGAGCTTCGCAGTGAAGAAGGCCACCGCGTTCTGCCGGCAGTTCACATGCTCGATAGTGGGAACTACGTTGTGCCCTATATCGCTGCGCAGCCTTATTTGAATAAGCCGCCGTTAACCAATTGGCTTGTCGCTGCCTCGTTCAAGCTTTCAGGAATTCGCAACGAATGGAGCTCGCGTCTTCCATCCGCCTTGTTTATTCTGGCTGCAGCTCTCACCCTGGCAACGCTCGGACGAAGCAGCCTGAGCCCAATCAGTTCCTTCATCGCCGCACTCTGCTGGCTAACGAATCTCGGACTAATTGAAAAGGGACGAATGATCGAGATCGAGGCAATCTATTGTTCCCTCTTCGCCGTCGCCCTTATTCTATGGTTGGTATTCTGGGAACAAAAGCGCTCACCCTGGCTTACCTTCATCGTGCCCTGGATCTTCCTTGGCTTAGGCTTACTGGCGAAAGGTCCAAGTCACGTCCTGTTTTTTTATCTTATCCTTTGCGCGGTTCTCTGGCAAAATCGCCGCCTCCGGGACCTAACCCACCCCGCGCACTTAATCGGCGTAGTGGTAATGCTTGGAATTTTTGCTGCCTGGGTGATTCCGTATTTTCGGGCGCTACCTTCTCACGCGCCTTTGCAAGCCTGGTCAGAACAAGCCGCGGTCGCATTTCATGGCGAGGAAGGCCGGTCGGAGGATTGGTTACTAAACTTTCCCCGTGGCTTGGCTTACCTACTTCCCTGGATACTACTGGTCCCATTTATTCGATTGAGTAAAATAGCTGACCCATTACAGCGCAACGTAGCTTACGGGCTGGCGTGGGGAAGTATTATACCGTTCGTCGGTGTATTGCTGATTCCGGGAACACTCCCGAGATATATTTTGCCGTTGGAGGGGCCGTTTTGCTGGATTATCGGCAGCGCCATCGCTAATGAAGCGTTTCAATGGAGTATTAAAGGTATTCGAGTTCCACGAGCTTTAATCTTCTCCCTTATCGCAATAGGTGTTATTGGCGCGATGATAATTTTTCCGCTCCGCTCCGTCACCTATTTGAAGAGGCACGAGCGAATAAAACCAATTGCCGCACAAATTAACGCGCTTCTCCCGTCCGATCAGCGACTTTACGCAATCGACCCCGACTTTCAGCCGTATCTCTTTTATGTCCGTGCGCCTATAACCTACCTTACCGACTTAGACGAATTGCCTGCGGACGCGCACTATTTTTTGATTCAGCCCAGGCATCAACGAAAATTCGAGAGCAACGCGCGTTGGGCATCCCTGCACCCCAAACTCCTGGCTCATACAGCGAGTTATCGCAACAAGGAAAGCTTGCTCTTCGCCATTGACCAGTGACGACGACCAAGAGACTCCCACTTCCTGGCAGGCGTAGAATGCGCCTGTCGGCGCGGAGAATCCGGGCGCTACCCGGTTTGACTGACCTCTGATCTCTGACCGCTAACCTCCGACTTCGCGACGCGCCTTTTCATTTGACGCGGTCGAACCTGCGGGAAGAATCATTCGCATGAACACCCGCATTATTTCAGCCCTGATCGCTCCGGTGGCGATACCCGTTATCGCTTCCATTGCTTCCGCACAAACCCCGGCTCCACAGCCGAGCACTCCCCCAACCAGTGTCACCAGCCCGGCCGTTTCTGCCCCCGCCACGACCGCGGCCTCACCAAACGAGGCCGAGATGATGAAGCAAATGATGGAGTTGGCGAAACTCAACGAAAATCATAAGGTTCTCGCTGATCTCACCGGCTCCTGGAGCACTTCCGTAAAAATGATGGAACCCGGCAAGGAACCTACTGTTTCCAAGGGTAGCGTTACTTACAAGTCAATCATGAACGGCCGCTATTTCGTCGGCGATCATACCGGAAGCATGAAAATGCCCGGCGCTGATGGCAAAATGAAAGACTTCACCTTTAAGGGGATGTCACTCGACGGCTACGACAACGTGAAACAGAAATTTGTTTCATCCTGGGTTGATAACATGGGCACCGGGATACTCACCTTTGAAGGGACGTACGACCCCGCGACGAAAACGATTACCTACACCGGCGAAATGGAGATGCCGCCTGGGATGAAGACTCCTGTCCGCTCTGTAGTCAAGATGACGGACAAGAACCATCATACCTTTGAATGGTACGAGAACCATGGTGGCCAGGAAATGAAAACTTTGGAGATCGACTACACTCGCAAAAAGTAGCGGCGTAGTTGTTATCCGGTCTCTGACCCTCCGATCTCTGGGTTCTATGACCCGTCGGAAATTTCTTGGCACGACTCTGGCAGGCGGAGCTACGCTGATTGCAGGAGGATCGAACATGATCTTTGCGGCGAATCCGCCAGCCCCTGCGGAGGCAGGCACCGATTCCCTTTTTCGGTTAGGGGGCGATCTTTCGGTCAACCGACTTGGCTTTGGCGCGATGCGTATCACCGGCGAGGGCATTTGGGGCTGGCCGCCTGATCGTGATAACGCCCGCAAAGTTCTGCGACGTGCCGTTGAGCTCGGCGTCGACCTCATCGACACGGCTGATGCCTATGGACCAGAGACCAGCGAGCTGCTGATTGCAGAGGCCCTTCACCCTTATCCAAAGGACCTGGTGATTGCCACCAAAGGCGGGCTAACGAGACCTGGGCCTGGACAATGGGTGCCGAACGGCCGCCCGGAATATCTCACCCGATGTGTGGAGAACAGTTTGAAGCGGCTCCAGCTCGAGCGAATCGATTTGTATCAATTGCATCGCATTGATCCGAAGGTGCCGATGGAAGAGTCGCTCGGAGCACTCAAGAAGATGCAGGAGGCTGGAAAGATTCGGCACGTAGGATTATCCGAGGTTTCGGCCGAAGAAATCGATCGGGCGCGCAAGGTCCTGCCGATTGTGAGCGTGCAGAATCAGTACAACATTGGCAACCGGAAGTGGGAAAAAACGCTGACCTATTGCGAGAAGGAAGGGTTGGGGTTTATGCCGTGGTCACCGATTGGCGGAAACAGGGGGTTGAAGGACAATGCGCTGGAAGCGGCGGCCAGGGATTATCACACCAGCGTTGTGCAACTGGCCCTCGCCTGGCTTCTTCACCGATCTCCCGCGATGTTGCCGATCCCTGGCACGTCTTCGGTCGCGCATCTGGAAGAGAACGTGGCTTCCGCTAAGCTGAAGTTAACGGCCGAAGACTGGAAACGCGTTGATGCCTTAGCGAGCTAGCGAATAAAGAAAGGTTGCCAGCGATAATCTTCGGTAAGACGATGGCCGCGGACGGAGGTCGGTCCCCGGAATCGCGACGATCTGGGAAATTGATATCTGTTATTCAACCAACGCAAAAAACTATGAAAAAGATCGCCTTAATACTAATTCTGCCTTTGGTACTTTCGCTGGCCGCGGTTGCGGCGCAGAAGAAGGATGCCTCCAAGAAGTCAACTGAATCGGCGACGAGTGAACAACACGTCGTTCTCAATCCTGCAGACTTAAAATGGGGGGATGCGCCTCCCGGGTTAACGCCCGGGGCGAAACTGGCGGTGCTGGCTGGTGATCCAAACAAGAAGGGACTGTTCACAGTGCGGTTGCAAACCCCGGCTGGTTACAAGGTTCCGCCGCATACGCACCCAACGGCAGAGCGTATTACGGTAATTTCCGGCGCGTTTAATATTGGCACGGGAGATAAGTTCGATGAAGCAGCTGGGAAAGAGATGGGCGCTGGCGGCTATATGGTCATGCCGGCCGGAATGAAGCACTATGCGTGGACACCGTCGGAAACAATCATCCAGGTCGATGGGATGGGGCCGTTTGTGATCAAGTACGTGAATCCGGAAGACGACCCACGTAACGCGAAGAAGCAGTGAGCTAACAGCTCGCGTTGGCGGCTATCAGTTAACTCCGCTCGCGTGGCGCAAAAGCGCGGATTCACCGCAGCCGGGGGAGAACCCCATAAGATCGGACTATCCGCCGGGCGCGATTAGTATTGCCCGGAACAACTCTGCCGCATTAGAATTTTGAGCGCGGTGAATACCCGACGCGTCTTCGCTTATGGCGGATTGCTCGCCTTATTAATCATCGGCACGGCCTTCGCTGGCCGGTATCAACGAACGGAAGACAACAAAACTCGCGTTTGGAACGAGAATCCCAAGCCAGGCGATTTAGTAACGTGGTCTGGTGCGCGCGACGCCAAAGGCTATGCCACCGGTTATGGCACGGTTACCTGGTTCATACCTCAAAATGAGGTAGAGACGGGATCACATATTGCGCGTCAGCGGCACTATGCTGTCTCCAGAAGTGAATCCGGGATGATGGTGCACGGCAAATTCGAGCAGGCGCCTGCTAACGCGGAGCCAAAGAAGAAAGGACGGACGGACATTTCTGAAGAGCAGGCGCCTTCTGCTCGCATTGAAGCAACGCCGAAAAAAGCGCAGCCCAGTCCCGCCCAAGAGAAAACCATTTCACCCGCGCCGACGCCATCGCGAACTCCGGCTAACGATTCATTGGACTCATTAATGCGTGTCCCATCCTCGTTAAAGCTAAAGCCGCCTGCCGACGCGTCGCCGTTACCCGCAAGTCCTTCGCCGACTGCGACGCCGGACAAATCGGTGCAGTTTTCACCAGCTTCGTCGCCGTCTCCGTCTCCGCAGTAAGAAAGGTCCGAAACCAGAAGTCGGTTTCAACTCGCCCTTGCGCACTCGTGCGGCAACCTAGTTGCGTGAAAGACGAACATACGAAATTCTCCGGTTCCATTCCGGCAGCATACGATCGCTACCTGGGACCACTATTGTTTCAGCCATACGCCGAGGACCTGGCGGCACGCTTAGCGGTAAATGAAACTGGTTCAGTGCTGGAACTGGCCTGCGGAACGGGAATTTTAACGCGTGTGCTGCGCACCCATCTGCCATCGAAAGTAAAACTAATCGCGACGGATTTAAACGAGCCGATGTTTCAGCAGGCCGCGGCCAAGTTTGGCAAGCGCGAAAGGGTGCGATGGTTGGAAGCTGACGCGTGTGATTTGCCTTTCGCTGACCGGAAGTTCGACGCGGTTGTGTGCCAGTTTGGAATTATGTTTGTGCCGGACAAGGCTCTCGCGGCGCGCGAAGCCTATCGTGTTCTCAAGCGTGATGGATTTTTCCTCTTTAACGTGTGGGACGCAATGAGGCACAACAAACTAGGGGAGCTGGCTCATCGAACTATCGTCAGCTACTTCGAGAAAGACCCTCCAACGTTCTACAAAGTTCCTTTCAGTTACCACAATCGAGCTGAGATCAGGCAGATATTAAAACAAGCTGGTTTCCATGAAATCAAAACTGAAGTTATTTCCAAAATCGGCAAGGCGAATCGGGCGGAAGATGTGGCAAGAGGTTTGGTAGAAGGAAATCCCGTAGCGATAACGATTGCGAAGCGAGATCCTTCATTACTTCCCATAATCACCAGCGCCGTGACCGCTGCGATTACGCGTCGATTTGGAAAACGAGATATTCGTGCACCAATGCGGGCGATTGTGGTCCGGGCCCGCGCTTAACAGATAGAGACGCCGATCGCGGCGCTTTTTGTCTTGTACATGCCTCGGCCATACTACCGCAAACAGCAACCGGCCGCTAAAATGCGTTCACGTTACGATCGAGTCTGGCAGACACCCCCTTTTGTTTGTCATTCCGAGCGCAGCCGAGGAATCTCTAATTATTTAATTTGCAATTGGGAGTCCAGCCCAGCTATTTCAGCACCGCTTCAATCGTGGAAGGATCATCGAGCAGGATCCACTCGATGATGGAGATTGGCAGGCTGCCGTTCTTAACCAAATCGTCGTGAAATTGGCCGAGACGGAAATTCGCGCCCATTTTATCATGATACTTGCCCAGCAGATTCATGATCTGCCATTTGCCGGTGATGTACCAGATTTTCTGCGTGGGCTGCGTCGCGGCGCCGGCGGCTTCGCCCTCCGCTGCTTCACGATCAAGGCCGCCCGCTTCCATGAAATATTTCACCGCTTGCTCGAACGTCCATTTGCCGGTGTGCAAATTGACGTCCACGCCGATGCGCGCGGCCCGATAACGCGAAAGCCGGAGAATTTGACCCTGCGCCGCCGAACCTTCGGGATAAAGCCCGGTCCGCATTAGCATTTCTTCGCCGTACAAGGCCCAGCCCTCGACAAAGACGCCGTTCTGATTTTGCCTCCGGATCTCGTCAGGTAAATGATTCGCGATGGAGAGTTGCATAAAGTGACCGGGAATTCCTTCGTGTCCAAGGATCGGCCGCGGATCTTCAATCGCCGCGCGGATGTAGAAATTCTTCGACTCCGGGTTGTAAGTGGGAATGAAAAAGAAACCGGCTGGATCTTTATCGTAAACACCAGGCGGATTCATGAAACCGCCCGGGCTCGTCGGCTTGAACGCTTCCGGCAATTGCCGAATCTCAAACCTGCCGAGGTAATCCGGCAAAGTGATGAGCTGATGCGATTTCAAGAAATCGATCATCTCTGCTTCGCGGCTTTCATACGCTTTCAGGAACGCTTCTTGATCAGGCGGAATACTCTTCGCGCGGGCCGGGTTGGGATCGGCCATGGATGGATCAGGTAGTAGCGCTTCGAGAGCGCGATAACGGGCCAGCTCGGCGCGGCCGAGCATCTCCACCTGTACTGCATTCAGGGGCAAGAGCAGGACGTTTTTAAGGTAATAGTTGTAATTGACCTCGCCCATCGGAGCGAAGGCCACCATCTGCGGCAATTTGTTTTCCAATCTATCGGCAAACCCATGAATGGCAGTGAGTGCGTTATCGCGTGATTTCTCGAATTCCGCGCGTTCCGCCTCGGACAAATCTTTTGTCAATGGCGCTGTGCTTTCCTTAAAAAGCGGATCGATATTACGCGCCGACTGAATCGCGAGTTGAGCGTACAGTTTTACTGGTTTCTGCAAATTCTTCTCCGCTTCCGCGAACAATCCTGGCATCGCTTTGAATCGCGCGGCGGCGGAAAGCGCACGGTTCCGGGGAGTGTCGTATTCCTTTTTCAGCAGTGAAAAGATGGCACTACTACATTCGCCGACATACGTGAGCGGATTCGTCTGCTCGAATTTCAGAACACGTTCCCCAAAGTCGACTTCTTCGAGCTGCGCGCGAAAGAGCAGCCAATCGATCCGATCATCCTTGGCCCATTTCTCAGTCTTCATCGCCCGCACTTGGTCGAGTAACTTTCGCACGTGCCGGGCACGCTCGGCGATCTTGGCGGCCGAATAATCTGTCAGGCGATTGTCCCAGGTATGCAGACCCGCCTCGCTACTGGCGACAGGATAATTTTCGTTGCGCCAGTTGTAATACTCGTCGGCGAGTTTGCGCAATGCGGGGGAGTCTGCCGCGGATGCTTTGCTTTCGGTGGTGATGGGCGGCGCCGTTTTTGTAATCAAAGCTTTATTTGAGACGTCGGGCCTCTCGCGCGGGGAAGATACTTGGCCGAAAGACAATTGAATCGAGCCGATCAAGCAGACAAAGAGGAAAAAACGGAGAGTCGTTTTCACAGCCGAAGTTATCCGACACGACGGTGAAAGTTCAAAGAATTCTTCTGTGTTCGGGGGAGCGCAGGGTGGCAGCCTGCCGCCCCAGCAAGTCAGATGACTCCGCCAAGATTCGCGCCGCGCTGAGCTGCATTCGGACGCACCGGCGCAATTTTTACCACATACTCAGGGTCGTAATCAATCAGCTTCAGCCAATCTTCGGTGATGTCGGTGGGCGGGAAAATATCATTCTCCGCGTATTCGGCTTGGAAGGACATTTGCAAATCTTGTTCGGTGATTCCGGAGAATCCGGGGTCAGCGACCCCGGATTCAGCAGAATCGGCAGACGCGCGCTGGCTCGCGATAGCGCGCTTGATTGCCATCCCTTTGGCCCGCTCAACTACCGATGCGATGATGGCGCCGCTGATTAGATCGGCGCGATACAAAACTTCCTTGCGTCCGCTGCGCAATGTCACTTCCAGGAATTTGTTCTCGTCGCGCTTGGCAAACTGCCAATCCACAAGCCGCTCGATTAGCTTTTCAATCGCCGCCCCAATATTGTCAGCTTCTTTGGCCAGCGCGCCATCGTACGGTAAATCGTTGGTCAAATAAATCCGATAGATTTCCCGCGCCCCTTCCTTGTTCGGACGGTCGACTTTGATTTTTCGGTCAATGCGCCCGGGCCGGAGAATCGCTGGGTCAATTAAATCGGCGCGATTCGATGCGAGAATGATGACGACGTCGTTTAGTGAATCAATCCCGTCCATCTCCGAGCAGAACATCGGCACCAGAGTCGACAGGATGTTGGAGTAACGCGAGGCGCGCCGCGTTCCGAGAATGCTTTCCGCTTCGTCGATAAACAGAAAGGGCATGAATCCTTCACGGCGTTTTTCGCGCGCAGTCGCGAAAATTTCGCGCACCATCCGCTCTGATTCGCCTACCCACATGTTCAGAATCTCCGGCCCCTTCACGTGCATGAAGTACTCGCGGACGTCTTTTTCGGCCGCTTTTTCGCGCAACTGCTGCGTCAAATTGTACGCCGTCGCCTTCCCGATCAGCGTCTTGCCGCACCCGGGTGGCCCGTAAAGGAGAAATCCTTTCGGAGTGGCATGGTGAAATTTCTCGAACAAATGCGGATGCAAAAGCGGCAGCTCGATCGCGTCCTTGATCGCGTCGATCGCTCGCTCCTGCCCGCCGACTTTCGACCAGGGCAATTCCGGGACCTTATCGAGATAATGTTCGCGCGAGCCGGGCGCTGACATCATCTCCAGCGCCATGCGATAATTGGAATCCACCCGCACTTCGTCGCCTTGTTTCACCGCCGTTTTGGTCAGCTGCGCGGAACGCTGCAGCACCAACGATTGTGTCCCGTGTTCATTGCCAACGCGTAGCCGGTCGGTTCCGATCACTTCGGTAACCTTGGTGACTGGCCCCGCTGGTTCGAAGCCCAGATCGCCCACAATGACGAATGCTTCATTCACCAGCACGCGTGTTCCCTTTTTTAACTTTGCCATCGGAATGCGCGGATCGACGTTGCAGTAATAATCCGCCCCACCCACGACGATGTGGGCGGTTTCTTTGCCAACGTTGCCGAGAAAAGTGCCAATGCGATTGGCGGGCGAGGTTACCTTTTTGATGACTTCCTCGAGCTTCTCGATTGTTTGCCGCGCCTCGATGAAGATTTCTTCGCGCTGGGAAATTTCCATGCGCAGATCGAGCAGCTCGCGTCGCAAGGCATCGCCAGGGGGGAGTGTCGCGATCAAAAGATCGACGCGATCGAGCAAGTCGAATTCCCTTTGTCCCTCGTGCCGCTCGTCGCTCATCCGTTTTTCACCCCATTTGACTATACGCTGTGGAGAATTGTTCGACAATCCTCTCAGTCGCCTTCTCTTGAAGCATTAAACGGCCCACGCCTATTCAACAGCAGGAATCGTTCACCGTTGCGGGTTCAACTGGCGCGATCCGACCGCCATATGGACTTCTCGTTTGTGGCGCCAAATAATGTACCCTGTTCTCGACGCACCGCGCCATTCAGGACGGGCGCACTGGCTTAAAGTCTTCGTTTCTGCGCTGACACTTATCGTGGCTGTTACAGCAGGCGCCACGAGATTCATGTTACCGAACATCAGGCAGTTGTTCTGATCATTGGGTAGCATAGAACGCGCATTTCGCATCGGTTGCGTTGACAGAATCTAAGCTGGATGCTATTCGTCGCGCAACTTTAGGCAGGTCGCTTGACGGTAAAAATAGGGTAGAGTTCAATAGTTTCTGTATGTTATTGAATAGTCAGGTCCTGGTGCTCAACCGTCTCTGGCAGGCGGTCAACATTTGCTCGGCGCGACGCGCCTTCGCCCTGGTCTATGCTGGACATGCCCAGGTGGTGGCCACTGATGGCGCAAATAATTTCCTGACTCACGACTTCGATAGCTGGCGCGATTTCTCCGCGCAATCACCAGAGCCCGAAATGGTGACGACGATTTCGTGGAAGATCCGTGTTCCACGCGTGATCGTGTTGCTCTTGTTCGATCGGTTACCGAAAAAGGAAGTGAAGTTCACCCGGCACAACGTCTTCGAACGGGACAAGAATACCTGCCAGTATTGCGGACACATCTTCGAGCGGAGCGAGCTCAACCTCGATCACGTTCTCCCCCGAGACCGCGGCGGGCTAACGACATGGGAGAATGTGGTTTGCTCCTGCATCGGGTGTAACACCCGCAAGGGCAACCGGCTCCCGCATGAAGCACACATGACGCTGATCCGCAAACCGAAGCGACCGAAATGGCGTCCATTTGTGCAGGTAACCTTCACGACGCACCAGCATGAGAGCTGGCGGCATTTCGTCGATCTGGCCTACTGGAACGTCGAACTCAGCGATTGATTGATTGTTGTAGCGGCGCTCTATGAGCGCCGAAGCCCAGTCGAACCGGCGGTCAAAGACCGCCGCTGCAGGTGCGCGAATTGCCTAGCGCAGCGCGTCAAAAATCGGCTGCGGGTAAACGCCGAGCAAGAATGTTCCGGCGATCATGACGATGATGGAGAAGCGAGTGAGCGGGCTAACGACAATTTTGCCAGCCGAGGACGGAGGTACGTCCCAGTAAATGGCGCGGACTACTTTGAAGTAGTAGTAAAAGCCGGCGCCAACGGTAATGACGGCGATGACAACGAGCCCGAAATGGTGAGCCGAAACGGCGGCGTCGAAGACAAGAAACTTGCCGAGAAACCCGGCGGTAAAGGGGACACCGGCGAGCGAAGCCATCGCTACCAGCATGGCGAAGGCGAGAAAGGGGGAACGCTGGGAAAGTCCGGCGAAATTTTCCAATTGGTCGCCTCCGCCCTGGCTAACGAGAACCAGCACAGCGAAACTGAGCAACGTCATCAAGAGATAAGCGACGAGATAAAAAGCAACGGCGCGCCCGGAAAACGAGACCACGGCCACAAGTAGATAACCGGCGTGGGCAATACTTGAGTAAGCGAGGAGCCGTTTGACATTTGTTTGCGGCAGCGCCGCGAGGTTGCCGTAGATGAGAGTGAGGACGGCGATCGCAACAAGCACAGTGCGCATTCGCGGCAAAATAAGAAATGGCTCGAGCACGCGCAGAAGGACGATGAAGCCAGCCGCCTTCGAACCCACCGACAGATACGCAGTTACCGGCGTAGGCGCGCCCTGGTAAACATCCGCTACCCAAATATGAAACGGAACGGCGGCGATTTTAAAACCAAGTGCGACAATAACGAGCACGCCGCCGAAAAGTGCAGCGTTCTGCTCCAGACCGGGCCGCGAAAATACAGTCGTAATCTTTTGCAGATTGGTTTCGCCAGTTGCTCCAAAAATCCAGGTAATCCCGTAAACGAGAAAACCCGTCGCGACTGCACTGAGAACCAAGTACTTCACCGCCGCTTCCAGCGAGGCCGGATTGCGCCGGGTAAAACCAACCAGGACATAGAAGGAAATTGTGACCAGCTCTAACGAAACGAAAATCAACACGAAATCGATGGCGGAGGCCATCCACATCAGCCCGGCGCAGGTGAATAACGGGAGCGTGAAAAATTCGCCGAGACCGGACTGTGGCGTCGCGGCGGGAACGCCGACCAAGACTGAGGGCGCGAAATCGAGCATCATCACCAGCACGCCGGCGGTGGTGGCAAGGGCAATTCGCTTAAAAAAGAGTGAGAGTGCGTCGGCCGAATAAAAATTCCAGAACGGAGCCGACACGACAGACGACTGAGGCGCGACAAAGAACGTCGCCAGAAAAATTACCCCTAAGCCGCATAAGGCCGCGTAAGCGAGAAAGCGGCGGTCGAGTTGGGAAGCGAACGATTCGACCAACAGAATGATCGCGCCGAGAACAAGCACCGCAACTTCAAGGTAAGGCGCTGAAATCATTGCGTCGCGGTGAAGTAATTACGGAAGGCGGGCGCGATTCTTTGCACGATAATTTGAGGGAAAAATCCGAACAGAATTGACACGGCAACAAGTAACGCAATGGGAAAACGAAAACTGGAACGAATATCGGAGATTGCGATTTCAGGTTCGGTGGAGCTGCCGAAAAAGGTGCGCCGATACGCGCGTAACATATAAACGGCCGACATTACCACGCCCCAAAGCGCGAGAAGAGTTGCCCATTGAAAGATATGAAAATGTTGATAATCGAATCCGTTTCGAAATGCGCCGAAAATGACCATGATTTCGGCCGGGAAATTCGCGAACCCAGGGAGCCCGATGGCAGCGAATGCTCCCAAACCGAAGGCGAACGCCGCCAGCGGCATTTGTTTGGCCAGGCCGCCCATCGCATCAAAGTCGAGCGAGGGAACGCGTTTACGAATCTCCCCGGTGATGGCGAAAAGAAGCGCGATGGAAAGGCCGTGCGCGAACATCAGAATCGCCGCACCGGTAGTACCGAGAATATTCGCACTGGCGATGCCGAGAAAAATGTAGCCCATGTGCATGACGCTGGAATAGCCGAGCATCCAATCAAGCCGGCGTTGCGCGATCGTGACCAAACCGATGTAAATGATGTTCGCCAGCAGAAGGACCAGGAGCAATCCCGACCAGTGCTGCGCCCCGTCAGGCAGGAATGGCACCGCGATCCGGAGCAAGCCGTAGAGTCCAAATTTTTTCAAAACTCCCGCGTGCAACATCGCCGCCGGCGCCGGGGCGGAGGCATACGCTTCCGGCGCCCAGGTGTGGAACGGGACTAACGAGATTAATATTCCAAAGCCGATCAACAGGACGAGGTAAATGGAGGATTGCATGGCTGGCGCAATCTGCCCCGCGGAAGCGGCGGCTTGCAGGACCTGGAGATCAAGACTGCGTGCGCTAGAAGGAACCGCGCGATAGAGCATAATTAAGCCGACCAGAAGAATGACACTTCCGAGCGCAAGATAGATCGTGACCTTCCAGGCCGCGGCGCGTCGATTGCCCGTCCCCCAAATTCCAATGAGCAGGAAAGTGGGAATCAATGCCAGCTCGTGAAAGGCGTAGAAGAAAAACAGGTTGAGCGAAGCGAAAGCGCCGATGGCGCCGCCGGCAATCAGGAGCAGGCAGGCGTAGAACGCGTTTTCGTGACGCTCGATTTCACCGGTAAACCAGACGGCAGCGAGCAAGACGATCGCGCCAAGCAAGATCATGAGAAGACTGAGTCCGTCCACGCCGAGAGCGAAGTTGAGGCGCAGCTCAGTGGAAATTGGAATGGTGAAGACGAATTGAAAACCGCGCGCAAAAGAGTCGAAACCGAGAAACAAAAGCACGCTGGTTAAAAGGGTCAGGAGGGAGGCAGCGAGTGCAGTCGTTCGGGCGGGAAGACCCAGCATGATCAATATGGCCGCTACGATTGGCGCAAATGTGACAAGAAGAAGCATTAGCGGAAGAGAGCGAAGTAAATGATCCAAACGATTCCAAGTCCGAAAATAAACGCGTAAGCCTGTAAATTGCCCACCTGCATCAGGCGGAGCAGGGCGCCGAAACTCCAGGTCGCGCCACTACTGCCTCGGACTAAAGTGGCATCGATAACCCAGCGATCGGTGAAGGCCGCGATGCGGGCGAGGAATTCCTGAGTAGAATTAATCAGTGCCTGATAAAATTCATCGAAATAGAATTTCTTCCGCAATACTGTGAACGAGAACGGATCGAATTCTCGGCCACGATAGAGGAAAACAGCGCTGGTGGCGCCCAACAACATTGCGACAAGAGCAAGGCCCGGAACGAATTGGGCGGAATCCCGTTCATGAGGGATGGTGACAAAATGCCGCGCGAAAAAGTTGAATCCACCGATCAGGGCCAGAACTGCCAGAACCACGAGTGGAACGAGCATGCTGGTGGGCGCTTCACGGCTCGTCCTGGCAGCGGGGGAGCGCGGCTTGCCGAAGAAAACGACGACAAACAATCGCATCATATAAAATGCGGTCAGGAACGCCGTAAGCAGGGCTAAAAGGAAAATCGAGGAGTTTCGATTGTAGGCGAGCGAGAGAATGGCGTCCTTACTAAAAAATCCGGCAAATGGCGGGCATCCGATGAGTGCAAGCATGCCGATGCCGAAGGTCACAAAAGTAAGGAAAAGGTTACGACCTTGGCCGCCCATCTTCCAAATGTCCTGCTCATGATGGAGCGCAACGAGGACGGAACCCGCGCCGAGAAAGAGCAACGCTTTAAAGAAAGCGTGGGTGAACAAATGGAACATGGCGGCCTCCCCCGAGGCGAGACCGACGGCCATGATCATGTAGCCGAGCTGAGAAAGCGTGGAATAGGCCAGAATACGCTTGATGTCGTCCTGTTGCGTGGCGATGAGCGCGGCCATCACTGCGGTAATGGTGCCAATCCACGCGATTACGCAGAGGGCATCTGGCGAAGCTTGCACTAAAAATCCCACCCGCACGAGCATGTAAACGCCGGCCGCGACCATGGTGGCGGCGTGGATGAGGGCGGAGATCGGCGTAGGACCTTCCATCGCGTCCGGCAGCCAGACGTGAAGCGGAAATTGGGCGGACTTTCCGACCGCACCGCAAAAGATCAACAGCACACAAATCGTTAGAAATGTCGGATTACTAGTGACGCGCCAGAGTTGCGGAATGATGTCGTCGAAAACGACCGAGCCAGTCGCGCCCCACACCATCAAAATTCCAAGCATGAACCCGAAGTCGCCAATACGATTGGTAATAAAGGCTTTTTTTGCGGCATCGGCCGCGCTATCGCGTTCAAACCAATGACCGATGAGTAAGTAGGAACAAAGACCAACCAATTCCCAAAAGATGAACATCATCACGAAATTGTTCGCCAGCACGATCCCGAGCATTGAAAACATGAAGAGCGAGAGCGAGGCGAAATAGCGCGATTTGCCGGAGTCATCGCGCATGTAGCCAAGGGAGTAGATGTGAATGAGCGCGCCTACTCCGGTAACGAGAACAAGCATCGTCTTGCTCAGTGAATCGAGCGTGAAACCGATCGGCACCCTCAGGAGTCCGCCAAAATCAATCCACGGAATTTCAGCCGCTCTTATCTCCGGCCTGGCGAAAACGACACAGCTGCAAATGAAACTGATTGATACCGCGACGACGGAAATGAACGCACTCAGGGCAGCCGCCCGGCGAGTGACAAGGGCGATGAGCACGGCGCCGGCCAGCGGCACGAGCAAAACAAGCCAGGGGATCACGCTCATAAACATTTTGGTCCACAAAACATGCGGAAGGACGCCAAATTCTCAGAGAGAAACATCGTCTGATTCCTGCTTTCTAGTTTCCGCCGTTCGCATCATTCCTGTTTGGTGGACTAGAATTTCAAACTATTAATATCTTCCACATGGGTGGTCCGGCGGGCGCGATAGAGCGCGACAATTATGGCAAGACCGACCGCGACTTCGGCGGCGGCAACGGTAATGATAAAGAAAACCAAGACCTGCGCGTTGTAATTGGGCAGGCCATCGTCGTCGAGACGAAAACGGGAAAAGGCGACAAGGGAGAGATTGGCCGCATTCAGCATCAACTCGAGCGCCATGAAAATGATAATGACATTGCGCCGCAACAGAACCCCGCTAAAACCGATGGCGAACAATACTCCGCTGACAGTCAGATAGTCGCCGAGAGTGGTCATCGCAATTGGCGTTTGCTCAAAACTATGACGCCGATGGTCGCGACAAGAATCAGCACGGCGATTACCTGAAAAGGCAGGTTGTAGTTTCCAAACAACGCCAACCCGACGCTGCGGACATCGTCTGTTTGCGGGGAAGCGAGCGGCGGAAAAGTTTGTTTGGCCATTCGGGTGCTACCAATAACAGCAAGGATTTGCACGAGAAGCGAGAACGCGACGAGGAAGCCACCTCCGAAAGCAACCCAATTCAACTTGCGGCGTTCTTCGGCTCGAAGATCGAGCAGCATAATAATGAACAGGAACAGCACCATCACGGCGCCAGCGTAGACAAGCACCTGAATGATCCCGATAAAGAATGCGTCGAGAGACATAAACAAGGCGGAAAGCCCAAGGAAACAAACTACCAAACTGAGCGCACTCGCGATCGGGTTACGGTTAATGACAACGGCTGCGCCGAAGACAAGCATCACGATAGCGAAGAGCCAGAAGAGAAAAGAAGGCATCAAATTAAGTGGAGTGGTGGAGCAATGGAGTATTGGGTGAAAGGAAAGCGCGCCCGCGAGTCCCAATACTCCAACATTCCATTACTGCAGTGCTTGGTTACTTCTTTTCGTTCCACTTCAAAACGACGCCGTGCATCACGCCGCCAATCTCGAGCAGCTTGTCCTTGTTATGCACCATTTCCGCACGAGTGAGCCCGGTGATGGCGTAATCCTTGCGCAAAAAGATGGCTTGTTCGGGACAGACTTCTTCACACATCCCGCAGAAAATGCAGCGAATCATATCAATATCGAACTCGCGCGGATATTTCTCGACCTTGCTGAAGCGGTCTTTCGCCGGAATTTCGCCCGGCTCGATTTTGATCGCGCGCGGCGGACAGATAAATTCGCAGAGCTGACAAGCAACGCAACGAATGCGCCCGGTCTCGTCTTTCACCAAAGCGGGGGCACCGCGATAGTGTTCCGGCAGCTGCAGATCCCATTTTTCTTCGGGATATTGCATCGTCACCTTGGTACGGCCGAAGAGCATATCCTTGAAATGCCGGAGAGTGATCGCCATCCCTGCCACGATCGTCGGCAAATACAATCGCTCGGACCAGGTGAGTTTCGGTCGTGGAACGGTGATGGCCATATCAACTCCTGCTCGTAATCATAATCCGGCTCGACCGGTTTCGATTACAATGAGCAGCCAGTCTGGAGATTGTCATATAAAGAACGGAACGACGGCTATGTGTCGGAAAGGCTAAAGAAGAAGATTAAGAATACGAATAAGATTAGGATTAAGCCGTTGGTTATCGGTCGAAAAAGGGGATGATGGCGGCAGCGCAGAAAATGTTAACGAGCGCGATTTCGAAAAAGAAAACCCAGCCCAGCCGCATCAACTGATCGTAGCGAAAACGGGGCAGAGTGAAGCGGACCCAGATAAATACAAAAAGGAGCGCCGTAATTTTAGCGAAGAAAACGAAAATGTTAATAAGACCAAAAAACCAGCCGCGGGAACCGTCGGGGATGCCGGGGAAATGCCAGCCTCCGAGAAAAAGGGTAACGATAATGGCAGACCCGGTGATCATGGCAGCATATTCCCCGAGAAAAAAGAGAGCGAACTTCATCGAGCCGTATTCGGTGTGATAGCCGCCGACTAATTCCGTTTCCGCTTCCGGGAGATCGAATGGCAACCGGTTTGTTTCCGCGAATATGGCAATAACAAAGATAGTGAACGATATCCACATCGGAACAGCCAACAGCCAACCGAGCGGATTTTTCCAGTCACCGGCAAAGGGAAGTATCATCCAGCCATGATTAATCTGATATTGCACAACTTCCGTTAGCCGGAGATTGCCAACGAGAAGGAAAATCGGGATCACGGCAAGACCTAACGAGAGTTCGTAAGCGATCATCTGCGAGCTCGAGCGCACTCCACCGAGGAAAGGATATTTCGAATTGGAGGCCCAGCCGGCAATAACGATTCCGTAAACAGCGAGCGATGCGATCGCAAAAACGAATAGCACGCCGACGTTGATGTCCGCGATCACCATTGGCACACCAAAGAGAGTGCTGCCAAACGGGACCACCGCGATGGTCGTAATGGCCGGCACCATCGCGAGACAGGGCGCGAGCCAGTAATAAAGTTTATTCACGTGGGCGGGCGTGAAATCTTCCTTGAGCAAAAATTTCATGGCGTCGGCGATCGGCTGAAACAGACCGGCAGGCCCGACCCGGTTCGGTCCGAGGCGGTCCTGAATCAACGCGCTGACTTTTCGCTCGGCATAGACCGCGTAAGAAACCATTGGCAAAATAACGAAAAAAACGATGCCAACGATTTTCAGCAGCGAAATCAGAATAAAGGAAACCGTCGGATTCATTTTACTGCATGCAGCGGCGGCCGCTCAAAAAACTCCTCATCGCTTGGCTCGCCGGGAGGCGACGGGGTATCCGAACTCTCAGGCGTGGCCATCACTTTCACGCCGAGATCGCCAATTTTGCTCAAGCTCAAGCCTGCCAGTGGCGGAAGCGATTCCGCCATTTGACGAAACACATCCTCGATCGAGCCCAGACCATTACTGCCGGTAAATTCCTGCAGGAGATCGCGCAAGATCTCCCAATCCTCGCGCGCCTGCCCCGGGGGGCGCACGGCCCGATTCAATCGCTGCAAACGGCCGCGACCATTGATCATTGAGCCGCGTTTTTCGGCGTATGCGGCGGACGGAAGGATCGCAGTAGCGTGGGCGGTGGCGGCATTGCGCAAAATATTCATGGTGATGAAGGAGGGCAGCGTTTTCAGTTGCTCGAGGGTAATTCCAAATTCAGTCGGGTCTTCGCCGAGCACGATCAGCGCTTTAATGCGACCTTCCGCCACACTCGCGGCAATCGCCTGTAGATTCGCGCCGGTTTTGCCTTCCAACCCAAGGATAATTTTCGCGCCGTTCGTATTCGGATTGCGGTCCCGGCTGAGCAAAATGTCGTCCCCCTCCCCTTTTCTGGGAACAATATCTATGAATGAGACGTTTAACTCCTGGGCGAGACGCGCAGTCAGCCAGAGTTCCTCATTTGTCATCCGGCCCGAGGCAACGATGGCGATGTCCCAACCGGTGAAATGCCGCAGTTGCAAAGCGGTATGGGATATGACCGTCTTCCAATCAGCCGGTTGCAATTTGTCGCCAGAAAAAATTTCCGGCTCGAGCATCCGTTCAGGGCTCGTTAGGTATTCGAAATTGAGTCGGCCATAGTCGCACATCCAAACGGAATTAACGGCGACGTTTTCACGCGGCGTCTGGCGGTAGATTACATCTTCGCGCGAGCCAATGATGGTATTGCAACCGGTCGCGCAACTTGTGCAAACACTTTTGGTTTCCTTCAAAAACCAAACGCGCATTTCAAACCGGAAGTGCGAAGAGGTAAGCGCGCCTACCGGACAGATGTCGACCGTGTTAAGCGAGTAGTTATTTTCGAGGCGCTTGTCCGGATGCGCCGTCAGAGTCGTGTGGCCTCCCCGTTCGGTGAACCCAAGCACATCGTCCTTCGCTATTTCCTGACAAAAGCGAATACAGCGCGAGCAAAGGATGCAGCGCTCGTCATCGAGCGTGACGCGTGAACCGATCTGAACTCGTTTCGGTTTTTTGACCTTGTTTTCGAGAAACCTTGAGTCCGCGCGGCCATATTCGACACTGAATTCCTGGAGGCGACATTCGCCGGCCTGATCGCAGATAGGACAGTCCAGTGGATGATTGATGAGCAGAAATTCCATAACGCCACGGCGACATTCCTCCACCAGCGGCGAACTCGTGCGCACGCCCAGGCCTTCAGCGACATCCTGCGCGCAACAAATTTGCGGGCGCGGCATCCAGTTGATCACCGGCTTGCCATCGGCACCCAATTCGAACTTCCGGTCCGGACCCATCCGGGGGAGGCCCATTTCGATCAGGCACATCCGGCAATTTCCGGGCGAGCTTAGCTTCGGATGGTAACAGTAACGCGGAATGTAGATGCCGAGTTGCGCGCAAGCTTCAATCACTCGCGTGCCTTTCGGAAATTGATGCCAGACGCCATCGATCTGGACGTTGACTAACGGAGAGGTCTCAGCCATTGCTCCTACTCCTACCAGCTCCCTCACCTGGCGCTTCGCGTACGGTCCCCCACCCTGAGTCCCAATACACCCGCGACCTGTGTTCTCCTCTCCCAGTGGGAGAGGATGGAGGTGAGGGCAGGCGGCGTTTGATCAGCCTCCTGCTTATAATCGTAAGAGCACGAGGACGATTCATATCAAATAGTCCCGGCGGTGCCGGCTTTTTCCCAACCGGGGTCGTGTGCCAGTGGAACCGTTGAGATTTTTCCCTTGGCGATGAGTTCCTCGGGTGTGTATTCCGGGGGCAATGGGGGTGGCGCTGATTTTTTTGCACGCGCGGCGAAATCTTCTGGAAATTTCTCGACAAAACTTTGGGTGGGCCAGGCGCAGGCCTCTCCGAAGGCACAGATGGTGCGACCGGCGATGTTATCCGCCACCGTTTTCAGAGTCCCTGGATCCTGCATCACACCGCCGCCGAGCAGCATTCGATCCGTAATTTTTTTCATCCAGAGCGCGCCTTCGCGGCAGGGAGTGCACTGTCCACACGATTCGTGCGCATAGAACTCGTTAATGTTGTTAAGGGCCCAAACCATGTCGCGTGAATCATCCAGCACAATGACCCCGCCAGAACCCGCCATCGAGCCGCAGGCGGCCAGTGAATCGAAGTCCATCGGAATTTCATCGATCGAAATTTCACGCTCTACAGTCGAACCATCCGACTGTTTGTCCTTTAATTTGAAGCGTTCGTCTGCGCGCAATACCTTGGCCGAACTTCCGCCGGGAATGACGGCTCGGAGTTGTCGCCCGAACTTCATCCCGCCCGCCATTTCATAGATCAATTGTCCCATCGTTACGGCGCCGACTTCGATCTCGAAGTAACCGGGGCGGACGACATCGCCGCTGACGCAGACAATCCGCGTGCCAGTATTGCCGGGCCGGCCGAGTCGCGAATATTCCGCGCCGCCCATCGCGATGATATGCTTCACATGACAGAGCGTTTCGACGTTATTGACAATCGTCGGGCACATATAGAGACCAAGCACCGCGGGAAAATAAGGTGGTTTGATCCGCGGGTAAGCGCGCTTGCCTTCGAGCGATTCGATCAGTCCCGTTTCCTCACCGCAAATGTAGGCGCCGGCACCGCGATGAATGAAGACTTCGACGTCAAAGTTGGAACCGAGAATATTCTTACCCAGAAACTTCTTCGCCCGCGCTTCCTCGATGGCGCGCTCGAGGATCTTTGTGCCCTCGGGAAACTCGCCCCTTATATATATGTAAGCGGTGTGGACATTGAGGGCGTAACAGGAAATCAAGATGCCCTCGAGCAGTTGGTGCGGATCCTGATGAATAATGTAACGATCCTTGAAGGTGCCAGGCTCCGACTCGTCGGCATTGCAAATCAGGTACACCGGCTTCTTCTCGTCCGGCTTAATAAAGCTCCACTTCACCCCGGTTGGGAAACCAGCGCCACCACGTCCGCGCAACGCCGAAGTCTTAACCTCGTTAAGAATGTCCGTCCGCGACATGGTAACGGCTTTTTTCAACTCCTGGTAGCCGCCATCATCGAGGTAACAATCAATGTCGGTCGTCCAATCCGGGCGGCCAATATTTTTGAAGACAAGCCGGTGCTCGAGAGGATGAGGCGAGGTCTGGATGTTGATGTTTAATCCGCTGCCCGGGCCCGACTCCGGTGTAACACGTATTCGACCGAGAAAAAGATCGGCCACCGCGTTTGGATCGACGTTTTCGCGTAACTCGTCGTCCACCATGCAAACCGGGGCGGTGCCGCAGCTGGCCAGACACTCCACGAATTCGACGCTCACTTTTCCATCCTTGCTAACGAGAAATGGATCGTGAAGACCGTTAGATCCGCGCGCGATGCCCGCCGTCGCGCAAAGGTTTTCCATGACGCGATAGCTTCCGGCCATGGCACAACTAAGCGTCCGGCAAACGCGAATATGGGTTTTGCCGGCTCTTTTTTGCCGCAACATCGGATAAAAGGTCACCAATTCGAGAATGTTGATCGGTTGCAGCTCCAGCTTGTCCGCAATCCAATTAATCCCTTCGTCGCTGATGAAACCGAAACGTTCCTGCCAGAGATGCAGTAATGGCAAAGCCGCGCTTCGTTTTCGCTCGGGCGGGTATTGAGCAATTGCAGCATCCACTTGCCGCTTTAATTCCGCCGGAATTTTCGTCGCGGTCGAAGCCATAACAATCGGTCGCCTACTTGGGAAGCGTGCTCGATTTCGCCGTTACCTTGTCGTCCTTAAACAACACCGTCACCGCGCCATTGGGTTGGCGATAAAGATAGGTTGTGCGTTTAAGCAGCATAAAATCCTTGGTTTCGACAGCCGTCGGCGGACCAAGAATGGATTCCACCTGTTTCTTGCTCATTCCTTCGGTCACCTGGTCGACATTGGCCTGGGTAAGACGCTGCCCGCTGCATGAAAAGAACAACGCGCTAACGAGAAGCAGGATAATCCGGAGGCGAGCGCTCTTCATTGCGTGCCAAGATTGGTGTCCTTGCCGTCCACCTCGTCGTTCTTAAACGTAATCTGGGCGAACTTCGGTCCGTCTTCGTAACGCCAGATCGTCTTTTTGAAGATGAGCATGTCTTTAGTCTCCATCGACGTCGGCGGACCCAAAATCTTTTCCACCTGTGCCTTGTTCATGCCCGTCGTGATCTGGTTATAATTGTCGAGCGTCAGCTTCGATCCGGTCACGACATTGCGGTTGCACGCCGCCAAAACCAGGATCGCCAAGAAAACTGCAGAGATTACTTTCATCGATCGCATTCTCCCATTACGAAGTCTAAACTGCCTAAAACCGCCACCACATCACTCATCATGCAACCCGGCAGCAATTCTGGCAGGATGCTGAGGTTGACAAACGATGGCGCGCGGATTTTGAGCCGGTGCGGTACACCACCGCCGCGGCTATTGATGTAAAAACCGAGCTCGCCCTTCGGATTCTCCGCCGCGAAGTAAATTTCGCCTGGCGGCGCTTTTAAACCCTCGGTCACGACAATGAAATGGTGAATCAACTCTTCCATCTTTGTCATGACCCGCGCTTTCGGCGGCAGCATATTTTTCCAATCCGCTACGTTAATCGGACCACTTGGCAATTTGTCGATCACCTGCCATAAAATTTTGGCGCTTTGCCGCATCTCCTCGATCCGAACTAAATAGCGATCGTAGCAGTCGCCTGTCGCACCGGTCACTACCTCGAAGTCATATTGATCGTAATCGAGATAAGGATGCTTCCGCCGCAAATCGTGTTCGATGCCGCTGCCACGTAGATTTGGGCCCGAAAGGGCATACGCAATGGCGCGATCACGCGGAATTATTCCGATATCGCGGGTGCGATCGACAAAAATGCGATTGCGGGTGAGGAGATTGTCGCATTCATCGAGCTTCGGGCCAAACTTCTCGAGGAATTTTCCCAATTGCGGAATGAAATTCGCCGGCAAATCGCGAATCTGTCCGCCAACGCGAGTGTAACTGGTAGTGAAACGCGCGCCGGTCAGCAATTCAGACAAGTCATAGATTTTCTCGCGTTCCTCAAAAGTGTAAAGGAACACGGTCATCGCGCCGAGATCGAGAGCCATCGCGCCTAGTCCCATAAGGTGGGAGGAAATGCGGGAGAGTTCGCAGCAGATCACGCGAATGGCTTTGCCCCGTGGCGGTATTTCCCAGCCCATCAATTTCTCCACCGCCAGGGCGTAAGCGACATTGTTGGACAGCGGGGCGAGGTAATCGAGGCGGTCGGTGTAAGGAACAAACTGATTGTACTGCATGTTCTCTGCGATTTTTTCGTCACCGCGATGCAGGAAACCGACGTCCGGCGTCGCCTTGGTAATGATTTCACCATCGAGTTCGAGCACGAGTCGCAACACTCCGTGAGTGGCTGGGTGCGACGGTCCCATGTTGAGCACCATCTTTTCGCCGATGTCATCTCCCGATTGCTCAGCTTGTTGATTGCGCATCGCCGCGTCCGCCGCGACCACGCGAGTGACCGGATCAGGATTTTCAATTTCGCGCGTGGTAAAAGGCATGGCGAGGGCGTGTGTTTATGCTCGCGAGTCGCGTCGCGCGCGCAAGCGCAAAAGGTCGAAGTTAGGAATCCGGGGAACCGAGCGATCCTCCGGGCAAAACCGAAGTTTGCCCCGGAACCTTTGACCGGCACTTTGAGGCGGCCGCTTGATCCGATTGCGCTCTGCTTTATCGGGCAAGTGCGCGCACGGGTTGACCCGGGGAGCAAAGGCGACTGACCTTTACCGAGAAAATCAGACGAATGTTGAGGGACCTCTTAGAGACCATGGGAACTAGAAATCAAGGACTTACAGCGGCGAAGGGCCAGCCCCCACCGATTTTCCTTCACCGCGGATGGGGCTTTGCTATAATTTCTATAGGCTAAAAGCAACCGCCCCCTCAAAGGCAGCAGTTTCGTCCCACTTTATGAAAACTCGCATCGCCCACCATGTCGCGATCTATCTTTTTATCGCCCTCACCGGCTATGGCATTGGCGCTTGTCGCCAGAACGTAACGCTTAATCCCAGCGAAGACGATCTCATCGTTCTCAACGGTTGCGTCGTCTCGGCCTGCAACTATCTGGCAGCGGTAAAAACCCAACACACCCTAGAGCAAAACTTTTGGGCGAAAATTCTTCTGGTCCGTTATGCCAACCATCCCGCTGGTCACGCCTATTGCGTTTGGGAAACGGACGGCACGATCTACGGATACGACCGCAACGCTGGTGGGTTCCCTATTCCGGTTTACACCCGGGACGCAGAGTCGATCGCGATTATTTTGGCTAAGGAATTATCGAGGCATCTTAAAGAAAACCTCTCAGTGAGCCACGCGGATTTCGTCGAGCCGTCGACCAAGGTGCAGCGCTTCTAGACATTTACACAAGGTAAAAGGGCAAGTTTCGGTTCCCGCCGCCTCGTACCGCTGGCCTCTCTCCTCGTGCAGGAAAGAGAGTTAAGGTACGAATCCCGTGAGGGGGTTAACGGGTGTCAGGCTTCGCATCGGTCCACTTCTTCTTTTCAAACGCCTTTCGCCCGGAGCCAACTTCAAACATCTCAAAGTCGGTTGGGTTCTGCTGATAATATTTTTGATGATACTCTTCCGCTTGCCAGAATTTCATCGACGGCAAAATCTCAGTTACAATCGGTTTGTCGAACCGGCCAGAGGCCGCCAGCTTTGCCTTTGATGCTTCCGCGATCTTTCGCTCTTCAGCGTTCTGCACAAAGATGGCGGCGCGATAACTCGGTCCAATATCGGTGAACTGGCCGTCGGATTGCGTGGGATTGATCTGCCGCCAATAAATATCGAGTAGCTGGTCGAAATTGATCTTAGCGGGATCGTAGGTGACTTCGATGGACTCGCGATAATTTGTCTTTTCGGAGCCGACAAGTGCGTAGGTCGGATTCGGCTCCGTTCCCCCACAGTAGCCGACGACAGTTTTGATTACACCGGGTGCTTTATCGAAGGCGGGTTGGATACACCAGAAGCAGCCGCCGGCGAAGACAGCGGTGCGCGTTTGCGGGAGTGGATCGGCCAGAAGCAGCTGCGCCAGGAAAATATGAGCCAGCAGGATGAGGCGTTTCATGGCGAATTAGACAGCGCGTGAGCGGGAATGTTTCAAGCAAGGGCTGGCGTCCAAACCGACCCTGCTGCCGCTGCCAAAGCAGAGACGGTCCAGCCGAGGCGCCAGGTAACAACGTCTCCAGAGAATGCAACAGTGAGAATCGACTCCGGCTTTCAGCGACTCACAAGTTTGGAAAATTCTCGCTAGGCTTGAGCCAGGAGATATCCGGCGTCAGGCCTTGCGCGCGAGCCGTGTTATACAGCGAAACCATCTTGTCCACGACGGCGTGCAGGGCGTCGCCCTCGCTATCGCCGTCATCAACATGGGCGGCCGGCGCCGGAGCCGCGACCTGCGGGATTGACAGATCGTGGCTTCGCCGCACCACAATTCTGCCGGAATGGAGCGGGCGATAAAGCCGTAGAATAATTTCGGTCGGAATATCGCGGAGGCGAAATCGAAACTCCGAAGTGAACATCATGGGCTCTCGCACCGCAGGATCGGTAAGTGCTTCTTCCCTGCTCCAGCTCATGGATAGCAATTTAATCCGGGACGGTGTCTTCTCGCAATAACGATCTTGAAATCAAAGCGAAGAAGCGAGCGATTGTGATCGATTCGCACGCCGCCAGATTGGAAACTTCTCCACTTAATCACATGCAGGGTCGAGCTAAACTGCACACAGACGAGGCGGGCGTCGAATATGTGCCGAAATCTCTGACCCGCGTACTGGAGTTCGACAAAGTTTTTTCGCGCCTTGCGCCGCTCGAAATCGATCTCGGTTGCGGCGACGGTGCGTTTCTTGCCGTTCTGGCACAGGAAAATCCGGCGCACAATTTTCTCGGGATCGAACGGCTGCTGGGAAGAGTGCGGTGTGTTTGTCGCAAAGTTGCGCGGCTGGATCTGAAAAACGCGCGGATATTGCGAATGGAATCAAATTACGCAGTAACGCACTTGTTGCCGCCCGGCTCCGTTACGACGTTTCACCTGCTATTCCCCGATCCGTGGCCAAAACGGCGACATCATCGGCGACGTGCTTTCACCGCCGAATTTGTATCCTCCATTCATCGCGCCCTCATTGCCGGAGGCCTATTTCACATTGCTACTGATCACCCGGATTACTTTCGCCAGATCGAAAGAGTGATTGCTGCCACCGACATGTTCGTCATCTCGCGCGAGCAATATCATTTTCCACCCACCAGCTTCGAACAGAAATACGTCGCTCGCGGACTTTCCATTCATCGACTGCTGCTGCGAAAAGTTTCGCCAGTCAGGTAAGCTCGTGTTCGCCATCCTTCATTACCGAACTGAATTTCGACCGCGCCGGTCTGGTCCTGGCGGAAAAGTTTGATGCCACGCTGCGCGATTTCCTTGGTCCATTCCTCGGTGATTTGTTCCGCGATGGGAGATGGACGCGACGTGGCAATGATAACTTTTGGTTTTACCGCCTCAAGAAATTGGGCAGTGCCCGAGCCGCCGGAATGGTGCTGGCCCTTGATCAAAATGTCGCTCTGCAAATTGTCACCTGCTTCGAGCAGCGCCGCCTCCGCGTTGGCGCCTGCGTCGGACTCAAAAAGCACACGAACGTTTTCAATGACGAGTTGCACAATCAATGGCGCGTCATCCGCCGCAGTAATCTTAAGGTCCGGGGTCGGGTAAAGTATGTCCGCGTGCACGTCACTGCCAAAGAAAAGCGAATCGCCACGGACTAAGTGTCGCGGTTTTATTCTCGCGAGTTGAAGCGCCTCAGATAATCGGCGTTGGACCGCAGAGCGAACATCAAGCGGGTTATCATAAATTTCGCGCGGGGCGAAATCAGCGACAGTGTCAGCGGCACCGCCGATGTGTTGTGCATCTCCGTGGGTGAGCAGAATTCCTTCGATGCGATTGATGCCATTACTGTGCAGGAACGATTTCAGGGTGTGCTCGTAATTTCGTTGGCCGCCGCAATCAATTAACCAATCGTAATTACATGCACGAACGTGCGCGGCACCGCCGGTCCCTTCGTCGAGAACGGTAATCATGATCGGGGCAGGCCGTTCAGTAAATCGGGGCAGGTAAAGATGTCCACCCGGCAGCAAAGCGAAGAGATTAACGAGGTAGAGAACCGCGTGCGACGTCAACCAGTTGGCATTATTAAAAACAATTGAGAGCCCGGAGGAAATCGGCGCAGCGATTAGCGACAACATGGCGAGCGCGAGAACAAAATAAGCGATCGGCACCACGGCGAGATTGGCTAGGAGCGATATCGGCGTTATGAGATAGAAATACCAATAAATAAGCGCCAACGATCCAATCCAGGCTGCGAGCGAAACTGATGCGCCGCGAGCGAGACCACGCCCCATCGCAGCATAGATTCGCTGCAGTCGACTCAAGAGTGGAGGTGGCAAAAATGGATCCGGGGCAACGATTCGTTCAAAGCGAACAAACATTGGATCGGTCAGGAGGATGATGGCGCCCACCACCGCGAACGACAGTTGAAAGCCGCTGGTAAAAAGCTGGTTTGAATCGAAGAGTAAAATCAGAAATGCGGCGCCAGCCAGGCTGTTGAGAGCAAGAACCTTTCGATCAAAGAATATTCCACCGAGCAGCAGCGCGCTCATGACCGCGGCACGAACGCTCGCAGTATGCAGGCCTGTGATCGCAGCGTAGAAGAAAAGGAGAGGAATGATCAGAGCGGTGGCGGGCTTGCGCGGCAGACGCATTACCGTCGCGAGAGTCCAGAGTAATCGCGCGACAATGCCAACGTGCAACCCGGCAACCGCAAACAGATGCAACGTTCCCGTTTGTTGAAATGGCTCTTCGATATCATCGCGCGTTTGATGGCGAAGTCCGAGAGCGGTACCGCAAATGAGTCCGACGACATCTGGCGAGTCTTCGAGGTCGCGGCTAAGGATGCGCTGCATCCATTCGCGGGAGCGAGCTGCTGTCCGCAGGACAGAAAATCCGCTCCTCGGCACAAGAATCCGACCATTTTCCGGGTACCGAACGATGAATAAATTTTTTACATCGCGGCGCGCGAGGTAGGCACGCATATCGAATTCGCCGGGATTTCGCGGCGGCTCGATTGGTTGGAAAGTGCCGAAAAGTGCCACTTCATCGCCCACGTTTGGCCGGCCGCGCCAGCGAACGAAAACCGTGGCGTTCGTTTCAAAGTTCTGGCCGGCAATTTTCGCCTGATGCATTCTCATAAGGAAACTTGCGTTGCCGGTCGCTTCGATTTTTGGCTCGGTCGTGACAATGCCGGTCACGCTTGCGGGGCGCGCGAGTCCGCCGGCGATTTCAGCCAGGGCATCGGCCGGCGTGCTGGTGATTCGTGCGCTATGAAGGGCGAAAAATGTCGCACCGACCAGCGCAAAAACGAGCGGCCCATAACTCCAGCGCAATCCTGCCAGTGCGCCTAGAATCGCAATAAAGAGGATCGGGCGGCTGATCGCAGGAAAATAATCGGCGACGACGATGCCGATGATCGCAGCCAAAACAAGGCCGACAAATGGCTGCCGCATCGAGCCGCGCCAATCAATCGCTCACCACGAGATCAAGTCTAACGTCGTGCCGTTCGAGCGGTAGCGATTCGACGATCTGAAAACTAAAAGCGATCCCGATCTTGATTGCGCGCGCGGCGCGATGAGCCAGAAAGCGATCGAAAAAACCCGCGCCGCGTCCGGTTCGCGCCCCTGCACGGGTAAAAGCGATCCCGGGAACAAGGACAAGGTCGATCGGCGCGAAGATCGCGACATCATGCTGGCTGCGTGCGGTCGGCAAAATCGTAATGATTTCGCTGCCGCGCCGGCGCAAATCTGCGATCAATGGCGCGATCTCAGGTTCGTAATTAAACGGTTCGAAGACGACAACCACCTGAGCCCGTTTCCAAACCGGTAGCTCGAGCACGCGGTTGCAGATTTTTAATGATCGGCCGCGCCGGTCTTCCGCATCGAGCGCCTGCAACTGTTCCTGCATTTGCGCCCGGAGCTCCTGTTTGGATTCATCGATGTTCATCGCGGCAATATCTTTTGAACTGTGGTCGCGAGCTTATATGCTTCTCCGCAGGTGCCGATTCCTTTTTCAAAAAAAACGCGGGTCGTGCGACAGGCGACCGCGGATGGTGCGGATGAGAAACGATCGACGCGCGTAACCTTAAAGCCAGGCATCGACTGGCATCGGCGGAATTTTTTGGCCGAGGTCCTCATTCCGTCCCTTTTTACCAGACGGTCTGGAAAACGCGCAGCCCCGCGTTTTCCCAAAATCCGGCCGGGTGAATTTTGCATCACCTGGATCGGGCACGCCTCCTTTCTCATTCAAACGCACGATCGCAATATCCTGGTCGATCCGAACTGGGCGAAATGGTTGAAGGTGATCAAGCGGTTGAAGCAGCCGGGAATCGAACTGCATCATTTGCCGGATATCGATTTGGTGCTGGTCACACACGCGCATTTTGATCATCTCGATCGCCGAACCCTGCGACGAATCGCTTCCGATCAACCGATCGTCGTGCCGGTGGGTGTTGGCAGCCTCGTTCACGATCTCGGCTTTAATATTGTGCACGAGCTCGATTACTGGCAGACAGTGCCGCTCGATGCGCTGAAAATTTCGCTGACCCCTTGTCATCACTGGGGCGCCCGTTTTCTGGCGGATCTGCATCGCGGCTTCGGCGGTTTCGTTATCGAAGCGAACGGTCGTTCGATTTTTCACTGCGGCGACAGCGCCTATTTCCCCGGGTTCAAGGAAATCGGCGAACGCCACGACGTCGAGGTCGCGCTTTTGCCGATTGGCGCCTACGACCCGCCAAGCGGGCGTGAGGTGCATATGAATCCAGAGGAAGCAGTGCAGGCCTTTCTGGAATTGGGCGCAAAAAAATTAGTGCCGATGCATTACGGCACATTCCGTCTCGGTTACGAGCCGCTGGACGAACCGCTCACGCGCCTGCTGGCACGCGCGCGCGAAGCCGGCATTGACCACGATGTTCTGGTAATGACGGAAGGCCAGCCGGTAGTGCTTTAGGCACTCGTGAATCGTGAATACGAACAGCGATCACTGATCACGATTCACCGATCACCATTCACGCGCCGCAGCGCGCTTGGCGCGACGATCGCCGCTCTGATCGTCATCGCCTTCAGCATCTTCTTGCTTGCAGACGATCCCCTCATTTTTTGGAACGACGACTACGAGATTTCCATCCTGCCGGTCTTCGCCGATATGGCGCGGGCATGGAATCATGGCGAGTTTCCGCTGCTCAGTCCCTACTCCTGGATTTGCGGAAATCTTGCGGGCGAATTTCAATACGGTGTTTTCTCGGTTTTCATTAATGCGCTGATTGTTTGCGTTTGGAAACTGCCGCTGACGTTTTCGCAACAAGCCGCAGCCATTTCCATTGCGCACCTCGCGGTCCTGAGTGCCGGCACATTTTTGCTCGCGCAGGGCCGGAAACTTTCGGTTCCGTTATCCATCTTTGTTGCATTGGTCGCGTCGCTGAACGGCTGGATCATTTGCTGGGGAGCAAGCGATTGGTTCGGCGCGCTGGGTGCGTTTACCTGGCTGCCGTGGGCCTGGTGGGCCGCGGAACGGGCCCTTGACCCGAAGAGATCGCGCTGGCGCTTTCTTTGGCCCGCACCATTCGTTTATCTGCTCATCGCCGGCGGTTTTCCTTACACGGTCTTGATGTTGGCGCTGGTGCTCGTCTGTTTGGCGCTGCGCGCCGTATTCGAGGTAAGGACGGTTGACACTGCCAGTCCGGCTCGGACTGGCCCGGGCGGGCTTGCGAGGCTAACGAGAATTGGGCCATTGCTCGCAGGCGTCACACTCGGTCTCGGGCTTGCTGCCCCAGCCTGGCTGGCATTGCTCGATTACGTCCACGGTTCCGTGCGGGAATCGCTTCACCCCTCCGCTCACCGGCAATGGCTCGTCCCGTGGAATGCATGGCCCGGCCTAATCCTGCCGTCATGGACGGTGGACTGGTCGAATTTTTCCTCTCGGTTCACGCCACATGGCGCGACCGAACTCGCCTGCGGTCTCGTCCCGCCCATCGCGTTGCTGACTGGGTTTCTTGTGAATGGTCGCGCCCTCCTGAAGAAAATTCGTTGGGAGACGGCTTTGCTTTTCGTCGTTTTCATTCTTGCAATGAATCAAAGCGCCGGTGTTTTTCGTTGGAGTTTCCGCTGGCTCCCGCTCTTCCATCTCGTCCTCGCCCTCTGTGCCGCCGAAGCACTCGCATTCTTTTCGCAAAAACAAAGACGTCTCGCCGCCTTCTTCATGCTCCTGCTCGTAATCATGCTCATAATCGGGGCCTGTGTTTTGCGAACTCGCGGTGAGCATCTCTTCCCCCTCGCCTGGATTTTTCTCGGCCTCGCCCTTGGGTGGCTGCTGGTCGAGTCGCTCCAACTTGGTTTCTTGTGTGAATGGGCTCCCGCGGCCGTCGTTTTCGCCGCGCTTCTCGCGACTTACATCTGCATTCCGCCAAACTCCGGCGTCCCTAAATACAATCTTGCCCAATCCTTGTTAGAGCCGCAGCCACTCGATCCACATCGTCTCTATCTCAGCGTTTATCCCACACCGGCAACATTCTATCGAGTTGAGGCGAAACCGGGACCAGTTGGACAAATTGTCCGCCTCGGCAGCACCTCAATGTGGGCCGGCTTGCGTTTCGTCAACGGTTACAGCCCAATCCGTCCTGCCGGTGTTGCGCGCGAATTCGCCAGCGCCATTCACGGCGACTTCGATGCCGATCTGGCGCAATGGTTCTTACAGCATCAGGCCGGTGAAAACGGACTGCTCGAGCGCATCGGCATCGATGGAATCATTGTCGCGCGAGAGTTCAATTTCACTCCGCAACCGGCAGCCGAATGGGAATTGGCAACCGAGGCCGATGAAGGCCGCGTTTTTCATCGCCGTGGCCAGCCGATTCCAATGGTTCGTTCCGTGAATTTCTCTGGAAAAAACTCGATCGCGAAAATCACGGATATCGTGGCGGGGCGAAATTGGGTAAGCGCATCGGTTGTCGCTCCCGATGGAGATCGGCCAGCCTTGATTGCAGTCTCTCGCCCGTTTTTTCCAGGCTATCGCGCGCAAATCGACCGGCGCAAGCTTGCCGTCTTTTCTGAGCGCAATTTGATTCCGCTGATCGACGTTCCGCCGGGAACGCACGGTCGTCTCACCCTTTATTACCGACCCAATTGGATGATCTACGGGAGCGCGCTCGCAATTACCTCGGCCGCCGTTTGGTTCATCGCTGTCTTTTTCGCAATACGACGACCGATTCACTCACCCAAGTAAATTACAATCTCCCAACATCCGAGGGTCGCACATGGAACAGCGAATTGTTAACTCGCAGAAGGAGGCCGTGGATCGGCGAGCGTAAAAACTTCCACCGGCGCATCTACCCCTTTAATCTGCTGCGGAGGTAACGCCCGCAAGGTGATCGATCGCGAGAGATGATCTTTGGTCGCCTTGCTTAAGAGCAATGACGTGCCTTAAAGGAGCAGCGGCTTGTAACCGCAATTTATTCAAATCTAGAGGCCGCCACGCCTTGGCTCGTCTGGCTCCCGCTCAAAATAACTTAGGGCGTGATCGTGATCCACTCGTTGCGGGCACGGGAATCGGCGACTGCTTGCACTACTCGCATGTAGCGCAACCCATCTTCAAAAGTCGGATAGGGCCGCTCGTCATCGCCTGCTTTCACGGCATCCAGGAAATCATTCTCGACCGTCCATTCCCGGGCGAGTTCCGTCGGCACTTCCACTTCATGCAAGGCGCGATCGCCTACTCGACCGGCTTTGATCACATCGGCAGTGAAATCGTAAACCAAGGTCCCAGCCGCGCCGTAAACTTCCAGGCGATCGCCGGTGGCATGGGCGTGGATACCACTAAATTCAAGCACTCCTTCCGCGCCGTTGGCGAAGTGGCAAAGTACTGATAGCGCGTCGGGGATGATAACGTTGTAACCCTCGCGATCGGGATACAGAATTTCTCCACGCGCAAACAATCCATCGATATCGCCGAACCAGCGCTGCAACACTTCGACGTAAATCCCAAGCGTCATGACATTGAGCCCGCTTATTTCGATGCGTTGCCGCCAGTGGGCCGGCGCGTTCGGGTTCAAATAATTCCCGTTAAAACTTTGCAGTCGAATGGTGTGCAGTTGTCCGAGAAAATTTTCCGCGAGTAATTTTTTCACAACACGATCGCCGCGCAGACCGTAGGGCGGCGGGCACAACATGGTCACTTGCTTGGGAAAGCGGCGCGAAGCTGCCAGCATTTCTTCCGCTTCGGCGCGATCGTTCGCCATTCGGGCCTGACAAAACACATGTTTGCCCGCCTCAAGCGCGGAAACGGTGACGGCGGAATGCATATAGGGGGGCGTACCAATCCAGACGATATCGATGTCTGGCAAAGCGACGAGGTCGGGCCAGTTAGCGATTGGGACAGCGGTCGGAACATTTTCCTGGCAGAACTTTTCTGCGCTTTCATAAGTGGAATTCGAAATCGCGACGATTTCCACGTCGGACCGGCGTTTGAATGCGGGCAGATGCCGTCGCTTCACGATCCCGCCCGCCCCGATGATTCCGATCCGTAGTTTGCGGTTGCCGTTTCGACTCATTGTTTGTGCTTGGTAGAAGAATCTTTGACCACAGTGCGGCCCTACTGTTCAAGTCTGAAAGTATTTCACTCTGTTGAAAAGATTAGAGCCTCCGGCTTGTCATAGATCGCCGATATAGCGGAGGGACGCACTTCCGTGCGCCGGGGACATGCAGAAGTATGTCCCTCCACAACGCTAGTGCGTTCGCTCTGCCGGATAAGATGGGTCGTGCACCCCACCGGCCGGTCGCCGGTGCACTAAGAATCGCTTGACCAAAACAACCCGACGACGCACCTTACGCTCCCGTTTTTACAATCCAAGCGATTGCGTCAATCGTCTACCTTCCGCCATGTCTAAAGTTTGCAGCATCACTGGGTCCCGCGTGACGCGCGGTAGCACCATCCATCGCCGTGGTATGGCGAAGAAAAAAGGCGGCGTTGGTCGCCACGTCACAAAAAATGTGCGGCGCGAATTTCATCCGAACCTGCACGAACACCGGATCTGGGTGCCGGAGCTGAAAAAATTCGTGCGCATTCGGGTGACAGCGCGAGGACTCAAGACGATCAACAAGAACGGCGCGTATCGGGCTTTAAAAAAGGCCGGCGTTCTCGCGGGTTAGGGCTTTCGGGAAAGCGGCGGGAGGTTAGGCGCAATGCAATTGACGCTTCTGAAATCGAAAATTCATCGTGCCACAGTGACGGGGGCGAGTTTGCATTACGAAGGCAGTCTCACTGTTTCGTCCGATCTGGCTGAGCTGGTTGAGCTGCGCGAATACGAGAAGATTCTCGTTGGCAACTTAAGCAACGGCGAACGCTTCGAGACTTACGTGATTTACGGCGAGCCGCAGAAAAGTTTGATCGAACTCAACGGCGCGACCGCGCATCTCGGGAAAATCGGCGACCGCATTACGATCATGAATTTCGGGAGTTATTCGGCGGAGGAAGCAACCAGACACCAGCCGCATATTCTCGTGCTCGATGAGAAAAATCGGGTCGTCCGGCAGGAAGGCATCGAGCCGTCACTCAAAGTCGTCGGGGAATAGTTTTTTCTTTGTCATCCCGAGCGAATGCGAGGGACCTCACATTTGGTCACCCACATCCGGACGCTCGCGAGGTCCCTCGGTCCGAGCCGGACTGGCATTATCTTCGCGGCCGGGGATGACGGCGGAAACATCAGTGCTGCCGCCAGTGACGGCGGTAGCTACAAGGCTTTGCTCAGTTGTCGGTGCATCCGTTAGAGTTGCCACGGGCTCTGTTGTAGCTGCCGCCATCTCTGGCGGCAGATCGGTGCTGACTTCGCTAGGTTCCTTTTTCGGTGGCTTTGCCCTGGGTAAATCAAGCGATCCGTCATTGAATTCGATGACATGTCCCTCGCGAATCATCCAATGCAAATCGGACGCGAGCGCCAGTTTCGTTTTCTCGGCTTCGGTCACCTCGGTGGCCGGTCCAATGAATTTTTCCGCGAGTTCTTTGCGATTAATTCGCGGCGAAGCTTTGAGTGTTTCCAAAATATGACGAGCTGAATCGGATACCGCGGTTTCATCGATCGCTTTTAAACGAATGGGCGAGACGAAAAGCATTCCTTTGCGATGCCGGAAGATTTGCAGGCCCGCACCGCGGAAACGGCCGGCCAGCTCCTGCATCATATTGGAGGGCGAGCGGACCTCCGCAGACCAGGCGTTTTCAATCACGCGCGCAATCCCCCGATCCGATAACTTGCGACTGGTAACGCCGTCGATCTCCGCCTCGTCCGTCTCCGAAATCAGCGTTGGAAGATATTTCTCGCGAAAATGCCGTTCCGCTTCGGTTTCGGCATTGAAAGTTTGGGGCGTTTCCTCCTGCCGCGTGGTGAATGTCGTTACTTTGCGCGCTTCTTCCTTCCATTGCTCGACCAACGCCGGATCGCTCACGATTTCGATTTGCCGTTGAAAATCAGGGAAGGTCATGCGCCGGCTGAAACGCTGTTCGTAAAGACGGCGCAGCTGCGGCTGGTAACCGTGATGATTGGTTGGTCCCAGCAAAGTTCCGGTCGTCCTCTCCCGTGCGACGCTGCTGAAATCGCCCTTGATCGGATCATTCAAAGTAACGTTGGTGGTGTAAAAATTATCCCGGAGCACGCGAAAGGCGGAGTTTTCGAGACCGTTTCGATTCGTCGCAATGGCGTTCGATTCGCCCAAACGAAAAAGCGGGCTCGCGTTCTTCGTTTTTACCCGGACGTGATAGCGCTCCGGTTTCTGCAGAAACAGACGCGCCAACGCATAAACAGAATACGCCGCGGTCCCGGTTTTAATCTGGGCGGTGACGTTTTCAAAGGCGGCTGCTTGCGGAAGAAAATGGACGTCGAGCTGCGGCAACACGGGGGGAGCCAGCGCTTCGCGTCGCGCTGGAAAATCGCGGGAACGTTTCCGATCCTTGCGATCGAGCGGCTTGCGCTCGCCTCGTTCTCCTCGATCACGCTGACGGTGATTCTTCTCGTCGTCACGCCGGTGACGCGGCGGACGAGGGCGTCGCTCCATGCCTTCGGGCGACCAGTGGGCCCGTTCTTCTTCTCCTTCAAATCCGGCATGGCGTGTCGCGGACCAATCTTCCTTCACCCACGCCGGAAGAAATTTGAGGTCGATCAAATCGATGGGCTCACCGGATGATGGCACATTTCTCATGTACCGCATCGGATCGAGAAGTAAACCGGAGGGGTAACAGTCGTTGAAGCGTTGAAACGATGAACGGTTGACCAGGGGACAGAATGGATCGTCTAGCCTTTTTCGAATATTTCAAAGGCGATCCAAACCCCACGGGCTAATCTCCACCCGTTGTCATCCTGAACGAAGTGAAGGACCCCTCATACGGAGATTGAGTCACACAAATTTTGCGTGACAATAATTTCATTGGTGAGGTCCCTCGCTTACGGGATGACAATGCATAGGAACATAGGCCTTTGGCCTGTGCGCCCAGCGGGTTTGCAACCCGCTGCATCGCCAGCACAAGACGCGCGATCTACTCATGCGATCAGCGGAGTGTAACTCCGCCGGGCGCACAGACTGCAAGTCTGTGTTCCATCGTCGGATTTAGTCCTCGCCCGCGGTCACTCCCCGCTCGAAAATCATTGACAAGAATTTGAATTGATTTACTTGCCATCCTGTTCAGCCCGCGTTATCGCGGGCGGACAGAACAACCGAATTTTATGGCCGACAAATCAATCGAAGAGAAGGTTAAGGACATCATCGTCGAACAACTGGGCGTTAATCCGGAACAGGTAACGCCACAGGCTTCGTTCATCGAGGATTTGGGGGCGGACTCGCTTGACATCGTGGAGCTGGTGATGGCGTTCGAGGAGGAATTTTCGGTGGAAGTGCCCGACGAAGACGCCGAGAAATTGCAGACCGTCGGCGATGTCATCAAATACATCCAGGAGCGGGCGAAGCCGAAGGAATAGGTGACTGGGTGAGGCGACCTCCAAGTCGCCCAGCTAAACAGCAGGCAAACCGCGGCGGCTCAACAGCCGGCGCTTCCAGTGGCCCACGTTTTTGGTTGCGTCGGGCAATTGGAATCACAGTGTAGAGGGTGCAATACTTCGACGAGCCCTTATTTCGGATCGGCGGTAACTATGTCACCGCCAAGGGTCTGATTGCGTTCGCTATCTTTTTCGGAGTTGGCTTATCCCTGGCCAAGATTTTTCAAAGCGAACAATTCCGGCGCTTGCTCACCCGGCTTAAGCTCGGGAAGAATTTCGCGTCGATTATCCCGACGATTTTCAGTCTCGCTACGCTCATCTTTTTCACTGTCACGGCCGTCAATGCTGCGGGTGTTCCCTTGGCGTGGAATCGACCACTGCCCGGTATTTCTCTCACTCTCGTTCAAATTTTCCTGCTCGTTGCCCTGCTCCTGGGGGTTTTCTGGATATCGGCGCGCACCAAATCATTTCTGTTTAACACCTTGCTCGTAAACAGCGGGCTGGATCGGTCTCTGCAATACGCTATTTCGCAAATCGTCAGCAACATCGTCCTGGTCGCTGGCTTTTTTATCGTGCTCGACAACACCGGTATTCATCTCGGCACCCTCGCCGTTTTTGCCGGCGCGGTCGGCGTAGGCATTGGCTTCGGATTGCAAAACATCGCCAGCAATTTCATTAGCGGTCTGGTCATTCTGGCCGAGCGCCCGATCACGATCGGCGATCGGGTCGAGGTGGCCGGTATCACCGGTCAGGTCCAGCAAATTCGTGCCCGCAGCACCGTTATTCTGACTAACGACAACATCACCATGATCGTGCCGAACACGAAGTTCATCGATTCGCCGGTGACAAACTGGACTTATGGCGATCCGCGCGTCCGTTTTCGCATTCCGATTGGTGTCGCCTACGGCAGCGATCTGGAGAAAGTACGGAATGCCTTGCTGGAAGTAGCGCGAGAAAATTCACACGTGCTACCCCAGCCGGCGCCAACGGTATTTTTGGAGACGTTCGGCGAAAGCTCGATCGACCTTGAATTGGTGGTGTGGAGCAAGGAAATGAGTTATCGGCCGCGCCGGTTCCGAAGCGATTTGAATTTCGCCATTGCGCAAAAGTTACGCGAAGCGGGCATCGAAATTCCAGGCCCGCAGCGCGATCTCCATTTCCGAGACGGGGTTGTGCGCGTTGAAATGACGGCGTCGCAAAAAACGCCGCAGCGCGCCGTGGCGGATGGTGCGTGAGAGATGACGCCATTTTCTTTTAAGGACGGCACTGCTGCCGTCGTCTTGCCCAATGAGCTTCGGCAATATGAAGACTGGCCCCACGTTTTTCACGACTGCTGCAAAGACCATCGCTTCTACGAAATCATTGAGAAGACACTGGCCAATGATTTCGATTATCAATACCTGCTCCTACGCGATCTCACCGGAAAGATGCGGGGCATCCAGCCTTTCTTTTTTGTGCAGCAAAATCTGGTGGAAGGAATTCCGGGCGGGCCACGGCGGCTGGTTGATTCTATTCGTAAAAAATTTCCGCGATTTCTCACCATGCGTGTGCTGATGGTCGGCTGCGCCGCTGGTGAAGGTCATCTCGGCGCCCTCTCCCCGGCCGATTCAATCTGGATCGCCGAAGCGCTGCATGAGTGTCTGCCTCAAGTCGCCCGCGCCGCCAAAGCGTCACTGCTCGTCTTGAAGGATTTTCCCTCCAAGTACCGCGACGCTCTCGCCGGATTTTCCCGGAACGGTTTCACCCGCGTTCCGAGCATGCCGATGACGCGGCTGGCGCTTAACTTTCGTGACTTTGACGATTACCTCGCGCATTTGAGTTATGGCACGCGCAAGAGTTTGCGGCGGAAGTTTCGAAAAACCGAGCGCGCCGCCAAAATCGAGCTTGAAATCGTTAGCGACATCACCCCGCATCTGGACGAGGTCTATCCTCTTTATCTGGCGGTGCATGAGCGTTCGCCAATGAAGTTCGAAAAGTTAACCAAGGAGTATCTTTCGAAGCTCGGCCAGCTCATGGCGGAACGCGTGCGTTTTTTCATCTGGCGACTCGATTACCGCATCATCGCCTTCAGCATTTGCATGGTGCACGATGGTACGATCTATGACGAATATCTCGGCCTGGACTATTCCGTTGCGCTCGATCTCCACCTTTATTTTTACACGCTGCGCGACATTCTGCGGTGGGCTATCGAGAATCGGTTGACGTTCTATTGTAGCAGCCCCCTCAATTACGACCCGAAACTGCATCTTGGTTGCGATCTCGCGCCGCTCGATCTTTACGTGAGGCATACTCAGCCCCTGCTGAATCCGATTTTTCGACATGTGGTTAGATTGCTGGAGCCAACGCGACACGATCCGGTCCTGCCGAAATTCTCCAACGCGGCCGAGCTTTACGAATGATTCTGCAGGTTGCGTGCGCGCCTACAAAAGAGCGCGTCGTGGAAATACAGCTTTCGGGCGGTCGCGCGCTTGTCTTCGAGCGTGGTCGCGATGTCCCGATGGAATTTTGGGCGCGCGGTTTTTCGGACACACCAAAAGATTTCCAATACTACGAGTTGATCGAGCAGACGATGGGCTCGGCCTTCGAATATCGTTACCTCGCGGTATTCGATCGGGCCAATCGACCAGTCGCCTTGCAACCGCTTGTCCTTACCACCCAGGACCTGGCCGTCTCCGCCAGCGAAGCCATCGTGCGATTCGTCGCCAAATTGCGTACGATCTGGCCGCATCTTTGGCGAAGCCGTATGGCCCTCGCCGGCTGTCTCGTGGGTGAAGGGGAAACCGGCGCGATTGAGCCGGTCGAAGTCGCAATTCCGCTGGTGGCCGAGTCGCTGGAAAAATATGCGCGGAGCCAGGGCATCTCCCTGGTCGGATTCAAGGATTTTCCGACGAAAATGCGCCGCGCCTTTTCTTGTCTAAGCCGCTGGGGGTACGCGCGTGTCGCTGGTTTTCCGCCGCTGACTCTCGAGCTCAATTTCGCGTCGTTCGATGAATACATGGCAATGCAACTGAGCCGGGCGACCCGAAAAAATTTACGCCGGAAATTTCGCGCGGCTGATGGTGCCTCGCCTCCGCTTGCGCTCGAGGTCTGGACCGATGCCGAGCAGATCATTGATGAAATTTATCCGCTTTATCTCGCCGTCGCTCAGACCAGCGCGATTCGGTTCGAAGTTTTCACCCGCGAATATTTTCTTGAAGCAGGGCGATGCGCGCCCGGAAAATTCCGCTATTTCATTTGGCGACAAGGTTGTCGCGCAGTCGCCTTTAGTTTTTGCACGATCTGGAATGGAACACTCTACGATAACGATATCGGTCTGGACTACACGGTCGCGTACGAGCTGAATCTCTATTACGTCACGTTTCGCGATCTGCTGAAGTGGGCCCTAGCCAACGGGCTCCGGCGCTACGCCAGTGCGCCATTTAGTTATGACCCGAAGCTGCGACTGCGCCTCCAATTGCAGCCGGTTGATGTTTACGTGAAACATATTTCGCCCTGGCTCAATCCATTGATCAAAGTACTGGCTCTGTTTTTCGAACCGGCGCGCACTGATCCGGTGTTGCGGCGCCAGCGTCACCTTCTTAGATGATTCAAAAGATAAAGAAACTTTTGCTCAACCCATGGTTTCAGCTCGTTTTGAGCGTGCTCTTTGTCACCACCTCGGAAGTGTTTCTTAAACGCGGCGCGGTGGAAGCGCCGCGCTTGCCGGAAGAAGTGAACTGGACCGGCGTTTCCGGTCTAGCTTCGCCCGATGTCTGGTACGGAATCCTTTTCGTCATCGCGAGTTTCATCAGCTGGCTCTATGTCCTGCGCTTCATTCCGTTAACGATCGCCTACCCGCTCTCGAACGTTGTTCACGTGCTCGTGCCGTTGGCCTCCTGGTTTTTTCTCAACGAACATATTTCGGTGCAGCGCTGGTGCGGGATTGCGCTCGTCCTGCTCGGTGTTCTGATCGTGGCCAAGCCGGTAGCACGAATGGAGGAAAACTTGTGACACCAGTTTCCGCGCTCCTCATTTTCGTCGCGCTGATTCTTTACATTCTCGGTCAACTTTTCCTCAAGCACGCGATGGAGGACGACCTTGGCAGCGCGCGGTTCAAAAAAAATTTCGCCGTTGGTCTCTCCGCCATGACCGTTTCATTTTTTATTACCCTCGGATTGCTCCAGCATTTTGAGCTCAGTTATCTCTATCCCTTCCAGGGATTGAGTGTCGTCATCATCAGCCTTCTGGCGGCGGCGATTTTGCGGGAAAAATTAACGCCGCGTCTTTTCATCGGCGCGGCGTTGATTAGCGCGGGCGTTGTCCTTGTCTCATTGAGTTAGTGCAGGCCAGAGCGCTTCGAAAGCCTGGCGATTGATCGCGCGAATGGTATCGGCCGAGGGAAAATCGAATTTTGGATGATCGAATTCCGAAACGAATCGCTGTTTCCGCCGCGCATAAGTCGGCACCGAGTACGCGCCGCACATGTCGCCGGCCACGACACGCGCATGCTGCCGTAAGGTCGCCAGTCCCCACCGAACATCCTCGAGATTAAACTTCCCGTTTTCCCAGTTGGTCCAGGCTAAATTCGGCGCCAGACAATCCAGATCGATGGTCACGTAAATATTCGATCCATTCAGGCCACGGGCGAAATCTTCAAATTTTTCCCGCCAATTTTCGCGCAAGATTGCTCCGCGCCGTTTCCGCGCCCGCACCGGCCGATCATCCGCCCATGGGTGCACCATAAGGATGCCGGCGCGTTCCGCCTTGCGATTCCCGAAAAGCTGATGCGGCCACCAGCACTCGAAATTCCCGCAACCCCAAATCGCGACCTGCCGGACATGCGGTAACTCCAGCGCGCGATTAATCCAGGCGCCGCAACACCAGCGCGGCGGACGCACATCCCAATCGGGGTGATTGTCGAAGGAAACGAGCGTGACCGGTTCGCGCGTCGAGCGAAGCCACAATCCGGTCAAATGATGAAAGTCGCCCGAGCCATAGAGGATAAATTTCGCGAGTTGTGGTTCGATCTCGCGATAAAATTGCTCGACCGCCCGCGGCGAAGTGGAGAAGCGGATGTGCGGTCCCCACTTCGTCGCTTCAATGGTGGGCAAGCCGTGCGAAGTCTCGTGCCAGGCGGCATCGAGATTAAGGTGAACGGCCGAACTGGCCGAGCCGTTCACTGCTTGAGCCGCGATTGAAAACGCGATTCGCTCGCGCGCGCGATGCGCAAATTTTCTGCTGCCTCAACGAAGTCCGGCTTGAGTTCGAGCGCCTGATCGAACCACACGATCGCCTGTGAAGTCTGACCTTGCCGCAGAAAGGTTATTCCAAGCCCGTTCACTGCGTCGGCGCGACCCGGCGCTTGCTTGACCACGGTCTCAAATTCGGAACGTGCTGCATCGAAATCACCGTGGGCAACGAGAGCTTGGGCAAGCGCGAAGCGCGCTTCGATAAAAGTGGGGTCCTTCGCTACCGCCTTGCGCAAATCCGAGATTGCATCGTCTAATTTTCCTTGCGCGCGCGAATAAAAGCTGCGCCGGTAAAGTGCCCGCGGGAGATTTGGATCAACGTCGAGCGCGGCTGCAATTTGCTTGGCTGCTTCCTCACCACGACCCAAACGTTCCAAGGTGTAAGAGTAGTCGTAACGCAAGTCGGGGTTTCGCGAATCCAGCGGCAGGGCCGCTTGGTATTGCTCTGCGGCGGCCTCAAACTTTGATTGGTCTTGCCGCAGCAAAGCCAGGGCATAACGCGCGCCCGCATGTTTCGGATCGAACTTTAGAGTGGCATCAAGTTCGTGGGCGGCGGCGTCGAGCTGGCCGGCGTGATAAAGGCTCTTGGCGTACTCGTAATGCTGGCGCGCGCCTACCGGTAAATCTTGCACTATCCAGGCCGTGCGCTGCAAAGCCGGCACCGAACTATGTACTTGCCAAATCCATAATGCCCCGAGCGGGACAACAAATGCCGCCACCCATTTCGCGCCGTGCAAGACCCAGCCGTGAAAAATTCCGTGCGGGGAAACTTCGGCCGTGCCGCCGCTCAGCCCCAGTGCTTGCCGGGTCGAACTCTCCCGTACTTTCCAGATGAAACCGTCATAATAAAAATGAAGGAGCGTGGAAGCGGCAACAACCCCGGTCAGCACGCGCTTGATCGTTTCAATTTGTAATTGGGAATTGAAATAAGCGAGTGAGCCGTAGGCAAAAATGAGGCCGAGATAAAGTCCAACAAGCGAACCGCTGCGACGGAAAATAAAGCGCATGAATCCGCCGATGTTCTGATCTTTTTCGACGCGGTTGCGATTATAAATCCAGACCAAAGAAAGGTACTGCACGTCGTGAAAGACTTCGAATAACGCGATCCCAACGAGAAGGCTTGAAACGAGGTTGTTGCAGTACCACCAGAAGCTGATGCTGGTGATCAACAGCACGAGTTTGACCGGATTAGGTCGCTTCGCCCGCGTCGACATCCAGACAAAATTCGCCACGAACAAGATGGAGACAGCGAGCGCGAGAAAAACAAAGCCACGTTGCACCGCGTGCAAGATCCACGGCTGAATGAACGGCCCGCCGCTGGAATAGAACGCGTCCAATGTGTCCGTCATCCGCATTGGCGACAACACCACCGCCGCTGCAAACCAGATTGCGCAAAGCCAGAAGTCGAGCCGACGATTGAGGCCAGCGAACGAGCCGGTTTTCGCATCGTAAATGCGACAAAAACCGTAGGTCTGCATCATCCCATGCCAGACTCCCCAGAAAAAAACAACCAGGATGATTCCTTTGAGGTCCCACCAGTAAAAGGCGACACAGGTCACTAAAAGAAAGAGCGGCGCAAGGATGAAGCGCCAGCGGAAGCGCTCGAACAAGGCGCGATCGCCGTAGGCTCGGATCATTCCCGGGAGGTGATGTCCCATCGCGCCGAAGGCGGCGACGAAAAGGTAGATGTCCTGTGGGCTCCAACGCGATTGCGCGAGCGCGAACACCGGCAGAATGAGGAGCGGCGTGCCGACGTAAAGAATCAGGTCGCGCCAACTATTCAGGATCCAAAGGTTCGGGCGCGACCGCGCGGCGGGAACTGCCGGAACGGTTTGTGGCCGCGAAAAAGCAGTGACGTGTTGCATGTGGCGGAGGCGCTAATTATTCCCTAGAAGCGGCGAAAATCAATGTTCGCCGCACCCTCAGCCGGCTGGGAAGACGCGCAAACGTGGTTGCCGCTGCGATGAAAAGAGGAACCATGCCATTGAATAACAGCGAAAAACCGCGGGATGTTTTTTGTCGGGCGCAGGATAGCTTTCGTCGCTTTGCCCGCAAATCTTCCGAGGTCCTGGGATCGCCCTGGGCGTTTATTAGTGCCATTTTCATCATTGTGGTGTGGGGGGTGACGGGACCGGCCTTTCATTTCTCCGATACCTGGCAGCTCATTATCAACACCGGTACTACCATCGTCACTTTCCTCATGGTTTTTCTCATTCAGAATACTCAAAACCGCGACGCCAAAGCAGTTCACCTAAAGCTTGATGAATTGATCCGCGCCGTCCAGGGGGCGCGCAATCAGCTGGTTGATTTGGAAAAATTATCGGATGACGAGCTGAAGAAACTCGAGGAGCAATTCGGCCGGGTGCGCAGCAAAGCGGCGCAGCGCGAGCCCGCAATGGATCCAACCGAAGAGATCTAAAGTCGAAAGCCGCGGCCGGCGATTACGGCTACAGCAAAAGCCGTGGTTTTCAGAACTTTGTAGGGCAGGCGCTCCCGCCTGCCGTTCTTAATCAAGGCAACTCGGAGCGGTTGCCCTACAATGTCGCGGTCGATGTGAGAGTCGCGCGCGAACCCCTAACTGGGAGGAGCGACTTCAAGTCGCCCAGCAAAACACATACGCGCTACGCCTTCTTTGCTTCACCTTTGCGCAGAAAAATCTTCCCGCTCGGGCAGAGCGCGAACACTTCACAATTCGCGCAGTCCGGCTTGCGCGCGAAACAGCGGCGACGCCCGTGCCAGATGAGCCAGTGACTCCACAGTGTCCAATCGTGCTGCGGCACAATTTTCATCAAATCGCGCTCGATTTTTTCTGCATCGCTGTTTTTCGTTAGTTTAAAGCGCTGCGACAAACGAATAACGTGAGTGTCGACCACGATTCCTTCGTTTTTCCCAAAAGCATTCCCGATTACGACATTCGCCGTTTTTCGCCCAACCCCGGGGAGAGCACACAATTCCTCCATCGAATCAGGAACTTTCCCCGCGTGCTTGGAGGCAATGGCCTGGCATGCACCCAGGATACTTTTGGTTTTGCTTCGAAAAAAACCGGTCGAGCGAATTTCGCTTTCGAACGTTGCCGGCCTTGCCTTGGCGAACGCCCGCGCGTCGGGATATTTTTTGAACAGCGCAGGCGTAACCATGTTTACCCGCTTATCGGTACATTGCGCGCTTAAAATGGTTGCGATCAAAAGCTGCAACGGATTCCCGAAATCGAGCTCGCAATGCGCGTCGGGATAAATTTTTCGAAAGCGTTGTGCCAAAGCCAGCGCCCGCTGGCGCGCAGTCAACGGTTTAATCTTCAAAGACCCCATCTGAATAAGTTTCATTGCGGTTTGCTGACAGGTGGAACATAGGCATTCCTGCCTGTGCGCCCAGCGGGGTTTCCAACCCGCTGCTCGCGCGGTACCATCACATCAGCGAAGTAAAACTCCGCTGGACGCACAGACTGAAAAGTCTGTGTTCCGCTAAAGCGCCAAACAATTCGGCGGCATGTCATCGCGTTTCGACTGGCTCCCGCGGAACGGGTTTGCCGCGGATGCGCGAAACCAGAATGGTGCCGCGCCGCCAAACGCGGCGCGCCCAGGCGAATTCGCTGGCCAGAATAGCGAAACCAAGTGGGACGATGATAATTGCGGGTCCAGGCAAAACAATCATCACCAGCCCGATCAATACAACGCTGAAGCCAATCGTGCCGATGAGAAATCGGCGCAAGCGCGGCCGCGATTCGAGCCCGAAACGCGCAACCCATTTCTGAAGCCAACGATTCACAAAAAAGGCCTCTCGGTTAAGGTACCCACCACGTTCGACTGTGCACTATCTCGCGATGAAACCCGTTAGTTTCTGTTCGAGATGCGGCGGAACGTGCGCGGTTATCACTGCATAGTCATTATCATATCGCAGCTCGAGGATGTGTCCGACGCGATGAAGTTCCGCGATCAAGTTTGATTCGCTCAACGGTATCCGAAAATGCGAGCGTAACCGCCAGGCGCTAAGAGCCGATTGCAAGGCGTCGACAAATCGGTCAATGCCTTGCCCGCTCTTCGCCGAAATCGCAACACTGCCGGGAAATCGTCGGCAGTAGGTCGAGGCCAGGTCCGGATTTTCCAGGAGATCGATCTTGTTGAAAACAATCAGCGTCTGTTTGCCGAAAGCATCGAGCTCTTTGACGACGCTATCAACCGCTGCCATTTGCTCGTCCACCCGCGGATGATTCAAATCAACCACGTGAATGAGCAGATCGGCTTCGCTCACTTCCTCCAGCGTGGCTTTGAAGGATTCAATCAGGGTATGGGGCAGCTTGCGCAAAAATCCCACGGTATCGGTAAGCAGAACGCGCTGTTTATTGGGCAGACTGAAACTGCGCGTCGTAGGATCGAGAGTGGCGAAAAGTTTATCGACTGCGAGGACGTCAGCTCCGGTCATCAAGTTCAACAGCGTGGATTTTCCGGCGTTGGTGTAACCAACGACAGCTGCGACTGGCCATTGATGACGCTTGCGGCCCTGCCGCTGCACGCTGCGCACTTTGCGCACGCCTTCCAGCTCGCGCTCGAGCCGCGCGATCCGGTCCTGGACCCGGCGACGATCGACCTCCAATTGGGTTTCGCCCGGTCCCCGCGTCCCAATTCCGCCGGTCTGCCGCGAAAGGTGATGCCACATTCTCGTTAGCCGTGGCAAAAGGTACTGCAACTGCGCCAGTTCGATTTGCAACCGGCCTTCGCGACTCCGCGCCCGTTGCGCGAAAATATCGAGAATGAGCTGGGTACGATCCAGGACCTTGCGCGACAACAGATTTTCCAGATTACGCCCCTGCGCCGGGGAAAGTTCGTCGTTAAAAATTACCGACGTTACTCCCTGGCTTTGCACCGACTCTTTGATCGCCTCCGCTTTTCCTTTCCCGATGTAAAATGGCGCAGTCGGCTTCGGCAGCTTCTGGGTCACGGTATCGACCACTTCTGCGCCGGCCGAGTTGGCCAGCTCGCGCAATTCTTCCATGGAGTCGCGCAGATCCCATTTGGAAACGCCATCCTGCTCGAGCCCAATCAGCAACGCGCGCTCCGCTTGCTTCTTCGGTTTGGTCTCGATCATTCCTGGGCGCGACGAAACATTTGCGTGATCGCGCGGACGGCTTCCCGATGTGAAAACGGTGTCAAATTCAGCTGCGGAAAACTAGTTTGATGACGAAACCAGGTCAACTGCCGCTTGGCGTAGCGCCGTGTCGCTTGCTGGATCTTCGCGATGCATTCTTCACGTGAAATCTGACCCGCGATCAAAGCACGAATTTCTTCTAATCCCAGAGCGCTGTCTGCGGTCGGTCCGACTTCTGGCAGGACGCGAACTTCTTCTTCCACACCAGCGCGAAACGTCGCGTTTACTCTATCATTAATTCGTTGGTAGAGATCCGCGCGGTCGCGCAGAAGGAGAACGCCGCAAGCGGTAGCCGCGGTGGCCGACCGTAGCCCGCGGACAACGTCCGCGGCTGGACTGCTTGCCTTCGGGACAACCATACTGGCAGACGCGATCTCCATCGCGCGAACAAGGCGTCGCGGGTTTCGTAAATCGGTGCGGGCGGCCAATTCCGGACTAAGTTTTCGAAGCTGCTCCGCTAATTCTTTCAACGGTAAAGCGGACAATTCGTCGCGCAGCTTCGGATCAGGCGGCGGAACGTGATCGAACCCATGCGTAATCCCCTTCAGATAAAGTCCGCTTCCACCGACAACGATCGCGTTTTTCTTGCGTAAATGAATATCGGCTAAGGCGCCGGATGCCAGCTCGCGAAATATTGCTGCCGACATTGTCTCAGATAACGGGATTTGTCCCAGGAGATGATGGCGCACACGGCGCTGTGCTTCCGCGTCAGGTTTGGCGGTCAAAACATCCAAGCCACGATAAACTTGAAATGCATCAGCATTGACAATCTCGGCATCGAATTTCTCCGCCAGTTCGATTGCCAGCGCCGTTTTTCCGACGGCCGTGGGACCAACGACGAAAAAAGTATCCTTCACGCAATAAATTGTAGGGGCGTTTCTGTAAGAGAGGCCATCTACGTTAGCCCGGCGGCTGGCACCACCGCCCTACAATTTTCCAGACCATATAGAATGGCAGGGCAACTCCGAAAGCCCGCTGGAGGGACACGCGCTGCACGTTTCCCAAATTTGGCGCCGACGGTGCGACGCCATCAAAAAAATCGGGAGACGGGCTTGGGCCGCGTCTCCCGGTTCAATCCGAATCGACAATTAGGTCCGCGAATGTTCGCTCGATTTCGCTCCGCTCACGACCAGCTTGCGGCCGAGGAATTCCTTGTCATGCAGCTCGGTCACCGCTCGCTTCGCTTCCTCCACGGTTTGCATTTGCACAAAAGCGAAGCCCTTGGAGCGCTGATTATGTTTATAGCTCACGACTTCCGCGTTCTGCACGTGGCCGACACCGTTGAAGAGATCAAAGAGATCGCTCTCCGTGGCATCGAACGACAAATTACCGACATAAAGCCGTGGCGAAGTGACTTCGACCGATTCCGGCTTACGTGGCGTGCGCGCCTGTAAGCGCGAGTGCGATCCGTTGCGTTGTTCTGTTTTGACCGCGCCCTTGTCGGGAGGCGCGAAAAAATCCGCGATTCTTGACCAGAATCCTTTCTTCTGCGGCGCCACTTTGGCGTCGGAATATCGACGGCCCTGGCCATCGCCGCCTCGGCGGCGGGAACGCCCGCGTCCGCGCGAACTTTTCCCGGATGTATAAGATTTCATGTTTGTCCTTAGTGAATTTCTGATGATTGGTCAGGCGGAGCGCATCAGGGGATGCACGGCCAGCAGCGCGCGAACTTCGCGTGATCCATTCTAATGGATGAGCAATCGCCGCCGGAAACTCCGCCTCATATTGCCGGTGCAGCCTTAATTGACATCGCGCTACAATCAGCCAACGAAACAGGGGACATGCGAGCGTTCGCATCATAAGTTCTAAATTCTGAATCGTCGGATGCGGAAGATCAAAGCCTGCCGGCACCGTTAACGCCTGCACTATCGACGGCCCGAGGGCGATTGCAAGCGCCGCTTACTTGTTACGCGGTCCAAACAATTTGTCGCGCACCGAGTAATAACGCGACTTGAAATACTGCTTCGGTCGCTCCTCCCGGATGGGGCGCGCCCAATGGCGCAACAGTCTCCCGTGCGACATGCGCGGAGCGTAGCCAAAGTGGGGCATCAACTCGCGACAATGCCATTCCACCCAGCCGATTTCGTCCGCCGATAATTCGTTTTGCCAACTCGCCGCGCGCTCCCCGCTCACCTCGGTGAACTCACGCTCGGTCGCAGAATTTCCCGGCCAAAATTTGCCCGCTTTTGTCGGGGTCAATACGACAGCGCGATCAAAGGTGATTTCGAGGAAGTCGCAGACGCGTTGCATCGGCGGGACTGGATCCGCGACCAGATCCTCATAGCGGGTGACGATTCCGGAAATTTCTTCTCGTTCCGCGCGTAAGGCCAGCTGCGCGGCCTGCAACCAGTGGGAAACGCAGTAGTAAACGGAGAACTCGCGTGTTTTTCGCGTTTTTTCCAAGGCAATTTGCGCCGCCAGAATCGCCCGCGGATCGCGCATGGTGATCAGAATTTTCGCCTGCGGAAACCGCTCGAGAATCTGCGGAATAAAACGGCGATTCGCCGGCGTTTTTTCCACCCAGCGCACAATCGAATCGAGCGGAATGCGAAGCATCTCCGCGTACGTCTCCATCATCAAGACGAGTAAATCTTTGGCCGAATTTTTTGGATCGAACGACGCCGTTTCAAATCGCTCGCGGAACTCCGCTACCGGGATATGGCCGTAATCCATTTTTTCCCATTCCGGTGGTCCGCCGAAAAGGACGCGAGAAAGCGCTTCCTTGGTCAGATAATCAAACTGTGCCCGGCGTCCGTGTTTGCGGTACTTGTTGAGGGCGGTTGGAAAATAGGCTGTTTCCTCCGGCAAAACGAGCAGCTGCGGATGGCCATCGAGCAGTGCGATGAGGAGGGTTGTGCCGGTTTTGGCCTGACCAGCGGCAAAACAGGCGCGCTCCTCAAATGGCAGCGTCATTGTTGCTGGGCGCGAAACCATTCCACGAACTTCGGCAACCCATCACGCAGTTTTGTCGTCGGGTTATAACCGAGAAGCCGACGCGCTTTCGAAATATCGGCGCAGGTTAGCGGCACGTCGCCAGGTTGTTCGGGCAACCGATTGATCTTTGCTTTTCTGCCAACGGCCGCTTCGATCGCTTCGATCAAATCCTTCAATTGCACCGTCTCGTTTTCGCCAAGATTAAAAATGTCCCACATCGCGCCGTCGTATGTTAATGCGGCAACCACGCCCTGAATAATGTCGTCGATATAGGTGTAATCGCGGCGCGTCGTGCCATCGCCGAACTGGTCGATCGGTTCGTTCGCCAGAATTTTGCGGGTGAATTGATGGATCGCCAGATCGGGGCGTTGCCGCGCCCCGTAGACGGTGAAAAAACGCAATGCGATCATGTGCATTTGGTAGAGGTGCGAAAAAGTGGAGCAAAGGAATTCGCCTGCAATTTTGGTCGCCGCATAAGGACTGATGGTTTGAGTAAGATGAAAATCTTCTGAAAACGGGATCCTTTTGCAGATTCCGTAGACGGACGAACTCGACCCAAAAATGAGGCGCTCGATTCCGGCGGCCCGGGCCGCGTCGAGCAAATGCAGGGTGCCGGTTACGTTGGTGTCGTAATAAAGTTGCGGCTGAGCGATAGATGGGCGAACCCCGGCTCGCGCCGCCAGGTGCACGATGGCATCGAATTTCTCGCGATGAAGGAGATCGCGCACGGCGTTGTTGTTCCGCAAATCGATCTGAAAAACCGGCGCGTGATTTTTGACCGCAGCAATGTTGGCGCGCTTAATTTGCGGATCATAGAAATCGTTGAAGTCATCAAGAATCGCGACGCCGTAACCGAGTTCGAGTAACTTTTCGACAAGATGCGACCCGATGAATCCGGCGCCCCCAGTGACGAGTATCCGCATGGCCCGAAAATAGATTTGCGAATGCCGATTGCCAATTTCCGATTACTCGCGTGCTCTTGCACCGGTCAACCCGAGCGCAATCGGGGAATCCCGCCGCGGAACCTTAAAGGGAACTTCAACGGGATCCCTCGACTTACGCTCGGGATGACGATCTTGGATTGAAGCAATGAAACGCACCGCATTTTACATCGTGCTTTTTGTCATCTCCACCCTTGCCATGTTGACCTGGCGTCTGTGGCCGGAATTGACCCGCCCAACCCATCTCGATCCCGCATTTCAAATTCCTTCGCCTTTCGAACTGGCCTCACTTCCAGCCGCGAAGCGCTTCGATTTTCCGCTCGGCAGCGAGCACGGTGCGCTGGCCTATAACGCGCAACGATTCACCGAAAATCATCATCTCGGCGACGATCTCAACGGCATCGGCGGGGAAAATTCCGATCTAGGCGATCCAATTTACGCCGTTGCTGATGGCCGCGTTTTGCTGGCGCGCGATGGTGGACCTGGCTGGGGCAACGTCATTATTGTCTTGCATGCGATCGAGGAAAACGGCGCGCGTCGCTACGTGGAATCATTTTACGGCCATTGCGACAAGATCCTGGTGGATGCGGGGGACGATGTGCGGCGCGGCCAGCAAATTGCCACCGTTGGAACGGCCAACGGTCAGTATTTTGCGCACCTCCATTTTGAAATGCGCGAATTCATTACCCCATTTTTTGGTCCCGGTTACCGCGAAAAAACAGACGGCTGGCTGAATCCAAGCGATTTCATCGCGAAACATCGCGGCGCACCGGAGGATGATGTGGGACGAAGCGCTCAAATGCCCTCACCTCAATCCTCTCCCTGAGGGAGAGTAGGTGTTTAGCGCCCTCATCTATCCAATATTCCCATTTCATTAACACCTCGCTTCAGCGAGGTGCATGGCCGGGTCTGCTACCACAATCGGGGCTCCCTCAGGCGTCATGAACACCCAGCTAAAGCAGGGTGTTCAAGTTAGGGAGTCAGTCGACGCTAAACCGACCATCGAACATCGAACGCCCAACACCCAACGTCGAGCTCAGAGGCTCGGATTCGCGATCAACAGATAAATCCAGTTCAAGACGAATAGGGCGATGATGGCGCCGCGGATAAATTTTCGCTCACTCGCAGTCAGTTCCCGCTATTCGCACCCGCGGCGCTCGCGTGACGATCACGGCCAGCGCATAAAGGTTGAAGATCGACAACGCACAATAAAAAATGAAGGCGAGCGGGTTCCATTGGAACGCCACGAGAAAGTGCGCATGAAAAAATGCCACGGCCGATCTCGTCGCACCGCAGGTCAGACAGGGGTGACCGGTCAGCGCATGAAACAAACAGATCGGCCACGGCAATTTCAGAGCGAGCCACGTTGCCACCAAGGCCAGCCCGCCGGAGGAAACAGTTAGCCAAAGCAGTTCGTGATTGGTCTCGCCTGGAGCAAGTGGCCGGCGAAGAATCTGCATGGTCGCGTTAGTTAATGATGCGGGAATCCAAATGCACCGAGTCCTAGCATCATTCCGAGGACAAATGCGCCGCCGCAACAGACGATTACCGGAAGGACCACCGCCAGAACTGCGCGACCTGTATCGGTTTCGTGGCCACGGGCCAGGCCAATGCAGTAGAGGACGATCTTCCAAATTCCTGCTATCAGTCCGCCACAAAAAGGAATGACGAGGAGGGGGTCGGCCGAGCCGCCGGCGAAACAGACGACTCGGAAGGTCGTTTCGAAAGGTTGCTTCGCGCCGCCCACAAGCATCAGGCAAAGATGCAAAATTCCGGATGCAATGAATACGCCGAGGGCGATGAGTAAAGGAATGCAAATAATAAAGACCAGTGACCGGATGCCGCCGCCCATCATATGCAGCATCGGATTCTCATGGCTGCCGAGCAGTCTGGCCGAGCCCAGCAAAAAGCTGTAGAGGAAATAGATCACATAACCAACGCTGCCACCGATGATGGCGTAGATGAGTGGCTCCCCGAATCCGCCTTCGCGCTTCATCCCTGCGAATGCCTCGGCCGGTTTGGTCAAAACTATGACCAAGGTATCGAAAAAGGCGCGCAAAGTTCCGCGTTGCTGCCGATCATCCCACGGAAGGCCGGAGCGCGGCGCGATCGTTGCCGCCGGGGTAATTGTGCTAGCGCCGGTATATTGCGGTGGTGAACCGGGCACGCCGCCGGGCCCGGTTTCCTGCGCGAATTCGGAAATTTGCGCAAGCGGCTCCCAAGTTGCCATCCCATCGCGCCAACCAAGATCCGTACTGAAGAATTTTCCGCTGCGCAATCCGTCGCGCACTTCATCTTCCGAAAACGTTCCGAGATTCGTGCCGCCACGGTTGATATGAAAAGTAGCCATAGCGTCGGGTTTTACGTTGTAGCGGCTCTTGTATCAAGCGCAGAAGTCAGCACCGCTTCGCCGTGCGTTAAAAAGGGTAGCGCGGGCATTTTGCCCGCTCTCGCCGGCTTGTAGCCGGCGATCATAAGTGAAAAGATCGAGTAAAAGAAGGCTTTCCGGCAGAATGCCGAAAAGTGGGGGCAGAATGCCGGCGCTACCCTTTTAACTTCTTTTCCGCGTCATCCAGCGCCCGCCAACAATACCAGGCCAGCGCGGAACGATACGGCGCAAACTTTCGCCCATGCTTGTCCATCTGTTTCGGCGTCGGCAGTTTTCTTTTGCCGAAGATTTTCGCGAAGCCTTTGCGCACTCCGTAATCGTGCACCGGCCAGACGTCGGGCCTTCCCAGATCGAAAAGCAAAAGCATTTCCGCGGTCCAGCGCCCGATCCCCCGCACCTGAATCAAACGCTCGATAATTTCGTCGTCGGTCATTTTGGCCAAGGCACGGCCCGTTGGCACGGTACCTTCGATTGTTTTGGCGGCGAGATCTTTTAAGGCCGCGACTTTGCTGCGTGACAAACCGGCGGCACGTAATTTTTCATCCGGCGTTTCCAGGACAAGTTGTGGGTCGAGAAATTTTCGTTTCGGGAAAATGGCGCGCACCCGTTTCCAAATCGTCGCCGCGGCCTTGCCGCTCAGTTGCTGGTAGGCAATCGACTCAGCCAATGCATCGAACGGACGCACCTTTAGATTCGGCGCAATGTTGTAGCGATGCGACCGTGCAATAAGCGCCGCCAACCGTTTATCGCTGGCGGAAAGATGATAGTGCGCTTCCTCATGATCCATAGGATCACATTAAATGACGAAGCTCGAATGACGAATGACGAGTTAATGACGAATGGAAAGATCCCGACAAGGTAACCATTCAATCCGATCTCATAAATCGAATCGCCAGACCGTGGCGCAAACTTGACGGCTTAAAGCCGTCAAGTTTCGAGGAGAGTCGAGTTATGGTGAGGTGTGAGTGAGCAGGTTCCGCAAGGTCTCCTGGTTACTGAGGTAAGCCATTCGTCATTTAGAATTTCGTCATTCCTTCGTGCTTCGTCATTCGTCATTCGTCATTCGTCATTTCCCCTCCGTCATTCCTCTTGCTGGGCCACGCCTTTTCGGTTTCATCTTCGGTATGGCGAATACTCAACTCACCTTCTACGGACACGCTGCATTTAAAGTCCTCACGCCGGCCGGCAACGTTTTGCTGATCGACCCGTGGCTCACGAATCCGAGCTTCGATAAGGGAAAGGAAGAACTCGCTGCACTGAAGCGGGTGGATGCGATCTTACTGACGCACGGCCATGGCGATCACGTCGGAAACGCGGTCGAAATCGGAAAGCGGACGGGCGCGAAGCTGGTGTCCACTTACGATCTCGCCGAGGCGATGAAACTCGCTCTCGGCTATCCGCCGGATCAGGCCGACAACGACACAACCGGCGCTTTCGGGGGGAAACTCAATCTGCTCGATGGGGATGCGACGGTTTGTTTTGTGCCAGCGTGGCATGGATCGGGCGTGGCAAAGGACGAAATATCGCCGCCGGTTTATGCGGGAAACCCGAGCGGATTCGTCATCACCATTCGCAATGGCCCGACGATTTATCATACCGGCGACACTGCATTCTTTTCCGACATCGCGCGGGTTTCCGATTACAACCAGATCGATGTCATGCTGGTATGCATTGGCGATCATTTCACCATGGGACCAATCCGTGCGGCGGATGCGGTGAAAGCGGTCAATCCCCGCAACGTCGTACCCATCCACTACGGGACGTTTCCGTTTTTGACTGGCACGCCCGAAGAATTCGCGCGCGAGCTGAAAAAGCGCGAGCTCAAAGCAGAACTGCGTGTCATGAAACCCGGCGAGACAATCTCGTTGTCGGACTGAGACGATTGACCGCCGATCGGCGTTCGAACCTCAAAGAACACATCAAGGGGCAGCCAGGGCCATGTTCGATTTCAGAAATGGAAAACCTCTGAAGGATCTCCTCGTTCCCGAGGGTCTGTCGCACGCCGCGACTTCTTTTGTCGAATCGCTCAAAATCAATTCGATTACGGAAAAGGTGCGACGCGATCGGCGAGTGGTGATTAAACGCCGGAATGTTTACGGCGAACGTGCCGCCGATTTGATCAACTTTTACTTCCGCGCGGCCGGCCTTCCGATTCGCTACCTGAGCGACGCGCGGGAATGGCGGAGATGGGAAGCGATGCTTTCAAATGTTCAACGGCGATCGCTTTCGCGCGACGGTAACGGACAACCGGACGCTCACACTGGATAAATTACCGGGCGACAACTTGTGGGGGCACATGAACCGGGGAACGCTCACCCTGCGAATGTTGAAAGCAGCCGGCAGTGAATATCGGCGCGCGCATCATTTTAAGACCAAAGAGTTGGGAAATGCCTGGTCGCATGGCGATGCCTCGATGACCAATGTGATTTATGACGAGAAAGCGCATCGCGCCCGGCTGATCGATTTTGAGATTAGACACGAGAAATCGTTGCCTGCGGCCGCCCGTCACGCCGATGACCTGCTCGTTTTTCTGCTCGATATGGTGGGAAGAGTTTCGAACCGGCAATGGCTGTCATTCGCGATTTGTTTTCTGCACGCCTACAACGATGCCGCCGCCATCCGCGAATTGAAAAAACGTCTCGTAGTTCCGACCGGCCTGGCCCTGATCTGGTGGAATGTGCGGACCAATTTCACCGCAAGCGCAAAAGTAAAGCGGCGTTTTCAAGCGTTGCGCCGGGCCACCGGCAAGCTAGAACTTCATCGCTCGCTTGCGATCGATTCCGCGCGCAAAAGACGGCGACCTTCGATTAGCTGCCAGAGAACGAGACCGGGAATGCCGACGATCAAATCGCGGAAACGTGCGAGCAAAGATATGGCAAAGGCGGTTTCTCCCGGAATGCCGAGAAGGTTGCCCACAACGAGGTAGCCGCTTTCCTGCACTCCCAGCTGACCGGGAACGGCGAAGGCCGCGGATTTAACCGTCATGGCCATGCTTTGGAGAATGAGTGCATTCAGGAACGTGGGCCGCGCGCTCAGCGCGTAGAGTGCGATAAAAATTTCGCCGGAACTCGCGATGAGCGAAACCACTGTCCAGGCGCAGCACGCGAGAACGCCGCGTCGCCGCCCATAACATTCGCGCACAGTGTGGTCGAGCGTTTCGCCCCTTTGCACGAGCGAACTCCATTCCGGCGACTTAACGAGACGTGCGATGATAACGCTGACGAAGCGAAACATGCCGAGGCGCTGCGCAATGTAGAACCCGGCGATGGCAGCGATCCCGAGAAGGGCCCCTATTAAAGTTGGACCGACAAGGCTGGTTCGGCCGGTGGCCTCGACAAGCAGGACAAGCCCAAGCAGCGTGAAGAAGATCTGGGTAACGACGCCAAGCGTGATGTCGACAATCACGCTGGCCGCTGCTGCCGCCATGGGAGTACCGGAGATGGTGGCAAGCCGCGCACGCACAATATCGCCGCCAACCGCTGCGGATGGAATGAGGTTGCTGATCGATTCGCCGATCCAGCGCATCCAAAACAAACTTTGCCAGCCCGGGCGAACGGCCTTCGGAAGAAGGACGCGCCAGGCAAGACTATCGAGAAGAATCGGTACAAAATGAAAGGCTGCGATACCGACAATGGCCCAACCGGCGGTCGCGACGGCACTGCCCACCGACATCACCCCTTGCCGAACCAGCAGGATGGTAAATAGCGCCGCGCCCCCAAAACCGAGCAGGTAAATGATGACTTTGATCTTCGTGGTCTTCATCGTCTCAGCGCAGAATCGACGAACGTGAGATGCGGGTCCGAAAAACGCAAGCTTGCGACTCGCGACCTTGTAGGGCAACCGCTCTCGGTTGCCTAATTAAGAACGCCAGGCGGAAGCGCCTGCCCTACAATTTTAGAGCGGAATCAACCGTGCGATCGAAGACTGTAACCGCGGTCGCTGGCCGCGGCTCTTCCACCGCAACAGCCACCGGCACCACCACGCTCCGTCGCATCGACCTTAACAGGAGCGCGCAGATCATCAGCCAAAGAACACCGAGAAAAAACCCCGCGATGACGTCACTGAGATAATGTGCGCCCAGGGCAATACGGCTGAATCCCACCAGCATCACCAGCATCGCCGCGGAAAGGATGGTTAATCTTTGCCAGCGCTTCGATTTCATCAGTGGCAACAGAAACAATAGCAACTGACCGTAAAGCAAAGTTGCCCCGATAGTATGCCCGCTGGCGAAACTGTAGCCCGACCAGTCGACGAACCAACCATCGAGAAACGGACGATGTCGATGGACCGCGAGTTTGAGCAATTCGTTTAGGAGCATGCCGCCGGGAACAACTACAATAATCGTCACAAGAGCGGGCCAGGCGCGTTTCCAAACTAGGAATATAACCGCGATGAACAATACGACTCCGATCCATTGGGCTGAGCCGGGCTCACTGAAAGCGCGCAGCAGATTGACAAGGGCCTGACTAAGATGGCCGTGAAACCAGCCGGCAATTTGATGGTCAGCACCTGCTAACGGATTCACCATTGCCATGGTCGCGCCGCTCTGAGGGGGAAGGGAGGCGTAAAACACAAAAAACGCTTTTTAAGATATGCGCAGTTCCGCTTTCGTCCAATTTTTAGTAAGGAAAATCTTGCTTTCGGCCAAAAATACCGCTCCCCCTTGGAGTCTTCGGCGTCGCCTTTCCGACAAATCCCCACTTGCTCACTCGCACTGAATCCTATACATGAACCGCGACGCGCACATCCGATTCATCATGTCCCCTCGTTTCTAATTTGCTATGTATTACGTCCAGCTCCGCCGCAATTTGCTAGGCTCACTTATTTCAGGGATTCTTGTTCTTGGCGGCGCCAGCCTATTCGCAGGAACCGAACCGGAAGTGCAACAAGCCGCACAACCAGCGGACGAAAATTCTCACGATCTCTTTTCTTACGACGGGGTTTACACTTTTCGCAGCGATTTCAAAAACGAAGAAGGGCGCCTGGGCGAGGGTGATTCACTTTATAACGATTTCAGCTACGACCATCGTTTTCTCATTACCGGCAAGTGGTATTTCCGCACTGGCTTTGAGTACGAGCGCTACGATTTTGGCGGCACTGATAATGGACTGCCCGATCACCTCCAGGCGGTCTACGGACATTTGGCAATTGAATACGTGGTCAAGGACCACGCCGGCGCCAGCCTCGAGCTCGATCCGGGCGTTTATTTTCAAAACCGCATCACGGGCGATGCCTTCGATATTCCATGGAAACTTTTCGTTTCTTTCCCGCTTAAAAAAGACAAGATCTTTGGAGTCATCGGCCTGGGCGGTGCGCTTTATCAGGATCCGATCGTCGCTCCGGGCGGCGGCTTGATCTGGCTTTTCACCGACAGCTTGCGGCTTGAAGGTGTTTTCCCGAAGCCGGCCCTGGTCTACAATCTCAATGACGATTGGCAATTCCGCATCGCCGCAAATCTGGCTTACGAAAGTTTCCGCACCGACGATGTGTTTACGCCGCTGGCTAAATTGCGCGAGCACAACGCAGTGGTGCAATACCACGAAACCCGCGCTGGCTTCCAGGTCAGCTATTCCGGAATCAAGCATCTGAAAATTACGGCCGCCGCCGGTTGCACTATTGTCCGCGATTTCGATTTCTTCCGCGTTGGCGTGAGCGAGAGAACCGATCCGGCACCCTACGTCCAGCTAAGCGCCGACTTAAGATTCTAGGGGAAGACCGGGCTCAAGTCCGGTTCGCAACATTAGGCCAGTGGCCTGTGTTCCTACGCGAAACCGCTCACCCTAAATCCCGCTTCTCGGCAATGTGGAATAGGTTCATCGAGGTCGCGACCTTTTGGTCCTGTAAATTTCTAGCGCGGTTGTTTCCGCCGCAACCAAAACCGCTCCCACGCCAGGCGCGCGTGATTCTGGTTTTCAGCACCACCGGACTTGGTGATGGATTGTTTGATTCGGCGGCGATTTGCAGTCTGAAGCTGGGTCACCCGGACGCCAAGCTGATCGTGTGTGCGCACCGGAAGCGGCAATCGGTGGCTTTGCATAACCCGTGCGTGGACGAGGTCGTGCCATTCGGGAAATCTCCCGTTCGTCAACTAAGATTGCTCTGGCGGTTCCGACGTGAGCGTCCAGATCTCGTAGTAGTGCTGCATGTGAATGAGGAGGTTTATCCGCTCGCTTACTGGATTAACCGTGATGCAGTGGTCACCTTCACCAATTTGAGTGAGAGATACAGCTTTCTCGCTGCTCACCCGGTAAAAGTTCGAGATACACAGCACGCGGTCGTTTTGCCACTGAAGGTGGCGCAATACGCTGGAGGTTCCGCAGTCCCTCCGCGAATGGTCTACGAGGTGAAGGCCGACGAACGCGCGGCCATTCGCGTTAGATTCGCCAACTGGATCGATCATCTCTACGTAGTTTTTCAAACAGGTGGAGGAAGAACGTTATTCTGGCGAGATTGGCCGGTGGAACATTATATTACCCTGATTCGCTGGTTTTCGGATCGCTTTCCCCACAAGATCATCCTAACGGGCGGAGTGGAGAACACGGAAAGAGCCAGCGCAATGGAACGAGCGTGCCCGGAGGTGATCAATCTTGCGGGTAAAACCACGCTCACCGAAACCGCCGCCCTGCTTCATCTCGCGAAAATGTTACTCACAACGGACACAGGAATCATGCATCTCGGCTTCGCTATTGGCTGTCCTGTTGTTTGTCTATTCCACGACCTGTACCCGGCCACGGATTACTGTCCGCTGGATGAATCGGCACGCTACGTCGCGCTGCAGCTCACGCGCTCGCATCCGCAACAGCCACCGAGCGCTCGCGACATGGAGGGCATCTCGTGTGACGAAGTTAAACATGCAATCGCGGCGATGCTCGAATGCTCGCGATGATCGCCTGCAGACCAGAATATCTTCGTCATTACCCAGTGCCGAATGCGAAAGCAGTTGCTAGGGAAATATCTCGTCCAGCTTCCGTGCCGCAGCCTGACTGCCCTGAATTTTTAGTCGCCCGGTAAAGAAGGCCCATTTGCCGCCCAGCGTGCCATTGGAAAGAGCGACCCAATTTTTGTCGGTGGTGATAAATGTGACATCGGGCTTGTCGATTTTCCCGCGCCCCATCTCGAATTTGCCGTCATTCACTTCAATCCACCAGTCCCCACCGTTGGGACCACTGAGCTGCCACTGATAGTTCAGGTGAACTCCCTTGGCCTTATCCGCCTGAAAACTCCGCCGCATCCCATCGAATACGTCTTGTGGCGTCGCGTTAGGCGGCTCATTTGACGCGGTCGTGATCGAGCACAAGCCAATTGCCGCAGCAGTGGTCGCAATTCTGAGGAAAGACTTCGCATTCATGCCTTCGATTTAGCTAAAATCAGTTTCGTTCCGATCATATTGATCCGCTGCTTTTTGAATCCCGGCATCATCGATGTCGGCTACAATGTTGTCGCGCGAGCTCTTGAGCTGGGAACAAAATGAGAATGAATAACCATTAACATTAATCGTTAACCAGTGAGCCCGAGCGCGCGCGTCACTCCTCGATCCTTCGAAGCAGAAACGCCGCGCCGATGAAGGTGACGACCGCGCCCGCGAATAGCACGATGAGATTGACCAGGTAAAATTCTGGGCCGGCGTGATACATATTTACCATTCGGAACGCTCGGCAAAAATGTGTCAGCGGGAAAACTTCCGAAAGGTATTGGATTGCCTTTGGCAACTGTTCGAGCGGAGCGAATGCGCCGGACAAGACAAAGACCGGAAGTAAAAAGAAGACGGAAAATTGAATCGCTTGGGTTTGGGTCTTGGAAAAGGCGGAGATGAGCAGTCCAAGTCCGAGTGAACAAAGCAAAAACAATAGACAGATCAGGATCAGGACCGGCGGCTGATAGAATTGTACGTGAAAATGAAAGCCAGCCACAAGTGTGATCACCGCGATAAGAACAAGGGAGACCCCGAGATAGGGCAAAACCTTCCCGATCACAATCTCGCCGCGCTTCAACGAAGTAACCATCAATTGGTAAAGTGTTCCCGACTCGCGTTCGCGCGCGATGGTGCAGGCCATGAGAGTGACGGTGAGTAACTGCAGAATCAGTCCGATGATTCCCGGAATAACGTAATCGATGAACCGCGATTTCGGGTTGTAGAGAACCTTGCTCTCGGCCGTCCACGCTTCCATCAACGAGACGAATTGTTTGCGGATCTGCACCGGCAATTTTTTTCCGAGCTCGATCACTTCGTCCGGAAGATTTTCCACGATAAGATCGCGCTCTTTCACTTGGAAATCGGCCAGGCTTTTCTGCACCCCGCCTTCCGCCGCCGAGGCGGTGTTGATGTCGCTGCCATCGAGATAAAGCGTGAGCGGCTTCGGGTTTCCGGCGCTTAATGAATCGCTCCAACCCTGGGGAATGACGAGCGTGGCCTGGACTCGGTTAGCGAGAAGATCGGACTCGTTCGTGATCTCGGGCGGCGCCTGTCGCCAGCGAAAAGTCTTGTTTTGCACAACGATATCGATGAAACGCTGCGTCCTCGGGTTGTTGTCTCGATTAATCAGCATTGCCGGCACATCGTTGATCTCGCTCGTTTCAAAAGCGTGACCGAAGAGCAAGGTGAAAAGCGGCGGCAAGATTAGTAGCAAAAGCAGGACGCGCCGGTCGCGATAAATGTGGAGAAACTCCTTGTAAGCGACGCTGGCAATGGCGTGGAGGGAAGCCGAGTTCATGAGATCGTCGACAAAGGAAAACGCACAACGTCCAACGTCCAACGCCCAACGCCCAACGAAGAGAACGACGAAGTCATTTTGAGTTTTTCTCTGCCGTTCGGACGCTGGCGAAGAAAATTCGGATCAGCTCTTTCAGGCAAACTTTCAGTTTGTGAACGAAGTCCTCACGTGACTCGGCTGCTTCTACTTCGCCGTGATTGCCATATGGAGAAGTCCCGCTACGGAGAATTTGGCCGGCAAGATGATTAGCCGCCCGCGTATTCGGGAAAGCATCAACCAGTCGAATAATCCGTGTGCTGAATTCAAGCAGTCGATCTTCCAGGTCGAAGTGCGGATTCGTCTTTCGTTGGGCGTTCGGCGTTGGGCGTTGAGTGTTGGGCGTTGAATCCGATCGGTGCGTAGCTCCGTACACCGTTGCGTCCTCCTTTACGCGACCACTTTCAATGCAACGAATTACCCATTCGGCGCTCGATGTTCGGCGTTCGGTGTTCGGTGTTCTTCTTTTCATGTTCATGTTGCTGGACTGGTCAGAAGCGCGTCGTAACGCTGCGAGTAAGCGGTGAAAACGTCTTCCATGTCCGGTTCGACCCAGCGTTTGCCCAACAATTTCAAATCCGGAAACGGCCAGTTCGTCTGCCAGGTCGAAATCAGTCCTTCCGGATCGGGCGCATAAATCCGGAGGGCACCACTGCGCAAGGAAACGCCAAGAATCCCCGGAAGATTGCGCAGCCGGACCAGCGCCGGCATTACCGGATCGACATCGATCTCGAGCAGCTTGGTGCGAAAGCTCGCTTTCAAGTTTCGCGGGGGCGCTTTGGCCAGCAACCGGCCACTCTCGATGAAGCCCACCTCGGTGCAGCGCTCCGCTTCATCCATGTAATGGGTGGTAACGAAAATGGTTTTGCCACCGTTGCTCAAATCGTAAAGCAAGTTCCAAATATGTTGGCGGTGCACCGGATCGAGCCCGGAGGTCGGTTCATCGAGAAAGAGCAGGGGTGGGTCATGCACCAGCGCGCAACCAAGCGCGAGTAATTGCCGCATCCCTCCTGACAAGCTCCCGGCCGGGGTGTCACGCTTTTCTTCAAGATCGGCCAGGCGCAATAAATTCGCGATTCGTTCCTCCAATTGTGTAACTGGCACGCGACATGCGCCGCCAAAAAACCGAAAATTCTCTTCAACCGTTAGATCGGGATACAAACTGAAACGTTGCGCAACGTAACCGAATTTCGCCCGCACCAGCTGCCGCTCCTGCCACACTCTGTGGCCGGCGATCGTCGCCGTGCCACCAGTCGGATGCGTCAGCCCGCACAACATCCGAATGGTAGTCGTCTTGCCCGCGCCGTTGGCGCCGAGAAATCCGAAGATCGTTCCGGCTGCAATGGTGAGGGAAACCTCCCGCACGGCCAGGACATCGCCGAACCGCTTGCTCAGCTTGTCGAGCATGATCACCGGTTCATTCATTTGCGAAACGTTATTGCGATGGCAGAGCAAGATTTGCAACCCGGCGACGTGCCGTTAGAAGTGTGCGCATGAGAAATGGCCGCCTTCTTTGTTTTGCCCTGGTCTTTTCGGCCGGCATTGGCATCGCGTCTGCCGATCCTCTCTCGGAACTGAGCAGCTTCTCTATTTTCGACAAAGTCGATCTAGCGCAATTGGCGAAAAGTGACGCGAAAACGGCGCACGGCCCGCCAATGAGCAATCCGCGGTTTCTTTCCGTGCAAAGCGTTTATGTTATGCCCGGGTCGCCCACGCAGCATTTGGAGGCAATGCGCAATTGGAATCCGACCGAGCACCATGAGCCCAAAGTTTATTTGCACGGTGATCTCCCCGGTTCGCCAAGCGAGGCTGCTTTTGCCAAGCTTAAAAGCGCTCCCGATAACGGCCTGATCCGCGCGTTAGCGAACGCGACGGCCAAAATGGCAAATGAATTGCAGCTCAGTCGCGAGGAAGCGGCGAAGTGGAAGGGAGGCAACGGCGCACTTTCGGGCGCCGGCGGCGATTTCTGGATTGGCGTTCTCGCCGGACGTGCCCGAGCTTTTTCCAGCGGCGGAACTGCGGCGCAACCACCCTACGATCACGCGGGCCCAGCGGTGCGACCAGGCGATGAATTGAATGGTCTGCTTCGGGAGCAAGGCAAAATCCGCAAGCAATTCGCGGGTCTGCTCGATAGCACCGGCATCGGCCGCGGCGCCGGATCCCTCAAACCGGATTTGTATTGGGAACTGCTAAATGCCGATGACGTCGCGGTCGCGACGCTCGGCGCCTCTTATTCGCGCAACAGCGGCGGCAATGTCCAGGCCGCCGACACTTTTTACTACGGCAGCGGCGGCTATTATGTGACACTTACTCTTCATCAAATGTGGCCGGTGGATGTGAATGGCAAACCGCATACCCTGATCTGGCGCGGCGACATGGTTTCGTCCGCTTCGCTCGCTGATTTACACGGCGTCGAAAAACTTGGTTCGGAGTCGGCCATGATGAAGGACATCGCCAAATCCGTCGCGCTCTTCCGCAGGGAAAGTGCGCATTGAATCGTGGTTCCACGTAATTTCAGCCGCCACTTGCTGGCCGCGACTTTTCTGACCGCAGCCACAGGGTCATTCGCCAGCGACTTTTGGCCGGCTGAATATTCATTTGAGGAAACTTATGTCGGCGAGGCGAGTGTCAGTCGTGGCCCTCATACCGTACAGGATTTCGATGAAAGCGATACTTTGCTCCGTCTCATTCTCACCCCGCGGGTGAAGCTTGGAGTGTTACGACTCGGTTTCGAATACGAACAATTCTCCTTTGGTTTGAGCGAAAATGCGCCCATTCCCAATACCCTCCAATCCGTCGCCGCTGTCATTGGAATTGATACTCAATTCTCCGATTCAATCCTCGTTAGATTGGAAACTACCCCCGGCGTTTATAGCGAGGCGTTCCGGCCCGGATCCAACGTTTTCAACATGCCGTTCGTAATCGGCGGCACCTACATTTATAATCCTGATCTACAGTTCGTAGTTGGAGTCAGCATTGACGTGGAGCGAAAGTATCCGGTCATTCCAGGCGGCGGTATTCGCTGGAAATTTCAACCGCGCTGGGTGCTCAATGCCGTTCTGCCCACCCCGCGTCTCGAATTCGAATGGAATAAGAACCTGACTTTGTACGCCGGCGCGACTTTTAAGGAAACGAATTTCCGGATGAGTGATGATTTCGGTCGCGAGCACGGGATTCCCAAATTGGATCGTGCCGTGCTAACCTATAGCGAAGTGCGAGCCGGTGGTGGTATCGACTGGAAGGTTACAAGCTGGTTGTCCGTTAATGCTGAGGCCGGTTATCAACCATATCGCAATTTCGATTTTTATCGCGCCAACATCCGTTTCCACGAAGACGGCAGCGCGCCCTACGGAATGATCGCGCTGCACGGCGCGTTTTAGCGTCTATAATAATCGCAAGACGCGGCCACTGAGCGCAGTGGCTACGCCAATTATAGAATCGTTGCCGATTTTTAATACAAATCCTGCCGGCGATGAGCGAAGACCGCCATACGGCTGCGGACGGATTTGATGACCTCTTCTGAAATTTCAGCTTGAATCAGTTCTTCGCGATCGGAGGAGGCCGCTGCAACAATCACACCGTACGGATCGATGATTGCGGAGGTGCCGCAGAAAGTGACGCCGTCGTCCGTCCCGACTCGATTTGCCAGAATGAGGTAGCATTGGTTTTCAATCGCGCGCGCCAGCGCGAGAATCCTTAAATGCTCAAGGCGCGGAAATGGCCAAGCCGAGGAATTAATGAAAACATTCGCCCCATGCTCGATCGCGAGGGCGCGGCACACCTCCGGAAAACGAAGGTCATAGCAAATTGTTAGGCCGAGATTGAACATCTCGAACTTGCAACTAACGAAGGCGTCGCCGGCAGTAAAGACGGGGCGCTCGTCCAACGGCGCAGCGGTCACCAAATGCGTTTTGCGATATTTGGCCCGGATATTTCCGCCCGCATCGATGAAAACCTGTCCGTTGTGGATGCGAGGACCATCGCGATCCGAAACGCCAGCGATAACCGCAAGCGAAAGTTGCTTTGCCATTTTTTGGAGCCGCGGGACAGCGCCTTCATTCCAGGAAGTCGCGTGCTTCCGAATCACCCGCATCGAATAGCCGGTGTCGATCATTTCAGGAAAGACAACCAGCTCCGCGCCGTAATCTTTGGCGCGTGAAGCGAAATCGTGAATCGTACGCAGATTCGCCTCCAGATCGCCCGGCACGCAAGCAATTTGGGCAGCAGCGATCTTCATAAAATGAATGTTAATCTAGCGCAACGTCTTATCGAGTCGGCCAATCTTCAACGTTTCCGGCCACCATTTCGCAACGCCGAGGACGACAAGAATAGTCCCGATTCCACCACCGACGACCGAGACGACTGGTCCAAACAACGCGGCGGTTAAACCCGATTCCAGCGCACCGAATTCGTTCGAAGTGCCGATGAAGATGTTGTTCACGGCGGAAACGCGGCCGCGCATTTCATCGGGCGTGACCAGTTGCACAATGGTGCCACGAATAATCACGCTCACGCTATCGAAGGCGCCAATTAAAAAGAGCATGGCGAGGGAAAACCAAAATACTGGTGACAATCCGAACAGAACGGTGGCGATTCCAAAACCCGTGACGCACCAGAGCAAATTGCGACCGGCGCATTTCATCGGCGGAAAATAAGCAACCAGCAGCGCCGTACCGAATGCACCGATGGCTGGCATGGCGCGCATCCAACCGAGCCCAATCGCGCCGACGTGCAGAATTTGGTCGGCAAACATCGGCAACAAGGCGGTCGCGCCTCCCAGTAAAACCGCGAACAAATCGAGCGTGATGGTTGCGAGAATGACGTGTTTGCTCAGAACAAAACGCATTCCCGCCTGCAAACTGCGCCAGGTATTTTGTTCCTCGCGTTTTTCCCGGGCCGGCATGCGTGGAATTGGCAACACGAGAAGGAAAAAGAGAAACGAGCAGATGGCGTCGATGATGTAAACACAGGAAAAGCTAATGTGCGCGACGATGAACCCGCTGATAGCAGGACCGGCGACCGAGCCGATCTGAAAGACGCTGTTGTTCCAGGTGACCGCGTTAGCAAAAGCATCACGCGGGACCAGTGTCGGAAAAAATGAACTACGCGCGGCCCAGGCAAACGTTCGGGCCGTCCCCGAAACAAAGAGCAAAAGATAAATCAACGGGACCGAGAAATCGTCGAAGTGAAAGCTGGATTGATGGCGCTCAAAAATTCCGGCGATCCCGCGCAGTAAATTGTTGCCGTGCTGTAAAATCGGCCACGCCGGAATGGCAAGATGCTTCCAGGAAACGATGGCGAGCGCAGCAGATGCGATCGCGCTGAAAACCTGCGCGATCATGATGATATGTTTGCGGCTGTATTTGTCCGCCAGATGTCCGGCGGGCAGCGAAAGGCAAACGACCGGAATGGCGAGCACCAGACCAACCAAACCGAGCGCGGTGGCGGAATGGGTGCGCCGGTAAATCTCCCATTCCACCGCTACGGCTAACATTTGGCGGCCGACGATGGCGAGAAAATTTCCGGCCATGTAGAGATTGAAATTGGCAAAGCGAAAGGCGGCGTAGGGATCGTGCGACGGCAGAGCGACAGGCGGAATGGCCGGCGGCGCTTCGTCTTGATTCATGAAAGTGCGCGTGGGGAACGCGCTCGCGAGAGGCTAGCGTCGGGTGTTCGTGTGGCAAGCGAGGTGTTAAACAACGAAGGGCGCGCGCACCACCCAGTAAGTGTCATCCCGAGCGCGAGCGAGGGACCTCACCAAAACTCGTGGATCACACAAGCTAACTTGGGCACTCACCGTGTACTCGTGAGGTCCCTCGCCGTCTGCGCGGTTCGGGATGACACGTGCGATGTTCCAAATGAAGGTCGATCGTCAATTTGATTTCGCCGGCAATGAGTTAAAGAGTCGCGGGAGCCATTTCTGACTAGTTAGAGATTCCCCGACTCGGCTCGGAATGACAGATGTGAGTACTTGCCATTAGTGATGACGCCGAGTAGTTGCAAACGATGACGCCGGTCTATTCACGCACCAATCCGTTTCCCGGAAAAATGGTCGTTAATCGGCGGTTGAACGAAGGAAATCGAAACAAGGAAACACGGCACCACGAAATTTCGCTCGCCGGTTCCCGGATGAGCTTTGAGCCGGGTGATTCGATGGCGGTTTGCGCGTCGAACGATCCGCCGCTGGTGGAAGAGATTATTCGTGCACTCGGCGCTACCGGCGAAGAGATCGTGCCCGCGGGAAAAAACGAAACGGCCCCGCTACGTCAGGCATTGCTACGTAACTACTCCATCACCACACCGACTCCGAAGTTCTTGAAAGCGATCGTCGAGCGGGCCTCGGCCGCACCGTTGCTAGAGGAATTGCTTCGTCCCGACCATAAACACGATCTCCAAGTTTATCTTTGGGGGATGGAGGTAATCGACTTTCTCCTGCAACATCCTTCGGCGAAATTTACGCCTGCGGAGTTCGTTGGTCTGCTAACGAAATTGCAGCCTCGACTTTACTCGGTGGCGAGTTGTTTGCGGGTCTATCCCGATTCCGTCCACTTCATCGTCGATGTCATTCGCTACGAATCGCACGGACGCCTTCGCAAAGGTGTGGCTTCGACCTTCCTGGCTGAGCGCTGCAATGATCAGCCTGTCCCGGTTTTCCCCAGCGTGGCCAAGCATTTTCATCTGCCGGAGGGTGATGTCGACATTATTATGGTTGGGCCTGGGACCGGGATCGCGCCTTTCCGGGCCTTTTTGCAGGAGCGTCGCGCGGTCGGCGCGCGCGGACGTAACTGGCTCTTCTTCGGCGCCCAGCGTTCCAGCTATGACTACTATTATGGCGAGGAGTTCGAGGAACTAAAGAAACAGAATTTTCTTACTTATCTGCACTGCGCCTTTTCGCGCGATAAGGAGCATAAGGTTTATGTGCAACATCGGATGCAGGAGAACGCCGCCGAATTATGGCGCTGGCTCGACGCCGGAGCGTATTTTTACGTTTGCGGTGATGCGCTGAAGATGGCGAAAGATGTTGATGCGGCCCTGCGTACAATTGTGCAGGAGCAGAGCGGCAAGTCGCCTGAGGAAGCGCAGGCTTACGTCGAGCAAATGAAGGCCGACAAGCGCTATAAGCGGGACGTTTACTAACGTGCTCGCGTTTTCGGCCGGTTTCGCTCCCAGTTAAAGCGCAGCCACAGCGCGCGCTAGAATAAATCCGATCAAACCGGTGGCTGGGAGCGTCAGAATCCAGGCCCAGATGATCCGTTCCACCACGGTCCATTTCACCCCGCTGAAACGTTTGGCCGCGCCAACGCCCATGATCGAGGTGGAAATCACGTGCGTAGTGGAAAGCGGAATACCGTAAACGCTTGCAGTTTGAATGATGAAAGCCGCGCTCGTTTCGGCAGCGAAACCGTGTACCGGCTGAAGTTTTACCATTTTATGCCCGAGGGTGCGAATAATTCGCCAGCCGCCCGCAGCTGTGCCCGCCGCCATGGTGATAGCGCAAAGAATCGTTACCCACGCGGGAATTGCAGCGAAGGCAGGCGTTCGCAAAAAAGTAAGCCACCCCGGCAAATGATCGAAGCTGCCCGCCTTCGTTCCGGTAAAAAGCGCGAGGGTGATGATGCCCATTGTTTTTTGCGCGTCATTGGTGCCGTGCGAATGGGCCATCCAGGCCGCGCTAAAAATTTGCAACTTGCCGAAAACGGAATGGACCGCCGCCGGGGTAAAACGATGGAAAATCAGAAAAAGCGCGAACATCACCAGAGCACCGAGGAAGAAACCAGCCAGCGGCGATGTAATCATCGGAACAACCACCTTCGGCCAGAGCCCGCTGTTCCATTTCAATACCGACCAGTTTCCACGCGCAGTCGCGAGTGCGGCACCACACAACCCACCAATCAGCGCATGACTGGAACTCGACGGTAAACCGACCCACCAGGTCGTAATATTCCAGGTGAAGGCGGCGATGAGCGCGCACAGCACCGTCGCCATGGTAACGAAGTCAGTATCGACCAAACCTTTCCCAATGGTAGAAGCAACGGCGCCGCCCAAAAGGGCGCCGGTTAAATTGAAAATTGCCGCCATCACAATGGCTTGCCGCGGGGTGAGCACTTTGGTGGAGACAACAGTGGCAATGGCATTCGCGGCGTCGTGAAACCCGTTACTGTATTCGAAGACAATCGCCGCGAAGACAACGACGAAAAACGTGAGCATCGGGAGCCGCCTAGGCGTACTTGAGGACAATCTGCAGAATGACGTTGCCGGCGTCCCGACAGCGATCGATCACTTTCTCGAGTAGTTCGTAAAGATCACGCAGAAAAATAATGTGTTTGGGTGAGTGATCGCCGTGATAAAGATCGTGCAGCAGCTCGAGCTCGAGTTTGTCGGCATCGCCTTCAACCGTTTGCAACCGCGCATTCATCTCACGAGCAGTCCGAATGTCAGTGCCTTTCCGCAATTGCTTGACCATCGCCAGCACCACTTCGGCCGCGCGATCAAGCAGCTCGACTTGTCGACGGAAACTGCGCCCATGCAAATCCTCTGGGCAAATCAAAATCCGTTCGCCGATTTTTTCGACCGTTTTCGGAATTTTGTAGAGCGCACTGGCCAGCGCCTGAATGTCTTCACCCTCCAATGGCGTGATGAACGTCTTCGAAAGTTCCTCGGTCAGTTGCTGGGTAATTCGTTTGTCTTCGCGCCGGCTTTCCGCAAATGCTGCCAGATCGCTCGTTGATTCGCTTTTCTCCAGTTTCGCGAGCAGATCGATCAGGTGATGAACGCTACTATCGGCTTGCTGCGCGCTCGCCTCCAGGAGGTCGTAAAACTTTTCGTCGTGACCGAGAAATTTACTGATTGAGAACATGGTGCCTCCGTTGTAGCCGCGGTCGCTGGCCGCGGCCAGTCCGTTTAATGACGGCGTTGTAGCCTGACCCGTCGAGGAAAACAAAGTGGTGGAACATAGGCCTGCGCCCTGTATGCCCAGCGGAGTTCCGCTGCCGCGGCCGGCGACCGCGGCTACAGCATAGTTCCGCGCATTTATCACAAGCGCGCCGCTGATAGCACGGCCCGATTGAGGGTCGCTTAGAAACGCGACTCGTGCTCGCGGCAATGCTGCGTCTCGATAGTAAGATGAACCAGCTCTTCGTGTTCTCGAAGCAGCTCGCGGTATTCATCGGAGCTTTTAGATTGATGCGCAACGATCGAGACGATGGCGGCGAACTTTCCTGTTCCAACCTGCCAGACGTGCAGATCGGTTACGAGCGAATCGCCATCCATTTCCACCGCGCGACGGATTTCATCGGGCAGATCTGACGAAGGCGGGGTTCGGTCGAGCAGAATTCCGCTGGTATCGCGCATCAGGGTGTAAGCCCACGAAAAAACAACACCGCTCCCCACGATTCCCATGATTGGATCGAGCCAGGACCAACCGGCAAACTTGCCGCCAGTCAGCGCGATGATGGCAAGAACGCTGGTGAAGGCATCGGCCAGCACATGAATGTAGGCGGCACGTAAATTCAAATCGTGGCGGTGATCGGCTGCGTGACTGTGACCGTCGTGATGATGATGATGATGCGAAGTGTCCTTCAGCAGGAGTGCACAACTCAAATTCACCAACAATCCCAGGGAGGCGACTCCGATCGCTTCATTAAAATGAATGGTTAGGGGAACGAATAAACGGTGCGCCGATTCGCCCGCCATGAGCAGCGCGATCATTGCCAGCACGACTGCACTGGAGAATCCGCCAAGCACCCCGATTTTCCCGGTCCCGAAAGTGAACTGCGCGTTGGAAGAATGCTTGCGGGAGAGATAGTAGGCCATGGCGGTGATAAGAAACGCGATCACATGAGTGCTCATGTGCCAGCCATCGGCCAGTAGTGCCATCGAATGGGAGATAAGACCCACCGTGATCTCCAGCACCATCATCACCGCGGTAATGCCGATCACGATGCGGGTGCGACGTTCTGCGCCGGAGAAATCAGGAACGAAATTGTGCGTGTGCCGGAAAAGCGAATGATCCGAACGTTCCATGGTGAAACTTCGTCGAAGTTTTCATGAACATTCAGCTACTTTTCATTTTTCTCTACCTCCTTCCCTGCTGTCTTGTTCCAAAGATGAAAGGTGTAGGTGAAGACGACGTAGCCAAACAGATCGTGCCCGGGTCCATTGTTGACGTAGAGGGCGGGATTCATCTGGAAATCGCGAGTGATGTTGCAGGTAACGCCGATGGTCGATGAGTTTTCCGCGCCGCTCTGGAAATCGACTTGCACGCGCCAGGTCTTATTGAAGTCGTAGGCGTAACCAAGAATCGCCTCGTTCTTGTAGCCGGCGTGAATGGCGCCAACGATGAATTTGTGGTGCTCGGTGTAATAACCGGCTTCGATGTACGGCTGTGGATCGACATCGAGGTGCGGCGACCAGTTCAAAAATCCGACGGACAACAGGTACGGTTCTTTCGTTAGTAAGCCGAATTCGGTGCTGAAGATCCAGTCATCCGGCTTGAACCCGCGAAAGACGGCGAATTCAGCCCAGTTTCGTCAGGCCCATTTCCGCCTGCAACTCGTAGGGATTGGCGATCCGCTCGCTCTTGCGCTTGAAAACTGAGCGAAAGGTCGCCTGGTCCTTGAAGTTCGGGCGTCACGATTTGACTCAGGCCTTTGGTGGTCGCACGCGCGGATGACACGAGCAGCGTCATCACCGCGATGGTCAATAACAACCTCCTCACAACAGCGTGCCACGCAGAATGAACAGCGCCACGTTGAAATAGATTACCAAGCCGGTGACATCGACCAGTGTAGCAACGAATGGCGCGGACGACGTCGCCGGATCCAGTCCGAAACGACGCAGCAAAAACGGAAGCATCGCGCCGCTGATGGTGCCCCACAACACCACTCCGACAAGCGCGGCGCCGACGGTAAGTCCAACCAGCCAATGATACTTCCCGTAGTCAAAAATGTGCAAATATTGCCAGAGCGTGATTCGGAAAAAGCCGATGGTTCCAAGAATCAGGCCAAGCGACAGTCCAGAGAGAAGCTCCTTGCGGACCACGCGAAACCAATCACGCAAACGCAATTCACCCAAAGCCATCGCGCGGATAACCAATGTTGTCGCTTGCGATCCGGAATTGCCGCCACTGGAAATGATGAGCGGCAAAAACATCGCCAGAATCGCGGCCTTCTCGATCTCACCATTGTAACCCTGCATCGCCGTGGCGGTGAGCATTTCTCCGAGAAAGAGAATGATCAGCCAGGTCGCTCGTTTCTTTACCATGCGCAGCAGCGGGATGGTGGTGTAAGGCTCATCCAGCGCTTCCATGCCGCCAATTTTCTGGATGTCCTCCGTCGCTTGTTCCTCGGCCACATCGAGCATGTCATCGCTCGTTACGATGCCCACCAATACCCCGTTGGAATCGATTACCGGCAGGGCGATGCGATCGTATTTTCGAAATGAATTGAGCGCTTCCTCCTGCGAATCACTTACGCTCAGTGCGACAAAGGTTTCGTCCCGGATCTCGCTGACTTTTGCCGTCAGCGGTTTGAGCAAAAACTCGCGAATGCGCAGGTCGTCGATCAGCTTCCCGCGTTCGTCCACCACGTAAATGATGTTGAGTGTTTCGCTGTCCTGACCGTGCTCGCGCACATAATCGAGTACCTCTTGCACCGTCCAATCCTCCCGCACCGCAACAAAGTCCGGTGTCATCAAACGGCCCACGCTGCCTTCCGGATAACCCAGGAGCGCCGTCGCTACGTGTCGCTCTTCCGGAGTGAGTAAGCGAATCAGTTGTCGCGCCGCCGCGCTTGGCATTTCCTCGAGCAATGCCGTGCGATCGTCCGGCGACATCTCGTTGAGAATGGCGGCGACTTGTTCGTGCGCCATGCAATGTAACAACGACTGCTGTGCATCCACGTCGAGATACTCGAAAACGTCGGCCGCCAGCGCCGCAGGCAAGACCCGGAAGATGATAACGCGATCGTCTTCCGGCATATCGACAATGACCTCGGCGACATCCGCCGGCGGCCACTCCTTGAATAGTTCACGTAAACCAGCGAAATCGCGGGCCTCAATCAGACTGCGAATTTCCGGAATTAGAATTTTGCCAACCACCCGGCGTTTTTAACACTCGCGTTGACCCAAAGCAACGGTTCGCGAGACGGTTAAAAAAGCACAGGCTACAAAGTTACAAGGGGGTGTCCGGCTCGATCTTGTAACCTTTAATTCATTGAACCCTTTCAACTTTGGCCGCTCCGCGCTTGGCATTCCGCTGAAACCAGCCAAAATTAATTGCGATGAGCGTAACCGCGACGGCCTCAGTAATTCAACGGGAGATCGACCATGGAATTTGTCTGCTTACCTTCGATCGACCGGATTCGGGAGCGAATATTTTCGATGCCGCAACCTTAAGTGATCTCGATCAGCAACTCGACTTCATCGAAGAGGAGGATTCGCTCGAGGGGGTCGTGATTTTGTCCGCCAAGAAATCGATTTTTATCGCGGGCGCGGATTTGAAAACACTGTTGCATCAGGCGCAGACCGGTGAGATGGGCGGATTCATCGCGGAGGGGCAACGAATTTTCAATCGGCTGGCCGCACTAAAAATTCCCACCTGCGCTGCGATTCATGGTGCTTGCGCCGGGGGCGGCTACGAAATTGCGCTGGCGTGTGATTGGCGAGTGGCGAGTGATGATCCGGCCACGCGGATTGGTTTGCCCGAAACCACGCTGGGCTTGATCCCGGCCTGGGGCGGTTGCACGCGCCTGCCCCGTCTGATCGGCCCGGAAAAAGCGGCGGAAGTGATTGTGAAGGGCAAGTTGTATTCCGCGCAGGACGCCAAACAACTTGGGCTGGTTGATGAACTTGTTTCGCGCGACCAATTGCTCGACGCCGCGAAGAAGAAATTGCGCGATGGAAAAAAGCCCTCACCCTCCCCTCTCCCACAGGGAGAGGCGGACGGCGGAGCCGCCGATGACGGAAAAAGAAGTGCGACTCGTGCGAGCGGAAATCCTGCGCCGGCGCGCGCGCTCGAAGTGATTACGAAAGGGTTGAGCCGGCCAATGGAAGACGCGCTGCGAATGGAGCACGATACCATCGTCGAACTCGGTGAGACCGACGCGACGCAGAATTTGATCCGCAATTTTTTCCTGGCGGAGAAATACAAACGCGGCAGCTCGAAGCCAGCGCCGGAGAAAATCACGCATGCGGCGGTGATCGGCGCGGGGGTAATGGGCAGCGGCATCGCGCAATGGCTCAGCTCGCGCGGAGTTTCGGTAATTTTGCGCGACGTGGGAACGGAAGAACTGACGCGCGGTCTCGCCAAGATCGAGAAAACTTACGCCGACGCGGTCAAACGTGGAATCATGACGGAAGAGAAAGCGAAGGAAGGACGCGCCCGCATCGTTGCCTCCAGCGCGCCGATTGAAATGCGCGATGTCCAGATCGTGATCGAAGCGGCCTCGGAGAAATTGGAAATCAAAAGACAGATCTTTCGCGATCTCGTTCAAAAAGCGGCGCATGCAGCGATATTGGCCACGAATACTTCCGCCCTGCCAATTTCCGATCTCGCAGCCGAAACCAAAACGCCCGAGCGCGTCATCGGAATGCATTTCTTTAATCCAGTCAGTCGAATGAAATTGGTCGAAGTTGTGATTGGAATGGAGACCTCGGACGCCACCATTGCCCGCGCGCTCGGTTTTGTGCGCCAGATCGCCAAGCTGCCAGTGATTGTGCGCGACAGTCCCGGGTTCCTCGTGAACCGCGTCCTTTTTCCTTATTTGCTTGAAGCTGCGGAACTTTTCGAAAATGGCGTCAATGCACAGGAAATAGACGAGGCGCTTTTGGAATGGGGAATGCCCATGGGGCCGTTGCGCCTGATCGATGAGATCGGCGTCGATATCGCCGTCGATATCGCGAACACTCTGGAGAAAGCTTATGGCAAGCGCGATCGCGCCCCGAAAATTCTGCGCGAAATGCAATCGGCGAAAATGCTCGGCCGAAAATCCGGTGGAGGCTTCTACAAATACGAAGGCAAATCGCAGACGGCTAATGCGGAGATAGAGAAGTGGCGCAGTGCAAATTCCGTCATCCCGAGCGAAGTCGAGGGATCCCGCGATGAAAGCTTAAAGGTAACGCGGCGGGATCCCTCCACTGCGCTTCGCTCCGGTCGGGATGACGTTGCCAATCGCCTAATGTTTCTAATGGTCAACGAATCGGCGCGTTGTCTGGAAGAGAAGGTGATCGCTTCGCCGGAGGATGCCGATTATGGAATGATTCTTGGTACCGGTTTTCCGGCCTGGCGTGGCGGGCCATTGCGCTTCGCGCAGAGCTTTGGCATAAAAAAACTGGTCGAAGAAATGGAGAAACTTGCCCGAACTAACGAGAAGTATGTACCATGCACGCTTCTCCGAGAGCATGCGCAGAATGGAACGAAATTCTATGAAGAATGAGTGCATTTCTCCGTTTGTCATTCCGAGCGTAGTCGAGGAATCTCTAACTACTCTTCCCGATATGATCAGAGATGTTTCGACTTCGCTCGACATGACAGAAAAATCCCGCGCGCAGGAGGAATCATGAAAACGCCCCTGGAAGCGCCGCCCGAACAAGTCAAAGCCGAAACCGGCGTGAAGGAAACACCGAAGGCGGGCTCCGCTCCCATCATTGATACCTCAAAGATGTCGGCTGGGAAGGCAGCCGCGCTCGAGCTCGCGGAAGCATCCCGCGACCCACTCGACGAACGCGGCAGTTTCGCCAGTAACCTCTTTATCGGCAAATTCGGTTTCGAGCGCATCTTCCCCTACCCTGCCCAGAGCGAAGAAGATCGCGCCAAAGGCGAAGGGTTCCTCGCCGAACTAAAAAATTATCTGCGCGATCATGTTGACGCCGATGAGATCGATCGCACCGGCGAAATCCCGCAGAAAAACATCGAGGAACTTTTCGCGATGGGCGCGTTTGGGGTGAAAATTCCCCAGCAATACGAGGGCCTCGGTTTATCCCAGGTAAACTACGGTCGCGCTGCCATGCTGCTCGGTAGTTGGGACGCAAACCTGACCGCGCTCGTTTCCGCGCATCAATCGATCGGTGTACCGCAGCCACTGCTCCTTTTCGGAACGGAAGAGCAAAAGAGGAAATATCTGCCACGAGTGGCGCGCCGCGAAATCTCGGCCTTCGCTCTCACGGAATGGAATGCCGGCTCCGATCCCGCGAACATGAGTTTGCGCGCTGATCCTACCGAAGATGGGTCTGCCTTTATTCTCAATGGTGAAAAACTCTGGTGCACGAATTTGATCAAAGCCGGGGTGCTGGTGGTGATGGCGAAGACGCCGCCGAAAATTGTAAACGGCAAGGAGCGCAAACAGATCACCGCTTTCATTGTTGATGTCGATTCGGCCGGCCTTGAGATCACTTATCGCTGTCACTTCATGGGGCTGCGCGCCCTTTACAACGGCATCGTGAAGTTTACCGACGTGCGGGTGCCGCGCGAAAACATGATCGCGAAAGAAGGTCAGGGATTGAAGGTCGCGCTAACGACATTAAATACAGGACGCCTGACGATTCCGGCAGCGTGCGTCGGTTTGTCAAAGCGCCTGCTCGAGATTTGCCGCAAGTGGGCCAAAGAACGCGTGCAATGGGGTGTACCGATCGGCCAACACTACGCCATCGCCGGAAAAATTGCGGAGATGGCGGGCAACGTTTTCGCGATGGAAGCGATCACATTTTTAACCAGCGCGCTGGTCGATCGCAAAGCCGGAGATCTGCGGATCGAAACGGCGATGTGCAAAATGTGGGCGACGGAGACGACCTGGCGTAACGCCGATGAAGCGATGCAAGTACGCGGTGGGCGCGGATACGAAACCGCGGAGTCACTGGCCGGCCGCGGCGAAGAACCGGTCGCGGTCGAACGTTTTCTGCGCGATTGCCGCATCAACATGATTTTCGAAGGCTCGAGCGAAATTATGAGGCTGTTTATCGCGCGCGAAGCCCTCGATCCGCATTTGAAAGTCGGCGGCGCCATTTTCAATACTCAGCTGCCCATGTCGCAACGATTGAAAGCCGTGTTCACATCCGGAAAATTTTACGCCGGCTGGTATCCGAAACAGTGGTTGCCCGCGAACGCCGGCGACCTTGATAAACTCCACCCCGATCTGCGGCCGCACGTCCGCTATGCCGCGCGCACAAGCAAGAAATTGGCGCGTGGGTTATTTCACGCCATGGCGCGTTTTGGGCCGAAACTCGATCGCGAGCAATTGTTGCTTTCCCGTTTCGTCGGGATCGCGACGGAACTTTTCGCGATCAGCGCGACGTGTTCGTTCGCACAATACAAAATCGACTCCGGTGAGCCGGCCGATGAAGTCCTTTCGGTTGCGAGTTATTTCTGTCGCTCCGCTAAAATGCGAATCGACCATCATTTTGCCGGAACTTCGCGCAATGCCGACCGCGCCGGGTACGATCTGACGCAAGCGTTGCTGGCGGGTAAACACGAAAGTTTCGGTAAAGGGATTGTGTAGCCGTCATCCCGAGCGAAGTCGAGGGATCCCGATGCGTCACCTTTGAGGTCTCATCACGGGATCCTTCGACTGCGCTGCGCTTCACTCAGGATGACGGGGTAGTCGCTGGCACTACGGTTGCTCGAAAACTGGTATGGTCTCCCTCGTTTTCCTGGGCCTTGCCATCGTTTGCGCTCTGGTTTCGCGGATTCTGCTCCTGATCGCAGCGATCGATATTAGCGCATGGTGGGCCCTCGGAGTTTTTCTCCCATTCGGTCCCCTTTTTTTCCGGCTCAATTATCCGGAGCAAGCGCGCAATTCGTATCTTTTTCGTGTTGCCACCCTCTTGTGCATTTTTGGCTTTGTCGTCATGCGACCGGGATTGAATTTCACTGCACGCGGTGGTCATCACACGACGTTCTTTGCGCCCCAGACCAAGCAACCTGTCGGATACGCAATGGAAAAGCCGGTCTCTTCAAAAAAGACGAACTCTGTTTCCGCGGCGCCAACACCCAGCGTGGCGCAGCGTCGCGCCACGAACGCAAAAGAACTCGAACGACTGAACGGGGTGGAAGAACAACTGAGGTTACGTAAGCGCGATCTTCTTCACAGCGATACCGAAGGCAATCGCCTCTACGCAATCGATCTTGCGTCATACAATGACGCGTTGGCCAAAGCTACGACGGAAAAGAACGCGCTCGCCAGCGCGAAATAGTTCGTAGCTGTCTTTATTCTAGCGGCCGGTTGACCGAAACTACCTGACAGAGTATTATTGTTGTCTATGCCGCCTGTGCTCACAGAAGCGGCCCGCCCGTCAAAAAAGCGGAGTCGCATTGCCGAAACGAAAGCCCCCGTCCAAGACGGTGCGCGGGCTTTGCACGTACTTGAAAAACATGTCCTGATGGACGGATTCAAGATCGTAATCGATCTCGAAAAAAGCCGCGGCTCTTACATGTATGATGAAGCGACCGGCCGGCGTCTGATCGATCTCTACGGCTTTTTCGGATCGCTCACCATCGGGTTTAATCATCCGTATTTCGATGAGCCGAGCGTGAAAGAGGACTTGCTCCGCGCGGCCAAATTCAAACTCGCGAACCCGGATATTTATTCCGAAGGGTACGCGGAATTTGTGGACGCGTTTTCGCGCGTCGCCGGATTTCCGCCGCTCGAACGTTACCTCTTTATCGAAGGCGGCGCCCTTGCGATCGAAAACACGTTAAAGGCGGCGATGGATTGGAAGGTCCGCAAAAATATGGCGGCTGGTCGCGGCGAACGTGGCACCGAGATTTTGCATTTTCGCCACGCCTTTCATGGTCGTTCCGGTTATACCATGAGCCTGACCAATACCGACCCGCGCAAGACGGATTTGTTCGCCAAGTTCAACTGGCCGCGGGTTTCCAATCCAGCAATCGATTTTTCCCTCCCGGAAAATGAGCGCGAAGGCGACGTGATTGAGCGCGAGAAAAAATCGGAAGCGGAAATCAGGAAATTCGTCGATGAACGCGGGACCGACATCGCCGCGATCATAATCGAACCGATCCAAGGGGAAGGGGGCGACAATCATTTCCGTGGCGAATGGCTGAGCAAGCTGCGGGAAATCTGCGACGAGAGCGACATCCTTCTGATTTTCGACGAAGTGCAAACCGGGCTTTGCACTACCGGGCGCACCTGGTGTTGCCAGCATTTCAACGTGCAACCAGATCTGCTGGCGTTTGGAAAAAAAGTGCAGGTTTGCGGCGTGATGGCCGGACCGCGGCTCGATGAAGTGAAGGACAACGCCTTTCGTTTGCCGTCGCGGTTGAATTCAACCTGGGGCGGGAATTTCACGGACATGGTGCGGTCGACCCATTATTTGCGCATTATTGAAAAGGAAAATCTGGTCGAGAACGCAGGCAAAGTGGGCGCCTATTTTCTGGAGCAACTGCTCGATTGGCAGCGGGAATGCGAGTTGGTATCGGCGGTGCGCGGGCGCGGTTTGTTCATCGCCTTTGATCTACCCAACGCCAGAACGCGCGATGATGTTTGGCGAAAGCTGTTTGATTCCGGTCTGCTGGTTTTGAAATCAGGCGAGCGTTCCATTCGTTTTCGTCCCGCGCTCGACATCACGAAAAAAGTGGTAGACGAAGCGCTGGAAATTTTGCGGAAGTATTGCCGCGGTAAATGATGGTAGCGCAAGCATCTGGCTTGCGTTTTTGTTAATTCGGAAACTGGAGCCTTGCGCTAATCCTAATGCAATCTGTCTTACAGAAACTCGGTTTGACTGACGACAACACTGGCGTCTTTGACGGCGAATGGCGCGGAAGTGGCGCAAAGATTGACAAAATCTCGCCGATCGATGGCCAAAAACTGGCCAGCGTGCGCACGGCTTCGGGCGATGAGTACGACAGAGCGATTTCGCGCGCGCACGAGGCTTTTTTGAAGTGGCGCACCACGCCCGGGCCGGTTCGCGGCGATACCGTTCGCCGTCTGGGCAACGCCTTACGTGAATTTAAACATGATCTCGGGCAGCTCGTGACGCTCGAGACCGGAAAGATCATCGCCGAAGGCGAAGGTGAAGTGCAGGAGATGATCGATATCTGCGACTTCGCGGTTGGTCAGTCGCGCATGCTTTATGGTCTGACGATTCAATCGGAACGGCCCAGTCACCGTTTGATGGAGCAATGGCACCCACTCGGCGTGGTCGCGGTGATCACCGCTTTCAATTTTCCAGTCGCGGTCTGGTCGTGGAACGCAGCCCTGGCCGCCGTCTGCGGCGACGCGACTGTTTGGAAAGCTTCGGAAAAAACGCCGCTTACTGCGATTGCAGTGACAAAAATTGCCGAGCGCGTTTGTCGCGAAACCGGCGCGGATCCGGCGATTTTTACTTTACTCATGGGCGACCGCAAGACGGTCGGCCAAAAATTGACTGACGATCCGCGGATTCCATTGGTGTCTGCTACCGGTTCGACCAACATGGGATTCAGCGTCGCCAAAGCAGTTAATGGGCGGCTGGGCCGGACGATCCTCGAGCTTGGTGGCAACAATGCATTGATTGTCGCGCCGAGCGCCGACATCAACATGGCGACGCAATCGATTTTCTTCGGCGCCGTCGGCACGGCCGGGCAACGCTGCACTTCAACCCGGCGCGTCATCGCACACGAATCAGTCGCGGGGAAGATTCGCGAAAAATTGCTGGCCGCATACAAGAGTCTGCAGATCGGAAATCCGCTCGATCGAGAAACTGTGATGGGACCGATGATCGACAAGGGCGCTGTTGACGCTGTCCAACAGTCCATTCAACGATTGAAAGATGAAGGGGGCGACGTTCTTTACGGCGGCGAACGACTCGAAGGCGAGAAATTCCAGGGCGGTTGTTACATGAAACCATGTCTCGCTACGGCGAAGCCTGATTTTGAAATCGTGCAGCATGAAACCTTCGGACCGCTGCTGTATTTGATGACGTATCGCGACTTTGATGAAGCCATGGCGATTCACAACGATGTTCCGCAAGGATTGACTTCATCCATCTTCACAAACGACGCGCGCGAAGCGGAGAGATTCATGAGCGCAGCCGGTAGCGATTGTGGAATCGCCAATGTAAACACCGGAACGAGTGGCGCGGAAATCGGCGGCGCATTCGGCGGTGAAAAACAAACCGGGGGTGGTCGCGAGAGCGGGAGCGATTGCTGGAAGCAATACATGCGCCGGCAGACGAACACGATCAATTTCTCCAGCGAACTTCCATTGGCGCAGGGAATTGAATTCGGCACTCCCGACGAAGGCAGCGCGACGGCGTAATACCTTTCCGGCTTTCTGGGCCGCGAATGCTTTCCGGGTCGAAGGATCGTGTAGAAGACCTTAAAGATTTCGCGGCGGGATCCCTCGATTTCGCTCGAGATGACGGAAGGTTGCTAGCGAGTCGTTGTTAGCTCAAAAAGTCCATCAAGCTTGTCGGCGGTCTCCATGCTCATAATGAACTTCTGCAGCTTCTGGCATTGATCCTTGCCGATAACATCGCCGCCTAGCGCGGTAAACTTGACCGCAATTTCATCCTCGGTCATGGGATCGCGCGGATCGCCCTTGGGAACGTCAACACGAGTGGAATGTGATTTGCCATCGTTGGTGGTGATGGTTACACGACTCGGCTGAAACTTGGGGAAGAGCGCTTCAAACTCTTCGTTCGCGACAACTTTTACTTTGTCCATTATTGGAATGAGCGCTTTATCCAGCACGCGTTCTTCTTTGAACTGCAATGGCGTCACCATGCCGTCGACTAATCCCGCGGCCATGCAATACGGCAGGGAATGATCGGCCGTTTCCTTGGAATCAGGCCGATACTTGTGCGGATCGCCCAGAATATCGGCCGCACGCGCGATCACTTCCACTTTGATTTCCTTAACGTCGTTAGCTTGAATCTTGTGTTCCTTCACCGTTTTCATCATGGCGGTGAGCGGGGCGTGACTGAGCGCTTCAATGGGAAAGCTCTTCATTCCACAATCGAGAATGCGGTAGTGAGATTTCGGTGAATTGGGCAGGTCCGCCACCAATGCCTTGCCGTCGAATGTGGCTGGCTGTCCCTTGTATTGCACATGTTTGAACACGGCAAAGAGTCCTTCCTTGCCATCGATGATGTGCTCGGGACCGGAAAATCCTTCGCGAGCCAGCAGTGCGCTCTCCGCGCCCATTCGTCCCGCCCACGGATCGACCGTGTTCTTCATGTTGGTCAACTTTCCCGCCGTCACCGCCCCCGGACAAAATGTTCGCGAAGCGCTGATGCCGATAGCGGAGACCATTTGTTCCGGGGTGAGGTTGAGGACCCGTCCGGCCGCGACTGGCGCAGCGAACGCGCTTAAAGTGGCGTGATGCCAGCCGTACTCGCGCACGCCCGGCCGTCCGATTTCACATAGGCGCATTTCGATTTCGTAGGCGATGATGGTCGAGAGAATCAGATCTTTGCCGCTGAGCCCTTCGCTTTCACATAGCGCGAGCGGAGCAGCGATGAGGTCGCTGGGATGACACGGATCCGCTTTCCAATAGATGTCGTTGTAATCCATCGCCCGCATCATGTGGCCATTTAAAAAAGCGGCGTCGACTGGATTGGTCTTAAAGCCGGAGACAAAGGCGGTGGCATTACCGTTGCCGCCCATCGCGCGATAATGCTTTAGCAAGATCCTGGCGTCATCCTGCTGACTTCCCCCGAGTGCGCAGCCGATCGAATCGAACCAAAATAATTTCGCTGCCTCAATCGCCGCCGGCGAAAGATCTTCGTACTTAAGCGCGCAAGCCCACTCGGCAATAACGTGCGACAGAAGACGCTTGGGTGAATGTTCTGCCATGATTCTTTGGAAAAGATCGCCTCAATCCGCGCCGCCGGATCGAGCAATATCCGCCGTATCTTATGACCTCGCAATCATTCTCGATTGCGAGGCTTATCCAGCCCCGATCTAAACGAATACTAGGGGCCGCCTCAAGCGCGGTTATTTCGGTGCAGCGTGCGGAAGGTCAGCGGCCTGAGTTATTTGTCTGGCGTCTTAACATGTCCTGCGCTAGTGCCGCGCTGGCCACATCCATACTGAGCCCTCCGGCGATCGGGGTCCCTTGCGCATCGGCTTCTACCCATTGGGGAGGGATACGGCTTCCAGTCCCATTTGACACCAAGACGAAATGTTTAACACCATTTGTACCCGATGACTTGAGGTTGAAGTCGACTCGTGCCGGCTGGCCCGATGTTTTGACAATGACGTAGGATTTGACCTTACCGTTTTCGAGGACGCTGATTTTATATGTACCAACCGGCAACGCGCTGGATGCGTAATCGCCCTTGGTGCTGGTCTGGATCGTAACCGGCGCACCCGTTTTGTCATTTCGCTCGATGCGAACTTCAGCACCTTGCAGAGGTCGCCCATCGACCCCGCGAACTTTTCCCTCAATGCCGGAAGCTTGTGCCGGAGTGCTTGGAGAGAAAGCGAATGCGGCTGCAACAAGAAAGCTACTAATAACAGTTCGGTATAGCATAGTAAACGAACGTATCCAAAACTGGTAGGTCACGCAAATTCTATTTGTTTCCGCTGGCCGGCCGCTTCACCTTGAGAAACGGCGGGAAAAAGGGGGATTTTTCACCTGCACCGCGAAGTCGAGCGAGCACCGGAACGTCGCAGAACAGCAAAGCACAATCGCCGCAAAGACGACCGTCGCGCAGGAGCAGAAGCAGATTGAAGCGCTTACCGCCACCGGGCAGAAAGTGAGCGAGCGAGTCGAGCTAATGGCACCTGCAAGGCGAGCAGGAGCATTACGCCAACAAACTTTTCCGCAACAAAGACTGAAGTCTGTCTTTCGGTCCAAGTTATTTGTTAACCGCTGCTAAGTTGTCGAAGCCGTAGGACTCTCCCGGTTCGGTTGCAATGCCATCGCCGCCCAACAAAAACACGCCGCGTGTCCTTTTTCCCCGCGCGCGCAGAGTTGATGTTGTCAGCGTTTGGATCCAGTCGGTTTCGTTCGCCGGTGTTCACCTGTGGAAGGCGAGTTACACTCTCATAGGGACGTGACCGAACGTCTTTTAACGAAGGCGATTGCTATCCGTCGGAGCTGACCCCACGATCGACCTTTGGATCCGTCGCGCCGTCTGTGACGAGTTTACGCATGGCCTCAAGAGCAGCATGCGTGGCAATAACAGCCTCGCTCCACGCTTTGCCGCGTTCTTTAGCCGCCCGAACGGCATCGTCGAGCTTCTTGTCTTTTTCAGTCTTGCGCCGTTCACGCCGTACAAACAGATCGTCGAGCTGTTCTTCGACGAATGCAGACAAAAAATCCTCAACAGAAACTGCCTCGCTGTGCGGACTGCGACTCGGATCGCACAACTGGTGAAGGAAATGATCAGATTCCTCGGACAAATTAATCAAATACTGCATAAATGGAATAGAAGAGCCCTAATTTGACCGCACTGTGCCTGTTCAGTGCACGACTCGCCTATGGGACCTAAGTCGTACGAAGAAGCGGCGAATCACCGTCGGATTTACCCTTGGCCAATGTAAAAAGCTCGGGTCCGCAAACTCATATGAGTGTATCGGGCCGGGACGAAGTTGTGGCCGTGAGAAGCGTGCAAATTGCTACGTGCGCGAGTCTCGGGTGTTGCACATGTTGCACGAATTTTTTGATGGCTCACAGAAAATGTGACGATTCTGTATTTGCCTATAAACTAAGCGGTAGAGCGATGATTTTCCCGTTTGGAGTGCAGTTTCATACAGACCAGCGGCTGCTTGTCTGGCGACCGCGCGGCTTACTGGATGAAAAGGTAGTCAGCGATGCCGTAGCTGCTCTCGGCCAACTCGAAATGGAGTTGCATGAACCTTTTAATCGATTCTCCGATACAGCGGGAGTCGAACAAGTTGATCTCAACTACGAATATGTCATTAGCGTAGCGCTTTATCGGCGCTGCGCTTACGCGCATCGTCCGCCAATCAAATCAGCCATTCTAGCGACCCATCCGAAATTTATTCATTACGCGCAGATTCACGCGCTGTTGACACGGGACTCGCCTATCGATGTCCGGATTTTCCCGGACGACCGCCCTGCGGTTGCGCAATGGCTCGACGTGCCGGTTGAGCTGATTGCCGTAGACTCGACCTCAAGCACTCTGCCCTAACGCGCGAATCGCCACAGTGTGATGATTAAGGTTTGACTCGACTACGCATTCGCTCGCCGCCGCGCAATTGAATAAGGCAGGCAGCGATACGAGGGAGATCGTGAGAGAGAATGCCAGGCGGAGGGGATCGAACCCACAGGATCTTGCGATCACTGGATTTTAAGTCGCTCGGAGCCTCGCTTTCAGACTGCGAAGCAGAGTGTAATAAAATCGGGCAACTGAAGCGTTGGCAGCTTGTTTCCGTGCCGATACTCGAATGCCCTGCATCAATGCTGCGCGACTGCGGGGAGCAGAGTTGGATTGCTGCGGCGCGCTGCGGAAAGCATTCTTTTCTAACAGAAGTGCGACCCACCCTGGGTGGTAGAGGCCCGCAGAGGAAGGCGGCCTATCCAAACAAAGGGTATGAGAAAATTTTGGTCGAAAAATTCACCGGGCGCTGCGGATAAGGTCCGACAGAGCCACGTTTCGTCTCGATTCGTCGGCGTTAAGCGGAATTATCAATTATTTTGATTTCAGTTAAATTCATAACGTGCCCGCCGAGGTTAAAGAGCAAATTCGGCTTGAAGTCGCGCATGTCCTGTTCATCGACATTGTTGGTTACTCGACGCTTTCGATTAACGAGCAGCGGGCGGTCGTTGACGAGCTAACCACAATTGTCCGCGGTTCGGATCAATACCAGAAAGCCGAAGCTGCGGGTCGATTGATAAAAATTCCAACCGGCGACGGCATGGCGCTGGTCTTCTACACCAGTCAGGAAGCGCCGGCGCAATGCGCGATTGAAATCAGTGACGCGCTCAAGGCGCATCCACGCCTGCAAGTTCGAATGGGCGTGCACAGCGGTCCGGTGAGCGGGGTGATTGATGTGAATGATCATGCCAACCTCGCCGGTGCTGGCCTCAACATTGCGCAGCGGGTGATGGATTGCGGTGACGCCGGGCACATTCTTGTCTCCAAACACGTCGCTGAAGATTTAGAAGAATACGAACATTGGCGACCGCTCTTGCACGATCTTGGGACATGCGAAGTGAAACACGGAAAGCGTGTCGCGATCGCGAACCTTTATGCAGATGAAGTGGGCAATCCGCGCCTGCCAAAAAAGTTCCAAGCCCTCAAGAAGCACAGCACGCGAATGCGCTGGGCGGCGACCGCGACAGCGCTTACTCGCGCTCGCCGCGATCGTCGCTGGCATCGCAATGTTTTCCCGTTATCGCGTGCGATCGACGCTACCTGCACCGGAAAAAAGTGTCGCGGTGCTTCCCTTTGAAAACCTGAGCGAAGACAAAGCGAACGCCTACTTTGCAGAGGGCATTCAGGACGAAATCGTGACGCGGCTCGCGAAGATCGAAGATTTGAAAGTGATCTCGCGCACCTCAACCCAGCAATATCAGAGCAAGCCAGGCAATCTCTCCGAGATCGCGAAGCAGCTTGGCGTGGCGAACATCCTGGAGGGCAGCGTCCAGAAAGCGGGCGATCAGGTGCGCGTCAACGTGCAACTCATCCAGGTGGCCAACAATGCGCATCTGTGGGGCGATACCTACGACCGTAAGCTCGTCGACATCTTCTTGGTCGAGAGCGAAGTCGCCAAAGCAATCGCCGAGTCGTTGCAGGCCAAGCTTACTGGTGGCGAGCAACGAGAGTTGGCGGTTAAGCCGACAAACAATTCAGAGGCTTACGACGCGTACCTCCGCGGGTTGGTTCTTGAAACGCGGCACTTCGATCGCTCCAGACAATTTAGAGAGTGCGGTGGGCTTTTACCAGCTGGCGGTGGAGCTCGACCCAGCTTTTGCGCTGGCCTGGGCCAGACTCTCTCGTGCGAACGCTTTTGTGTATTTCGGCGGTCTAGATAAGACCATCGCTCGCCGTGACGCGACAGAGCAGGCCTTAAAGACCGCGCAAAAACTCCAACCGAACTCACCCGAAACCCTGCTCGCGCAGGCCTATTACCAATATTGGGTGCTGCGGGATTACGACCTTGCCAAAGCGACGTTCGACCGTGTCCGGGAGCTTTTGCCGGGCAGCAGCGATGTCCCTGGTGCTCTCGCCCTAATCGCCCGACGACAAGGACACTGGGATGAAAGCGTTGCCTACTGGGAGCAAACCCTTGCGCTCGATCCACGCAACACTGGTGCGCTAGCGAACGCCGCAGGGACTTACGCAATGCTTCGGCAATTCCCAGCTGCGCTAAAAACCTACGATAGGGTGTTGGACCTTGTTCCGAATGACCCCGACACGCTTGCGGCCAAAGCAAGAATTTATCAGGCCGAGGGCAATCTGGAACAAGCCGGAAAATTTCTGACTGGCGTAAACGCACAGACCCCTTCGTTTAATGCCTTCCTAACGAAGATGAACCAATTGTTTCTAGAGCGGCATTTCGATGAGGCCATTCGATTGATTCATAGCCGGCTCATTGAATCTCCCAACGTGTCCGACATCGATAGGTTGTTTAATCCATTCTTTCTGGTCCTCGCCCAGGAAAATGCCGGCGATATTGTCGGGGCGAGAGCCACTGCTCAACAAATGCTGCGTCCGCTAGAAACGCTTTGTCAGAAGGACCCTGATAACCCGACTTTTGCGCAAGCGCTTTCGCAAATTTATGCTGTGCTTGGCCAGAAGGATGCAGCGATAAAAGAAGCTGAGCGTGCGATCACGCTGTTGTCCACTGTGAAGGATGCAGTGGATGGGCCTGGGGCCGAGTATAATTTGGCGATCGTCGAGGTCTTAGTCGGCGACAAAAACGGCGCGATTCCAAGGCTGCAGCATCTTTTGCAGGTTCCGTATAATAACTGCGTGACGCCCGCGCTTCTAAGACTCCATCCGACCTGGGACCCGTTGCGCGCCGATCCCGCTTTCCAAAAACTCTGCGAGGACAAGAAGCCGTGAGTCTGTCGCCGCCGCCGTGGAACTCGCCTCGGAGCCCTGACTGCAGTCCCGAAGCACTGAAACTCCGAAACCTGCTGCACTGGACCATTGGAACTTGAATTTCTTGAGACCCTTCGCGCGATTCGGTCGGCCCGAACGCACTGAATCACCGCTGCAAGGTTACAGGGCGCAGGGTTGCAGCCATTTAAAGTCCATTCTTCTTTCAATTCATCAAAGCCGCCCAACCAATCAATCCGGCCAGTGCTGCTAGCGTCACGGGAACGCCTAGGCGGGCGAAGTCGCGGAAGGAAATGCTGACGCCCAATTCACGCGCCTGTTGCACGACGATGATGTTGGAGACGCTGCCGACAATGATCAGGCTGCCGCCAAAGCTGTTGGCCAGCGCAAGGACGTAAGCCGTGGCCGGCTTCGATAGGTCAACGACTTTGAGCAGCAACATCACCGCTGCCGAGTTATTGATCAGATTGGACAACGCCGCCGTCGCCAGCGCCAGATTGGGTGGCGTATCGAGACTAAAGCCGCTGTGCGCCAGCCATTGCACTGCCTGGTCGCCGTAACCGGTGGATTGAAACGCGCCCGTGACGACAAACAATCCCATGAAGAGCACAAGAATCGGCCATTCCACCAGACTCAGCAGTTCGTCGGTGCGGAACCTCGGGCTGGCCAGGTGAATGCCCGCGGCGGCAAGCACAATGATTTCCTTGGGCAGCCGCGTGAAGAACAATCCAATCACCACGACCAGAATGACCAGTCCCTTGATGGTGTGCGCGCGATTGAACGGATAAGAGGAGCGATCCGTTTCCTTTTCAGCCGGTAGAGTGGCCCCAAGGTTTTTTCGCGACCACATCCAGATGATTCCGTAAGCGCTACTCAGCGCTAAAACAACCGGCACACAACTCCACAGCATATAGCTGCCGAAGTTAAGATGGGCGACTGCGCCGATCATCATGTTCTGCGGATTGCCGATCAGCGTAGCAGCCGCGCCGATGTTGCTTGCGATCGCCAGCGCGATCAGAAACGGCACCGGATTGATTCGCCTGCGCAGTAGCGCCGCGCCGACGATAGGCGTGAAGGCGAAGCAAACGATGTCGTGGTTCAGGAACGCCGACAAGCCGCCCGTCACGCCCATCAAGACCAGCAGAAAACACGCGGGATGACCGACCCGCGCGGAAATGCCGTTAGCGACTCTGTCGTAAAAGCCGGACAAACGGAGCTGCGCCGAGATGACAAAGAAACCGAACAGCAAGAGAATGGTCGGCCAGTTGACGTAGGAAATAACGTCGCCGGTGGTAACGCCGGCAAAGATCATCATTGCAATCGCCCCCAGCAAAACGATGCCCACGCGATTGAGCTTCAGTCCCGGCACCCTCCCCAATGCGACACCGAGATAAGTGATGGCGAAGATTGTGAGAACGGCCGGTTTGGGATGGATCTCGACCGCAGCGAAAGCCAACAGCGCTTTCATGCGGCGATAGTCAATCCAAACGCCGCCAGCGCGGCCCACGTGGATTTGTAATTGATGCGCCGATTCCTTTCATTCTCCCAGCAAACGTTCCGCATCTCTTTTTCCGGTGCGAATAAATCCTTTTCGTTTCTCAAACCAATAAGACCGCGACCCGCCGATCGCACGGCCTATCCTGGTGTTTTCTGCGTGAAATTTGCATCCACACCGGCTGCAAAAACGGCATTGATTTCAAAAGTCACCCACTCAAACATCGGCAATTTTGGAGCGGCGGTGCAATTGTAACGCGGTCGTTACCCTTTACCTTTTCCTGTGCCGCAACTTTTGAATCCCGGGGGTTTCAATCTTTGGAAACCTATAACGCTATGAACTGGAGAAAATTCGTTCTCCTTAGTTGCACGGTAGCGTGCGTTTTCGCAGCTCCTATTGCGACGGCGCAGATGACGGGAATGCGCGGCGCTGCGACGCCACGTTCCATTGCCCGAATGCCGATGCACCGCGCTCCAATGCCAGGTTCGATGGGACGGATGCCAATGCACCGCGCTCCAATGATGAATTCAGCCTTGGGCCTTCGAAGCTTTAACCGTTTCAACGTTGGAGCTTTTAATCGAGATGATCGGTTTCGTCGCTTCAGGCATTTCAACGAAATCATCTTTATCAGCAACTTCGGCTTTCCATGGTGGTGGGGTCCTTGGTCGGGCTGGAACTGGGGCTACTACCCATACGGACCCTACGGATATTCTGATTATTCTTATCCGTCCTTCTACCCCGGCTACGGATACGAGTATGGTAACCAAGGCTATGGTTATGGGTCGCCCGGCTATGGTTACGTATATAGCTACCCGTACGGGAGTTACTACGGCAGCTATTACAACGGCACGAACTACGAAAATGACGATGAAAGCGCTGTACGCAATGTTCTGGCCGAATACGCAGTTGCTTGGAACCGCCATGACACCGCCGCCGTCATTCGTCTCTTCACTGAAGACTGTGACTATGTAAACACCGCCGGTATCCACTGGAAAGGAGTGCAGGAGATCGTCCAGCGGCACGCGGAACTATTTCAGAACAGATTAAAGACCGCCGTTCGGACTCTTACCGGTACAGAAGTTCGTTTTTCAACACCCGATGTTGCACTTGTCCATGCCACGTGGGACGTAACCGGTTCGAGTCATCCCACTGGAGAGGCCGTTCCAGTTCTGAAAGAAATCACCACGATGACGATGGTCAAAACTGACGGGAAGTGGCTAATCACGGCTTTTCAGAACACCGAGAGCGGGGATTCGACGAAGTAAAAGAGCAGAATCTTGTGATTCGCAGTCAAAGCAAATCGAAACGCACGACCACAAAGGCGATTTCAAAGAGTGGTAAAAGCTTACTCCTTCTTAATACGCGCCAGAGCAATTTGCTTGCATCTCGAGCGAAACTCACGTCCTATCTACGTCGAGAGAGGTGGAAGCTATGCCCATCATTCGGGTGACGGGAAAGCAGATCGATACCCGGCGTTGGCCGCCCTGAACAGAAAAGTCTCCTAGGGAGATTTGCTGAGCAGACCAAGAGCGTTATTGATCTGAGTTAAAGACTAAAATCTCCTTGTTACTTGAGTGCAGATGCGAGCCTGAGGAGGCTTTCTCGAATTTGCGTGGGCGTCCAGGCAGCAAAACCGAAAACAAACGCTGGTTTGAGCTTCGCCTCGATGCAATAAAATGATAGCGGTGAGGGCTTGATTCCGATCTCGGCACTGACACGCACGACTCTTGCGAAATCTGCTTCGGATCGAAGCCAGGCCACGAAGTTTAGTCCGGCTTCCGGAATCTGGAGAAGGAAACGATCACTGAGTAATCTGTTGAATTCTTTGATGAAGAACTCTCGCCGCTCCGCGTAGAGTTTTCGCATTTGTCTGAGATGGCTCAGGAAAAATCCCTCGGTGATGAAACGCGCAAGTGTAGCTTGGTCAATCGCCGACGAGTGTTGGTCCATCGTGCTGCGGATTTTGACCAACGGGTCGATCAACTGCTCCGGCGCAACGACGTAGCCCAGCCGCAAGGAAGGATAGAGAATTTTACTCATCGTTCCGGCGTAAATGACCCGGCTAAAATTGTCCATTCCCTGCAGGCAGGGGAGCGGCGGCCCGGTAAAGCGGAACTCCGCGTAAAAGTCGTCTTCAAAAATAAATGCATTGTGAGCGCGCGCGAAATCGAGCAGCGCAGTCCTGCGCTCGACACTCATCGTCATGCCGAGCGGATATTGATGCGAAGGCGTTACATGGATCATTTTTGGCTGCTTTTCTTTAGGCGATCGCGCGATCACAATTCCTTTCTTATCCAGCGGCTTCGGAACCACTTTAGCGCCTGCTAAGATAAAGACTCTCCGTGCCTGATGAAAACCAGGGTCTTCAATCCACACCGGCTCGCCCGGATCCAGCAGCGCCATGGCGCTTATTAGCATTGCCTGCTGCATTCCCCCGACGATCAGGATTTGATCTGGATGACAGCGTGCGCCTCTAAAATCGCACAGGTAAGTGGCAACTGCTTTGCGTAGATCCACGTCGCCACGACTCGATGCGTGGCGCAGTAGATGGGCACCCCTTTGTGCGAGCACCTGCGATCTGAGGCGTTCCCAAATAACGATTGGGAATTCGTCGACTGCTGGAAGTCCGGGAACTAGGGAGACACCTGGTCCGGACTCCAGCGCTCCGAGATCAAACTGTTTCCTTACGCGCTGATCTGGAATTGCTCTTACCCGGCTGGAGACGCGAGATCGATGCTCAACTAGCCGAGTCGCTTTCGGTTGGTCAGCAGTCAAAAAAGTTTCAGGAAGCGGATGCGCTACAAACGTTCCCGATCCGGCCTTCGAACGCAGATAGCCTTCCGCATAAAGCTTCGAAAATGCGAGCTTAACTGTTAATCTTGAGATTCCCAAGTCAACAGCCAGAGTTCGAGATGAAGGAAGCCGAGCTGCGCCATCGGTAAAACTGCCCGATCTCAACTGATCTCGGATTTGGCGGTATAGTTGCTTGTGCAGTGGTTCAGCCGCGGTGCGGTCGAGCCGAATCATCTCAAACCCGATGATTGAACGTCGCCGTCTCTTTTTCAGAAGCGATTTCCTTTCGGACATAATCCAATCGTGCCCCTTCCGCGGACCAGTTTTCAGTTTGGACGGGTATTATCAAAAAACAACGGAATCACGTATGCCAAAAAGCTTTGACAGCGGCCACGATAGCGCTGTAGCAGGGTTGCTGAGCCCTGTGCGGATAGGCGGTAGTCGCATATTATTGACCTCTCTGTTCAAGAAATTTTGAGGAACTAAAAATCATCGTCCGGACCCCTAACGAGTTCCGTCGCGACGCGATTTCCTCCCGCTCTCTTTCGAAGAATTTTGGAATTCAGAAATTCACCAAGATCACATTAAACCGCGTCGGGTTCATTGAGTTGGGTAATGAGAGAGCTGTTTATCGGATTGCCGGTGGCGCGTGTTGTCGGGCCAGTCAGTCGTGTAGACTTGGGCGCACTTCTCGCCCGTTAGGCAAAAACAAAATGCGCCGGACGTGGCTACAAACGAAGTTTGCTCTTTTTAACAGCCTGTTGCCATCACTCGGTCGGCGCTTTCTGATATTTTTTGAGCCGCACTTCGATCTGCTCGCGCGCCTTTACGAACGGATTGTTGTCCCCATACCTTCGCCATGGTCCAGGCGGAACATCGAACACCGTGACGAATTGCCAATCAGTAACGTCGATCGGCTGCAACCCGAGATAATCGCGAACGGCCGGCGAAACATCGAGCCCGGCGGCGGAGTTTGCATTCGGCTTCGGCCGTTCATTCCCGAAGACGTATTGGAAATGATCCGTCCGGAATGGACCGCAATCCTCCCATTGCGCATAACAAGTGCGGTTTCCTTTGCGAATGGCGATCCAATGATCCTTGCAAACCGATTGACCGTCCCCGCGATAGGCCTCCTTAAACCATGGAATAACTAGAGGCGCCTCCGGTTTGAACTGTCCATAGGTTACATCGTTGTAAGGCAGAGCGACGTAAAACGGATTTTGCCTCGGGATAAACGCCACCGGAATATAGTTACTTCGATTCGCGATCTCGGGGGTATCAAAACCGCCGTAATTCACTGTCCAATTCAAATCCCATGAACTGCGGTCATTAGGCATCGGGTTGTTAACGTCGGCTTTTTCGCCAATCCAAAATACCGTTGTCACAATGTTGTCTTTCCATGGAAGGCGCGGGATTCGCCTAATGGGCGCAACTTTCAAGAACGCTTCATCGCGTAACTCCATAACGTACTTGGCAAAATCCGCGGACGCTGCGTAGGGAGAATTTGAGCAATCAAACAAGCTGCGAGTGCCGAGTGCGCTGGCAAAGCGTGGACGGCCATTGTGTCGAGTCACTGACAATCCGAGCAAGAATACGACCACAAGAATCGCGATTGTTGTGAACCATTTCCTTAACCGCCCCTCGAATGAAGTCACGCGGACGCCTCCGAACACGCCATCTGCGCTATGTATCCGCATATTTGCCGGGTGGCATATCAGTAAACACCGCCCTGACAGCGGTGGCAATTGGACTTTGGTCTGATGCTCTAGACTGAAACGCTGAACGAAAACCTGGCCCCGATGCCCGACAATCTGCCTCAATCCAATTCATCGTTAAGGCCGATGATATACTGACAGCGTTTCTTTCGCTGGAGAGAGACGCGAGAGAGCTAAAAGGCACTAACTGGAACGCGACGCGCCACAACGTCGCTAGGGATACGCCCATGAATCGCGGGCACCTGATCCGGTGATATGAACACAATTATTTTTCAGCGGTTGGGTGGTCGGCACTAAGCGGGAAAACCCGACGCTGGTCGAAAAATTAGCAAACTATCAGAACTTGCCGTCAGAAGCTTTAGGCTTTTCGTCGAGGGGATGCTGTAATTCGTGCAGCCCCCAAAGAAGCAGCAGGGCCAGGTTGTAACAAACGAATAAAAGCCTACCCCGGCCCTCGGCGTTTTGTAAACACATATAACCCAGCGCCAGCACAATCAGCATGAGTAGGCGGGAAATCCATTTCATACTCCGGAGCTTTACCGACGTATTCTGGCCTCGTTCTCGTCTTGCTGCCTTTGCCACTCTCGGGCTTCGTCGGCGCTAATGAACCAGTCGCCCTGGTCGGCGTCGTCGTCGGTGGGGCGTCCCATGTTGCCAAGTATCCCAATTTCCATGATTTCTGTAAAGAACCAAGATAATCTGCTTGCTTCAGAAAGGGGCTCGGACTGCGCAACCGACGGCGATGGAATGCGCGCTGGATCGTGGACGCCGATCGCGAAGGGGCCGTTGGCACATTGTGCAGTCTGACGAGCTCCTAACTGCCTTCTCCAATTAGAAGCAATGTTTTCGGCGGAAACTATCCCCGGATCGTCCCACGCAAACATCTGGGCGGCAGGCATCGAATCTGCTTCCAGTGGCGCACAACAAGATGCTGTATCCGCCGCCTCTCGAACACACAATATATGGCAATTGCAGACATTCCACGAACCACAACCGAACCCTACATGAAAGACGAAATCAGTATATCAACTCAAGCAAAAGAAACAAAATCAAAACCCTGGACAGGCAAAATGGGCAAGAAGAAGGAAAACATTAAACTTAGCGATTTAGAACCCTCTAAGGACGCCAAAGGCGGCCGCGGCACCTACCCTGACCTGACCTCCGCTGGTATCCTCAAAGAAGGCAGTGGGCCGAAGCCCTACTATTTCGGCAAGACGGTGACCTATATGACTAGGAGCGGTAGAGTCTTGGATGAGGATGCTGTAAAAAGCAGGGTCAAAGTGGCCGTCCCTATCCAAGTTCATTACAGGGGAGAAGGTGCGAACAGGACTATTGATCGAGTGATTCTCGACGAAGATTGACAGTTACACCTCGCCCGTTTCAAGCGACACGGCCTGGCACGACCGAGTCCGAATGTGGGCGGTTGCGCTTTCCGAAAGAGAGAAGAAGTATCCGCGATTACGTTGACGTCTTTCTTTTCCTCATCACGGTCACCGCCGCGCCAAAGCCGAGGAGAATGAGTAAAACGTAGAGAATTGCGGGTTGCTTCTGGACTTGGTTAGATGGTTGCGGTCTGGGGCGGGTCGCAAATTCAATCGGCATCTTGACCTGCGGCACACTGCCAGGCTTGAAGCGCCATTTTGAATATGCCTTCAGAGCAGCGCCATCAAGTAGTTTGCTCCCGGTACTTTGAAGCATTCGCGTTCCGGTAACTATACCTGTCTTTGGATCGATCTTGACAAGGACAACTCCTTTGTCGGTGAGGCCTTGTTTCGCCCATTCAAATCGGTAAACGGGTTGAGGCGAATAGATGGCTTGGGGCAAGAAAACACTTTGCGGTGGCGTTGTGGGTTGCCCTTCCACCCAGGAAAGAGAAACAAGTGGGATAATGGGAAAAGGAACCAGCCAGCGCATCATAAGCCTAGCGAGAAACAATACTAAATCATCCTCCTAGCACACGTAGGCTCATTTTCGAAGAGACTTTGGTACGCCGCTTTGTCCACTCGCGCCGAATTTTCGGCATGCGTGAGATAATGTGGGCTAATTCGCCGTGGACTCATTGCGAACGAGACGCTCGACCAGCTGGCGGTGCGAGAGGCTGATTTTCTGTTGACTAATAGTTGACGAATATCAGGGATCTGTGCGTTTTCGTGCGCGACGATGCGAGATAGGTTCGTTCCGGTTATCATGAAGTTTTCCCTCGCAAAACAGCATTGTAGAGGCATTGCCGGCGGAGGGGATCGAACCCACACGATCTTGCGATCACTGGATTTTGAGTCCAGCGCGTCTGCCAGTTCCGCCACGCCGGCGGCGAAGGGATCAAGCTACAAAATAGAAACGGGAGCTCAAGCGCGAGTAGATGAGCTCGTCGCTTGATCAAGAGGCTCTCGCCTCATTCGGTACGTGTTTAGCGCCAACGGCGCGGTGTCAAAACAGCCTGGGGCATTGCCCCAGGACATTGATTGCATTCTAGACGAGCGCTGAAAGCGCGACTCAACGCGCCGGAATGAATCGCGCTTTCAGCGCTGGTGCTTTGGCATGCACGAATTCCCTGGGGCGCTGCCCTAGGCTAGAATGAATGCCGCGCCTTTGGCGGTAAGCATGTGCTTCCCTTTTTTTCATGCAACCAACGAGCACGTCCGGAATTCGATTAACCGTCAGAGCGTTTCGAAAACGAAATTCGACGATTGAACACCGCGTGGCGGTCCAAAAATTTCCCGCAAAATAATTGCTGTGCGCGCCGCGTCCGGGGAACGCAAAGCTTGTTTCCAAACGGTGTCGGCCGATGCGCGGACGCTCGGCTGATCATCTGTTCGCGCGATGGCTATCTTTGGCGGCACAGCAGTTTGAGCTTGCGCTTGTTCAATCCACACACCCGGCTCGTTAGCCTCGGCCGGAACAGGTGGCGGAACGACGATGCGCCTGATTTCAGGCGGCGCGGCTTTTGCAGGTTGCCGCAATACCACGATCTCCTTGGCTTGTTCCTTCCAGGTACGGAATACCGGTTTGCCGAAGGGCCGCATTGATGCCGGCGGCTGGACCGGCGCAAGTGGCCGCGGCGGAATTTGTGCGCGCGGCAGTGCTTTCGGCGGTGGCGCTGCTCCCGCCGGCTGGCCCAACGCTTCCAAGAATTCCCGGACGCGCTCTTCATCGGTTTTCGGTCGCGTTCGCTCAGTGGGCTGTGGAATTCCCGGCTGCGGTGGCGGACCCTGCGGAGCTTGACGCCGTCGTTGCGATTGTTTCTTCGATTCCTCGGAGATGTGCGAAACCAGCCGCGAGATACCGATGATCGCCGCGATGATAATGAAAATGATGTTTTGGTCCCAGTGCATCGTTATGTTGAAGCGTTAAGAAGTTAAATCGTTTAAATCGTTAAATCGTGGAATGGAAATCCGTTTTAACTTTGTAACATTTTTGACGAATCACGATGCCGCAGGCGGCTTATCAGTCCCGGCAATCGATTCGCGCATCGAAGTATCGGCCTGCACGTTTTTCATCCGCACGTAATCCATCACTCCGAGATTGCCGGAGCGAAATGCATCCGCCATGGCCTGGGGAACGAGCGACTCCGCCTCGACAACTTTCGCGCGCATTTCCTGCGTCTTCGCCCGCATCTCCTGCTCCACCGCGACCGCGGCGGCGCGCCGCACTTCCGCTTTCGCCTGGGCGATGCGCTTGTCCGCGTCCGCCTGCTCGCTCTGCAATTTCGCGCCGATGTTGTCGCCCACATCGACATCGGCGATATCGATCGATAAAATTTCAAACGCAGTATTGCTGTCCAGTCCCTTTGCCAGCACCGCTTTGGAAATGCGATCCGGGTTTTCCAATACATCCTTGTAAGAATCAGCGGAGCCGATCGCGCTGACGATCCCTTCCCCCACTCGCGCAATGATCGTTTCCTCCGTCGCGCCACCGACAAAGCGGTCGAGATGCGAGCGCACCGTCACGCGCGCTTTTACTTTCGCGCCGATGCCGTCCTTTGCTACACCGTCAATGGTGGTGCGGCCCATCGACGGGTTGGGCACATCGATTACTTTGGGATTGATGCTGGTGCGGACCGCTTCGAGCACCGTTTTGCCCGTGCCCTTGGTGGCGAGGTCGATGGCGCAGGCGCGATTGAAATCGAGCGCGATGCCGGCCTTGTCCGCCGCGATCAGCGCGAGGATTACCTGGCCCACATCTCCCCCCGCCAGGTAATGCGCTTCCAATGGATCGCTGGGAATTTCGATTCCGGCTTTTACGGCAGTGATTCGATTGTCGACAATCATTCCAACGGGCACGCGACGTAGACGCATTCCGACCATTTTGCCGATGCTGACGGGCGCATTGGCGATCCGCGCGCGCAACCAAAGGCCGAAAAAATTGAAGAGAATAACAACAAAAATAAAGGCGATGACAGCGACGACGGCGAAGCCGACGAGATAAAGCGATTCCATGGCGGGCAACTTATTCGTTAGAAGGCATTTCGAAAAGGCTAATCACGACGAAGACTTAGGATGCAAAGTTATAAGATTTCACGCATTCTTTGGTGTGTGAGGCGTAGCGCCACGCAATGAATCCGCACAATTTCTTCGCCGAGCTGAAGCGGCGCAATGTTTACAAGGTGGCGGTCGCTTATGCCGTCGTCGGTTGGCTGCTCGTTCAAGTCGCAACTCAGGTCTTTCCATTCTTCGAAATTCCGAACTGGGCTGTGCGACTTGTCGTCCTTGCGATCGTCATTGGATTTCCCATCTCGTCGATCTTGGCGTGGGCCTTTGAGCTAACACCGGAAGGAGTTAAACGGGCGGACGGATCGGAGCCCGCGAGAACGAAAGGCCGCGCCTGGATTTACATCGCTATCGTAGCGGCGGCACTGTCTATCGCTTTGTTTTTTCTGGGGCGATTTACCGCTTCGAACAAACAAAGCGGATTGAGTGAGATTCCGTCCAAGTCGATTGCGGTCCTGCCCTTCGAAAGTTTAAGCGAAGACAAGAACAACGCGTACTTTGCCGATGGGATCCAAGACGAGATTCTGGCGCGGCTTTCCAAAATCGCGGACCTGAAGGTGATCTCGCGCACCTCGACGCAGAAATACAAGAGCGCGCCGAATAATCTTCGCGAGATCGCACAACAACTCGGTGTTGCCAACATTTTGGAAGGAAGTGTGCAAAAGGCAGGCGACAAGGTGCGCATTACAGTGCAGCTAATCAACGCACTGAAAGACGATCATCTCTGGGCCGATACTTACGATCGCACCATGACAGATATTTTCGGGGTGGAAAGCGATGTGGCGCAGAAGATCGCCGGTTCTCTCGAAGCCAAGCTAACGGGACGTGAGCAGAAAGAGATCGCAGTAGTTGAGACAAAGAATCCGGAGGCATATGAGGCTTTCCTTCGCGCAATCGCGTTGCGCGGGGGTCAGGAGGAGTCAGACCAGGAAAAGCGTCTCCAGTTTCTCCGCCACGCGGTGGAACTGGATCCTAACTACGCGCAGGCCTGGGCGGTGCTGGCGATGGAGGAAGCAGAGTACATTTTTATCCGGATCACTCCGAAGCACAGAAGGAGCGCGCACGCGTAGCAGCCGAGACGGCGATTCGCCTCGCGCCGGACTTGCCGCTGGCACATGCCGCCATGGGAGTATTCAAGTATCATTGTCTGCAAGACTTTGATGGCGCTTTAATTGAGCTAAATAATGCCTACGAACACGCGCCGAATGACGCACGGATCGTGGCTTATATCGGCTATGTGCATCGCCGACAGGGCAAGGTGGAAGATTGTGTCACCATGCTAAAGGAGGCGGCGAAGCTCGACCCGCTGAATCAAGATCTCTGGATAAATCTTGGCCGGACCTACCGTGGAATGCGCAAGTTCGACGAGGCGCGCGCAATGTTCGATCATGCGCTGACTATAGTGCCGAACGACACTGCCATTCTGGTAGGACGCGCAGAGACTTATCTGGCGCAGGGCGACGTGGACTCCGCTTGGAAAAGTGTGAGCCAGTTAAACGTTGACCCCGGCCAGCCGACCTTCGCCTTTTACATGCAAATGCTTCTGGTACGGCGGCAGTTTGATGAGATGCTGAAGCAGATTTCGATCATAACTGCGAATAAGCAGAGTTACCCGCCGCTCTTACAAAAGATAGCGCCTGCTGGCATGGCCATGCTCTATTTCCAAAAAGGAGATCGCGCCCGCGCGCTTCCTTATGTGGAACAAATGCGGCGCGATCGGGAGGAGTTACAAAAGATGGGCGGCGTGAGAGAGCCGCTGGCGGATTTTTACATTCAAGTCGAAGCGCGCATGGGTAATCGGGAAGAGGTGGAACGCGAGATCCAGGACCTATTTGAACGGACACGCAACGACAAATGGGTCTTTCCGGATTCCGAGGCCACAGCGGCCACAGCGTACGCACTTCTCGGCGACATCGAGCGCGCGCTACCGCTCTTGCAAGATGCTCTGGTGAAGCCGAGCGAAGTAGGTCTGACTCCCGCTTCACTGCGGCTCGATCCTTCCTGGGATCGAATCCGCAACGATTCACGCTTCCAGAAGCTGTGCCAGGAAAAACCAAAGTGAGAATCGACAATTTTTTCGGCGAGCTGAAGCGGCGCAACGTTTACAAGGTGGCGATCACCTACACGGTGGTGGCGTGGCTCCTGATCCAGGCAGCGTCGATTTTGCTTCCCACATTTGAAGCACCGAACTGGGTAATGAAGGCTTTTGTCGTTCTTCTCGCCTTTGGTTTTGTCATGTCGGTAATGATCTCCTGGGCCTTTGAAGCGACACCGGAAGGTCTGAAGCGGACGAAGGACGTTTCGCCCGAGATGTGCCTCCCATCGTGGAGCGCACGGAAGTTTGCCGCCTTCATTATCAGCCTCGCCTTGATTGCGGCAGGCTTGTTCGCTTTCCAATTTTTGCGACCGGTAGGGACGTTTCGCCGAGACGTCCGACAAATCGAAGAAGGACGCCCCGGAGGTGCGTCCCTACCAATTTCACAAAAATCGATCGCGGTGCTGCCATTGCTCAACGAAAGCGGTGATCCGAAGGACGAATATTTTTCCGATGGCTTATCAGAAGAATTGATCGCCGCATTGGCCCAGATCAGAGAGCTCAAGGTCATCGGTCGCAGCTCTTCGTTCCGTTTCAAAGACAGAAAAGAGGAAAGTAAAATCGTTGGCGAGAAACTGGGTGTGAGCACGCTTTTGGAAGGCACCGTGCGCAAGCAGGGTGAGCGGGTGCGGATCGTCGCCGAATTAATCAACGCGGCCGATGGGATCGAACTGTGGTCGCGAACGTTCGATCGTGAACTAAAAGACATTTTCGCCGTGCAGCAGGAAATCGCTGCGGCCGTAGCTTCGTCGCTGAAGATGACGCTGCTTGGAGCCAATCAACGACCATCAACGGATTCCGCCACGCAGAATATCGAAGCGCACAACGCTTATTTGTTAGGCCATTATCATTTTCAACGCCGGAACATCGAAGATTATCGCAAAGCGGTTGCCCATTACGATGAAGCGACCCGCCTCGACCCTGAATATGCCATGGCTTACGCGGAACGTTCGGAAGCGTGGACATTGATCGGCGACCTTAGCGGAGAGAGCAAGACGGCCTGGCCCAAAGCGCGGAGCGACGCCGAGCACGCAGTCGCGATCGCTCCCACGTTGGCCGAAGCCCACGGCGCACTTGGCTGGGTTCGTTTTTTTGTGGAATGGAAATTCGCTGAAGGCCTGGAGGAATTACGGCGAGCGAAAGAATTGTCGCCAGCAAATCCGACTGCAAATGATTTGCTTGGACGCGTTCTTCCTTATCTCGGCAAACTTGATGAGGCGGAAGCGCAGGCGCGACAGGCCGTGGAACTGGATCCGCTTGGATTTACGCAGAACAATCTCGCCCGCATTCTTTGGTTTAAGGGCAAAAATGATGAAGCTGACAAGGTCGCGCGCAGGGTCGCCGAATTGCAGCCGACCGCTGCTTCGAGTCGCCGGTGGCAAGTCCTCATCGCAGTCCAAAGGGGCGATGGAGAGACGGCATTGCGTGAAGCTCAATCAGAGCCGGACGAAGGTTATCGCCGTTTCTTAGTGGCGCTGGCGCACTACGTGGGCGGCGACCGCAATGCCGCGGACGCAGCTTTGAGCGAGCTCATTCAATACGGGCGCGACACGCTGGCCTATCAAATCGCAGAAGTTTATGCAGTGCGCGGTGAAACCGACAAAGCATTCGAGTGGTTGCAAATCTCCTACGACAATCACGACACCGGCACGCTCGCTATTCTGGTCGATCCGCTACTGCACGGCTTACGTGACGATCCTCGTTACAAAGCGCTCGTAGCGAAAATGAATTTTCCGGCAACGTCGTGAGCGAGACGCCTTCGTTCTTGCCAAGCTAAAGCGGCGCAACGTTTAGAAATGTTGCTGACAGTGAATGCCTGACATTGGAAAGGAATCGGCTCGTTAAATCGCGAGTCTTAATATACTAACGAGCTTCATGCCTTCGGAGCAGTCTTCAGACGTCAAATTTGAGATCCGGCACGTCCTATTTATCGACATCGTTGGTTACTCAAAACTGCTCATCAATCAGCAGAGCGAGCAACTCGAAACGCTGAAGTCGATCGTCCGCGGAACCGCGCAGTTCAAGAAAGCGGAAGCGGAGGGCAAGTTGCTGCGGCTGCCCACGGGCGATGGCGGCGCGCTCGTCTTTCGAACTACGCCTGAAGCGCCGGTGTTATGTGCGATGGAAATCGGCAAAGAGCTGAAGAAACATCCCGAACTCCATGTCCGAATGGGAATTCACAGCGGCCCAGTCAATGAGATCACCGACCTAAACGAACAGGCCAACATCGCCGGTGCTGGCATTAACACTGCCCAACGCGTGATGGATTGCGGAGATGCCGGTCACATTCTTCTCTCTCAGCGCGTTGCCGGCGATCTCGAACATTATCCACACTGGAAGCCCTATCTGCACGAACTCGGCGAATGTGAAGTTAAACACGGCCACCGAGTATCTCTCGTTAACTTCTACGACGGGGAAATTGGTAATCGAAAAATACCGCAGAAGTTTGGCCAGGCAAAGAACGCCAAGAAGCGAAAAATCTCGAAGATCGCCGCTCTGATTACATCTGTGGGTTTGCTAATAGCGGGCGGGCTCTTTTTCGGTATGCATCAAAGAAAACCGCTAACGGATAAGGACACAATTGTCCTGGCTGATTTCACGAACACGACTGGTGACCCGGTTTTTGACGGCACTCTTCGACAAGGACTCGCGTCGCAGCTCGAGCAGACACCGTTTCTCACTCTCGTCTCAGATTCAATCATCGCCCAGACCCTGACACAAATGTCCAAGCCGAGGGACGCTCGGCTCACCCCAGAGCTGGCGCGCGAAGTTGGCCAACGGCATGGCGCTGCCGCCACAATCGAAGGCTCTATTTCCGCTCTCGGAACGCAGTATGTCGTGTCGCTAAAGGCAGTGAACTGCCGGGATGGAAATTTACTCGCGCAAGAACAGGAGACCGCAACCGGGAAGGAAAACGTGCTCAACGCGCTCGGCCAGGCGGCAACGAAGTTGCGAAAACGGTTGGGTGAATCGCTGGCGTCCGTTCAGAAATACGACGCACTGCCGGAAGACACCACGACTTCATCACTGGAGGCGCTGCAGGCGTATGCCCTGGGCAATAAAGCGACCGATATCGACAACGATTATCTTGCCGCCATCCCATTTTTTCAGCACGCCGTGACCCTGGACCCGAATTTCGCCATGGCCTACATGATGTTAGCCGGATCCTATCAGCCTCAAGGCGAACTCACGCTGGCCGCTGAAAACGCGCGCAAGGCCTATGACCTGCGCGAGCGAACGAGCGACCACGAAAAACTGAACATCGCAGCATTCTACGAGATCGTCGTTACCGGCAACCTGGAGGCTGCCCGCCGCTCCTACGAATTAATAGCACAAACCTATCCGCGCGATGAGGCTGCCCAGATCATGCTTTGGTACATCCATCTCATATGCGGAGATTACGCCAGGGCAGACGCGGCGGCGAAGCGAGCATTTGAGATCAATCCCGACAGTTCAAACAATTATGTCAGTTTGATGTATTGCGACCAGTACTTGGACCGGTACGATCAAGCGAAGGCCGCGGCAGAGCAATCGCGGGCTAAAAAACTCAATTCCCCCTGGTACTCGCTCATTCTTTACGTTGTCGATTTTCTCCAGAACGATCCCGCCGCGATGGAGCAACAAGCAGCCGCGGCCATGGGAACTCCGGGTGTGGAGGATCAAATGTTTTTTCTAGAATCCGAAACGGCGGCGCACGGGGGCCAGTTTGGCAAGGCACGCGACCTTACGCGCCGCGCGGCCGACTCAGCGCGACGGGCGCAAGAAAAGGAAACTGCGGCAGAATACGAGGGACATAATTCCGTCCGCGAAGGATTAGTCGGACTGGTGGACTTCGCCAAAGAAGATGCGCAATCCGCTCTAACGACGATAAAGGGAAAACATGGTGAAGGATTTTCCGCTATCGCTTTTGCGCTCGCGGGCGACGTCGCAAACGCCGATCGCGCGATCGATGACCTAACAAAGCGATTCCCGCAAAACACTGCTGTCCAAACTCGATATCTGCCGATGGCTCGGTCGGCTCTCGCCCTCAACAGCGGAAACGCCCAGGCCGCGATCGAGGCTCTGTCCCCCGCTGCGCCTTACGAACTGGGACACACGAACGAAGACTTCACTTTTGCGCTCTATCCTGTCTATCTCCGCGGCGAAGCATATCTTGCCGCGAAGAACGGCGCCGCTGCCGCAGCCGAATTTCAGAAGATTCTCGACCATGCCAGCATTGTGGGAAATGAGCCGATTGGCGCGCTGGCGCATCTGGGGCTAGGCCGTGCTTACGCACTGTCCGGTGATCTCGCAAAAGCTAAGAGCGTTTATCAGGATTTCTTCGCTCTCTGGAAGGATGCCGATCCAGACGTCCCTCTTCTGATCCAAGCAAAAGCGGAGTTCGCAAAGCTGCCGTGAATCCGTCCGAGCAATCCTCAGACGTTAAATTCGAGATCGGTCACGTCTTGTTCATCGACATTGTCGGCTACTCGAAATTGCTGATCAATGAACAGAGTGAGCAGATTCAAAAACTAAAAGAGATTGTCCGCGGAACTGAGCAGGTCAAGAAAGCCGAAGCGGAAGGAAAACTGCGCCGGTTGCCGACAGGCGACGGCGGCGCGCTCGTTTTTCGCAACAGTCCGGAAGCGCCGGTCCTGTGCGCGATTGAGATCGCCAAGGCGCTGAACGCTCATCCCGAATTGAAGGTGCGCATGGGCATCCACAGCGGACCGGTTAACGAGATCAGCGACCTGAACGAACAGGCCAACATCGCCGGCGCTGGAATCAATTTCGCCCAGCGCGTGATGGATTGCGGCGACGCCGGACACATCCTGTTGTCGAAACATGTGGCCGATGACTTGGAACACTATCCGCACTGGCAGCCACATTTGCACTCGTTAGGCGAATGCGAAGTGAAACACGCTGTTCGAATCGGCGTTGTTAATCTGCACAACAACGAAGTCGGCAATTCGAAAACACCAAGAAAGTTGCAGGTTGTTCAGCAACACCGCGCGCGGACGCGATGGGCTGCGATCGTAACTGCGCTGCTCCTGTTCAGCGCAATCGTTGCTGCTTTTGTCATAGTTTCGAAGAAATCAGCAACACCGGCATCCGCTGTTCCAGAAAAAAGTATTGCCGTTCTGCCCTTCGAAAACCTGAGCGATGATAAGTCGAACGCTTACTTCGCCGATGGCATTCAGGACGAAATATTAACGCGGCTCTCCAAGATCGCCGACTTGAAGGTCATCTCGCGAACTTCAACCCAAAACTATAAGAGCACGCCGACAAACCTGCCTGAGATCGCAAGGCAGCTCGGCGTCGCACACATTGTCGAAGGGAGCGTGCAGAAGAATGGAGACGCGGTGCGGGTGAACGTTCAGCTAATTAAGGCGGCTAACGATTCCCATCTTTGGGCCGATACCTTTGATCGTAAACTGACCGACATCTTTTCGGTAGAGAGCGAGGTCGCTAAAACCATCGCGGATCGGTTACGGGCAAAACTGACCGGCCAGGAAGAGCAAGTCATCGCTGCCAAACCGACCGATGATCCTGAGGCTTACGATGCCTATCTTCGTGGCCTAGCCTATACATTGAAGGCGGAAATCACACCGGCTAATGCACTCGGGGCGCAGAAATACCTTAGGCAAGCGGTGCAATTAGATCCTAAGTTCGCGCTCGCCTGGGCTGAGCTGGCTTCGGCGGAGAGTTTTGGCTACTACACCCTGACTCTTCAACCGACCGCCGCGTTGCGCGCAGAGGCCGCGGAGGCAGCCAACACCGCCATCGCTCTTCAGCCCAATCTCGGTGAGGCCTTATTGGCCAAGGGACGTTACTATGCCTCGATCCTGAAGGATGATGACACGGCAGAGCGTTACGTCGAGCGAGCACGCCAGCTCCTGCCCAATGACAGCCGGGTGCTTGAGCAATTGGCGCGGGTCGCGTCGCACCGGAGCCAGGAGGACAAGAGCGAGTCGTACTACGATCAAGCCGAGCGGCTCGACCCACGCAATGTTGCCCTGCTTCTCCAGCGCGCTCTTGGCTACATATTTCATCGTCGCTACCCAGAAGCGCGGGGGAAACTTAATCAGGTCTTAGATGTCACGCCCGACGACCTCTACGCGCCCGCGTTGGAGGCCGGCATCGCCATGATGGAAGGCGACCTTCCACGGGCGGCGTCGTTTCTGGCGCCATTGCATCCGAATGCCGACCAGACCCAGGTGCTGGAAATGCAAATTTACAATGCGATCCTGGAACGTCGCCCGGCACCAATTATCGCCCGACTCAAAGAAGTTCTGGCGCAGCCGGACCCCGCCTTGGGTTATTTAAATGGCGAGCTGCGCTTTTGCTTGGGCTGGGCGCAGGAAGTCGCCGGCGACCATGCCGCTGCCCAGGAAACATGGCGACAGGCGCGCAGCGAGCTGGAAGGGTTCCTCAAAGATCAGCCGGACAATTATAGCCTGATGGACGATCTTGCGCTGACCGATATGGGACTGGGTGACAAAGTCGCCGCGTTCGCCCTCGCCGAACGCGCCATCGCGGAAAATCCGATCGAGAAGGACCCGAACATCGGTCCCCGACCAATCGAAATTCTCGCCCGGGTGGCGGCGCAGGCAGGAGAGCCGGACCGCGCCATCGCGGTCTTACAAAAACTGCTCTCAATACCATACGGTGCCAGATTCAGAATTCCGCTGCCGCTCACTCCTGCGCTGCTCCGGCTCGATCCGATGTTCGATCCGCTTCGCAATGATCCGCGCTTCCAGAAACTCTGCGAAGAGAAACAGAGTGAAAATCGATAACTTCTTCGCCGAGCTAAAGCGGCGGAACGTTTACAAAGTAGCTGTGGCCTATGCGATTGTGGGCTGGCTCCTGGTTCAAATTGCCACCCAGGTTTTTCCATTCCTGGAGATTCCAACTTGGATCGTGCGGTTGGTGATCGTATTGGTCGCGGCAGGATTCCCAATCGCGCTCGTCATCGCCTGGGCCTTCGAGCTTACGCCGGAAGGAATCAAGCGCACCGAAGATGTCGACCCATTCGACTCGCGCTCAGGGCAGGTTCTTGCAGCGTCTGCGCGACAGCCACGAAAATATACCTGGATATTTGTCGTGATCGTTGGAGCCGCGCTCTCAGTTGGTTTGTTTTTCACTGGACGTTACACCGGTCGGACGACCACCAGTGTGGCTGGCACCGAATTGCCCGCTAAGTCGATCGCGGTACTACCGTTTGAAAGTCTGAGTGAAGACAAGAGCAACGCTTACTTCGCCGAAGGCGTGCAGGATGAAATCCTCACTCGCCTGGCCAAGGTCGCGGACCTGAAAGTGATTTCACGCACATCGACTCAGCATTTCAAAAGCGCGCCGGACAATCTCCCCCAGATCGCGAAGCAGCTGGGCGTGACGAACATCCTCGAAGGCAGCGTGCAAAAAGCGAACGACCAGGTGCGCGTCAATGTGCAGCTCATTAATGCGCTGACCGACGCGCATCTTTGGGCGGACACCTATGATCGGAAATTGACCGACATCTTTGCGGTCGAAAGCGACATCGCCAAAACGATCGCCGAGACGCTGCAGGCAAAACTGACTGGCTCAGAGAAAACTGCTATGGCAAAAAAGCCAACCGAGAATCCGGAAGCTTACGAGCTTTACCTTAAAGGCCGCTTCTTTTGGAACAAACGCACCGCGGCTGATCTGCGGAAATCGATCGAATACTTCGACGAGGCTATCGCAAAAGATCCTGGCTATGCGCAAGCCTATGCGGCTTCGGCCCAAGCGTGGAAACTGCTCCCGGCCTTCAATGGTGGCGCGCCGACCGATTGTTTTCCACAAGCCGAGGCCGCGGCCAAGAAAGCGCTGGCGCTGGATGACACTTCATCCACTGCTCATGCTGCTCTCGCGTCACTCAAAGGACTCAACGGGTTCGATTATCCCGGAGCAATTGCTGAATACGAACGGACGCTGCAATTAAATCCGAACGATGCGACGGCGCGTCAATGGTTCGCCAACGATACTCTGGCAAACGTCGGCCAGACTGAGCGCGAGATCGCGGAATTGAAACACGCGGTGGAACTCGATCCGCTATCACTGGTCATCAATAGCAATCTTGGCGTCGCCTACATCCATGCCGGCCGCCTGGACGATGCGATCGCCCAATTGCGCAAAACAGTAGAACTCGACGGCACGTTCTACTATTCCCGCTACAATCTCGCGCAAGCGCTGGAGTTGAAGGGCCTTATTCCCGAAGCCACGGCCGAGTATCAGAAAACAATGAGCATGACCGAGGATCCGGTTCCGTTGGGAATGTTGGGCCGTCTTTACGGTTTGCATGGTCAAAAAGACGAAGCGCTAAGAATCCTTCAAAAATTGCGCCAAAATCGAGAGCAACGTTACACGGCGGCGTACGCTCTGGCCCTCATTTATGTGGGTCTGGGCGATCGTAATGAGGCGCTCAACTGGCTGGAACAAGGTTATCGCGAGCACGACGGCTTTAACATCGGACCTATCCGCGTCGATCCGCTGCTTGCTCCGCTGCACGGCGATCCGCGATTCGAAGCGCTCGCCGAGAAGATTGTTCCGGCGCGCGAATTTGGACAAGCCGTGACTCAAAAATGACCGCCGGCGAGCAACGCAAACTGGCCGCCATCATGTTCACGGACATGGTCGGTTACAGCGCGCTATCGCAGCGTGACGACAAGCTCGCGCTCGAACTGCTCGAAGAACATCGCGCGCTACTGCGCGAAATTTTTCCGCGCTTTAACGGTACCGAGATCAAAACCATCGGCGACGCTTTTCTGGTCGAATTCAACAGCGCCTTGGAAGCTGCTCAGTGCGCAATTGAAATTCAGCGGGCGCTGGCCAAACGGAATGCGGACGCTCTGGCGGAGCGCCAGATTGAACTGAAGATCGGCATTCATATTGGCGATGTCGTGCATCGCGGCGGCGATGTTTACGGCGACGGAGTAAACATCGCTTCGCGCATTGAGCCGCTGGCGGGCGCGGGCGGGATTTGCGTCTCAATGGACGTGGAACGCCAGATTCGCAACGCAGTGGAGACGCGCTTTGAGAAACTTGCGACAACGGAACTCAAAAATATTTCCGTTCCCATGGAGCTGTTTCGCATCGTGTTGCCGTGGGAGAGGAAGTCAGAGGTCAGATCGGAGATTCGCCGTGGCGAAGATCAGAAGTCAGAGGTCAGAGGGACCGGCATTAGTTCACGTTCAACGTGGATGTGGACCGCGGCGGGAGTGGCCGTCGCCCTTTTGCTCATGATCGGGATCGGCTGGTGGTGGAGTACTCGCAATTTGGTAGGGACGGAACGCCGGGCCGTCGGCGCTGCCGGCAACACAGAAAACGGACGCCGCAGCGCGGCATCCCTACCTGTTCCCGAAAAAAGCATCGCCGTCTTGCCGTTCGATAACTTGAGCAGTGATAAGGAGAATGCCTATTTCGCGGAAGGAATTCAGGACGAGATCCTCACGCGCTTGTCGAAGATCGCTGTGCTGAAAGTCATCTCGCGTACTTCTACCCAGAAATACAAAAGCGCGCCGGATAACTTGCGCGAAGTCGGCCAGCAATTAGGCGTAGCAAACTTGCTCGAAGGCAGTGTTCAAAAAGCCGGCAACGCAGTGCACATCAATGTTCAGCTAATCAAAGCTGCCACCGACGAACACGTGTGGGCGGAGAGTTACGATCGCGAATTACAAAATATCTTCGGCGTAGAAGGCGAACTGGCTGGAAAGATCGCGGAAGCGCTCGACGCAAAGCTCAGCGGGGCTGAGGAAAAAGCTCTCGCGGTAAGGCCGACCAGCAATGTGGCCGCGTATGATGCTTATTTACATGGACGATCGATCGAAGCAGCGCGATTTGATCTCCCAGGGGAACAGCAAGTTGCCTCCGACTACGAGAGAGCTGTGCAACTTGATCCCGCCTTCGCGCTTGCCTGGGCGCGTTTGGCCGATGTTCGGAGTTTTCTCTACTTTAATCTAGTGGACCGCGAAACCAACTCTCCCGAAGCAATCAAGGCGGCGGCAGACCGTGCCATCTCGCTCCAGCCGGAGTTGGGCGAAGCGTGGCTCGCCCAGGGAGTTTATCGTTATCGAGTTCTGCACGATTACCCCGGCGCGCTGCAGGCTTATGCCGAAGCGAGTAAACGCGTACCGAACAGCGCTGATGTTTTCGGTGATATGTCCTATGTGGAACGACGCATGGGTCGCTGGGAACCGGCCATAGATCACTTTCGAAAGGCCGTTCTCCTGGATCCGCGAAACCTTCAGCTCCTCATCTACACGGGCGAAACTTTGGGTTACTTACGGAATTTTGCCGAAGCAGAAGAGTTCGTTGATCGCGCGCTGCAAATTGCACCTGACGCGGTCCGGGCCCTAGTCGCGAAGGTGGGTCTTTTGCAGGCGCAGGGTCGGCTGGATGAGGCATCGAAGCTGGCTTCGCGTATTGTCGTGCCTAGCGGACCTGCACCACTCGAAATACCCACCAAGGCTAACCAATTGTTCTACGAGCGGCGGTTCGGCGAGACTATCGCACTGCTTCAACCCACCACGGCACCATCCAAACCGGGGGAGACTCTCGACGAATGGAAAATAGGTTGCCTCCCGATTTTGGGCTATTGCCAGCAACTAACTGGTAAGACTGCTGACGCACGCGCGACTTATGCCCTCGCGATCCGGGCAATCAAACCATCGCCGACCGCGACTATTCCTGTTGATCACAGCCTACTGGGCTGCGCACTGGCCCTATCATATGCCGGCCTCGGAGAGAAAGAGAAGGCGGTCGCCGCAGCGCGAAAGGCTGTGACCGATTATCAAGACGATGCGATAGACAAGCCGCAGGCGGAAACTGTGCTCGCGCAGGTCGAAGCACAGCTGGGTGATGTCGATGCTGCGATTGCCGCTCTTCCACACCTGCTCGAAGTGCCAAACGGAGTTACGCCCGGACTACTTCGACTCGATCCTTACTGGGACCCACTGCGCAAAGATCCGCGCTTCCAGAAGCTTTGCGAAGAAAAGCCAAAGTGAAGATCGACAATTTGTTTGCCGAGCTGAAGCGGCGCAACGTCTATAAAGTCGCGGTCGCCTACGCGATTGTCGGGTGGCTGTTAATCCAGATCGCCACGCAGGTCTTTCCGTTCTTCGAAATTCCGAACTGGGCGGTCCGGCTAGTAGGTACTCTTAATAATAGTAGGTTTACCAATTGCGGTCGTAATCGCCTGGGCATTTGAGCTCACGCCGCAGGGAATTAAGCGCACCGAAGTCGCGGACGCACTGCCCGCCGCGTCGGCAAGAAAGAAGCACGCCTGGATTTACGTCACAGTTGCTGGAGCTCTTTTGTCGATCGGCATATTCTTCGTTGGTCGTTACACCGCCGCGACCAGGCAAGGTTCGACAGCAGATGTTTCGGCAAAGTCGATCGCCGTTCTCCCGTTTGAAAATCTGAACCACGACCCCGACACCGATTATCTCTGCGACGGGATTCCCGAAAGCATTAACAACAGCCTTTCCGAGTTGCCCACGCTTAAAGTCATGTCTCGCAGCTCGGTTTTTCATTACAAAGGCAAGGAGACCGACGCGCAAACAGTGGGAAGGGAGTTGAAAGTGCAGACGGTACTCACAGGCAGGGTCAGACAACATGCCGATGCTCTGTCAGTCAGCGTAGAACTGATCAATGCTCAAGACGACAGCCAGATCTGGGGTCAGCAATACAATCGCAAGCTGGCTGACGTATTTGCGGTCCAGGAAGAGATTGCGAATGAGGTATCCGAGAAATTGCGGGTCAAGCTAACGGGTAACGAACGCCAACAACTGGCGAAACGTCCTACTGAGAACCTCAAAGCTTTTCAGTATTACATGCAGGCGCGGTCGTCCATCCACCGTGGCGCCCGCGACGATATGCTGGCCGCGGTGCGCCATTGCGAGGATGCGATCCGCGAAGATAGCAATTACGCCCTCGCCTATGCAGGATTGGCCGATGCGTATGCATATCTCGGGGCGCGCGCCTACATCGCGCCGATTGAGGGTAAGCGAAAAGCCGAGGAAGCCGCGCGCAAAGCATTGTCGCTGGATGATAATCTGGCCGAAGCTCATGCGGCCCTGGGTCAGGCGGAGACTTATTTCACACCCGCCGATTTCGTCTTGGGCGATCAAGAACTGCGGCGGGCAATCGAACTCAGCCCGAGTTTTGCCTTCGCTCATCTGTTTCTTGGACTTTCGCTCGTGCGGCAGGGACGCTTCGATGAGGGATTGGCAGAGTTTCTGAAAGCTCGCGAACTCGACCCACTCGCTTCCGACATTGCTCGGGGCGTCGCCATTCCTTACTACCTTAAGCGAGACTACGGGAAAGCGTTTGAGCTGTTGCAGCAGGCCAGTGATCTCGGTCCGCCATTCAGCCACACGTGGGAAATAGGAGCATACATTCAGAATGGAAAAATCGACGAGGCGCTGGCCCGACTCGACGAAGCCAAGCGAAATCGGAAGGACGACCCAATCTTGATTTACAGCATGGGAATCGCCTTTGCTGCGCAAAACAAACGCGCGGAAGCGCTCGAAGCCGTCAAGCAGTTGGAAGCGATGTCTGGGCCCGAACTGGCCGAGGCCCAGTACATTGCTCGAATCTATGCCGCCTTGAATGATAAGGAGATGGCGTTGACGTGGCTTGAGCGCGGTTTGAACACGGGAGCGATCGGATTTTTTTACAAAGACGACCCGATGTGGGATTCAATCCGCAGCGACCCGCGCTTCGGGTCACTGATGCAAAAAGCTTTTCCCAAAAACCAGTGAATCCGGGGAACTTTTTCGCCGAGCCGAGGCGGCGTAACGTTTACAAGGTCGCGGTCGCGTACGCGCAAGAGCGATTTTCCAAGTTGTGAGTGCCGACATCGAACAACGCAAGCTCGCCGCCATCATGTTCACCGACATGGTGGGATATAGCGCGCTCTCACAACGCGACGACAAGCTGGCGCTGGAATTATTGGAGGAACATCGCGAATTGCTGCGCGAAATCTTTCCTCGGTTTAACGGGACTGAAATCAAAACGATCGGTGACGCATTTCTGGTCGAGTTCAACAGCGCCTTGGAAGCTGCTCAATGCGCCATCGAGATTCAGCGGGCGCTCGCCAAGCGCAATCACGACGTGACGGCCGAGCGGCGCATCGAACTGAAGATTGGCATTCATATTGGCGACGTCGTGCATCGCGGCGGCGATGTCTACGGCGACGGAGTGAACATCGCTTCGCGGATCGAACAGTTAGCCGGTGCGGGTGGAATCTGCGTGTCGATGGACGTGGAGCGGCAGATCCGCAACGCGCTGGAGGCGCGCTTTGAGAAACTGGCGCCCACCGAGTTGAAGAACATCTCTGTACCGATGGATTTGTTTCGCATCGTCTTGCCGTGGGAGCAGTCGGCGAAGGCAGAACCTAAGAATGCAGAACTGAGCGCGCCCAGTCGCTCAGTTCAGGCTTCAGGTTTGGCTTGGATCGGGGCGATTGTTCTAGCTATCGTCGGAGCCGGTTGGTGGCTCGCTCATCAATCAGGAAAGCAAGTTGCGAGTTCACCGAGAGTTTCAATTCCGGAGAAATCGATTGCGGTTCTGCCGCTGGTCAATACCAGTGGCGATCCCGGGAATGACTATTTCTCCGACGGCCTCTCGGAAGAGTTGATCGCGGTTCTCGCCAAAATTCCGGGTCTCAAGATCATCGGTCGCAGCTCGTCGTTTCTTTTTAAAGGAAAGTCCGAGGACAGCCGTACGATTGGCGAGAAGTTGGGCGTGGCGAACCTGCTCGAAGGCAGCGTCCGCAAACAAGGGGAACGCGTTCGCATCGTCGCCGAACTGATCAATGCGGCCGACGGCCGAGAACTCTGGTCCGATACATACGATCGCGAGTTGAAGGATGTTTTCGCAGTCCAGAGCGAGATCGCCGTCGCGGTGACCGACCAACTCAAGATTAAACTCCTCGGTGCGTCGGCGAAATCCGACGCGGCGCCCTCGAACGACAATCTCGCCGCTTACAACGCGTTACAGCAGGGAACATTCTACTTGCGCCTTAGTACTGAAGAAGGCACGCGCAAGGCCACAGAGTTTTATGGCGAGGCCATCCGGCTCGATCAGAATTACGCGCTCGCGCATGCGAATCTATCCAGCGCATGGCGACAACTCGGAGCCACGTGGCTGGGTGGGACTGAAGCCAACGAGGCTTATGCCAAGGCGAGGAATGAAGCCCACGTCGCTTTGTCGCTCGCGCCCAATCTCTCCGCTGCACACGAAGCGCTCGGCTTCGTATTGCTGACGCCCGATCTTGATTTCGCCGGCGCCGACGCCGAATTCCGCAAGGCCGAAAAACTGGCCCCGGCCGACGCCGCACCCAAAAATGCGCGGAGTTATTCGTTCGCTGCGGAAGGCCGCCTGGCGGAGGCTGAGAACCTGGCGCGACAGGCGTTGACCCTTGACCCGCTAGGCGTGACTCGCTATTTAAATCTCGCCCGAATTCTGATTGGCGGCGGCCGCTACGACGAGGCCGAGGCTGCCTTGGGCAAAGCACGCGCACTTCAGCCGGCGGCCGCCCGGCAGCATGTCTATCTTACAATCATCGACATATTACGCGGGAACACTGCAGCCGCGCTGCAAGATGCACAGCTCGAGCCGCCAGGATTTTGGAGGGATTATGCGCTGGCTCTCGCGGCGCAGGGACAGAGCGATCGCGCGGCCGCCGACGCTGCGCTGCAAAAATTGATCCACGAGGACGCGGTGAACGGCCCGTTCCAAATCGCCGCCGTCTACGGGTTGCGCAAAGAACCCGACAAAATGTTTGAATGGCTCGACCGCGCCTATACCGCGCGCGACTCCGGATTGACCCAATTGTTAGTCACGCCCTTCATTCTCACTTACAAAAATGATCCACGCTTCGCTGCATTCTGCCAGAAACTGAAGTTGCCGGTACCGACGACCGTCTTTCCGACACCATGAGCGAGAAGCCTTCGTTCTTCGCCGAGCTAAAACGGCGCAACGTTTACAAAGTGGCGGTCGCCTACGCGGTCGTCGGCTGGTTAATCGCTCAAATTGCGACCCAGATATTTCCGTTCCTGGAAATTCCGAACTGGATTGTGCGTTTGGTTATCGTGCTGATTGCAATTGGATTTCCGATCGCGCTCGTAATCGCATGGGCTTTTGAAGCGACTCCAGAAGGAATCAAGCGAACGGAAGTTGCCGACGCCAAACATGAGCATTCACGCGGGAAGACGTGGATCTATGTCGTTATCATCGGCGCAGCGATCTCAGTGGCCTTATTCTTTGTCGGCCGTTACACGGCTGGGAATAATGCCAGTGCGGCTCGCACCGAGCTGCCGGCCAAATCAATTGCGGTGTTGCCATTTGAAAATCTGAGCGACGACAAGGGCGCCGCATATTTTGCTGACGGCATTCAGGATGAAATCCTGACCAAGCTCGCGAGCATCGCCGATTTGAAAGTGATCTCGCGCACGTCCACCGCGAAATACAAGAGCAAGCCGGAAGATCTAAAGACGGTTTCGCAGCAACTCGGAGTGGCGACCGTTCTGGAAGGCAGTGTGCAGAAGGCCGCCGATAGAGTGCGCGTCAACGTCCAGCTCATCGATGCTCGCGCGGATTCACATTTGTGGGCGAAATCATACGACCGCGAGATCAAGGATGTCTTTGCCGTCGAGAGCGAAGTTGCACAGGAAATCGCCGACTCGCTTCAGGCAAAGCTTTCTCCGGCGGAGGCCAGCACCCTGACCAAAGCGCCGACGACCGATACAGCTGCGTATGATCTCTTCTTAAAAGGCGAGTTCGAGCAACGTCTCGCCAACGTATCATTGCTTGCAGAGTCATTTGATCAGGCCGCCGCCTGGTATCAGCAAGCAATCGCGCGCGACCCAAGTTTCGCGCTGGCTTACGCCCGGCTCACTGAATGCCGGCTGAACCGACACTGGTTCATCGAGGCGTTTACGGAGGCTGAGCTCGCGGAAGCGAAGAAGCTGGCTGACCGCGCTCTCGCGCTCGCACCAGATCTCGCCGAGGCACACGTCGCTCTCGGCATCTTTTATTATTACGGGTATCGCGATTACGAGCATGCACTGGCTGAGTTCCAGCGGGCTGTGCAATTGCAACCGAATAACGCGCAGGCGGTTGAGTATTCCGGATACGTTCATCGGCGCCAGGGACAATGGGACCGTTGCCTGGCCGAGCTTAATAAGGCTCTCGAAATCGACCCGCGCAGCGCCGATGTCGCGGGAAATCTTGGGCAAACCTATGGACTCTTGCGCATGTGGAAAGAAGCTGAGCGCGTCAGCCGCCATGCGGTCAGTCTTGACCCGCACGACGTCATCGGCATGCGCGCTCTCCTCCTGACGATTCTGAATGGAAAAGGCGACATAAACGAGGCCCAGAGCGTGCTGGCGACGTTTCCGCCGGACAACAAAATCATTATCATGTCCATTGCCGGCGACGTCGGCAGTGTGACCGGCGAACGCGCATACACATTGGCCGTGACGCGGAATTTCGACGCGGCGTTGAAAGTTTGGGAAAACATTGCAAACACTCCGGCCGACGAGCGCCGACAGGCTGCCGCTCGATCGGCGATTCGCGCTATTGCCGGTGACTTCGCCGGTGCCAAAGCCGATGCGGAAAAGGCGGTGAGACTTCTGGAGGACAGGTTGCGACAACAACCTAACGAATTGGTTTCGCTCAGACAGTTGAGCTGGAGTTATCTTGCGCTCAAGCGAAACGGTGATGCCGTGAAAACCGCGCGCCAGTTGGTCGACGTTTTGCCGCCCGAGAAAGATGCATTGCTTGGCGCTGCCAACCTCGCTGGCTTGGCCGAGATCGAAGCGCGCAGCGGTGCCGCCGCGGACGCTGTGGCTATTCTGCACCGGCTCCTTTTGGTGCCAGCCGGTGAAAGCGTCTCCATTGCCCGCCTCAAAATCGATCCTGTCTGGGATCCGCTGCGTAATGACCCGCGCTTCCAACAACTGCTGGCGACGAAGGAACACGTCGGCCCGTAGTAGTATCGTAAAAGAGCGCATGACCGGGAAACCTTCTTTTTTTTCCGAGCTGAAACGGCGCAACGTTTACAAGGTCGCGGTCGCGTATGCGGTGGTGGCGTGGCTCGTCATTCAAGCGGCATCGATTTTTCTTCCCGCGTTCAATGCGCCGCAATGGGCGATGCAAATTATCATCCTCATTCTTGTTATTGGGTTCCCGATTGCGCTGGCGTTTTCCTGGGCGTTCGAGATCACGCCCGAAGGAATTGTGCGCGAGTCGGAAATTAATCCTAACGCATCGATCACCCATCATACCGGCCGCAAGATCGTCGCCCTAACAATTGTGCTGGCCGTGGTCGCAACCGGTTTGCTGATCTTTCAGTTTGTTCGCGCAAGATCGACATCTTCACCTGCGGCAGCGATCTCGAACAAATCGATCGCAGTTTTGCCGTTCGATAACTTAAGCGGCGATCCGCAGAACGCGTATTTCAGCGAAGGGGTTCAGGACGAAATTTTGACGCGATTGGCGAAGATCGCCGAGCTAAAAGTGATTTCGCGCACATCGACGCAGCGATTCAAGAGCGCGCCTAACGACTTGCGACAGATCGCGCAACAGCTTGGCGTCTCGAACATCCTCGAAGGAAGCGTGCAGAAAGCGAATGACCAGGTTCGGGTAAATGTGCAGCTCATCAATGCCCTGACCGACACGCATCTCTGGGCCGACACTTACGATCGCAAACTGACGGACATCTTCGCAGTCGAAAGCGAGATTGCGCGCACGGTCGCAGAAACACTCCAAGCCAAACTAACCGGTAGCGCGGAGCATGTGCTCGCCGCCAGGCCAACAGAAAATCCCGAGGCTTATCAACTTTATTTGAAGGGCCGGTATTTTTGGAACCGACGCACCGAAGAGAGTATGAAGGAAGCGATTAGTTACTTCCAGCAGGCTATCGCGCTCGATCCCTCTTATGCGCTGGCTTATGCCGGACTGGCGGATGGCTATGCTTTGATGCCGGTCTATGGCAGAAACCCGCCGAAAGAAGATATCCACCGTTCTCTGGCCGCGGCGCGACACGCCCTCGAGTTAGATGATACCCTGGCAGAAGCGCATACTTCTTTGGCGAATGCCTTGGTCGACGACTTGCAGTTCGCGGCCGCCGATCGCGAATTCGCGCGAGCTATTGCCTTGAATCCCAGTTATGCCACCGCGCATCAGTGGTTCAGCGAATCCTTACAAGCCCAGGGACGTTTCCAGGAAGGGTTCGCGGAAATAAAGAAAGCACACGACCTCGATCCGCTCTCCCTCATCATTAACTGCGTTCTCGGATCAAATCTCTCGCTCATCGGACATCACGATGAAGCACTGCTTCAGCTCCATCGGACCCTGGAGATGGATCCTAACTTCTCGATCGCGCAATTCATGCTTGGCCAAGTTCTTGAGGATAAAGGGAAGTTGCAGGAGGCAGCAGCAGCCTATGAAAAAGCAAAAAGCGCACTTCCATCTCCAGTGCGCCTGGCCATGCTCGCATGCCTCGACGTGCGTCTCGGGAAAACCGCCGAAGCGAGAGAGATTCTAGCTGACCTCACCAGCAGAGCGCAGCAGGGCTACGTTGCGAGTTATCCGTTGGCCTTGATCGAGGCCGCTCTCGGCGACAAAGAGGCCGCGCTGCGCTTCCTCGAGCAAGCTTGCGATGAGCGAAGTATCCAACTAGGCGGGAATACTGGCAGCCTGAAGATAGACAAACGACTCGATTCGCTCCGCGGAGATCCACGTTTCCAGAAACTGCTGGCCAGATCCATGGGCGAGGCGCAATGAGTGAGCGTAACTTCTTTGCCGAGTTGAAGCGGCGCAACGTTTACAAAGTTGCGGTAGCGTACGCGGTCGTTGGCTGGTTGCTGGTTCAAGTCGCGACCCAAGTTTTTCCGTTCCTGGAGATTCCGAACTGGATCGTTAGGCTGGTGATTGCGCTCGTTGTGATTGGCTTTCCAGTTGCGCTGGTGATCGCGTGGGCGTTCGAGCTGACACCGGAAGGACTCAAGCGCACGGAAGATGCCGATCGTAGCGCCGCACCTCGCGCGCCAAAGAAACACGTGTGGATCTATGTCGTAGTCATCGGCGGCGCGATTTCAGTTGGATTGTTTTTCCTTGGACGATACACCGCTGGGAATAGTGCCACTGCGGCTCGCACCGAGTTGGCTACAGGTTCATCCATCCCGCAAAAATCGATCGCGGTGTTGCCGTTCGAAAATCTGAGCGACGACAAGAGCGCCGCTTATTTCGCCGACGGCATTCAGGATGAAATCCTGACCAAGCTCGCAAGCATCGCCGATTTGAAAGTGATCTCGCGCACGTCCACCGCGAGATACAAAAGCAAGCCGGAAGATCTAAGAACAGTCTCGCAACAGCTCGGAGTAGCAACTATTCTGGAAGGGAGTGTGCAGAAGGCCGCTGACAAAGTTCGCGTCAACGTGCAGCTGATCGATGCCCAGGCTGACTCCCACTTATGGGCGAAGACATACGATCGAGATATCAAGGATGTCTTTGCCGTGGAGAGCGAAGTAGCGCAGGAAATCGCCGATTCCCTTCAGGCGAAACTTTCTCCGGCCGAAGCTAGCACGCTCGCGACCGCGCCGACCAAGGACACCGCAGCCTATGATCTCTTTCTGAAAGGCGAGTTCCAGCTACGTGCGGCGAATGTTTCATTGAGGCCGGAGTCATTCGACGAAGCTATCGCGTGGTATCAGCAAGCCATTGCGCGCGATCCAAATTTTGCGCTCGCCATGGCTCGCCTGGCCGAGTGTCGTTTGAATCAACACTGGTTCGTGGAAACGTTCACTGAACCGGAGCTCGCGGAAGTTAAAAAAACGGTCGAGCATGCGCTAGCGCTTGCGCCAGATCTGGCGCAAGCGCACGTCGCCCACGGCCTTTTTTTCTACTACGGCTATCGGCAGTACGAACAGGCATTAGTCGAGTTTGGGCGCGCGCTCCAGTTACAGCCTAACAATGCGCAGGCGCTCGAATATTCTGGCTATGTCTATCGCCGGCAGGGGCAATGGCAACGCGGTTTGGATACACTCAAAAAGTCTCTCGAGCAGGATCCGCGCAATGCCTCTGTAGCCGGAAATCTTAGTCAGACTTATTGTATCTTGCGCATGTGGCAAGACGCCGAGCGCCGCGGCGGATACGCACTGAGCATCGATCCGTCCGAAGTCATCGGGTGGCGCGCGTTGCTCCTGGCGATTCTGAACGGGAGCGGCGACATCAAAAGAGCGCAAGGCGTGCTGGCGACCTTTTCGTTTACGAACGATCTCATCTCGTCGTCCGCTTCCGGTATCGTTCCGACCGTGACTGGTGACCGCGCTTATGTCTCCGTTATCGCGCGCGATTTCGAAGCAGCCCTGAAGGTTTGGGATGGCGGTGCCTATATCGCCGCAGATCAACGCAGGCGCCTCTCTGCGAAAGCTACCATTCGCGCTCTAGCCGGCGATTTCACCGGCGCACAAGCAGACGCAGAAAAAGCGAAACAACTGCTCGAGGAGAGATTACGCGAGCGGCCGAACGAGCGGGTTTCAATGAGAGAATTGATCTGGGTCTACCTCGCGCTCAAACGTGACGCCGACGCTCTCAAACTCGCGCGGCAGGCGGTGGACTTACTTCCGCCGGAGAGAGATGCGCTGCTCGGTAATTCCAATCTGGCCGGCCTTGCCGAAGTCGAAGCTCGCACCGGAGCCGCGTCCGATGCCATTGCAATTCTTCGCCGGCTACTTACCGTCCCCGCGGGCGAAACCGTTTCCATCGCGCGCTTGAAAATCGATCCGGTCTGGGACCCGATCCGCAACGATCCCGGCTTTCAGCAACTTCTCACGATGAAGGAACACGTCGGCCCGTGAAATCCGAGCGGCCGTAACACTGGGCATGTTTCAACACGTAGCCGTCCTTGTATCCTTTATCTTTGCCATCGCGCTGACGCATGTATTCTCGAGCGCGGCGATCCGCCTTCGCCAAGCCTGCGGCGCGGCAAGCAATTCGTTGTCCGAGCCGAAACGCCATTACGTTACGGAGTTGCATTAACCAATGGCTGACGAGCAGAAACCGAAGCAGCGCCTGGAGATCGCGCACGTCCTCTTTATGGACATCGTCGGCTATTCCAAGCTGCTGACCGACGAGCAATCAGAAGCGCTTCAGGAGTTGAATCAGATTGTCCGCAACACCGAGGCTGCACGCGAAGCCGAGGCTGCTGGACAGCTTACCATTTTGCCGACCGGCGATGGTATGGCGCTGGTTTTTACCGGGTCAGTGGAAGAGCCGGTCGAATGCGCCTTGGAGATCAGCCACGCTTTGCGCGCCCAGCCAAGTCTGCCGGTAAGGATGGGAATCCACAGCGGTCCGGTCCATCACGTCACGGACGCAAACGATCGCGAAAACATTGCCGGCATCGGCATCAATATCGCGCAGCGAGTAATGGATTGCGGAGATGCAGGCCACATTCTGATTAGTAAACGCGTGGCGGACGATCTCGCACAAAAGCGTCGTTGGCAGCCGTACCTTCACGAACTGGGCGAGGTGGAAGTGAAACACGGAGTGGTGGTCTCGTTAGTTAATCTTTATGCCAAAACAATTGGCAATCCCGCACCGCCGACGCGAATGGGGAAAGTGCGCGACAGCACCCCCAGCTCGGGAGTTGGAACGCGCAAAATGCTCTCTCCGCTCGCTCGAGCGATCTTCGCCGTCGCGGCATTACTCCTCGTGCTTGCCATCGTGTCAGTGATTTTTGCGCCCGCGATCATGCGCACCCTCGATCACCGCTCGGTGGCGACACTACCTCAACCGAGCCCGACGGCGTCCCTTTCTTTGGCCGATACTATCAAGAGCGCAGTGGCCAAGAAAATCACCGATGAGTTACAGGAGGACCTTTCTGGTAAGAAAAGCGCCGCGGCCGAGTCACCTGCTACCGGTTCGGCGATTCCGCAGAAAAGCATCGCCGTCTTACCGTTTGAAAATTTAAGCGACGATAAATCGAATGCTTACTTTGCCGAAGGAATTCAGGATGAAATCCTGACCCGTTTGTCGAAGATCGCCGACTTAAAGGTCATCTCGCGCACTTCGACCGAACGCTTCAAAAGCGCGCCATCCGACCTGCGCGAGATCGCGCAAAAGCTTGGCGTTAGTAACATTCTCGAAGGGAGCGTGCAGAAAAGTGGCGACGCGGTGCGAGTGACGGTGCAGCTCATTCAGGCGGCTAACGATTCCCATCTTTGGGCAGAAACTTACGATCGCAAGTTGAGCGACGTCTTCGGAGTCGAAAGCGAGATCGCGCAAAAGATCGCCAGCTCGCTCGAGGCTAAATTAACGGGACGCGAAAAAGAAACGATCGCATCGGTCGGAACCAGGAATCCTGAAGCTTACGAGTATTACCTTCGCGGATTGGCGCAGCGAAATCGATCGAACGAAGCCGATACCAGGCAACGAATCGATGCCTACGGCCGCGCGGTCGAGCTGGATCCGAATTTTGCGGATGCCTGGGCCATGCTCGCGATCGACCAGGCGATTGTTTTCAGGAGCCCGGAGCAAAGCGAAGAACTGGGAGAGAATGTCCGCCGTGCGGCCGAGACGGCGCTTCGTTTGGCGCCGGATTCGGCCTTGGCACATCAGGCGATGGGTTTCTATTACGGATATTGCCGCCATGACGACCAGGCCGGCCTCGAGCAGTTAAAGATCGCACGTGAACGTGCTCCCAACGACGGCGCTATTTTGGGCGCACTCGGCATTTTCCAACGCGCGCGGGGCAAGGTTGACGAGGCTTTGGCGACGATGAAGAAAGCAGCCGACCTTGATCCGCTGAATCTCAACGTTTGGAAGGCACTGGCTGCTACTTACAGCGGACTCAGACAGTTTGCTGAGGCCCGCTCCATGCTTGAGCGCGCGCTTGCGCTCGCACGGGACGATATGGACGTGATTGGCGGAATAGCGGCGAACTATCAAGCCGAGGGCAATCTGGATGCCGCCTGGCAAATACTCAGAACGCATCCCTTCCAAACTCCGGTGGAGTGGGCGTTCGTTCCTTACTTCGACCAATACCTTCTTTGGCGCGACTATGGATTCCTGATCGCGACAATAAAGAGCATGAATCTCGAGAGTAATAAATATCCGCCGATCCTCAACGCGGCTAACGATGTCTTGCTGGCGAATCTCTATTTCCTTAACCAGGAACGCGACTCGGCGGTTCAGCACGCCCGAGGAGCTGAGCGCGAGATGCAGGAGTTGCGCGCAAAGAAACTCGTTTTGTACGAGCTTTCCGCCAATTACATCCAAATGGCCGCGCGTGAAGGAAACCGCGGTGAGGTTCAACGTGAGATCGATTACGTCTTCGCCAAAATAGGCGATAATAAGTGGCTCGCAACCGATGCCGAGTCGTGGGCGGCCGCAGGTTATGCTCTTCTGGGAGATTTGGACAAAGCGCTGCCGCTTCTGCAAGACTCATTGGCCAAGCCAAACGGCACCACCATCGCCTACTTGAAATTGGACCCCGCTTGGGACGGCGTTCGCAACGATCCGCGCTTCCAGAAATTGTTAGCTAACAAACCTTGAGAACCACGAGCTTCTTCTCCGAACTGAAGCGGCGCAACGTTTACAAGGTCGCGATCGCTTACGTCGTTGGTGGCTGGGCGCTTTCTCAGGGAATCGCGCAGGTGTTTCCAGTCTTCGATGTTCCGAATTGGATAATTCGTTTGATTGTTCTGCTCATCATTATCGGTTTGCCAATCGCGCTCGTGCTTGCCTGGATGTTCGAGATCACGCCACAAGGCATTAAGCGCACGGAAGCCGCCGATGCAATGCCAGTGACGACGCGAAGAAAGAAACACGCGTGGATTTATGTCGTAATCATCGGCGCGCTTCTGTCGGTCGGCTTGTTCTTTCTCGGGCGCTACACGGCCGTTAATGGAAGCAGTGCGGTTCGCACCGAATTGCCGGCGAAATCGATCGCGGTTTTACCATTCGAAAATCTGAGCGACGACAAAAACACCGCCTACTTCAGCGATGGCATCACCGAGGAAATACTCAACGCGCTCGCGCAAATTCCAAACTTGAAAGTGGCAGCGCGGCGATCGGCTTTCCAGTTTAAGGGCAACGATCTCGATCTGCGTAAAATCGGCCAGCTCCTCGGGGTGGCACATATTCTTGAAGGGAGTTTGCAAAAAGTCGGCGATCAGGTGCGCATCAACGTGCAGTTAGTCGATGTGCAGAACGGCTTGCAGACGTGGTCCGAGAAATACGATCGCAAACTCGACAATGTCTTCGCGGTCGAAGATGAAATTGCCAAGGCGATCGCCACCAAGTTGCGCGTCCAGCTCACCGGTGGTGCCGGGCAACCGCTCGTCGTTGACAGCACGAACAATCCGCAAGCCCATGAACTTTATCTGCGCGGACTGACTTTGCTGGCCGCTCGAGGTCCCGGATTACACGAAGCGACTGCTTTATTTCAACAGGCAGTAAAGCTGGACGACGGCTACGCGCAAGCTTGGGGCGCGTTGGCCATAACCGAACTGCTACTCCCCACTTATGCCCTCGATTCGTTTGACGCTGCGATCCCCCGAGGCGAGTCGGCGGCGCAGCGCGCTCTTTCACTCGATCCTAACACTGCCTCGGCCCACATCGCGGTGGGGATAGCCAACACAATGCGCGGTCGCTGGCCCGAAGCTGACCAGGCACTTCGCCGCGCCCTTGCCCTCGCGCCCGGCGACGCGGAAGCGGTGAATCAATATGCCCAGTTCCTCTCAACCATTGGACAGCTCGAGCCCGCCCTGCGCGAAATAGAGCGCGCTCAGCAGCTCGATCCACTATCACCTATTATCGGCGTTATTCATGCAGGCATCCTCGCTGGACTGAGGCGTGATGAGGCGGCCGAGGCACAGATCAAGAGCGTTCTGGCCGCGCATCCTGAGTTTGCGGCCGCGCATTACTGGGCCGCCGCTCAGTTTATCGAGCGCAAAATGTATCCGGAGGGAGAAGCGCGGCTGCGTTCGTCAGCCACACTCAACGGCCGCAATGGGGACACTAAAGCGTTGCTCGTACGCGGCGTGTCCGACCCGGCCCAACGCGCCGCGGCCGTAAATAGCCTGGAGACTTCGCCGGATAATGTCGACATCCGACAGGACCCTATTTTGTATGCATTCTATCTCGTGTCGTTGGGAGAACATGACCGTGCCCTGGATCAGCTGGAAATCTATGCGGTTAAGCCCACCAGCGCCTTCTCGCCGTGGCTCTGGAATCGAGGTTTCGATCCATTGCGTGACGACCCGCGATTCAAGGCGGTTCTTGCCAAACTGGCGTTGCCCTACACCCCGCCTGCGGTCACCGAGCCATGAGCGACAGACCCTCTTTCTTCGCCGAGCTGAAGCGGCGCAATGTTTACAAGGTTGCGATTGCCTACGTCGTGGGCGGCTGGGCGCTTTCTCAAGGAATCGCGCAGGTCTTTCCGGTCTTTGATGTTCCAAACTGGCTGATCCGATTGATTGTCCTTCTCATTATCATCGGGCTGCCGATCGCGCTCGTTCTGGCCTGGATGTTTGAGCTCACGCCGGAGGGAATTAAGCGCACGGCAACGGCCGACGCGATGCCGGACGTGACCCGAAAGAGGAAATACGTCTGGATTTACGTGGTCGTGATCGGCGCTGTGGTTTCGATCGGCTTGTTCTTCCTCGGGCGGTATACCGCGACGAATACGGCCAGTGCGGCTCGCACCGAGGCGGCTACAGTTCCGTCGAAATCGATCGCGGTGCTACCATTCGACAATCTCAGCCGGGATCCCGACAACGCCTTCTTCGCTGAAGGTATCCAGGACGAAATACTGACAAGGCTCGCTAAAGTAGCCGACCTCAAAGTAATTTCGCGCACCTCGACGCAACATTTCAAAAGCGCGCCGGAAGACTTGCGTGAAATCGCAAAGAAGCTTGGCGTCATGAATATTCTCGAAGGCAGCGTCCAGAAGGCGAATGACCAGGTCCGGGTGAATGTGCAGCTGATCAATGCAATGACTGACGCGCATCTTTGGGCTGAGACCTACGATCGAAAACTGACTGACATTTTCGCGGTCGAGAGCGAGATTGCGCAAGCCGTTGCGCAAGCACTGCAGGCAACGCTCACCGGTTCGGAAAAACGTTCGATTGCGAAAAAGCCGACCGAGAATCCGGAAGCGTACGAGCTTTATCTCAAAGGCAGATTTTTTTGGAACAAGCGGACGGGCGAGGACCTGCACAGAGCGATCGGATATTTCGAGCAGGCCATAGCAAAAGATCCCGATTACGCGTTGGCCTACGTTGGCTCAGCCGATTCCTACCTGCTGCTTTCTTCCTACAGTAATATCTCTCCACGCGAATCGCTTCCTCCAGCGAGAGCCGCGCTAGAAAAGGCACTCGCGCTCGACGATTCGCTGGCTGAAGCGCATGCTTCCTTCGGGCTACTTGATACTTTGGAGCTCCATCTCCAGCAGGCGCTCGTCGGTTATCAACGCGCGATCGAGTTGAACCCGAACTACGCCACGGCCCATCACTGGCTTGCCTTAGGCTACGCCACGCTCGGGCAGTTTGATCCGGGGATTGCGGAGGCAAAACGCGCGATCGAACTCGACCCGCTCTCTTTGATCATCAACGCCGATTGCAGCTGGATCTATTTCAATGCGCGTCGCTTCGACGAGGCGGAGGCGCAAGCGCGCAAGACCCTGGAAATGGATTCACGCTTCTTTCTCGCCCACTACTATCTTGGCGCCACACTGCAATTCAAAGGACAAGTTGCAGAGGCCATCCCTGAATTTCGAACCGCATTCGATTTAAATCACGACCTATACTCACTCGCCATGCTGGGCCAGGCCTACGCGCGCAATGGGCAAAAAGAGGAAGCGCGCAAAATTCTGATTCAGCTAAGTGAGGAAGCAAAATCGCACTACGTCGCGCCCTACGCTTTGGCGCTTGTCCAGATCTCGTTAGGCGACAAAGACCGTGCGATCGAAGAACTGGAGCAGGCTTACGCGAAAGGTGAGACCAACTACCTTTTTGTCATCAAGACCGATCCATTGCTCGACGATCTGCGCGGCCAGCCGCGGTTTGACGCGCTGGTGCAGAAGATAGTTGGCGAGAAAAAGTGAAGATCGACAACTTTTTTGCCGAACTGAAGCGGCGGAATGTCTACAAGGTAGCAGTCGCCTACATCGTCGCCGGATGGGCTCTCGCTCAGGGGATCGCGCAGGTGTTACCCGTCTTCGATACTCCAAACTGGCTGATCCGATTGCTTGTCGTGCTCATCATACTCGGTCTGCCCGTCGCACTGGCAATGGCTTGGGCGTTCGAGTCGACACCAGAAGGTATTAAGCGCACGGAAGAAGCGGATGCGATGCCGGCAGAAGCCGCGCGCGCCAAGCGCACCTGGATTTATGTGGCAATCGTCGGCGGCCTCTTGTCGATCGGATTATTTTTTGTCGGCCGCTACACCGCCGTAACAAAACAAAATGCAGGCGGTTCAGCAAAATCAATTGCTGTTCTGCCATTCGAGAATCTAAGCGCCGACAAACAGAACACCTACTTCGCCGACGGAGTGCAGGATCAAATCCTTACCAATCTTGCCAAAGTCTCCGACCTGAAAGTCATTAGTCACACCAGCGCGCGTCAATACAAGAGTGGCATAGAACGTAACCTGCGCGAGATCGGTCGCCAACTCGGCGTCGCTTATGTTGTTGAAGGCTCGGTCCAACGCGCCGGTGATCGACTTCGTATTAATGCGGAATTAATCGACGCCCGGACCGATACCCATATCTGGGCGGAAACTTACGATCGGACCGCGGCCGATTTGTTTACCATCCAGAGTGAACTTGCCGAGTCAATTGTCGCTCAGCTCAAGGCAAAGCTTTCGCCCAAACAAAAAGCCGAAATCGAAGAACGTCCGACTCAGGATTTGGTCGCATTCGACCTCTATCTTCAAGCAAAGCAAATCGTCGATAGCTATCTGATCGTTGAAGACGTTCGAGCGGCCCTGCTCAAAGCGCTGCAATCATTAGACGAGGCGATCAAACGCGACGAGAAGTTTGTTGCCGCCTATTGCTACGCGGCGCGCGCGAACGATCTACTCTACTTTTTTGATCTTGATCCCACCCAAGATCGTATCCTTCTGGCCGAGACTGCCGTCAACACGGCCCTCCGCCTCCGGCCCGATTCAGCCGAAGCGCATTTTGCCATGGCCGATTTTCTGTTCCGATGCCATCGCGACTACGATCGCGCGCTGGAAGAGCTTGCAACCGCACGGCCCGGTCTGCCGAATAGCACGCCGTTTTTCATTCTCGACGGTTACATCAACCGGCGACGCAATCATTGGCCGGAAGCGGAGCGCGATTTTTCCACCGCGGTCGCCCTCGATCCGAGAAATCCCAATGCTTACAATTTGTTGGCCGATACTTACATCCTGCAACGGCGATTCCCCGAAGCGGTACAGGTTTACGACCGTGTGATGGATGCAGGTGAGCAGACGCCTCTCGTTCAGTTCCGGCGAGCTTCGGCCATTTTCAGTGGAACCGGTAATTCGAAGCCTCTGCGCGATGCGCTGGCAGAATCTCCGACACTGGATGTGGCTGGCGGACAGACTCCCGCGCGCGTGATGTTCGCATTGATCGATGGCAATCGCGCTGAAGCGGAACGCGCTCTTGCCGCGTCGCCTCGCGCGGATTTTCAGGACATCGATTTCAGCTTCTACTATCCGAAGGCGTGGTTCGAAGCGATGATTGCGCGGGACAGCGGCGACTCCGTTGGAAGCGTTGCCGCCTTTCGTTCTACCCGCGCGATTTTGGCGCAGCGTTTAATCATTAAACCCGAGCATGCGCGAACCATCGCGGTGCTGGCGCAAGTTGATGCCGCCCTGGGCCAAAAAGAGCTGGCGTTGCAGGAAGAACAGCACGCCATCGATTTAATGCCGATCTCGAAGGACATTTACGACGGCGGGCTCGTGCTGGAAGGCCTGGCCCAGGTTTATACCTGGAGCGGCGATCACGATCGCGCCATCGAGGTACTGCAAAAGCTGGTAGCGATGCCCAGCTACATCAATTACGCCCGCCTCAAATTCCATCCCCTCTGGAAACCGTTGCGCGGCAATCCGCATTTCGAACAGATCGTGGCATCACTGGCGCCGAAATAAACCCTTCTTGATAGGCAATAGTTGCGGAGCAGCAGCAGATCAAAACGTTCACGGCAACCCAATCTGCTCAGGATGGCCGTCTACGAGATGGGCCACTTTCCCGCCGGCGGCCAATCAAGAAGATCCATCCTGGAAATTCATCCATCCAGGCCTGCACCTGTTCCCCATTCAGAGGCTGAGCGACCAAGTTGAGCTGAGTAATCTGGCCCCGCAGATCGTAGATAACGACGAGTAAACTCCGTTGTTCCCTATTCCGAGGCAGCAGTTGAAGCGATCAGCGATCGTTATAGCATCCGTGCGATTAACCTTGACGATCAGGCGCGTATCTCGGGATAATACCGTTTCTTAAACCGAATCTGAATCGGGCACGGGATGTTCCCTCCCGGTGGCATCTCTGACCCTGTCCAGAGTCGCAGTTAAACAGACAGCCGGGAGAAGAAAGGACTTCCCATGTCTATTTCACACGCCCTGCAAACTGTCGTTTACTCCGCGCGAAATTTGGTCGACCGATCGTCGTGGCAGCGGTGCCTTATCCTCGGAGTCCTGGCGTTCGCATCTGTCGCACTTTCCCCGACCGATTACGCGGTTGAGCCACCGCCGGATGGAGGTTATCCCAATTTCAATACGGCAGAGGGAGATTCTGCCCTTTTTAGCCTAACGACCGGTGTTTCGAACACGGCCATCGGTTTTGCCGCGCTCTATTTCAACAATTCCGGGAGCTTCAACACGGCCTGCGGCGTGGCCGCCCTTCAGAGCAATACTACCGGCATTGAAAACACTGCCACCGGTTTCCAGACGCTCTTTAGTAATACGTCTGGCGGCGCCAACACGGCCGTTGGTTACGACGTGCTTTTCGACAATACCACCGGCGCCTCCAACACGGCCATTGGCTTCGCCGCGCTTATTAGCAACACCAGTGGCAACAACAATACGGCCACGGGTGGCGATGCCCTCTCGAGCAACACAGTCGGTCGCGACAATACCGCCGACGGGGTAGATGCACTTTCGAGCAACAGCAACGGGGAAGAGAATGCGGCCATTGGTGTTAGTGCGCTTTCTCGCAATACGAGTGGGTCCGGCAACACCGCCAGCGGTTTTCAAGCGCTCCTCGGCAATAGGACTGGTTCAGCCAATACGGCGGAGGGGATGGACGCTCTTTCGAGCAATACAACCGGCGCCGCGAATACGGCCTGCGGCGTTGAAGCACTCCTTGGCAATACTACCGGTAACGACAATACGGCGGACGGCGTAGCCGCCCTCGTCAACAATACGACCGGCGGCTTCAACACTGCCATCGGGTTCCAAGCGCTCTTCCATAGCAAAAGTGGCTCGAACAATATTGCTCTGGGTAATAGTGCCGGTCTCAATTTGACAAATGGTGGTAACAACATTGAGATCGGCGCACCGGGGGTAGCTGGAGAGGCCGATACAATCCGAATTGGCAAATCCGGAACGCAGACGAAGACCTTCATTGCAGGTATTCGGGGAGTAACGGTGGCAAGTGGCGTGGGAGTTATTGTTGGGACCAGTGGTCAGCTTGGGGCAGTTGTGTCCTCGGCGAGGTTCAAGGAAGCAATCAAACCGATGGATAACGCGAGCGAAGCAATTCTGGCGTTAAAGCCAGTCACCTTCCGCTACAAGGAAGAGTTAGACCCGGATGGCATCCCACAGTTTGGCTTGATCGCCGAGGATGTAGAAAAGGTTAACCCAGACTTGGTCGCGCGCGATGAAGATGGACAGATCAGCACTGTTCGCTACGAAGCGGTAAACGCGATGTTACTTAACGAGTTTCTTAAAGAGCATCGTAGAGTGGAAGAACAGCAGAGTACGATTATCGACCTCAAGGGGGCGGTCGAAAAGCAGCAAAAACAGATCAAAGCATTGAGTGAGGGGTTACAGAAGGTCAGCGCCGCCGTGGAGTTGGACAAGGCGCAGGCGATGCAACTGGCGGACTATCACTAACTATGTTCTGAATCTGCACCTTCACTGCGGCCACGAATCAATCTGGCATCGATATGGAGATGGTGACGGCTCGATAGTTCAGTTGTTGGCGAAGAGCACGCTCCACTTCGAAGATGAAATCTGTAGCTGTCACGATATGCCCCGGTGACAAAATAAAACTTTCAAAAATTGATCCCGACGATACGGGCGGATACAGCAAGGAAGAAGCACTGCAGCGCTTTTCCGACCTCCGCGAAAAAATCGACCAACTCCAAGAAATCTTGTATGCTGAACGCCGGCGAAGTCTGTTGCTCATCTTTCAAGCGATGGACACGGGCGGAAAAGACGGCGCGATCAAAGATCTTTGCGCCAGCCTAAACCCCGCCGGCCTGGAAATCAGGAGCTTTAAAGCTCCGTCATCGGAGGAACTGGATCACGATTTTCTCTGGCGCGCACATAAGGCCACTCCGGGAAAGGGAATGATCGGTCTCTGGAATCGCTCACATTATGAGGACGTGCTGATCGTGCGGGTGCACAAACTTGTCCCAAAAAAAGTTTGGAAGGCACGTTACGATGAAATCAATCGCTTCGAAGAAATTTTATCGGAAAACGGCACAACGATCGTAAAGTTCATGCTGCACATTTCGAAAGACGAACAGAAGAGCCGGCTGCAAGCACGGCTCGATCGTCCCAACAAATGGTGGAAATTTAATCCCAACGATCTCACCGAGCGCGCGCGCTGGGGCGATTATCAAAAGGCCTACGAAGATGCCGTTAACAAGTGCTCGACCGAATGTGCGCCCTGGCATGTTGTGCCCGCAAATCACAAGTGGGCGCGCAACGTTGCCTTGGCGGAAACCGTCCTGCGCACCCTCAAAGAGATGGATCCGCGTTATCCCAAGCTTTCGTTCGATCCCAAGGCGATCAAAATCTCGTAAAGTGTTGCAAGAGTCGGAAACCCTCACCCTACCCTCTCCCAAAGGGAGAGGTGATTCCTTCTCCGGTGGAAGAAGGGCTTCTTCGGAATTTACATTGCCAATTTCATTTTTGAAACGTCTAGTAAAACGCCTAACGAGATCCGGGCGACGCTAAATTCTATTACCAGTGTTCGCTTTGCCCCCCTCACACTGGGAGAGGGTACGGTGAAGGCTTATGCAACAAGAAATTGGCGGCCACGATCTAAGCGTGGCCATTCTTGACGTGAGGCTCCAGAAATTTGCGTATCGCGGGCGCTGCCATGGCGCCGACTTGTCGGGTTACTTCCAGGCCATCTTTAAATAACGCCATTGTCGGAATCGCGTTGATGCGGAAACGGCGCGCGAGATTTTGCGCGTCCTCGGTATTGACTTTTGCGACGACCCATTTACCCGCGCCTTCCTGCGCGATCTTGTTTAGTTCGGGTGCGACCATCCTGCACGGACCGCACCATGGCGCCCAAAAATCCACCAACACGGGAAGAGCAGAACGTGCGGTTAAGGCATCGAATGCGAGATCGTTTGCCACATCGATTGGTTCGCCCGGTGCGCTTAGTTCGGTGCCACATTTCCCGCAGCGCCCGGTTCCGCCCAGCTTGTCGTATTTCAGGCGATTGCGCTGGCCACATTTCGGGCAAGTCACCAATACGCCGTGATCATCCAGTTGTGTCGAGTTCATCTAAACCTTTATCGCCACAACCTACGGCGGTTGGTCGCCATCTGCTACGGGAAAAGATTGGCAGCAAACATCGAACGCTGAACACCGAACATCGAATTCCACACCGAGGCCTCTGCGTTCGGTGTTCGATGTTCGCTTCGACCCTAGATGCTAGATTCTACATCGATGAAGGCTGTGCGATTGGTCCGACTTGAGAAACCGCTGGAAGATGCCGAGGTTTCACTTCCAGATATCGGCGCGGCGGAAGTCCTGATCCGCGTCGCGGCCTGCGGGATTTGTCACTCCGACGCGCACTATCGCGCTGGCATTTCTCCCATTGAATCCTTACCTGTTACTCTCGGGCACGAAGTAGCGGGGCGTGTGGAAACTGTCGGGCGAGACGTCCACCACGTTTCATCCGGAGACCGCGTGTATGTGCACTATCTGGTCAGCTGCGGTTGCTGCGACTTTTGCCGGCGCGGTCACGAACAATTCTGCAGCAAAGGACAGATGATTGGAAAGCATCGCGACGGAGGCTATGCCGAGTTCATCAAGGTCCCTGGTCGAAATGTTTTCCTCCTTCCTGACGGGATTCCGTTCGAGCACGGCGCAATCATGATGTGCTCTTCGGCGACTGCGCTTCATGCTTTAAACAAGGCGCGCCTTAAATCCGATGAGTCTGTCGCTGTTTTCGGTTTTGGCGGCCTGGGATTTTCAGCTCTTCAGCTGGCCAGAGCTTTCGGCTGCGGCGAGGTCTACGTCGTCGATATCAACTCCGCCAAACTCGCTTCCATCGGGACGTTCGGCGGCATTTCGATCGATGCCAACGAGAGAGATCCGGTCGAGCAGATTCTCGAAGCAACCGACGGAAAAGGAGTGGATGTCTCGATCGAACTGGTTGGATCTGCCGTTACCATGGGACAGGCAGTCCGATGCCTCGGCGTTTTCGGCCGCGCCGCGCTCGTCGGTTTAACCGCGGAATCACTGTCCGTTCTTCCGTACCCTGAGGTCATCAATAAGGAAGCCGAGATCATCGGGGTGTCCGATCACCTCGCGACCGAACTTCCCTTGCTGATGCAATTCGCGCGTAACGGGAAACTCTGTTTTCCCGAGGGCACGCTGCGCTCAGTCGGTCTTGACGCAGCACAGATTAACGCGGCCTTGGATGCAGCCGTGAGATCCAGCGATCATATCCGAACCGTGATTGTTCCAACCACGTCCGATCTCTGACTTTTGTCGCCTGATCGCTGGTCTCCGACCTCCCTGGTCCGCCGTAGTCCCGCAATCGCGGCGACGAAGTTAACCCGCAGCGCACACGCTGTTGTTCAATCCAACAATCGTTAGTGGCCGCCGTGCAGGGTCGGACATGAGGAGCCCTTCACGCCAGGTATCCGGCGTCTCATTCACGCTGATGAGCTTCCAAGGGTGTTTGGCCTCGCGAAGAGGAGCCCAGCTGCACAAGGCTATTTCCGTCGGCGTCGCCGACGGCCCTATTCTACCGTCACGCTCTTTGCTAAATTCCGCGGCTTATCCACGTCCCGACCCAACTCGACTGCAACGTGATAGGCAAATAACTGAAGCGGAATCGCTGTTAGGACCGGGGTAGCGAAGTCGGGAGCACTCGGGATCTCGATGATATCGTTCGCGATCCCCTTCAAGTGCTTGGCACCGTCGCCGCTGGTCAGCGCGACGATCGGTCCTTTGCGCGCTTTGACCTGCTCGATGTTGTTCAGATTTTTGGAAAAGACCGCATCATTGGGTGCGACGAAAACCGAAGGCAAATCCGGTCCGACCAGCGCGATGATGCCATGTTTCAGTTCCGCGCTGGGATGGCCTTCGGCGAAAAGATAGGTGATTTCTTTCATTTTCAGCGCACCCTCTAATGCAACCGGAAAATTAAATTGGCGGCCGAAAAACAGCATTCCCTCGGCCTCGACATATTTCTTCGCAACCGCGCGAATTTGATCGCTCAACTTCAGCGCCGATTCGATCTGGTCGGGCAAGGCTTCGAGTGCTTCGATCACCCGCGATCCCTGCGACGTAGAAAGATGCCGCATTCGCCCCAGCAGCAATCCGATTAACGCCAGAATGGTCACCTGTGAGGTGAATGATTTAGTAGCGGCGACCCCAATCTCCGGCCCGGCATGCATGTAAACCCCGCCATCACTTTCACGCGCGATCGTACTGGCGACGTTGTTGCAGATACCGAGAGTGCGAAATCCCTTGCGCTGGCTTTCGCGCAAGGCGCCCAGGGTATCAGCGGTCTCACCGCTTTGGCTGATGGCGAAAACAAGCGTGTTGCCGCTCATTGGTGTGTTGCGATGGCGGAACTCGCTGGCGTATTCCACTTCTACCGGAATGTTGGCCAGCTGTTCGATGAGATATTCCCCGACCAGCGCGGCATGTAACGCGGTCCCGCAACCGGTTAGCACGACGCGTGAGACATCGCGCAATTCACCCGCGGTCATATTTAGTCCGCCAAGCTTGGCGGTGCATTCTTCGGTGTTGAGCCGCCCCCGCATGGCATCGCGCACTGAATTCGGCTGCTCAAAGATTTCCTTGAGCATGTAATGGGGAAAATCCCCCTTGCTGACGTCTTCCGCCCCAAACTCGACCTTGCTGATTTGATAATTGCCGGTCTCGCCCGCGACCGAGCTGATCTCGAATTTATCGCGCGAGACCGCGACAATATCGAAATCGTTAAGGTAAACTGCGTCGCGAGTGTAAGCGACGATCGCGCTCACGTCGCTGGCGAGAAAATTCTCATCCTTACCGACGCCGAGCACGAGAGGCGAACCGCGGCGCGCACCAATCATGAACTCTTTGATGTCGGAGTGAACGAGCGCGATGCCGTAGGTGCCGATTACTTGCTTAAGCGCAGCACGCGTGGCGTTGACCAGGCGAGCCTTCGAATCGGCGCCGTCAATTTGCTCATAAATGCTGCCGATTAAATGCGCCAGCACTTCAGTATCGGTGTCGGAAGTGAACTTGTGACCGCTTTCGCGCTCCAGTTGTTCGCGCAGCGCCGCATAATTTTCGATCACGCCGTTGTGCACAAGCGCGATTTTTCCGCTCTGGTCAAAGTGCGGATGCGCGTTTTCGTCGGTCACTTTCCCATGGGTAGCCCAGCGCGTGTGGCTGATGCCGTACTGCCCGCCGGGCGGTTTCTCGGTCATGAGTTTGGCCAGGTTCGCGATCCGTCCGGCACACTTGCGCGTTTCGATCTGCTTCCCGTTTACGATGGCAACGCCGGCGGAGTCGTAGCCGCGATATTCGAGGCGGCGCAGGCCGTCCAAGAGTATGGGCGCCGCTTCTGCGCGGCCGACATATCCGACAATTCCACACATAATTTCAGGAGGGGGATTATAGCATATTTTCGGCCTATAGCGCTCCACTGGACTCGTAGACGAACAGACGCGTCCCTCATCCCGAGCCGCGAAGACGGCGAGGGATCTCACCAAAGGCCAATGCTGTCGCGCTCCGCGATGTTCCCTTCCGTTTCACAAAGCGCTGCGCACTTCGGAAATGTCCCATCTTGGGCGAGGTCCCTCGCCGTCTTCGCGGCTCGGGATGACGATGCGGCAGGTGGTTTTAGGGGCGCAAAAATTTTGCGAGCAGCGAATCCCGTTTGTGACCACATTAGCGCGATGCAAGCGCCTGCCCTTCCACCAGGGACGACCCAACGCACTCTCGCCATCATCATGGGTGGCGGAGCGGGCACGCGCCTTTTTCCATTAACCAAGGACAGGGCCAAGCCGGCCGTCCCGCTCGGGGGAAAATATCGGCTGGTAGATATCCCGATTAGCAATTGCCTGAACTCCGGCCTGCGCTCGATCTATGTGCTCACGCAATTCAATACTATGTCGCTGCATCGTCACATTCAGGCGAGCTACAAATTCGACAATTTTTCCCGGAGCTTTGTCGATATTCTTGCCGCTCAACAAACGCCTGAAGGTTCGCAGTGGTATCAAGGAACCGCCGATGCTGTGCGGCAAAATATGCGCTACTTCCTCGAGCGACCGTTTGAGTTTTATTTGATTCTCAGCGGCGACCAGCTCTACCGGATTGATTTTCGAACGCTCCTGCATCAGCACATTCGGTCGGGCGCGGAAATCACGCTCGCGACCAAGCCGGTCAAACGCGATCAGGCATCGGACTTCGGAATCATGTCGAGCGGGGAAGACCGGCGCATCACCCGATTTGTCGAGAAGCCGAAGGAAGCGAAAGAGCTCGATGCGATGAAAATGGACCGCGCTTTACTCGCGGCCATTGGGCACGGGGAGGATGAGGAATTATTTCAAGCGTCGATGGGCATTTACATCTTCAATCGCAACGTGCTGATCGAGTGTCTCAACAACGATCTCTTTGATTTTGGCAAGCACGTCATTCCGGCTGCAATTCAAACGCGCAACGTCAGCGCCTACATTTTCGATGGCTACTGGGAGGATATCGGAACGATTCGCGCCTTTTACGAAGCCAATCTCGATCTCACCGACTTGGTTCCCGCCTACAGTTTCTTCGAAGCCGATGCGCCGATTTATACCCATCCGCGGTTCCTACCCGGCAGCAAAATCAACGGTGCCACCCTGCGCCAGGCGATCATTTCTGATGGCTGCATCATCTCCGATGGCCACATCGAGCGCAGCGTAATCGGGGTGCGTAGCATTATTCAAAGCGGCGCAACCATTCGCAACAGCGTGGTGATGGGCGCCGATTTTTACGAACTCGGCAAGGATCGTCCTTCGGAGGAAATTCCCATTGGTATCGGCCGCAATTGCGTGATCGATCGTGCCATCATTGATAAGAACGCACGCATTGCCGACGGAGTTGTGATTACGCCGGAAGGGAAACCGGACAATTTCGACGCGGAAAATTATTACATCCGCGACGGGATTGTGGTGATTCCGAAGAACGCAACCATTCCGCCCGGTTTCTGGATCTGACTAGCGGGGTCGCCTCTCTCGGGCAAGATGCGATTGGCCGCACAGCACAAAATGGCCGTGCCACAAATTACTTCGCGGCTATTTCGGATTCGACGCCTAACGCCGGTCCGTCATGTTGGCGAACTGGCCTTGCGTTTCCCACTGCTCCTGTTTGTTCCAAGGAATTTGGGATTCTTTTTTGGCATCAGGATCATCGACCAGCACCGGTTGCGGTTTCTGCGTCGCGCAAGCGGCAAAGGCCATGCAACCTGCCAATAGCAATAAAGTGGAGATTGTTCGTTTAGGAATTTGAGCCAGCATAAATAACAGTATCACCTGGTTGCACCTGGACGCCACGCGCCAGGCTGTTTCCAAGAATATCACCAATAGCTGTCGCTGGTTCAACCGAAGAAATGCGAATTTTTCCAATAATGGTGGTCTCGCGCAGCACCAACATTTCGGCATTAGGTTCCAACCCCTGGCGATTGCCGAGATTGAGCACGACGAAATTGTAGGCTTGGTTCACCGCTAGCACGGTTCCGCGGACGGAAGGATGAAAACTCGGCTCGCGGCGTTGGACCATCACTTCCGGAACGCGCGATTGTTCACGCGTCGGCGCCAGTCGTTCGGCGATGAAGGTTTTCTCATGTTCTGCGCCCTCCAATTGTTTCCGCGCATCATCAAGCTGGGCCTGTAGCTCTGCGACTGAGGGCGCACCAGGATTTGGATTCGCCGAATTCTTGTTCATCTCGTCGATATGTTTCTGTAACTCCGCGATTTGGGCTTCGTTCGCCTGCAGCTTGCCTTGCAAATCAGACTTCTCGGTTTGTGTCTTCACGAGTTCCGCTTCCGCGCTGGCTATCCGATTCTCGTTTTCACTAACCTTCGCCAGTTCCCCGGCAATCTTCGTTTCTCGGTCCTTGATACTTTTTGCCGCAGTCTGACGCTGGCGCTCGGCCGTTTCGCGCTGATTTTTGGCCGCCGCCACGTCGGTTCGCAAAGCCTTGGCTTTGTCTCCATTCAAGACGCCGAACACGGCTGAAATGAGCAACAGCGACACCGAAATGGCGAGGAGCGTCTTCGGAGAATTCACGGGCAGATTTACGGGAAGAGCTTTTTACACGAAACGACGCCGAATTAGCAATACGGAAATGCGAAATTTACAGCGCTATTGGGACATTCGATCTTGCACAGATTCAGCGCGAAAGGCCCCGGCTTGAGACTTCGCTAGGGGCGCCTTATGGCAGCAGGAAAGGCTTAAAACCCTGTCTGCCGCGCCGGAGATCCGAGCTCCGGCAAATTGGGGCAGTGCCCAATTCTTGCGCGCCTGTCCCGCCCGCCCTATAGATGGTACGCATGGGTCAACAACTTCGCAGACGCGCCAAAAGAAAACGTCGTAAAGCTTATCTCGAGCGCAAACGAGCCAAGCAAAAATCGATGCGGCGCGAGCCGACACGCGCCAAACCAAAGAAATCGGCGGCCTCACCATCGCCAGTTGCCACGGAATAAGCCTTCCGTGCGCGCACGCTATCTCATTGTCGATGGCCACAGCGCGATCTTCGGTTGGCCAGAAATGCAACGACTGCACGCCCGTCGCTCCTCACTCGCACGCGATGCTCTGGTCAAAAAACTCCGGGATTACCAAGACTACACAGGCGTTCGCGTCGTCGTAGTTTTTGATGGCAAAGGCACTTCCGCTACCGAGCAATCCGAACCTCACAGCGTACAAATTTTTTATTCGCGCGCGGGCCAAACCGCAGACGCGATTATTGAACGGCTGGCCAGCAAATACGCTGAAAAATTCGATCTCACAGTCGCAACTTCTGATTTACTGGAGCGGGAAACGGCCAATGCGTGCGGGGCGGAGTCTATCTCGATCGAGAACTTGCGCGCGCTGATTGACGAAGCGGTGCCGAACTAAGCTGCGCCCAATAATTCCCGCTGCAGTCGAACGCGCCGTGCGTTGTAGCGCGCAGCTGCTAACACCCGCGCGAGGACGCAATATAGCTGTTCCATCGGCAAACTTTTACTCACGTATCCGTTCGCGCCAGCACGCATTGCCGCTCGCACTTGCGCCTCATTGCAACCGTTCTCGGTGAAAACCACGATCGGTAGTCTGGAATCGATGGCCCGGAGAGATGCGATCAACGATGTTCCGTTAGTGTTCGGCAAATTGAGATCGACAACTACCACTTCGCATCGCTTTTCGCTGAGCCAATCGAGAGCTTTCCCCGCTTCCATAGTAGCATTAGAGGGATGTCCGCGCCTGGACAGGTAGGTGGCGAGGAATTCCGAAATGCTCGGATCATCATCGACGAGGAGGAATTCAGTGTCGGGCTGGGCGCTCTGCATTTTCTATAAATTCAATATTTACAATAGCAGCAACCTTGCCAGCTTTTCTGCAACCCAGTTGCAGCGCAAGGTTCTACCGTTCAAGCTCTTGCCCCTCAACAATGATTAAGCCTGAAGGACGCAATTGTGCCGCTTCCCAACGCTCCCTGTTGCCGGCTTCTCGCTTAGTCCTTCAACTTCGCTTCTATTTTTCTTACTCGCTCGAAAAACTCTCCTAATCGCCGCACCCAGGCCAACTGCACTTTCGCTTCCTTCAGCGGCACGGACGGGGTCGCCCACCAAACTCCTCCGTTGAGATTCTTCGAAACCCCAGTCTGCGCACCGATCATCGTGCCATCAGCAATTTCGATATGCCCAATGATTCCGGCTTGCCCCCCGATCATCACTCTCTTGCCGATGCGCACGCTCCCCGCGATCCCCGTTTGCGCGGCGATCACGGTATCTTTTCCGATTACGACGTTGTGGGCCACCTGCACCAGATTATCAATCTTCGCGCCGGCCTGAATCCAGGTGCGGCCAAAACGCGCTCGATCGATCGTCGTGTTCGCGCCGATCTCCACATCATCGTCGATTTGAACAATCCCAATCTGTGGCACTTTCTGCTGACCCTCCGCCGTCATTTCGAACCCGAATCCATCTGCCCCAATCACAGCGCCGCTGTGCAAAATCACTCGCGCCCCGAGACGGCAGCGCTCCCGGATTGTTACTCTCGGATAAATCATGCAACCCTCACCGATGACGACATCGTGCCCGATATAACTCCCGGCGCCGATGACCGTACGTGATCCAATTCGCGCGCCGGCTTCGATTACCACCAATGGTTGGATGGAGATGTGATCGCCCAATTTCGCCCGCGGGTGAATGACTGCGCTGGGATGAATGCCCGGCGCGAATTCTATCGGAGGCGGCGCGAACTTGGTGACCACCTGCTCGAATGCTTTTGCCGGGTCTGGGGTCCGAATGACTGCTGCTTCGATTTGTTCGGAAAAATCACGCGGCACAATCACGGCTGCGGCGCGCGTTTTTCGCAGCTGCGCGAGGTAACGTGGATTATTGAAAAACGAGACCTCGTGGACGGTCGCCTCTGCCAAAGAAGCTGCGCCAGTGATTTTCGTTTCCGGATCGCCTTCGAGTTTTCCGCCGGATAATTTCGCGATCTGTTCCAGAGTGAGCGTCACATTCTCTTTCTAGATTGCGGAGGCGCTTGTGCCAAGCGCCTACTGGAAGCCAGGCACGTTGCCGAAGAAAGGTGGCGCCCCGGCAATCGGTTTTTGTCATTCCGACCAAAGTCGGGGAATCTCGAAATAGATCCTTATAAAGCTAGAGATGTCTCGACTTCGCTCGACATGACAAAAAGCCTATTTCGTCACATTTGAGCGCAATTACAGGCTGGAGGTCCGTATCATGCAAGGTCCAAGAATTGAAGGGCGCCGAGGGTTAAGTAACTTGTCCACGTCACCACCTGCGGATAAACCCCGCTTAGCTATTCGATGCGTCGAAAATGCACTGAATGGATTTATCGAGCATAGCATTAAACTCAGCGTCAGATTGCTGAGCCGTCAGCCCTTCAACCAGCGCGCGGGAAAAGCTGGCGACCACGCCATGATTTTTGCGCAGACGATTGTTTGCTTCTTCCCGTGAATAGCCGCCGGAGAGCGCAACCACCCTCAGAACCCTGGGATGTTTGACAAACTCGGCGTAGAAGTTGTCCTGCTCCGGCAGCGTAAGCTTGAGCATGATGAATTGACCATCTGGCAATTGGTTGACGTTCTCGAGGATGGCTGCTTTGAGTAATTGTTCCGCTTTTCCTTTTTCGGGGCAGTGAATATCAATCTCCGGCTCGATGATGGGGACGAGGTTCGCGGAGATAATCTGCTGAGCGATTTCGAACTGCTGGATCACGATGTTCTTGGTACCTGCTTCGTCGGCTCGTTTGATAAATGAGCGCATTTTGGTTCCGAAGATTCGCTTGGCCCTGGCTTTGTCTAGGAGCGCGGCCAGCATCGGCATGGGCTTCATCAGCTGGACCCCGTCTTTCTCGGCGGCAAGGCCTTGGTCCACTTTGAGAAACGGCACGACCCGTTTCACGTTCCAAAGATAGTCCGCGGTGGGCTGCCCTTCGATTTCCCTGTCCATTGTGTTCTCGAACAGGATGGCGCCGATAATCCGGTCCCCGTTGAAGGCGGGACTTGTGATGATGCGGGTCCGCATCTGATGGACGATGGCGAACATCTCCTCGTCGCTGGACCACGTATTCTCTTGAACTCCGTAAAGACGCAGGGCTTTCGGCGTGCTGCCGCCGCTTTGATCCAGCGCCGCAATGAAACCCGGACTGGTCTTAACTTTTTGCAATTGTTCTGCGTTAACGGCGATAGATTTCATGATGTCTCCTTAATTTCTCGTGGTAGTTAGTTTAACCAAGATATTGGTTGCATGGCGCAACTTGCCGTCGGCGACCTTGCAAAGCTGAGCTGTCGTCACAATCATGCCCCGAAACTAAAACGGGAAAGCAAAAGCGAAAAGCAATTCTTCGCGGTCGACGTCACAGCAATCTACTCACTATAGTAGGTGGAGAGTCGCTCCCTCGAGGCGGACGTAGCACAGCCAAATAAAAGCGAACGCGGCCTAAGCCGAATTACCTCAGATCCTTTTCCAGAAAATAAAGGTAAAGGATCGCCATCGCATCCGTTTCGCTATCCAAAGGGTTATCGTACTCTGCCGAAAGCTCGTAGCGATGATCGCGTTGAATCGGAATCCCTTCGATCGACTTGAACTCTTCGACGTAAGCAACGCCAACCCGGTCCGGCCAGTCCTGCGAATTCAACCGAAAAATGGTGGTCCCCGTCGTCAGATCACGCAATTCCATTCCTCTCGCGAATGGATGAACGTGCATCGTTGCATAATGAATCGTCGTGTCGAACGGGAGATTCAACTGCGGCGTAATCTCCGTCGTGTAGATGTGGTGGCCTGGAGGGACGATCCAATGGTTCATCAGGCCATCGCCGGGTTTGTTCGCACTCACTTCCCCCGACATGTTCACTTTCGATAATTCTGCACATCCAGCTCCCATGTGCATTCCTGCTTGCGCCATACATGCAGGTCCCATCTTTGCCGAAACGCCGTGAGGCTGCAGAACGTAGAGGGCGCGGCGGAAAAGCGCTTTCGTGGGTGCGCCGGGCTGATCGGCCGCTATCGTGTGCACCTTTGTCCGCATGCGAACGTTCACTACCTGATCTCTTTCGTTCAGATTTAAAGACATCGTCACGTAATCCAGTGCGGCGTCGGCAGGAATTGGCACGCCAAAGCCTGGCGGAAGCTCGATCGAGGACCGGCCCGGTACCAGGGTAAACAGGCGCCAGTCGAGGTGGGTCTTTCCCCCCAATTGTTGATTGTACTGAAGGGGGGTTCTGCCATGCTCGGCGAAGGTGAGATTGGAATGACAGAAAAACTCCTGGGAAATCGGCTTCTGAAACGCGGCATCGACGACTTCGGTCTCCAACCCGGTAACCCACAGCACTCCGGATTTCACGCCCGTCGCGAGATGGATCCCACTCTGAATCGACCACGGACCTTCCATCGAGCGATAAATCTTATCCAGCCGATAGGGTTCGGATACGAGCGTCTGCAAGCCTTCGGCCTTGGCTTTCGCTTCAGGATCGGGCCGGGTTATTGAATAAACCGCGGGCACGACGAGGGCGCCCGCGATGGCGAGAAGAACGAAGGGCCGGCTCATTACTCCTGCATCCTGGAGCACAGCATGTGCCGATTCTGTTCGATCAGGTTCTGGCACAGCCTCCTGGCTGTGGGGCCAGCGGGCATTTTGCCCGTGATCCGAGCGATGCAATTTTCAATCCCCGAATAGCGCGGACAAAATTCCGACTGCCTCCGATTTCGCTGGAACCTCAAGGACACAGATAACGGAATAAAGTTTCGTCTTCGCGTCCGACTATCCAAAGTAAGTCGAAATGCGGGTTTTCGTCCTCACTTTGCTCGCGATGATAGCCTTCGCGGGTAATTCCCTTCTTTGCCGGCAGGCGCTGAAACGAACTGCGATTGACGCCGCTAGTTTTACTTTCATCCGCATTTTGTCTGGCGCCGTGGTGCTTTGGCTTGTGGTGATGCTACGCAAAGGAACCCCACCCAAGGCAGGGAACTGGGCGTCGGCGCTTGCGCTGTTTGCTTATGCGGCTGCTTTTTCATTTGCCTACATCTCTCTCTCCGCCAGCACCGGCGCGCTGCTTCTGTTCGGCGCGGTCCAAGCCACCATGATCATCTGGGGACTGAGCCGGGGAGAGCGGTTGCAGACGCGACAATGGCTGGGTCTTGCGCTGGCCGTCGGTGGACTCGTCGCGTTGCTATTCCCCGGCCTCTCGGCTCCGCCAATCAACGGCGCGTTATTAATGTTATGTGCTGGAATCGCATGGGGATTCTATTCGCTGCGGGGGAAAGGAGCAGGCGATCCCGTGACCACGACGGCAGGTAATTTCTTGCGAGCCGTGGTTTTTGCTTCGTTGTTGAGCATCGCCCTGTTGCCCTGGGCCAGGCTCGACCGCGCCGGCCTCGGCTATGCGACGCTCTCCGGGGCAATTGCTTCCGGCGTTGGCTATGTGATTTGGTACAGCGCTTTGCCAGGATTAAAAGCTGCCAGTGCCGCTACGGTGCAACTGAGCGTGCCGGTCCTCGCTGCTGCCGGTGGCATTTTATTTCTTGGCGAGTCGATCACCGTGCGTTTTCTCCTCGCATCCATTGCCGTCCTCGGCGGAATCGCGCTCGTTGTTATAGAGAAAACGCAGGCCGTTCCGCCTGACTAAATTGACGCAACTAACCAGAAGTAGACAAAGCAGCTCGTGAACACGAAACCGACGTCATTGACCGCATTCGACCGCGTGAACCTGAACCGGCCGATCAAAACCTTTGAGCGCGACTTCGCCCAAAGAACGAAATGATAAGCCCTTCCCGATACATAGTTCCGCTACCGCGGTCGATACCAGGATTTGTTCGGGTTGGGCGTGAGAACAAAGCCGCGCCGCCAGTTGCACAGTCGTTCCAAAAATATCGTTGTTTTGTTCGACCGGTTCCCCGGCCGCGCCGCCAATGCGAACTTTGATGTGATGATCCTGCTGCTCTCGCTCACGACGAGCTAGTTCACGCTGGATTTGCATTGCACAACGGACCGCGGCTGCGGCTGAAACAAAAGAGGCCATGATCCCATCACCAGTGTGCTTAACTTCACGGCCCTTTGCCGCCGCCAACGCGTCCCGCACGATGCGATCGTGGAGACGCAGAAATTCCATCGCCATCTCGTCGCCTAATTTCTGCGTCAGCGAGGTCGAGTCGACGATGTCGGTAAAGAGCACAGTTCGGATTCCGGGGTCGCGCGCCTCGGCTGCGCCACCGGGTAGAAGGACTGCGCCCTCCCCATTTACCTCGCTGCCGCCAAGGAACAAATCGGCCACTTCTGGCTCAACTTGAATAATTTTTTCCGCGACCTGGCCATGCGCTTCGCGATGGACTTGCATAGCGGCTTCAGCAGTCGGTGCCTCGCAAAGGCAAAAGATTTTGCCGGCGCTCTCATTCACCCAGTACCTGTGATAATGAACACCGTATTTCCCCTCGACGGCGACATCGTGGGCGTGCGCCTTGGCCACTTCTTCGGCGGTGATTCCTCCCGGAATCTCGTGGATGTCCATGTATGTTGGCATAGGATGGCTCGGAGCGGCGGCAACCTATCCTGACCTAAGCCGATACTCAACGTCGATCTTGGCCGGACGGCTCAAAGTTTGGTAGACAACGCAGTATCGCTCAGTCAGGCGAACCAGCGTTGCCAGTTGCTCTTCGCTCGCGTCGGTATCGAGATCGAACTTTAATCGTATCTGCTGGAAACCGACCGGCGCATCCTTGGATACTCCCAGCGTGCCGCGAAAGTCGAGGTCGCCTTCGGCACGCACTGTTGCATCCCGTAACCGAATTCCGAGCGCGGTAGCAACCGCGTTCAAAGTAACACCAGCGCATCCGACCAATGCCTCAAGCAGCATGTCGCCCGAGCACGCGCCGAGACCGTCGCCACCAGTAGCAGGATGAAGCCCGGCTTCGACCAGCGCTTTTCCGGTTTCTATCTTGCAGGTAACACCTTCACCAAGCCGTCCTTCGGCCCGGAGGGTGACTAGCGCGGTCTCTGGCTGTTGGCGATATCGCTCCTTCACCGGCGCTTGCAAAGACCTTAGTTCCTCCGCATTCATCTGTTCTTTTTAATCTGAGGCGGTCGTCTAGTTCCTAACCACAATAAGACGTCCTTTATCACAGATTTTCCGTCACCCCAACCCTCTCCCTAAGGGAGAGGTAGTTCCTTCTGCCCGGGGGGAGAAGGTTAGGCTGAGGGCCCTTCTCCAACAAGATGCTTCTGAGGCACGGCGACAGAGCGCCGTGGCTACAGGACGAAAGATCAATTAGGAAACGGGTTCTAGGTAGCAACAACAGGGCGGCCCTTGCTCGGTTTAATGTTTTGGTTCACCCGAAAAAGATTATCGGGATCATATTTATTCTTAATCTCAACTAATCGCTGATAGTTATCTCCATAGGTCGCTTTCACCCGTTCTTCTCCTTCATCCATCATAAAGTTCACGTAAGCTCCGCCCGCAGAGTATGGATGGAGCGCGTCCCAATAGCTTTTGGTCCAGGAAATAGTCTTGTCGTTGTTGGCCGGATCGGGATCAACCCCGACCATGACTTGGGTCCAGATTGCATCGCGGTAATTCCAGGCCGTTTCGTTCTTGCCGACGCGCCCGGCCGCCCCATTGATTGGATAAAGATGCATGGTGGAATGCATTGATGGCAGCGCGTTGGCAAATTTAATGTGTTCGGCAATCGCTTCGTCGCTCAGTTTCCTGACAAAGTCCGCGCGCCAGTACCACTGCAAACCCGGCGGGTAAATTGCGTCGAACATGCTTTGCAAGGCAGGCTGCGGGAGCGGCCCGACAAAATCGAGTGCGGCCTTCTTAAAAGCCCGAATGGGCTTAAATGTTTCTTCGCCTTGTGGTAAACCTCCTGTCCATGTCCAGATAACACCGCACATCTTTTTCAGATGAAGATGCTCCGGGAAGGGAGCTGCCGGCGGCACCGTCAGAAAAGCGAACCAACCATTGAGATCGTCAGGCGCCCTCGTAATTAGATCGCGATACCATTTCATCACTTCAGCTGTTTCGCTTAGCTCGTACAGCATCGGCCCGCCGTAAACGGTATCGATTGGATGCAACTTGAAAGTAAACGAAGTTATTATCCCGAAGTTTCCGCCGCCGCCGCGAATGGCCCAGAACAAATCAGAGTTCTCATCCGCATTCGCTTTGACAAAACTCCCATCAGCCAGGACCAAATCGGCTGAGATCAGGTTGTCGATGGTGAGTCCGCATTTGCGGGTCAGATGTCCAATTCCTCCACCGAGAGTTAAGCCACCAACACCGGTCGTCGAAATAATTCCGCTGGGAGTGGCGAGGCCGAACGCATGAGTTGCATGATCGACATCGCCCCAGGTGCATCCGCCGCCTACAGTCGCCGTGCGCGCCGCCGGATCGACCCGGGTATATTTGATCGACCCGAGATCAATCACTAACCCATCATCGCAAATTCCAAGTCCACCACCGTTATGTCCTCCGCTACGGATGGCAAGGAGCAGGCCGTGTTTTCTGGCAAAGTTTACTGAGCTGATCACATCCGCCACGTCGGCGCAACGCGCAATTAGGCGCGGCTTCTTGTCGATCATCGCATTATAGACTTTGCGAGCATCATCGTAATCCGGGTCGTCCGGCTCAATCACGGGGCCTCTCAACTTTGCCTTCAGTTCTGCGAGGGAATCTTCCTCGAGTGCTTTCTTCATGGAAGGCTCAATAAAGAGTTGGGCGAGCGCTATTCAAGCGAACATAATGGCAGCGCCTTGAGAAAGGGAGAGCGAAGGTCAGACAAGGAATCGAGGGATACGCGCCGTCGTGTCCCAAAATATTGAGCGCGGACGGCGCGACGCCCTCCGCTGCTAGCCGCCGTTCGCAGTCGCGGGTAGCGCAATGCTAACGGCAGTTCCGCTCGCGCTGGTATCGATGTCAACGCGACCGTTGTGATCGAACACGGTTCGTTTGACGATCGGCAGACCCAATCCCATGCCGCGCGCTTTTGTTGTACAGAAAGGAGAGAAAACCTTCCCGCGCATTTCCGGCGCAATCCCATGTCCGTTGTCCTGCACCGTCACGAGCACCGCATGGGCGCGGCCACCTTCGTGAATCGGCTTGGCCGAAAGTGTAATCTTCGGTTTTTTCTGTTCGGTGACTGCTTCGGCCGCATTCGCGACCAAATGTGCCACCGCTTCGGCCAGCGCCCCTTCGTCGCCAAGAATCTTTGGTAGATTGGCGGGCAATTCTGTCTCCACCGCCACGTCGCCGTTGACCCGAAATTTGCTGCGCGCAAGCTCAAGCCCACGCTTTACCGGCGTGCGAATATCCAGCGGCCTCATCGTCAATTCCGCCGGATGAGCAAACGCGTTGATCTGGGTGATAATCTTGTCGAGGCGATCGATTTCCTGAACAACGATCTGATTGAAATTTTTCCGGAACTCGGGATCATCGAATCGCTCAGGCAAAAGTTGCGCGAAGGTCTTAATCGCGACGAGTGGGTTGCGAATCTCGTGCGACATGCTCGCGGCTAAGTCGGTCCAAAAAGCGGCGCGATCGACCAGGTCTTGCTTTTGCCGCAAATTTTCTTCCGCGGTCAAATCGTGAATGACTGCGACCGCACCGAGCGGGGTGTGATGGTCGAGCAGTCGCCGGGTTTCGACCGAGAGGGAGCGGCGGGTGTTCGGTTCGATCCACTGTCGCGGCGGAAGGTTCGCCTTTGCCTCTAGAGTTTCCCGCAACATGGCGGCCAGCTTTCGGCCGACGGCTTCAACGGGACGGTTGAGAACTTCAGTAGCTTTGAGCCCGAGGATTGGTTCGGCGGGGGGATTAAACCAGCGAACGATACCGTCCTCGTCGATGGCGACGATGCCCGGCGGGATCGATTTCAGGAGCGTTTCCGCCAGGGTTTTTTGCAGCGTGACCTCTTCGTAAAGAAGCGCGTTCTCGAGAACGGTGGAAACATGCTCGGCCAGGATCATCAGGCCTTCGAGATCACCGTAATCAAATGGCAACCCGGTGATGCGGTGGCCGAAAAACAGCCAGCCGATGATTTCCCCCCGCGCGTAAAGAGGGACCATCACTTCGGCGCCAAAACTATCGAGGGCCCGACGCAAAAGGGGCCGCTGATTTTGCGCGGCAATATGCGCGAGGTTGGCCCGAGAAACGAGGTGCCCATGTAATTCAAACCAGCGGACCAGTGGATCGCGCTCGTGGTACTCGATCTCGTTAGTTTCCGGCAGACAACGCAGCCCCGCACGCAAGCGATAGCGATCCCCCTGACGAATACGCGAAAAAATGCCAACGCGGGTCACGCCAGCAGCGTCCGCCACTCCTTCAACGATGCTGGCGAGCAATCCTTCGACATTATCGAGGCGCCGAAAGACACGAGGAAAACGCAGCAGCGGCAGGGACGGCGCGTGCGCACGCTCCAGCACCGATTCGCTCCGCCGGGGCTGTTCCGCGGGAGGACCATAATGGGATTGTTCGCGCAGATCGCGGTTCTCCTGCATGATTTCTAAGTGATCGAAGGCGCGCCCAACGAGAGTTTGAAAACGGTGACGGTCGAGTTGCAAATCCTCCGCCGCATAAATGCCGGATTGCTCGGCCTCGCGCAGTGGCTCGGAGCGAAGAGCGCCCAGAGCGATGACGAGCGATTCCGACCAATCCTGTTCTAGCTGCTCGAGCAAGTCGCGGCATTCTTTTGCTCGCAGATCCATTAAAATCACCGCCGGCGAATTCTGTTGCAGCGCGGCTTCCATCCGGTTGGGGTCAGTAACGTGGCGGACCAGTGCCATGGTTCGAAGAAAAGCTTTGACCCGCCGTACCAGGTCACCGTCCTGCGTGTAAAGAATGCAAACGGAAGCCATCTTCATGCGGCCACCACTTCCTGATCAAAACGCACCAGCGGCAGAAAAATGTGAAAGGCAGTTCCCTTCGCTACCTCGCTTTCGACTTCGATCTGTCCGCCATGTTCCCCAATTATTCCGTGTACCACAGAAAGGCCGAGACCGGTTCCGAAATCTTTCGTCGTGAAAAACGGATCGAACACCCGGGCAATATCTTCCTTTTTTATCCCCTCACCGGTATCGCGAATGGAAATGCATAGCGCTTCGTGCCGCTTGTCGGCCTCCGGCAAAAGATGTGTCACGAGAGAATCACCGGTCCGGATTTCGGTCTCCACCGTGAGCTCGCCGCCGCGTTTCATCGCATCCATGGCATTAAGGAAAAAATTCAGAAAAACCTGCTCCATTTGATCTGCGTCAGCCCGGATGGTATCGAGGCTTGCCTCCAACGTCCGGTTGAGTTTGATCTCCTTTTGATACAACCGATGTTGAACGAGTTGGAGCGTTTTCTCCAGTACTTCGTGCACGTGCATTGGCCGGAGCAATGGTTTTGCCGGGCGTGCGAACCGAAGCAGCTGATTGACCAGCGAATCGATCCGGTCAATCTCGTGCACGATCAGGCTGGAAAAGGTTTCGCGGAAATCAGACTCGTGGTAGCGCTCCGGAAGGAGCTGAGCGAAAGTCTTGATCGAAACCAGCGGGTTCTTAATCTCGTGTGCCATTCCGGCTGAGAGCGTCCCGAGGCTGGCGAGGCGATCGCTGCGACGAATTTGCAGCTCGAGCCGTTTCAGTGCGGTGATATCGGTCACCACCATTAGCGCGCCCAGGAGTTCGCCCCCCTGACCACGAAAGGTTGCGCTGCTGGCGCGAGCAAATGTGCTTCCGGTCGCAGCACGCAATTCAACTTCACGATCTTCCTGGCGCTCACCCGACGTCAAAGTTGTCCGAATGATATCGCGCAAGGGTGCCGGCAGATCGTCAACCGTTCGTTCTCCTCCGTTGCTATTTAAGCCGGCTATCTGCGCCGCTTCCTGGTTGAATACCGTAATACGGCCATCGGCATCGGCCGCTACTACTCCGGTAGTTAAATTCTGAAGTAATATTTCATTGTAGATGCGGGCGTTCTGGACTTCGGTGAACAGCACCGCGTTTTCAATTGCGACAGCAAGTTGACCGCACAACACCTGAAGCGCGCTCTGCTCGGTATTGCCATAAATGCGGCCGGAGAGCCTTGGTCCGAGAAGCATGATGCCAATCAGTTGTTCCCGTGAGAGAACCCCAACCGCGGCCGCAGCGCCGGCTGCTTCCAGCTGCCGGCGAATGGCAAAGGTGGTCACGGTGGCACGGACCCGATGAAGCTCTTCGAGGATGAGCGGTTCGTGATGAGTGGCCAACCATTGCGCCAACGGCTCCTCCTCCTTGAATTGATCAACCGTCCCAGGTGAATTCGGATAGCTCTTTCGAAAAACTTTACGCTGCGCCAAGTAAATCGTTACGCTATCAGTGCCAACCGCTTCCCCGATCGTAGTCGCGAACCTACGCAATAAGTCCGGCAAAGTAGTTACCGATTCCAGGATGACGGCAGCCTTGCTAACGGTGGCACGAAAATCGATTCCACGGCCACCGACAAAAAGACGATCGGCTAGGGATTGAGAGAACCCACGCGCCGGCGCCATGGCGAAAGTGCAGACCAAGGCCGCGGCAATGTGAGCAAAAGTGTGATCAGTTGAATAAAAAAGAGAGGCTGTTACCTGAACTACCAGCCACCAAACCGCTCCGTAAAGGGCGAGCAGGTAGGTGGTGAGAACTCCATAAGATATCGCGCGCCGCAGAAAAAGGCCGACGTCCATGATCTTTCGCGTGGAAATCCCGTAGGCGATGAGCAGTGTGAATAGTACGGCTCGAAGTGGCGCAAACCAAAACAACCGAGAGGGTGGAACGAAGAACCGTAATATCTGATAGGCGCCAAGAGTAAGAACCAGGATGGAGGTAGAGCCGAGTAAAAAGTAGCCGAGTTCCGATCGAATCCTACCGGAGCTATTCCTAAGATCGCGAAGAGAAGCGACAAGAAGAACAACCAAGGCACCCGTGAAAAAGTAAGCATAAAGATAGACGCCCCAGTCATAGATCGGCTGCGGGGCGGCTCCGAGTTGATCTGGGAAGCGTGCTCCCCTCACCAGAAGATCTGACTGACAGAAAATGATTGTCGCGAGCGCCAGGATGATCCATCCACCGGAGTGACGAAGGAGATCTCGCCAGGTCGCGTCCGGCTTGACCGTCGAAAGCCGGAGGAAGTTTAACGCTAATAAAATCAGGACTGGGGCAGCAAATGCTACTCGCATGTTTGCGGCAACAATTGCCAGATCGTGGCTAGTCGAACCAAAGTAGAGACTTGCCAGCCAGCAAATCATTGCGATCGACAGGATCAGGAAACTTTGGGTCGCCTTGCGATGGCGATTGGTGATGAAAACAGCGAACCCCACCGCAGCCTGGACCACTAACGCCCCAAGAATCGGGACCTCTTGCCTGTTCATTAGCAAAACACTCGATCCATCACCAGCGAGCTGGCGCTCCCCCCAAGACCGCGCACATTCAAAAGCGCCCGGTGGACTTTGGCTTTGCGCGCGCGCAGCGGAACAACATCGAGATCGCAATCAGGATCGGCGGTCTGATAATTTGCCGTGGGAGGGATTAGTTGATCACGGATCGTCAGGGCACAGGCTGCGATTTGGAGTGGCCCTGCCGCCGCCAACGGATTCCCAGTGACGCCTTTAATAGAACTAATCGGAATGGAATAGGCGTGGCGGCCAAACACCTCTTTGATAAATCGAATCTCGGCTGCGTCTAATATGGGATCTCCAGGTCCATAGGCCGATATGTAATCGATTTGGCTCTTTTCGCAGCCCGCGTTTGCCAATGCCAGCTCCATGGAGCTGCGCAGTCCGGATCCATACTGAGCCGGCTCCAGATCGCGCTGGGCGGCATAACCAGTTAATTCGAGGTAAATACGTGCCCCTCGCGCTTCCGCCCGTTCGAGGTTTTCAAGCACGAACATTCCAGCACCTTCTGCCAGGACGCCGGATTCCCGGTTTAAATCGAACGGTTTACTTGCACTTTCCGGACTTCCATTGTGCGGGACCGTTAGACCGCTAGCTATAAAAGCCGCCACCGTATGAGGCGTTATGGGCGCATCCGTCCCGCCGGCGATGGCCAGTTCTGCTTCTCCCGTGCGAATTGTCGTGGCTGCGCTGGCAACAGCATCCAAGCCAGATGGACAGGCCGATGAGACTGTCGCCGCGTGCGCACGCACGCCGATTCGATCTGCAATCACATTGGCAGCTGCCTGCGGCTTCAATGCAGAAATGGCCGTCGGCGACATACCGTGAAAACCGTGCCGGTCGAAATCGCTAATTGAGCGTTCGATAATGTCCATCGCACTGGTGCTCACTCCAACGACAACCGGAGTGGGGCTTGGTAAATCTGCGTCATTAATCTGCAAGCCCGCGTCTTTGAGCGCCATCATCGTCGCGGCATAGGCGAACTGCGTGTGACGTGCCATTCGCTTCGGCTTGAGTTCTGGCTCGATATATTCAGATGGATTAAAATTCTTCACTTCCCCGGCGATTTGGCTTTTCAAATTGCTGGCATCAAAAAGAGTGATCGGTCCAATGCCGCTACGCCTGTTGAGCAAAGAATCCCAGAAAGCTTCCAGCCCGATTCCGTTCGGTGCGAGCACTCCCATCCCGGTGATAACGACGCGATTTCGCTTAACCATGATGCGACTCCGCAGAGGAGAAATCCCCTCGTTCTACCTGAGGCGATTTCTGAACAAGCTTACGGTTGAAAACGGGCGAGCCTCCGGCGTCCATCAAAAAGCCAAATTCTAATGTCCCCACTAAATGCAGTAATTATATTTTCCATCCACCCTGCCCCAGCGAACTTATTCACAAATTTTCACTTATTCACAAGATCGATCTTGCATGCCGCTCATTTTTGTTTCACCCTCGGCCAAGTCCCACAGCTCTTTTAGCTCGATAATTCACATGGAACACGGCACGGCCCTAGCTCTAATCCGCTCATAGTGCACATCTCTGCATCGCCCGATCCCGCGAAGGTCCTGATTATCGATGACGAAATTGGACCACGCGAAAGCCTGCGCATGCTGCTCAAGCCGAGCTATCAGGTCCATACTGCGGAAAACGTCGAGACCGGCTTGCAGCTCCTACAAGAAAAGCGCCCCGATACGATCGTGATGGACATTCGCATGCCCGGAATGAACGGGATTGATGGCCTGCGCAAAATCCGCGAAATCGATCCCCATCTTTCCGTAATAATGTTCACGGGCTTCGGCGCGCTCGAGACCGCCCAGGAAGCGCTTCGGCTCGGCGCTAACGATTACATCAATAAACCTTTTGACGCCGTGCAAATGCGCGAAGTGATCGGCCGGAACGTCGAGCGGACCCGTTTGCAGCGGCAAAGCGAGGTGACCGGACGCGAACTGCACGAACTGAACGAGCGACTTCGCACCGAGCTCGCGCAAAAAGAACGGCTCGCGTCTCTCGGTCAGGCGTCTGCTGAATTTGTCCACGATCTGAGTAATCCACTCACCATCGTCTGGGGTTATGTTCAAATTTTGGCCAAGAAGTTGGAACAATCCGGTGACGGGAATAACGGCGATCGAAACGCGAGCTCACCTAGAGAATTGCACATTATCGAACAAAATGTGCGCCTTTGCCGTGAACTTCTCACGATGTGGCAAAGCTATGGCAGGGTCGGCGCATCCAAACCGAAGCCAGTCTCGATGTCCAGCATCGTCCAGGATGTCGGCAGGAGCGTCACCGGCATGGCCTCGCAAAACGGTGTCCAACTGGACTGCGAAATTGCCGAGGAAGAATTGATAGTCCTCGGCGATCCGACGCAGCTGACGCGTGCGTTGCAGAATGTCATTGTGAACGCCATCCAGGCTGCGACCGAGAAGCATGGCAAGGTGGTTGTGAATTGCCAGGAAAAGGACCTTTACGCTGATATCCAGGTGCGAGACACTGGATACGGAATTGCTGAAGACGAAATTGGGAAAATCTTCGAACCCTATTTCACGACCAAACAGGGGAAAAACGGCACCGGCCTCGGGCTCTACATTACAAAAAAAGTGATCGACGACCACAACGGATCGATCGATGTGGCCAGCACCCTGGGAGTCGGAACCACTTTCACCCTGCGGCTGCCCCTGCACGATAAGTAAGCTGCAGTTTCACTTGTCAGGCGGCGGCAGTTTCGTTTTGCTGCGAACGTGCCGTCTGCCTACCGGATCGCTTCGCCGTTTTTAATTCGACTCGCTGGCGTTCCATTTGATGTTCTTGAGGAGCTGGCGACGCCAAACGTTTTCGCCGCCGGGCGCCATCTGCTCGCGCGGGAAAGCGAGCTCCATCAGGTCAAAAATACAGCTCTGGAATTTGTCACTCGACGTGCTAGCGGCCTTAGCTCTGAAGAGTTCGCCGCGTGGCGCATCGCCATTCGTCGCGACAAAATTCCCGAGCACAAAATTCCGCAACAGCTCCAAGAATACTCGCGGGTCGCGACGGCCGCCAGGCAAGCACGTTCGCAACTGGAACATCAGCTTGAAGAGGAATTGACCGGAGCGCGCCGGGCCCTGCTGCAAACCAGCCAGCGGATTCTTCCGCGCTATCTCGTCTTCGGCTCGGGCGATGTTCATCACCTGATCGATCACTCCGGGGGCGAGCTTCCGCCGCGCAATAGTCGGACCCGCGAACGGGAACGTCACCTTCTCCTTTATCTCCAGCGTATCGCCGCGAAGAACGATACCTTTGGCGAATTCGGCCCTTCCGCCTGGGGTTCGGGCACTCAAAGTGGTTCCCCCCTGAATTTTGAACCGCGTCCGGGCATCACACGTCGCGAAGTTTTTCTCGAACGCTGGACGGCGCATGCTCTGGCCGCAGCGATCAATTCCGACCCGCAAACCTTTTTGGAGCGCCGGCCACGGCTTAATCCGAATGGCATTCCGAACGACAATCGTTTCATCTTCGTGGATAGCGGCGACGCAATTGCTCTTACGCCGTCGGAAATAGTCCTTGTCAGGCAATGCAGTGGCACAACGTCAATCCAAGCGCTGATCCAGTCCGCGAAGGGAGACAGGTCCGCTGCGGCGCCCGTCAATGGAGGGCTCGACCTTATACGCGGTTTGATCGCCAAAAAGATCCTGATCGCTGCGCTGGAAGTTCCGGCGCTCGAACCCTTCGCCTTCCAGATTTTGCGTGACGATATCGCGGCCTGGAATGAGGGACCGGCGCGGGAGCGTTGGTTGCCGCTTGCTGATTCACTGATTAAGTTCAGCGCGGACTTTTCAGGAAGAACCGAGCCAAATCAGCGCCAACAAATCTTATCTGCGGCGCGCGCGCAGCTTTCGCAACTCGGCGCCGAACGCAAACCAGGTCAGCGCTCGCTTTATGCCGCGGTCAATCCGATCGCGGAAGAATGTTTTCGCGATTGCGAATTCGAAATCAATGAAACGATGCTCGACGAAGTCGTAACCGACGCCGAACCATGGATCGATTTTTGGCGCGATAATTATGCTTTCGTTGCGTCGCGCGTTGCCGCCGGTTTGCGCTTGGTATTAGACAAGGTTGGAAAAAATGCGCTGCCGCTGCCCGCGTTCCTGCGCGCCTGTGAAACGGCCAGGCTTCCCTTAACCGGTCCCGGCCTGGTTGGCCTGGCCGTGATGGCGTTTCAGGAAATTAAAGCTGCTTTTCGGGAACGACTGAAACCGCACGCCCACCTCTCCGAGTACGAGCTCACTGTCGCGGATTGCCATTTTGTGCGCGAAAATTTTTCCTACCAGAAATTCGACGAATTCACTTTCCCTTCCGCCGATTTGCAACTTGCCGCCAAATCGCTGGACGCGATTTCGCGAGGCGAATCTCGCTGGATCGTGAGCGAGTTGCATCCGGCCGCCGCCACCTTGCATCATTGTATGTACTGGAGTTGCCCCGATCACGCTGCTCTTTCCCGTGCTCTTCAATCAAGTACTAGCGGTAAACCATTTTTTCATTTCGGTTTCTTCGCCGCTGATTTTACCGCGCATACTACGGTGCGGATTTTCGATGCCCTGCCAGAGCAGGCAATCTTCGCTTCGCCTCAGCGCGGTAATCCGCGCTGGCACTCCGTTTCGCCAGCGCAGACTGAAGTTTTCATCGCGGAAGATGGCGACGTCGCCCTTCGCGCGAGTGGTCAATATCTCGGTTCTTTTGCCCGCAATTGGATCATTCCGCTTGGGTTTCATCCATTCCAATTCGGGTTGGCGCCGCAGACACCGCGGCTCCGTTGCGGGCGCGTCATTGTCCAACGCCGCAGCTGGACCGTCTCCGGTGCGGAAATGGGAGGTGGAAATTTCTCCGGTCTTTCGCCAGAACTGGTTCTCGCCGTTGAAAGATTGCGCGCCGCCAACGATTGGCCCCGCTTTGTTTATATTCGCCCGACCGAACAGGCATTGCGGCGCAGCGGCGCGGAAGGCCGCGACAAAGATACCAAACCGGTTTTTATCGATCTCGAAAGTTATCTTTTCCTGGAAATTTTTCATCGCTGGCTGAGTAAGGCCGGCGAATTGGAAATTACTGAAATGTTGCCCGCGCCCGACGACCTTTGGTGGCAAGAAGCCGATGGCCGCCGCACTTTCGAGCTGCGCACGCTGATCGTCCCACGCTGACACGATGAAAATCATTGCCATCGCGAATCAGAAGGGCGGCGTTGGCAAAACAACGACGACGGTAAATCTCGGCGCTGCACTGGCGGAACGCGCCCAACGCATTCTGCTCATCGATCTCGACCCGCAGGGCAACGCCACCAGCTCCCTCGGAATGCAGGACTTCGAAGGAGAAAGCCTCTACGATCCCTTGCTAGGCGAGACCGTGATTGCTGACAAAATTTTGCCGACCCGATTAGATCATCTTTTTCTCGTTCCAGCCGACCTCGATCTTGCCGGCGCGGAAGTCGAGATTGCCCGCATGCCGGATCACTTACTGCGGCTGGCGCGAACATTGCAACCGTTGCGTGCGGACAGCGCCTTCGATTTTGTTTTGCTCGATTGTCCCCCTTCACTGGGAATTCTCATGAGCAACGCACTCGCAGCGGCCGATGAAATTCTGACCCCGATTCAATGCGAATACTTCGCGCTGGAAGGTCTGGTCAAAATTGTGCGCGTGGTCGAGCAAGTGCGCGATTCCGGAGCAAATCCGAATATCCAAATCGGCGGTATTCTCATGACGATGTTCGACAGCCGGACAAATTTGAGCGCACAGGTGGTCGCGGAGGTGCGTCAACATTTTGCCGCAAAAGTTTACGACACCGTCATTCCCCGAACGGTGCGCTTAAGCGAGGCACCGAGTTTCGGCAAAACCATTTTGGAATACGACAAGAGCGGGGCCGGCGCACGCGCCTACCGTACTTTGGCGGAGGAATTCACTCGGCGCCACACCCCAGTTGCAGCCACCGCTCCCGAGTAATCGCGAAAACAAATGTCGGGAAACCTCTAAAGGTCGTCTCCCTTTCCAGAATCATTCCATTTTTTTCCGCCAGTCGGCGCGATGGGTGATTTTCGGGATGAATCAAAGAGCTGACGTAATCGAGTTTTAGGTCGCCAAAACCATGATCGCGAACGGTGCGCGCTGCTTCACTAGCGAGTCCCCTGTTCCAACAACCGCTGTCCAATCTGTAACCAATCTCAATTTCCATTTTGCCATCGACTTCGTGGTGAAAAAAGCCGCAGTAGCCCGCAAGCGTTTTGCTCGATCGCACAATCATGGCGAATTGTGATGGCATACGTTCTCGGTCCCAGCCGATCACTTTATCGAGGAAGCTCTTCGTTTGCTCTTGCGTCATCGGCTCCATCGAGAAACGCATGAAATCCTTGTTCGCCATTAATTCCGCCATGCGATCGAGATCGTCGGCGGCGAATGGACGCAGAATTAAGCGCGGAGTTTCGAGGATCATTTTGCCACCTTGTGCCGCAACCCCTGGCCGCGGCATTCGATCAATCACATACAATTCGGAGTCGAGCTACGACTCATAATTAAAGATGCGAGCGGACGGACAAGATAGTTGGCGGCCGGCACCGGTGCCGGAGACGAATAGCCTCGCTAAAGTTGCGGCGGCCGCGAAAGAGTGCACCGCCTGTCCGCTCTACAAAAAAGCAACGCAAACGGTCTTCGGCGAAGGCCCGAAGCACGCCGCCATGTTTATGATCGGCGAGCAACCGGGCGATTATGAAGATGTGGCTGGGAAACCATTCGTCGGGCCAGCGGGAAAAATTCTTGATCGGGCGTTGGAGGAAGCTGGAATTAATCGGGACGAAGTTTACGTGACCAACGCGGTGAAACATTTCAAATGGGAACCGCGTGGGAAACGACGGATTCATCAGAAACCAAGTTCGCGCGACATCGCCGCCTGCCGGCCCTGGTTGGAAGCGGAGCTGCGTTTGGTCGAGCCCAAGCTTGTTGTTTGTCTCGGCTCAACCGCGGGGCAGACAATCTTTGGACCGAGTTTTCGCGTCACGAAAGAACGCGGCAAAGTTCTATCGTCGCGTCTTGCGCCAAGAGTTGTGGCAACTGTTCACCCTTCCTCGCTCCTGCGTCAGCCGGATGAAAAATCGCGCGAACGGGAATACGCTCGGTTTGTTGCTGACCTCCGCGTGGCGGTAAAAATAGCGAACGAGAAGTAAAACCTCAACGCCGGTCGTTTGGGTAATCACATGAAATTCGTGTGATCTGCGAGCAGTTGGGTTCCTCGCCCCGAAAGCGTTCGGGGGCCGGGGGATGACGAACAAGCGATCGAAATTAGGTGCTCGGACGTACCGATGGAGTCGGTGACGCTGTCGGCGAAATACTTGCTTTCTTTTCCTCTCGTTTCGCTCTTCGCGCTTCCTTCTCCGCCTTCTCCGCTTCGGTCAGGGGGCCAAGCTTCACGATTTTCGCTTCCATCGAACCATCAGGCATTTTGTAATACGAACCCCTCACTTCCTCGTTGGAAACGACGTCTTTCATCGTGGCGGGCTGACCGCCTCTGGTAATGATAGTCTTATCGGTGATCTTGAGCGAATGCGACGTTTCTTTTCCAGCAATGGTGAATGTCTTTGCCCTGTCATCCACTGCCGCAATGATGCCTTTGAAGGGAGTAGCTCGTACCTTGCCCCCAGGCGACGCCGCTGCTGCAGGGGACGCATCCGCATCTGTGGAGCTGCTGGCGTCCGGTGAAGAAGCGGCCTCGGTAGGAAACGGCAAGCAAATGACGACAGTCGCGAAAAACGCAGTTATTATTACGAAATTATTCTGTTTCATGTGTCGATAAAGTTGTCCACTTAATGTTGATGCGCGCGTCGGTGCATCCTATGAAAGATGTGGCAAGGCGAAAATGCAAGAGCGTCCGGTTTGAAAAACTAACTGATCATAGGGAGCTTCTTTCGATTCCCCAAATCGTGAGGCGCAGCAAAACCGACTAATTTAAAGAAGAGGTCAATGCAGGAAGATCGCTCTCAGCAGATCGCCGCCCGAACGCAAAAGCGAAGTCGCAAAGAAGGCACGCAGATCGAGGCGACATCAAACGAAGCGGCGGCGGCGTCAAACCCGTCGTGCGAAAGCTGACTGGTGGTTAGTTAATTTAGGATTTGCGGTTTCCGAATAGACAACCTACACGAACTGCTCACCATGTTTTCGCGCGTATTGATCCTCGCGGCTTTTATCACGTCGGCTGTGACGCCGATGGAGGCGGCCGAACAATCAATTGATGATACGGCGAAGCGGGTTGTCTCGACACCAACGCCGACTCCCCATCGGAAGAAGAAATCAAAGAAAAAACGATCGCCCTCTGCCTCGCCGGTAAGGGTAAAGAAGAAAACGGCGTCACCGTCGCCAAGTCAGAAAGAAGAGAAATCGCCGTCGCCTTCACCGTCCGAGACCGCGTCGTTACCAACTCCGGCAGCGAGCGGAACGGTAGCACCCACCTCAACAGTTTCCCCGTCACCCAGCGAGATGCCCGCGCCGCAAAAATCAGTGTTGCCGCAGAAGAAAGGCCGAGGAGCTCCCAACGTTACGTTATCACCCGAAGCAATAACGAATTTTGAGAGTTATCCCCCGAAAGTGCAGAAGCTACTCACTTCGGCGCTCGAACTCACCACGCGCAATCTCGATTACAAATCTGGCTCCGCCGATCCGGCGAATGGCGGGATGGATTGTTCCGGGTTTGTTTACTACGTGCTCAATCAAAATGGCGTCGCCCCTTATGTACCTGATGACTCCAAGGACCAATACACTTGGCTTCGTAGCGCAGGCACCTTCGAGCCCGTGGTCAGTGGTAAGGACGATTCCTTCGAACTCAATGGGCTAAAACCGGGTGATCTTCTCTTTTGGAGCGGAGCGTATTCGAGCGAACGCGATCCTCCGATCACTCACGTCATGATTTATCTCGGACGCGAGAAAAAAACCGGCGCGCGTGTGATGGTGGGCGCGAGTGACGGACACACCTATCAAAGTCAGCAGCGTTTCGGCGTCAGCGTTTTTGAATTCAAAATGCCACAGACGGAAAATAGCGAAGCGGATGAAGGAAGAGAGCGTCCACGCTTTATCGGTTACGGCCATATTCCGCGTTTGAATGAATGAAGGTTTAGCGATGGTCTGAGACGATCGGATCTTCCTGGTTTTCGGCGCTCCCGCAGTGTCGCCTCCAACTCCAGAAACGCGCTCAGCAGCTCGTCAGAATGAACCATGTAGCGGCGACCTTCGCGATGGGCGTCAACGATCCAACGCCAGCCAAGGGGCGCAACGGCACTGCGGGCGCCCTCGCGAAAATGTATTGCTGCATTTGCGCGATTACTCTGGTCGGGGAAATCAAGGTACCTGCAATGATTGTGATCGCTCCAACAGCATAACGCTTTGTTGCGAGCCATAGTAGAGAAAGCCTCATAATCTACTGGAGTTTACGGAGTGGCGGTTACAACATTGCTGTAAGATGACAAACCGGCGTTGTTTCTAGCAGCTACTCGATAGTAATAAGTCTGTCTCCTTACTGTCGTCGAGTCCTTATAGTTCGTTGTGTTTGCGCCGGGACTTGCTATGACCGAGAAAACAGTGCCGTTAGTCGAGCGTTCAATCCGGAAGCCTGTTTCGTTGTTAGCATTATCCCTCCAGGTGAGGGTAACCCGGCCGTGCTTCGCCCTCGCTTTAAGATCCGTTGGCGCGGCAGGAGTTGCTGCCGGAGTAGTAGTGGGGAGTCGGAGTCGGAGTCGGAGTCGGGGTCGGAGTCGGGGTCGGAGTCGGGGTCGGAGTAGGAGTTGGAGTAGGAGTAGGAGTAGGAGATCCACTACCCGAGATTTGGACAATCTTTGCTACGGACGGCACACCGTTGCTATTTAAGATAAAGAGCATGTAATAGCCTGGCGGAGCTATATTGCGACCGGACGGTGTCGCCACGTTCAGCCCACCTGAAGCTAGTGAGAATGACGGCCGAATAATGCGCTGACCCATATTGAATCCATGGGTGACAGAGGGCAGCGCCATCATTGTCACATTCGTTATGTTGGTTGCATTAGGGGTGCCGACAAAGAACAACTGTCCGTAACCAATGCTCGTCGGCGCCGAGCTGATCGTCGGCCGGCTCCCTTTGAACAAATACGGAGGCGAATAAACCTCAGCCGACGTCGTACCGGTGCCAACTTGCCCGCCCGCGCATAAAACGCGCCCGTCGGGTAACAGTACGGCAGTAGAGTGATACCCTCTAAAAACACTTAAACTCGCCATCGTGGCCCAGCTGCCCGTGGCAGGGTCCCACATTTCTGACGGATAGGCTGGATCAGAGGAGACCGTGTTCGGGTCTTCAGTTCCTCTGCTGCCACCGGTCACCAACACCTTTCCATCCGGGAGCGGAGTAGCATTATGGAGTTTTCGTGGCCCGGCCATCGAAGCTGTGTATTGCCAGGTCGGCGTCGAAGCAGTCAAATCGATGATCTCGGCCGTCGCAGTTGGGGAAGTGGTGCAACTGGTAGCGCCCGGTGAGAATGGGTACGGTGCGCATGGGCTTCCGCCCATGAGCAGTACTTTGCCCGTATCGTACATCACCGCTGATCCCCAATTGCGATCGCCGTAGTTGCTGTTACCTACCAGACTCCATGCGCCCGTCCCAGACGTGTCAAGATAGCGGTTAGTCTGGCCCGGCCCCGCGCAGAATACCTTCCCATTAGGCGCTACAAACATGAATGGATAAAATGGTAACGCGAGATGGGCGTTAGTGAGGTTGCGCCAGGAGCTAGTCGCGGTCTGCCATACCTGGGGCTCAACGTTCACCCCCTGCTGGGTATTGATCCACCCGCTGACCACCAGCATGTCTCCGTTCGGCAGTGTGGTGCTCGTCGGGTACCACCGTTTGTTGTTCATATCGGGCAGCCGCGTCCAGCTATTTGTAAAGGGATTGTATCGGTAGGCATTGGCTAGCCCCGTGTAGTTATTTACGTGTCCACCGGCCACGAAGAGCTGTCCGTCGGGTAGAAAGGCATGGCCTGAGCAGAAAATGTTTGCTCCCACATGCGGAAGCGCCGCGTTCGTGTTTGTCGCTGGGTCCCAGAGAGAGGGATTATCTCCGTTGGCAAACGGAGGCCACCAGATCACCTTGCCTGTTGGCAGAAGTGCACCATGAACCGCTTTGTAGGGCCATGTGGTTTTCGTTGACCACTGCCCAACCGTTGAACTGTCCTGGCCGTTAACAGCGGAAGCTATCAGAAGAGCAAACAATGTTCCGAATACCTGCTTTCCATCCCTACCAAAGAATCGGGACGGATGACAACTTACCGGTCGAGCGATCATACTTCCTCTGTAGTTTGAATCGGAAATAAGGATCGGTTCCGACGCATCATACGTCCATAGGACCAAGGTCCAATACACGGCATTCGAGGACTGTTCCTCCCCACAGCCATGATCTTCGGTCCCGATGGTGCGCTTTACGTTTCCAACGTTCCCTTCGGCCACCACCGAATGGCCTAGGTCAGGTTTTGAGAATGACGGTGCCGTGGTAATTTAAGCGACCTGTTTGCCAGCGCTGCCGCAGGCAAGATTGCTTCCGGCGTGAAAACCGAGCGCAAAATTACGTGAGCCATCCAAGGGGGAGCCCAAGCGAAGGCTCCGCACCACGTGGAGCAAAAACGTCCCAAGGCCCGATCCAGATTTCTATTCTCAAACCGTTTTTTGCGCGAGATGCTCGCAAAATGTCAACCTTTATCGCAGCGACCAGCAAACAGCAACGCGCTGGTTACAGCACCCTGGCTTCCAGCTCAAGAAACGCGCTCAGCAGCTCGTCTGAGTCGACAATATATTTGCGGCATCAATCCATCTCGCGTCAACCGTGACGGGTCACGGCGCTGGTGCGCTGTCAGAATCGCTTGCCGAAAAATCGTTTCGCCATGATGATTGTTGCTCTTCTTTGGGGGTATAGCTCAGTTGGTAGAGCGTCTCGTTCGCAATGAGAAGGTCAGGGGTTCGAATCCCCTTACCTCCAGTCTTCGCGCTTCCTAGGGAAGACCGAAGACTGCCGCCCCGGCGCTTGGCAAAGGCGGACACTCAGCGATCGCATTCAATCTTTTCCAAAAGAGTTAACGTAGGATGCGAAAATCCGCGGGCAGGGTAACTTTGGCAGCAGGTCCATCGTGGTCGATTTGCCCACCCATACTGCCGCCGCCGGGAAAATTGCCGGTGTCGTCGTTAACCGCGACCTTCTCCGGTGGTGGCGAGATGGTCGATTGTCCTTTAGCTTTGAGGGCGTCGTTTAGCGCGGGCAAATCTTTTGCGACCAGCCCGGCAAACTCTTTCGAAGCATCGGCGAGTTCGCGTTTCAAAGCCTCGAAGTAGGCGAGCTGATAGTCGCCCGGTTTGCCTTCGTAGCTCAGGAGCGCGCCATAAAGCTGATCGGTGTGCTCGCGCAAGCGCTCTTCGCCCGTGATCGCGCCACCTTCTTTCGTGGCTACGATTTCTTTGCGAACAGCGTCCACTTTGCCGTCGAAATCGTTCACGCTCTTTTTCAATGGATCGGACTCCGGCAAGGCACCGCTCGTTTTTGCCAGGGCGTCGCGCAGAAACAATATACGATCCATTAACGCGCTCTCATCTTCGAACAACGCTCGAACCTTCATTGCGGCATCGAACTGCGCTTTACGGTCGGCCTCGCTAAATTTTGCCCGCCGATCGAGTCCAATCGTAAGCTTTGTTTCGGTCGCTTTCCCATTTTTCGTTAGGCGCACAGTGTAAACACCAGGCACAAGACGGGGGCCGCGGATACCATTGAAAGCAACTTGCGCTGCCGGTGGAACGCGGGGCGGTTTCGCCCGCATGCTCCAGGTGACTCGATTCAAGCCTGGTCGTTTGCTGGCCGGCAGTTCGTCAACTACCTGCCCGGAAGAATCGAGCACTTCCAGCTTCAGTTTACCAAAGAGATGTCGTGCCTTCTGGTAGTAAGTAATGACCGCGGCGTCTGGCGGATTATCGCCAATAAATACGGCATCGCCGTTGGCCCACCCACCATTGCCTTCTATGCGCTGCTGTACCGGGCGGGCCGAAACAAAGGCTGCCTCCTGCGAAAGAAGCTCAGGGGTGAGCGCGCGCCACGGCGTGATATCATCGACAATCCAGATCCCGCGTCCATGGGTGGCCAGGACAAGATCATTTTCGCGCGGCTGAATTGCCAGATCGCGCACTGCCACCGCCGGGAAACGGCCGCCTTTGAATTGCGCCCATGCCTTCCCACCGTCAATCGAGACATAAAGACCAAACTCGGTCCCGAGAAAAAGCAGGTTCGGTTTCACGACATCTTCCTTGATAACGTGGGCGTAACCTCGAACACCCTTCGTATCCTGCGTCGTCACGAGTGGCACCCAGGTTTTCCCGTAGTCACTCGTGCGAAAGACGTACGGTGCCATGTCGCCAAAGGTATGACGATCGAACGCGGCGTAGGCCGTGCCTGCATCGTAGTTACTAGCCTGCACCCAGCTCACCCATGAGTTCGGCGGAAGGCCGGGAACGTTACCGACCACATTGTTCCAGCTCTTAGCTCCATCGCGAGTCAGTTGCAGGTTGCCATCGTCGGTCCCCACCCAGATCACATTCTTGTCCTTGGGCGATTCGCTGATGGAATAAATGGTGGTATGCATCTCCGCGGCGGAGTTGTCGACGGTGATCCCGCCCGACTGTTCCTGTTTTTGCTTCTCCGGATCATTCGTCGTCAGATCAGGCGAAATGCGTTCCCAGGTCTGGCCATGATCGCGTGAGCGAAAGAGAAATTGCGCGCCGATATAGATCGTCCCTTTCTCGTTAGGCGAAAGGGCCATCGGGGTATTCCAATTCCAGCGCAGTTTTTCCTTGTAGTTCGGCTTGGGCTGAATGTCGCGCGCTTCGAGCGTATGCCTATTTACCCGCCCGATATAACCACCCTGATATTCGGCATAAATGTAATCGGGATCGCTCGGGTCCTGAAAAGTAAAGAAACCATCCCCATTGAAAACGTTTTCCCATCGTGAATTCGTGATGCCACCGGGATACTGCGAATCCCCCACCCAGCAACTGTTGTCCTGCAAACCGCCATAGACGTGATAGGGATCCTGGTCATCAATGCTGACGTGGTAGAACTGGGAGACGGGAAGGTTTCCCCCTTTCCACCATTTGCTTCCGCTGTTGTAGGAATACCACATCCCGCCGTCATCCCCGGAAAAGACCGTTTGCGGATTGGTTGGATCGATCCAGACGCAATGAACGTCCCCGTGCATCCCACCAAAGCCACCAACCGTGGCGAAGCTTTTCCCCGCATCCTCACTAACGATCATCGCGCCGTCGGTCTTAAAAAGGCGGTCCGGATTTTTCGGATCGACTATTAAATTGGCGAAGTAAAACGGTCGCCAAACCATCCACTGACTCTTATCGCGCTTGTCCCAGGTGCTGCCGCCATCATCGGAGACGAAAAGCGCGCTATCGGTTGATTCAACAACAGCGTAAACCCGCTTCGAATTCGATGGTGCGATCGCGACCGCGATACGGCCATAAGGTTTTTTTGGAAAACCCTTGCTGTTTTCGGGCGTAATCTCGTTCCAGGTATTGCCGCCATCGTTCGAACGGAACAATCCGCTCCCCGACGGCGCGTTCGGACCATCGCCCCCGGAACGGAAAGTCCAGCCTTTACGCTGAAAATCCCATAGAGCGGCGAACATTACACTCGGATCCTTAGGATCAATTACGACGGTGGAACATCCGGTCGAAGAATTGCTGCCTTTGAGGGCGAGCTCCCAATTTTTGCCGCCGTCGGTGGTGCGATACAGCCCGCGATCAGCCGAGTCGCTCCAGAGCGCGCCGGGCACACTGGCGAAAACAGTGTCGCTGTTTTTCGGGCTAACGACAATTTCGGCGATCCGCTCCGACTTCGGCAATCCGGCATTGGTCCACGTCTCACCGCCATCACTTGATTTATAGATGCCGTCGCCAATCGACACGCTGTTGCGGGTCCATGATTCACCGGTACCGACCCAAATATTCTTGGAATTTTTTGGATCGATCGCGATGGCGCCGATCGATTGGACTGGCTGTTCGTCGAAGACGGGGCGGAAACGAGTGCCGCCGTCATCCGACTTCCAAATTCCACCGCTGGCCGCGCCGACGAAAAGAGTAATTTTGCCTGACGGCTCTTTCACGCCGGCGATGGCGGAAATGCGGCCGCTCATCGCGGCTGACCCGATATTGCGCGCACCCAGTCCGGATATTGTCGCGGAATTGTAAGGCGCTTCGTTCGCAGCCAAAGCTGACGCGCTAACGAGAATTAGGCAAATCAAAGCAGGGATGATGGAACGCATATATACTATTTCGTGGTTGGAAATTTGAAGGACGCGTCATCAACCGAAATGTTAGGTTCGGCTTTGTCGATGACGATCTTTTGTTTGTCCGGATCGCCTTTGCGGCCGGACTCGATGGAAAACGGAAGAAAGACGCCGGCGATTTTTTCATAGTCACCCACATCGGTCTCTACTTCGACCTGTGCGCCCTGCTCCACCCGTTGCGTAGTTTTGCGGATTTCCAGGAAAGCGTCAGGATCGAGATAAACAAAAGTTACGTCGCCATTCTTCCGAACCACTTTGAGCTTGTGCGCCGAAGTCCCGTCGACGTCTTCCCTGCCAAGATACTCAACCGTGCTCCCCTTTGCCTTCCACTCAACTAGGGGCCCGTCGATTTCAGCCTCTTCGATTAGCGACTTTGTATCGTCGGCCGACATTTTTTCCGGATCCTTGCGGCCTTGGAACGGGTAAACTTTCCACCCTTGTTCGCCGTCGTAGGCCTGGATGGCGGTCATGCCCTGCAAAGTGGCTTCGGACCGCACATCCCCAGGGCGCTTTTTGGTCTCGACATAGGCGAGTTGGAACTGCCCTTCGTTTACCAGCATCTTGCCGGTGAAACGAACCGATTGCAGAGCGCGCAGGGCGTCAGCGCCACCCTTGGCGGCCACATTTTTTGCGACTAACTCGTCAACGGTCAGTTGCGGTTTATCCTGAGCGCAGACCGCGGTAACAGCCAATGCGCTGGCGATGGAAACAATGGTGAGTCGAGAGTACATAAATTCAGCGAGTGAACGACAGTGTTCACCGCAGCCTTATGCAACGAACGTGCCAAAGGCAAGCTTTAGTCGCAAGCAACTCTGGTTTTGCAGCTTAGCGGTCACCGCTCAGCCTGATGCCTCGCAATTGTGTCCCGCGATCGGGATTTTCGCGACCCGGATTCGGGATCAAGAGACGATGAATTGGCGTGTCATCCCGAGCGCAAGCGAGGGACCTCACGAAGGATCGTAGATCACACAAGGTAGTGTTGGTAATCATCAAACTCTCGCGAGGTCCCTCACCGTCTGTGCGGTTCGGGATGGCACGCGCCATGTTAGATATCGGTACGGGCATATCCATTTGATTTCGCAAGCCTCCGGGAGCAGCAAAAATTATTGAATCTGTCTCGCGTTCGACGCGCATCTCATTGGAAATCATGATCCAGGATTTTCGGTTCGCCTGCCGGCAGTTAATGAAAGCGCCCGGCTTTGCCATTGCTGCTGTTTTCGTGCTCGCCCTCGGCATTGGCGCAAACACCGCGGTGTTCAGTCTGGTGAACACAATGTTGTTTGCGCCGCCGGGTTACGTGCGACCCAATGAGCTCGTCCAGGTCTTCTCGCAGGACAAAAAGAATCCAAAAAGTTTTCGCGCCTTCTCTTATCCAACCTTAACCGACATTCGCGCGCAGAATCCGGTTTTCTCCGGGGTGGCGGCGCACACTGTAGCGATGGTCGGGGTAGGCGAAAAAGGAAACACACGTCGCGCCTTTGCCGATATTGTATCGGCGGATTATTTCGCTGTCCTCGGAGTCGCGCCCTCGCAGGGGCGCGTTTTTTTACCGGAAGAAGAAACGCCCGGACGCGACGCACCGGTGGCGATGGTCAGCTATTCTTACTGGACGAGACATAATCGTGCGCCCTCCACTCTCGGTTCTCAAATTCAAATCAACGGGCGTTCCTTCACTGTGATCGGAATTTTGCCGCAGACTTTTACCGGCACGATGACGGTGTTTTCCCCGGAAGTTTGGGTGCCGCTCAGCGCCTACGAATCGATCGCGAACAATTTTGCTACCGAAAAAAACAAACCGCTGGCCAGTCGGGAGGGTGAGCACTTGATGTTAATCGCGCGTTTGAAACCCGGGATGAGCGCGATCGCAGCGGAACCGGCGCTAAAAACATTGGCCACAAATTTGGAGCAAACGTTTCCGGTCGAACAAAAAGATCAGACGTTTACGACACGGCCGGTCTCGCGCTTTTCTATCAGCGACGACCCACCCGATGATAGTGATGTGGCAGCAATTGCACCGTTGCTGATGGGAATGGCGGCCATCGTTCTGTTGGTCGCGTGTCTCAATCTCGCCAATATGTTACTCGCGCGGGGAACGGCGCGTCGGAAAGAAATCGCACTCCGCCTCGCGCTGGGCGGAAGCCGATGGCGAATCGTGCGCCAGTTGCTAACGGAAGGATTGCTGCTCGCTTTGCTTGGAGGAGTCGGCGGATTGATGCTGGGCATTTGGTGCTCTGGACTGCTCGCACGCTCGCTCAGCGTCCTGATGCCGTTCGACGTCGTCTGGAACGGCGGACCAAGCTTGCCCGTTCTTGCGGTGACATTCGGTTTCTGCCTGATCGGCACAATCTGCTTCGCGCTTGGCCCGGCCCTGAAACTTTCGCGAAGTTCCGTCATCGGAGATTTGAAAGAACAGGCCGGCGAAGATGTAGTCCGGCGTCGCTGGCGTTTTTTGCCGCGCAATCCGCTTGTGGTTGCGCAAATCGCGTTTTCGCTGGCGCTGCTAACAGCCGCGGCGCTCTTCATTCGCGGCGCGAATAAGGCAGCAAAGTTCGAAACCGGTTTGCATGCGCAGAACAATTTGTTGCTTGAAGTAGACGCTGGCTTGTCTGGCGTGCCGCAAGCGCAGGTACAGCAAACATATCGTGCACTGAGCGATCGTCTCGCTGCCCTTCCTGGAGTGCAGCATGTCAGTATCTCCGCAACGGCACCGTTTGGAATGTTGTCACTGGGCAAAGCACTGCAGCGCGCGGGTGCACACGTCGCGCCTGATCAAAAACCGGCGACCGCGGCGGAAGGTCTCGCCTTCAAGGCGCGTTTCAACAGCGTCGGCGCGGATTATTTCGCCACTGTCGGTCTGCCGATCCTTCGTGGCCGCGCTTTCTCCGCGGGCGAAGCGAGCCAAAGCGAGGGGCCGGCAGTCGCAATCATTGACGATACATTGGCAAAAAACCTTTGGCCGGACGGAGATGCCCTCGGTCAGCATCTTCAATATGCCGAGGACAACGCCCCCCGTGCGAAAGGCGACGGCGGCGATAACATGGGCATTAGTCAGGGGGGCAAGGGAAATATCAAAACGGGCGAACCGATTGAAGTGATCGGGATCGTGCCGTCGACACGCGGTGCACTTTTCGAGCGCCAGCCACGCGGGTCGATCTATGTGCCATTCGCCCGCGGCTTTCAAACCGCAGCGTACTTTTTTGTGCAATGCCCTTCACTTAGAAAAGAGAATGCGGCGGAGATGGCAGACGCTGTTCGGCGCGCCGTTCGCGAAATTGATCCGACGTTGCCGGTCATTTCGTTAAAGACATTCTCGCAGCATGTCGATTCCAACTTGCAACTTTGGACCGTGCGCGCCGGTGCAACATTGTTTACTGTTTTCGGCGCGCTCGCCTTGTTGCTTGCAATCGTAGGCGTTTATGGCGTTAAGGCGTATTCTGTTGCGCGTCGAACGCGTGAGATTGGGATTCGCATGGCGCTCGGCGCGCGACCGAACACCGTGCAATGGATGATCCTGCGCGAAGGTTCGTTCATGTTAGCCGGCGGAATCGTAATCGGACTTTTACTCGCGATCGCGACCGGGAAAATCCTTAGCGGCATTCTCTATCAGGTGGGCGCGCTGGATCCGATTGCATTTTCCATTGCACCGCTGCTACTCGCGGCTGCGACTTTGCTTGCGACCTGGCTGCCCGCCCGTCGGGCGACACGCATTAGTCCGATGATGGCGTTACGGACGGAATAAACTCCGGTTCCACAAGGATAGATTTGAACTGCCGCGCGCCTAACCGGAAAGGCGATTTCCAAGTCGCCCATTGAGGCAAAATACCATCACACGGCGGCTCCGAAGGCCAGGCCAAGGCCATAGGTCACGACCGCTTCGATCACGCCGACGAGAGTCATCTCAAAACCGGATGCCCACCACGAGCGAATAGTTATCAGCGATTTGATCGCGCCGACAGCAAAGTGCGCAACTATGCTGACGACAAAAGCCACGATAACGGCAGGCAATCCAGTCATGAAGAAAAAAGGAATAATGGGAATGAACGCCCCTACGGCGGTGGAGACTGATGCTGAAGCTGCCGATTTCCATGGATTGGGGAAGCGATGCTCGGAAAGCCCGAGCTCGCTTTGCGCCATTGCCTGCACCAGTTGATCGGGATTTTCCGCCAGGCGCTCGGCCATTTTTTGAGATTCCTCCGCGCTGAAGCCCTGAAGCTGGTAGAACAGCGCCATCTCCTCGATTTCTTCCTCGGGATTTTCTTCCACCTCAGCTTTTTCGCGGGCGATTTCCGCTTCATAAACTTCGCCTTCGCTTTTGACCGCGAGATACGCGCCCGCGCCCATCGACAAAGCGGAGGCGAGCATTCCGGCGAGACCGGAAATCAAAACATAATGCTGTTGATTATTGGTTGCACCGGCGACACCGGAAACAATTCCGAAAACAGCGCCGAGCCCATCATTCACCCCGTAGATGGCGTCAGCAACCCAACTGCCACCACGCCCATGCCAGCGTTCGCGCTTTAGAATTGTATCCAGCGCAGTCTTGGGATTCGGCGGTCCGGCCATCGCATTCAACGCGCGAGCGTGCGCTTTTTCTTCCAACGCGCTGGTGCGCAAAAATTCCTGCACGTCCTGCTCGCCCGCGAGCGCGCGATCGCGCTGGGCGGAAAATTCGCGCTCATGTTTCTCCTCCGCCGCTTCCATTCGACGAATCGCGATGTCGGTCCCAAGTGAACGCGTGAATCGTCGTTTGAACCGAGTCCAGATATTTTCGGTCAACACTGGGACCGGCTCATCCATCTCGCGCAACTTTTGCTCCCACCGTCTGGCGTGACGCTCTTCCGCCTCCGCCATGCGGATAAGAATGCCTTTGCGTTTTTCGTCACTCTCACGGGCGGCTAGATCGCGGTAGACCTGCGCCGTTTCTACTTCCGCGCGCCAATTCTTAAGGACGACTTCAACTGTTTCTTTCCTCGGCGTTTCTGCCATCGCCAGATATTAAAGAGGACATCTAATGAATGCCAAGCGTTGTGGCATTGTAGCTGCCGCCGTCACTGGCGGCAGAACGAGAGCGACCTGCTGCTGGAGACAGCGGCAGCTACAACAAACGCTCGGAGTGACTAATCTGCTTCCGCCAATGCGGCCGAAACCGGTGGCATGGATTTCGGTCTTAGTTGTTGGGTGGTGATGACAATTGCGACCGATCCGATGATTAAAGCCGCCGCCACGATCGCCCGCGAAGTAAGATGCTCGCCCGCGAAAAACGCCCCCAGAATCACCGCTACGATCGGATTGACGTAGGCGTAGGTCGCGACCTTGGCGGGATCGCAATGCCGCAGAAGGTAAATGTAGGCGGTGAATCCGATGATGGCCCCAATCAGAACAAGATAAATCCAAGCCCAAATTGAATGCGCGGTAACTGCGGCTAGATGAAATTTCTCGCGCGTAATCAATCCCGCGAGCAGCAGCAGCATGCCGCCGCAAATCATTTGCTGCCCCGCCGCGAGAAAAGGCGAGTCGGCGTTTTTCGCGGAGCGCGAATAAAGGGAACCGATCGACCAAAGGAGAGATGCGACAAGCAAGATGAGCATGCCAATTCCTGGATGCCGCGATTCGTTAGCTGAAAAGTGCATCGAAGGTGCCATTAGAATTCCTACACCAATGAATCCGCCCGCCAGTCCAAGCAAAACCGGTAGTCTCGGGCGCGGGGTCGCGCCTGTCGCCCACGCGAGCAGCACGATGTAAATCGGTACCGTCGCGACAATCACCGCCGCCAGCCCGGTATCGATATATTGTTCTGAAATGGTGACGCCGCCATTTCCGCCCAGCAGCAAAAATCCACCGACGATGAGAGAGCTGCGCCATGTGATGGCGGGCGGTCGTGTTGCGCCCCGCGCCCGTGCGATACCGTAGAGAATCAATCCGGCGGTGAGGTAACGGGAACCGGCCATGAGAAACGGAGGGATGGAATCGATGGCCAGGCGAATGCCCAAATAAGTCGAGCCCCAGATCAGATAAAGCACCGCAAAGGCGAGCAAGATCGCCAATCGCGTCGGCTGTCGCATTGTTTACCAGCGCATCGGCCACGAAACTGCGCAACCGAATTGCGCCGAGTCAGTAGTTACGATCGCCGGCCCCTGATCAACCGGTATGCGAGTAAGAGTAACATGGCACCAATAATAGAAGCGATGAAGCCGGCGGGTCGTCCGGGCTCGTACCAACCGATGGCGCGGCCGAGAAATCCGGCCACAAACGCGCCTGCGATGCCGAGCAGAATCGTGATCAAACAACCGCCCGGATCGCGGCCGGGCATCAGCAGCTTTGCGATCGCGCCGACGACTAAGCCGATAACGAGTGTGCCTAGAATCGTTGCCATAAACTCAATCTGTTTGTGCAAGATTGATTCGACCGCGACAGGGCGCAACCGGTTTCCCGATTACAGCTGGATTACCTGCGCGCTGCGGATGTCATCACTGTTCCCAATTTCCTTGAGCAGTTCTTCGCCGGGGGCGGTATCGAGATTCAAGACGGTGAGCGCAGTGCCGCCGGCCTGATTTCGGCTAAGTGACATGGTGGCGATGTTCACGCCATGTTGGCCAAGTAAGGTCCCAATTCGACCGACCATGCCGGGGCGATCGGTATTTTCGAGCACGAGAATGACACCTTGCGGGCGTGCTTCCACCGGTCGGGCATTGATGCTAACGATTCGTGGAGTAATTCCAAAAAATGCGCCGCCGACGGATATATTTTTCCCTTCTGCGCTGGCCGAAAGCTCCAGCATGTCGGAATAATCCCCGGGCGCACTCAGCCGCGTCTCGGTGATTCTCAGTCCCAAACTTTCGGCGAAGGCGGGTGCGTTTACTTCATTTACTTCGTTTCCACCGGCGCTCTGCAAAAAACCTTTGAGCACGGCGCGAGTGATCGCGGTGGTATCGACTTCATTTACTTTTCCGCTGTAATTGATGTTGAGCAAATCGACTCGTCGAGGCGCAAGCTGAGAGAGGAAGCGACCAAGTTTCTCCCCAAAACGCAAATGCGGCCCAATAAGAGCGAGCGTTTTTGCGTCGAGGGTCGGCATATTGACGGCATTGCGGATTGTCCCCTCGAGCAAGGCCGCCCGAATGGACTGCGCGATTTCGATTCCAACGCTTTCCTGCGCTTCTGCGGTCGAAGCGCCGAGATGCGGCGTCAAAACGAGATTGGGGATTTTTCGCAGCGGCGAATCGGGAGGCAACGGTTCCGTTTCGAAAACGTCGAGCGCGGCGCCGGCGACGTGACCGCTCGATATAGCATCGGCCAATGCCTGCTCGTCAATCAGTCCGCCACGCGCGCAATTAATGATGCGCACGCCGCGCTTTGTTTTTGCGAGACGGTCCGCATTCAAAATATGGCGCGTCTCCGCGGTAAGCGGCGTGTGCAGCGAAATAAAGTCCGCGGCGGCGAGCAATTCATCGATCTCTTCTACCAGTTCGACTTGTAAACTGCGCGCGCGCGAGGCGGAAAGGTATGGATCGAACGCCAGCACCCGCATTCCAAAGGCAATGGCGCGCCGGCTGAGTTCGCTCCCAATGCGACCCATCCCGATGATGCCAAGCGTCTTGTTGTAAAGTTCAACTCCTTCCAGATTTTTCCGATTCCAACTTCCTCCGTGAATCATTGCGTCCGCCGCTGGAATTTTTCGCGCGACGCAGAGCAGCAACGAAAACGCATGCTCGGCTGTGGAAATTGTGTTGCCGCCGGGCGCATTCATGACAATGACACCACGCCGAGTCGCCGTATCGACATCCACATTATCGACTCCAACGCCCGCACGGCCAACCACACGCAACCGCGTCGCCGCATTCAAAATTGCGCCCGTCACTTTTGTCTGACTACGAACGACAATCGCACTGAAATCAGGAATGATTTTGACGAGATCAGCTTCGCTTAAACCAGTTTTCGCAGAAACTTCGAGCGCACCATCACGGGAAAGTTCATCGACGCCTCGCTGCGAAATCGAATCAGCAATCAATACTTTGGGCGGATTCATCGATCTAACCGTAGATGACGAGCTGGATGGAGTCTGGCAACTGTTGCGCGACGTTGGTGGCCACGCTTCCTCGGAGAAGATTGGCCAGGGCGTGCCTCTGGGTCGCGCCGATCATGAGAAAATCGACGCCCATCGTTGCAGAAAGATCGAGAATGGTTGCGGCCGCGTCTTCACTCACGGCATAAACCGGCAAGACGCAAATGTTGCGCTCGGCCCCGAGCTTCAGCATAAGCGACATAATTGCCTGTGCTTCCGGGTCATCCTGCCACCTGGCACGACCGAGGAACGTTGGTCCGCCGGCGTAGTAAACCGCGATTTCTTTGACGTAAAGAACGCACAGCGTTGCTTTGCGCAGTTGCGCCTCGTCCAATGCAAACCTCAGAACTGGCGTGATACCGCGAGCTGCGACCATAATTTTTTGGCCTTCTTCCATGCGCGGTTGCATGGTCGCGGCGAGATTTGGTGAAACCATCGCGGCGACTTGATGGGTAACTGTCAGCGTGGTGAAACCGGCACGCTTTTGTGTCCAGGCGCGCAATGCGAGACCGATTCCAAGAACGCACACCACGAAGAAAAGCGCGTCGGGTTTCGTCCGTGCCAGCGTGAGTTCGACGAAAAACAGAATAGTGAACGTGATGCCGAAGAGAACACGGTCATACCAAGTGAAGCCGATCGCGCGGTTGAACGTGCACGAACCGAGATTGACCGTGATCGCGCCGACTACACCGATTGCATACAAGCCGGCCAGCGATTGGAAATTTGTTGCGGTCATGAGCACGATAACAGGAAGACCGACCGCGATGAGCAGCGGGTAGAGCGGGACTCCGTGTCGATTGAGACGTTTGAATTGCGGCGGCATTTCCCCGTCGCGCGCCGTCATGTAAAGAAGACCAATCATCGCGACAATGGCGGTGTTGGCCGCGCTCAACAACAACAGCAAAAACACAATTCCGACGACCCAGCCGAAGGCCTGCCCAATCCAAGCTCCGAATGAGGCGGCGGCAAATTGTTCGCCCATGAAGCGAAGCATGTCCTCGTGTCGCTTCAAAAGGATGGCCGCGACTTCGCTCTTGGTTGATAGGCCCAGAGTCTTTTCCAAAACCGCTGGCAGCGAAAGCATCGCCCAACCAAGAATAGCAGTGGCGCAGACAACTTCGATAGCCACAGGAGTGATTGCCTTGAGAGACTCGCGCGCGACGCTCGGCCGCTCGGGAGTTGAGCCGGGATCGAGTTTCATGACGCCGGTGAGGTTTGCGATCGCCTCCACTCCCGAGAGCGCCAGAATTACGCCGACAAACTGGACCCACAGCATGCTGAGGCTTTCGTGCCGTGGCTCCAGAGAATGAGTCGTCAGATACGGGATGCTGATGGCGATCAACGCGACAACGACGACCACGGTGGGCAGGGCAAGTGCGACGGCCAGACTTCCGGAATGTTTTGGCCCGAACCAATTAATGAAACCAAGGAAGAGCAGGACGCTGATGGTGGCAAAGGCGATGTGGTCTTTGAGAAATTTCAGCCAGAAAATGTCTTCCGTGCCTGCAATAACATAGGTCAACCCAGACCAGCCGCTCAGCGCGGCCGTCACCGTGAGGTCAGCAATAAGAAGCAGCGCACCGACCACGGCGAGCAATCGTCCCTGCGATCGCGCGGCGGAATAAACTCCTCCGCCATCGGGAAAATACCGACAGATGACCGCGTAGTTGATTCCAACCAGGCCGGTCAGGACACAGACGGCGAGAATGATGGGCAAGGAAGAAAAACCGGCGGCAAGAAATGCCAGGCCGATGACATACGCCTTGCTCGTGCCCCAATCACCGTAGAGCAGAGCCGCGGCGCGCTTCCAATCCACGTTTCGCGGGCGGTGCACGCCCCCCGTTCCAGTAACGATTAGATCCGCCATCGCGCTTGGCGTTGACTCTTCAGCCCGGCCTCAGCCGGTTACAAGCCCTTTCTTTAGCAACTCTAACAACAGTCATCGAAGTTTTTGACTCGCAAGAATTCAGTTAGAAATTTCCGCGAGTTTTGTTGCGCTTAACGGATCGGCGAGTTCTCGATCCAGCGACAGCCAACCCTCGTCCGCTCTAAGTTGCTAAACGGATGAAGCGAGCTCTAGCCGGTAGCCAATTCCCGGTTCAGTCTTGACTAGTTCCGGAGCGGCGGGGTCGCGTTCGATTTTCTGACGGAGGTGCGTGACATAAACGCGGAGATATTGCCGGTGTTCTTCCGACTTCGGACCCCAGATTTCGCGCAGGATCTGGCGGTGGGTGAGGACGCGGCCGGCGTGCCTAACGAACAATCGCAGAAGCGCGTATTCGGTGGCGGTCAGTTTCACCTCTTGACCAGCGCGAGTGACCACGCGCGCGGTAAGATCGACAATTAAGTCTCCGCTTTTGAAACGGGAGATTTCTTCTTCCGGCAGGGTTTTGCGTTGCGCGGCGCGCAGACGCGCGAGCAGTTCGGCGCTGCTGAATGGTTTGGTGACATAATCATCGGCCCCGGCATCGAGCGCAGCCACTTTCCCCTCTTCATCGTCGCGCACCGAAAGAACGATGACCGGCACCTTACTCCATTCGCGCAAACGCCGCAGCACATTCACGCCATCGGAATCGGGAAGTCCGAGATCGAGCAGGACAACATCGGGGCGTCGGGTGGCCGCATCCGTCAGACCCTGCGCGGCGGTTTCGGCCTCATGCACCTGATAGTCAGCGGATTCCAGAACGACGCGTAGCAGACGCCGAATCTGCACTTCGTCATCGATGACTAACGCGACCGGCTTCACGCGGTCGCTTCCGAGGGCAGTCGCATCGGCTCACCGAGGGGCAGACGAATGGAAAAACGCGCGCCGCCGCCCTCTCGATTTCGCACGACGATCTCGCCCGAGTGCGCTTCGATCAATTGACGCGCGATCGAAAGTCCCAGGCCAAGCCCGCCTGGACGCGTGCGCGGACCGCGATAAAATTTTTCAAATACCTTGTTCTCTTCGCCAGGGGCAAGACCGGGCCCATGATCGGCAACGGAAATAACAAGCATCGAATCGTCGCGCGCCGCGCTGAGATCGATTGGCAGGTTGCCATGCCCAACCGCATTCGAGAGCAAAGCGCCTAATGCCTGTTGAATCAGGCGAGAGTCGACGAAAATGGTTGGCAAATTTTTGGTGACGTTGATCCGGACGTCGTTGTCGTTCAATCCTGCGGCCGCGACCGCCTCGCGCAAAAGATCGGCCGGTTCGCACCATTCCCGAACCGGCTGGAGCAGACCGGATTCGAGGCGAGTCGCATCGAGCAGATGATCAACTGTGCGAGTGAGGCGCCGGACAGCCTGCTGCAACTCCGCGCGATCAGATTGCTGCTGTTGCAGCGCGCCCGACATCGCGGCCAGTGGAGTCTTCAATTCGTGCGAGACGGAATCGAAGAGTGCTTTCTGTAATTTCTGCGATTGACGCGCCACCTGCGCGGTCCGGCTCTCTTCCAAGGCGCGTTCCTTGTTCACAAAGAGTGCGAGCTGGGCGGCGAAGGCGTCGAGCAATTCGCGCTGCTCAAGCGTGGGCACACGATCGAGCCGCACGGTGAGCACACCTTCCGCGCGGTCGCCGGTAACGAGTGGAATGTGCAACGCTTCGGCATCGGGGAGTGTGTCAGTCGATTTTCCGGCGCTCTGTTTTTTCTGAAACGCCCATGCCGCGACGCTTTCATCTTTGCTGGAAGGCACGAAGGTTCCGGCGGAATGACAGGAAAGGCCGCTTTCGTCGCGCAACCAAACGGCGGCGTCGGCTTGGAACGAGTCTTTGATTAATGACAAGATTTTCGGCAGCGCTTCATCAAGATCCGTGCTGGCGGCGAGCGCGCGGGTGAAACGATAGAGCGCGGTAGCGCGTTCTTCCCGGCGGCGCTCCGATTGTTCGCGTTCGCGCAACTTTGTGGCGAGGTGCCCGATCACGAGCGCGATGACGAAATAGGCTCCGAACATCAAGAAGTCGTGGAGGTGCGTGATGTAAAAGGTGAAGCGCGGGGGAATGAAGAGAAAATTCCAGAGCAACGCACTAAGGGCGGCGAGAAAAAGGGTTGGCCACCGGCGTAATCGTGTGGCAGCGAGAACGACCGCGAGCAGATAGAAAAGCGAAACGGCCCAGTAACCGGTGTAATCGAAGATGGACAACGAGAAGACGGTTACGACCGCGGCGATGACAAGTGCGACGCCAAAGTCGCGCCACGGTGCGCGGGCCAAACGTTCCTCGATCGTTTCGCTCCGCCACGGCGGGGCCGATTCGTCCGCCGGGATCATGTGGATGTCGATGTTGCCACTGTTGCGCATGAGCCAGCGCAGCGGGTCGCGTTTCAAAAAGCTTGTCCATCGCGAACCGAGCGGTTTGCCAATTACAATCTGCGTGACGTTGTGTTGACGGGCGATACGGAGCAAGGCTTCGCCGATATCGGTGCCGGGCGTGGAAATCACTTCCGCGCCGAGCTGGCGCGCGAGCGCGAGATAACGAGTAAGACGTGATTGTTCTTCCTCCGACAGCGCCCGCGGCTGTTCGATGTTCGCGACAATCCACGACGCTTCCATCGAGGCAGCCAGCCGGCGGGTGTAACGAATAAGTCGCTCTGAATATGGACTGGCACTTACGGCGACAAGCAAGCGATCGCTACTTTTCCAGGGCCCGACGATTTTCTCCTCGGACATGATGTCGCGCAGATCGCGATCGACATGCTCGGCGACAAGGCGCAGTGCCATCTCGCGCAAAGCGGTCAGGTTGCTTTCCCGGAAAAAATTCTTGGCCGCCCATTCCGCGCGTTCGCCGAGATAAACCTTTCCCTCGGCCAAACGTTGGCGCAGTTGTTCCGGCGTTAAATCGACAAGAACGAGCTCATCGGCAAGATCGAGAACTGAGTCCGGAACCGTTTCGCTGACGGTGATACCGCTGATTTGCCTGACGGTATCGCTACGGCTGGCAACGTGTTGGACATTGAGAGTAGTGTAAACACTGATCCCTGCATCGAGCAGCTCGATCACATCCTGATAGCGCTTCGGATGGCGCGATCCCGGGGCATTGGTGTGCGCGAGCTCATCGACCACTGCCAACCCCGGATGCCAGGTGAGGATGGCGTCGAGATCCATCTCCTCCAGTTTTGTTCCGCGATACTCGACCTGGGTCCGCGGCATGATTGGCATCCCCTCGAGCAACGCTTCCGTTTCCTTGCGGCCATGTGTTTCGACAATGCCGATGACGACCTCACAGCCGTCCGCTTGTTTTTGTCGCGCGGCTTGCAACATGGCGTAGGTCTTGCCCACGCCAGGCGACATCCCGAAGAAAATCTTCAGTTTACCGCGGGTAGCGGTCGCTTCCTGGCGCTTCATGCGCGCCAATATTTCATCCGGATCTGGCCGCTGGGCCTCGGTCATACGCTCCACAACTTACTCCATCTCACCGTTTTGAAAACGCGAGCGTGAATCCCCGGCTGACGATTTTCGCGGTTTAGATGTCTGGCGTTCTTCCTAAGAGAACCTAGAAGGTTATGATAAAGTCAATTCCGGCGGTAAACTGGTCGCGATCGCTTGAGTTGTTAAACGGCCGCGTGTCGTTTAGAGAGCGGTCGTATCGAATCTCGGGCCGGATCGCCAAACCCGCCAAAGGCTTTGGCAGTGGTGGTTTGATGTTTACGCCAGCTGTAACCGCCCCATAGGTTGTCTTCCCCCCACCAACGGTGCGCGGATCGATGGTTGGCTGTCCGTCCAGAGCACGCATCGGGTCATGCGTGTTGGCAAACGAGACCACGTAAAAGCCCTTTTGATCGCTGAAGACTTCGCCACGGATTCCAGCAGTTAACCAACTGTTAATTGCATAGGTGAAATATTGCGCAATGCCGTCGGCGTCGGCGTCGGCGCTGTCGTCGTGGGCATAATTGAGATCGGTGATCGAGGTAAGCTTGTCGGTGATCTTCCATGTCGTCGTAATGCAGTTGAGGTAACGCTGATCGTGATTGTCGTTCGGCGTCTCAGGACCGATGGAGGTGGACGCAAGAATCGTCAGTTTGCCATCCAAAAGGTTGAGTCCGACGCCGCCGTGAAAAGAGACGCTATCGTTATTATCGTCGATGCTGGTGTTAACGCCCCGCGTAATTCCGGAGTAAAGATCGAGCCATTTGGTCGCGTGAAAGGTCAGTAGGCCGCCAGTGTGGTTAAACGGAATTCCAAAATTAAAAATGTAGGTGTGGGAATAGAAGAAGTTGGTGCGTGGATCGATCGTTTCCGCTCCTTCCAGGGTGACGAATTTGCCGAGCTTCAAGTCTAGCCCCCCCTCGCTGATAACGGGAAAGTGAAGGTTGAGATACGCTTCGACCAAATCCGGTTGGACGATCGAAGTAGCCGCCGTGTTGCTGAATAGCCCAAGCGAATGAACAAAGCGCGCGTCGCTGCCGTACATGAATTGCAACTTGAATCCCCAATCGAACTCTCCAGGCTGCGGCGCGAGCGCACGTTCGGCATTGATTACAAGTTGGTTCAGCAATGGTTCGTTCGCTCGATCGTCAAAGAACCGTCCCAAGTTCTGATTATCTTGCGGGCCGGCAGGATTGAAGGTGATCCCACTGTCGATCCAGCCGGAAATCTTAAAGCGTGGCGCCGGAGTGGGCGAAGGCGTCGGTTCGCCAGCCGAGGCGATACTAACGAGAATCGTTGCACTGAGAAGTTGAACGAGTTGTTTCATAGTGTTGATCGTCCCGCCGCATTTGGACGAGAAACAGGTTGAACCGCAGGACCTTTGGGTGCGACGCGCGCGATTACAAACCTTCCACGTAGGCCGTCTCGCCGTGGATCGCCTCGTCGAGGCCTAGTTCTTCGTCCGCATCTTCGACCCGCACCGGTGTTATACGATCGATGATCCAAAGCATCCCCAGCGTGAAAATCAGGGCCCAAGACGACGAGAACAGTCCCGCGGCGAGTTGTTTCAGAAAGAAGCTCGGGTCGCCGGCCAGTAATCCGTTCACTCCGCCGTTGGCCGCCGGATTCCACGTCGTCGAAGCGAACACGCCGAGCAGAGCAATTCCCAGAAAGCCGCCGACACCGTGCACGCCCCACACGTCGAGAGCGTCGTCCCATCGCAATTTGTTCTTCAACGCGCAAGCGTAATAGCAAACGACGCCAGCCACAGTTCCGATAATGACAGCAGTGGCCGGAGAGACGTAGCCTGCTGCGGGCGTGATCGTAGCGAGACCCGCCACGGCGCCGGTCAGCAAGCCGAGGAATTTCGGTTTCTTTGAGACTCGCCAGTCCACCAGCAACCATGCGATGGCTGCAAACGAAGCGGCCACGTCGGTGTTGATAAACGCCACCGCCGTAGTCGAATCGACGCGGAACTCGGAGCCGGCATTGAAGCCATACCAACCAAACCAGAGCAAGCCAGTGCCGAGCGCCACGAGTGGAATACTGTGCGGACCGCGGTCCGCGACCTTGCGCTTGCCGACATAGAGAATGGAAGCGAGCGCGGCGATTCCCGCGATGTTGTGCACGACGATGCCGCCGGCAAAATCCTTTACTCCCCATTCCGCCAGGATGCCGCCGCCCCAAATCATGTGGACGAACGGGAAGTAGACCAGAATCAGCCACGCCGTCAGAAACAACATGTAGGCCTTGAAGGTGATGCGGTTGGTGAATGCGCCCGTAATCAGCGCCGGCGTGATGATGGCGAACATCATTTGATAGGCGCAGAAAACGAGCATCGGGATCGTGTCGTTCGGTGAAGGCGTGGAGAGCGTGATGCCGCGCAGACCGGCCCAGTTCAGGTTGCCAATAATTCCGAAAAAGTCCGTGCCGTTCTTCTGATCGCCGGAAAAACAAAGCGAGAATCCGAAGGCCCACCACAAGACCGTGGTCCAGCCCATCGAAACGAAGCTCTGCATCATGATGGCCAGCACGTTCTTTCGTCCAACGAGCCCGCCATAAAAGAATGCCAGTCCTGGCGTCATCAACATCACCAGGCTGGCGCACAGCAGCGTGAAAGCAGTATTGCCCGTATCGAGATGCAACATTGGTTGTCCTTCGGTAAGCCGCGATTATTTCCATCCCGGGCAGGGGCGTCAAGGCTATGAGAGTTCGTCGATAAGGCAATTCGGTGTCAGGACACTCACGCGCGGCTCGCCGAGAAATCCGAATTGGCTGGCTCGATTGTTTGATCGACAACTGCAGATTTTTCTTGGATCGACATATTGAAGCGTTGTTCTCATTTGCTGGATTGCGGACGCGGATTGTCGATGAACCACGTCCAGAACGGAAAATCTTGGGGTGCGGGGGCTGCTGGCGCTATTAGCCTGCTGTGCGCGACAGCTTACCGAGCACTCTTTGTCGATGCTTCCTTCCTGGATTTCGCACCCTCAGAGTGCGAAGAGCAAGCTGCTCTTCGCTGCAGGCTGCCAGCCTGCGCTCCCCAATCCGAAGGGATCGGAACGAAGACGAAAGCGATTGTTTTCATTTCTTAGACCGCTCGCGATTCAGTGCAGTCCATCGAGCGCGCGATTCAGCGTCAGCACATTCACACCGGGATCTCCGAGAACACCAAGATCGCGGCCATCGGTGTTTTGCTCGATCAACTCGCGCACTTTGCCTTCGCTCAGAGCGCGCGCTTTTGCCACGCGCGGGGTTTGGAGCTCGGCGTTGCGCAAACTGATGTGCGGATCGAGGCCGCTGCCGGATGTAGTGACCGCATCGGCCGGAACGACTTCGTCTTCTTTCAAGCCGTTCTCATTTCGATAGGCGACGACTCGATCTTTGATCGCATCGTTTAACTTTTGCGAAGTCGGTCCAAGGTTGCTGCCGCTGGAGCCAGCAGCATCGTAGCCGTTGCCGGCAGCGGAAGGACGCGGGTGAAAATATTTGTCGGCGATAAACCCCTGCGCGAGCAGCTTCGAACCGCGCACCGTCCCATTTTGATCGACGATCAAACTGCCATTGGCTTTGTCGCGAAAGAACGCCTGCGCGATTCCGAAGACGACAAGCGGATAAAGTCCGCAGCAAACGACGGCCAGAATCAAAGTAGCGAAGACTGCGCCGCGAATTTCAGAAAAGAATGCTTTCATAAACTAGATGAGATGGAGCGCGGCGATGATGAGATCGATGAGCTTGATGCCGATGAACGGCACGATGACGCCGCCGAACCCATAAATGAGGAGATTGCGCTGGAGAATTGCGAGAGCGCCCATCGGTTTGTAGGCCACGCCGCGCAGGGCCAGCGGAATCAGTGCGATGATGACCAGGGCGTTAAAAATTACGGCGCTGAGAATGGCGCTGGTGGGACTGTGCAGGTGCATGATGTTGAGCGGAGCAATGGCCGGGAAAGTCGCCATCAACATCGCTGGAATGATCGCGAAATATTTCGCCACATCGTTCGCGATACTGAAGGTGGTGAGCGAACCGCGGGTGATGAGCATTTGTTTCCCGATCTCTACGATGTCGAGCAGCTTGGTCGGGTTGCTGTCGAGGTCGACCATGTTCCCCGCTTCGCGCGCGGCTTGCGTGCCCGTGTTCATCGCAACGCCGACATCCGCTTGCGCAAGCGCGGGCGCGTCGTTCGTACCATCGCCAGTCATGGCGACGAGATGGCCGTCGGCTTGTTCCTGGCGAATGCGTTTCAGCTTTTGCTCAGGCGTGGCCTGCGCCATGAAATCATCGACACCCGCCTCAGCCGCGATGGCCGCAGCCGTCAGCGGATTATCGCCGGTGATCATCACCGTTTTGATTCCCATTTTACGGAGCTGGGCGAACCGATCTTTAATTCCGCCTTTGACCACGTCCTTGAGCTCGATTGTCCCGAGCGTCATCGCTTCCGACGCGACTACGAGCGGAGTGCCGCCACGATGCGAGATCTCGTCGACCGTCTTTCCGACTGGCTGCGGGAAAATTCCGCCCGCTGATTCGACAAATCCGCGCACGGCTTCCGCCGCCCCTTTTCGGACACGCATCGTGGGCTCGGAGCCGTTGGCGTGGAGATCGATCCCGCTCATGCGGGTTTGTGCGGTGAATGGCACAAAGGTCGCCTCCAGCTCGTGCATTTCGCGCGCGCGCAATCCGAATTTCTCCTTGGCGAGAACAACGATGCTCCTGCCTTCAGGCGTTTCATCGGCGAGGGAACTCAGCTGCGAAGATGCGGCAAGATCGTTTCCCGAAACTCCAGGCGCGGGATGAAACGCCACCGCCATGCGGTTGCCCAAAGTGATCGTGCCTGTTTTGTCGAGCAGAAGGACATCCACATCTCCCGCCGCTTCGACCGCGCGTCCGCTCATCGCCAGCACATTGCGCTGAAGCACGCGATCCATCCCGGCGATGCCGATGGCGCTAAGCAAGCCTCCGATCGTTGTCGGGATCAGGCAAACCAGCAATGCAACCAGAACCGGGATGGAAAATTCGGTGGCGGAATAAATGCCGAATGGCTTTAACGTCACGCAAACCAGCAGAAAAATGAAAGTCAGTGCCGCGAGCAGGATCGTTAGCGCGATCTCGTTAGGCGTTTTTTGACGGCGGGCGCCTTCCACCAGAGCAATCATGCGGTCGAGAAAACCGCCACCCTTTTCCATCGTGACGCGGATGACAATGCGGTCGCTCAGCACGCGCGTGCCACCGGTGACCGCACTGCGATCGCCACCGCTTTCCCGAATCACCGGAGCTGATTCGCCGGTGATGGCAGCTTCATCGACACTGGCGATTCCTTCCACGACGTCGCCGTCTGCGGGAATGACATCGCCTGCCTCGCAAACGACGAGATCGTCCTTCTGTAAAATCGGTGCGGGGACCTGTTCTTCATGCCCGTTGCGCATCCGGCGCGCCATCGTTTCCTTGCGCGCTTTTCGCAGGCTGGCGGCTTGGGCTTTGCCGCGCCCCTCTGCAACCGCTTCAGCGAAATTGGCAAAAAGGACAGTGAACCAGAGCCATATCGCCAGTTGGGCAACGAAACCGCGCAGGCCCGGCTCGGCCGTAAAGATTCCAACCGTGGTCAATGCCGCGCCCACCATCGTCACAAACATGACCGGGTTCTTGATCATCAGGCGCGGGTTGAGCTTTTTGAAAGCATCAATGATCGCCGGGCCGGCAATCTTCCAATCAAAGAGAGAAGGAGCTTTCTGCTTCATGGATCAATATTCAAAAGAGTTTTCCCTGGAGGTTGAGGAAATGCTCAACCACCGGTCCCAGGGTTAGCGCCGGGAGAAAATTCAGCGCACCGATCAACAGGACTGTGCCCAGCAAAAGAATGAGGAATGTCCCGCCGGAAACGGGAAACGTACCGGCGCTAGCCGGCGCAACTCTTTTCTGTACCAGCGAACCGGCCAGGGCCATGATCGGCACGATCATTAGAAAGCGGCCGAAGAGCATTTCGAGACCGAGAGTAGTGTTGTACCAAGACGTGTTTCCGGAAAGTCCGGCGAAGGCGCTGCCGTTGTTTCCCGCGCCTGAACTAAAGGCGTAGAGAATTTCGCTAAGCCCGTGCGGGCCATTGTTGTTCAGACCGGCCAAGCCCCACTTGCTCACCACCGCCCAAGCTGCGAATCCTAAAATGGAGATCGCGAGAATGAGTAAGGACAACATCGCCATCTTGACGTCGTAGGCTTCGATCTTCTTGCCGAGATATTCCGGCGTGCGGCCAACCATTAAACCCGCGATAAAGACCGCGAGGACGACGAAGACGAGCATGCCGTAGAGTCCGGCGCCAACGCCGCCGAAAATGATTTCGCCGAGTTGGATATTAAACAGCGGCACAAAACCGCCTAAAGCCGTGAAGGAATCGTGCATTGCGTTGACCGCGCCGCATGATGCGTCGGTCGTGATCGTGGCAAAGAGCGCCGAACTGAAAATGCCGAAACGGACTTCCTTGCCCTCCATATTGCCGTCAGCGGCGGCAAGGCCGAGTTGGTGATGAATCGGATTGCCTGCACTCTCGGCCGACCAGCAGAGCAACACGCCACCGACAAACAAAATTGACATTGCAGCCCAAACCGTCCAGCCGTGCTTCTGGTTTTTGACCATTCGGCCGAGGTAATAAGTGAGCCCGCTGCCGATTGAAAAAATGGAAAGCATCTGGAAGAAATTTGAAAGCGGCGTTGGATTCTCGAACGGGTGCGCCGCGTTGGCGTTTACGTAACCGCCGCCGTTCGTGCCGAGCATTTTGATCGCGACCTGCGACGCCATCGGTCCCTGCACGATGTTCTGTTCGCTGACAGTTTGTTCTTCCATCACCGGCTTATCGTCCGCTCCCTTGATCGTCTCGCCCTTGTCGTTTTTCTTTTCGACTTGGATTTTCATTGGCTCCAACAAGGTGGCCTTGGTGTAACCGTTAAAATTTTGAATCATCCCCTGCGACACCAGAAAGACAGCGAAGACGAGGCAAATGGGCAGCAGGAGGTAATAGGTCACGCGCACGAGATCGACCCAGAAATTGCCGATGGTCTTGGCCGAATGGCGCGCGATCGCCCTGACAAACGCCGCCGCGATGGCAATGCCGGTCGCGGCGGAAACGAAATTATGGAAGGCCAGCGCGACCATCTGCGAGAGATACGACATGGTCGATTCCCCGGCGTAATTCTGCCAGTTGGTGTTGGTGGTGAAGCTGACCGCCGTGTTGAAAGCGAGATCCGGATTTACCGCAGCAATGCCTTGCGGATTGAGTGGCAGCAGATTTTGCAAACGCAGAATCGCGTAAGTGAATAGGCAGCCCACCAGGCTGAAGAGAAGCATGGCGAGGGTGTACTGCTTCCAATCGTGCTCCTTGCTGGAATCGACTCCCATGAGCCGATACGTCAGTCGCTCCAGCGGACGCAACACCGGGTCAAGCCAGGTTCTGCCATTGGCATCGAGCACTTGCAGGAGATAAAGCCCCATCGGCTTGGTGATGAGCACCAGCGCGACAAAGTAGAGGGCGAATTGAATCCAACCGGAAGCTTGCATGGTTGTCGCTTAGAATTTTTCCGGCCGGATCATCGCCACAAACAGATAGATGAAGAGCAACAGCGCGATGATTCCGACAACGATCGTTTCCATGTGGTTCTCCTACAGTTTTTCGCAGAAGCCCGCGTAAAGACCGCCCACGATAAAAAACAGAACGATGACGCCGGCAAAGATGAGATCGCTCATCGCTCCTCCTTCGGCTTCTCGCAGAAACGAGAATAAAGTCCGTTCACAGCCAGGAGGAGGGCGATGCCGACCAGGATAAATTCGCTCATATGTCTAACGACTCTGCGCGATAAATGCCGACAGCGTTAATTAAACCGCAGCGGTAAGGCATTAAAAAAACGTTAAAATGGCTTTTGTTTTCGGCTGTCGCCGGGAACAGTCGAAATCCGTCTGTTGGTTTACGGATGAACCGGTCATATCTATCTGTTGGTACAATTTTGTTTGTAATCTTCTTCGCGGCTGGAGCGCTGGTTTGTCTCGTTACCATGCTGGCACTGGCATTTCCCGGAAGTTTTCTAGAATCGATCTGGCGGCTGAAGCCAGAGGCACGCGTTCGGTTCCAAGAAGTCGGAAGCGAGACTTCGATCGCGCTGATGGCAACGGTCGGAATGGCGTGTGGTCTCGCGGCAGTTGGACTTGCGCGAACTGCTGAATGGGGACGCCGGCTCGCGATTGGAATTCTCGCCACAAATCTTGTCGGCGACTTCCTAAATGCGCTGCTTCGGCATGATCCGAACACCCTCATAGGGCTTCCGATCGGAGCACTAATGATTTGGTATCTTGTGAGGAAAAAAATCTCAGCGGAAAAATAGTATCGAGATTACGACGAAGATCGGGAGCAGAATCGGCAGCGCAAATTTCCAAATATATTCGATGAAGTTGGGGGTTCGCACACGCGCGTGTTCGGCGATTGTTTTCACGAGCAAATTTGGGGCGTTGCCGATGTAAGTCAGCGCGCCAAAAAAAGTGGCGCCTAATGAGATCGCGATCAGCTCGCGGCCATTCTGGCCGATGAACCTGGCAACGTGCGACGATTCGTTGATGTCCAAGCCATGAAGCCCGAGAGCGGCCGCGAAGAACGCCAAATACGTCGGTGCGTTATCGAGCAACGCCGATAACATGCCAGTCGCCCAGTAGAATGTCAGGTTGGAGTTTAATCCAAGCCTACCAGCCGAGTGTTCCATGAATTCCAAGACCGGAATCATGGTCCCGAAAATTCCAAGAAAGAGCCAACCAACTTCCTTGAGCGGAGCAAAAGTGAAATTGTTCGCGTCGCGAATGCGTCTTGGCGTTGCGAGATAAGATCCGAGCGTGGTCAAAACCACTACTGGCTCGCGCCAGCGTGCTGGCATGGCAACGAGCGCTGCCAATATGACGAATAAGAAGATGAAGTTGTACGCGCCGTCGCATCTCCATGACGTCAGATCGCTTTCATGGGTTGTTTTTCTGGTCGCGCGAAAATTGATGGAATCGAGAACGAAAAATATGAGGAGAACAATTCCGATCGTCATCAGCCATTCGCGCCAACAATGTTGCGCGGTCCACCAGAATGGCACGCCTTTCAGAAATCCCAGGAATAATGGCGGGCCCACCGGCAAGAGCGCGCCGCCAATGTTACTGACCAAGAAAATGAAAAACGCGACGTACATCGGTGCGGCGCGCCCTTTGTTCATCGTGATCCAGGGACGAATGAGAAGGATCGACGCGGCTATTGTCCCGACCAGATTTGCCAGCCCTGCACCGACAAAAAGAAAGAGTGTATTGCGGGCCGGACTGCTTGGCGCTCGGACGTGCAAATGAATGCCGCCGGAAACGACAAAGAAAGAACCAACTACCACCATGAAGGTCACATAATCGATCGAGGCATGGAGGACTCGCGCAGTCTGATGAACGGCAAAAATGTGGTAGCTGCACACCACGCCGGCCAAGACGACGCAAAGTTGGTGGTAGTGGCGCTCCCAATGGTATTGCGCGATTAACGGACCCAAGGCGATGGCCAGCAACAGAATTCCGAACGGCAACATGATCGGCCAGTTTGGCTCCGCGGCGATAACACCTAAGTCCGACACCATTTCTAATTCCTATTTGGAATGATGAGCGGAGGCTTGGTCAACCAAACTCGGCGCACTGCTTCAATTACATGATCATTTGCCGGCTTTATCCGACGGCGGCGGCGTGTACGCGAGCGCGCGCGATCGTTCCAGCGCAACGCTCTGCTCAATTTAATTCGCGGCAGCGTCATCCACGAAGTTTCACATTTATTACCCGAAGAGGTTGACTTGCTCGTCTATGCATGAAGATCAGCCACTACCTCGATTTCGGCCGTTTGAGGAAACATGTCGAGCGGGGTGATCGAATCGATCCGGAACGATTGTTTTAGAGTGACAAGATCTCGCGCGAGAGTGGCGGGATTGCAGGAAACGTAAACCAATTGGGTTGGTCGATGTTCGATCAACGTCTCCAGAATCATTTTGCTCAGGCCGGTTGCAGGCGGGTCCACTATGACCGCACTGTTTCCTCCGTCCGAGGCGGGTGCGATTGATTGCAATCGCGCGCCGAGCTCCGTCTCCACATCCACCGCAGCGTACGTTTCGTTTTCGTTCGCGCCTTCCCGTGCAACGGCGATCGCATGCTGGTCCCAATCAATCCCGATCACTTTTCCGAAGCGCCCGCGCAATCGTTTCGAGAAAAATCCGCCACCACAATAGGCATCAATGAGCGTGCCACTTGCTGAGCCGAGCAAACGATCCACCAGATCAAGCATCGCGGTGGCGACGGCATCATTCGCCTGAGTAAACACGCGCAAGGCTTTATCGGCGCGCAAGGTATAATGACCATCACGCGGATGGCTTCCCCTTAATTCAACTAACTGCGCATTAACTTCACTTAACGCAATTGGACAACCTTCAATATCGAGCAGTTTGTTCGATTCGCGTCGGAAAAATCCGATCACACCATCGCGCACATGCACCGTGATGCGATTGCGATATTCGTATTCGATCGGCGAAGGAATGAATGGGCGCATCGGCGGCTCTTGCAACCTTCCGATTCGCCACAAGGTCTCTTTCACCTGCCGCCATTTCAAGGCCAGTTGATGTTCGTAATCGATGTGTTGGTAAACGCAGCCGCCGCAACGTCCGAAGTACGGGCAACGCGGCTCGACCCGATGGGGTGAAGCGGTAACAATGTTTTCCAGTTCCGCCTCGAGAAATTTTTTGTGTTCGCGCGTGATGTTTGCCGAAACTGTTTCTCCGTCGACGACATAAGGCACAAACACCGCCTTACCATTCGTGCGCGCGACGCCTTTCCCGCCAAAGGCGACATCGGTGATTTGAAGCTCCACAGCAGCTGTCATCCCGAGCGAAGTCGAGGGATCCGGGAGAAGTTATCTTTACGCTACCGCGGCGGGATCCTTCGACTTCGCTGCGCTTCGCTCAGGATGACTGAGTTTAGGGCAATTAATAATCGCGCACGTAAGGGTATTTCGTCTCGTTGCCGAGCTCAGGCGGGAACTCCGCGTAGCCGGCATGGATCCACGGAATATCGCTTGGCAGTAACGGATAATAGCTTTGCCGATACGCCGGCACAGGCCAGAGCAGAATTTCGAGCAAGCCGGCGACGTGTCGCGCCGCCGAACGTCCAACGCCCCGGACAACACCGTAGCCGGCGGCAGCAGAATTGCCTTCGTTGGTGTTAACTGTCGCAATCGTCACCGGGATTTCTGCTGGGGCGAGAAAGAAATTAGCGAAGCCGCGACCGAGCTTACGCGTCGGTCCATAATCGTTTGAGGGTGGATCGTGAATATCCGCCAGTGCGGAACTGGCAAGCGCAAGACCGGCGAGGAAGACAATGATTTTCATACGCAACTTGAATTGGAGCAAAAAGGGAACAATTTCACAATCCTATTTTCGTGGGTCGCTGGCCGCTTGGTTCCGTGTCATGAAAATGGACGCGCAAATCGTAATGGCCAGAACCGCGACAATGACCACTAGTGAGATGTAATTCGGGATCGGAAAGAGCTTGGACAGAGTCATTTTAATTCCAACAAAAACGAGAATGACGGAGAGGCCGCCCCGAAGGTAAACAAACCGATTCATCAAATTAGCCAGCAGAAAGTAGAGGGAGCGCAATCCGAGAATCGCGCAAATATTCGAGGTATAGACGATGAAGGTGTCTTGAGTGATGGCGAAGACGGCCGGAATGGAATCGACCGCGAAGACAAGGTCCATCACGTCGATCACGAGCAAAACCAGCGCCAGCGGAGTGAGCATGAGCCGCCCGTCAATCCGAGCGGTGAAATGTGAACCGCGAAAGTCCTGCGTTACCGGCATAAATTTGCGACACATCCGCAGGAACCAGCTGTCGCCAAAGTCAGTTTGCTGTTTGCTGAAGGCCATCCGGATCCCAGTAATGATTAGAAAAACGCCGAAAACGTAGAGGATGAAGTGGAACCTGGAGACGAGGGAAACACCCAACCAGATCATTATCCCGCGCATGACCAACGCGCCCAGGATGCCCCATACTAAAACACGATGTTGTGAAATCGGCGGGACTTTGAAATAGGTGAAGATGAGAACGAAAACAAAAATGTTATCGACACTGAGCGAATACTCAATGAGGTAGCCGGTGAGGAAATCCAAAGCACGGTCCGGCCCTTGCGTTTGGGCGACAACCAGGCTGAAGCCGAGCGAGAGCACCACCCAAAGCAGACTGCGTAACGTCGCCGCCCGCATCGTCAGCGCACGATGGCGCCGTTTGAAGCTGGCCAAGTCAACCGCGAGGGCAATGAAAACGCCAATATGAAATGTGATCCAAAACCAAATGCTCGTCGGCACGGCGGCAACCGTTTCACGTTGCGTGAAGGGCCGCAATCCGAAACACCAAAAGCACCTCCAATTTTCTCTCGCGCGCTGGAACGTTTTTCGTAGGGTGAACGACCGCGAATGGATGCTGAGTTGGAAAAGCTTGTCGAATCAGGAAAGCTGACGACAAAAGCGGCCGAGCAATTGGAGCAATTACGCCCCGGCTCATTTTGTCTGCACAAGAGTTGGGGATTCGGGCAGGTGGCGGAGTGGAATCTGTTGCTCAATCAGATCGTGATCGATTTCAAAACCAAAGCGAGGCATCCGATGCAGCTGGCTTACGCCGCGGAAAATCTGACACCAATCCCCGCCGGCCATTTTCTCGCGCGCAAGGTAAGGGAGCCCGATGCGATCAAGGCGGCCTTAAAGTCGGATCCGGCAGCAGTGGTGCGTAACATCCTGGAAGGGTTCGACGGCAAAGCCACCCTCGCTCAGATCAGCGAGGTGCTGGTGGGCGATTTGTTCACTGAAACGGAATGGAAGCGGTGGTGGACGAGCGCGAAAAAAGCAATGAAGTCCAGCGGTTACTTTTCGGTCCCGGCAAAGAAATCGGAGCCGATCGCATTGCGGGGCGAGCCGGTCTCGCGCGCGGACGAGCTCCTCACATTTTTTAATCAGACTCGCCAGTCTAAAGAGCAGGCCGCCGCACTCGACCAAATCATTAAATTCCATCACGAATTTAAAGATCCGAAAACGCAATTGCAGCCGATCGTGGAAAAAATCGAGAGTACCGCTGCGCAAAATCAAAAATTGCATTCCCCGCTCACCTTCGAGCTTGTCCTGGCGCGAGATGATTTGCTCGCGCGCGTTCCGGAATTGACGATCACCCGGCCCGACCTCACTCTCGAGCGTTTGATTTCGGAAGAGGAACCGCGTCTGACCGAGATTCTTTCGAAGCTTCCGTCAGCCAAAGAGCGTCGCGTTTTGCAAGCACTGCCGCGGGCGCTCGGCGATGCCTGGTCCAGGCGCGCCTGGCGAATGATGGTCTCGAATAACCCGCGGCTCGTTGCACAAATTCCAAAGATTTTCGCCGAGAACGGGAAGATTGACGAGCTGCGCACATTGTTGGAACGCGCCGTGCGCGAACATTCCGCCAGCAGCGAAATGATGTTCTGGCTCTGCCGCGAACGCGCCAACTGGCCGGAGCTGATTACGCCAGAAATTTTGCCGGCCATCTTATCCGCGATCGAACGCGACCAGCATAACGAGACCTCGCGCTCGTCCCGTTTACGCGATCTGTTGCTCGATGATCGCGAACTAATTGGGGATATTTTCGCGAACTCGGAGGTCGGCGCCGCACGCGACGTCATGCGCCGCTTATTGCTTACTCCGGTGTTCGATAACCTAACCAAACGCTCACTTATGGCGCGCGTGATCAAGCTGTATCCGGAACTGGAAAGCATGGCGACCGGAGCGCAGCCCGAAGAAAAAACGGAAACGCTTGTTGTTTCCTGGAGCAGCCTGCGCAAAAGGCAGGAGGAATACGAAGAGATCGTGAACAAGAAAATTCCCGAGAATTCAAAGGAGATTGGGGTGGCGCGTTCTTATGGCGACTTGCGGGAAAATTTCGAATTCAAAGCAGCCAAGCAAATGCAAGCCGTTCTAATGCGGCGCAAGTCCGAGCTCGAACAAATGTTGCACCGCGCCCGCGGCACCGATTTCTCCAACGCCGACACCTTCCAGGTTTCCATTGGCACGATTGTGACATTGCGCGATGTGGATTCGGCGCAGGAAGAAAGTTATTCCATCCTTGGCGCCTGGGACGGCGACCCTGAGCGTCACATCATCTCCTATCAGACTGCAATCGGACAGGCTCTCTTGGGCAAAAAGCGCGGTGAACGTGTCACTCTCAACACCGATCACGGCACTGCCACCTACGAAGTGCTCGCGATTAGCTCCGCTCCGCTCGATATTGCGCCAGCCTTAGCCGAAGATCAGGGAGTGGCGCTGGGTGCCGGATAATCAGGCGCCGTTCGTGGCTCCGCCTCGTGGCGATTTAAGGCCGAGAGCAGAACCCAGATCAAACCGAAGGTCACCATGCTGACCGCGAAGATGGCCGCGATCCATTTTGCTTTCAGATTTCGCTGAACTTTTCGCCCAGCCAACATCGCCGCCACGAAGATAAGAACCGCCGCCGCCGCGAAATAAACCGCGCTGTTAATTTGTTGCGTCTCGACCGCGCCGATAACAATGCCGGCTAGCATCGGTGCTTTATAATAGGCTTTCGGCCCTTGGCCAGCGGGAAAATTCGGCCCCCGATCCACTGTGGCGGCAGCCGTACCGGTTGCGTCGACCAGAATGGAGGAACATGATCACTCAGTTGACTGGAACACAGACTTTCCAGTCTGTGCGCCCAGCGGAGTTGTACTCCGCTGAACCCGCTACAGCGGAGAAAATCTCCGCTAGGCACACAACGCAAAATACGTGTTTAGCGTTGCCCTGATATCGCATTTCATTAACACCTCGCTTCAGCGAGGTGCATGGCCGACTCTTCTAGCACAACCACTTAGCGGTTTTCTTCTTCACCGACAAAAAACCGCTGAAGCGGATATGGGCTCTCTCAGAGCGTCGTTAACACCCAGCCAAAGCAGGGTGTTAATGAGAGGGTCAGTTAACGCCCAAACACATACAGGGCAAATGCTCCCCCCTTGCGCCCAATTTAACGCCAAGCAGATCTATGCCTGTTTCCCATCCGCAGCTTAGAAGATCGCCGGATGTGGATTAAAACATCCGGCGATTCAACTAACGAAACTTGGATTTTCTACCCGAAAGTTACGACTTCGGCGAAGCGGCCGGGCTCGCTTTTTCCTTCTTCGTTCCTTTCTCGGCCTTGGCTGTCTTCACTTCCACATCTTTCGCCGTCATCGTGTAGGTGATGTGAGCCTTGTCGCCGACCTTCACGTCGCCGTTGACCTTGGTGTTGGAATCGCGATCCACTTCCCAACGGTCCTTCCCCTTTTGCACAACGATCATCGAATCGTTTACTTCAAGGACTGGTCCGGTGACTTCATAAGTCTTGGCTCCGGCAAACGCCATGCCGCTGAGCACCAAACTCGCCGCTGCGATCAAACTAAATGTTTTTGTTTTCATAGGTTGATCGATTAGACGGCTCGGGCGGAATCTATTCAAGATTTTTTGCCCGTAGCGCTTCTGGTCAGGCAGAGGATGAATGCGTCGGAAAATTATAGCTATTATTAAAATACATAAATCGGGCACGCTGTTTGTTTTTCTTCCCAAGCGTGAACGCTGGAGCTGGTCGAAGCCTCTCACTCCTTCGGCGGCTCCGGCATTGTTCTCAGCCCGACGCGAGCGAGGTATTCATCTGCTTGGAGAAGGTCAGTTCCAGCGCGCTCGATGATCTTCAGCAGATTATCCATCGACGAAACCTCTTCGAGTTGTTCGGTCAGGAACCACTGCAGGAAGTTGATCGTGATGTAATCGTTCTGCTTCCGCGCCAATCCCACCAGGCCGTTGATTTGCTGAGTCACGTGAATTTCCTGGTCAAGCGAAAGCTTGACCGCATCGCGCGCCGTTTTGAATTTCGATTTGGGGGCATCGATCGCCGGGATCACCACACGTCCGCCGGCATCGACCACATATTTGATAAAGCGCAGGGCGTGCCCTTTCTCTTCCTCGGCCTGCTGGAAGAAATGCTGCGATAACTGCGGCAACGCTTCAGCCGCAAAATGCGCAGCAATCGCATAGTACTGCAGCTCCGCGCTGAACTCGTATCCGATCTGTTCGTTGATGGCATCAATAACCTTTTGACTCGTTAACATAACGAGAGCTTACCGCGGATTGTCCGCCTTTCCAGACTGCGGCGCAGGCAAACGCAAACTAAAAGACCCGTGACTTTGCATCCCGGTTCTTGTGCGCTCTTGTGAGACGGCGTGGAAATAGACCGTCCATGTCTAGAGAAATTGAGGGTCGATCAGCCTCCGCCAAGGCTACGGCGCGACGGGCCAGTCGACGCGGTACAAAAAAAGCCCAGGCCCGAAAGCTTTCGGGGCTGGGTTCCGGCGACGTCCTACTGATTCGTTCGCTCCCGCGCACACACCCCCGCTACCCTCGCGGGCTTGACCGTCTACCCGCCGGCTTTTCAGCACGGCGTGTTCTCTGCTCGAGTAGGCGTGCCAGAAATGTAAAAACCCCACTGGGATAAACCCAGTGGGGTTTTAGTTCTGGCGACGTCCTACTCTCGCGCGGCCTATCGCCGCACTACCATCGGGGCTGCAGCGTTTCACTGCCGTGTTCGGAATGGGAACGGGTGGTGCCACTGCGCTATTATCACCAGAGGTCCGAGCCGGACTGGCGTTTCGCTGCACCGCAGCGACGCCAGCGCGAGTCGGCATCTCTGATGACGATGTCGATCGTACAGTTTCAAAAGAACTGCCGGTTCTCTGATATCTACATACAGGAAGGGAAAGCGAACGTTAAGGCTTCGTTTTGTTTGAGATCATTTGATCTTCTCTGTTTGCGATAGCCGGGATCAACGATCCCGGCTACAGCTTAACAGAAAAGTAAATGATCAAGCCGAACGGGTTATTAGTATCTCTCAGCTGAATACATTACTGCACTTGCACCGGAGACCTATCAACGTGGTGGTCTACCACGACCCTTCAGGGAGATCTCATCTTGGGATAGGCTTGGCGCTTAGATGCTTTCAGCGCTTATCCTTTCCGAACATAGCTACCCAGCACTGCTCTTGACAGAACAACTGGAACACCAGCGGTTCGTCAGACCCGGTCCTCTCGTACTAAGGTCTGAACCCCTCAAATCTCCTGCGCCCACAGTGGATAAGGACCGAACTGTCTCGCGACGTTCTGAACCCAGCTCGCGTACCACTTTAACCGGCGAACAGCCGGACCCTTGGGACCTTCTCCAGCCCCAGGATGTGATGAGCCGACATCGAGGTGCCAAACCCTGCCGTCGATATGAGCTCTTGGGCAGGATCAGCCTGTTATCCCTAGCGTACCTTTTGTCCGTTGAGCGATGGCAATTCCACATTCAACCACCGGATCACTTGGACCTACTTTCGTATCTGCTCGACGTGTGTGTCTCACAGTTAAGCTGGCTTATATCCATATACTCGACACCTGATTGCCAACCAGGTTGAGCCAACCTTCGTACTCCTCCGTTACTCTTTGGGAGGATACCGCCCCAGTAAAACTAGCCGGCTGCCAGTGTCCCTTTCCCGGGTTTACGGGTAAAGGTTAGTTATTCCAGTACCGAAGGGTGGTGTTTCATTGTCGGCTCAGCGATCCCCAAAAGGACCGCTTCAAAGCCTCCCACTTACGCTAAGCATCGAAACCGAAACAACAGTAACAGCGTGTAGTAAAGGTGCATAGGGTCTTTCCGTCCTACTGCGGGTAGGCGGCATCTTCACCGCCACTACAACTTCGCTGAGCTCCTCGTTGAGACAGCGGTCAACTCGTTACACGATTCGTGCAGGTCGGAACTTACCCGACAAGGAATTTCGCTACCTTAGGACCGTTATAGTTACGGCCGACATTCACGGGGACTTCGGTTCAACGCTTCGCCTTGCGGCTGACGTCTTGCCATAATCTTTCCGCATTGGTCACGTGTCACACCCTATACGTCGTCTTAACGACTTGGCAGAGTGCTGTGTTTTTGTTAAACAGTCGGTTGACCCATTTCACTGCGACCCGCTGCATTTTGAGCAGCGCTCAAAATGCCAAGCAGGAAGGATGAATTAAGAAGAAAGTGTTTCGTCCCGCCTGCGGCGGAATTTCTTACTTCTTCCTTTTGCCTTCCTACTTCGCTGCATTTGCCTGCGCAAAATGCAGCGGGCACCCCTTCTTCCGAAGTTACGGGGCTAGATTGCCGAGTTCCTTAACGAGGTTTCACTCACGCGCCTGAGTATATTCTACTCACCCACCTGTGTCGGATTACGGTACGGGCAACCGTGGGAACATTTAGTCGCTTTTCTTGACACAAGTTTTAACAGATCCGGTTCAGCCGAAGCCTCCCCGTCCTTGCTCTTGCGAGCAGACCGTCACTTTCAACCGGCGGCCTGTCTCTACTCATGTGTCACAACTAAACTTAACCACAGCCGGTGCAGGAATATTGAACCTGCTTTCCATCGTCTACGCCCTTCGGCCTCGACTTAGGTCCCGACTAACCCTGGGAGGACGAACCTTCCCCAGGAAACCTTGGGTTTACGGCGGCCAGGAATTTAACCTGGCTTATCGCTACTCATGTCTGCATTCTCACTTGTAGAAACTCCACCTCGACTTCCGTCGCGGCTTCGACGTCGCTACAACGCTCCCCTACCAATCCATTCTGGCGAACCAGAATGTCTTCCAGAGCTTCGGTATACCGTTTATCGCCAATCATTATCGGCGCGAGATCGCTCGATGAGTCAGCTATTACGCACTGTTTAAATGATGGCTGCCTCTAAGCCAACATCCTCACTGTCTAAGCAACCTCACATCCTTTCCACTGAACGGTATTTGGGCACCTTAGCTGCTGGTCTGGCATGTTTGCCTCTCGCGCGTGAAGCTTATCCCCCACGCACTGACTCCCGTGTTACGCCCTGCGGTATTCGGAGTTTGATTGAGTTCGGTACCCTGGTATGGGCCCTAGTTCATCCAGTGCTCTACCTCCGCAGGTCAGCACACGAGGCTAGCCCTCAAGCTATTTCGGGGAGAACCAGCTATCACGGGGTTTGATTAGTCTTTCGCTCCTACCCACAAGTCATCCCAGAAGTTTTCAACCTTCACGGGTTCGGACCTTCAGTTGCGGTTAAGCAACTTTCATCCTGCTCATGGGTAGATCACCTCCGCTTCGGGTCTACTACCAGCGACTAGGGCGCCCATTTCGGACTCGCTTTCGCTTCGCCTCCAGCGCAGAACGCCTTAGGCTCGCCACTGATAGTAACTCGCAGACTCATTAAGCAAAAGGCACGCCATCACCCAGCACTTTCTAACCCCATGCTGCGCGCTATACGTTGTTTGAGATGACCTCTCGCGGCTCCGTATTGCTTAAGCATTCGCTCGCGATCGCGTGCATTCTGCTCATTCAAATACGCTTCATAGTAGGCTAATTTCCAGTTAGCGTGCCTCGCAGTCTTCTGATGACTAACGAAACGCGCCTTCAGGTTGCTACTAAAGCCGTAGTATAGCGCGGCACTCTTCGGATTCTTTAATACATAAACGTAGAACACGTCAGCATTGAATCAGAAAGTGCCGGGCTTTGACACCTTGTAAGCACATCATTTCAGGTACTATTTCACTCCGCTCACAGCGGTTCTTTTCACCTTTCCCTCGCGGTACTGGTTCACTATCGGTCGCCAATTAGTATTTAGACTTACGCCGTGGTCGGCGCAGATTCATACGAAGTTTCACGTGCATCGTATTACTCAGGAAATCCCTAGGCGTGCTCCGGTTTTCGGTTACGGGCCTTTCACCCTCTATGGCGCAGCTTTCCAGAAGCTTCACCTAACCTTTGCACTACCACATCGGGCTCCTACAACCCCCAGCACTTTCAATCGACTTCGCTAATCTTAGCGGCTATTCGAACTAACAATGAGTTCGGACAGCTAAGACAGTTTTCAAATCAATTGAAAGTGCTGGGTTTAGTCTCTTCCGCTTTCGCTCGCCACTACTGACGGAATCGCATTCGCTTTCTTTTCCTCCGGTTACTGAGATGTTTCACTTCGCCGGGTGTCGCGATGCTTCTGCTATGAATTCACAGAAGCTCGAGCAGGTGTTACCCCACTCAGGTTATCCCATTCGGAAATCTACGGGTCAAAGCGTGTTTGCCGCTCTCCGTAGCTTATCGCAGCTTACCACGTCCTTCATCGCCTATTGGCACCAAGGCATCCATGATGCGCTCTTTGTAGCTTGATCAATCTGTTTCCATCGCAGCCGCAAGCAGCGGCTGGACAGAAGATTCTTTGATAACTGAAACTCTCTCGCCCAGCTACTTCCAAGGCTGTCGCACTCTCTTCAAAGTTCGAAAGATCTCCGCGATTTCGAAACTCAAAAGAAGGTTACTCAGCACTAGAAGTAGCTGGGCGCCTTGATTTCAGACTCAGCTCTTAAAGTTGTACTTTCTTACTACCCTGTATGTAGATGTCAAAGAACCAGCCCTGACGTCCATTTTAGGCGACAAAAAAACTCAATCTTGTCTCCCCGACCCTCGATCCACGGCTTTCCGCGTATCGTTGCCGGGACAAAATTGAGTCCAATTTGCAGTCCCAAATGTACGTAGAACGATCTCCTGATTAGAGGAGCCCCCGCATCAGCGGGATCAGAAAAGTAATCCGAGTCAGCCCGTCGTCAACAGGATTTTCGCAATTTTTTCATTGTTGCCGAACGCTTCCGCAAATAGGCACGGCTGAGGCACTCACGAGCGGCGAAAATCGCTTTTGAATGTCGAAGGAAAAGGAAATTCGACTGCACCAGCGCCAACGAAGTGGCGACGTTTGGTTCGGATACACCGCTGGGCCGGGCCGGCGCGCCGGAAGAAGTCGGGACCTGTTTTGTATTTCTCGCTTCGGACGATTCCTCCTACATAACCGGTCAAGTGCTCCATCCGAATGGCGGCCGCGTTGTGAACGGATAGTCCGAGCCGAACCGGCATTTCGCGCTTCGCGCGATCCTTATATTCGCGTTAGAGTCGCGACTATGCAACGGAGTGATGGCCGCGCTCTTGATCAGATTCGCGCTATTAATTTCGAGCTCAACATTGCGCCGCATGCCAGTGGTTCAGTTCTCGTCGCGATGGGAAACACCCGCGTCATTTGCGGCGTAACGATCGAGGAAATCGTGCCGCGCTGGATGAAAGACCAGGGGGTCGCTGGCGGCTGGCTCACAGCCGAATATTCGATGCTGCCCTATTCCACGACGACACGTAAACAGCGCGACATCGCTAAGGGAAGACTGGATGGCCGGAGCTCCGAAATTCAGCGACTAATCGGTCGTTCGTTGCGGAGCGTGATTGATTTGGAGAAGCTCGGCCCCCGCACGATGTGGATCGATTGCGATGTCTTGCAAGCGGACGGCGGCACGCGCACGGCTGCGATCACGGGCGCGAGTTTGGCGGTGACCGTTGCCTGCAAAAAGCTGCTCGAAGAAAAGAAGATTGCGTCCTCGCCGATGCGCAAGCTGATTGCGGCAGTAAGCGCCGGCATCGTTGATGGCAACGCAATGGTCGATCTCAACTACGAAGAGGACAAAGCCGCCGCCGTCGATTTGAATTTGGTCGCAACCGAAGATGGCGAATTTGTGGAAATTCAAGGGTCAGGCGAAGAAGCCACTTTTACACAGGGACAGTTAGAGGAAATGCTGGCGCTCGGACATAAGGGAATCCGCGATTTGATCGCGGCGCTGCGGAACACGATCGCGTTGCTGACGGTTACGGCACCGACCTAATGGAGGGACGACCGCCGTGTCGTCTCAAATATTTGGGAGGGACAGAGCCCGTCCCTCCCTCACAATTATTTGCTCGCGTGCTCGATTTGATTTAATGCCAGACACCAAATGCAACGCGCCTTGATCACCGGGATCACCGGCCAGGATGGAAGTTATCTGGCCGATCTGTTGCTGGAAAAAGGCTACGAGGTTCACGGAATAATCCGGCGGGCGAGCACCTTCAACACCGCTCGCATCGATCATCTTTATGTCGATCCGCACATTAACGGCGTGCGGTTGTTCCTGCACTACGGCGATCTCGCGGACTCGGTGAATCTGGTGAAGCTGCTTTATGAATTGAAGCCGGACGAAATCTATCACCTCGGGGCGCAGAGCCACGTCCGCGTGAGCTTCGACATTCCGGAATATACCGCTGATGTGACCGGAGTCGGAACCATTCGCATTCTGGAAGCGATTCGCGAAACCGGAATCCGTTCTCGTTTTTACCAGGCATCGAGCAGCGAGATGTTCGGCAAGGCGCAGGAAGTCCCGCAAACGGAGCGAACACCCTTTTGGCCACGCAGTCCCTACGGCGTTTCCAAAGTTTTTTCCTACTGGGCAACGGTGAACTACCGCGAAAGCTACGGCTTGAACGCCTGCAACGGCATTCTTTTCAATCACGAAAGTCCGCGGCGCGGCGAGACGTTTGTGACGCGCAAAATTTCGCGCGCAGTCGCAGCCATCAAGCACGGGCTGCAAAACGAACTATTTCTCGGCAATCTGGAAGCGAAACGCGACTGGGGTTACGCACCGGAGTATGTGGCAGGAATGTGGCAGATGCTACAGCGGGACAGCGGCGACGATTTTGTGCTGGCGACTAACGAGACGCATACAGTGCGCGAGTTTTGCGAGGCCGCTTTCGGGCACGTTGATCTCGATTGGAAAGAGTTCGTCAAACATGACCCGCGCTACGAACGTCCAGCGGAAGTGGACATTCTCATCGGTAACGCCACCAAAGCGAAAAAGATTCTCGGATGGGAAGCGAAGACACGATTCAACGATTTGGTGCGTCTAATGGTGGATGCCGACATGGAACTGCTTAAGCGCAACACGGTGCGCGAGCATCTTGGCGACCAGCCGTGATCGTCATTTTGAGCAAGGCAGACTGATTTGTAGGGCAAGCATTCGCGGTTGCCCCTTGAGAACGGCAGGCGACGAGCCTGCCCTACCAGTACCTGGTGGCAATCGGGTAGGACAACTATCGCCCCATTATTCCGCGGCGACCGGTCGAGGCGATTCGCGTCCCGTCAGCGAGCTCAGGCACAACCTTATCCAGGGGCGCATCGACAATCGTGACCTGTGCGCCCAGTCCGACCACCTCGTAAAGTTTAATTACGTCATTAGAACTCATTCGCACGCAACCGTAGCTGACCGGCAATCCCAGGTTCCGTTCTTCCGGCGTTCCGTGAATATAGATATCACGGCCGAAGGCATTCGCGTTTTGCGTCTCTCGCCCACGCAACCAAAGAATGCGGCTAACGATCGGATCGCGCCCGGCAGCATTGGGTAGAACGATTTCGCCCGTTCGTCTGCGATCTTTGAAGACGGTTCCCGGCGGCATTCCGTCGCCAACTTTTTGCGCGATTTCCATTTCGCCCAACGGCGTCCGATAGCTTCCCCGCCAGTCGCCCAGCCCGTATTTGGAAGTCGAGACCGGATAAATCGCGACTAGTTTTTCATGATCAAGCAGCGCGAGCTTCTGGTCTTTCACGCTGATGACGACGTGATGCTGCGCGTCTTTCGGCGTGGCGCAGGAGGCTAAAAGGAAGGATAACAAGGCCAGAGCGGCAAATTGGAGAAACACACGCTGTCGCGTCCCTAACGTTAGGGCGGTCCGAGCCGGACTGGCATTTTCGGTGCGGCGCGCTCTCCCATTGGCAATTGCTCTCATCATCGATTAAACCGAAAAAACTTCTCGGCGGTTTCGGTCGTGGCTTCCGCCAATTCCTCCAGCCGAATCCCTCGTGCACTCGCGATCGATTCGGCCACGAGACGGGTATAAGCAGGTTCGCACCGTTTACCCCGAAAGGGGACCGGCGCGAGATAAGGACAATCGGTTTCCACCATGAATTTCCAGAGCGGAATTTGTGCCGCGACCTGACGCACAGAGGCTCCATTTTTGAAGGTCACGATCCCGGTAAAGGAAACGAGATGATCAAGATCGATGACTTCATTTGCCTGTTCCAGCGTGCCGCCAAAGCAATGAAATACGCCCCGAACCTTGTCAGTGTAAGGCTGCATTATTTCGAGTGTATCCTCCCACGCATCGCGCTGATGGATCACGACATTGAGGCCGAGCTCGACCGCCAAATCGAGTTGTTGCTCGAACAGCGCCGCTTGCTTCGATTTATAAGCGCCATCTTCGATGCTGGCATCGATTTGTTCTTCCGTCTCACCTTGCAATGCATTGGCGAAGACCTGCACTTTCTTGTCCTTCGCTGTCGCGATACTCGGCAACGAATGATAATCCAAACCCGTTTCGCCAATCGCAACTACGCGCGGACTCTTCGCCAGCTCGCGCAAAGGCGTTATGACGTCGTCCCCCGATTCCCCGACATACGTTGGATGAACCCCGATGGCCGCGAAGACATTCGAATATCTTTCCGCGATCTCGATCGCGCGCCGGCTGCTCGCGATAGATGTTCCGATGGTGAGGATGCGGGTGACACGAGCTTCAGTCGCACGTCGCAAGACGTCGTCGAAGTCGGGCGCGAAATCGGGGTAATCGAGGTGGGCGTGAGTTTCGATCAACATAGCTGGTATGTCATTCCGAGCGAAGCGAGGAATCTGTCATCATTTCTTTCAACTAGACAATAGTAAGAGATGTCTCGACTTCGCTCGACATGACAAATAGTCGAAGTGGGCGTGGGTTTCGATCAGCATGGTCGCTCAAGAATTTCTCTCGTTTTCGCGCTTGCGAATTGTCTCAAGGAGAATTGGGTAACGAGGATCGTGGCGCACCGGATCAAGCATGGAGTCGTGCTCGACCCATCGGCCCCATTCCGGGCCGCTGACGAGGATACCGCGTTCCAGTAGTTCGAAGGCTTTATCAATATCGCCTAACATGGCGTATCCACATGCGGCATTGTAATGAGTCACCGGATTGTCGGGCTCGATCGAAAGCGCCCGGGCAATCCACTCGCGGGCACGATCAAACTCGCCGATTTCGATCAGCGACCCAGAACCGAGCTCGGCTGCTTTGGCGTCGTCCGGATGTAGGGTGAGCTGGCGCTCCGCTAATTTGGCACCTTTACGTGCGGCCTCTTTGGCATCCTGCTTCCGCCCTAACGAGTTATAAAACTGGACCAAGATGCAGACAGATGCGTAGTCGTCTGGCTTAATTACGGCGGAGCGCTCGAATAACGCCGTTGCCTGTTCGATCTTACCCTGGAAGACGCAGGTGCGAGCGTAGAAGTAATGCGCTTCGAACGAATTCGGATCGAGACTGATGGCTTTCTCGAATTCAGTCTCCGCTTCTGCGTAGCGCTTCACCGCCGACAGGGCCGCGCCGCGCGAGGCGTGCGCTTCCGCCAGACCATTATCGAGCGCCAGCGCCTTTTCGCTCATCGCGAGTATTGCCTCGAATGAAATTGGTTCGGTCGTTCGCAAGTAAAGGAAAGTATCACAGTCTGCTATTCCGGCATAAGCGCGCGCATAAGATGGATCTAGCTCCGTCGCTTTAACGAACATCTCACGCGCTGCCTTATAACACGATTTGGAACCGCGATGGAAAAGCTCGCGACCTTTTAAGTAATAGGTGTAGGCCTCAATGTTATCAGTGGGCGTTTGTACGATGGACTTCTTCTCTTGAGGCAACAACTTCACTTTCAGCTGCTCGACAATAGCGTGGGTGATTTCGTCCTGGATCGCGAAGATGTCAGTAAGATCGCGATCGAATCGTTCCGCCCAAATGTGTGTCCCGTCGTTACTGCTAATGAGTTGTCCGGTCACGCGCACGCGCGCGCCGGCCTTTCGTACGCTGCCTTCCAGGATAAAGTCGGCGCCGAGTTCTTTGCCGACGTTCTGGACCTTTATCCCCTTTTCTTTGTAAGTGAACGAAGTGTGACGCGCGATGACGGAAAGCGCCGAAATCTTTGAGAGATCCGTAATGATGTCCTCGGTAATGCCATCGCTGAAATACTCCTGCTCGGGATCGCCACTCATGTTGGTGAACGGCAGGACAGCAATTGATGGGCGGTCCTGTTTCATAGAAGCCACGTTCCCGAGGTCGGCATCCTCCAATATGACGCTATAAACGCGAACCGGCCTCTCGATGTTCTTCAACTTCTGCTCGCCCCGGTCTTCGAAAGCAAGATCGAGGCGGTTGCCGACATGATCGCGCACCTCTCGTGAAACAGTGATGCCGCCGGGATCGGCAACGCTCTCCAGCCGTGAGGCGACGTTGACGCCATCGCCGTAAATATCGTCGCCTTCAACAATGACATCCCCGACGTTGACACCGACGCGAAACTCGATGCGGCGGTTTTGTGGCACATCTGTGTTGCGCTCGCGAACACCGCGTTGCACCTCGGTCGCGCAGGCGAGCGCATTCACGACGCTGGGAAATTCCGCCAAAATACCGTCGCCGGTGAGCTTGACGATGCGTCCCTGATGCTGGGCGATTTTTCCAGCGATTAATTCAGTCTGCACAGCCTTCAGGGCCGCAAGCGTACCGGCTTCGTCATTGCCCATGAGCCGGCTGTACCCGACGACATCGGCAGCTAGAATGGCAGTGAGACGGCGTTCCATCGTTGCGGCGTTAAAGCGTTGAAAAGAATCGAGAAATGTTAACCCGCGAGAGGAACCGCTTCAACGGTTCAACTCTTCATCGCTTTAACCTTTATCGATCCGTTCGAATAACTTCTGGTAACGTGGATGGTCGCGTAGCGGATCGAAATCGGAATCATACTTGGCCCACTGGACCTTTTCATGGCCGAGTTTGGGAAGGCATTGCTCGAGCATGTCCAGGGCGGCGTCAACATCTCCCAGTAACGAGTAATTACACGCAGCGTTATACTGCGCGACCAGATCATCTGGATCGATGGCCAGGGCACGGGCTGTCCATTCCCTGGCGCGATCTTTTTCCCCAAGCGCAAACCATGCCCCCGACCCAATCTGTGCCGGCCTGGAGTCCTCGGGGTGAAGAGTAAGTTCACGCTCGGCTAGTTCGACACCTTTTCGAGCTGCATTTTGAGCATCCTGCGGCCGACCTAACGACTTGTAGATTGCAACGAGAAGGCACGGGACTTGGTAATCGTCCGGTCGGATTTCCGCGCCGCGCTCAAAGAGCGCGGCAGCGCGCTTAAGATTACCCTCTGCGAAGGTCGAGCGCGCGTAGAAGTAGTGCGCTTCGTAGGAATCGGGATCAAGCGCCAGCGCTTTCTCAAACTCTTTCTTTGCTTCTTCATACCGTTGTCCGGCGGAAAGCGCCACGCCGCGCGAAGCATGTGCTTCAGCCAGCTTGGGATCGAGCGAGAGCGCCTTCTCGGTCGTGGCGAGAACATCGTCCATCACAACCTTCTCGTGATACGTCATGTAAAGGTAGGAATCGCAATCGGCCATCCCGGCATAGGCGCGGGCATACATCGGGTCCAACTCCACCGCCTTGGCGAACATTTGTCGCGCCAAGTGAAGATAACGTTTGGAGCGCCGATTCAGAAAATCCCTGCCCTTCAAATAATACGTGTAAGCTTCGACGTTATCCGTCGGGGCCTGCGCGATAGACTTCCGCTCCTGAGGATGAAGCTTGACCTTTAGTTGCTCGACAATGGCGTGGGTGATTTCGTCCTGGATGACAAAAATATCGGTGAGCTCACGGTCAAACCGATCTGCCCAAACATGATTTCCATTCGTGCTGTCGATCAGCTGCCCGGTGACTCGCACCCGTGCTCCAGCTTTGCGCACGCTTCCCTCCAAAACAAAAGCTACCCCAAGCTCCCGACCTACCTCTTGCACATTAACTGGCCTATTCTTGTAGGTGAATGCGGTATGCCGCGCCACCACAGAAAGCCCGGAAACTTTCGATAGATCGGTAATGAGGTCTTCGGTAATCCCGTCGCTAAAATACTCTTGTTCGGAATCGCCACTCATATTGTTGAATGGCAACACTGCGATCGAGGGTCGATCTTCCGATCCTGCAGCACGGCCTTTGTTGTTGCGCACCACGACCTGCTCAATGGAAACATTGTAAACGCGAATCGGCCTTTCGATGTTCTTGAGCTTCTGCTCGCCCGTGTCCTCGAAAACCAAGTCAAGTCGGTTGCCAATTTGATCGCGCACGGAGTGTGAGATCGCGATTCCGCCGGGTCTCGCCACACCTTCCAAACGGGCGGCGACATTGACGCCATCCCCGTAGATGTCCTCCCCTTCCACAATCACGTCGCCGAGGTTGACGCCGATACGGAATTGGATGCGGCGGTCCTGGGGCAAATCGACGTTCCGCTTCCTGATCCCACGTTGCAGCTCCACCGCGCAAGCCACCGCATTCACCACACTCGGAAATTCCGCGAGAATGCCATCACCTGTCAGTTTAACGACCCGTCCCTGGTGCTCAGCGATCTTCCCATCGATGAAACCAGTTCGCAGGTCTTGAAGTGCTGTGAGCGTGCCCGCCTCGTCCGCGCCCATCAGCCGGCTATATCCGACCACGTCGGCGGCGAGAATAGCTGTGAGGCGACGTTCCATTTCGTCAACAAACAGTCATTCCGAGCGACAGTCGAGGAATCCCGTTATGCAATCTTTAAGCTGACGCGGCGGGATCCCTCGACTTCGCTCGGGATGACGGCGTTCGCCGCTCACCACTCCACAATCGTGCTGGCCCAAGTCAATCCGCCACCGAAGACCACCATCAACACATAATCGCCGGATTTTATCCGGCCAGAACGGTTCGCTTCATCGAGCGCGATCGCCACTGCCGCCGCTGACGTATTCCCATAGCGATCGACGTTGACGAAAACTTTTTCGCGCGGAATCCCAAGTCGTTCGCCAATCGACTCGATGATGCGCAAGTTCGCCTGATGCGGAATGACGCAGGCGATGTCATCTACGGTGAGACCGGCTTGATCAATCGCTTTTCTCGCTGCCGCCAGCATTGCGGTCACGGCTTGTTTGTAGACTTCCTTTCCTGACATGTGGATCGTTTGCAGATTCAGATGCGCGTTCTGGGCCGTGATCGGCGTCTTTGATCCCCCACCCGGCATGAACAAGATGTCGGTATACTCACCGTCGCTTCCCATGTTGGTGCTAATGACGCCGTGCGCGCTACCGCGATGACCCAGCACCGCGGCGCCAGCCCCATCCCCGAAAAGCACACAAGTATTTCGATCGGTCCAGTTGGTAATCGACGTCAGCTTGTCCGCGCCGATCACCAGCGCTGTGTCATAGGTCCCCGAAGTAATGAATTGCTGCGCGATCTCAACCGCGAACAGAAATCCAGCGCAGGCGGCCGAAACATCGAGGCAGGCGGCATTTTTGGCGCCGATTTTTTTCTGAACAAAACAGGCGGTCGCGGGAAAAATCATGTCGGGCGTGGCGGTGGCGACGAGAAGCAGATCGATTTCTTCGGGCGAAATTTCCGCCTGCTCGATTGCTTTGAGCGCGGCCTTCGCCGCCATATCGCTGGTCGTTTCGTCCTTGGCCGCGACGCGCCGTTCCTTGATTCCGGTGCGCGTCGTGATCCACTCGTCGCTGGTATCGACCATGCGAGAGAGATCTGCGTTGGTAAGAATTTTCTCCGGCGTATAACTGCCGGTGCCGATAATTGAGACCGTCCGTTGATTCCTAGCGGATCGCGGCCTCGAGCGGGGCTGTTGCTTCATGATAACGCTGAACCTCCTCGATGATATGCGGGTTCACCTGCTGTTCAATCGACTCCGCTGCGACGCGCAGCGCGTTTTTGACGGCCAGTGGCGTGCTCGAGCCGTGCGCGATGATGCAGATGCCATTTACGCCGAGGAGCGGGCTGCCACCGTATTCTTCGTAGTTGGTTTTATCTTTAATAGTGCGAAACGATTCTCGCGCCAAAAACGCGCCCACCTTTCGCATCGGCGTTCGAGATAGCTCGTGCTTTAGCCACTGAAAAATTGCCACCGAGATCGATTCGCAGGTTTTTAAAATCACGTTCCCGACAAATCCGTCGCACACCACCACCTCCACCGGATCCTCGAAGAGATGCCGTCCCTCGATGTTGCCTACAAAATTCAATGAGCTCTTCTTGAGCATTTTGAAGACTTCTTTGGTCATCTCATTGCCTTTCACATCCTCCTCGCCGAGCGAGATCAGGCCGACTGTCGGGTTCTTGTAGCCGAGCACGTGACTGGAGTAAACCGAGCCCATGAACGCATATTGGACAAGATGTTCAGGCCGCGCATCGATGTTCGCGCCCGCGTCCATTAAAACAAAGACATTCGTTTCGGTGGGCAGGACCGCGGCGATACCGGGGCGATAGATTCCGGGCAAAGTGCGCAGTTTAATCATGCTCGCTGCCACGGCCGCGCCGGTGTGGCCAGCGCTGACGATGGCGCTGGCTTGGCCGTGCTTGACCAGATCGACCGCACGACTGACGGACGAATCTTTTTTCCGGCGCACGGCGGACCAGGCTCGGTCGCTCATGTCGACCACTTGAGTCGAATGCACGATCTCGATCCGACTGTCGTTGCAGCCGAGCTTTCTCAGCTCCGCTTCGATTTGAGCGGTATCGCCAACAAGAAAGAGTTTGCTGATGTGGGGATACTCACGCAACGCGAGCGCGGCGCCAGCAACAAGGTTGGGTGGGCCAAAATCGCCGCCCATCGCATCCAGTGCGATTTTCATGCGAGGTAGCAGTTTGCGTTTATCGCGCGGCTAATGCAAAACGAAAATCGAGCGAGGGAGAATCGAGAGTCGTGAATCGATGTAACGGTTTAACGATTCAGGATGTGACAAAACGCGCAGCGTTCACGCCCCCACGCTCAAAACCTGTCGCCCTTTATAATAACCGCAGGAAGGGCAAACGGTGTGCGAGGGCACGGTGCTGCCACATTGCGCGCACTTGCTCAGCTGTGGGGCATGCCACCGATTGGCCGCTTTGCGCGTGCGCAACCGCATCTTCGAGGTTTTACGTTTGGGGACGCCCATAATTAGCGAGCGGAAACGAAAGCATGGTTTGGTGGAAAGGCAACGTTGGAACGCTAAAACGTTGAAGAGTTAAAGCGTTGAAGGGTTGCAGCGCGAGGATTTAACGGATCGACCGCTTCATCGCTTCAACCCTTCAACCTTTCTCGATCTTCAGCTTATCCAGCGCGCTCCAATCCGCTTTCGCTATGCCGGCGTCGCCGGTAATCTCAAGCTTGGCCCCTTTGCAAACGTGCCCTCCATCGCGATCGCAATGCGGATAGGGTGGCAAATTTAACAAAATATCTTCGCGCAGGAAGGGCGTGATATCGATGTTCTCCGGCCCGTGCAATTCGGTGTGGAGCGCAAACGCCGGAACCTTGATTTCGTGCTCGAACTTATCGAGGCAGGCCACGCAGCTCAGCTCAACCGTTTGCGCGATCATCCCATTGGCCCAGAGCGCACCATCGGAAATTCCAAGGTCGAGGCTGTAACGCATCGGCCCAACGCAGCCAATTTCCGGCGTCGCGATGTCCCCGAGCGGACAATCTTCTTCGCCGTCCAGATGCAGGCCTCCCGGCGGGATTTGATTCAAATGAATTTTCACGCGGCAAGTTTTTCGAAGTTCAGATCACGGCTGCAACGTTTCCCAATTCAGGATTAAATTTTTTTGCGAGTGCCTCAGCCACCAGTGATGGCACAAACGCGGAAACATCGCCCCCGAGCCTGGCGATTTCTTTCACAATTCTCGAGCTGAGATAAGTGTATTCTTCCTTCGGCATGAGGAAGATAGTTTCAATTTCAGGGTCGAGCTTTCGGTTCATCAGGGCCATTTGAAATTCAAACTCGAAATCGGAAATCGCTCGCAACCCGCGCACGACGGCGTGCGCGCCCTCCGAGGCGGCGAATTCCACCAGCAGTCCGTCCATGGGCGCGACTCGCACGGCATCGATCGTAATCGCTTGCCGCAGCATGGCGAGCCGCTCGTCCGGCGTGAAGAGGGGTTGCTTTTGATCGTTAATCGCTACCGCCACGATGACTTCGTCGAAAAGCGTGCGGGCCCTCTCGATGACATCAAGATGGCCGTTCGTCACGGGATCGAAGCTGCCGGGATAAATCGCGCGTCGCACCGGCAGAAAATCGTGCAGGAAAGCGCAGTTGCAACGCTGATTGAAGCCCCGACTCAGGCGATTGGGTGGCGCACGCGTCTCGCGTGCTGGTTTCGGCGTCTCGCCGAAACAATCTTTAGGAAAGTCCGCGATCGCCAGCACGCGAGCCGCGTGCGCTACTCAGAACAGGACGCAACATCACCTTTGGTCGGCAATGCCGTCTCGCATTCGAGCTTCGTCATTCGTCATTTTTTACGCATCCAAGTTGCCGAATAAGAGCGAAGCGGGGAAAGTATTCACATCCAGATGATTGACCCTTCGCCTTATCGCAGCGTCGCCGTAGCCAGCACTTTCTCGCCTCGCTTTGAGCAGGTATTGGCGGAGGCGAAACGGATCCGGGACCGATTCGACTCCGAGCTTTGCCTGGTTTACGTGGGTGAAAAAAGCGAGGAGACGAGTGCGAAGTTTGCCGCCGCGCTGGAACGGATCTCATTGCCGAAGAATTCCCCTATCCATTACGAGCAGGGCGATCCGGCGACTGCAATCTTGCGAGCGATCGAGCGTCACGATATCGACCTGATCGTGGCGGGTGCGCTCGAGAAAGAGGTAGTCCTTCATCCTTTCCTGGGAAACGTCGCTCGCCGGCTTTTGCGGGAAGGCCGTAGCTCGGTCATTCTTTTTACCCATCCGGCGCGTGAACCAGAGCCCTTGCGCAAGATCGTCTTCCTGGTGGAATATTCCGAGCACGGTTCCAACAGCCTGCGCCGTGCGCTGCACCTGGCAGCGCGCGAAAATTCGGAACGCGTTTATGTGGTGCGGCTTATCACCACCTTCGATGAAGCGCGCGCGAAAAAAGAAGGCACCCCGGCGGAAGCGGATGAGGATGCGAAACTGGAGCATTTCGTTCTTGATCTCGGCCATACCGATGTGCCGATCGAAGTGCGCTGCATTCGCGGCAACACCGGGTTTGCCGCGGCCGATTTTGTGAAATCGGTGGAGGCGGATTTGCTGGTGGTGCCGCTCGATCCCGCGAAAAACGCTGGCCAATTGCCGCCTAATCTGGAATGGCTCATGGACGTTATTCCTTGCAATCTTTGGGTGAGCCGCTGAGGTGGGGGAGCGCACGCAACGCCTGTCCGGCTCGGACCTTGCGTTCAACCACCAGTCTGGCTCGGACCGATGAATTCCACTCCACCATTCCATCCTTACGGCACTGCGCACCTTATCGTGATTTTTCTCACGATTGCCTTACCGTTTGCCTTCGCAACGCTCGCCCGTTGGACCAAATCCTCCTTGGTAGAGCGCATCATCGTTGGCGCGTTCTCTCTGACGCTGGTGCTAAATTATCTTGTCTACCTGCGCTTGGTGCGGCAATCCGGCGCCGTCAACTGGGAGCAACTGCTACCACTCGAACTTTGCGATTGGGCGATGGTCGTAATCATCATCGCCATGTGGACACGCCGGCCGGGCTGGTTCGAGGTCGCCTATTTTTGGGGAATCGGCGGGACGGTCCAGGCAGTCCTGACCCCGAATCTGCCCTACGGTTTCCCAGATTTCCGATTCTTTAGTTTTTTCGTTTCTCACTGCGTGATCATCATGGGCGTTATTTTCTTAATGTTGGTGCATCATCTACGGCCCCGCCCCTTTTCCATCATCCGCGTCTTCGCCTGGACGGAGCTCTATTTCATTATCACGCTGGCGGCGGACAAGATCACCGGGGTCAATTACGGCTTTCTGCTTCACAAACCGGAGGCGAAAACGTTGCTCAACATTCTCTCGGACAACCACTCGCTTTATCTTTTCGAAATGCACGTGCTCGCGCTCGCATTTTTTGTGGTCCTGTATTTGCCATTCGCCATTTACGATTCGGCGCGAAGAAAGATTAAATATGCGTGATAATACGCTGGTCATCCCGAGCCGCGCAGACGGTGAGGGACCTCTCAATCGCAGTAAAATTCACGCAAGAAATGCCTTCGCGATCCACGAAGGGCTGGCTTCGAATAGACCGACTTTTGGTTTGTGTAACTTTAAAGCTAATGTGAGGTCCTTCGGTCCGAGCCGGACGGGCATTGTCTTGCGCGGCTCAGGATGAAGGCAGTTCAACGTCTTGGAATGAAACCGACGCCACTCAAGATTCGCTCCGTCACTATCGGCGGGCGCGAGCCAGCATTTATCCTCGGGCCGTGCGTGATCGAATCGGAAAAATTCGTCCGACGAATGGCACAAAAAATTGCGAACATTTGCGACGCCGAAAACGTTTCTTTCATTTTCAAGGCGTCCTATGACAAAGCCAATCGTACCTCGGTGAAATCATTTCGCGGAATTGGAGGACGCGAGGGCTGTGAAATCCTCGCCTCTATTGGCCGGGAACTGAACATTCCCGTAACGACGGACGTGCATTCCCCATCCGAGGCGACAATGGCGGGCCAATTCATCGATTTGCTGCAAATCCCAGCCTTCCTTTGCCGCCAAACTGATTTACTGCAGGCAACCGCGGAGACCGGGCGTACTGTCAACGTAAAGAAAGGTCAGTTTCTTGCCCCATGGGACGTGAAAAATATTGCGGAGAAGCTGGAGAAATTTGGCGCGAAACAATTTCTCTTCACCGAACGCGGCACCACTTTTGGTTATAACAATCTCGTCGCCGATTTTCGATCGCTGGCTTGGATTCGTGAAGCCGGCTACCGCGTGATGTTTGACGCCACCCATTCCGTGCAACGCCCCGGTGGCGCCGGGGAATCCACTTCGGGCGACGGCGAACTCGCACCTTTGCTGGCGCGCGCGGCAATGGCAGCCGGATGCGATGGCATTTTCATGGAAGTGCACGAAAATCCGGCAGGCGCCTTGTCCGATGGCCCAAACCAGTTGCCTCTAAAAAATTTGCCGAAGGTTCTCCGCGTGTTAAAAGCTGTTCATGCTGCCGTTTCCTAACGGTCCCCCGCGGCGCGTTCTTTTTGTCGGCTTGATCGCCGCAAGCCTTCTCGTCGCGCCGGCCGATTTCGCGCAGCAATCGAAAAAGCATGGCGGAAAGAAAAATAAGGACCAGGAAGCAGCGGAGCAATCAGCTACTCCCAGCCCCGGATCAGGCGCCCTGGTTCCCTTGCCCATCGGCCATGAAGCAAAAGGACTCACCCTACCCGATATTGATGAAAATGGACGTTTGCGCGGTCGGTTCGTCGCCGGAACCGCGCGACGCATCGATCAGGACCACATGCAATTTCGGGAGTTGAACATTACCACTTACACCGAGGACAATCAGATCGATCTTAAGATCGCGATGGCAGATTCCGTGCTGGACTTGAATACGCATGTCCTTAGTTCACCACAAAAAACGACGATTAAACGCGCCGATTTCGAGATCGTGGGCGACACCGCCCGCTTTGACACCGCGGCGCGACACGGAACCGTCACCGGCAACGTGAAAATGGTGATCACCGATCAATCCAAATTGAGGCCGCAAAAATCGCCATGAAGCTGATCGCGCTCGCAATCCTGGGATTCGCAATTAGTGCTTTTGCGCAAACCGAGGTCGTCACCACGGCGGCCCAAACTTCCAAACCAACCGGTTCGCCGAAAAAGAAAACCGACGCGACCAACAAAAATCCTTTCGGGCCGCAATCGAAAAACGAAGGTCCGATCACAACCGAAATTTATGCGGATGAAGCATCTTTCGATTCGGGTAAGAGCGTTGGTGTTTTTACCGGGCACGTGAAAGTGTTCGATCCGCGATTCAATCTGCAATCGGACAAGCTAACGGTTTATTTGCATAAGGGTGAAGACCAGGGACTGGAGAAAGCTATCGCGGAAGGAAACGTCGGCGTGGTGCGTGATCGGCCAGATCCCAACGGCGGTCCGCCGACGCACGCCGTCGGCCGTTCCGAGCATGCTCTTTATACTGCAAACGATGGCAACGTCGAGCTGACCGGCATGCCCAAAGTCCAGCAGGGACTGAACTTGCACATTGCGACCAGCTCCGAGACGGTCATGGTTATCGATCAGGACGGACATCTCAATACCCATGGCCCGAGTCGGACGGAAATACGCCAGGAACCAAAAGACGAAAAAGCGGGATCGCCCAGTCCCTCGCCATCCCCGAAACCATGATTAGCGCGACCGCCGCACCTTCGCCGATCAGCGCGAAAACAACCGTGCCGGATGTTTTGTCCACCCGCGAACTGGTCAAAATTTACGGTGGCCGTGCCGTCGTCAATGGGATCAATGTTAACGTCAAGGCTGGCGAGATCGTTGGCCTGCTCGGGCCGAACGGTGCAGGGAAGACAACGACTTTCTACATGATCGTCGGCCTCGTCCGACCGAATAGCGGAAGCGTCATTTTTCGCGATCAAGACGTGACCACTTTCCCGATGTTCAAGCGGGCGCGATTGGGCATGGGCTATCTGCCACAGGAGGAATCGATTTTCCGCAAAATGACGGTGGAACAAAACATCATGGCGATTTTGGAAACATTGCCGCTGAGTAAACACGAGCGGAAGCAACGCTGCGATCACCTGCTGCATCAGTTTGGAATCGAGAAAATCGCCAAGAATACGGCGTTGACCTTGAGTGGCGGAGAGAAACGCAGGCTCACGATCGCGCGCTCGCTCGTGACCAGTCCGAGTTTACTCATGCTCGACGAACCATTCAGCGGGGTGGACCCAATTGCGGTCTATGACGTGCAACAAATTGTCGTGAACCTGCGGAAGTCCGGTCTTGCCATTCTGATAACCGATCACAATGTGCGCGAAACGTTGTCGATCGTCGATCGCGCTTACTTGATCTTCGAAGGCCGGGTCGAAAGCGAAGGCTCTAAGGATTTCCTCATCAATGACCCGATCAGTCGCCAGTTATATCTAGGCGAGCGATTCCGGATGTAGCACAGTCATCCTGGCTGGGGCGCCGGTGGGCATCTTGCCCGCCGATTAGAATAGCTCAGCTTTTAAGGTGGATCGGCCGCGCCGCCGGAGCGCCAAAAATAAAGGCGGCTTCGCGCTATTTATTAACATCGAGCAAGGGACTGCTCGATCCACCGAGCACTCAGACTGCCCGAGTCACTCCCCACCAGCATCATCCTCATCTTCATCGGGCGGCGCGGTCCATTCGACCCGCTTGACTTCGTTTTCCTTTTTCAGCGCGTCGGCCAGCGTTTTGTAGATCGACATGGTGAAGCGATCGGGGTCCTTGCCGAATGTGATTCGGAGGAATTTGCCCTCGAAGTAACTAGATCCATTCCCGTCCTTAATCTGGAGAACGAAGAAGCTGCCATCACTATCTTCGGTAATGTCGTCGTAGCGGGCGGGCTTCTCGTCGTTTACCTGAATACTGTCGCTCGTTATCTGAAGCGTATCGCCGTGAGCATTTGTCCAATCACCGAAATAGGATGCTGTCTCTTCTTTTTCTTCGGTAGCCGCGATTCTGGTAGCAGGCACAAACAGAATCGCGAGAAGAGGCAGTAAAAAGCGAACGTTTGAGTAGTGAGAGGTGAAACGTGAGAGGTAGGTCATTGCCTGTAGTCTGTAGTCAGTGGTCTGTAGCTTTGGCGGTCCAGATTTTCATCACATCAGTGGAACCTTGAGAGCGCACTCCATTATCATTCAGGATATTTTCGGTGGCGCTGACCATTTCGGCCCTAGGAAAAACAATAGCTTCCCCGCTCGAGCGAGTATTAAATTCGAAAGTAACGAACTCATCCTTCAAATCTCGCAGGACCTCGACCAGATGAGCGAGGTTTTTGATCGGTTGATGGTTAACGGTCCGCAACACCTGCCAGCCCGGGTTTCCATATCCCTTCGAGAGCCGGTGAGGGAAAAATGGACAAGGCACGACGACCAGCCGTTCACCGGGAAATGCTGGTTTGTCCCCAATTCTCGTGATCAATGGGCTGCCAATATAGGTCAGCATGCCAACTATTGCGCTAGTTTCGCGATTGCGTTGCGCCAGCGCGATCAGGTCCGTCGTAGCTTCAGAAAAGACGATCGGACCGTAAACAAAGTACGAAGGATAGCTTCCTTTTAACTCTGGAATGACCAATGGACGCTGTCGTAATACCGGCAGGTTTATTTTCAATTCTTTTCCACCGCGAAAAATGGTAAGCGGAACGGTGTCCTTAACCGCTAGTTTTTGAACCATGTATGGAAAACGGACTCGAAGCGTATCTCCAAGCTTGATCATGCCTTCATCGTCGACCGGGACATCGCCGATCTTCGTGATTACATCCCATTCCTTTAGCGGATAGCTCGCCGCCGAATCGAACGGGCGATGAACAACCATTCCCTGCAAAGATTCCGGCAGATGCAGGTAAGAGCGCAGGGCCGGATTCTCTAGAGTCTGGAGATCATCGTACATAGTTGGCTTTCCATCATAATGGCCATCGGCAATGTCTTGCAGGAATAGCTCTATCTCCTCCACCGGAATGATGTAGCCGATGTTCTGCGCCATTTGCAGATGACTAAAAGCCACCCCGACTATCTCGTCGTTAACTATCGCAGGGCCGCCGCTATTGCCGGGATTAATTGCGGCATCAATTTGGATTCTTAGTCCAAGCGTCGAGAGACTATAGCCGGTGAACTCGATCCGGGAGATAATTCCTTTGGTGATGGAGAGACTGACCCCGCCAGTTGGATATCCATAAACCATCACCGGCTCCTTGGAGTCCGGCAACGACTTCTTAAACGGCAATGGGGAATGCGAATCGAAAAATTTCTCGTCTTCCAGTTCGAGAATCGCCAGATCCATGCCCGGCGCGACTGCCTTCACGGTCGCGGGAAGCTTGTCTCCCGCCTGATTTGCCTGAACCTGCACTTCGCTCGCGTATTGGACGACGTGGGCGTTGGTCAAAATGCGTTTGCCACTGATCACAGCCCCGCTGGCGGTGATGTCACTCGGCTCTTTTTTTGCCCAAGGCTTGGTCGGATCCGGCTGACGCAGGGTGGCGAAGATTTTTACCACTGAGTTCTCGACCGCCTTTGAGGGAGTTGCGGCCGGGGATGATAAGACGACGACGGGAGAAGGTTTTGCTTCGGGCGTGGGAGTAACCGACGGTGGGCTCGGCTCGGCCGGTGCTGCCAAGACTGCCGCAATCGTGAGGCAAAAGATTAAGGAACCGGCAACAGCGGATGTGATGGAGAAGACGAGCCGCGAAGTTCGATCGATCCTCACCGGGCAAAGGAACTCGATTCGAGAACGAAAGCGAGCATCGTTTTCTCGTCAGACGTGGCGCACGCTTCCAGCCTGCGGGCAACCGGGAGTCTCGCCTGGTTAATGGTTCTGAGCAGGCAGGATGCTGCGCCGCCCTCCTTGTTATTCCCGCCGCGACAAGGTAAACGTTGATTCCGTAATGCCCGACGGCCCAAACGCGCAAACCATCACTTCTGCAAGCGATCAACGCAAGAGCGTGCCCGTTGTGACAGTCGAAAGCTTTTTCAACACTCATGGGGAGAAGCTGGCGCTACGACTGGAAGGGCCGCGCGTCGGTTTTTACCGGAAAATCCGCGAGCCAACGATTAATCGACCTGGCCTCGCCTTAAGTGGGTTCTTCAGTTATTTCGCCGAGAAACGTGTTCAGGTACTGGGTGCCGCCGAGAATACTTATCTCAAAAGTCTTTCGCCCAAATTGCGGGTGAAACGCTTCCGCGCCTTGTGCGAACAGAAAATTCCGTGCGTGGTGATCTCGCGGGGCGCACATCTCGACGATGCCTTGATGGCGGTGGCAGCGGATGAAGAGATTGCCATTTTTCGCACGCCGATGATCACGATGAAGTTCATCAACGCCGCTACCATCGCACTGGAAGTCGATTTTTCTCCGACTGTGACCGAGTTCGGCAGTATGGTGGACATTCTTGGAGTCGGCGTTCTCATTCGCGGGGTAAGCGGCATCGGCAAAAGCGAGAGCGTGCTGCAATTGATCGAACGTGGATACAGCCTGGTAGCCGACGATGTGACGCGGATCACTTCGCTGGAGGGGCGAGAATTGATGGCCACGGCGCCGGAAATGACGCGTTATCACATGGAAGTGCGTGGGATTGGAATTATCAATGTTGCCTCGGTCTTTGGTATTGGCGCTATCCGGGTGGAGAAACGGCTCGATATGGTGGTGACGTTAAAGGATTGGAACGAAATGGAGGAAGTCGACCGCACCGGGCTCGATCGCGAGCTTTATGAAATTCTGGATATCAAAGTGCCGCACGTCACTATTCCAGTGCGGCCGGGCCGCGATCTGGCGCGCTTGATCGAAGTCGCGGCGATGGACCAAAAATTGAAGAGCCTCGGCAGTAATGCGGCGTTGGAATTCAATACAAAGCTGCTCAATTTAATGGAAAAGAAAAATCCCGATGGGATTGCTTAATCGAAAAACTGGTGCCGGCGCCTCCGCGCAGAAAGCCGAAAAGGAAATCACAGTCGTGAACCGCCTCGGTTTGCATGCGCGACCTGCCGCCCTTTTCGTCAAGGTGGCGAGTCGTTTTCGGGCGGAGGTGTGGGTGAAAAAGGAGAGTGAAGAGGTAAATGGCAAGAGCATCATGGGCCTGATGATGCTGGCGGCGGGACAAGGATCGAAATTGCAAATTCGTTGTGAAGGACCCGATGCCGAGAGCGCGCTCGAAGAAATCGAAGAGCTCATTAAAGGACGCTTCAACGAAGATTGATCCCCGCGCGGTCAACCGCGAGCGAAACACCAATTCGGCTGGGAATCGAAATCCTGTGAACGTTACCCTAAGGTTTTACTAGGGCAGCTGTTGATTTTCATTCGGGAATGACGGCTATCGCGGAACACAGGCATTCTTGCCTGCGCGCCCGGAGCGGCTTGTAGCCCGCTGCGACTGGCCGGTGAAACAGGCAGGAATGCCTGTTTGGCGCACAGGCTAGAAAGCCTGTGTTCCTTTGTTAACATTCGCGCTAATCTCCCTGCGATGACTGACGAATCGGCCGAAACCCGTTTCCACGGTGTGGGGGTGTCGCCCGGGATTGCCCGCGGCAACATTCAAGTCATGCGTGACGAGCTCGAGGAAATCGACCGTTACTCAATTGCGCCGTCGCAGGTCTCGGCCGAGATCGCCCGCTTCGAATCGGCGCTGGTGCAGACGCGCATTCAGATTCTCGAAATGCAGCAAAAGATCGCGGAAGCAATCGGGACGAAAGACGCGGGAATTTTCGATGCCCATCTCCTGGTGGTGGAAGATCGCACTTTGATCGACGAGGTCTTGCGCAAACTGGAATCCGATCACCTTAACGTCGAAGCGATCTTTCATGACGTCGCGGCGAAGTACGCCGAAACCCTCGGGCAGATCGATGATCCTTATTTGCGTGAGCGCGCCCTCGACATCCAGGATGTGATGCGGCGTGTCGTTCGCAATTTACAGGGCAAGGCACCCAAAATGATGCCCTTGCCGGGCGAAGCGCACATTCTGGTCGCCCATAATCTCACCCCCTCGGACACGGCCTCGTTGGATCGGCACCGGGTCCTCGGCATCGCGATTGATCTCGGCAGCCGCACTTCCCACACTGCGATCATGGCGCGCTCGCTTACCATCCCCGCCGCCGTCGGCCTACACGATGTTACGGAAAACGTCGAGAGCGGGGCGATGGGGTTGCTGGACGGCTACACCGGGTTGCTCATCGTCAATCCATCGCCGGAAACACTGGCCTATTATGGCAAGGTCGAAGTCCGGCAATCGGAAGTTTCGAAAGAACTCTCAGTGCTGCGTGAGCGGTCGGCCACGACCAGGGATGGGGATCACATTGTTTTGTCGGCAAACATTGAGTTGCCGGATGACGTCACCAGCGTCTCGGCCAACGGCGCGGAGGGAATCGGGCTGTATCGCACTGAATTTCTTTATCTCGATCGCGATTCCCTGCCCGGCGAGGAAGAGCAGTATCAGACATATCGGCGCGTCGCCGAATCGGTCCGACCACATCCGCTTATCATCCGAACATTCGATCTTGGCGGCGACAAAATCGCCGGCGGAATCGATGTGAGCGACGAGCTCAATCCTTTTTTGGGTTGGCGCGCCATCCGTTTTTGCCTCGAGCATCTTGAAGTGTTCAAGCCGCAACTGCGCGCCATCCTGCGCGCAAGCGAGCTCGGCAATGTCAAACTGATGTTCCCGATGATTTCCGGAAAAGCGGAGTTGATTCGTGCTCTCGAGGTAGTGGACGAGTGCAAAAGGGAGCTGGCGGCGGCCAAGATCCCGTTCAACGCTGAAATGCAGATCGGCGCCATGATCGAGATCCCGAGCGCGGCGATTTGCTCGGAATCACTCGCACCCGAGGTCGATTTCTTCAGCATCGGGACGAACGATTTGATTCAATACGCCATTGCCGTTGATCGTGTGAACGAGCGCATTGCTCATCTTTACGAACCGTCGCATCCGGCTGTTCTGCGTTTGATCAAGATGGTGGCCGATGCGGCTCGCCAACATAAGATCTGGTTCGGTATTTGTGGCGAAATGGCGGGCGACATCGAGCTGACGCCCCTTTTGCTCGGGCTGGGAGTGGACGAATTGAGTGTCAGCCCGGCGTTGGTGCCGCGTGTCAAATCGGCTATTCGCAATGTCTCGCGCGAGGAGTGTGAAAAATTAGTGGAGGAAGCGCTTTTGCTCGATTCGCCCGCGGCAATTCTGGAGCGCTCTCTGCAACTCGCGCGCGAACGCTACGGCGAATTGCTGGGCTAGCCGACGACTACTCCTCCTCCGTCGCTTCCGATTCCGGATCGATTTCCGGCTTCAGCCCTTCCTCTTCCATTTTGCGCAGGACATCGCTCATGTCCTCGACCTCATCCCAGACTTCCTGGCTCACATAAATGGGCGCCTTTTGTTGCGTCGCCATCGCGATGCAATCACTTGGCCGGGCATCGAGTTCGATGATTTTTTTCTGCTGCAGCTCATTCTCCGCGGCAATGATCATGCGCGCATAATAAGTCGCGTTTTTCAAATCGTTGATGATCACCCGCTCGACGTGCGCGCCTACCGCCGTCATCAAATGCGCCATCAAATCATGCGTCAAAGGTCGTTCTTTCGACATCTCGCGCATGAACATCGTGATCGCGCTCCCGACTGTTTGATCGACGTAAACAATAAAGACTTTGTCGCTATTCCCGATAAAAACCGCGCAACCGCCGCTGGTGGGGAGCACCGCACGAACATGTACCTCAATGACCGTTTTGTTCACCGTGTTGACGGTACTGATGGAAGGACGAAAAACAAGCTGCTCCCAGCTGCGCGTATGTCTTTAGCACCGAGGGTGGGAACGGTTGTTTTCGGGGAAAGCGCGTAACCCGCCTCCCCTGATGCCCGTTGTCGCACCGAACCGGCCAGAGATCTGCTGCTGGTTTTTTTTGAATCGACCTTGCATGTTTCGCCGGATCAACAATTGTCCGCTTTGCAGCCGCTGACGAAATGACGAAAAACGATTGGGACCTGGAGGCGGCAAACGCCACCTATAACGTCGAGGGTTGGGGAACCGGTTACTTTTCCATCAATGCTGATGGCAATGTCGTGGCCAAGCCGCTGCAGGAGAATGGTGGCGCCATTCCCATTCTTGAAGTTGTTAACGAAGCGCGTTCACGCGGGCTCCCCTTTCCCCTTGTCATCCGCTTTCAGGATTTGCTCCGCCACCGCGTCGAATCTGTGAACCGCGCATTCGAAAACGCGATCACGGAATTCAACTATCGCGGAAAATACCGCGGCGTTTTTCCGATCAAGGTCAATCAACTGCGCGAAGTGATCGAAGAAATCGTCGATGCCGGCCAGGCGTTTCACTTTGGCCTGGAGGCGGGAAGCAAGCCGGAATTAGTCGCTGCCCTGGCCATGCACAAGGACGCGCAGAGTTTGGTCATTTGCAACGGCTATAAGGATCCGGCTTTTATTCGGATCGCCCTGCTGGGGCGCAAACTGGACAAACAGGTCATCATCGTAGTTGAGAAGCTGGAAGAACTGGAGCAGACCATTCGGACCTCCAAGGAAGTTGGGGTTGAACCGCTCATTGGCATTCGTGTCCGTTTGACCAGCAAAGGCGCGGGCAAATGGACCACCAGTGGAGGCGAGAACGCGAAGTTTGGACTCGATACCGTCAATCTCCTTGCCGCGAGCGACATGTTGAAAAGCGAAGGGCTGGCGCATTGCCTAAAGCTGATCCACTTCCACCTCGGCTCACAGGTTCCCGACATCTCGACGATCAAACGTGCCGTGCGCGAAGCGGCCCGCTATTACTCCAAGATCGCGAAACTCGGTCACGAACTGGAATACCTCGACGTCGGCGGCGGTCTCGGCGTAGATTACGATGGTTCGCGTTCTACTTTCGATAGCTCAACGAACTATTCGCTTCAGGAATACACCAATGATGTTGTCTGGAACATCATGGATGTGTGCGATTCGGAAGGCGTGGCGCATCCAGCAATCGTTAGCGAAGGCGGGCGTGCCATTGTCGCCCACCACTCCGTCCTGGTGATGGAGGCATTCAGCTCAATCGAGAAAACGGCCGGGAAAACAAGGATCGGCGTGACCGAAAAGGACCACAAACTGGTGGGCGACATCCTGGAAGTGAAGCAAAGGCTCAAACGCGGCAACCGGCTGGAAAGCTTGCACGACATCCAGCAAATCAAAGAAGAAGCCCAGCAAACTTTCGACCTTGGGTTGCTCGACCTCGAGTCAAAAGCAAAGATCGATAGCGTTTACTGGCAATTGGCCACCCAGATCGTCGGCATGCATCGCGGTCTGCGATTTATCCCGGACGAAGTAAAGGAGCTCGAAACTTCACTGGGCGATCAATACATCTGCAACTTCTCCGTCTTTCAATCGCTCCTCGATCATTGGGCCCTCGGCCAGCTCTTTCCCATCATGCCTATTCATCGCCTGACCGAGGCGCCCGAGCGTAACGGCACCATTGTGGATATTACCTGCGACTCTGATGGCAAGGTCTCCAAGTTCATCGACCTGCTGGATGTTCGAGATACCCTGCCCCTTCATCGAATTAATCCCGGCGAAATCTATTATCTGGGCGTCTTCATGGTTGGCGCTTATCAAGATATCATGGGCGACCTGCACAACTTGTTTGGACGCGTTACCGAAGTGCACGTCTTTCTCGACCCGGACGAAGAATCCGGCTGGTACATCGAAGAAGTAATCGAAGGCAGCACTATCGGCGAAGTTCTCGCCATGACACAGTGGGACAAGGTTGAGCTGATGCGTCTCCTCAAAACACAAGTCGACGCCGCGATCAAAACCGATCGGATGAAACCGAATGACGCGATGAAGCTGCTTTCCGATTACGAGCGGCTTCTGCAGGAATACACTTATCTCAGCCTCAATGGCAACAAACCGTTGCCACAGCCGGGGAGCTTTTTGCCACTGAGTTCTTGAAGGAGAGTTGTGCTTGGTCGCTAATGGCCGCGCGCGAATACCGCTGGCAACGAACGCGACGGCAAACGCGGTTGTTGAAAAAGCCGTGGTAATGGTTTGACAAAAACTGTTGCAGAACAGTTGATTGGAACAAGCAAACAGAAAGGAAACATTATGGCCAAAAAAGGTGAATCTGCGGATTCAGTTTATAAAGTAGTTGAGTTGGTCGGCACGAGCTCAAAATCATGGGAGGATGCGGCGAAGAATGCGGTGGAGACCGCTGCTGCAAGCCTGCGTGACCTGCGCGTTGCCGAGATCGTGAAACAGGATATGACAGTTGAGAATGGCAAGGTGGCAGCCTACCGCGCGCGAGTGCTGGTCTCCTTTAAGTACGGAAGCTGAGAAGCCTCCGGCAGGGGTCGACTCATTCGCTTGCTATTTGTTCGGCCCGATTTGTTCTGTGCCCGCAAGAAACTGTTGGAATTCCGGGTCGTTGCGAATCGCGTGATAGCCAATCGGACGACAGCGAATTTCCGGTGTCATTAGCAACAAAGCGCAACTGCAAGAGATCGAAGACGATCGCTTGAAGATTTACTGGGTTGCCACCGGCGATTGATCTTGCGGTCGAATTGGACGCTTGCGCGATTCCAAGAAAGCCACTAACGCGTCAAGTTCCTGCGGCTTAAGCGAGCTGCCAAACGCCGGCATATTGGTCCCGCCATTGACGATGCGGATAACCAGGTTGTCGCGCGTTAGCGTGTCCGCGATGTAGGTTAGGTCGGGTCCGCGCCGGCCCCCGAAACCCTGAATGAGGTGGCAGTTCAGGCATCCTTTGTCGTGAAACAATTGACCACCTTTGAAGACCGGACCGCTAGTAGCTCCTACTACTTTTTCGCTGAGCGGCTGAGCCTCGAAGTTAGGCGACCAGGGCGACTGCTGTCCTTCCCACCAAAGCCCACCAATCATGATCACCGAGAGACACACAACCGCAATTGCCCAGGGGCGCCGGGAGGCAGCGCGCTCGCCTTTGTGATTCCAAATGGGAACAAACAGCAGGAGTAGCCCGATCAGGACTGGGAATCCGATCATGACGTAGCCTTCGATCTTCGCCGGAATAAGAGCCAGCAAGGCAAAATACCACAGGAGATACCAGTCGGGGCGGGGATCTGCGGCCAGGATGCTCGGGTCCGGCGGCCTATCCAACGCCGGAGGCCCGACAAAGAATGCAGCGAGCGCGATCGCGATAATCAAAAGCGTGGAGATAATGACATCGCGCCAGGCCAGGTCTGGCCAAAATGGCTTACCGCTCTTCTTTAATAGTTCTTCGTATTCAGCGCGGTAGGTCGCGGGATCGACTGGTTTGCCTGCAACCGGCGGCTCCGAGATTCCGTGGCGAAAAACAAGCCAGAGATGCAAACCGATAAAGGCAAACATAATTCCCGGGAGAACAAAAACATGAATGGCGAAGAAACGACTTAGTGTGGCGCCGCCAATCGTGTTACCGCCCAGGATAAAGCGCGCGACCCAGTCGCCGATGATCGGGATACGCCCTGCCTGCTCAGCCGCGACGACGACCGACCACGCCGCCGTTGAATCCCAGCGAAGAAGTTGACCGGTAAATCCCATCCCGAGAGTGAAGGCCAGCAGACAAATGCCGGTCGTCCAGGTCATCTCTCGTGGAAACTTGTAGGCGCCAAACAAGAACGTCTGCGCCATGTGCGCGCCGATCATCAAGACCATCGCGGACGCGCCGTAGTAGTGAAGGCCGCGAAGGAAGCTGCCAAACGGAGCGTTGTTAGTTATGAAGAGAAGCGTCTCGTAAGCTTGTGATGACGAGGAGATGTATGAGAACGCCAGGGCAACGCCGGTTGCTACCTGCACCATGAACGCAACGAGGGTGGCGCTGCCAAATACGTACCACCACTTCGCATCTTGGGGCGCGATATGCAGCGCCGGGGAGATGAGGACACTGATGCCCAACCGATCGTCGAGCCAATTCCACACTGTTTTAAACAGCTTGGTCACAGCGCGGTGGAAATCGGAACGATCGCCTGTTTCATTTGCACTTCGCCATTTGTTATCCGCACCTCGTAGCGGAATAGCGGAAGCGGCGGCGGACCGGCCGCTACTTTGCCGTCACTATAATAAACACCGCCGTGACATGGACACATGAAGAGATCGGCGCCCTCAAGCCAGCGCACTGGACAGCCGAGATGGGTGCAATTAGCCGAGAAAGCGATGAAGCTATCTTCAGTTACGCGCCGCAGCCAGACGCCGCTCTTTGCTGTGACTCCCGCCCAGGGAAGCGACGAAGGATCGGTTACTGTGACAGCTACCGTCTTTCCGATTTGGAAGTCATCCGGTTTGCCGATCGTCACCCATTCCCGGGGTATCTTTCGAAAGAACGGCGCTACGATAAATCCGACTAACGGCACCGCGACAATCGCGGTGCAGAGCCCGACCAGGCCGATGGAAAGTTTTTCAAGAAAGCGCCGCCTGCTAATCTCCTCGGCAGTTTCACTCGGCGGCACAGAGGACGACTCACTTAGACTTGTATTCATGGCGAATTTCCGTAATCCAACCGGCAAGCGCTGCGATGAAGAGGACAAGACCGACCAGCCAAACAACCCAGGACGTGATCAACCCCCAGAAGAGAAAGGCCACTCCCATAGCTAATCCGGCCGGGAAGTATGTTGGGTGGGGCAAAGGCGTATCGGGTAGCATCTGCCAGCCGGGTGGCACCGCGTCCGAATGTTGCGTGGTTGGTTGTTCGTCAGGCATTTGATTTTTCCGTATGTGGCGCCGGGCACGAATGCCAGCGCGCGAGCTGGGCCAGAATTGCAGTCACATAAATTGCACACATCGGAACCCACATCAGCAGTCCGCCGATCTGCTGGTCCCGATCGCTCGTTAGGCCCCAGTCGCCGCGAATCGTGCTCAGCATTCCCAGTCGATCGGCCGGGTGTTGATAAACCGGGCAAATCGAGACGGGCGCAAAGGTCAGGATAATGCCGAGCACGCTGCACGCAGTGCAGGCGGTAAAGAGGTAAACGATCCCTGCGGGCGGTGAAAGCCGTTGCTCTTCGCGCGGTGCGAGCACTTGCCACCAAAAAATGCTTCCCATCAATAGAAGCGAAGTCGTCTGGATGGCCGAAACAGTTCTCGACATTGCCGCCGCGTTACAAAGTGCGGGCGCGTGCCACAGCCACATCGCACCAACTCCGGCAACCCATCCGATCAGTGGATGAGTAAGATAAGCGAATGGAGAATGAAGCGAAAACGATCGCGGCAGACTTAGCACCAACAGTGCGGGAACGATGAGCACGAGCAGGATGTGCTGAACCATGTGCGCGCTGAAGAGATAACCGTTAGCCAGCGCGCTGAATGGTGAGACCAAAGCCAAAAGAAATACGAACAAGTCGCAGCGACGAAATAGAGTGGCCTGCCTCGTCGACCAGAAGGCGAGAAAGTAACCGATGCAGGCAAGCGCGCTCAGAGCTAAGAACAATAGAATTCCACGTCCAGGCGGTAGTGAAGAATTGGTAGGTAGTCATCGAAGAAGTGGAAGGATGTAAACAGTGAGTAGAACAAAGACCCAGACCACATCGACAAAGTGCCAGTAGTAACCGGCAGCCTTAAAGGCGGAGCCGCGCCCAAAAGCGAAATCACCCTCCCACGCCGCCCAGAGAAAAATCAGTAGCGCGATCAAACCAAGGAGGACGTGCAGACCATGAAAGCCAGTTAGAGTGAAAAACGTGGTGGAGAATAGATTGGTGCTGAGATCGACCCCGGTCTGAAACAGTTTCCAATACTCCGTTCCCTGACCAACAAGGAAGATACCGCCGAGCAGAATCGTCAGCGCGAGCCAGCCAAGCATGGAACCGCGACGCTGTTTCGTCAGGGCGACCTCGGATCGCCAAAAAGTGAAGCTGCTCGCGAAAAGACAGACGCTGAAAACCAGTGTGCGAGGGACATCCAGCTCCTTCGGTCCGGGACCGGCTTGTGGCCGAGCGTAGAAATACAAATAGGCAAGGATAAGCGCCGCGAAGAATCCCGCTTCGGAAAGAACGAAGCTTAGGATCCCAACTTTGTTGTGATCGGAAAGAGTTACCGCGACGCTATTCTCGCCTACGATTGGGTCAGGCCGGTCAGGATTAGCCAGGTCCCACAATGGTCGGCGACTGCGGATCGGGGGCAGCGCGACAAAGTTTTCGTGCGGCGGCGGCGACGTTGTCGCCCATTCGAGGGTCCATGCCTCCCAGGGGTTATCGCCCGCGACTTTGCCTCGGAAAAATGAAGTAGCTAAATTCCAAACTAGAATGAGCGCAGCCGCGCTCATAAAGAAGACGCCGCTGGTCGAGACCATGTTCATCCAACCCCAGTTTGGAAGATCGGGATAGGTATAGACACGGCGCGGCATACCTAACAGCCCCAGGAAGTGCTGGATGACGAAGGTCAGGTTGAAGCCGATGACCATGAGCCAGAACGTCCACTTGCCGAGCCGCTCTGAAAGCAGGCGGCCGCTCATTTTCGGAAACCAATATTGCAGGCCACCGATGACTGCGAAGACGATCGCGCCTACCGCCACAAAGTGAAAATGTGCGACGAGAAAGTAGCTGTTCTTAGTCTGCCAATCGAGTGCCACGCTGGCATGACTGATTCCGGTGAGACCCGCGACAAGGAATTGAATGAGAAACGCAATGCAACATAACATCGGCACATCGAAACGGATCCGACCGCCGAGCATCGTTGCGGTCCAATTGAGCACCTTCACGCCGGTTGGAATTGCAATGAGCATCGAGGAAATGGCGAAAAACACATCGAGTGGCCGGCCCATTCCCACCGTGAACATGTGGTGTCCCCAGACACCCAGGCTTAGGACTGCGATGGCAACACTCGAAGCGGCGACAAATTCGTAACCGAAAATTGGTTTGCGCGAGAAAACCGGAATGATTTCGGAGACGATGGCGAAGGCAGGGAGGGCCATGATGTAGACTTCCGGATGGCCAAATGCCCAAAAAATGTGCTGCCACAGAACGGGCGAACCTCCGCCAATGGGTAGAAAGAAATGACCCTGTAGCTGACGATCGATCAGGATCATCGCCAGGTTGGCGTTTAAGACTGGAAGAGCGAAAATAACAATGAACGCGTTAACGAAATTGATAAAGGTAAAGAGCGGAAGGCGACGCATCGTCATTCCTGGACCTCGCAGCGAAATAACTGTCGCGATGGTGTTGATGGCAAAACTAATTGAACCAATACCCAGGACGAAGAGAGCTACTGCCCAATAATCAACCCCGGGAGATGAGGAATAGGGAGTCTCACTCAAAGGTGCGTAGGAGAACCAGCCGACCGCGGGAGCGCCGCCAGCGAGCACGCTAAAGTGCAAAAGAATTCCACCTAACGGCACACACCAGAAACCAAAGGCGTTGAGACGCGGGAAAGCCATGTCGCGCGCGCCGATCTGCAACGGCAGGACGTAATTTGCGAGGCCGAATACCACCGGCATGACGACGAGAAAGATCATCGTTGTGCCGTGCATGGTGAAGAGCTGATTGAACGTGTCGGGCTGGAGAAAATGGTTGTTAGGAACTGCCAGTTGCAGGCGCATGAAAAGCGCTTCGACTCCGCCAATGATGAAAAAGAGCAGAGCGGTCAACATGTAGAGAACGGCGATGCGCTTGTGATCAACGGTGGAAAGCCACGCGAGGCGATAGTGTGCGCGTTTGGCCGGATCGAGGACTGCGTCCCGGAATTCCGCGATAGTGGTCGTGCCGTTCATCGTAGCGTGGAGAGATATTCGCTGAGTTGGTTTAACTGCTCGTCGGTGAAGTTAAAGTCTGGCATGAGCGCGCCTGGTTTGATGTGCTGCGGGCTCTTGAGCCAAAGGCGCATGTTCGCTGGCGTATTCTCCAGAATACCGGCGCCAAGTTGTTTGCGGCTGCCAACGTGTGTCAGATCCGGCGCGACTCGTAAATCCGCTCCAGCTACTCCACGGATAGCATGACAGTTGATGCAGGTGGATGTTTGAAACAGCGCCAATCCTTTTGCGGTGGTATCACTTGCTGCCGCTTGGCCTGGTTGTAATTGAGCGCGTTGCCATTCTTCGAACTTCGAAGGTTCGTCCGCGACAACGACAATTCGCATCCAGGCGTGTTGTGTCCCGCAAAATTCCGAGCACTGGCCGATGTAGGCGCCCGGTTTGTCGGCTTGCAACCAGATGTGGTTAGGTTGGCCTGGCACGTTGGTCATTTTGCGGGTCAACTTCGGCACCCAGAACTCGTGCAACACATCCTTTGACTCAAGGCGCACGGACAACGGTTTGCCGGTCGGAATGTGGATTTCATTGGCTGTGATAACTCCGGAGCCCGGATAATCCACCTGCCACCAGAATTGATGTCCAGTGACTACCAAATCGGGCGAAGGTGCCGGCGGCGGATCGGCACGATTCATCGCGCTAAATGTCATGAGTAAAAGCAAAATGACGATCAGGAACGGAATGATCGTCCACGCGATTTCCACCTTCCTGTTACCCGGGATTTGCTTCGGGTCGGGCTCACCCACGCGCCCGCGAAAGCGCAGAATCGCGTAGATGATTGCGCCGGTTACGATGACGAAAATCAGAGCGAAAATGATCGTCGAAGGGATCGCCAAATCGTAAATCGCGCGCGCCTGCGGCGACTGGGGATCGAGCGCACTGGACGTGTTCATCGCCAAAAAGCTTACATTTTCCTACCTCATCCCGTAAAACCATGCCGCTTCGCGCGCTCGTGGATTTGACGAATCAAAAGCGATTTGGAAAACAAGCCCGTGAGCAATGGCATGGCCTTTATTTCTCGTTCAAGTAACCAATTTCACTGTTATCGTTCTCGCCTGCGGTTTGTAAAGCGCAAACAAGAAGCGCAAATACGGAAGCTGGTGCCAGGTTCGCCCCAGTAAATGGGACCGGTTTTGGGGATCGATCGATCGCCGTCGTAGGCAATCGCGCTGCAGAAAGGTAGTCGCGAGATCAACAACTAAAGAGCGATATGCTCGACAACCCCGAAGGCCATCACTCGCAACAACTGGCGGAATCGTACTGCCTTGCGCTTCACGCGCGCCAAGTTCAAAAGAAATCAAACGGGACTTGGCCCCCAGTAGAAATCGTCATTTCGGGCTTCCTTTCGGCTAAAGAAAAGCCGTTAACCCCACGAATTCATTGATCGCGGCCAGGATTCTTTGGTCGACATTGTCCTGCGTTTCGCCTGCGACTTGAAGTCCACGTTTCGTTAGCCGCAAAGAATGGTCTCCATCCTCGACTGGTTGAAGGGAATTAGGCGCCTTCATTTGCGACCGGACCTCTTCGAGCAAGTCGAGCGGACATAGCGGGTCACGCGTTCCCTGGATGAAAAGAATTGGTGTTTGTAACTCGCGTAGAACCTTATCACGCAATTTTGTCCGATGACCGCCGCCACAGAGCGGATAACCGAGGCAAATGAGGCCCGCGACTTCTTCTTCGAGCGCAACATGGCAGCCGATGCGCCCGCCCATGCTTTTCCCAATCAGAAATATTGGTTCGGATGATTTCTTGCGTATCTCGGCTAACGCAGATCGATGCGCAGCGATGAGTTGTGGCGGCGGATCGGGACGTTTCCTTCCCTCGCGCATATAATCATAATCGAACAGCACCACCTCACCGATAGATTCCAGATAATGTTTCCACTTTTGCATCCAGGGATGCGTTGATGGTGCGCCCGCACCCGGAGCGAAAAGAAAGAATGGTCTTGGCATCGCTAGATGGCTAACAATACAACGACTGGATGGGTAGCGCGCGCATTACGCGTGCGTCAACTCTGCATTCTGCGGAGCTTTTAAAGGATCGCCGAAGAGACTCGACGCTATGCGCGCGGGATGCGTGCGCTACCCAAGGCCTCAACCAGCCGGTCAAGGAAGGGCGTTTGCGCTTCCTTCAATTTGCGCCTCGCTTCTTCCAGTGGGAAGAAACAGGCTTGATCGACTTCTGGAAAACTTTGCATCTTTCTCGAGCCCGGCGGCCACTCCATTTCGAAATTGTTCGAGCAAACCTGAAAGCCATTCGGCAAATTTCCCTCGAAGGCCCAGGCGTAAACAGTCTTGCCGCCCTTTTGCTTTACCCATCCAAGATCGATCCAATCGCCGTTCGCAGGAATTCCAACCTCTTCTTCGAACTCAGTTCGGGCCCGGCTTAGTAAATCTTCGCCCGGTTCAGCTTCGCCTTTCGGTATCGTCCAAAAACCATCGTCCTTCTTTCGAAAAAACGGCCCGCCTGGATGAGCTAGTAGAACCTTCAGTGTGTCATTCCGTCTTCGGAACATTAAAAGACCAGCGCTTGTTCTTGATCGCGGCATTTTTTAATTTAACCGCGGATTACGCGGATGACACGGATTTGATTCCAAACGAACCTTAATTGTAGGGCAGGCGTCGCCTGCAAATTATTTCGTCGGCAACCCCCGCGGTTGCCCTACAACGATCTGCGTTTATTTCTTAGCGGGCAAGTAGGTAGATGGCGACAAGGCTCAGCAGGAAATATGAAACAAGAACGGCCGCACCGGCGTAATCTTTGGCCATTCGCTGACCAAAGAAGAGGGCGACGATCGAGATTGCCGAGATTACCGCGCCGTAGAACGCGACCGTAGGATCACGAGTAAGAATTATCATCGCGCATCCAGTCGCGCTCAGGGCGCCCGCAGCAATTTCCAAAACCGTGATTATCGTTACGAGCAAGGGAACCGTTCCAGCCAACGGACTCTTAGCGAAATGACCTTGAAGAAACTCGAGATTGCCGCGGCGATCTACGATTTTATCGATGCCCGATTGCAAAAAGAGAATCCCGAGAAAGGCCGAGGTTAGTATCTGAAGAATGCAGATTGTTCCGCTGCTGGCATTAAGACTTGGCATCGCCTCAGTATAACCTTAGCCGACGCAAGGTGAAGCTCATGATTGAATTAAGGGCACTTGGATTCATTCGTGTCGAGCAGTAGCAGGCTCGCTAGAATAGCGAATGGGATCCTGCCGAAAGAAATGGGCGAATTCGGCGTACAGTTCTGGATGCCTGGCGCGAAGGACGCGCGGACGTTCGAAAAACGCCTCGGTTGCGACGGCGAAGAACTCGGCCGGGTTCGTCGCACCGTAGCGATCGAGCACGGTGGGCGCTCCAGCTCGATCCGCGTCACACAAAGCTCTGAACTCCCGGCTCATCACCCGTGCCCACGCCAGATATTCCGCGCGCGTGGCCAATGCTGGCGCACCGTCGCTGGCATTATCTTCGAAGTCCAGTTGGTGAGCGAACTCATGCAAAACAAGATTCGTTCCGTCCGATGGATCGGCCGCACCCCGTTTCACATCATCCCATGCGAGAACAAGCGATCCCAAGCGGCGCCCGGTTTGACCGAGCCGATTTTCACCGCCTTCCTCCCAAACGCTACCCGCAAACGGCCGCTTTTCATAGGCAGTGTAACCCGCGGGATAGACAAGAATCGAGGTTAACTTGGGGTAGTAATCTGTCTCACGATGCAGCAAGAGAAGGCAGGCCTGCGCGGCGATCGTTACGCGGATTTCATCGGTTAGTTCGAGGCCGCCACAACCTTCGAAATGCTTCTCCCGCAGGAATACTTGAACATGACCTAATAGTTCAATCTGATCCTCGGGCGGCAGTCGCCGAAAAATTGGAAGATTACTGATGATAATCGAACGCCATGCCAGCGGGAGTGGTTGAGCCCGCAGCCGCTCTCGCCGGCGCCGCTTCAAGTATCCCAAGATCACGTTGAGAGTGTAGTCACATTACGTCGGGCGAAGGCGAAGAATTTCGCGGCGGAGACGCGCCCTGCGCGCCCGATCGCCAGAGCGGGTAGATCAGGGCACCGGCGGCGAGGATACCAACGCCAATGCCCGCGTTGCGCGGGAACTGCACGACAGTGCTAATTGAAATGGTCCAGCAGGCCAGGACGAAGACGCTGGTCGTGACCGGATGCCACGGAACCCGAAGACGTTCTCTCTTGGAAGTTTCCTTCTGAAGGCGGGCCCGAAAGATTAATAAAGACGCTCCAGTCAGTCCAAAAAAGAGCACGTCGATCGCCACGACATAATTGAGAATCTGGTCATATTTTCCAGTGAATGCGATTACCGCCGCGCACACGCCTTGGAGAACGATTGCTACTGTTGGCACACGCGTCCTTGGATCAAGATAGCCGACTGCTTTAAAGAAGACGCCGTCGCGCGCCATAGCGAAATAGACCCGCGGGGCGGTCAGAATGCTTTGGCCAAGAAATCCAAGAGTCGAAATCGCGATTCCCGCCGCTATCACTTGACCGCCGCGCTCGCCGAAAGCATAACGCATCACTTCAGAAGCCGGAATATTTGTGCGCGCGAGATCCGCTACACCCAATACGCGCACACACGAATAGCTAACGAGAACATAGCAAACGATTACACCGATCACTCCGATAAGTAACCCACGGGGCAGGTCACGTCGCGGATTGCGCATTTCGCCACTGACAAAACTTGCCGTCTGCCAGCCGCCATAGGCAAAAAGCACCGGTGCCATGGCTCGGGCCAGTCCCGCGAAACCGCCGGAGTCGGCCGGCAACTCCACTCCCGCGGGGTTTTTGACTGGCCCCAAACATCCGACGCCAATGAGGAGCGCGATTGCCATTAGTTTAATTAGCATCAACACGCTTTGCACATTGCTCCCAGCACGGACACCAAGACAGTTAACGGCCGTCAAAATCGCGAGCGCTAGGGTAGCGATAACCTGTTCGGGAATAGAAAGACCGAACAGTTCACAGAAATAGCGACCGAAGATAATGGCTGCGCCTGCCATTCCGCCCGTCTGGACGACGAGAAGGAGAGTCCAACCGTACAAGAAAGCGACGATCGGGTGGTAAGCATCGCGCAAGTAAGCGTATTGTCCGCCCACGCGAGGTCGCAGCGCAGCGAGCTCGGCGTAAACAAATGCGCCAAGCAGCGCGATCATTCCGCCTATCAGCCAGGCGGCGAGCACGAGGAGGGGCGTATGAACGTTGCGCGCCACGACCGCTGGGTTCACAAAAATTCCCGCGCCGATAATTCCGCCCATTACGATCATAGTGGCGTCGAATAGCCCCAGCCGGCGCGCCAGCGGCACTTCGTTGGGATCGGGGTTGCCCATATTCACGGATTCGGGTCGGTCTGGTTATTTACTAATGCACAAACTGAATCACGCGCGGCAGCCGTGATCCTACTTAACTCTCGTTAAGACGAGCTTTGAACCGCTAGGTTCTTTTAAAGTCATTTTGTCGCCGACGAGTTCAATCTGATAAACAGAGGTAGCGATTGAGGTCTCAATCTTAATCCGGTTGTTGTCGCCGAAGGTGTAGCGGCCGCGATTCGGACCCATCAGGACCGACCCATCGCTGGAGAATTCCCAAACCATTGCTTTCGGATCCGTGGAGGTGCGCCAGGCGCCAACAATGTCACGGGCATTGCCTCCACAACCGGTAATGAGACAGAGAGATAATCCCAGAGCGGCTAGTTTTCGCGGACTAAACCTGATGCGAAAAAACAATCCCACGCCACGATTCTGAGCAGTGTCAGTATGAATCGCAAGTCGCTTGAGCTCTCGTGTTTCAAACGAATGGATGCCAGGCACCGTTGCGGGGCCTTGACGTAGCGGCCCGGACAGCGCTTACACAGACGATGACTCATGGCCCTCACCTCAATCCTCTCCCATGGGGAGAGGAGGACACAGGCCGCGGGTGTCTCGGGAATCAGGGCGGGAGACCGTACGCGAAGCGCCAGGTGAGGGATAATGTGGAAGAATCACACCTTCCAACTTTTGGGGCGACGACAGCCCATAGATGCCTGGCCAGCGCTTGAGTGTGTCCGTCGCTTCGTCCACCTTCCGCCATGCCGTCACCGACTTCGGTCAAAGATGCGTTAAATCAGACTGTGCCGGTTGCGCCGATATTGGTGCAAGGTTGGGTTCGAACACGTCGGGATTCCAAGGATTTTTCTTTCATCGAACTCAACGACGGCTCCAGCCTGCGGAATCTGCAGGTCATCGTCAGGAACACGCTGCCGAATTATGCCGCAGTGCAGCGGTTGATCACTGGCGCTTCCATTATCGTGCGCGGGGCGCTAGTCGCGTCACAAGGCAAGGGACAAAACTGGGAAGTAGTCGCGGATGAAGTGAGCATTGTTGGAGCATCGGATGACAGCTATCCCTTGCAGAAAAAAGGACATACTCCGGAGTTCCTGCGCGAAATCGCGCATCTACGTCCGCGCTCAAATCTGTTTGGTTGCGTCTTCCGTGTTCGTAGTCGCCTTGCCTTCGCCATTCACCAGTTTTTCCAGGAACGTGGGTTTTACTACATTCATACGCCGATCATCACTGGGAGCGATTGCGAAGGCGCGGGCGAATTGTTTCGCGTCACCGCCATCGATTGCAAAAACCCACCGCGACAGGCCAGCGGTGACATTGATTACGCAAGGGATTTCTTCGGCCGTTCTACTTATCTGACAGTCAGCGGACAGCTCGAGGCCGAAGCGTTCGCTTCTGCCTTATCGAAAGTTTATACCTTTGGTCCCACCTTCCGTGCCGAAAACTCGAATACTTCACGTCACGCTAACGAGTTTTGGATGATCGAACCGGAGATGGCTTTTACCGATTTGAGCGGAAACATGGATTTGGCGGAGGAAATTGTGAAGTACCTTATACAGGATATTCGCGAGAAATGTCCGGAAGAGCTGGGACTTTTCGCGAAATTTGTCGACAAGGAACTGCTCGATCGACTGCATTTCGTGTTGGAACGCCCTTTCCAGAGAACTACCTACACCGAGGCAATTGAACTGTTAAAGAAGAGCGGAGAAAAGTTCGAGTTTCCGGTCGAATATGGGTTGAATCTGCAGTCAGAGCACGAACGCTGGCTGACCGAGAAGCATTTCAAATGTCCGGTTACGGTCTTTAACTATCCAAAGGAGATCAAGCCCTTCTACATGCGGTTGAACGATGACAATCGAACTGTGACCGCAATGGATCTGCTTGTTCCTGGAATCGGCGAAATCGTCGGGGGGAGTCAGCGTGAAGAACGCCTCGAGATCTTGGAAGAGAACATGCGCCGACACAAAATGGATCCGGCCGATTACAAATGGTACCTTGATCTCCGCCGCTACGGTACCGTTCCCCATTCCGGATTCGGCCTTGGCTTCGAACGGATGCTTATGTTTGTGACCGGCGTGGCAAACATTCGGGACGTCATTCCCTTTGCCCGCACGCCGGGGAGTGCCGAATTCTGATATCGACCGCGGTCCGAACCATCTGGTCACGAGACCGCCACATCCCATGCCTAGCTGACCTGAGTCCAGTCGGCACATCGGCCGACTGCCACAGGCTGGCAGCCTGTGCTCCCCCGGAGAGGAAATCCACTCGCAACCTGTAACGAGGCGCGCTAACTACACGCACAATGGCAAAAAAGATCGGACTGCTTTTCGCAGGACAAGGCGCGCAAACCGTCGGGATGGGAAAAGATCTGGCGGACGAATTTTCTATCGCGGCGGAGATGTTCACCTCGGCCGACGCGATTCTTGCCCGCAAGCTAACCGACGTTACCTGGAAGGGGCCAATCGAGGAACTAACCAAGACCTCGAATTGTCAACCGGCGCTTTTTGTTCAAGGACTCGCCTGCCTTGCGGTGTTGCGCGAAATTGCAGGAAATTTCCCGATTGAAGCGGCAGCCGGTTTGTCTCTCGGGGAAATGACCGCACACGCTGCGGCCGGGACATTTGATTTTGAAAATGGATTGAAACTGGTGCAGCGACGCGGCGAATTGATGGATGAAGCTTGCGCGGCGACCGACGGCGCGATGGCGGCCATGATCGGCGCCGATGAAAATTCAGCGCGCGCTTTGGCCGCCGATGCGGATGTCGATGTCGCGAACATTAATTCGCCTGGACAGATTGTGCTCTCGGGTGAGCGGGCCAAGATCGAGATGGCAGTAGCACTGGCCAAAGAACATGGCATCCGCCGAGCGACAATGTTGAACGTAGCGGGCGCGTACCATTCGCGTTTGATGGAAAGCGCTTATGAAAAGCTGAGCGAAGCTTTACTTGAAATTAAGATGCAGCCACCCTCATTCGCTGTCTTTAGCAATGTGACCGGAGAAGCAGTGAGCACGTTGCCGGAAATTCGTCGAACTCTGCAGGATCAAGTCACTGGGACGGTGCGCTGGGTCGATTGCATGGAAGGCATGGTCGGGCGCGGTTGCGATTTCTTCATCGAACTGGGACCGGGTGCCGTGCTGGCGGGTTTGTTGAGACGCACGAACAAGGATGTAGAAGCGATTTCCGTGAGCGACGTCGAGTCGGCACGGAATTGCGCGGAACGTCTGCGCGCCCTTCAATCTTGATCGGGTAGCGCACGCGTCTCGCGTGTTGGCGCTGGTGTCTCGCCAGCGCGGACTTTTGGAAAGATTGTTTTGGCGGGGACGCCAAAACCAGCACGCGAGACGCGTGCGCTACCCAGAAATTTCATCCACGACGGGAAGGCAGTTGCGCGCGCGTCTCGCATCGATAGCCTCGCGATATGTCGTTGCAGAAGCGAGTCGACGAAGATTTGAAGGATGCGATGCGGGCAAAGGCTGCTGCGCGCCTGAGTGTCCTTCGCTTGCTTAAAGCCGCGCTCAAAAACGCGACCATCGAGAAAGTCGGCGCCGATGGTGAGCTTAACGATGCCGATGCGATAACGGTAATTCGCAAGCAGGTAAAACAGCGACAGGATTCGATCGAAAGTTTTGAAAGGGGCGGGCGCGCCGAGCTGGCGGAAAAAGAGAAAGCGGAGATTGCGGTGCTGAATCAGTATCTCCCCCAGGCGATGAGCGCGGCAGAGCTGCAAAAGCTCGTGGCCGACACCATTCGTGAAGTCGGCGCGAGCTCGCGCGCGCAAATGGGCACAGTGATGAAAGCGTTGCAGCCGAAAATCGCGGGGCGCGCCGATGGGAAAACGCTGAGCGCAGAAGTGCAAAAGCAATTGCAATAAGAAAACGCCGAACGCCCAACGCCGAACATCCAATGTCCAATGCAAGCCTCTGAATTGAAGATTCGGCTTTGGACGTTGAGCGTTGGACGTTTCTGCTCTTTTCTATGCTAAGCGCCATCATCGTCGCAGCCGGCAGCAGCAAGCGCGTCGGTTTTGATAAGTTATTTTCAAAGCTCGGCGACCGGTCCGTTCTTGAACATGCGCTGGCGGCATTCGAAGAGGCGGAATCGGTAAGCGAAATCATCGTCGTCTGTCGGGACCCCAAGCTCGTCCAAGACGCCATCAAGCAGGCGGGCTTCAGAAAAGTTCACGCGGTGGTTCGCGGGGGTGAGCGAAGACAGGATTCGGTGCAGGCTGGCCTGAAAGAGTTAGCCGAAAATTCGGAGTTTGTGGCGGTGCACGATGCCGCGCGCCCGTTGATTACGCCCGGCGAAATCGAGCGCGTCTTCTCGGCGGCGCGGAAACATGGCGCCGCAGTTTTGGCGGCGCCGATCACGGACACGCTCAAGTTTGCCGACGCAAATCAGGTCGTGAGCGGCTCGATCGATCGGCAAAATGTCTTCGCGATGCAGACGCCGCAGATTTTTCGGCGAGCGTCGCTGCTTGAGGCGTACGAACGTATCAGTAGCAATTCGCTGATCGTCACCGATGAAGTTTCCGCAATTGAACATGCGGGCGGAAGCATAGTGATCGTGCCAGCGCAGGATCACAATTTGAAGATCACCTACGCCGGGGACTTGCCGATTGCGGAGTTCATTTTGAAACAACGCATTTCGTCATCCCCAGCATAAGTCGAGGGCTGGAGTTTACACCAGCGGCTGTTTCGCTAGCGCGCTCAGGGCAAGATCTGCGATCGGCCCGACGTCTTCGCGCAGGAACTTTCGTCCCTTGCGGAGATCGGTCGCGGACTTGAGGTCGGCGACGCGAAAAAGCTTTCCGTTTTTCCAAATTGTCGCGGCGTCATTATAAGGGCCGACACGGCGTGGATCGGTCCAGGTATGAATCGAAACCAGATTCGTGGTCACCGCCGCGGCCACATGCATCGGGCCGCTATCGACGCTGATGACGAATGCAGCCGCGCGTAAAAGCCAGACCAGTTGCAGAAGCGTAGTCTGGTTCGTCAAATCCACGCAATTCTCCGGTGCCGAAAATCTTCGGCCGGATTTGCCGACGACCACGACGCGGGCGGGCGCCAGTGCGCGACAAAATTCCAGAATCACATTGGCTCCGATCGATTTATTGCGTCCGCGGGAGTAGGGATGGAGAACAACGAATCCGGGAAAAGCATCGAAACGCGGTGGTTGATCCCCGGTTGGAATCGTAAAACGCAAATCGCGCAGAGCCGCGCCGAAAGACTCGGCTAACTTGAAATAGCGATCGACGGCGTGCTCCCGCCGATCGACTCGCGCGACCTGCGTATAAAAAAGGCGCGAACCTTCGCGGGCATCGCTCATTCCCAAGATTGCTTTTGCGCCGCTAATCCGGGCGATTAATGCACTGCGGAACAGCCCCTGGAAATCCAGCGCCACATCCGGTCGCAACTGGCGCGTTTCCCGAATCCAGGGCAACAAACGAGCGGGCGCGCCGAATCCTCGAAATTCGCCGCGTGGAAAGAGGTGAACGTGATCGATGTTGCGATTTCCGCGCAACAACGGCGCCCATTCCGGGTTGATGACCCAGGTGATTTCGGCGTCGGAATTAGCATCACGAATCGCCGCGACCGCTGGCAAAGTGTGAACCACATCCCCCAGCGAACTCGGTTTGATGATCAGAATTTTCGACGGCACGACTCAGCGACCGAGCGCAAGACGGTCGGCCAGCAGACGCGGCAGCCCAGCCGCAATAATTTTTTTGCGGGCCTTCTCGATGGCGTAGCGAACACGACGCTGCTCGATCAAATTTTCATCGGCGTGGTAGATGCAATAGGCAGCGCGCCAATCACCATCGCGCGGTTGGCCGACGCTGCCGGCGTTAACAAAATACTTTTTGCCAAATTCGACGTGAATTTGTTCCTGCTGAGTGCGGCGGGCGCGCTCGTCCCGAATAAAAGCGCACTGGATATGGGTGTGACCAAAGAAACAAACGGCGGTGTGTTGATAAGTGAAGCTGGCGGCGGCATCGAGATCGCGAAAGACGTAGCCCCACTGCGCTGGAGTATCGAGGGTGGCGTGAACGATGGTGAAATCGCGCACCTGCCGCTGCAGGCGCAAACCGCGCAACCACTCGCGGTCCTTCTCACTCAGTTGCGCCCGCGTCCATGTCATCGCGCGCTCAGCCATTTCATTGAAATCACCGGAAGCTTCCGGTTGTGACGCCTGCTCGTCGTGATTCCCTTTCACCGTCGGGCAATCCAAATCCCGCACAATCTCGACGCACTCGCGCGGGTTGGCGTTATAGCCGACGATATCACCCAGACAAACGAAGTGAGTGCAGTGCCGTTCGCGCGCGTCTGACAGCACTGCTTCGAGGGCCTCCAAATTTGAGTGAATGTCGCTAAAAATGGCAAACCGCATCAGGGAATAATTCTTTCGTTCGCGGGAATTTTCAGGCGCTCTTCCATGACCCGCAATTGATTTAGCAAACGCGGGAGGCGCTCCTTTTCCCCGCGCTGGTAGAGAGTGCGCAATCGATCGTAAGCCTCATGTTCGCGGCCTTCGCAGTAAGAGAGTTCGTAGGCGGAAAAACGTTCGTCGTAGGAATGGTGTTCGGGTAGACGTGAAGCTTTTTCAAAATTCTCCGCTGCCCGGACGTGATCGTGAAACTTGTCGCGATACAACCGTGCCAGCGCTTCGTAGAGTTGCGGTTTCTCCGGATTGTAGGCAATCCCACGAACGAGAAAATCCTCGCCCAGCTCGAGATAATCGTGCTGCAATCGGCGACGCGCAGCCGGTGATTTGGAATCGTCTTCCATCGCCGCTGTGCCCGCATTCCAAGCCATATGCCATCCTGCCATCTCCCAGAAAAGAATGGCGCGCGGTTGCAGTTCGGTGGCCTGCCGCAGACGCAGAAGAAGATAGGTCCAATCGGTCCGTTCCCAGGCGGAGTAGGCATCGATGAAAAAGAGATCGGCCATGACGGAACGAAATCCACCGAGCACGGCGATGAAGGCGGACTGACCGATTTGTTCGCGCAAATCAATGGAGAGCGCTCCGGGCACGATTCGATCGCAAGCCGCCTCCATTTTTAGTTTCAGGGGCACAAACGCGGCCAGAATGAGAATGAGAGCGAGCACGGGCTTCATAATTCGCGCTGCGAAAAAATCGCAATTGCAATCACGAGGTATCCGACAATGTAAATGACGCCGAGTCCGAGAAGTTTCAGCAACATCAAATTGGAGAGCGAACTGCCGGCAACGATCTGGTCGCTAAGGTTGAATGCTTGCAGGTCAGGAAAAAAGAATGCGACGGCGGCGAGAAAAGCGCGAACCAACCAGCCGGCGGCGCGTTGATGCAGCCAGTAATCGCGGGCGATCGATTCCAAATGCCCAACCAGATAAACCATCACCATGGCGCTGATGGTAAAGATGTTTGAGGTGGCGAAACTGGAAATGCAGAGGGTGAGCGAAACCAGGACCGCAGCCTTGGTCAAAATAAGGAGCAAGGCTAGAACAAGATCGCGATTGGCTCCGGCTTGATGCACCCCAACCAAAGCGTGGTCGAGTTCCTCGGAAGGCGACTGGGCGAGTTGCTGCATCGTCTCGCGTACGGCGGCTCCTTCCCGTAGATGAATCACAGCGAGGCAAAGAATACTCATGGCAACGAGGGAGATCACCAATAGTCCGAGCACGCCGAAAAATTTACCGAGCATGTATTCGAACCGCCGGACCGGCTTCGCCAGCACGCTGTAAATGACGCGGTCTTCCAGATCCCGCGGCAATAATTGCGCGGTGGCAACGATGGCGAGCATGCTGAGAAAGAAATTGATGGCACCCAGCGCAATGTCCTTCGTCACTTGCAACTCCTGTTGAAAAGAAATTCGCGCCAGAAAGGAGGAACTGATTATGAGAACGAGCGCAAACAGGACGAGGACATAGAAGACGCGGAGCCGCGCCAACTCGATAAAAGTGGTGCGCGCGATTGCGCCAATACGGCGTAAGGAAGAGTTCATTCGTCGCCGGTTTCAGTCACCTTCAGGAATAATTGCTCGAGAGAAGTTTGCGGTTTGCGACGCGCAACAACCCGGGCTTTGCCCGCCGCGATCTCCCGCTCGAGTCCATCGAGCAAATCAGGCGTCGCATTTTCCACAATGAGCTCGGTTTGATTTTCGATCGCGAGCAAATCTTCGAGATGGCCCTCACGCAGCAGTTTGCCGCGATGCAAAATGCCGACGCGATCGCAAACCTCCTGCACCTGAGTGAGCAAATGCGATGAAAGCAAAATGGTGGTGCCGCGCTTTTTCAAAGACAGGATAAGATTTTGAATGTCGCGCGAGCCGGCTGGATCGACCGCGGCGGTCGGTTCGTCCAGCACGAGAATTTTCGGATGATGAATCAGCGCCTGCGCCAACCCAATACGCTGGAGCATTCCCTTTGAGTAGGTGCCAAGGCGCGCGTCAGCGGCCCTGGCAAGTCCGACCGTTGCCAGCAATTCAGCAACGCGTGATTTAGTTTCCCGCCCGGACAATCCACTAAGCTTGGCGTGAAATCGCAGGGTTTCGGCGCCGGTAAGAAATTTATGGAAGTAGGCATTCTCCGGCAGAAATCCGATATCGCGACGTACCGCGACCGCGGAGTTATCGCGACCAAAAATGCGCACGCTCCCGCGCGTCGGCCCAATCAAGCCCAGAATGATTTTTAAGGTTGTGCTTTTACCCGAACCGTTTGGCCCGAGCAATCCGTAGATCTCACCGGGAGCAATCTCGAGATTCAAATCCTGCAAGGCAACGACCCGGCGCCGTCGAAATGGCGTGGGGAATATTTTGGTGACGTCGATGACGCGAATAGCGGGCTCTGTCATGTTCGAATTTCAAATCCACGCGAATCGGGCGGCGTGGCGAGCACGTGCTCCGATTCCTTTTTGATGAGAGAGCCCAAGTCACTTTGGCGAATGGCTTCTAAAAACGCGTTCGCTTCCTCGTCCTCACCACTTACCTGTAACTCGACGCGACCATCGGGGAGATTGCGCACCCATCCGGTGACATTGAATCCTTTCGCGATCTGCCTGACGGAATAGCGAAAACCGACCCCTTGTACCCGGCCTTCGTAAAATACCTGAATGGCTTTCATCACAATTTGCCGCCTACTTAATCCGCAGCAGGGCGCGCTTGTCTAGCTATGGCGACGGGGAAGCTTCCGTTTCGGGAATCGGCGTCGGTTCGGGAGCATCGTTGGGCAACGGTTCCGCCGGGATTGATCGCGGATCGAAGCGAAATTTTGTCCGGTTGGTTTCATGGCTGGTTGACGGGACCACCGGCGTTGTCTCCGCCGAAACCAACTGTGGTGGCGCGGCGCGAATGTCCTGACTGGCGACATAACCTTGCTCGCCATTCATGAGCTGAACCTTGCTGTAACCAAATGACGGGCGAATAAGCATCATTAATGTATCCTGCGGAAGTTTCCGGTCGGGACCATTACCCTGTTGGGGGCCGTAAAGATAAAATTCCGCTTGCTTCACACTGACGGCATAATATTTCCCGCTGTTGGACGCAGTCGGTGCTGTCGGATCAGAGGTAGAACAGCTCGTGGCGCACAAACCGAGCAAGGTAAGTATTCCCCCGAGAACACAACTCGATACCTTCATGGCGAGGCTTCCAAAGCTAATCCTATTCCCCGCCTAGCCTACTTATAAGAATAGATGAGACAAAAGCTGCTCGATCCACCCTCCACCAAATCCACTGAAACGAAGTATTGACCACTATCGTTTGGCGAAAATCCGGCCGCAGCTCGGTCGCCCCCCTCATAATGCTCCGTTGTCAGCAGTCTGCCGGTTTCATCGTAAATATTGACCGCGATTTTCCTGGCGGGATCAGCTGCGCCGACCGCAAACCAATACTGATTTCCGGCATATAGATTCACCGCGATCAGGGCGTGGTCCTGCGCCTTTAAGGTGCCGCACCAATGTCCATCCCGCAGTTTAAAGCCGTCGTTGGTAAATGCCCCGGCCACATCCAGTGCGTTCTTCCGCGCATTCACTTCCGCGTCCGTGTCGGCCAGGGAAGTGACTACGCCCGCCAAAACAAACATCATGGCCAGGAAGAACTGACGTTTCATTTCGCGTCAGGCTTGTGTTGAATTTGTTGCATCAAATCGCTGACCACGCTATTTACCTTGCGTACGTCATCTGGACTGGGCGATTTGCCGGCCGGAAACGTCACCAGCTTCTCCAAATTTGTTAGCTGATCGTTTACGTTTTTGACCAGCGGATCGTTTCGCAACTCCGGTGAAATGTCATTGAGCTTGGCGTGAATAAAACCCACCAACGCCGGTTGCCGCAGAAGTTTCGCGCTGCGCGCATCGTAGTTAGCTGCAACCGACCCGCTCACCACTTGGGTTCCGCGAATCCATCCACCAATGCTGACCAGAATGACCAGATCCTGGTCGCTGTGAGATTGCATCGAGTTCTTTACTTCGTTTTGCGTCGCCTCCAGTTCTTCCTGCAGCGAATCCCACTGATTCGTTTCCGCGAAGTCATTGATGCTGTTGCTGCGACTAAGAATGTTTTGGCTGACCCCGAGCGCCTTGGCCAACTTGATCACATCTGAGCCAATGTTTTTCACCTGCTGGCTATCTTGTGCTTCCACCGCGATGAAACCATCTGCGATTAAACCGCCCAGATTGAGGGCAAGCTGGGCGCGATTTTTATAGGTCGTCGGGATGGGGGCACGGTAGGCGCCGGTCCAGTTCGGTTTGCCCGGTTTTTGCAAGGCGGCGAAAAGCTCTCCTGGAGTTGGAATTGTGATGGTGTCGGTCCGGGCTGCTTTTGCCATTTGATCGGGCGCAAGCTTGGCTGGCTCGGCACCGATCAACGCGCCGGCAGCAATCGGCAATAACAACAAAGCGGTTCGTCCGCGGACCAACATTAGGCCATAGCGTACCAATCTAGATCGAGATTGCCAGTGCGAATCTCTTGCCGGGAACATAGACTTCCAGTCTGTGCGCTCAGCGGAGTTTCACTGCGCTGATGTGACCTTGCGCGGGGTTGTTCGAGTCAGAGGGTTTGGAAACCCGCTCTGCGCACAGGCCGCAGGTCACTGTTCCTAGTCAGCATCCTCCGCTCGCTCCCAAGAAAGATTCTTTCGCAACATCTGTTGGACAGCACGCGCACATCGCGCATCATAGCCGCGCAAAATGCAAACCAGCATTGCTGAGATAATCGGACGAGAGATTTTAGATTCGCGCGGCAATCCCACCATTGAAGTCGATGTGCGACTGGAAGGTGGCGCGCTCGGACGGGCAGCCGTGCCCAGCGGTGCAAGCACGGGTGAGCACGAAGCTTGGGAATTGCGTGACGGCGAGACGAAACGTTACGGCGGCAAGGGGGTGCTCAAGGCGGTCGCGAATGTGAACGGAAAAATAGCTGATGCCCTCAAGGGATTTGACGCTCGCGCCCAGGAAAAGGTCGATGCCAAGCTGATCGAGCTGGATGAGTCGCCCAACAAGAAAAATCTGGGCGCGAACGCGTTGCTCGGCGTTTCCCTTGCCACCGCGCACGCTGCCGCGGCGGCGGCAAACCTTCCGCTCTTTCGTTACCTGGGTGGACCCGGCGCGCGCGTTTTGCCGGTCCCAATGATGAATATTTTGAACGGCGGCGCGCATTCCGATGCCCCAATCGATTTCCAGGAGTTCATGATCATGCCGAAGGGCGCACCAAATTTTCCCGAAGCGGTCCGTTACGGCGCGGAGGTTTTTCACGAACTAAAAAAGGTTTTGCGCGAGCGCGGCCTTTCCACTGCCGTTGGCGATGAGGGGGGATTCGCGCCGGCACTCGCGTCGGCCGAAGACGCACTCGAATCCATCGCGAAGGCGGTTGAGCGCACCGGCTACAAACTGGGCGAACAGATTTTTATCGCGCTCGATGCCGCCTCATCCGAGTTCTACGATCGCGCACAAAATCTTTATGTTTTTAAAAAATCCGACGGCTCAAAACGTACAGCGGAAGAATTAATCGAGTATTATGCCCAACTATGCGCGAAGTTTCCGATTATCTCAATCGAGGATGGTTGCGCCGAGAACGATTGGACAGGCTGGAAGAAATTGACCCAGCGGCTGGGCGAAAAAATCCAGCTTGTCGGCGACGATTTATTTGTAACGAACGTGGAGTTTTTGCGCAAAGGAATCGACGAGCACGTCGCCAATTCCATTCTAATTAAGGTCAACCAGATCGGGACGCTTTCGGAAACGCTCGATGCGATCAAGCTCGCGCACGACAATAATTACACCGCGATCATTTCGCATCGCTCCGGCGAAACCGAAGACACAACCATCGCCGACATCGCCGTCGCGACGAATGCGGGCCAGATCAAAACCGGATCGCTCTCACGCACGGACCGGGTCGCTAAGTACAATCAACTGCTTCGCATCGCAGAGGAACTTGGTGACAACGCCGTGTACGGCGGTAAGATGCGCTAGTGGATCAGCCCGGCTACGCTGATTTCCGTGCGCGTCGCGAAGCCACCATCTGGCAGCGATTAAACCGGATACTTTTCGTCCTTTTATTTCTCGCGGTCTGGCTCGGGATCATCAGTTTGTTCGTTCCGCCCTACAAGAAAATGCAGGTGGCACGGACTGAAATCGACGCGCTGCAGGCGCAACGCGATGAACAAAAACTGTTGCTGGCTCGAGCAACGCGCGAAATTAGCTGGCTGAAGACAGACCCCACTTACTTGGAGACAATCGCGCGTGATCGTCTCGACCTGATGAAAGAAGGCGAAACCATTTTTCGGCTGGAACCGGCGAAAGCGACAAAATCCGCGCCAAAACGGTAGACAAAGCGCGCGTTGTAGAGGCGCTTGTGCCAAGCGCCTATTTATTTAGTTCAGTAACGCACTGGCAAGAGGCAGCCTCTGAATGCGCGCCGATCTTTACGCCAAGTACACGGATCCCTGCCTTCGGCTTTTGACACAAACGCCGCTACATCACGCTTCGATCCTTACGAACTCACCTTGCCATGGCCACTCTTCGTACTTTGAGACCAATTCTGTACGGACCGGATTCTGTCGCACGTATTCCCATTTCTCGGAGTAACTCTCTCGATGCCGAATGAGATGGTCGAAAAAGCCCTTCTGCCAGTGTGGCGGGGGCGATAAAATAACTTTAGATAAACTGCGCTTCAGAAGCCGGACCCATTGCGTCAGCAAGAAGTCCTGGCTCCCGCTAACAAAGAGATGGACGTGATCAGGCATGATAACGTAACGACCGACCGCAATTCCGCGATCCCGACCCAGTTGAGCAAAGCTGCTGAATTGCGTATGTACTTTCGCGTTCGCCAGCAGTTTCTTTCGATGATGAGTGTTGAATGTCACGAAAAAGAGAGGCGGATCATACTTTTGGAACACAAGTTCCAATCGCGGCGGAGCATCTGGCACCTGCAATAATTGCTTTGTCGAGGCGCTTGTGCCAAGCGCCTGTTTATTGATTCGGCGTTTGACACAAACGCCGCTACAACGCTTTGCGCGAGAGCGAACCTTCAGTTACCTTTCCTAATGGCTAACGAGACTGCGATTGTCGATGCAGAAGACTTGAAGAAACGCGCGGAAACTCTGCGGAGGTTTCTTTGAGGTCGACAAACTTCAGCAGCAGTTAAGCGCGCTCGAAGCGCGAATGGCCGGGTCCGATTTTTGGAACAATCGCGAGCGCGCCCAGGCCGACGTCGAAGAAGTCTCGCGCTTAAAATCATTAATCAATCCCGTCCACGAACTTGAGCGCGAGATCGCGGACTTCGATGCCTTGCGACAATTGGCCGAGGAAGAGAACAATGCACCGGCGCGCGCGGAGGCGGAACGCGAAGTCTCGCGGGAGCACGAACGTCTGGCCCAAAAACTCGCGGAGTTTGAGCTAAGGCAATTTCTCTCCGGCGAAAACGATGGCGCCAACGCCTTTCTTACCATTCACTCCGGCGCCGGCGGCACAGAATCCTGCGATTGGGCCGATATGCTCCTGCGAATGTACCAACGCTGGATCGAGCGTCACGGTTACAAATCCCAAACAGTCGATATTCAAACTGGCGAAGAAGTCGGAATTAAATCGGCGACGCTACTGGTCACGGGCGAGTATGCTTTTGGCTATCTAAATACCGAACGCGGAGTGCATCGCCTTGTTCGCATCTCCCCTTTCGATGCCAACAAACGCCGGCACACTTCCTTTGCCAGCGTTGACGTCGTTCCTGAGATTGCCGAGAGCGCACCGATCGAAATCAATCCAGCCGACCTCGAAATCGGCACTTATCGCAGCGGCGGCAAAGGTGGGCAGAATGTGAACAAAGTGGAAACGGCGGTCCGGATCGTCCACAAACCTACTGGCATTGTGGTGGCTTGCCAGGCGGAACGCAGCCAGCTGCGTAATCGCGAACTGGCGATCAAAATGTTGAAAGCGAAAATCTACGAACTGGAACAGGACAAAAAGCGCGCGGAAATGGACCGCCAATATGGGGAAAAGGGCGATGTAGCCTGGGGCAGTCAGATTCGCTCATACGTCTTTCAGCCTTATCAAATGGTGAAGGACCATCGGACCGGCGCGGAAACGAGTAATGTTCAGGCAGTGATGGATGGCGATCTCGATCTTTTTATCCAGGCGAAATTGCGGGGGCAAACAGCGGATGGCACGACGGCGGACTCGAACTAACGATAATTGGATAGTAGTGCCAACCAAACGCATCATCGTTAAGTCGTTTTGCGGCATCGGCATCCTGCCGAACGTCACTGGGGAGAATTTGCTAAAATCGCGGGGGAATTACCTGAAGAAGGATTTTTGACAAGCCGGAGGCGGAATCGTTCATCGTAATTTCCCTCTGAAAATTTTCGACAACAGGCCAGGCAGGCAGTTGCCCGGCGAATGCGGCGCACCCGCGGGAAATGTCCCCGGCAGTTCTGACAGTAATAGATGAACCGAGGTGACAGCGAACGCCCGACTAACGGCAAGGTATGACCGGCTCGCTCACCGCTGATCCCCAGTTCGCAACAGGCGTCCCGCCATTCCCGCCCGTGAGGCTGGATCCGTCGCCTACCAAAACGAAAATGAGCCAGCAAATGCGCCAATTCATGCCGCAATGTTCGATCAATTTCAGCGGGCCCAAATTCCTGCAGCGCTGGATTTAAGGAAATCAGGCAACGCCGGAAATCGGCGCGGCCGACGGTTGTCCGCATGCGTTCATTCCACTCGACCCGTACGTGATCCGTCAAAATTCCCGCGTCGAGCCCGCGCAAAAGAGACCGGGCGCGATCCTGGAGTTCTCGTGCGGACGGCAACGGGGAAATTGCCGGCGCGTCGAAAAAGAATTCGAGCTGCCTAAACGGGGACTGTTTTCTCGCCGCGTTTCGCATTCGTTCGCTGCACAATCTCCGAAACAATCCCAGCCGTCGCTGAGATTTCTTCTTCGGTCGAGTATTTTCCGATGGAAAAACGGATGGCTGATCGGGCAAGGGCGAGCGGCAATCCCATCGCCAGAAGAACGTGCGATGCAACCACGCTCCCCACCATGCAAGCCGAACCGCTCGATGCGCAAACACCTTCAAGGTCGAGCGCCATTAGCATTGTCTCCGAATCGAGTGCTGGCAGGCTAATATTCAGGGTATTTGCCAATCGCCGGTGAGTGTCACCGTTTAGAACCACCGGCGAGATCTGCGCGGAAATTTCCTGCCAGAGTTGATCCCGCAAATTTCTTTCGCGCTCCTGCTCCTGTTCACGATCGTGCTCCACAAACTCAGCCGCCGCTGCCATGCCCGCAATGGCGGCAACATTTTCTGTCCCGGGGCGTCGCTGATTTTCGTGCGCGCCGCCGAAATGAATTGGTTCAATCGGAATTCCGCTGCGCAAAAACAAAAAGCCGGCGCCCTTGGGACCGTAAAATTTGTGCGCCGCAAAACTGGCGGCATCGACTAACGAAACGCCACCCCGACCGGAGCAAAGCGAAGTCGAGGGATCCCGTTGTGTTATCTTAAAGCCTTCGCCACCGGATCCCTCGACTCCGCTCGGGATAACGGCGAGTTTTCCAAACGATTGCACCATATCGCTGTGCAGAAGAACGCCGCGCTCGCGACAGATTTCTGAGATCTCGCGCAGTGGCGGAATCACGCCAGTCTCGTTGTTCGCATGCATGATGGAAACGAGCACGGTATCGTCTCGAATCGTATCGGCTAATTGATCGAGATCGATCTGCCCGGCTTGTGAAACGTTGAGCCAGGTCACTTCGAAACCTTCGCGTTTCTCCAGATGCTCAATCGTGTTCAAAACAGCGTGGTGTTCTGTTTTCGCGCTGATCAAATGCTTTCCGCGCGCTGTGCGACTGCGAGCAAGCCCAAGGATCGCAAGATTATTCGCTTCCGTCCCCCCGCTGGTAAAAATCAACTCGTGCGCTTTTGCGCCCAGCAAATCCGCGAGTCGATCGCGCGCGTCGTCAATCCCGGCGCGCGCTTCGCGTCCAGCGGCATGAACGCTCGAGGGATTGCCAAATTTCTCTCCGAGAAACGGCAGTATCGCCGTGCGTGCGGCTTCACACAGCGGCGTGGTCGCGTTGTAATCGAGATAAATCACCCGTTGAAACTGCCGTTAGTTTGTCCGCGCAGACGCGGACGCTTTTGCACAATATGCAATTGGGTTTCCTCGTAAGAAACGAGCGAGTCCGCCGGCACGCTTTGCACCAAAAAAACATTACCACCAATCGTACTTCGCGCCCCAATGACCGTCTCGCCCCCTAGCACCGTCGAGTTCGGATAAATGGTCACGTCATCTTCCACCGTTGGATGACGTTTGCCGCCTTTTTTGATTTTGCCGCCTTCATCCTTCTGAAAACTGCGCGCCCCGAGCGTTACGCCATGGTATAATTTCACCCGAGTCCCGATTTCACAGGTCTCGCCGATCACCACACCGGTGCCGTGATCGATAAAAAAATGCGACCCGATTTTCGCGCCAGGATGAATGTCGATCCCGGTACGGCTGTGGGCCCACTCGGTCATAATGCGAGGGATGAGAGGCAATTCCTGTAGGTAAAGTTCGTGCGCCATGCGTTGGATGGCGATGGCTTCCAGTGCCGGATAGGCCAGGATGATTTCTTCGTAGCTTTTCGCCGCGGGATCGCCTTCGTATGCCGCATCGATATCGGTCCAAAGCATCTTTCGCAATGCCGGCAACTGAGAAAAAAATCCGGCCAGCAACTCCTCAGCGCGTTCTTCTACGGTGGCGTCTGGAGGATATTTGCCAAGGCTTTTGCAGAACTCCGGCTTCAATCGCGAGTGCAAATTCCGCAATCGGCTTCTGGTCACTTGCGGCAGATCGCTCGAATCCACCAGGGGTTCGCCGCGAAAACCGGGGAACATCAGGCTCATCAACTCGGCGCAGGCGTGGTCGATGACAGAGCGTGAGGGAAGCATGGCAGCAGCGGCGAGATAGTTAATGCCGCCATCCTCGGCATAGGTATGGAGCAACTCCTCGGCCCCATCGCCCACGGTTGGTTCCATTGGCGACAATATGCCGCCGCCAAGGCGCCATGGAAAACGGAAAGTAGCGCCGCTGGCGGGAGGTTGCGCCACTTATTCAGTGAAACATTTTTCGTTTTCCGTGAGACACAGCCGCCAATCGGGATCGTCACGATATTCTTATGAAAAATTAGAGCGGCCAGCTAACTCCGTTTCCGCGGGGCATAGTGCGCTTGCTCGCAACCCAAACAAGAAAGCCAAAAGATGAAGAAACTACTACTGAGCATTGCGGTGGCCGCGGCTGCTCCGTTTGCGTGGGCCCAGGTTTCGGAAACAACGACCTCAACAACCACGACGACGGAAGGCGGCGGAACAATCACCGAGTTTACGCCCGGCAGCGCCATTGTTTTGCAAGAAACCAGTGGCCCACGCCGTTATCGGTTCGGCAAGACTGTTACCTATGTGACCAAGAGCGGCAAAACGCTTGATGAAGACACGGTCAGGACACGCATCAAAGTCGGCGTGCCCGTTCATGTCCACTATGTGGGCTCGGGCGACGACATGATGGTTGATCGCGTTATCGTCGACGAAGATTAAGATTGCTGGCGTAGGAAGTATCCGCCTTTCGCGGGGCGTGCCTTGCAGGTAAACGCGGAAGGCGGAATTCTATCTCGGAAAACGTCGGGACGATTCGATTATCTGGATCGCCTTCATTAGCTAGGCTCCGATTGGTAGGCCGATGCTCTACGGAGCCAACGTGTCAGCGCGGCTCGACGGAGTCTCGCCCTACCAGAATCGGCGAAACGTCCAATTTGGTAGGGCGACACTCTGCGGAGCCAACGCAGTACCGCTGCGCGAGCTCAGCGGCTGAGTTCGAGCATTCGCCGGATTGGCAATTCCGCGCGGGCACGCAGTGGCTCGGGCAAAATAATTTCGGGTTCGAGATCGCGCAGTGCGGTAAAGGCTTTCTCCAAAGTATTCATTTTCATGAACCGGCATTCGGCGCAGGCGCAATGTTCCGTCGGGCCGGGAATGAAATTCTTACCCGGAATTTCCCGGCGCAAGCGGTGAAGCATGCCGGCTTCGGTCACGATGATGATATCTCGCGCCGGTGATTCCTTGCAAAACGTGACCATTTTTTCAGTTGAACAAACTTCGTCGGCCAGCATGCGCACTGCCGCGGTGCATTCCGGATGAGCAACGAGAGGTGCGCCGGGATGTTGCTCGCGAATCTTGCGAATACTGCGGGCGGTGAACTCCACGTGCACGTAACAAGTCCCCCGCCATAAGTCCATCTTGCGTCCCGTTCTTTCCATCACCCATGCGCCGAGATTTTGGTCAGGCACAAAAAGAATGCTCCGGTCAGGCGGGGCGGCGTTGACGATCTTCTCGGCGTTACCGCTGGTGCAGATAACGTCGCTAAGCGCTTTCACCCCTGCGCTGCAATTGATGTAAGCGATGACGTAATAATTTTTGTCCGCATTCTTTTTCAAAAACGCGGCCAGCGCCGGTGGCGGACAGGATTCCGAAAGGGAGCACCCGGCGTCCAGATCGGGCAAAACGACACGCTTGGTAGGGTTAATGATCTTGGCCGTCTCGGCCATGAAGTGAACGCCGCAAAAAAGAATGACCTCGGCATCGGTCTTGGCCGCCTGATAACTGAGCCCGAGAGAATCGCCGACGAAATCGGCAACTTCCTGGATCTCCCGGACTTGATAATTGTGCGCGAGGATGACGGCGTTGCGTTCGCGCTTCAATTCCGCAATGTCCGCCGCCAAATCCAGCCCGTAGTTTACACCCGCCGTAACCACTGATTAATATCGCCCTTTGGATTCGATGCACAAATGAGCGCCGCGCCTTATCGACTTGGTTTTATTGGCGCGGGGAAACTCGCAGGCTCGGTCATTCGTGGATTGCTCGTAAAGAATTTTTGTACGCCGGACGCCATCCTGGCCAGCGAGCCAAATCTCGAGGCGCGCGCGCAATTAGAAAATGAACTTGGGCTTCGTTTGACGACACAGAACAGCGAGATCGCTGCGAAAGCGGAAATTGTTTTTCTTGGTGTGAAACCGCAAATGGTGCTGGCGGTTTTGCGTGAACTCGGCGCTGCGATCGCGAACAAACTGGTTGTATCATTCGCCGCAGGCATTCGCATCGCGCAGATGGAAGAGGTCACGCCCGCGCGAATCATGCGCGTGCTTACGAACACACCAAGCGCAATCGGACGAGGGACGAGTGCGTTTGCCAGCGGCCCGCGTGCGACGGATCAGGATCGCGAAAAAGTTCGCGCGATGTTCGGGGCCATCGGCTTCGTGGTGGAAGTCGATGACGAACAAATTGACGCGGTGACCGCACTGACTGGCAGCGGACCGGCCTTTGTTTATGCCATGATCGAAGCGCTGGCGCGCGGCGGCGAAAAAATGGGGTTGGACAAATGGGCGTCGCTGCAACTTGCCGCCCAAACTGCGCTCGGAGCATCCGAATTGCTGATAACGAGCGGAAAAGCTCCGGCGGAATTGATTAAGATGGTGGTGACGCCAGGTGGGACGACCGCCGCCGGTTTGCGCGTGATGGAAGAACGCTCCGTCGCCGCCGCCTTGGCCAACGCAGTGGAAGCCGCGACAAAACGCGGTCAGGAAATGGCACGCGAGAATTCGTAAGATCTCCGAGGTGGATCGACCGCTCCGCGGGCGATGCTAAAAAGTTTCAGGCTGCGCCGCCTAATTTCACCGTCGAGCGACGGAGCGCTCGACCCACCCTTCACAAGGCTTCCCGCATCTCCTCGATCGGCGCTTCGCGTTCAAACCAAATCTCAAATGCGAGGGCGCCTTGATACAGCAACATGGCCAATCCATTGGCTGCACGGGCGCCGGCTTCGATCGCGGCTGAAACAAAAGGCGCCCGGCCTTCGCGATAAACCGTGTCGTAAACCATTAGGTGCGGCGCAAGTAACCGCGCCGGAATTGGTGACGGATCGCTCCGGTTCAATCCGAGTGGCGTGGCGTTCACAATCAGGTCGAGATGTGCGATTTGGAATCGAATGGCCGCTTCTTCCCACGGAATCGCCTGCAACCTCGCGACGGGACCCAAGACCCTGGGACCGGCAAAATATTCTCGCAGTTCCTCCGCCAGTTTCTGTGCCGTGGCGAAAGTGCGATTGGCAATGACGAGGCGCTCGCAATTTTCACGAGCACATTGCAAAGCAATCGCCCGTGCTGCGCCACCAGCGCCCAGGATCATTACCCTCAAATCGCGAAGATCGACCGCGAATTCCTGCCGAACGGCGCGGGCGAATCCTTTGCCATCGGTATTGTAGCCGCGAAGCTTTGCGTTATCGATCTTGACGGTATTAATCGCGCCGATGCGTTTCACGTTGTCATCAATTTCGTCCATTAATTTGGAGGCAGCGATTTTGTGCGGCGTAGTCAAGTTCACTCCGACGAAGTTCAGTTCACGGATGAGGTCGAGCGCGCTTTGCAATTCGTCGGGCGAAATTTGAAAGCGCGCATACTGCATGTCGATCTTGCATGTCTTTAAGGCGGCGTTCTGCATTTGCGGTGAAAGAGAATGCGCCACCGGATCACCAAAAACGCCGAGACGAACCGGGGGATCGATACTGTCCCACTTTCGCAAATCAGCCAGTGTATAAACTTCTTTCGCGCGCTTCTTCTTCATCTCATCCCGCTTCCTTTTCATGTCATCCCGCACGGAGTGAGGTACCTCGCCAAAGCTATACGTCACACAATCCAGCTAGCATGATCAACGGGCTAAGCGAGGTCCTTCGCTCCGCTCAGGATGACATGCATTAGCATTTAAGCTATCGGCGCAAAAGTTGTCGATCTGCGCTTTCGTCTGCTACTGTCGTACATTACAATGACCGAACTGGCTGTTGCTCCAGCTCCAACCGATTTCATCCGCGAAGTTGTGACGGAGGATTTGCGGACAGGAAAATATACCAGGATAAAAACTCGTTTTCCTCCGGAACCCAACGGCTATCTTCATATCGGTCATGCCAAGTCGATTTGCCTGAATTTCGGGATCGCGCACGAGTTCAATGGCATTTGCAACGTTCGAATGGACGACACCAACCCGACGAAAGAGGAAACGGAGTACGTCGATTCCATCATGGAGGACGTGCATTGGTTGGTCGACGGTTGGGGGGACAAGAATCTTGGTGGCGCGCCGCTTTATACCTCGGACTATTTCGATCGCCTTTACCAATTCGCGCTCGAGCTCATTGATAAAGGCAAGGCTTACGTTGATGACATGACTCCGGAAGAGACGGACGAGTTTCGTCGTCTCGGAAAGGAAAGCCGGTTTCGCAACCGTTCCATCGAAGAAAATCGCGATCTGTTCGAGCGAATGAAAACGGGCGAATTCCCTGACGGAACACGAACGTTACGAGCAAAGATCGATGTCGATGCGCCCAATGTCTGGCTGCGCGATCCCGTGCTCTATCGCATCCGCCACGCCTCTCATCACCATACCGAAGACAAATGGTCGATTTATCCGATGTACGACTGGGCCCATACCCTGAGCGATTACATCGAAGGCATCACCCATTCGGTGTGCACGCTCGAGTTCGAAGTGCATCGCCCGCTTTACGACTGGATTTTGCAGGCGTTGGAATTGCCGCCGCCAGTTCCGCATCAATACGAATTCGCCCGACTAAATCTTACTTATACGGTGATGAGCAAGCGAAAGCTGATCCAGCTGGTTAACGAGAAGTTGATTAACGGCTGGGACGATCCGCGGATGATCACGATCGCCGGACTGCGCCGGCGCGGCGTCACTGCCAGCGCATTGCGATCGTTCGCCTACAATATCGGGATCACGAAGTATCCGAGCATGACTGATATGGCGGTCCTCGATCACACCATTCGCGATGAGTTCAATCGCACGGCCGAGCGACGGCTGGTCGTTCTTCACCCGCTTAAGGTAGTGCTAACGAACTATCCTGAAGGAAATGTGGAAGATCTGGAAGCGCTGAACAACCCGGAAGATGAGACAGCCGGAAAACGCAAGGTCCCATTCAGCCGTGAGCTATTCATTGATGCGGCTGATTTCATGGAAACACCGCCGCCGAAATACTTCCGCTTGAAACCGGGCGGCGAAGTGCGGTTGAAGTATGCCTACATCATCAAATGCAACGAGGTGGTAAAGGATAGCGCAGGCAATGTGACCGAGCTTCGATGCACGGTCGATCTGGATAGTAAGTCGGGCGGGGCGACCTCTAATCGCAAGGTAAAGGGGACTGTCCATTGGGTAAGCGCGGCGCATGCCCGCGACGCCGAAGTTCGACTTTACGATCGGCTTTTTACCGCCCCCGAGCCGGACGCAACGGGCGACTTTAAGTCATTTATCAATCCCCATTCGCTCGAAGTAGTTACCGCGAAATGCGAGCCAGCGCTGGCCGAGGCGACACCGGAAAAACGTTATCAGTTCGAGCGCCTCGGTTACTTCACACTCGATCCCGATTCCACCGCGACCAAACAAGTGTGGAACCGGACGGTGACGCTGAAGGATACCTGGGCGAAAACGGAGGGACGGGCTCCGTCCCGTCCCTAATATTTGGGACGACACAGAGGTCGTCCCTCCATCAAAAGGTGCCAAGCGCGCGATCGATTCTTGTGAGCACCCTTTCTTTCCTGAGAACTTCGAGCAGGTGATAAAGGCTCGGGCCGGCGTTGCTTCCGGTAACCGCGAAACGGGTCGGATGGACAATCGCGCCCACCTTCACCCCAAGCTCTTTCGCGGTCGTTTTCATCGCAGCTTCAATTTCGCTGGCTGAGAAATTGTCGATCCTAACGAAAGCTTCACGCACGCCTTGCAGTCGTGGCTTGTTTTCAGCCGTAAGATTTTTGGCGACGCCTTCTGGAGTGTAAACGACGTCATCCGTGAAGTAGAAACCGCAGTAGGCCGCCAGTTCATCAAAAGTATTGATCTTGCCTTTGCAGGTCTCGAGCGCGGCCCGAATGTAATCGTCCGAAAAATTCTCCAGCTTTACCCCGCTTGCGCACAAAGCATCCCTGGCCAGCTGTTGAAATCTGTCATCGGGTAACTCGCGGGCATATTCGCCATTGAGCCAGTGCAATTTGTCCGGGTCGAATGTGGCATGACCGCGCACGACCTTGTTCAGATCGAAAAGCGGAATTATTTCTTCAATTGGAATTTTTTCGCGGTTGTCTTTCGGCGACCAACCGAGCAGGCAAAGGTAATTGCGAACCGCCTCCGGCAAAAAGCCCCTTTTAATATAATAGTCTACGCTCGCACCCTGATCGCGCTTGCTCATTTTTGAGCCGTCTCGATTAAGGATAAGGGGGATATGCGCGTAGCGCGGTGGTTCGACGCCAAGAGCACGAAAAAGCTCGATGTGTTTCGGTGTATTCGAAAGATGATCTTCGCCGCGAATGACATGCGAAATCTTCATCTCGAGGTCGTCGATCACGTTGACGAAATGAAAAATCCATGAGCCGTCCGGACGGCGAATGGTCATGTCGGGGTGAGTTTGTTCGTTCGAAAGATCGAAATCGATTTTGCCGGCAACCAAATCATCGACAATCACGTGTTCGCGCGGTGAACGAAATCGCAGGGCGCCCTGGTCTTCGAAGATGTGACCGGCATCCTGCAATTGCTGGAGATAGCGTTGGTAGATTTCGGTGCGTTGGCTTTGGAAATAGGGCCCGAAATCTCCTCCAACGTGTGGTCCTTCATCCCAATTCAATCCGAGCCATCGCAAACCTTCGTAGATTGCGGCTGCGGCTTCTTCGGTATTACGCGCACGGTCGGTATCCTCGACCCGCAAAACGAAGGTGCCGCCGTGATGTCGAACAAAGAGCCAGTTAAACAGCGCAGTGCGTGCGCCGCCGATGTGGAGATAGCCGGTCGGCGATGGGGCAAAGCGGACGCGGACTTGGTGTGCCATTAGCAATGGAATATTGAAGTGATGGAGTAATGCATTTGTTTCGCTCCTCCGCTACTCATTACTCCCGCTACTTCATCACTCGCCCAAATTTCACGCGCGCCGGAACACAGGCCTCTGGCCTGTGCGCCCAGCGGAGTGTCACTCCGCTGAAGGTTTCCCTAAGCGGAACAGCGGACAGAATGTCCGCTGGGCGCACAGACTGAAAGTCTGTGTTCCGTCACTCCACAAAAACCTTCCCCGCCCGCCGCCGCACATGTTGATCACGCGGCAGATTAACTCTTGCTGCCTTTGTTCCTGGCTCGATGAGAGCGCGAACATTTTCTACGATATCGAAACTGACATCCGCAATGTTCCGGATGCGCAGCCAGCGAAGGATTGTTCGGCGTTGCAGCGCGACCGGCATTTTCCGCAATGCCGCAACCGGGAGATGCGCGGCCGAAACCGTTTCCGTTGAGACGAGTGAATCGAGCACGATTTCTTCTTCGCTCCAGATTTGCGCGGCCCGCCAGATCGTCTTGCGCACATCACGGCTGAATTGTTTTTCGATGTCCGGGAGGATGCGATGACGAATCTTGTTTCGCGATGAATGCAGCACGGCGTTGGTTGCGTCCTCGCGAAACCCGAGATGGCGCTGGCTGACATATGAGTCAATCTCGCTCCGCCACACCCCGAGAAGTGGTCTAAGAATCGTTAACTGCGTTTTGCCAATATGATGAATGGAAATTTTGCGCATCGCCGCCATGCCCCCGGGACCGGCGCCGCGAAAAAGATTCAGGAGCGCGGTTTCAACCAGATCATCGGCATGATGAGCGAGAAATATTCTGGAGCAGCGGCGGCGGCGAGCGACCTCGACGAAAAAAGCAAAGCGCGCGAAACGCGCCGCCGTTTCAATCGACAACTTCGATCGCTTGGCCAAAGCACCAACGTCAGTCGACCCAATCTCGCAATCGAGCTGGAGGTCGCGCGCGATTTTTTCGACGAAACGGGCATCGCGGCGTGAGAAAGCGCCGCGCAATTGATGATTAAGGTGGCAGATGACGAGATTCTTGTAGTTATTCGCGACGAGCAGATGCAGCAACGCTATGGAATCGCGCCCGCCGGAAACGCCAATGAGGTAGCGATTGGTTGGCGGGAAATCGCGAAGGAGCCGTTCTGACTCAATCAGCGCGTTGCATTGTTGCGACTTCACCGGCCGAACGTCCAACGCTCAACGCTCAACGTCCAACGCTCAAAATACAGTGCTCTTTCTGGGGAGCACAGGCTGGCAGCCTGCCGCGAACCTGCGTTGCTAACATAATTTCGAGCGAAATATACATTCGGCAAGCTTCCGAATGTTGCAAGATGGCAACCTGCGATCCCCAGAATTAGAGCTGGATTTGACAATGAATGAACGTTCATTCATCTTTCGACATCATGTCCCAAGCCCAGCTTGAACCTTCCCTAGATCGCCGCGCCCAAATCATTGATGCGGCCCTGGTTTGCTTCGCCCAACGCGGCTTTCACCAGACCAGTATGCACGACATCAGCAGCGAAGCCGGCATTAGCGTTGGGCTGATTTACCGGTATTTCGCCAATAAGGAAAGTGTCATTTCGGCCATGGCCGACCGGCACAAACATGAAATCCAGGAAGTCTTGGAACGCGCCAGACAAGCGCCCACCTTGCTGGAATCCCTCGAAATTTTGTTCACCGCGCATTGCTGCGAAAATTCGCCCAAAATGCTTTCGGCCTTTGTGGTCGATCTTTACGCGGAGGCGTCGCGCAATCCCCAAATCGCCAACCTGGTGCGGGACGTTTTGCAAACCTCGATGGACGGCGTGACCGATTTGATTGCGCGCTCGCCCGAAGGCAAAAACGCCGCCGGCGGCTTAACCCCCAACGAATTGTCGGAATTAATATTTGCGGTCGCTCGCGGAATGTTGATGTACGACGTCTTGCAACCGCAGGAGATGACCGAGGAAGAGAGACGGGCGCGTCAGTTGGACGTCACCCGAAGGCTGTGGCGACTCTTGTTTAAGCCGGAGGGCGAACCAGCGTATGCATGACGTAGCGAAGCCTGTTGCTAGAAAGAAAATGAGATTCGTTCGCAAACCAATTACAAAAGCGATCGCCGGCCTTGTGCTGCTTGTCGTGGTTCTCTTTGGAATCAAGGCAATGCAAATCGGTAAAATGATGAGCACTCCAATGATGATGCCGCCGACAACAGTTTCGAGCGCGGTGGCAAAAGAAGAGGATTGGGCGCCGGTGCTTTCAGCGATTGGTTCGGTCTCAGCCTTTCAGGGCGCGGTGGTCTCCACCGAGCTCGGCGGGGTGGTTGCGCAAGTCAATTTTCAAAATGGTGGCGAAGCAAAAAAAGGCGAAATGCTGTTGAAGCTCGATTCATCGGCGGAAGAAGCGCAGTTACACACGGCCGAAGCCGACTTGGAATTGGCGCGGGCAAATTTGCAGCGCACGCAAGATCTCGCCACGCGAAAAGTCGTTTCAAAGCAGGAGCTGGATGCGGCCCAATCGGCCTTTGGGCAGAAACAAGGATCGGTCGATAACATGCGCTCCTTTATCACCAAGAAACAGGTGCGCGCGCCCTTCGACGGGCAGCTTGGTATTCGTCAGGTCAACGTTGGTCAATCGATCGACGCGCGAACGCCCATTGTGCAGTTGACAGCGCTGGATCCAGTCTATGTCGATTTTGCCCTGCCACAGCAAGAGCTGCCCAAGCTTGGAACCGGCTTTGAAATACGAGTACGCACCGATGCCCCACCGAGCCGGGAATTCAAAGGAAAGCTCACCGCGATTAATTCGATGGTCGACGCGGTGACCCGCAATGTCGGTGTGCAAGCGACTCTCGAAAATCCCGACCACGCTTTGAAACCGGGAATGTTTGTAAAGGTCGACGTGGTGTTGCCGGAGAAGGGTAAAACTCTGGTGGTTCCGGGCAGCGCAGTCTCTTATGCGCCATATGGCAATTCGGTGTTCGTCGTTGATAAGAAAAAGGATCCGAAGACCGGCAAGGAATCGCAAACTCTGCGGCAGGCATTTGTTCGAATCGGCGATGCACGCGGCGATTTTGTTTCTGTTACGGAAGGACTGAAAGCGGGCGACGTGGTCGTGAGCACGGGCGTATTCAAGTTGCGCAACGGAATGAACGTCACCATTAACAACGATCTCGCACCAAAGCCGCAATTGAACCCGACGCCGGCCGATTCGTAGTTACAAGCGCAACATGAAATCGTTTACCGATCTCTTCATTAAACGGCCGGTGCTGGCGATGGTGGTCAGCTTCGTGATCCTCATCGCGGGATTGCAAGCGATGAAAACGCTCAATGTGCGCCAATATCCGCGAAGTGATATTGCGGCGATCACGGTTACCACTGTTTACGTCGGTGCCGACGCCGAGTTAGTTCGCGGATTTATCACAACGCCAATTGAACGCGCCATCGCCGCCGCCGATGGAATCGATTACATCCAATCCCAAAGTACGCAGGGTGTCTCGACAGTCACGGTACGACTGAAGCTCAATTACGATGCGAACAAGGCGCTATCCGATGTCAGTTCGAGAGTCGACGCCATCCGAAATAATCTGCCGCCGGAGTCGCAAATCCCGGTCATCGCCATTCAACCGGCGGACTCACAGATCGCGTCGGCATATTTGAGTTTTACTTCGAATATTCTTCAGCCTAACGAGGTCACTGATTACCTTGTTCGCCTGGTTCAACCGCGATTGACCGCGATTTCGGGAGTACAAAAGGCCGAGATTCTCGGCGGACGCACTTTTGCCATGCGTATTTGGATGAAGCCGGATCGAATGGCGGCACTCAATATCAGCCCGTCACAAGTGCGCGATGCGCTGAGCAAAAACAATTTTCTTGCCGCGGTCGGCAACACGAAGGGTTCGCTGCTTCAAGTTAACTTAACTGCGAACACGGATTTGCATACGGCCGATCAGTTCAAACAACTCGTCGTCCGTCAGGACAAGAACACGCTCGTTAGGCTAGGCGACATCGCCGACGTTGTGCTTGGCGCCGAAGACTACGACAGCGAAGTCCGGTTCTCCGGACAGAGAGCTGTTTTCATGGGCATTTTCGTTCTTCCAAACGCGAACTCCGTCGACGTAATCAAGCGAGTCCGCGTTGAGATGGAGCAAATCAAAAAAGAATTGCCGACCGGGATGCAAGCCGAAGTGGCTTACGACGCCACCGCTTACATCAACGATGCCATTCACGAAGTCGTTAAGACTCTGATCGACACGTTGCTCATCGTGATGGTCGTTATCTTTTTGTTCCTCGGCTCGTTCCGATCAGTCATTATACCCATTGTCGCCATCCCGATCTCGCTGATCGGCGCACTGTTCCTGATGCAGGTCTTCGGTTTCACCATCAACTTGCTGACCCTACTTGCGATCGTGCTCTCAGTCGGATTGGTCGTAGACGACGCGATCGTTGTTGTCGAAAACATCGAGCGCCACATTTCCGAAGGAATGTCACGAATGAACGCGGCGCTGGTAGGCGCGCGCGAATTGATCGGCCCGATTATCGCGATGACCATCACTCTGGCCGCGGTTTACACACCGATCGCATTACAAGGCGGTTTGACCGGAGCGCTCTTCCGCGAGTTCGCGATGACTCTGGCCGGCGCTGTCTTTATCTCCGGTGTCGTGGCGCTCGTTTTGTCACCGATGATGTCTTCGTATCTCTTGCCGGCGCACCACGTCGAGACCGGATTCAAAGGTTGGGTCGACCGGACCTTCGATCGAATCCGCGAATCCTACGGCAAGCATTTGGACCGCACCCTGAACGCGCGTCCGGCCGTCTACATCGTTTGGGCCGGGATTTCAGCGCTCGCGATCCTGATGTTTATCGCAGTACCAAAAGTCGCCACGAAGGAACTTGCCCCGAAGGAAGATCAAGGAGTCATTTTCGGCTTCGTTACCGCCCCTGCTAACGCCACGATCGATGATACAAGTCGGTATGCCGATGCTGCAGAAAAGGTGTTTCACGATATTCCGGACACGCGTTTTACATTTCAGCTTACCAATCCAAGCAGTGGTTTCGCTGGAATGGTTTTGAAGCCGTGGGGAACGCGCAAAACGCCGACAAAAAATTATCTGCCGCTCGTGCAACAGAAGCTGGCTGCTATTCCCGCCATCCAAATATTTCCAATCATGCCCGAAGCGCTTCCGGGAGCCGACAATCTTCCAGTCAGCTTTGTTATCGCGTCCACTGCGGACCAGGAGCGCATTCTGGAGTTTGCCAAGGACATTTTTCAAAAGGCGATGGCGGCGCACATGTTTCAGTTTGGAGACATCGACACGAAGATCGACCAGCCACAGGCCCAGATCATTCTGGATCATGACAAGATTTCAGCAATGGGGCTGAACATGCAGCAGATCGGCTCTGATCTGGCCGCCAGTATCGGAGGTAATTACGTCAACTGGTTCAACATGGACGGCCTGAGTTACAAAGTGATTCCGCAAATCAAGCGAGTGGACCGGCTCAATCCCGAACAGCTCAACCAAATTTACGTCACCGGACCTAATAATCAGCTGATTCCTCTGAGCACGGTCGCCCATATCGAGCACAAAACCGTAGCGCGTTCACTCAACCGCATGCAGCAGCTCAACGCCGTTACCATCATCGGTGCTCCGACCGGTTCCGTCGACGCGACGCTAAAGTTTATGGAAAATGAGGCGCGGAAGATTCTACCGCCTGGCTATGTCATCGACTACACCGGTGGCTCGCGACAGCTTCGAACAGAGGGAAACAGTTTTCTCGGAGTTTTCATGCTCGCGGTTGTCCTGATTTTCCTCGTTCTCGCCGCCCAATTTAACAGCTTCCGCGATCCGTTGATCATTCTGCTCGGTTCGGTGCCACTCGCCTTGTTCGGCGCGGCGGTGTTCATGTTTTTGAAAATGCCATTCGGCAAATTCTTTACTGATGGTTGGACAACTTCATTCAACATCTACTCCCAGGTCGGATTGGTGACGCTGGTCGGCCTTGTTTCCAAAAACGGAATTCTGATCGTCCAGTTTGCGAATGAATTGCAACGGCAAGGCATGGCGAAACTTGCTGCTGTCGCCCAAGCGGCTCGGATCCGACTGCGACCTATCATGATGACCAGCGTGGCCACCGTCGCCGGTCACTTCCCGCTGACCCTGGTGACTGGGGCTGGTGCGGCAGCGCGAAATTCCATCGGTTTGGTGCTGGTGGGCGGCATGACTATTGGAACGATCTTCACTCTTTTCATTGTTCCGTCGCTCTACATGCTCATCGCCAAAGAGCATAAAGAGAAATCTCTGGCCGAAACTGAAGAAGAACCGGAAGAGACCGAGCTCACGCCAGAATACGCTATGGCACGGGACGGCAATGGCAACGGCTGGAAGCAAGCCTGAGGCTGTAGCCGCAGTCGCGGCGGCGGCCATCAATACTGTTTGAGCTATCACACGACAAAGACGAGAAGTTTTCTTCATCGCGGCTTGGCTCATTCCCCCGCGACAAGCTCGGCGCCTTGAGCCTAGCCTGTCGAAACGGCAAATCCGGTTGAAGCGTACGCGCTCCGAACCTATCGTGGCCAACTTCGGAGGAGCCTTAGCTCAATTGGTTAGAGCGCTGCCCTGTCACGGCAGAGGTTACGGGTTCGAGCCCCGTAGGCTCCGGTTATGCAGTTCATCGGCCCTCCATTGGCCGGATGTCGTCCATCGCGACTTGAGTCGGTGCTGCTTTGTTCAGTTCGACGGCGGCGCAGACCTTCTGTAGTCCGGCCGCCAGTGCTTCAATTTGCTTCCGCTGCTGCGTAGCGGTCAGTTCGTGCTTCGCGACTTTGGATTCCAATCGCGTGATAGTCGCTTGTTGTTCCTCGACTTTTTGATGTTCCTTCAGAAACTCATTAAGCAGCATCGCGTTCACCGCTTCATAGCGCACCGTGTAAACCTTTCCCTGTTCATCGCGAGCCACTAGATCAGGGTTCACCTTTTCTACTTGCTCGGCCACCAACCCGAACTGCGGAACGCCATCTGGGTCGAGATCATGCTTGTAGCGGAAGGTAACCGGCTGGAGCGATAGAATCGCTTCGCTTGCTTTATCCATCGGCTTGATCGCTTCCTTGAACTGCTCCGATGAGCCGACGGTGCCAAGGTGTCCATTCACATCGACAACTACTTGTAGGGTGTTGGCGACCGTTACCCCATGAATGCCGGCGATAAAGGTGCCGTTCTGTGTTCCTACTTTCCCAATCCGAATCTTGTTAGCCTCACCCGCCAATCCTGCTGCGCCAATATCGATATTGTTACTGCCGGTAGTGAGGTTGATCCCGGCACCAGACCCTAGGGCGATATTCGATGAGCCGCTTTTGCTGTTCGCCAGTGCCTCAAAACCAACCGCTATATTGTCGTGACCGATAGTGTTGTTTTCCAGCGCCAGAAGACCATTCGCTGTGTTGTTGGAGCCGGTGGTGTTGCTAAAGAGCGCTTCAGAGCCCTCGGCCGTGTTGTTATTGCCGGTTGTGTTCTTGAAGAGTACCGCGACCCCAGTGGCCATGTTCCCGGTGCCCTTCGTGTTGTTTAAGAGCGCTTGATCGCCAACGGCTGTGTTGTTGCTCGCGGTATTCTTAAGAAGCGCATTAAAACCGATCGCTGTGTTGAAGCTGCCGCTGCTAATGGCAGAGAGCGCGCCAGAACCGATCGCGGTGTTGTCGATCGCATCAAAGCCGTTGAGACCGAGCGCGTTAAAGCCGAGAGCAGTGTTGTCGGTACCATTTGTGTTTCCAAAAAGCGCAAAAGCGCCGACAGCCGTGTTCCTGCTCCCGGTTGTGTTCTTGTTAAGTGCCTCAGCCCCGACCGCGGTGTTTCTGTCGGCAGTGGTATTGGAAAAGAGTGCAGTTTCGCCAATCGCCGTGTTGGAGCTACCGGTTGTGTTTAGATAGAGTGCACTTAAGCCCACTGCGACACTGTCGAAACAAGTTGTGCAGTTAAAAAGTGCCGCATCGCCTTCGGCCGTGTTTCCGTTGGGATAGCCTCCGTCCGGTGGTGGGTTAACAGCTCGAACCGTGGGCGAAAGCGCAAGCAAGCCGAGCACGAGAAGGACGACAGGAACGCCGCGCCGCAAGGACGACCAGCTAATTGAATTTGGGATGGTTGGAGTTGCAGTGCTGAAGAGAATCGGATGAGACATAGGGGTTTTTTCTATTCTCCCGGTCTGTTACTCGTTGAACTGCAAATCTGGAAAGGGAGAGGAACTACCCGGGAGAAAATAGGTCTTCGCTCGATCCAGATTATTTTCCGAAGGATGCGCCCCAACGTTCACCGGTGTCCAACTTATTTGCTGAACGCGGGGTTATCTTTGTCCTACTGAATTCCGCAGCAACGCGCCCGATCACAGTAGCGTCTGTTCCAACTCAAGGAATGCGCTCAAGAGGCTCGTCAGAATGAACAATGTAGCGGCGACCTTTCGCGATGGGCGTCAACAATCCATCGCCTGCCTGTCGCGTCACGGCGCTGCAAATAGCCCCACGACCAACCGGCAGCGGAAAGCTTGTCAGCGATGATCTTCCCAGTATTGCATGTCGCTACACCGTCTCTGGCAAAGTCGATTTATGAACAATGACGAGAAAGGGTAGCAAACGAAAAGCCGTTAGGGAAGTTCGACCATTGAGCCCCCGCGAGTCCCAAGTTGTTAAACTAATGGGCAGGGGCTTGAAAAGAGCCGAAATTTCAGACCGCTTAGGAGTATCGAGAAAATGCGTGAGTTGCTTGATCGAGCGAGCGCGAAAAAAATTTCGCTTAAAAACGTCGCTTCAACTCCGACGCGGAAAAGTTACGGGACCTTGTCCGGCGAGCGGCCAAGATCGTGCCCGACGTGCTGCAGCTGCGACCGGTCGACGTCAACATCCCGCAGATGCCGGTCGATTTTCCGTTCTGCTCTACGCGAACTTATGCCCCCCCGGGGGGAACGTTGAGACCTTTTACTTGGGGACCATTCCTGCGGCGGCACGGTGGGATCGTCTTTCTCTGCGACGATTGCGGTGATACACGCGCAGATGATGATGAGAAATGGTACTCCAATGATTACGTATGGCATAAAATTAGATGCCGTGGCGTCGACCTTGTTGACCGAAAGATTGCAGAGGCGGGGTATGCAAATAACAGAGTCGCAACCGCGCTAATGGCCGGTAGAATCTATTTCTCATAACGAGAGCCTTTTGCTGAGTTGTTTCGCTAGGATGACAAATTTTGAATTAAAGGTCAATCAAGTAATTATGGAAAAAGCTGCTAGCTCCCTTAAATATAGATTTTCAATGGCATATAGCACACTAATGGTGAGAAGCCGACAAATTGACAACGCCCATGTTGTCAAAATCCCTAGGGTTAAGTTTTTACCTGTTGGCACTTTCGGACAATTTCGGACACGAGAACTGCGTAAATCTGCGCGATTCGTGCAAACTGCCTGATTGGGAGTTTCCCTTAACGCGCAGTGTAACGAATGTTTGTGTTAGAAGTGCGCAACAACGCGAAACCTCAAAGGTGGGTTCAAATCCCGCCGCGCTACCACGCAAATTTGCTCCGAGGCCCCTGCGCAAGTTTGCATAGGAAATCGCCCGAGGAGATCCAAAACCTCGTCGACAGATTCGAGCGCGAGCACGGAGCCAGACTCGCGGCTAACAAGGGTTCCGAAGAGTTCCGCATACCTATGCCAGTTCCCAAGAAGGAATAGGCAAAAGGTAGGGTTCGGACAAATTCGGACACGGAAACTGCGTAATAGTGCGCGAAAACGACAAACCACAGACTTGCCTCTTCGCAGATAACTACCGTTTTAGCACTGATTTGCGGCAGAATTGCGCAAACTCACGAAAATGTAAGAAGTGGGTTCGAGCCCCGTAGGCTCCGCGGCTTTTTACCAAAGCGTGGCGAGACCGGCAGGGGGCGATAATCGCGAAGCAGCAAAAGCAAATCGAAGCGCTTACTACGACCGTACAGAAAGTGAGCGACCAGGTCGCCCTCAGCAAACCTGCACCACAGTTATTCGCCAATCCTTGAATATTAACTCAAATTTTGACAGGCTGACACGTACTTGATCAACTCCCACGTTACGAAGAGCTTGCGTGTTCCAATTCCTGGCCGGTGATTGCGTGCAGTGTCGGATTACTTTACGAACTGCTCAAAAATCACGATATTCCGGTAATTATATTTCGTTAAATATCCGCCTCAAATCCAGCGGATTACATCCTTGTCCATCCTGGGTGAGAAAGGCTGAGGTCTGCTCTATGCTCCCGGACAAAGTTCTGTGCGGTGTTGCCCTACACTAAGCAGAGATCAAACCTTACAAAACGTTAACCCTATGAAAATCTCACGAATTGTTCTCGCCGTCTTATTCGCATTGGCTGCAAGTGCCAACACGCTTCGCGCTGTGCCCTCCCTTCCAACATTTAGCTTTCATGAGAATGGCCAAGGCAAGCTCGAGCTTCCGGCCGAGTTTGGTGGTATTGTTATCCCCCTCGCCGGCGCGCTCATGTCCGATCCCGGACCCGGCGGTCTGTCGAGTGCTCTGGCTTTTACGGCGCACCCTCTGGTGGCCCCCTTTCCGGAGGGCGATGTGGTGCTGCTGGACGCGAGTGGGCACGTGTCTGACATCCTGCGGTTCGATCCGGAAACAAACCCCGGGCCAGGATCGCCCCAGCTAATCTTCTTCTATTCGAACGATCACGGGGGTATGCTGGCTGACACGGGGCTTCCCGCTCTGATGTTTAGCAACACGGTCACTATTCAGGAGAACCCGTCCGGTCCAACCATCTATACCCCAAAAGCAGGCCAGCCAGGCTTCTCTACCGATTCGCCTCTGGGGAATAGCTTCCTCATATTCTCGACACCGGACACAGGCTCAACGCTCTTGATGCTAGGCGCGGCCATTGCGGGGCTCGTGTTCCTCCGCTGGAAAATGGTAGCGGTGTGACCTCCGCACACGCGGAATCAGGTTAATCACCTTAAGCGCGCGCCGGAGGTCAAAACGGCAACTCGAAGGCAACAAAGCTTCTCAACCTAGCAAAGCAGCGGATTTCTACTCCGGGCGATTGGTGCCCACGTCAGCTGCCGCGCTCAATGTCGGCGCCGGTGATTTTGCCGTCGGAATCGCGCCGGATCGTGATGCTTTGCGCACGCGGAACATTCAGTTCGTTGCGGACGTTCACTGGCGGGGATGATGGCACGTTCACGATCGGTGCCGGCATAAGCATGTTAAGATCGAGGTTAATCGGCACGCTAACTCGCGCGCCTTCGTTGCTCCACCACAAGGGCTAACATCGTCGCAGTAGTGTTCGACAGGAGAATCATGCGACTGGCGCAGTCTGCGAATGGGTCCGACTTGGGAAACTGTTGCGAAACTGTCACTCAATTTATATCGCAAAGCCGTAGCTGCTTTGGAACAATGCGTGGCCACGAAACCGGTGCTGGGAACCTTGCAGGAGGGAAGTGCTTCGTTTCAAACGACGCACTGGACGGAAATCTTGCACGCTCGGCAGGCCGAGTGGTCGACACAATCGGCCGAAGCGCGATACCTGCCCCTTCGATGGGGAGACGATGCGGGCGTTTTTGTCCGAAACGGGAGGAGTCTATGAACGGAAAAAAAATCTCATGCTGGCCGCAATTCAGTTAATCAAGGTCTCTGCGGTCGTCTTCGCGATTTCCGCGCTGAGCTTCGGCGTTGGTTTCCTTCGCGCAAGTACGCACGCCGAAGCGCACGCCCCGAGTAGTCAGCCAAACGCCGATCCCAATTGGTCGGAGCTGATCGCCAGCATGGACAAAATGCATATCGCGATGGAAGCGGTGGAGTATTCCGGGAACAGCGATTTTGATTTTGTCAGGTTAATGCTCCCGCATCATCAGGCAGCAGTCGACATGGCAAAGACACAACTCTTGCATGGGAAAGACCCGCAAATGCGAAGGCTGGCTCAGGAGATCATCACTGACCAACAACTGGAGATTGAGGTGATGCAACTCTGGCTCAAACAGCACGAGCCGGCTCAACCGAAAGAAAATCAAACCACCGCTCCGAATACGCGAAAGGATAACTAGATAGTGAAAATAATTTTTTGGTTCCTGTCGTTATGTCTATTGCGCAATGCGATTGCTGCACAAGCACCGTGGAGCCGGCCGGACATTCCGGTCTCGAACCGCGATCGCGTTTACACCGCCGATCAGACTTCAAATACGGTGTCTGTAATTGATCCGGCAGAAAACAAGCTGCTTGGCGCGATCAGGCTAGGCGACCCCATACCAGGATCATTGAGTCCCCTCTATAAGGGACAGCTTCTTGTGCACGGTCTCGGTTATTCGCCGGATTCCAAGACGCTGGCGGTGGTGTCGGTTGGATCGAATTCCGTAACATTGATCGAGACGGCGACCAATAAAATCAACGGCGTTGTTTACGTCGGCCGCTCGCCGCATGAGGCCTTTTTCACTCCAAATGGACGCGAGTTATGGGTCACGGTGCGCGGCGAAAACTACGTTTCGGTGATAGACCCGGTGCGGATGAAGGAGACGCGCCGCATCGAGCTGGCCAATGGCCCTGGCATGACCATGTTCGGGCCCGACGGAAAGTACGCGTTTGTTTGCTCCAGCTTCGTCCCCGAGATCGCGATCATCGACGCAGTCTCGCATCAAATTGTTAAGAGGTTGCCGCAGGCGACTCCGTTTTCTCCCAATATCGCCGTCACTCCGGAAAACGATGAAGTATGGATCACATTAAAGGACGCGGGAAAAGTACAGGTGTTTAGCGCGAAACCACCTTTTGCTGCAAAGACCGTGCTCGATACGGGACCGATCACCAATCACGTTAACTTCGCTAACAATCGCAACGGTAAGTTCGCGTACGTCACCATTGGTGGAGCGAATGAAGTGAAGGTGTTCCGCCGCGGCGAGACCCCGGAGTTAGTCGCGACGATCCCGGTGGGAGCACTTCCGCATGGAATCTGGCCGTCGGGCGATGGTTCGCGAGTTTATGTTGCTTTGGAAAACGGCGAACATTGCATTGCGATCGATACTCTCACCAACAAAGTCACCGCCAACATTCCAATCGGACAAACGACGCAGGCTTTGGTCTATGTGCCAAATGCTGTTCCCACGGGCGATGGCAAAGAAAATTTGATGCCGCTGGGAGTTGCAGCCAATGCAGCGCGTTTGCAGTTGGAACCCAGCGGAAATGCACCGGCGGAAGCCGGGGCATCGGTAGCAGTAAATTCAATTGGCCTCTTGGATCTGGTTCAGATTGCGGCGAAAGGACTCCCGCCTCAAACCGCTTACCAAGTCTATTTGGCGGAATCTAATCACCCGCCGTTTGGGAAGCTTGAGCCACTCGCAGTCCTGAAAACAAATCCCTACGGGTGGAGCATCGTTCAGGCGATCGGACCACTGAAGGCCTTGGCGGGCGATACTCCAAATTCGTCCCCGCCGAAGCGATTTCTGCTTGTCACCGACATGCAGGACCCATCGAAGGTGGTGCTGCGACAATCGGACGCTTCGCCCGCCCCATAGTTCGGGCATCTCGACATCATGCCGAATCGCCTGCTCTTAGTTGGGCGTTGGATGTTCGGCGTTCAGCGTTGGGCGTTCGCTTCGACCGCGTGAAATTCAAACCCACGTCGCGTTTCAGCGTTTCAGCTTTTCGTTAGTTCGATCCTCTTCCAATCATCCGGGGTGAGCTGAAGTTTCGCGGCAGCCATATTCTCCTCGAGATGTTGAAGCGATGATGTTCCCGGAATTGGCAACACGACCGGCGATTTCTGCAGCAGCCAGGCGAGGGCGAGTTGCACGGCGCTGACGTTATGATGTTTCGCTTCGTCTTCGAGTGGATTCCCGCCCTTGGTTAACGAACCTCTTCCACTGCCACCAACTGGAGCCCATGGCAAGAATCCCATCTTTTCTTTCTCGCAGTAATTGAGCACGTCCTCCGACTCGCGGTCGGTGATGTTGTATCGGTTCTGAACGCTGACAATGGGCAAAATCTTTTTCGCCCGATCGATTTCCTGCGTCGTGACGTTCGATAATCCAACGTGCCGAATCTTTCCGGCGTCCCGCGCGGCTTTCAGCGCGCCGACCGATTCCTCGATCGGCACCTTGCGATCGACGGTGTGCAACTGATAAACATCGATCCGCTCAAGTTTCAATCGCTTGAGACTTTTATCAATGCATTGTGACAAATACTCGGGGCGACCGTTCGGCACCCACTGTCCCGGACCGGGCCGAGTAATGCCGCCCTTGGTCGCGATGACCAGTCCTTTCGGATAGGGATGGAGCGCTTCCGCAATTAAGAGCTCGTCCGTTTCCGGACCGTAAGCATCGGCCGTGTCGATCAGATTTACTCCGAGATCGACCGCGCGCCGCAAAACTTTTTTCGCGTTCTCGCGATCGGGCGGCCAACCCCAGATCCCCTGGCCCGTCAGGCGCATCGCTCCAAACCCGAGCCGATTTACCGAAAGATCGCCGCCCATTTGAAATGTTGTCGGGGTAGCTGAACTCGTCACCGCTAAAGCAAGTTTTTGAAAAACCGTTCCTGCCAGCACCGTAGCGCCGCCGGCAATTGTGGTACCAAGAAATTTCCGCCGAGTCATCCCATGCACGATACGGCCCGCTTCGCCGAGTTCAATGGTTGGTCGCTTTCGGAGTTCGCTTCAGCCACATGAAATTCAAAATCGCATCGGCTCCAACTTTCGGTAACTCAGCTTTTACCGACACGAGAATCGGATAATTTTCGCCCATTAACTTCCAATGCGCGGCTCGTAAACGAAACCATCGAAGGTGTCGATCCTTGCGGACGAAGGGTTTAAGAAAAAGAAGCTCGGTCGCGCGTAACAATTTTCACAGAATCGATCTTGTTCGACATATTCGCCCGGGATGAAACGCGACCTGTCAGAAGTCCGCGTTTGATCCTCACTTTGTTAGAAGCTGCAATCCGATGTAACCCATTGCATTTGTATTGCCGACGATGTCGCGTCCGCCGGTGAAAAGCAGGTTGATGTGCTCATTCAACTTGAGGCTACCGCCGATGTTGAACGCCACGTCGGAGCGGCCATTACGTTCCTTCGGTGAATTGCCGAATAACTCTGCGCCCAACGTCAACCGTTCGTTGATTTCACGTTCCAGCACTGCGCCGGCGTAAATGTAATTGCGCATTTCGCTAGCCGTTTGCCACCAAAAACCAATGTTGCCGTAGACCGTCCATTTCTCCCAATTTTTCTGCGCGACGACTGGGAACACAAACGCAGATCGACCCTCGCCGAGTCCACGTGCGCGGTCCCCGGTCGGTAGGAGCAACTGTGGATACACACCAAGCTGAAACTTCGATTGCTCGTTATTGAGAAAACGCCACTTCACGCCGATGAGGAGATCACCCGCACCAGCCCTCGTGCCGTCGCCGTCGTCATGCACGACTGCGATGGGGATCTCCAACTTGAGTTGCACATTTGGCAATCCGTAATTGAGATCGAACAATGGCGAATCCATCTCCGTTTTACCTGGAGTCCGCTCAAGAATGAACGGGACATTGATTTCCCAACCGCCGGGCGGAGGCGGCTCTGGATCGTCGGTAACAAATGGTGGACCGGCCTGCGCTGAATCAAATATCAGCAGCGCTCCGATGACGAACGTAATGCGCTGGAGTTTCAACGAACGAAGGACCTCCGATCGACTATTCGATCTGATAACGACGAATCTCAGCTTGCTGCGAACCGCGGTGCGGAACAGCGACAAAGAGAGCGTCTCTTTCTGGCACGAACAGTCCGCTGCGCGCGCCATCCGCCGTATTGATTTTAGCCAGAGCTTTGTAGGTGTTTGCGTCAGTTTGATCGACAATGTCGATCTTGCCCGCGCCGCAAATCACGTAAACGCGATGGCGCTTACTGTCATAAAAAATATCATCGGGGTCACCAGAAATTCCAACGCTCGTAACCGGCTTGCCGGACCCTGTATCGAGCACGACGAGCTTTGATGGGAGTCGGCAACCGACAAACAATCGGTGATTGGCCTCATCCAGTGCCATCGGAAAATTTCCAAAGGCGCCGTCGGTTTTCCAGGTTGCAATCACTTCGCCTTTGTCGCGATCTATGACGGCGACATGCCGGGCGGTTGGGACATTCACGAAAATACGATGTCCCTGCCTTTCTAACTCGAAAGCTTCAGGATGGCCGGCGAGTTTAATCGATCCAACTTGTTTTCCATCGGCGGCGTTGATGATCCCTATTCCACCGCTGCCAAAGCCCACATAAATTCGTTTCGACGCGCTATCGTAACGAACGTTGTCGGCATCATCGGCAAAATCCAGTTTGCCAATAACCTGAAAGGAATCGGCATCATAGATGTTGCAAACTCCCCCTTTATCATTTGCGACGAGCAGGCGATTCAGCTCAGGAACAAATGCAACACCCTGAGGCGCTCCGAGACCACTGATCGTGCGAATGCGCTCGCCTTTGTTCAAGTCGATCACTTCGACTGTGTTATTGCCCAGCGCACAAACAAATAACCTTTGGCCGCTAATATCGACGTCGAGGTGATCGATCCGCCCTTGGACTCCAGGCAAGGGAATCGTCTGCTTTAACTGCAATAGCGCAGCATTATGTTCGTCCGTCGCGATCGCAGTTTGACAAATCAGTAGCGCTGCCGCGACCGCGCAAAAACGCCCGAAAAATTGCTTCAAATTGTTTCTATCTTTGTGCCTCAGTGCTGACTCCGCTCAACCCGCTCGCGAGCAAGGCATCCTGGATCTCGCGCGCCAACTGTTTGGCCGGGCCGCGTCCCCAGTAGTGGAAAAACAGAATGCGCGGTTGTTCATGCGTCATGTGCGAATGAATCGCCACGATGTTGATCCCGTTTCGCCGAAGAGACTTGAGCGCGGTTTGCAATTGATCCTCCTCGACTGCGAAATCGCCATCGACGATGGCGTTGTCATCGCTTCCAGCAAACGCGGCCCAGGTATTCACTCCGATGTCATTGCCGATCTCGAAGTCATGCATCTTCGCTTTGTGGCCAATGCTAAACTTAATCATTCCATCTTTGGCTTCGCCGTGCAGACCAAAGATCTCGTTCAAAGGAGCTGCGGTAATGGAACTTTTTTCGCCTAACGATTTTTGGGCAAAGGTGTTAGCGGGCTTCGGATCGACCGCGCGGATTTGCTTAATCTTGTCGTAAACTTTGCGAACGGCCATCGCCAGCTTCTCCACGCTATCCTGGCCTTCGATGTGCATGAAGTAGACCTTCGGTTGGTCGAAGAAAAAGTGATTGTGCAACGCCGTCACACTCAGACCCTGATCGAGCGCGACCGATATGACTGGGTTGACTTCGTCTTCGAAGAGAACGGTATCGCCCATCATTAGAGCCCGCTCATTTGTACCGGTAAACCCAGCCCAGGTCCCGAGGCCCATAAACGGCGGCATGGTCCATCCATCGACGACGACTTTCACGTCACTCCGCGGCCAAGTGATTTTGTAAACGCCCTCTTTGTCGTTGAGCTTGCCTTTAAGCCCAGTGATCTGATCGATCTTCGCACCATCGAGCGCTGCAAGCGCGATGCCGATGTTAGCGCAACAGAGCGCGCAAACGATAAGCAGCTTTTTCATTGAACGCTTAGTATTTCTCGCCTTTTTCTTTGTGCTCGCGATTTCATAATTGGTCACGCGGCGAACGCAAAACGGTTCCCGATTCCGCGTGCGGACGCCTTTGCATAAACGAGCGCAGCCGCCGCAGCGTCTTCAATTGCAATGCCGGTGCTATCGAAAATAATGATCTCATTGTCACTCAGGCGCCCGGACTTCTTGCCAGCAACGATTTCGCCCAAGTCTGCGTAAACACTCTCTTTGCTCATCAACCCTTTCGCGATGGCATGATGCGTGTCGCCGATAGTGCAACTTTGCTCCAAACTATCAGCGACAACTTTTGCTGAAGCCATCAATGCTGGGTCGAGTTCCTGTTTATGCGTGTCATCGGCACCGACCGCAGCGATGAAAGCTCCGTCGGGGACATCCTCTTTATGGACAAAAAAACCTGTCGCGGTCGTAGACGTGACCAAAACATCGCTCCGTCGAATCGCAGTCTTGAGGTTGTGGACAGCTTCGATATCTATCTTGAGTTCGCGCGAAAGCTCCGTCGCGAAAATCCTGGCTGCCTCGAAGTTTGAATCGAAAGCGTAAACCTCCTGGAGCGGCAAGACAGTTCGAATTGCACGCAATTGAGCGCGGCCTTGTTGGCCGCAGCCGCAAATGGTTCCGACCTTCGAATTTTTGCGCGCGAGATATTTTGCCGCCACCGCCGAGGCCGCTGCGGTTCGCTTGATGGTGACGTCCATGGAATCAAGGATTGCAACTGGCGATCCATTTTCAGCATCGAAGATCGCAATCAGGCCTTGGATTGTTGGACGGTTAAATCGGGTTCGGTTGTTCGGGAAGTTGGAGTTGAGTTTTGCAACGATGTAACTCGTGTCACATGGAAGAAGTCCCGCTTTCACATGCAAGCCGCCGGCGGTCGCTTTCACGTTCACAATTTGCGATGGCGCAGTCTTTCCTTCGCCCTGCAAATGGAAGATTTCTTCGACCGCTTCGATGCAATCTCTCAACGTCAGGAGCCTTGCGACATCGCTGAGACCGAGGAACAGGGTTCCATCAGTTTCCATCGGGTCCTCCCACTAAACCGGAGATTTCGGCACCGGTTTTCACGTCAACCGGCGCCTGACTGCGCCGGAAAATTCTCGCGCCGGTTTCGCCTTTCAATGTGACCGCGCCATTTTCGATCAGCATCCAGGCTCCTTCGCGAATGCCGACGACCGGCGTTTCATTTTCCTCGAGGAATTGCACAATGCGCTCCTCCTGGGTTTCGCCCATGTGAGTTGAATTTGGATCGGGGTCGAGATAATGCGGACTGATCTGAAATGGAACCAGGCCTAACGAGTCGAACGATCGCGGCTGAACGATTGGCATGTCTTTGGTCGTTTTGATTGTCGGCCCGGCAACATTCGAGCCCGCGCTGCTGCCGATGTAAGGCGCGCCGTTTCTCACTTTGCCGCGAATCGCCTCGAGCAGATCGAGATCTTGGAGCGCTTTCAAGAGCCGAAAGGTATTGCCGCCACCGATGAAAATAGCGTCAGTCTTCTCGACTGCTGCTGAGGGGTTGTCGCTCGTGTGCGCGGACTCGAGGCCGTAACCCATCGCGGCAAAGCGCGATTTCGCCTTCGCCGCGTAATCGTCCCGATCATATAAGGCAAAGGGGAAAAAGAGAACCTTTCTCGCGTCGCCCAGAAACATTTTGATCTGCCCTTGCACGTGATCGAGATAGCCCCGGCCATGAACGGTGGAATTGCTGATCAGCAAAATCCGCGAGTATTGATTCATTTTGTTATACCTGTAACTTGATAGTATACGTATATACTATCATGCCGGTAAAGAAGAAGTTAACCTGGCTTTTGCTCCTTCTTCGGCTCCCAGCCACCCACAAGGCGGAGCGGGTCGCGATTTGGCGCAAACTCAAAAAGTCCGGCGCCATCCAAATTCAAACTTCGACCTCCGTTCTACCGGATGAACCCGCGCGTTATGAATTGTTTCAGTGGCTGACCCAGGAAATCCGGTCGGCTGGCGGCGAGGCCACGCTCGTGCGCGCCCGTGAAATCGAAGGGTTACCGAATGAAAAACTGATTCAGCTGTTCAATACCGCGCGAGCGAAAGATTACGCCACACTCCGCGAGTCGCTTCGGCGGGCCTTGAGTCAGCGCCGCAAAACGCGGAGCTCGCCGGCAGTTGGCGACAACCTCGACCGCGTCCGAAAACAGTTTCGCCAGATTCGGCAAACCGACTTCTTCAACTGCCCGCGGGCCCAGGATGTGGAAATGCTCTTGCGGAAAATGGAAGGGACGCAATTAGGCGAAGCGTCAGTTTCAAAGGCTGCGACGCGAGATTACCGCGGCAGAACATGGATCACGCGTCCGCGCCCTGAGATCGATCGCGCCGGGTCCGCCTGGCTGATCCGAAAATTTATCGATCCCAAGGCGAAGTTTATCTTTGCGAAAAGGATCCCGGCGAATGGTCGCGCCGTTTCGTTCGACATGCTTGACGCTGAATTCTCGCATCACGGAGAAGACTGTACGTTTGAAACGCTGCTGAAACGATTTCGGATCCAGGACAAAGCGGCGCACAAAATTGGGGAAATGATTCACGACGCCGATCTCGATGACGAAAAATTCCAGCGCACGGAGTGCATCGGGATCGATCGCGTGCTCAAAGGTTGGGCGAGGGAAGGAATTTCGGACCAGGAAATTCTACGGCGCGGTTTGCAATGCTTTGACGGGCTCTACGCGTTTCTTCGCCAAGTATGAACCAAACTGCTAAGAGCGAGCGGCAAGACCCGCCTTCGCCCGGCGGCTACGGCGTGGCGGATCGACATCGTGCGCCGTCGTTTGGCGACGCGTTTCGATTTTGGCTGAAACTCGGGTTTATCTCCTTTGGCGGACCGACCGGCCAGATCGCGATTATGCAGACGGAGTTGGTCGAAAAGAAAAGGTGGATCAGCCAATCGCGATTTCTGCACGCGCTCAACTTCTGCATGCTGCTGCCCGGCCCGGAAGCACAACAGCTCGCCATCTACGTCGGCTGGCTTCTTCACAAAACGTGGGGCGGCATCGTCGCCGGCGCACTCTTTGTCATACCGTCGATTTTTATTCTCTGGACCCTGAGTTTCATTTACGCCGCTTACGGCAACGTCCCCTGGATCGCAGCGATTTTTTACGGACTCAAACCTGCCGTGACCGCAATCGTGCTGACGGCAGTCATTCGCATCGGCCGGAAAGCGCTTAAGAACGAAGTCATGTGGGCGCTGGCTGCGCTCGCTTTCATCGCGATCTATTTTTTCAAAGCGCCATTTCCCGCGATCGTCCTCAGCGCTGGTATCGTTGGATTTCTCGGTGGATTGCTCTGGAAATCAAAATGCGAGAGCGGATCGAGAGAGCATTCGGCATCGACATCGTCCGTGATCGGCGACGACGAGGAATCGCCCCCGCATACGAAACCAAATTTGGCGCGCGCGTTTCGGGTCTCGGTTCTTTGGCTGACGCTATGGGTGACGCCGACATTGATCGTTGGCGCGATGCGCGGCTGGGAGAGCACGCTTTTTAAGGAAGGTTTGTTTTTCAGCAAAGCGGCCGTGGTCACGTTCGGCGGCGCATACGCAGTCCTGCCCTATGTTGCGCAACAAGCGCTCTTTCATTATGGCTGGCTGAAACCGGGCCAGATGATGGATGGTCTGGGTCTGGCAGAGACCACGCCCGGCCCGTTAATCATGGTCCTGCAATTCGTCGGTTTCATGGGCGCGTGGCAACATCCGGAAGGTTTACCGCCTCTGGTTGCAGCCACAATTGGCGCGCTGATTACAACATGGGCCACATTCACGCCGTGCTTTCTTTGGATTTTCCTGGGCGGCCCCTACATCGAGCAATTGCGTGGTAATCCAAGACTAACGGCCGCGCTCAGTGCCATCACGGCGGCGATCGTCGGGGTCGTGCTTAATCTCGCGGTCTGGTTCGGTCTCCGCGTTTTCTTTCCCGGCAACGGCGCAATGGATTGGTTTGCAATTTTGCTTTGCGCCGCCGCCTTTGTCGCAATGCTACGCTACAAGATCGACATCATTCCGGTAATAATCGGAGCAGGAATTCTTGGCCTCTTATATAATTTCCTCCGGGGTTTCAGCTAACACGGCCTTTTGATGCTGCGCACCGGGCTCAACCGCGCGATATGACTTTGCGGTAATGAGAAAGACGAGGTTTGTTCTTACGGTTCCGTCACCGGCTGGAAGTTGAGCCTTTTTCAGAAAACTCGCACCAATTTTCGCAAGTGCCTTCTGGGAACGAATATTATTCTCTCCGACAACAAAGACAACGCGATCGACAAATCGAAAGGCGTGTTCGAGCATGAGTTGCTTCAACTCGCGATTGTAGGTCCCGCCCCAGAATTCGCGCTCCAGAAACGTCCAGCCGATCTCTACTTCACCATTCGTTAGATCCAGATTGCAATATCTCGAGCTTCCAATGATTCGGCCCGATTCGCGTTCGATGATCGCGAAGGCGCCTTTGGACTCTAACGCACCGTCGAAAAATCTCTGAAAGACTTCTCGCTGGTAGCGGTTGCTTTCCGGATGCTGTTCCCAAATCTTCGGGTCGCTGGCCGCTGCAAAAAGCGCATCGAAATCCTGCGGCCCCAGCGGGCGCAGTTCGATGAGATCTCCCTTCAGGGTGGGTTGAAGATCAAAATCCACGGTCCGAGCCGGACTGGCGGTTGTTCTTAATCAACTTAAAGCTCACTGCTTTGAGTTTAAGGTAGCGTAGAATGTCGACGATATATCTAAAAAACAGATCAACGGGCAAGATGGCTGTGCTACCGCGGGCTCGCAGGAGCTCACTGGTCCGTCTGCGAACGGTCGGCATTAATCAACTCAGAGCTTTTTTTGGGTAGTACCTTCCGCGCAAAAAACTCCCGGGAGCGCGGGATGCCGGGTAGCGCACGCGTCTCGCGTGACATGCCAGTCCGGATCGGACTTTTGACGTCCCGCCAAAACGATCTTCGAAAGTCCGCGATCGCGAGGACGCGATCGCCAACACGCGAGACGCGTGCGCTACCCGGAGAGAAACGCACCGCGCGCGGTGTACGCCTACTCTGCTGTTGCGTAACAGAACGTCATGCATTCACATCCGTTAATTGAAACGAGCGCCTCTGGACGAATTCACGCCGATTGAGCGGCGTCAAATGCGCGCCCTCAAAACTCCTGCCGGCGTGCAACGTTTTCTCGACAGTCTTCCTTATCATCTGGCTGACACCGCATGGTCGCCACGAAAAGTTTTGCAAACAAAAACGGCGCATTGTCTTGAAGGAGCCATTTTCGCCGCCGCTGCCTTACGTGTTCTGGGATTTCCGCCGCTGCTCTGGGACCTCGAAGCAGTGAACGATACGGATCATGTCCTCGCAATTTTCAAAGTGCGCGGTTGCTGGGGCGCGGTAGCAAAATCCAACTTTAGTGGCTGCCGTTATCGCGAGCCGGTTTATCGCACCTTACGCGAACTGGCGATGAGCTACTTCAACATCTACTTCAATCTTCGCAGCGAACGCACCCTGCGTCGTTACTCACAACCGGTCGATCTCACGCGCTTCGATGACCGTCATTGGATGACTTCCGAGCGCAGCATTTGGTTTATCGCAGAATATCTTTGCACCATTCCGCACACGCCATTGCTTACGCCCGCACAAGCCCGGCGGCTAACCAGACTTGATCAGCGGAGCCGCACTGCCGAAATGGTCGGCCACCGCAAGAAAAAGTTGTAGACGGTGGCTGCAATGAACGGACAAGATGTCCCTTGGCCCCACAGCCAGGATGGCCGTGCCTACAATGCAGGCATTGACCAGGACCACACGGCGCGATTAGCGTGTTTGATGTCGCGGTTCTGTGCCATTCTGTTTTGGATAATGATCGGCGCGTCGGTCACTCAAGCGGAATGGCCAATTCCAACCGCAGACGGTACCACCTGGCGGTACGCCTTCACCCGCGAGGGCGAGACCGAGCCGGGAACATTGACGCGCCAGGTCCTTGCTCCCAAGAATCCGGAGGAACAAGGTATTTTGCGGATCGAAACTGTAATCAACGGCAGTACCCATTCGACAGAGTTTTTGAAAAACGAGAGCAACGCCATTCTGGCAACCGCTTATCGCGTCCAAGGCGGAAAGACCGAAGCGTTCGATCCACCAATCACAATCTTGCCTGCGGATCTAAACCTTGGCACCGAATGGAATTATCACGGCCCTATCGCCGGCCTCGATCTTAATTTGCCGCTCAAGATTGTTGGTGAAGGCGACATCGACGTGCCGGCAGGGAAATTCCGCGCCCTGCATTTTCGGGGAGAAAAAAATGAAGCCTTGTTTACCGTGGCCGATTTTTGGTTTGTCCGCGGAGTCGGCTCGGTCAAGGAAACGGTGACGCAGCGTTCGCCCAGCGGCGATCTTCTGACCCGAAACACGATCGAACTCGCTAAACTTCCCGCGCGACAGCAGACCCAACCGATCGCGGAAAAAAAGAAACTGGAAGCTTCCGTTTCCACCAGCAGCGACGGCGATCCACTTAACGTTATTTCCGAAGACGCGCTGCAGATCGTGGCGCGCTGGCGTGGTCATGGCCTGCGAAGACATTCCAGGATCCGCGCCGTTTGGATCGCACAAGATACCGGGATCGCGCCAGTTGACTTCAAGGTGGACGAAGCAACCGCTGTTGCGCCCGTAGACAGCGCATCTGGCAAATTCACCCTCGCCCGGCCGCCCGACGGTTGGGCGACGGGGAAATATCGGATCGAGTTTTATGTCGATGACGAACTTACCGAGACAGTGGAGCTAACCATAACTCCTTCTCCGCCGCGATCGCGCTCGGCGGTAGATTTTATGAATCCAGACCGGCAGCTGCCTGCATCCAACTTCTAAAGTCCTTTTATGAAGAAGCATATTTTTGCCGTCGGCCTTCTTTTTGCCTTCGCCGGATGCGACATCGGTGGCATTCGCGGCAACGGCCGCGTGGTTAGCGAACAACGAAATGTCGATCCCTTTGTCAATGTCGAGACTGGCGGGGCTTTCCGGGTGGAATGGAACAGCGGCGCGCCTTCCGCCTCGATCACAGTCGACGAAAACCTGATGCAGTACGTCGAGATGGAGGTTAGAGACAAAGTCCTGCATGTCCGAACCACACGCTCGGTCCGGCCGACGCATTCGATCCGATTAGCGCTGACTAGCAACGCGTTGGAAGGCGCCAGCTTCAGTGGCGCATCGCGATTAGATGCGCATAAGCTTAGCGGGCCGAAATTCTACCTCGAGACAACCGGGGCATCGAACGTGACCCTTGATGGTGTGGTGGATGAATTGGTCGCCAACATGACTGGAGCAAGCGATCTGCGTGCGGAAGCGTTGCAGACAAAAATCGCCGAGCTTTCAGTGACTGGCGCCGGCGATGCGCGGATAGCAGTAAGTGACACGCTCAAGGTTTCCATTACGGGCGCTGGCAAAGTGGAATACATCGGAAATCCGCCGCACATCGAACGCGAGATTACCGGTGCGGGTTCAATCCGGCCCCGGGGAGGTGGTGTGTCTTCGGGTCCGACCGTACTCGGTCACAGCGACGATTCACACCGGTAAGGAGCGAAGTGGTCGGTCGTGTCGTCATCCCGAGCGAAGTCGAGGAATCCCGAAGAAGTTGCCTTTAAGCTTCCGCGACGGGATCCCTCGACTTTCGCTCGGGATGACGGGCTGGTGTCTCAACGGCCTTTCTCCTGTTCGTCGCGGCGGTTGAGGAAGTAAGTTAGGCGGCGGATGGAGAACTTTATCTGCGTACAATGCGGGGCGCAGTTTAGCCAAACCGCGGAGCCACCGCCACGATGTCCGATCTGCCAAGATGAACGGCAATTCGTTCGTCATGACGGGCAGCAGTGGACGACGCTGCAGGAGCTGGCGCGGCATCATCGCAACCGTATCGACGAACAGGCACCACACCTTCTCGGCATCGGAACGGAACCGGAATTCGCCATTGCTCAGCGCGCTCTGCTGGTGCAGTCGCCCGCAGGAAATTTGTTGTGGGATTGCATTTCATTGCTCGAGGACAACACCATCGCGGAAGTCAGCGCGCGCGGAGGTATTCGGGCGATCGCGATCTCGCATCCACACTTTTATTCCTCAATGGTCGAATGGGCGGAGCATTTCGACGCGGAGATATATTTACACGCCGCGGATCGCGAGTGGGTCATGCGCGACAATCCGCGTATTCAGTTTTGGGAAGGCACAACCTTTTCGCTCTGGGATGATTTGACGTTGATCAACTGCGGGGGCCATTTCGAGGGCGGGACTGTTCTCCATTGGCCGGCGGGTGCGCACGGCAAAGGGGCGTTGCTCACGAGTGACATTCTTACGGTGGTGCAAGATCGGCGCTACCTCAGCTTTATGCGCAGTTATCCAAATCTGATTCCGCTGGGCGCCGCCGCAATCGATCGCATTCTTGAAACGCTTGAGGAGTTTTCGTTCGACCAAATCTACGGCGGTTGGTGGAAGGCGAACGTGCTAGCGCACGCCAAAACCGCCGTCGCGCGATCGGCGGAACGTTACGTGCGGGCAATCGGTCACTCCGCGGAGCGATTAAGCTGAAACGTTGCTTAGCAGTTCGTGAACCAGCCGCGGCAAGGCGACGCCGGCTGGTTCGCGGAATGACTTGGTCGCAAATTGCGACAACGATGTTTCTTCAGGATTCACTTCTATCAATTGACCAGTGCGGCCTCGCGCTCGCAGCGCCCAATCAGTGATGTAACCAAAAAGCGCAGTCGTTCCGGCGACAATGACCAAATCGCAATCGCCGGCGGTCACAAAATTTTCCACAATGCTGATTTTTGCCGGGTCCAATTGTTCACCGAACCAAACCACCCCCGGTCGCATGAGCGCGCCGCATTCCGGACACTTCGGGAGGCTGTCATCATCATGCTCATGTCTTCCGAAATCGCACCGCGAGCAGTGCGTGATGAAAATGTCGCCGTGGATTTGCACCATCTTTTCTGAGGGTAACCCCGCTCGCCGGTGAAGATCATCCACGTTCTGGGTCACGAGCAGAAATTCGCGAGCCCGTTCCGCTAAATTAGCGATCGCCCGGTGGGCAGGATTCGGCTGCGCCGTACGAATGCGCTGACGTCGCTCGCGATACCAATCCCAAACCAAATTCGGATCGTGTGCGAACGCTTCCGGCGTTGCCAGTTTCGTCGGATCAAAATTTCGCCAGTAACCATCCTTGCCCCGAAAAGTCGGGATCCCGCTCTCCGCGGAAATGCCTGCGCCAGTGATGACAAAAACACGCATTTTTGAGGGGCGTCTGGGTCACTCCCCTCAAACTTTACCCCCGATCGACGTGCGATAAACACTAGCGATGCGGGCGGTAGTTAATCGTATAGGTCTGCCGCTGAACGTTGGGAACCGCAGTGCCGGTCGCGGCGTCGTAAGTGGAACGTGACAGATAAATCAATGCCGTGCCGGTGTTGGCCGGATCGAAGAAGGGATCGCCGGCAGGAACCGAAATATCGAAAGCGACATCGCCGGTTGTTGTGAGATCGAGATCGTGATCGACAAACTGCCCCCACCCGTAAATCCAATCGGAAAGATTGCGCGCATTTCGCAGATCCGCGGTTTGGTCGGAGACAGTGTTGCTGATAAAGCGCGCGCTGGGACGGTTTGCGCCGGCGGGCGTAGCGAGCGAATCGCCATAGGCAGCGGAAGCAAAACGCATCAGATCAAATCCGGCAGCGCCCCAGAATGAATGGCGGGTGTTGTTTCTGGTTCCGTCGATCGAGGCGGCAGTGAATCGCGTGTTTGTCGCGCCGATCAAAGCTGGCGGCAGAGAACCAGGCTTTGGTTGCAAGGTTCCCAGAGTCGATGCATCAAAGAAAAAAACGTTGTCCTGAATCTTCGTGATGACGGTGTTGCGCCGGATGATGTCGGAGAGACGTGTCTGCTGCAGCGCTTGCAACTGGCTTCCAAAGAAAATTCTTTGATACCAAAATCGATCGCCGGTGCGCAGGCGCTCGAATTGATTGGCGATGATTTTTCGAAACGTCGGGCCGACGCTCGTGCCGAAAACATGATCCTCGGCCAGGCCGCCGACCCAAAGATCGATTGAATCCACATTTCCGTAGAGAGAGAAGAGCTTTGCCTGGAGATCAGGGTCGCTTGTGATTTGAGTGAAACTGGTGACACGCGGGAGTCCGTAGGCGGCGCGTGCACTGTTATAATCCGCGAGGCCGTGATCGCGCCCGCGTTGAATGTTGAGCGAAGCAAGATCAAATCCACCCGCGCCGGGAGGGCCGAAGAGAAAATTTCGAAGGCCGCCAACGAGTTTAGGATCCACTTCCTGCGCGTTGTCGGTGGCGAGATATTTCAGAATGGGATCGGGCCCGACTTCTTTGAGCGGGGCCGGATTGAAGAAAGCTTCGTCGAGATCGAGTTCGTCCCGCACTGGGTTGCCATCGTTGTCGAGAAACTCGACGTCATCATTGACGAGGGTATGACCAATACGATAAGCCGCGGTAGAAAACTCATTCGCGATTCCGGCGTTCACATCTGCGTCATAGCCGGAATATGACCGCAACGCGTTCGATCCCAATAGCGCCGGAAGAAATTCGTTATACGTAATTGCCTGGATTTCTCCGGCGACAATCCTTCGCGTCATTTGGAAGATCTGCTCGTCGCTCAGCGAATGATTAGCCGCAGCAATAGCAGCAGCGATCTGATTGTGTTCCCGAACAAACAGCGCGTGAATCGCGCTCAACTCAACGTTCTCGTTCGCCCGCACGTCACCAGCGAGGAAAAGCTCGGCGTCCGGAAATAAATGCGCATCGTTTGCGTTCGGCAGGCCCGCGGTATTGAGCGGAGGGAGATTACCGGCGCTGGTTTTGAGGGTGCCGCCCTGAAATGTTCGCAACGCCGCCGCGCGGGTCGCGTCAGAACCATAAATGACGGAACCGTCGAGATAGGATGTGATTTGGTTTGTTTGCTGGCGCGGATTCGGTGTCGTTGCTTGAAACGTGAAAGTGTTGGCTCCCGAACGCAGCGTGACCCGCAGACTGAACTTTCCGTTGCGATCCAGTGTAACCGGCGTGCCGTTCACAGAAAAGGTGATGAGCCAGGGCGCGTAAACATCATTTGTGACCGTTCCCTGCAAAACAACCCGCGACCAACCTACGGTGCTTCCGTTCGGAGGATTGACACTAACGAACGAGCCATTGCTCGGCGATGGCGCTGAGTTTACACCCGTGTTGGAATCTTGAGTAGCGGTACGCCCGCTCAAGCTGTGCAATTGCCGCTCGGCGATCCAGCCGCTGTTGCCACTGTCGAAATCGACTTTCCACCACCACACATCACCCACGCGAACCGGACCATTGCTGATCGATCCGACTGCATTGGCCGCTTGATTACCGGCGAAGCGACCGGCCGAAGGCGGTGCCGCGAAAACCGCACTCGATCCGGTCGTTTGCACTCGATCGCCAACGTGAAACGCCGAGGGGCTGACGCCGGCGGTAGTTTGTGCGGCAACATTCCGGCATAGGAAATCTGTGCCCGCGAACGATAACGCGGCGACGCACAGTAGATGCATTGAGGTGATCTTTCGAAACCGCCGGATTTTGAGAAAACACGTTTTCATGGTGACGCGATGAATCAGACTCGTGTCCGCGCGCACCAAGAGATTTGGGACAAGCCCGCTTGATAATGGGATGAACGACGACGCCAGCGCAGCACAGGCTATTTCATCACAAAAAGCCCGGCGTTCATCCCATAACGATTGCGCCATCGCAGCGTGAACGCTCGCTTCGCTTCACCACGAGAGATCTCAATCAAAACGCACTAACAGGAGGGTCTAAGATGTTAAAACAAGAAAGATTCATCGCATTCATCTGCGGCATTTTACTGGCATTTGTTGGTTCCGCTCGGGCGCAACGAATCGTAAACGATGTTCAGGATTATCTCGGCCCACGATTTCACGGCACCGAGCAGAACGCGCCTTCGCTCAACCTGCCGTCACCCGGTCCCCGCGCCGCGGATTCGCTTCGTCACTGGAATCAGATCGCCATTGATGCCAGTGGACTTGATCACACGCCGGTCGCGCCCGGAGAAACTCGCGTGTTCGGCGAACAGCTGGGCCCGACGCGAGCAAGTCGCGCGATGGCGATCGTTCACATTGCGATGTTCGACAGCGTTAACGGAATCGCGGGCGGTTTTCGAAGCTATACCAATGTTCGTCCGGCGCGCACCGGCGCTTCAATGACGACCGCAATCGCGCAGGCTGCGCGCGACACGCTGACTGCGCTTTTTCCTTCGCAGCAATCGACCTTCGATCAGTTCCTCGCCAGTGATTTGAACCAGGTTCGTGACGGTCGCGCGAAAACGGATGGGATCGATATGGGCCATCGCGCGGCCGTTGCCATCCTGAGTCTGAGAAGTAACGACGGCTCTCAGTTACCCGAACCGCGGCTCGGAGTTCAGTTCTTTCCCAGCGATCAACCCGGCAAATGGCGCCAGGATCCAATTAGCCAGAGTCCGATCGCCCTCGGCGCATATTGGGGAACGGTGAGGCCTTTCGTGATACGCTCAGCCAGGCAGTTTCGCACACCGACACCACCCAGCCTAACGAGCGCTGAGTACACAACCGCATATAACCAAGTCAAACTCATCGGCGGCGACGGAATCGTCACCCCAACTGTGCGGACGGAAGAACAAACCGAAATTGGAATTTACTGGGCCTACGACGGCACACCGAGTTTGTGCGCGCCACCGCGCTTATACAATCAGATCGCGATGCATATCGCCGACCAGATGGGAACAACCGCCAATGCGTCCGAGCTCGCGCGCCTGCTCGCACTCGTTAACACCTCCATGGCCGATGCCGCCATCGCCATCTGGGAATCGAAATACTTTTATCAATATTGGCGGCCCGTCACCGGCATTCGCGAATCCGATCCGGGCACCGGGCCAACCGGCGCTGGCGATGGAAATCCCGCGACCATTGGCGATCCAAGCTTTTCGCCACTTGGCGCACCGGCAAGCAATCTGACCGGACCGAATTTCACTCCGCCATTTCCATCATATCCGTCCGGCCATGCCGGGTTCGGCGGCGCGCTCTTCCAAACCCTGCGCGCCTTCTACCGCACCGACAACATTGCCTTTACTTTTACCTCCGACGAATTCAATGGGACGACACGCGACAACGCCGGGAACGTGCGTCCGCTCCTGCCTCGCAGCTTTTCATCACTGTCGCAGGCAGAAGAAGAAAACGGTCAGAGCCGAATTTACCTCGGCATTCATTGGGTTTTCGATAAAAGCGAAGGCATCGCGCAGGGTCGCCGAGTGGCAGACTACGTCTTTGCCAACGCATTCAGGCCGGCGTTACCGCATAAGGGTCGGTGATTCAGCAAACGATTTCCGCCAGTGACTGACCGACTGCACGGCGTTGCCAAAGCTTTAGCGCAACGCGTAGCTTGTACCCGTGAAATTTTTTCGTCCCTTCATTCCCCTGCTCAGAGGCTGGGCGCTCTCGTTCCTCAGCTGGGGGATGGTAGGGTTCGTCCTTGGCGTGAATTTCGTCGGTGGCACCGACATTCCCTGGACGGAGGCACTGCATGCATCTATCCGCGACCAATTACCCTGGGCTGTGCTTACGCCTCTGGTATTTCGCTTCGCCACACGCCATCTCATCGATCGCGGAACCTGGATAAAAAACCTGCTGCTGCTTTCCCTCGTTGGTGCTTTGGTCGTCTGGGGAATTCATCAATGGAAAATCCTCGTCGATCCCGGGCCCGGCCCGTATCGCCATTGGCGGCCGACCTCGGCAAAAAACTTCGGGCCGCAGGCAGAACAGCAGCTCGAGCCACCACCATCGGGCTGGGATTTTTTCCATTTCGCCAGCGTCGAAATCCCAATCTACGTCATGATTGTGAGTGCCGCGCACACCTTGCGTTTCTATCGGCGCGCCGAAATTCGCTCTGGCCAGTTGGCCAGCGCGCGCTTGCAAGCATTGCAAGCGCAACTGCAACCACATTTCCTTTTCAACACCCTCAACACCATCGCAAGTCTCGTTCACAAATCCCCGGACAAGGCCGATTCCGTTCTCACCATGCTCAGCGATCTCCTGCGTTTTTCGCTCGAAACCAACGGCGAAACGCAAGTACCGATTCAGCACGAGGTGGAGTTCACCGAAAAATATCTCGCTATCATGCGGGTGCGATACGGCGAGCGTGTGCGTTATGAATTCCAAATTGCGCAGGACGCGCTTAGCGCCTGTGTGCCGGCTCTTCTCCTGCAACCGCTGGTCGAGAATGCAGTCAAATACGCCATCGAACCGAGTCCCGAGCGTGGCAAGATCGACATCCATGCTCGGCGCGATGGAAATTTTCTCCGGCTTAGGGTCGCTGACACCGGCCCCGGAATTGCGCCGGCTGCGCCACTCGAGGAAGGCATCGGCTTGTCGAGCACACGCGCGCGCTTGCGCGAACTCTACGGCGAGCAAGGTTCTCTAGAGATCGACAACGAATCCGGTTTCATTGTCAAAATCAAAATTCCATTTCAAACGGCTGCATGAAACTTCGCACTGTCATCGTTGACGACGAACACATCGCACGTCAACGACTGCGAAGACTGCTCGCCCGCGAGGCCGAAATAGAAATCATCGCGGAATGCGGCAACGCCGCGGAGGCGCTTGCCGCGGTCGAAGAGGATTCTCCGGATCTTCTTTTGCTCGACATTCAAATGCCGGGCGCCAATGGATTTGACGTTGTGGAACGCCTTGACACGGCGCGCCGACCGGCGGTTGTTTTCGTGACGGGGTTTGATCGACATGCCGTGCACGCCTTCGAAACCTGCGCGATCGATTATCTGCTCAAACCGGTCGCGCCTGCGCGTCTGGCTAAAACGCTTGCTCGTGTCCGCACTCGTCTGCTCCAAATCAAGACGCAAACCGCAACGCCACGGGAAATGGCTCGTCGGCACGAGCGTCGCTTTTTTGTCCGCAGCGGAGCGCACACAGCTTTCATTGCGCCCAATGAGATCGATTGGATTGAGGCTTGCGGCAATTACGCCATTCTTCACGTTGGCCCGCGCAATCACTTTCTACGCGAGACCATGTCGGCGCTCGAAACGCTGCTTCCGCCACACGATTTCCTGCGCGTCAGTCGCTCAGCTATTCTCCATCTCGATCGCGTGAAAGAAGTTCACACCGCGAACGGTGGCCATCACTTTGCTCTGCTTAAGAACGGCCAGCGCGTCAGCTTTACCCGCAGCGTCCGCGAAGTTACATCGCGCCTGCGCAACGTGTAAGATCGACAATCGAGGGTTGGATTCACTCCCACCCGATCTGCCGTCCCTTGTTTTGTTCTTCCAGCCAGCTTTGCAAAGGCTTGAAGTATTCGGACATCGCACGGGTGGAAATATCTTCCCCGGTCGCTTCCTTTAAAACCTTCCGCCAGTCCTCGGTGCTGCCCTTTTTCAGAATGTTATTCAGCCACGTCCCGACTTCCTTGTTGCCGGCATAGTTACAGGATTGCGGCGGCTGATGCAGGATCTTGCGGGCGATGTAATCGTGTAGTTGAAACTTAAACACGGTAGCGAAAGCGTAGTTATAATAGTAAGCGGGGTTATCGTTGATGTGCGTCTTGGTTGCGGCGTCACACCATTCTTCGCTACGCGGTGAGGGCGGTTCAACTCCCTGCATATCGCTCACGTATTTCCACCAGCGCGCGTTCCACTGATCGGCCGGCAGATTGTGCGCGTAAATATCGGCCTCCCAGTGCGGCATCGTCCCGCACGAGAAGTAAATGAACGGGATGGCGCGGGCTAGCGCGTCATCAAGCAGAAATGCAGTCATATCGGGCTTGAAATCCTTGGGCAAAATTCCTTGCGCTTGCAGATACGGCACCTGACTTGAAGCCAGCGAAATCAACTCGCCAATACCTTCATGAAATCCAGGGGCAGCGCCTGTCCGCAGCAAATAGGGAACTTCCGGCCGGCTGTAGGCTTTAAAGTAGTAGCCGTGACCAAGCTCGTGATGGGCAGTGAAAAACCAGCGTGCATTTGGTTCGATGCTTTGGAGCGAGCGAATGTCGTTCTCCAAATCGATGTGCCAGCACGAAGCGTGAGTGTTTTTCTTCCGTTTCGAGTCCGGTGGCAATGGGTACAAGTCCGATTTCTTCCAAAAGCTTTCAGGTAACGGAGAAAATCCCAGCCCGGTATAGAATTGCTCGGCCGTCTTAATAATCCATTCCGCCTGACGGCCCTGGAAGTATTTGTCGATGTTAGCGGCTTCAACCAAACCGGGCCATTCCTGGGCCCAACGATTGTTGAGCCAGTGCGCCGGAATTCTTTTTGGGACCGGCTGATGATATTTCTCGGCCAGCTTGTACTTCGCCCAGGTATGCAGTTGCAGATAAAGAGGACGAAGGGTAGCCATCCAGTCGTCCAGCATTTTTAACATCTCGTCCGTCGTCATTCCGTAGCTGGCCACCTCTAACGAGAAATAGTCCGGATACTTCATCTCCCTGGCCACGCCGTTCCGGAGATCTCGCAGGACCACGAGATTTGGTTTGAGGGCGGGCCCGGATTCCTTGGAGGCTTCCCAAATTGCCTTGCGCTCTTCCAGGTCCGTACTCTTTTCCAGTTTGTCATCGATTTCGTTGGCCGTGATCTTTTGGCCATTAAGTTTGAATTCAAAACTATTCAGAATCGAGGCCTGCTTGGTTTCGGCCTCCACGCGTTTTGCGACCAAATCCGGATTTGTCATCGGCCCTTCCGCCGCATTCAGAAGCAGTTGTTTCAACTGCCGAACGCTCAGCGGCGTTAATTCCTTCTCGTGTGCGAGCAGGTCGCGCGCTTCGGTGATGATGGCTGGGTTGCCATTGAACGCAGCGTAAGCTTTGCCGGTTGCCTCAACGGCGGCGTCGTGCTCCGGCGTTACGTCCGTCACCGCAAGCCACTGCGCTTCACTATTGACGCGAGAAAGCGCCTGATATCCGGCGTTCGCCAGCTTAAGGAAACGATCGGCGCGTTCCTGAATCGGAGACGCGGAACAGACGCCCCGAAGCAGGAATACGAATACAAGTAGAAACAGGAAAGGAAAAGAAGAACGGCGATGCATGGAGGAGCCTAACCCGCATTTTTTCCCAACCCAGCGAAAATGCGTCCGATAGCGCGGGAATCGATAACGCGGACGATGCCAAAAATTTTGCGAGGACGCCTTTGACTAACATTGACCGACAAAGCCTGACGGGGCGTTGCCTACTCGATCCACCAGTTAACGTGCAAACCAGATCGTCGTAATTAGGGCCACGAACCCGTTGAAACATTGCTTTGTAATTTCCCGGGGATTGTTGCCGTCCGCTACGTCTTTATAGCACCAGGGACGGCAAAGCATCCGTCGAATAAAGATTCAGCGAATCCAGTCTAAAGGGGGTCAAAGAGAAAATAACATGAAAACCAGGAAATTGATTACAGCAGGAATCATCAGCGCTGGCCTCACCTTTGGAGTGGTGGCGCAGGCGGCGCATGAAGGAACGCAGGTCGAGATGAAGGACGTGCCGGAAGCGGTCCAAACCACCATCAAGGACAAGGCCGGTAGCGATCAAATCCTTCGAATCGAAAAAGAAACTCGCAAGGGCAAGGAATGCTACGAAGCAGTCGTGAACAAGGATGGCAAGGAAACGGGCATCCTTGTTGATAGCAGCGGAAAATACCTCGGCACTCATAATGAGAAAGCCGAGCACAAGGAAAAAGGCGAGAAAGACGAACACTAAATAGCGTGGCGGTTCTGGAGTGTTGATGCGCTCCAGAACCAAAACGGCCCTGCCGAAGTTCTGCCGCGACCGCAGGCGCGACCAGCGAACCTACTCCAAAAAAACGCGAAAACTTCAGAGTTACAGGCACAAGCCACTATCACGTTTTTTCGGCGTGTTTGCCTGACCATCCGTGCCCAACGAGCGTTCTGGCATGAAATGGATCACGCGCGAAAAAATTAAAGTCGATCGCGTGGGTTGTCCGTGGCTGATCCGCAATTTTGTCGACTCTGAGACGGAGTTTGTATTTCTCCCGCCTGAAACCGAGTGGGAAAAAATCGATAACGGGACCGTGTTCGATGTTCCGAGCTGTGAGCTGGGACATCACGGCGAGGATGTCTCCTTCAATTCCATCCTTAAGAAACACAATCTGACTGAACCAGCGCTCGTGCTTCTTGAGGAGATCGTCCGCGCGGCTGATTCGCGTCCCACCACTCCGCACCCCCGCCGCACACCGCGGGCGAAGGTTTGCGCTGGATCGCAAGCGGGTTCGGGACTCTTGGACTATCAGACTACGAAGTCCTCGAGCGTGAGATTGTTGTTTACAGCGCGCTTTACGCGGAATGCAAACGCAGGATGAAATTAAGACTTTCGCTGAAGTAAAATGCCTTTGTAAATAGCAGAGAAAATGATCGCATTTAGTCGAATTGCCGCGGCCCTTTGCTTTCTCGCGGTTGCGCTTGGCGCATTCGGCGCGCACTGGCTCAAACCCATAATCGATCGCAACGGAATGCTCGATGTTTGGAACAAGGCCGTTTTTTATCATTTCACTCACGCCATCGTGCTCGTATTCCTCACCTTTTTCGGCGCAACTAGCCGCGGCGCCTGCTGGCTATTCTGTGCTGGCGTTCTCCTTTTTAGCGGAAGTTTGTACATCATGGCACTAACGAATATCCGTTGGCTCGGAGCGATCACACCGCTGGGCGGACTTTGCTTCCTCGCCGGCTGGGCCTGGCTATTTTTCGTACCACGCGCCTAACGAAACAGGAGTAGCCATTTGAAATTGACGCGGACGAACAGAGGGAGACGCACCTCCGGCTGTCTTTCGCGCGATCCGCGGCGTGGAGACCTGTGTGGCGCGTTCGAGAGGTATCCGCAGCGTAGGACTTTGCCGAAGTAACCCTAGCGCTTGTTCCAATGCCTGTTTATCGGTAAAATCGAGTGCCGATGATCCAGACCTTCATTACTTCTCAGCGCCCTGTCGCCACCGTCATCGCCTTTATCCTCACCTACTTCCTTGCCCTCACTCTCGGCCGATTGTTCAAACGCCGCGCACACGTGCCACTGGGATTCTTCTTCCAAATTTTCTGTCTCACCCTGGCGTTTTATGCCGCCATCACCGTTTATGGTGTCCACGCCGACTGGCGCAGGCACGTCGGTGCTGCCCTCGTCTTGCTAAGCCCGGCTTTCATTGTCGCGCTCGCCAATCATTTTCTCTGGGACTTCTACTTCGAGAAGAAGCGGCAAACCCCCATTCCGCACATTCTGCGCGAGATCTTTGCCCTCCTCGTTTTCCTCATCACTCTTCTGCTCGTCCTCAGCTTCGGCTATCACGCTGAAGCCCAGCTCAAGGGCCTTCTCGCGGGTTCGGGCATCGTCGCTATCATTGTCGGTTTTGCCGGACAAAACCTTTTCGGAGGAATTATTGCCGGCATTCAATTGCAAATTAGCCACCCCTTTCGGGTGGGCGACTGGTTACAGGTTGGCGAACGCTTCGCCGAAGTCATGGAGATCAACTGGCGCTCCACCCGCCTGCGCACCAACGACGGTATTTACCTCGACATTCCAAACAACGAAATCGTTCGAGAAACCATCATCAACCTGCATTACCCGACTCAAGTGCACGCGATGCGGATTCGCGTTGGCATCGACTACAAGACCCCGCCGAATCGCGTCAAGGATGCGCTCATGCGCGCAACCAAAAACGCTGAGCTCGTGCTGAGAGATCCGCCGCCAAAAATCTTTCTCGTCGATTTCGGCGATCACGCCGTCATCTATGAGATCAAATTCTACATGGGCAATCATGCCGCGATCAACGAGGTGAACGACGCCATTCGCACAAATGTTTGGTACGAATTGAAACGTCAACAAATCAGCATTCCTTACCCGATTCGGACACTGCACGTGGAACGCCGGCCCCGGGATCGTGGGGGCGAAGATCAGGAGCAAGCGCGTGAGATCTTACGCGGCGAGCCTCTTTTTCAGTGCCTCGCGGACGATCAACTCGATGCTCTACTACAAAATTCGCGACTCAATCATTTTGGGCGGGGCGAACGCCTTATCGAAGAAGGCGCGGAGGGCGATTCGATGTTTGTGCTCTTGCGTGGCAACGCCAACGTCTCAGTAGCCAAAAACGGTGCAGCGATTGGTGTTGGCACGCTGCATTCTGGCGATTGCTTCGGCGAAATGTCGCTCCTGACCGGCGAACGCCGCACCGCCACCGTCCGCGCCGCGGCAGACTGCTACGTTCTGGAAATCAGCAAATCAGTAATGGGCGAAGTCATTCGCCACTCGCCCGAATCTCTCAATCAACTGAGTGAGCTACTGGCAAAACGAAAGATGGAGACCGAGGGCATCATCAAAGATGCTCATCTCGCCCAAAATGAGGCGGCCAAGCAACGTGAATATAGCGCTTCTTTCCTTCAACGTTTGCGCACATTTTTCGAGGTATAACTGGCCTGATTCTCTCATGCTCGAAAACACTAGAGGCTCGGGGAAGGCGGAATGTAGAGATGGACATTGGAGAATCGAATTCGCTTCCATCCCAGCGAATGATAACTGCATAGAGCGTCGAGCTCCGGTAGCACAGCCAGCTTGGCGGCGGGGTTATGGAGCGGCACACGCGATGCACATCTTCGCTGGCACAAACTAAGCTTGGATCAAGCGTTCATGGGCCGAGAACCGTACCGCATCATTGTCGTCGAAGACCACGCCAGCACCGCGGAGGCGCTCCGAAAATTCCTCACCACCATCGGTTACAAGGTTTATATTGCGCCTGATATCGCCTCCGCCCGCGGTCTCGCAAAAGCGATCGAATTTGACGTACTGCTGAGTGACCTTCGCCTGCCCGACGGTACTGGATGGGATCTAATGGAGGAACTAAGCGCAATGAAACCGGTTCGGGCCATCGCCATCAGCGGACATAACACCGATGTTGATATCGAACGGAGCCGAAAAGTGGGATTTCTCGACCACATTGCCAAGCCATTGGTCGCCGAAGAGCTGACTGCAGCAATCGAACGCGCGGTCACAAAACCACGGCCCACTGAAGCCCGGCATTAGGACTTAGCTTCTAGGCGCCGACTCCCGCGTGCAGTGCTTTCGGGCGGCGTGTCCCAGCTCGAGGCAGTGGGCCCCGCTTTTCTGATTCCAAAGCGCCATTTCAGGCGGAGACAAACCCCTGCTCGGCACGAAAATTGAATGCTAAAAGCCAGTCAATCTGTAATCTTTAAATATCTAATAATCAGATATTAATGCTGGATGCGACTCATCCGCGCGAGATGGGAAAGGGCTCGTTCGACGATTATTTTATTGTAGAAAAACCATAGATATAATATCTATAAGAAATGCCCATTGCAGGTCGAACGGCTCGAGCGCTGTCCGTCGTGGCCGCGCTAGGTCTCGCCGCGATTACTTCCGCGCAAGCCCATCTCGTCGACGATTTCGGTGTTCGCACAGGCGCGCCGGCCCACATTTCTCTTTCCACCGGTTTTAATGGATTCGCCGGCGCCGGAATTAAAAAAATTCAGGTCGATGGCCTGCAAATGGACGCCTTCTGTATCGATCCGTTCACCATGGCCCTTCGTTCCTCCCCTGGCTATAAATTTGTCCCACTGACTAAGGCGCCAGAAGCCCCATTTACGTTGAGTGCGAGCGAGGCGATCGAAATCAGCGATCTGTGGGCAATGTTCTACAACCCTGGGATGAAGGAAAACAAGGCGGCCGGACTGCAACTCGCCATCTGGGAAATCGTAGGCGGTGACGACTTTTCCGTTATTGGAAAGGACTACGGCGCGAGCCTCATGTTGGCCGCTTTGCGGAGCTATTCCGGACCCGGCGCCGGGTTAATTGCTCTCACGGGCCCGGGGCAGGATTATGTCGTTCTAAGACCTCCCGGCCAGGTGGATGAAAGTACCTCCCACCCCCACTCCCCATTCTGCTACTACTCCCACCCCCACCCCCAGTGCCCATTCCACTCCCGCTCCCACCTCCACTCCCGCTCCCACTTCCACTCCTACTCCCACTTCCACTCCTACTCCCACTTCCACACCGTGCCCGACTCGCCCCCCAGGCCCGACCCCTCCCCCAGGCCCGACCCCTCCCCCACACAATGTTCCAGATGGCGGTTCGACATTCTCTCTGTTCGCTTTCGCGATCATGGCCTTCCTGGCGATTAACAAGATTGGATATTTGGTTCCAGCGTTCACAAGTGTGCAGAGGAGGCGATAAGAATTTGCGTTTGTTTGCTTGTCCTCCGAGGACGCGAGCGGGATAGGAGAGTGCCTATCCCGCTCGTTTAGGTTTCAGGCGCTTGCGTGAGACCGCACAAGGCCGGCCTTCCTCTGGGTGACTTGCTCGCCGTCCGACGATCCGATTGGCGGAAAAGGGGTTAATTCGCGGCAGTCGCCGATCTGGCCAGGATCGGTAGACTCAAAAGCTCAGCAAGGCGTATCCGTTGTTCTGATAATGGATCAGAACCAGCAACGCGTCCGCCGCCACCGTGACTTCGGGCACGAGGGTTTTCGGCTCAATCTTTTCAGCTGCCAGATACTGGCCGCAGACAAAAAACTCCACCCCTCGTCTCTTCATCTCCGCGATTGCTTTTAGATTCGGATTACTCGTGCCGAACTTCGCGTTGTAGTGAGCCTCGTCCAAAATTCCATCAACTGCCGGGCCGTGAAATACGACGGCGAACCTGGCATTCGTCATCGGGACATTCGCAGCCGCGAGCGCGTTTAACTCGGAGCCGGCCATATTTAACGCCGGCAATAACTCGGTCGGCTTGTCAGCCGGGCGGGTAGCATCAAAAATCGCGCGATACTTGCTGGTTTTGGCCGGTGCCAGAGCCGCATTTGGGATTTCCACGTAACCGTCCGCCCCAGATACCGCCGGTGCTTTGGGCAGTGGCCATTGCGCCGCCGCGAGCGTAATCGTCGAAATCAGAATGATGCATGTCTTCATAATGGGTTAATTCCTAACGGGATTAAAGCATCTCATAAACTAGCCAGATACTGCACGCACAAATGCTTCGGGCTCCTCCGGCGTGACCAACCAGCGACGCCCATTCTTGCGCTCGATCCAACTAAATTGGTCCGTCCTAGCCAGAATTATCTCGCTTGCCAGCCGTCGCGGTGGACGCCGTCTCTTGCTTGGCCTGACCTCGATCCGATTGTCCTCCGTTGCCGGTGAACTTCTGGATGAAGTCCTCCAATGGCCTGGAAGTAGAAGCATCGCCACTGATGTTGATCCCTGCTTTCTCGCTCAGAATCAAACTCAGCAATGTTTCAAGGACATTGCCGCCACCTGGCTGACCTTCGCCATCTTTGCCGCCCGCATTGTTAATAAACAGTCGATTGGGCACTAATGGCTGCACACTGTGCGAGAACTGTTCCGCGAATACGTTCAACGCGTATAGCCGCGGATCGCGATACGCCCCGACCTTCTGCAAGGTAACAGCGGCTTCGGCCAGGCCTACTTGCGCAATGCGCGATGATTCGCCTTTGCCGATGAGTTCCTTCGAGCGCGCCTCTCCCTCGGCCAACGCCACTTGCTTCTTCGCCAGCTGTTCCGCCTCGGCAAATTGTGCCTGACCGCGATTGGCCGCGATTTCCACTGCAATCGCGCTCGAAGTCAGCTCCGTCTGCCGCTCGGCTTTGGCGCGGGCCTGGTTCAATTGTACCTGCTGCTGCGCAGCTGACTCTTGTTTGGCAAAGGTCGCACGCTGTTCGTCCGCCAGCCTTCTGGCGCGCAATTGATCGAACAAGGTATCGATCGGATCAGCCTTGCCGGCTGCAATCTCTTTCGATTCCGGTCGCCCAATCAACACCGCGACCACATTAATATCGTAGCTCTTAAACCGTTGCCCGAGCTGCTCCGTTGCCTGCTTTTGGATCTCTTCACGCTTTGTTAGCAAATCGAGCATATGCGAACTCTGCGCCACATCGCGAAAGTAAGCTGTAAGTATCGGATCAAGTGTTTGAGTAATTAACCGCTTCACATCGCCGAAACGTTGAACTACCGATGGCGCCTTTTGATAATCGATATGCAGGACAAGCGAGAGCGGCAAGCGCGGCTCGTAGCCATCCGCGGTAATCAGGTCAATACTCGTTAGGCTTTCATCATAACGATGCGCTTCCGTCTGCCCACTTATCCAGCGCAGGACGAAGTTAATCGTTGGCACCAGCTCCACTTTCACGGCATACGGATTCAGGGCGTACTTGCCCGGAGCCAGCGCCGAACGCCACACCCCACGCTTTCCCGGTTCAACTTGTTCGCCATAACGGAACGTGTCACCGGTACAATCGCTGCCCGCGCCCCCGTAGTACGAAACAACCACACCGACGTAGCCGATCGGAATCAGCGTTTTGGCTTTGATCTCAACTGCCCCAAACCAGCGATTAATGAAAAACGTGCCATCGGTTAGCACCTGTAGCTGTTTGCCGCGACGCCCCCCCAACGCGAGGAAAGCCTCGGGATCTTGAAAGTAGTTATGATCCTTTGCACCCTCCGTCGCTTTAACTTCTGGCGCGATGATCTCCCCTGACTCTATCGTCGGCCCATCCTGTATGCTAACTACTCCGATAGTATCGATCTCTGGATCGAAATCAGTAACTGCGACCGCTTGCGGATGTTTCGATCCCGCTTCACTCGCGCTACTATCGACCACGCTGGCACGAACACGGCTCTGACCGCCCGCCGCCGATCCGATTACTACCGGATCATAAGCGCGAATGGATGCCAACTGCGCTTTCCAGGATTCGTAACGGTCCGATGATTCACGCACTGGTCCGGAGAAAACGCGCTCGTCGCTAATTACGACGAAGAGCGCAAGGTTAATGGCGTAGACGCCTTCGCGCAGGATACCGCGTTGGCGGCCGCGTTGACCGCCCGATTCCAGAAATTCAATCGCGTCCTGAAAATGATTACACGCGACATTGCGGCCGAGCGTTTGCGTGGGCTCCAACGGAACGCCGTCGCGCGCGTAAACATAAGCCATCTTCCCTTCGCCGACGACGACTAGTGGTTCCTTATGAATGCGGTATTGCCATGGGTACAATCCAAAGTGAATGCCGCCACGCAAAAACCGCGCCTGGAAACCGGCTTCGCCATTGCGCGCGATGATCTGGCCCTCTTTAAGCGAGCCTTTGCCGCTCCAGATTTTTTCAATCACTCCGACGTGCGTGTGCGGGATATAAACGATCCCAAGCAATCGCGGCAGACAAAACAGCAGAACGACCAGCGCGATTGTCCAGGCGGTCGCGTACCAGGACGGGTTTGTGAAGTCAGCAAGGAGTAGCAGGAGGTTCATAGCGTTGTTCTTAGCGGAGGTTGTTAGTTCACCCGAGCTTTTCTCTTTCTAAACGCTTAGACAGAGCGCGCCCGACAGCGTTGATCACCGCGTTGGTGTGAGAAATGCGTACCCCGCGCAGGCCGCAGCACCTCCCGCGCCGAAAAATGCATTCCCAATCTACTCCGGCGAGCACACGCGCCTCCCGTCTTGTTTTTGGCGTCTCGCCAAAACGAACTTTCCATGCTCCTTGCTCCACTTTTCGATTACAAGTATGAGTAAGAGCACGACAGGGTCGATAGGAATTCGCGAGTTGCTACCGGGCTAATCCTGCCTAATGTCCCCCGCTTTCACCGGCTATGACACTTCCTCTTGCCTTCGATATCCTTCAGTCCGGCGTGCGTTTATCGCTCATCTGCGCGGTAGTCGGGCTCGGCTGCGCCTTCATCCTCATCGCCGTCATTTTGCGGTCCTCCCCCGGTAACGAACGGATGCGGCAGATTTCCGGGGCGGTGCAGGAAGGGGCCAAGGCTTATCTGAACCGGCAGGTGATGACGATCAGCGTGATCGCCGTGATCATTTTCTTTTTGCTTTTTTTCTTTAAGGACCATGCCACCGCATTTGGCTTTTTACTTGGGGCGTTTTGCTCGCTGGCGGCGGGTTATATCGGGATGCGCATCGCAGTGCTGGCCAATGCGCGTGTGACCCAGGCAGCGGCCAGCCAGACCCGCACCGCTGCGCTTCGAGTGGCATTTAATGGCGGCGCCGTTACCGGCTTGCTCGTGGTCGGTCTGGCGTTACTGGCGGTAGGGACGTTTTATCATTTCGCGCGCAACATGGTCGGGAACGATCTGGCGGTGCGCAGCCTGGTCGGGCTGGCGCTGGGCGCGAGTTTGATCAGCGTGTTCGCGCGGTTGGGAGGCGGCATTTACACCAAAGCGGCCGACGTCGGTGCCGATCTTGTCGGAAAAATCGAGAGCGGGCTGGAGGAAGATGATCCGCGAAATCCCGCCACCATCGCGGATAACGTGGGCGATAACGTGGGCGATTGCGCGGGAATGGCCGCCGACGTTTTCGAAACCTACGCCGTCAGTTTGATCGGCGCGATTTTAGTAGGCGTGCTGACAGTCTCGAACGCGCCGGCAGCAATCGTTTATCCATTCGTTCTCGGCGGAATTTCGGTGCTCGGCGCAATCTGTGGCATCCTCTTCGTCAACTTCGGCGGCGGTAAACCGGCCGGCGTGCTTATGGGCGCGGTCGGAATGAGCGCCCTGGTCTCGGCGATACTGTTCTGGCCAGCCACGCATCAGCTTTTCCCAAATGGGGTGGAAATCACCGGAAAGCTGCGTTCCCCGACCGATCTCTATTTTGCCTCGCTCATCGGACTCTTAATGACCGGCATCGTGGTCGTGATCACGAATTACTATACCTCGATGCATTATAAGCCCGTGCAAAAAATTGCGCGCGCGTCCGAAACCGGACACGCCACCAACATCATCGCCGGACTCGCCCTCGGCCAGCACGCTACCGCGCTGCCGGTCGGCTTCATCGGGATCGCGATTTTACTGAGCTATAACTTCGCCGGCCTCTACGGGATTGCCGTGGCGGTGATGGCGATGCTGTCGATGGCGGGAATTATTATTTCACTCGACGCCTTTGGCCCGATCACCGACAACGCAGGCGGGATCGCGGTCATGAGCAATCTGCCGAAAGAAGTGAGGCAGGTGACCGACGAACTGGATGCCGTCGGCAACACCATGAAAGCGGTGACGAAAGGTTACGCGATTGCGTCGGCCGGTTTGGCAGCGCTGGTTCTTTTCGGCTCATACGTTGAAGAACTCAAGGCCCACATCACGAGCAATGGTCAGGCGTTTGATTTCCAATTCTCGTTAACCGAACCGAAAGTCATCATCGGGTTGTTCATTGGCGGACTGCTTCCATTTATCTTCACCGCCTTCAGCATGGACGCGGTCGGTAAGGCGGCTGGCGCTGTTGTTCGAGAAGTGCGGCGACAAATTCAAGCCAAGCCAGGCATCTTGACCGGAGCAGATACGCCGGACTATGGCACCTGCGTGGACATCGTGACGAAAGCAGCGTTACGCGAGATGATCGTTCCGGCGCTGTTGCCACTAGTGTTCGTCATTCTGGTGGCGGTGATTCCACAACTTGGCCCGGTCGTTCTGGGCGGAGTTTTGGTGGGAACAATTGTGACCGGTTTGTTCGTGGCCATCGCCATGACAAGCAGCGGTGGCGCCTGGGATAACGCCAAAAAATATATCGAGGAAGGACATTACGGCGGCAAAGGCTCGCCCGCGCACGCCGCGGCGGTCACCGGCGACACCGTGGGCGATCCCTACAAGGACACCGCCGGTCCCGCGATCAATCCCATGATCAAAGTGGTGAACATTGTCGCTATCTTAATCATCCCAATTTTCTTTTAATCGCGGACTTTTGTTCTGTTGAGGCGGGCGTGTCGCCCGCAGGATCTCGAAACAGATTGGCGTCTGGCACAGACGCCCTACAATTGCAGCCGTCTCACCTGGGTTGAATCTTCCGCGGCCGACACGGCCGCCGCTACAGGGACGGGTCCTGATTTGTAGGGCAGGCATTCCTGCCTGCCGGCTGGCAAGCGGGAGCGCTTGCCCTACAGCACGATTTCGTCCGCCTGTCGCGATCCACGATTTTCTTTGCATCCCCGACAGAGCAGTTAAGCTGACCAACAATGGCAGACGAATCCCGCGATTTCGAAATCGTTTCGACGACACACGGGCCGGCGTTGCAAAAAATGCTGGCCAAGCCGGACGCGGGCGCGAACCCATTCAAGATCGTGATCGATCCGAAAGTGCGGATGGATCTGCGGCGGGCATTGATCGATCTGATCGATTATCACGATGAAGCGCTGGCGGAACATTTCGCCGAAGGCAAACTGACCCTCGATTCTTACAAGGAATACATCGAGCTGTTTGCCCGCAGTTTGAAAGAAACAATGGAAAGCCGGGAAGGCGTTTCCTATTTGCTGCGGTCAGTCGGGTTCGATGTCCGGCCGGATGAAATCAATCTCAATCCGGAATTACGCTGGAAGAAGGGGAAGCCGGGCGCGTTTGGATCGAGTTTGCTGTAGCGGACAGGACCAAGGAACGGCCTCTTAGAGAGTCGCCGACTGAAAATAAACCGCGGTCTGGAAACCGCCGCCCCGGCGTGCCGGCAGCCTGTGATCCTTCCATTATTTGCTTCAATCAAGGCGCGTTCTTCGGAAGAGAGCTTATCCACGAGAATGGTTGCGATGATATCGCGCGCGGCGTCTTCTCGGAACGATTACCGAAATCGGAACCGCCAATATTGGGCGGGCAATATTCTCGCTTTGCGCCAGGGTTAATCTGCGAGCGGCGTAGCTGAGGCTAAGCACAGGAACAATCCAGCCGTAGGAATAATTTGGATTTCCGCGCCAGAATTCCACGCAACTCCAGATCGCCCAGATCCATACCGCGGCTAACAACGCCGAATAACCGCGATGCGGTTTAGAAATCACCGCTAAGAGTGAACCATGAATTGAACCGTGCGAAAACTCTTGGTCGCTCAATATTTGCGTGTCACAATCAATGCAATCTTCGATGAGCAAGGTGAACGCCTCCAAGACCAGAGTAATTTTTTGGGGCGTTCGCGGTTCAATTCCGACGCCCGGCCCGGGCACGGTCCGATACGGCGGCAACACCAGTTGTGTTGAAGTGCGTGCCGATGGCGAAATCATCGTCCTCGACGCCGGCTCCGGAATTCGACTTCTCGGCCAGTCGCTGCAGCGTGAGTTCGGTTCTGATCCGATCCGACTGGCGATCCTTATTTCGCACACCCACTGGGACCACATCCAGGGACTCCCCTTTTTCCTGCCGGCTTATAGCGGGAAAAATCAGCTCAAGGTTTTCGGTTATGATGGGACTCGGACGCGCCTGGGTGAAATCCTCGCCGGCCAGATGGAGACACCGTTTTTTCCGGTCACCATGGCCGAGCTGCCGGGTAAAATTGAAATCGAGGAGCTCAAGGATATGGATTTTCGGATCGGACGGCTTCGGATCCGCTCGAAATTCTTAAATCATCCAGGGGTTTGCGCTGGTTATCGCATTTCCACATCCGCGGGCTCGGTTGTTTACATGCCGGACAACGAACCTTTCGAGCAACTCGACGTGCAATTGCGGAATCGTGGTGTCGAAAATACCGCGCGCCAATTCAAATCACCTGCGGAAGAGCGCGCCGATCTGATCGAATTTCTGCGTGGAGCCGACCTGCTGATTGTCGATGCGCAGTATACCGATGAGGAATATCAGCGGCACGTCGGCTGGGGACACGGCTCGGTCAGCAGCGTGGTCTCACTCGCGGCCGATGCCGACGTAAAGAGGCTCTTGTTGTTCCATCACGATCCCAATCACGATGACGAAATGGTGGACAAGATCGTGGACAAGGCCCGGATGCAGATGGCGCAGGTGGGAAAATCGATCGCAGTAGAGGCCGCGCATGAGGGCAGCGAAGTGATTTTGGGTTAGCGAAACAGACTTCCGTCGCCGCCTTGCACTTGGCTCCGCAGAGCGTCGCCTTACCGGCGAGGTGTTCCGCAAGGACGCATTGGTAGGGCGAGACTCCGTCGAGCCGCGAGGCAAAGCCGGCGTTCCATGGCCAGACCGGGAAAAGACCGGCATGCTTGAAAGAGATGGACTTTAAGGGTTACTTTGCGTTTCGATTGCCTCGTGGTGTAATGGTAGCACCAGAGATTCTGGATCTCTTTGTCTAGGTTCGAATCCTAGCGAGGCAGCCAGTCATAATCAGCAGGCTTGTCGAGGGATTTCTCCGAAGTAGGATGGGGCTGGCGCGGGGCGGAAAAATGCCACGCTCTACACTTATGACAGACGAACTTAATCAATTAAGAAGAGAGGTTGCGCGCCTTCGACGCGATCTTGATCATGTTTTGCGCGTGATTGGCCAGGAGGAGAAGCTGCCGCAGCAGCCGCGCCCGCCATTTTTGCTTCTCGACGCCGAAGTGATCTCCATTCGGCATAGCAGCGACAAGATGCCAATCTTGCTCAAAGCCGAGGAAGGTTATGCCTGTATTTACTTGAACGACAATGAAGGGCGGGCGCGCGGACTTTTTCAAGTGGACGAAGCGGGCAGCGCGCGTTTCGAGATCTGGAACAAGGACCAGGAGGTGGTGGTGTCTATCGGCGAGACGAAGGATGGCACCGGCGAAATTTTTGTGGCCTCCGCTGACGGAAAACCACGGGCTGGACTGAAGGCGCACGAGCTGGGCGGAATCGTGAGCGCGCAAAATTCCGCAGGGCAAACGAATGTGCTGATGCTGGGGAAAGACCAGGGCGGCACATTCGTGGTGGCTGATGGGCAGGGAAGGCCAGTAGCAGAAATCACAACGGTTGACGGCGATGGAGTCGTTTCGATCAAGGGGAAAGCGGGCTACCAGATGGCATATATGGGATGCGACGAGAATCGCGGTGTGATCGCGGTTCTCGGCAAAGAGGGAGAACAGGCGGCAGCGTTAACCAGCAACGAAAAAGGCGGGATGCTGGTGGTCTTCGACCCTAAAGGAGAACCCAGGGCAACTCTACCGAAGTAGCAGTTTTGCTGCGGGTCGTGAAAGATTCCGAGCGGGGCAATGCTGATTCAGTGCCGGCCAGCCATGGTTGAAAACATTGACATGATGGGCCAGGCCGCGCAAAGGATGCCGATCAGACCGAAGACAATGGTTTCAGGAAGGAAATCATGGGTCGTCTGCGGATCAAAAACGCCGGCCGATAATTGACGCAAAGTTCGGAGCTCGGAGAGAACTTTATGATTCTGTGCTGTGGGCAACTTGCTTGGGCCTAGCGGTTGGCCGACCGGCCCTAAGTCTTGGTTGGTAATTGGGACAAGGCCATGTTCGCGCAAGTCCGTGGCGCCGCTTGTGGGCGAAAAGTTGCGTTGAAAACTGGTGGGATTCGCTGGTTTCTTGACGTTGTGACTCAGGATCCCAGGCATCAGGCCGGGGGAATCTTGGCGCGACTGGAACGAGCAGTCATTTAGCCAATCGGGATGCGATGGCGCAACGGGAGCAGCTGGTGGGGTTTTCATCCCTTCCTTTCACAGCCAATCTCATGCCGGAATGGCCTGGGTTTTGATCGCCACCGACGATTTTGTGCACTTGAAACGCGGCTTTGCCACGGTCGATGGCCACAGGCTCTCGAGAGGCGATCGACAGAGCTAAACCACCGCCGGCGAGCACGCTACATCGCTATCGACGGTGGGGATGACGCATGAAAGGCTAACTCTATTCTAATTGCTTGCCCGCTTGCCCCGGAAGAATTCCTGAAGCAGTTCACTGCACTCCTGCGCGAGCACGCCGCTGTTGACATCACAGCTATGATTTAGTTGCGGCATTTGTAGAAGGTTGATCACGCCACCTGCAGCGCCCCCGCGGACATCTTCGCAGCCGAAAACCACCCGCCGCAATCGCGCATGCACCGCCGCGCCGGCGCACATCGGACACGGCTCTTTCGTCACAAACAAATCGCAATCATTCAGTCGCCAGTCGCCGAGCGCTGCTGCCGCTTGCGTTATCGCCAGAATCTCGGCGTGTGCAGTCGGGTCCTTCAGCATTTCAATTTGATTATATCCGCGGCCAAGGATGCGTCCGTTCTTCGCGACCACCGCGCCGATCGGCACTTCGTCACTGGCCGCGGCCTTGGCGGCGAGACGTAAGGCCTCGCGCATGAGCGCCTGATCGTCGCGAAAGAGCAGGTCCATCGGCGGGAAGATACGGCGCGCACACGAAAAGTCAGCGCATTAGGGGTACTATGAAAAAGCTATTGATGTTGATTGGGTTGATCGCGCTGGCTGGAAGCACCGTGGGTCTTTTTCTTTACAAATCGAGCCGGATTTTGCAATCTAAACCGATGCGGCTCAGCTTGCTCACCCTCGCCTTTCTTGCCTTGGCGACGGTAAGCTATGCCCAGGAGCAGGAGCGCAAACTGGTTGACCGGCTCTTGAGCCCAAACACGAAGCTGGCGAATCCCGACCAAAACAAAAAGTTCGTAGGTGGAGTGGAGGCCCCCACCCGATCCGCGGCGACCAAGTCCTTCTACGTTTCGGAAAAAAATCTCGGCAAAACTTTCGTGGCCGATCGGAGCGCTCCGACAACTTCGTTCCGCACTCGCAACTATTCGACCCAGGCCGCGGTGGTGCCAACTTTGCCGCCAACGCGAACTTATCAGACCAAACAGGCCCGCGATATTTCCCCCAGCGCCTACTCAACAAAAAAATACGCCACGCGCGATTTTGGCGGCAACCGGCCATTCCTCGAACAGGGCAAAAGTCAGAAAGCGTTGCACGCCCAGGACCGGCCACTCACGATTGACGAAGTGCGCGAGTTGCTGAACAAAAACAAGTAGGTTGTTTCCGCGCGCCTGCTGTTTTTAGTGCGCATGAACATGCGCGATCAGCTTGCACGACTCACCCGCGGCGCCGCGCAAATCATCAGCGAAGCGGAACTGGCGGAGAAATTGAGCGCGAATCGCCCGCTGCGGGTAAAGCTCGGCGTCGATCCCACCAGCGCGGATATCCATCTTGGGCACACCGTTGTCCTGCGCAAGTTACGCGATTTCCAGGAACTCGGACATCAGGCGATCCTGATCATCGGCGATTTCACCGCGTTGATTGGCGATCCGAGCGGGCGTTCAGTTACCCGCCCGACAATCACGCGCGACGAAGTTGAACGGAATGCGAAAACATATCGCGAACAGGCCTTCAAGATTCTCGATCAGAACCGAACCAAAATTGTGTTTAACGGTTCCTGGCTTGGGAAGTTATCGTTCGAAGATGTAATCCGGCTCAACAGCGAGGTAACGTTGCAGCAGTTGTTGCAACGCGAAGATTTTCGCGCGCGGATGAAAAGCGAGCAGCCAATTCATGCGCACGAAATTCAATACCCGATTATGCAGGCGTATGATTCGGTGATGGTGAAGGCCGACGTGGAACTGGGCGGCACCGATCAACTATTCAATATTTTACTCGGGCGCGATCTGCAGAAGCAAAACGGGCAGCCACAGCAGATTGTCTTACTCACACCGATTCTCGAGGGACTCGATGGGAAACAAAAGATGAGCAAAAGCCTCGGTAATTACGTCGCGTTAAATGATCCGCCGACTGAGATGTTTGGGAAATTGATGAGCATTTCCGACGAATTAATGGCGCGATATTATTTGTTGCTCCTCTCGCGCGAGCTTCCAAAGACCAAGCACCCGCTCGAAGCAAAGAAGGAGCTCGCCGCGGAAATTGTTTCCACCTATCACTCCCGCGATGCGGCTCACAAGGCGCAGGATGAATGGACGAGACGTTTCAGCGAAAAACGGTTGTCCGAGACAGAGCTTCCGATTCTGCCATCTCAATCTGATGACCTGGTTACAATTGTTGTTAACGGTTTTGCGGCATGCGGAATTACCAAGTCGCGCGCCGAAGCCAGTCGCTTAATCAAACAAGGCAGCGTGCAACTCGATGGCGCCAAACTGCGCAACCCAACCGAGCAAATGAACCTATCGGCTAATCAGATCTTGCGGCTCGACAAGACTCACGCGGTGCGGATTGGGTAAACGAATGCCCTAATTATTCTTCGAAAAATAATCGCAAACAGTTAGAGATCCTTCGACTTCGCTGCGCTGCGCTCAGGATGACAAAGCGTTTTTGTAGCCGGGATCGGCGGTCCCTGATTGGGGCATCGGTACAGGAAAAAGGGCGCGGCGTCCCGACCGCGCCCTTTCCGCCTGCCCTACGCAGTTGCCGCTTCGAGAATGGGCAAGATACTTGCCGGCTCGGAATACGGCGCTGCGATTCCCTCAAAGTGTGCTCGGATACTGCGCAGCTCGGAGTTCACAAATGCATCGACGAAATGCAATCGACGATCCAGCCACGCGAAAAATCTGTTCTTAATGTCATAATGCACCGCGAGCGTGATCTCAGTGCAATTCGGACGCACCTCGGCAAAATCGACAATTCCCATCAGGTCGAGGTTGCCGCCGACGGACTCGAAAGCTACTTCATCTGGCGAATTGCCTTCAATCGCGAGTAAAACAGTGTGGCCTTGAAAGCCGAGCGGACCGCAGAATGAGAAATCGACCGTCTTAGATGACGTCACGGTCGCCCTGGTCACCATCACAAACTGGCGCCGGTAGGAATGAATATTGGCCAGCCGGCTTTTGCAGTCCGGCAGCGACTGACCCATGTGTAGAGTTTTTTGCAATAGCATAGTGAGGTTGGTTGTGCTGGGGTTCCTAGCAATGCAGGTGCCACCCTCTTTTACGAGGGAAGAGCCAGCCGATCACCCCTGAAGAGTGTCAAAATTTGGACGATTGTGTCAATTTTCTTAACACGTCCGGCTGCTCGGTTGCGGCGAGGATTTCCGCCAAGTTAGGCTCCGTTTCTTCACCAATCACGACCAGACTTATGTCTGCCAGGAGGCGCCGAAGTTCATTTTCGTTCGTGCTTTGCGCCAAATCGGTTGGTCCATTCGCTTGATTCAAAATCACACCCGCGCAAACAAGTCCGCGCCGCTGCACACTTTCAAGCGTGAGCAAGACATGATTCAAACAGCCGAGCTGGTTGTTCGCGACGATCGCCACCGGCAGCTCGAGCTGTTTCGCGAAATCGCCGACAAAGAGATCCGCGGTGATCGGCACAAGCCAGCCACCAACGCCCTCCACGATCACGGTATCGAATCGCTCCGACAGATTGCGAAAACTGTCCCGAATTCTCCCCAAATCGATTTCGACTTGCTCGATTTGGGCTGCGACTGACGGCGCAACCGGTGATTGCAGCCAGACTGGATTCAATTCCTCAATCGAAATTCCTTCCGCGCTGGCGGCAAGCAAGCGACGCGCATCCTCGCGATCGCCACAGCAGATTGGTTTCATTCCGACGGCGCGAATTCCGCGGCAGCGTAACCAGCGCAACAGCTCGATTGCGACGAAGGTTTTGCCAACGCCGGTACCAGTTCCCGTTAGGAACAGACTCACGCCGCGGCTCTTGCACGTCCGGCCAGAATAGTCTTGGCCATGGAAACGAAAATCCTGGCACCGTCCGCGCTGCCGAGGCGCGAATCACAGGCGCGATCAGGATGCGGCATCAAGCCAAAGACATTTCCTTCGCGATTACAAATGCCGGCAATGTTTTCAATGGAACCATTCGGATTCGATTCCGGACTGGTCGCGCCAGTCGCATCGCAATAACGCATCACGACTTGTCCGTTGGCGTTGAGCTCATGCAATGTGTCGTCGTCGGCGAAATAACAGCCTTCGCCGTGGGCAATCGGCATTCGCAGAATCGTTCCCTGTGGACAGCCGTGGGTAAAAGCGGAGTCGGGCACTTCGATTCGCAGCCGCTCCATGTCGCAAACAAACCGTAACCCGCGGTTGCGCACGAGCGCGCCCGGCAACAATCCCGCTTCGCATAACACTTGAAATCCGTTGCAGGTGCCAAGCACGAGCCAACCTTCTTTCGCCGCGCGTACGACCTCGTTCATAATCGGCGAAAAACGCGCGATGGCGCCGCAACGCAAATAATCGCCGTAGGCAAAACCGCCCGGCAAGACAATGGCATCAAAGCCCGCCAGCGAAGTCGCTTTATGCCAGACATATTCCGCCCTTAAGCCATCCAGCCCATTAATGGCGCGCAGGCAGTCCTGATCACAATTAGAACCAGGGAACTGGATGACTGCGAATTTCATCTAAGCATGAGCGAGGCGCGTGGCTCGTTGTTCTTCGTGATAATCATTTACTACCAGACAGGCGTGAATCACTCCCGGAATCCAGCCGAGCAAAGTTAACAAGACGCTGAGGAAAAAGCTGGCAATCCGCCCCGTTAACAAAACCGCCAGCGGAGGAAAAACCACACAGAAAAAATAACGCAGCGCTTTCATTCTTTTACTAATTGATAGTCTTCAATCACCGGATTCGAAAGCAGATCGCGACAAAGTTTGTGCAAGCGCGCCTCGACGTCGGCGCCGTCGCGATCGAGGTCAATCTCCAGGTATTTGCCAATCCGGACATTTTTCACTTCACGCATCCCGAGATGCTGCATCGCTTCCCGGACGGCCGCGCCTTGTGGGTCGAGAACGGCGGCTTTTGGCATCACCACCACTTTGGCTTTCATCTTTTCAATCTACGAGGGCAAGGCCGACACGACAACGTCCTTCTCGCGCAAGAAATTTCTTTCAAAGCTCGTTTTGCCGCGCTAGTTGTCGCGGCCGATGGAAGCGCCTCCCATCATGCAGACGCCAGGACCCGCGCCGGGCGGAATGGGTTGTTTCGCCAAAGGCTGCCTGAGTCTGATTATCGCAGGCCTTGTTCTGCTGGCCGTTTTTGTAGGCGGCACCTTCTTCGTCCTAAACCGCGCCCTCAACGCCTTCACCTCAACCCAGTCGGTCCAAATCGAGGTACGGCAGGCAACGCCGGCGGAACGACAAGCCGCGAAAGCGAAATTGGATACGCTTCGTAGCGCGGCGAGGAACCATCAGGAAGCTACAATTGAGTTCAACGCCGATGAGATCAACGCTCTGATTGCAAATGAACCAGAGTTCCGCGGAGCACGCGGCCACATGCGAGTAGCAATTTCCAACTCTATTGCGTCACTCGATGTAAGCGCGCCGCTCGATTCGATGCATTGGAAGCGACTTAAGGGCCGCTGGTTTAACGGGAATATCGAGTTCGGGTTCAGCTACGTGGACGACAATTTTAACTTCGACGTCCGCTCAGCTGAAGCGAACGGCTATCAATTTCCAAGGGCCATCCTAACCAGCGACGTTATGCAATCATTCAATCGCAGTTTCAACGAAAGCTTTCATCGGGAATCGGCCAAGCACCCCGACGCCAACAATCTTTGGCGGCACATCAAAATGGCGTCGCTGCAAGGTGACAAATTGGTCGTAACCACGCGGGCGATGTAGCGCAGACTGTAATTTTGTGGAGGGACACGCACCGGCGTGTCCCAAATATTCGGGTGCTCGGGTCCAAATCTTACAATCCTTGCTAATTTGGTGAACCGTACGCGACTCGGCATAACGTCGCCTTGCCGAAAAATCGCCGAATGAGTCATTGGTAGGGCGAGACTCCGTCGAGCCGGATAGCGATGTGAAATGACCTGCGGCTACCTTTCTCTAATCACCTCGCGCGGATCTTTGTCTTGACGCAATCCCAGAAAAACCGGCTGCCGCAACTTTCCATCACGCGTCCATTCGGCGAACTTGACCTGGCAGACGAACTTCGGGTTTACCCAGGTGTATTTGCGCATTTCGCCGGGCGTGATTCCCTGTACCCATTCGCCATTTTGTTTGGAGGGCAGGTCGGCAAAAGGACAAGTGCTGCGTTCCTCCGCGCGCATTTTTTTGTGCAGCGTGCTGAGCAATTTCGTGTCGAAACCGGTGCCGACTTTACCGGCAAAAAGCAATCGGTCCTTATCGTAATAACCGACCAGCAAGGCGCCGAAATGTTTGCGCGCGCCTGCCGGTGGAGTGTAGCCGCCGATGACAAATTCCTGCTCGTTCACGCATTTCAATTTGATCCAAGCCCCGCTGCGGCGACCGGGTTCGTAAACGGAATCGCGTTGCTTGCCGAGAAGACCTTCCAGGCCACGCCGTTTAATTTCCGGGAGCAGTGTCTCTGCTTCAGTCCCAAGCGCTCCCGAAAACCGAATGATGTCGCTAAAAGGCGGGGCCAATCGCATCAGCATTTCTTTTCGCAGGGTCAGCGGGAGACCTAGCAAACTGCGGCCATTCAACTGCAAGATATCGAACACGTAAAATGCCAGCGGCGCATCTTTGCCATCAAGCTCCGCCCGCTGCAAAAGTTGAAACGACGAGCGCCCCTCTTCATCCATCGCGACGACTTCGCCGTCGACCACGCATTCATTGGCCCCAAAACCCGCAGCAGCGCGGGCGATTTCCGGGAAGCGATCGTCCAACTTTTTTTCATTGCGTGAAACCAGTTGCACCGCGCGCCCGTCCTTGATCGCAAGAGCGCGGATGCCATCGAACTTCAATTCGTAGATCCACTGGCCTGTTGTTGGCGGGTGCTCCACCAGCTTCGGCTTCATTGGCTCGACGAAGCGCGGTCGCGCTTTGGGCAAATCCGATAAGGATAAATTTCCGGGGAGGTCGGATTGAGGAATTGTAGGGTGGCCGCTCTGGCTGCCACTTCTTGATTTCGGCAAGCGACGCGCTTGCCCTACAATTTTATTTTGGTCTTTTTTTTTAAGCGATGCGTCCCTCGCCGCTTTTGCAATGCGGGCTTTAAACGAATCTTTTTTATCAACGCGATTGGATTGCCATTCCGCGTCTCGCGCCGAGGCGATTTGTTTCATCGTCCGGCCAGTTTTGACCGACTGATCGTCGCGCTTTTTCGAAATGGGTTTGACCCCCCCGGCAGTTTTCATCAAGAGCCATTGGTTTTTGTCGCCTTCTGCGCGAATGCGAATAAGGGCCCATTCGCCTTTGGCTTTTTCGCCATGTAAAATGACATGCAGTTTACCTTTACGCACCGCCTCCACAGGATCCTCCGGCGGCGCTAGTTCATAGGTGCCGCGGTCCCAGACCATCACGGTGCCACCACCATATTGGCCTTCGGGAATGATGCCCTCGAAGTCCGCGTAATCGATCGGATGATCTTCCACTTCAACTGCGAGATGTCTTTCCGCCTGCGCCCACGGTAATCCTTTGGGCACTGCCCATGACTTTAGAACGCCGTCCATTTCCAGCCGGAAATCGTAGTGCAAACGGCTGGCATCATGTTTTTGAATGATGAATCGATTGGCGCGTGTTTTCCGGCCGCGCGCTTTGGCCCCCCCAGCAGGCTCTGCCGTCTTCTTAAAATCGCGTTTGCGCTTGGTACTCGACGAGCCCCATCACCGATCAATTTAACCGGGGATTACGCGGATGAAACGGATTTCGATCCCCACTCGCGGCGCAGGAGATTTATGCCGCCGCTTCAGATGCTGGCGCGACAGCGGCATCGTGGGCCAGCGCTTCGCCGACGAGGTAGCGCGTGAAGCGGCGAATAACAATGTTTTCGCCCAGTTCCGCGATTTTCGCGCTCACCAATTCCCTGATTGTTTGGTCGGGATTCTTGATGAATCCCTGCTCCAGCAAACAAACCGTGCTATAAAATTTCTCCAGTTTTCCGTCGACAATTTTGTTCATCACCGCTTCCGGTTTGCCTTTGACCTGCCCCTTATAAATCTCGCGCTCGGCTTCAATCAACGCTCCGGGCACGTCGTCCCGGCTGACGTAGAGCGGATGCGCCGCCGCAATATGCAAGGTGATGTCCTTTACGAAAGCGCGGAAATTCTCGTTCTTGGCCACGAAATCGGTCTCGCAATTTACTTCCACCAGCACCCCGACTTTCCCCTGCAAATGAATGTAGGACGCGACAATTCCTTCCTTCGTTACGCGCGACGCTTTCTTGCTCGCGCTCGCGATGCCTTTTGTTCGCAAGATCACTTCCGCCTTGCCCAGGTCGCCGTCCGCCTCGGTCAACGCGCGTTTGCAATCCATCATCCCCGCATTTGTTCGGTCGCGAAGTTCCTTAACGGTTTTGGGATCGATCTGCATGGTCAACATGTTAAATCGTTACATCGTAAATCGGCAGAGCAGTCACGGATCGGGTCTTCGATCCACGTCCCGCCCTAGGCGGAGACCCCCGCCATCTCTGCCTGGGCCGCGACGGAAGAGTCGCCGCTGGCCGAGACAATCGCATCAACCAATTTCTGCAAAATCACGCGAATCGCCCGAATGGCATCGTCGTTGCCCGCAATCGGATAATCGATAATTTCCGGATCGGCGTTGGTATCGACTATCGCCACCGTTGGAATATTGAGTCGGCGCGCTTCGTTGACCGCGTTCTGCTCCCGGGTTGTGTCAACCACGACGAGGACGTCGGGCAGTTGCGCCATTTCCAGAATGCCGTCGAGGTTTCGGCGGAGTTTGGCACCTTCGCGATTGAGCGCTGCGATCTCCTGTTTTCCCATCTTTTTGAAGGCGGGCGATTGTTCGATCTGCTCGATGAATTTCAAACGCCCAATACTTTTGCGAATCGTCGCCAGATTCGTCAATGTTCCGCCTAGCCAGCGTTGATTGACATAAAATTGTCCGCAGGCCAGGGCCGCTTCCTTCACCGCCTGCTGCGCCTGTTTCTTGCAGCCAACGAACAGGATTTTCCCACCGCGCCGCGTCACTTCTTGCAGAAACTGGGTCGCGCGCTGCAATTGCTTTACCGTCTCATCAAGATTGATGATGTAGATCTGGTTTTTCTGCTCGAAAATGTAGGGGCGCATCTTCGGGTTCCAGCGCTTGGTCTGGTGCCCAAAATGCACGCCGGCTTCCAAAAGCTCCGGCACAAGTTCAGTCGTATCTGCCATAGGGAAAATTAACGCGCCCGCCGACGGGCGAGCGGACGTGGAAGATGCCGTAAGGCTGCCTTGAAGGCAAACGGAAATATGGAGCGATGGAGCAGTGGAGTAATGGGTTCGAAGCGGCTCGACCGAGTCTCGCCTTACCAATTACCTGCTTCACGATCTCTGGTAGCGCGACGCTCCGCGGAGCCTCGCCGCCTATTTCCCTGCTCTACTTGAGTCCGCCTGCTCGATCTTTCGGGCCAGCAACCAGCACAGATCGGACAAGCGATTGAGGTAGCGCAGGATCTCGATGTTGAAGGCCCGGTCGTCGTTGACCAGGGCAGCGACGCGGCGCTCGGCGCGGCGGCAGGTAGTGCGCGCGTTATCAAGCGCGGCCGAAGCCACCGAAGCCCCGGGGATAACCCAGTCTTTTGGATAAAGTGATTTGTCTTTTTCCAGCTCGTCGATTACCCCAGTTAACCGATTAACCATCGCGTCGGTTGTGATCTGGAATCCGTCTTTCCGATACCGCTCCAAATCTTCGGGTGAAGTCGCGAGTTCGCCCATTACCGAAATCAACTCCTTTTGCGCCGCCAAGATCTCGCTCCGCACAAATTCATTCGATATCGCCGCTCGTGCCAAACCCAACGCGCTATTCAATTCATCAACGCAACCGTAAGCATCGACCCGATGATCGGTCTTTGGCACCCGCCGCCCATACATGAGCGACGTTTCGCCTTTGTCGCCCGTCTTGGTCGCAATGGACATCGCTCAAATTGTAGGGCGTTTCTGTGAAACGCCAATCCAAGGATCGGCATCTGACACAGATGTCCTACAATCCGCTCCGCTGCTTACCCTATCGCTGGCTGCGGTTCGGATTCCTCTATCATCGCCGCGGCCACCGGCTCGCCTTTCTCAATGAGACGAATTTCACGATGTTTTCCAAAACCGGTGCCGGCCGGAATCAAGTGACCCATAATCACATTCTCCTTAAATCCGCGGAGACGATCGACCTTGCCCAGCGTAGCCGCTTCCGTCAGGACGCGTGTTGTATCCTGAAATGATGCCGCCGAGATGAAGCTATCGGTTTCAAGCGAGGCCTTGGTGATTCCAAGTAGCACCGGCACGGCTTCCGCTGGTTTGCCGCCCTGCTCGACCACACGTTTGTTCTCCTCCTCGAACTCAAGCTTATCGACCTGATCGCCCCAAAGCAGCGTCGTGTCGCCGGGATCGGTAATTTTTACCTTGCGCAACATCTGGCGCACGATGATCTCGATGTGTTTGTCGTTAATCTCGACCCCTTGCAGCCGGTAAACTTCCTGCACCTCGTTTACCAGGTGTTCCTGTAAATCCTGCGGCCCGCACACTTCCAGAATTTCGTGCGGCACCACCGGCCCTTCGGTCATCTGCTGACCTTTCTTCACGAAGTCGCCTTTGAAAACGATGATGTGTTTGGTCAGCGGGATCAGGTGCTCCTCTTCTGCATTGGTCTCCGGATCCTTCAAAATGAGGCGGCGCTTTCCGCGGACGGTCCCGCCCATTTCAACAACGCCATCGATTTTCGCGATCTCAGCCGCATCCTTGGGACGACGGGCTTCGAAAAGTTCCGCCACTCGCGGCAGACCGCCGGTGATATCTTTCGTCTTCGCCACTTTCCGCGGAGTTTTTGCAAGTAACGCGCCGGCGCGGACCTTTTGGCCTTCCTCGACAATGACGTGCGCACCCGCCGGAATCGAGTAACTGGCGAGCACTTCCTTCTTCTCGCCCACAATCACGATTTGCGGATGCAAATCTTCCTTGTGTTCGATAATGACCGTGCCCATCAGGCCGGTCGCTTCGTCGACGTCGCGTTTAATGGTGACGCCCGCAATCATGTCGCGGAATTCAATCTTGCCGCTTTTATCGGTAAGAATCGGGACGTTATAGGGATCCCATTGCACGAAGGTCTCGGCCTTTTTCACCTCGGCGCCATCTGGTTTGGAAATAACCGAGCCAATCACGACATTGTAGCGTTCGAGCTCGCGTCCTTCGGCATTGTGCACGCCGATGCTACCGTTCTTGTTCAGCACGATCCAACTGCCGTCGAGCGCCTGCACCGTGCGCAGATCGTTGAACTGAAGATGGCCATCATTCTTCGCCTTAATGATCGGTTGCTTGAAGGTTTGGCTCGCGGTTCCACCGATGTGAAATGTTCGCATCGTCAATTGCGTTCCGGGCTCGCCAATCGATTGCGCCGCAATGATACCAACCGCTTCACCCAACTTCACGAATTGGCCGGTGGCCAGATTGCGTCCGTAGCACATCGCGCAAACGCCGCGGCCACATTCGCAGGTCAGGACCGAACGAATCTTTAATTCTTCCACACCAGCGCGCTGCAAATTGGCTGCGATTTGTTCGTCGATGAGCTGATTCGCTTTCACCAACTTCTTCTTTTTATCGACGGGGTCGACAATGGTCTGGCAACTGACGCGCCCAATGATGCGCTGAGCCAGATCGACCACTTCCTCGTCGCCCTCGTAAATGGAACGAACGGTGATCCCATTCACTGTTCCGCAATCATCTTCATTGATGATCACGTCCTGCGCGGCATCAACCAGTTTGCGAGTAAGATAACCGGAGTCGGCTGTTTTGAGCGCGGTGTCGGCCAGACCCTTTCGCGCACCGTGCGTCGAGATGAAGTATTCGAGTACCGTTAAACCTTCGCGGAAATTGGAAGTGATCGGGCGCTCGATGATTTCGCCGCTCGGCTTTGCCATCAAACCACGCATCCCGGCGAGCTGGCGAACCTGTTGGCGATTACCGCGCGCACCAGAATCAACCATGAGGTAAACGGGGTTCAATTCCTTGCGCCCATCATTGTGCTCAAGGGTGCGGAACATGACGTTGGAGATTTCGTCACCGGCGTGCGTCCAGATGTCGATGATCTTATTGTATCGCTCGCCGTCGGTAATAATGCCTTTGCGATACTGTTGCTCTACCGTTTTGATTTGTTTGTAAGCGTTATCGAGTTCGATCTGCTTTTCTTTCGGAATAATCATGTCCGAAATTCCAATCGAAACGCCGGCTTTGGTCGCTTCGCGGAAACCCAGCTCCTTCAGTTTATCAAGCGTCTCGACCGTTCCTTCCTGACCAGAGACCTGGTAGCAGCGCCAGATAATGTCACTCAATTGCTTCTTGCCCGCAGCCCGATTGAAAAAACCAATGTCCTTTGGCCAAATTTGATTGAAGAGGACGCGGCCGGCGGTGGTCTCGATTACCCGTATGCCTTTGTCGCCATAAATAGTATCGCGGCCGAAATCGGGGTTCTTGAATCGAATGCGGTCATGCGTTTTGACCGAGCCCTCCGCCATCGCGAATTCCACCTCGACCGCATCGGCAAATAACGGCAGACGTGCCTCGCCATCACCGCCAGCGGCGCGGCGCGGGTTTTGCGTAAGGTAATAGCACCCGAGGGTGATGTCCTGCGACGGAGTAGTGATCGGCTTCCCACTCGAGGGCGAGAAAATGTTATTCGGCGCCAGCATCAACATGCGCGCTTCCATCTGTGCCTCGACTGACAACGGCACGTGCACCGCCATCTGGTCGCCGTCGAAGTCAGCGTTGTAAGCTGTGCAAACCAACGGATGAATGCGAATGGCTTCGCCTTCGATCAACTGTGGCTCGAACGCCTGGATCGAGAGTCGATGCAACGTCGGCGCGCGATTCAGCAGTACCGGATGCCCGCGGGTGACTTCGTCGAGAATGTCCCAGACTTCCGGCGTTTGCCGCTCGATCATCTTCTTGGCGCTACGCACAGTGTGGACGTAGCCCAGATCTTTCAGCCGCCGGATGATGAACGGCTCGAACAAAACTAGCGCCATTTTCTTGGGCAAACCGCATTGATGCAGTTTCAACTCCGGCCCGATGACAATGACGGAACGGCCTGAATAATCGACCCGCTTCCCAAGCAAGTTTTGACGGAACCGTCCGCCCTTGCCCTTGAGCATGTCGGAAAGTGATTTCAGTGGACGATTGCCCGCGCCCGTGACGGCGCGGCCGTGACGACCATTGTCGAAGAGCGCGTCGACCGCTTCCTGAAGCATGCGCTTCTCGTTGCGAATGATGACGTCGGGCGTTTTGAGTTGGAGTAAATTCTTCAACCGATTGTTGCGGTTGATGACGCGGCGATAGAGATCATTCAGATCGCTTGTGGCAAAACGTCCGCCTTCCAGCGGGACGAGCGGGCGCAAGTCCGGCGGAATCACCGGCAATACTTCCAGAACCATCCATTCCGGCCGCGCGTGCGAGGAGATGAAGCCCTGCACGAGTTTCAAACGTTTTGCCAATTTCTTGCGAATCTGTTTGCTCTTGGTATTTCCCATCGCCTGCTCGAGCTCTTTGTTGAGCTTATGCAGGTCGATCTCAGCTAATAATTTCTTGACGGCTTCCGCGCCCATTCCGGCGTTGAACCCTTCACCGTATTGCTCCTGCGCTTCGCGGAATTCGACCTCGTTCAGCAGCTGCGTCTTTTGCAGCGGCGTCTGGCCCGGATCAACCACGATGTAATCTTCGTAATAGATGACGCGCTCGAGTTGTCGCGCGCTCATGTCGAGCATAAGACCGAGGCGCGAGGGCATGCATTTGTAAAACCAGATGTGCGAAACCGGCACCGCCAGCTCAATGTGCCCCATTCGTTCGCGCCGTACCCGCGCCAGGGTCACTTCCACCCCACAGCGGTCGCAAATGACGCCTTTGTGTTTGATCCGCTTGTATTTCCCGCAGGAACATTCCCAATCGCGCGTCGGCCCAAAGATTCGCTCGCAGAAAAGTCCGCCCTTCTCCGGCTTAAATGTCCGGTAATTGATCGTCTCTGGATTTTTAACTTCGCCCTTGCTCCACGAGCGCATGGTATCGCTCGAGGCCACGCCAATCGCGACCTGATCAAAACCAACTGCCCTCTCTTCGCCCACTAACTCCCGCCAGGAATGTTCGTTCATCTATTTAATTCTCGTTAACTACTTCAAAAATCGTTATTGGCCCTCCTGGACCGCGCCTCTGAAATTCCGAGCGCAGTCGAGGAATCTCTTACTATTTCCTCCGCCTCCAATGATCAGAGATGTCTCGACTTCGCTCGACATGACAAAAAGTTAGGCTGCACCATCGAAAACACTGGTCGGAGCCTGACCGCCAACTTTGACGTCGAGCCCGAGACTCTGCATTTCTTTGATCAGCACGTTAAAAGATTCCGGGGTGCCCGCTTCCAGCGAGTTATCACCTTTCACGATGGATTCATAAATCCGGGTGCGTCCTTGCACGTCGTCGGATTTCACGGTCAGCAACTCCTGAAGAGTATAAGCGGCGCCGTACGCTTCCAGCGCCCACACTTCCATCTCGCCAAAACGCTGGCCGCCATATTGGGCCTTTCCGCCCAGCGGCTGTTGCGTAACCAGTGAGTACGGACCAACCGCACGTGCGTGAATTTTATCGGCCACGAGGTGACCGAGCTTCATCATGTAGATGTAGCCGACCACCACTTCCTGATCGAAGGCGTCGCCAGTGCGCCCATCGAACAACCGGGCCTTGCCATTTTCATGCACCCAACTGAAGCCTTCAACTTTCTTCGCCTCCTTTAAATACTCGCGGATCTTGCTTTCAGGAATTCCGTCGAAGACCGGCGTCGCCACTCGGAAGCCGAGCGCTTTTGCGGCCACACCAAGATGGGTTTCGAGCACCTGACCGACATTCATACGGCTTGGCACACCCAGCGGATTCAGCACGATTTCCACCGGCGTTCCATCCGGCAAAAACGGCATATCTTCTTCCGGCACGATGCGCGCGACCACGCCTTTGTTGCCGTGGCGGCCGGCCATCTTGTCGCCAACCGAAAGCTTGCGCTTGCTCGCGATGTAAACTTTTACCTGTTTAATGATGCCGGGATCGATATCGTCGCCGCTCTCCACCCGGTCCATCGCGCGTTCCCGCTCGAGTTCAAGCTCGGCAAACTTGTGTTCGTACGAGGCAATGATCTCGCGGATCTTGTTCCGGATGGGCGAGGGATCGATCTCGATGTGATCGTAAACGTTCGCCAGCTTGCGCAATAGCGTCTTAGTAATCTTGCGATTCGCCGGGATGATGATTTCGCCAGTCTGCGCGTTCACCACATCGAGCGGAATTTTTTCACCCAGCAAGATATTGGAAAGCGAATCGGTTAACTGTTCCGTCAACCCTTCCTTCTTTTTGCGATGGTCTTCTGTGATCGTTTTGAGCTGACGTTTCGTTTCTGTCGGCGTCAATTTCTCGCGCGAGACTTCGCGGCGTGACGAAACCTTCACATCCATCACGATGCCGTAAGTGCCGGATGGAACAGTCAAGGACGTGTCTTTCACGTCGGCGGCTTTTTCACCGAAGATAGCGCGCAGCAATCGTTCTTCCGGCGCCAGTTCCGTTTCGGATTTCGGCGTGATTTTGCCGACTAGAATGTCGCCCGGTTTCACTTCCGCGCCGACCCGAACCACTCCGTCCGGTCCCAGATTGCGCAGCGCTTCTTCACTGACATTTGGAATATCGCGCGTGATTTCTTCCGGCCCGAGCTTGGTATCGCGTGCCCCGATCTCGAACTCGTCGATGTGAATGGAAGTGTAGATATCTTCCTTCACCACCTTCTCCGAGATCATGATGGCGTCTTCAAAGTTGTAACCGTTCCAGGGCATGAACGCGACCAGGACATTGCGCCCAAGCGCCAGTTCGCCGTGATCGGTGTTCGGTCCATCGGCGATGACCTGTCCGCGCTTCACGTGCTGACCTTTTTTCACGATCGGCTTCTGGTTCACGCACGTGCCGGCGTTCGAGCGCATGAATTTGCGCAGTTCGTAAACATGAACGCCCGCCTCCGAATCGCTCTTCAATTTCTTACGCCCTTCCGGCATGTGACCGTCTTTTGTCACCACGATTTGATCGGCCGTAACAGAAGCAACTTTTCCGCTATCGATCGCAATCAGAACCGCGTGTGAATCGCGCGCGACCTTGCTCTCAAGCCCGGTGCCGACCAATGGTGCTTCGTTCACAATCAGTGGCACGCCCTGGCGTTGCATGTTCGAACCCATGAGAGCGCGGTTAGCGTCGTCATGTTCTAAAAATGGAATCAATCCCGCCGCCACCGAAACCAGCTGTTTCGGCGACACATCCATGTAATGCACCTTCGAAGGTTCGACTTCGAGAAAGTCCCCACGGTAACGCACTGAAACTTTTTCGCCGGTGAAATGGCCCCGGCCATCAATCGGAGCGTTCGCCTGCGCCACCAGATAATTCTCTTCGCGATCGCCGGTAAGATATTCCACTTCGTCGGTAACGCGGCCGTTGTGAACCTTGCGATAAGGCGTCTCGATAAAGCCAAATTCGTTGATTCGGGCAAAGGTCGACATCGAGCTGATTAATCCAATGTTCGGCCCTTCTGGCGTCTCGATTGGGCAAATCCGTCCGTAGTGCGAGGGATGAACGTCGCGCACTTCGAATCCGGCACGATCACGCGAGAGACCGCCCGGTCCCAGCGCCGAAAGCCGACGCTTGTGGGTCAGCTCCGCCAGCGGATTCGTCTGATCCATGAATTGGGAAAGCTGTGAGCGACCAAAGAAATCGCGAATGACCGCGCTGAGCGCCTTGGGATTGATCAGCTTTTGCGGAGTCATCCCGTCGATATTGATGTCGAACAAAGTCATGCGCTCTTTCACCAGACGCTCCGTACGCGCCAGACCGACGCGGCATTGATTGGCCAGGAGCTCTCCTACGGTGCGAACGCGGCGGCTCCCCAGATGATCGATGTCGTCGAGCGTGCCTTCGCCGCGGCGTAGATTGATCAGGTATTTGATCGCGGCGATAAAATCCTTGTCCGTCAAAATTCGCTCGTTCAGATCCACGTCGATCCCGAGTTTTTGGTTCAACTTATAGCGCCCGACTCGCCCGAGATCGTATTTCTTCGGATCAAAAAACAGTCGTTTCAAAAGAGCGCGCGCATTGGCCACCGTTGGCGGATCGCCCGGGCGCAGGCGGCGGTAAATATCCTTGAGCGCTTCTTCTTGGTCATGAGCCGGATCTTTCTTCAACGCCTTTACCACCGTGTCGTCCGTCGAAATGTCGATCACCTTCACTTCCTTGATTCCAAGCGCCATAATCTGGCGAACAGTCGCGAGCGTGAGCGGTTCAAACGCGCGCGCCACCGTGACCTCGCCGTCGCGCACCTCGGCCGTCAGCACCTTGGTCGTGAGCATTTCTTCGTCGAGCTTCTCGCTCAATTTCAGCGTCTCGATGTTATAAAAAAGTTTAATGACGTCTTCATCGGGGCCATACCCGAGAGCGCGCAGAAAAGTGGTGGCCAAAAATTTCCGGCGGCGTTTCCGGCGATCGAGATAGATATAGAGGAGGTCGGCGGTATCGAATTGCACTTCGATCCACGAGCCGCGATCGGGAATGATGCGAAAACTGTAAAGCACCTTGCCGTTGAGGTGCACCGATGATTCAAAGGCGATCCCGGGCGAACGATGCAGCTGGGAAACAACCACCCGCTCCGCCCCATTGATCACAAACGTTCCCTGCGGCGTCATGAGCGGGATCTCGCCCATATAGACTTTCTCTTCCTTAGTCCCCTTTTCCTCCTTGAGCTGGAAGGTGACGTGCAGGGGTGCGCTAAAAGTCTGCCCTTCGCGTTGCGCTTCCAACGCAGCCAATTTTGGCTCGCCAATCTCGTAATGACTAAAATCCAACGTCGCCTTTTCGTCGTAACTCTGGATCGGGAAAACTTCCTTGAAGACAGCCTGCAAGCCGTAGTTCTTGCGTTTGGCCAGCGGTACGTCTTTTTGCAAAAAGTCGACGTACGAGTTCAGCTGAACTTCGATGAGATTTGGCGGCTCAATGCCTTCTTTGATGCTTCCGAAATGAATGCGCTCTGCCCGTTCTGACATAATTAGTTTTCTGCTAGCGGTGCCAACTGTGCTGCGTCAGGGGAAACGCGGCCAGTTTTCTGGGGTTTCTATGTCTCCAGCCGATTGCGAAGACGACAAAAATGACACCGAATCGGCAGTATGTCAAATTGACCACCACCGTTTCGCTGCCTGCCTAAATTTTCTTGTCCGTCGTCCGCCGGGTTAAAAATAAATTTGTTTACTCTTAACGAAAACGCTCTTTGCCACGAATCGCCGCGCCGCGCAAGAAAAAAATTTCACGCGCCAGGGCTTTTCTGTAGCGGAAGTCCATCACCGCCGGGGGCGGAAGTCGCCTATCACTAACTATTCGGAAACCGCAAAGGCCGCTCCTTGAAAACGCTTCTGCCGCCAGCTACAACGAAATGATGTTGATCCAGACCGCCCCCCAAAGCGTCGCCCTACCAAAGACCATCGAACGCGGGGAAATCGGCAGGGCGAGACTCCGTCGAGCCGCAAGTCGTTGAGAGGACTCAGCTTACCCGGGACGCGACTTCCGCGCGTCCCCCCATTTTTTATCGGCAACATGCCGATGCCACGCTTACTTGATCTCGACCTTTGCCCCAGCCGCTTCGATTTTCTTTTTCATCTCGTCGGCTTCGGCTTTGGTCACGCCTTCCTTGATCGTCTTTGGCGCGCCTTCTACAAGCGCTTTCGCTTCCGCCAGGCCAAGGCCCGGCACCGCGCTGCGCACTTCCTTGATCACGCCGATCTTGTTGGTTCCCATTTCCTTTAAGATCACCTCGAAAGTGGTTTTCTCTTCCGCCGCCGGAGCTGCTGCGCCACCACCACCCGCCGCTGGCGCCGCCGCCATCGCTACGGGAGCCGCCGCGCTCACGCCCCATTTTTCTTCGAGTTGTTTCACCAATCCAGCAATCTCGAGGACGGTCAATCCGCTGAGTTGCTCCACAATTTTGTCTGTATCTGCCATTGTATTTCCTCGGTTCGCCGCTTCCGAAAGCCTTCGGAAAATTAAAGCCGATAGCCATCAGCTCGGACAATTTTCGTTTCTTTTCTTTCTGTAGCCACGGCTCTATGAGCCGTGCACGCGTCTCACAGAGACGCGGCTACAAATCTCTTATGCGCTAGCCTCCGCTGGTGTCCCTTCCTTCTGCGCTTTCGCGTTCAATAACCTAGCCAACGACGCGCCCGGCTCGTTTAACAACCGCACCAGCTTTGTCGCCGGTGACATTAGCAACCCAAGTAATTGCGCCAATAAAACTTCGCGCGAGGGCAAATCTGCCAGCGCCTCAATTTCCTGCGCCGATAAAATCGATTTGTCGATCACTCCGATTTTCAGCGCCGCGACCTTGAATTCCGCCGCGAACGTTTTCAGAATTTTCGCGACTGGCGCGACATCTTTTTGGCCCATCACGATCGCAGTCTGACCACTGAGTTTATCAGCGACATCAGGCAAACCGGAATCGCTCATCGCACGTTTCAAGAAACTGTTTTTCACCACCCGCACTTCTGCGCCCGCGGGCGCGAGCCGGTTCCTCAAATCGCCGAATTGATCGACCTTCATCCGCTGATAGTCGGTCACCAGCACGAACGGCGACCGGTTCAACTTCTCGGCGAGATCGGAAACGATGTTGGCTTTTTCGGGTCTCATAAAAATTTACACGCTCAAATAGGGCGATGGATCAATATGCACGCCGGGCGACATCGTTGCACTCAACGTCATCGCTTCCACATAACGTCCCTTCGCCGTCGCAGGTCGCGCCCGCACCACTGCCTCGATCACCGCATTGCCATTCTCCACCAGTGCACTCTCGGCAAAAGAAAATTTTCCCACGGGCACCGCGACATTCCCATTCTTGTCGAGTTTGAACTCAACGCGACCAGCCTTCACCTCCTGCACCGCTTTCGCCGTGTCATCCGTCACCGTTCCGGTCTTTGGATTCGGCATCAGGCCGCGCGGTCCCAAAACCTTTCCCAGCTTGCGCACTTCCGCCATCGCCGCCGGTGTTGCGACCGCCACGTCAAAATCCTGAAAACCTTCCTGCACTTTTTGAATCAAATCCTTGAAGCCGATAAAATCCGCACCCGCCTGTTTCGCATCGTCCGCCGCTTTGCCTTCGGCAAAAACAAGGACCCGCACTTTTTTCCCGCTGCCGTGGGGGAGCGGACAAGTCCCACGGACCATTTGATCGGACTGTTTCGGGTCGACTCCAAGTCGGAATGAAACCGTCACCGTTTGATCGAACTTGGTCGGCTGAAATTTTTTCAATGTCGCCACCGCATCGTTCAAGCTATAGGCCTTCTTCCGGTCCACCTGCTCGGCGGAAGCGCGATAACGTTTGCTGCGATTTTGTTGCATCATCTTATGCAGTCCAAGCGAGCCGAAACTCTCCTGCTAAATTTTCCCTGTAGCGACGGTCTATGACCGTCGAAACGGGCGACCAAGCTAGCGGCTATTGGCGCGTTGTCAAAAGGCGCTCGCTAGCGTCATTCCGAGCCGCGCAGACGGCGAGGAACCTCACAAATGCTCGTTAACGGGCGGCCTAAGAGAGATCCCTCGCCGTCTGCGCGGCTCGGGATGACAGAAAAAATGCGCGCGACGCCCCCAGATTCAAAAATCCGCCGGAATTTCCTCCGTCACATTTTGCGCCGCCGTCTTCGCCGGTGGAGGCGTCGCCGGCCCATTCCGAATAATTTTCCCTTCCTTCATCACAAATGAAACCCGTTCCGTCGCAGTGATGTCCTGCGTTGGATCACCGGGCATCGCGATGACATCTGCCAGTTTTCCTTTCTCCAATGTTCCGAGTTTTTGCGCGACCCCCAGTAACTCAGCATCGTTCGCTGTCGCGCTCTTCAGAGCATCCATCGGCGGCATTCCCAGATCGGTCATCAACTTAAATTCTTTCGCGTTCTGCCCGTGCGGAAAAACCGCCGCATCCGTCCCGAAGGAGATTTTCACTCCGATCTTGAGCGCGTTCCGGAACATCTCCGAGCGCGCGTTGTAGGCCGCGATTGCTTTCGCCTGCAACGCCGGCGGATAACCATCGAGCTTCGCCTTAATATATTCCGCCGCCATCAGCGTCGGTGTCAGGAAAGTCCCCTTGTTTTTCATCAACGTCAGCGTCTCAGGTTTCAAGAAGGAACCGTGCTCGATCGAATCGACACCAGCCTCGATCGCTTCCCGTCCCGCCTGATCGCCGTGGCAATGCACCGCCACTTTTTTGCGTAACCGATGCGATTCATCAACCAGCGCCGCCATCTCTGCGGGGGTGAATTGCGGTGTGTCCACCTCGTCCGTCAGCGAAAGTACACCGCCCGAGACTGCGGCCTTGATTACGTCCGCGCCGTTTCTCACCTCAAAACGAACAGCTTTGCGCACAGCATCGGGCCCGTCGGCAATTCCATCGGCCACATCCGGTTCGGGTCCGAAAAGTCCGTCGCGGAATCCGGCCGCTTCGTCAAAATGGCCACCGGTCGCGCCGATGCCATAGGTGGCGACGAACATGCGCGGCCCAACCACAATTCCTTTTGCGATGGCATCGCGCAGCGAAACATCAATGCAATCGTGCGAGCGGTAGGTCCGTGCCCCGACATCCCGCACGGTGGTAAATCCGGCTTCCACGGTGGCGCGCGCCGCCGGAATCACGCTGTAGGCCTTGGCCGAGGTCGAGATTTGCAGCTCTCTCAAACGCGTTGCCTGATAGTTCGTATAATCGAGCGTGAGATGCGTATGCGCATCCATGAACCCAGGCGATAACGTCGCGTCGCCGAGATCGATTACTTGCGCATCCGGCGGAACCGCGACATTCGCGCCTGCATCGACAATCTTGTCGCCCTGGACAAGCACCACTCCGTTCTGAATCAGCGCGCGAGATTTTCCATCGAACAATCGCGCTGCTTTTAAGGCGATGGTTTGATCCGCGGCTATCGCCGAAGCGACGGAAATTACCGCGGCGACCGCGACGAGAGAGAAGAAAATCTTAAAATTCATGCTCGCGCTTATCAGATTGGTTGGCCGCACTCAAGCTGTTCTGGGGAGCGCAGGCTGCCGGGTAGCGCGCGCGTCTCGCGTGCTGGCGAAACCGTCCCGGTTTCGCGGATTATTAAAGATTGTTTCGGCGAGACGCCGAAACCAGCACGCGAGACGCGTGCGCTACCCGGCAGCCTGCGCTCCCCGGAATTCGGTCCACGCTTTTCCCCCTTTTGTAACGTTGTAACCCTTTTAACGAATCACGAGCATTTTGCTGGGAGTAACTGTTCGCGAGACAACGGATGGGATGACAAGAAGCAGATCGCGTCGCATAATCCATCATGGTCAAAGTCTCCGTTAATTATACCGGCAATCTTCACTGCGATGCTACCCACGGGCCGTCACAATCGAAGATCGCGACGGATGCGCCGGCGGACAATAAAGGTAAAGGGGAAGCGTTCTCACCCACCGACCTGGTCGCCACTGCTCTCGGCACGTGTATTAGCACGACCATGGGAATAAAGGCGGAAGAACTCGGCGTCGATCTCCGCGGCATGACCGTCTCGGTGCAGAAAGAAATGTCGAAGGACGCACCGCGGCGGATCGTCGCGTTGCCGTCAGAAGTTCACATTCCACTTCCGCCAGATTCACCGTACCGCGCCGTGTTGGAACAAACCGCGCTTAATTGTCCGGTGCACAAAAGTCTGCCGCGAGAACTCAACCGCCCGACCAAATTTTTTTGGGAAGGCTAACAATCAACGGCTGTCATCCCGAGCGCAGTCGAGGGATCCCGCAACGAAGCTGAAAGCTAATTTCATCGGGTTCCCGCGACTGCGCCTCGGGATGACAGCATTGAAAATACGAAAAGCAATCGAATCAGATGTTCCGCAACTCCTGCCGTTGATGCGCGAACTAGCGGCGTTCGAAGATTACGCGGACGCCTTTGCAATTAGCGAGGACATTCTACGAAAACAGGGATTCCGGCGATCGCCGCCGGACTTTTATTGTCTGGTTGCGGAAGAAAGCGGAATTTTGACTGGGCTGCTTGTTTATTACTTCGTCGCCTTCACCTATCGCGCAAAACCAAACATTGTGGTGAAGGAGCTCTACGTCGCCGACGGCCATCGCAGCAAGGGGGTGGGAAAACTCTTAATGAAAGCCGTCGCCCAAGAAGCCGAGCGCGCCGGCTGCGGAATGATCAAGTGGTGGGTCGCGAAATGGAATGAGCGCGGTATCGAGTTTTACGAACGACTCGGTGCGAAAATCGATCCCGACTGGCACGAATTCCAGATGTCTGAGGAAGCGTTTCGAAGACTGGCCGAGTCCTAACCGTCATCCCGAGCGACAGTCGAGGGATCCCGTGGCGCTACCGTTAAGCTTTCATGGCGGGATCTCTCGACTTCGCTCGGGATGACCGACAATTATCGCGCACCGGCTAATTCGCGTTTTTCCGAAGACCCCGTCTTCGTTGCCGGTTCATCGAGCAACTTCGCATAATCGCGAGCTTTGCGATTCTTCCACGATCCTTTGTGGTAGGCGTAACCAGCAATCAGCGGCAGCGCGATCGTCGCTTCCGCGTAAACCATCTGCTCGGCGCCCTGGTCGACTTTGCCCCACGAGTTCGCCTCCCTCAGCGTGGAACCGCTGAGGGCGCCGTCACGCACGTCCGCCACCGTGATTTGCACAGCGTATTTGTGCATCCCGACGTCGAAACCGAGATAATCGCCGGCCACTACCGTGTCCTGCGCGAAATTCTTCGGCACGCCTCCGCCGATCATGAACAATCCGCTCTGTTTGGAGGCGATTTTAATTTTGGTTAGCTCAAGAAAATCCTTGGCCGAATCGATGCTGAGATGCTTGTCCGGATTTTCGTACTGATGATGAATCAAACCGAAGCCGGCGCTGCAATCGCTGAAAGCCGGGCAAAAGATCGGTACCTCTTTCTCGAACGCAGCCAGCACGACCGACTCGCGGTTTTTTCCATTGCTCGTTAGATAACGGCCCATCTCGCGAATAAACTCCCGCGAAGAATACGGCCGCGGCTCGAGCGAGTCTGCAATTTCGCCGCAAGTGGCGTCGCAAACCCGCAGCTGATCTTCATCAATATAGGTGTCGTAGATGCGATCGATGGCGAGGCGGCGCAGAACGTCGTCGTTCATAAAAATGTCGCCCTTGTAATGCTTGAACCCGAGAGCTTCGAAGAAATCCTGATCGACGATGATAGCTCCGGTGGAAACGATCGCGTCCACCATGTTATTGCGGACCAGATCGACGATGACGTTTTTTAAGCCGGCGGAAATAAGTGAGCCGGCCAGGCACAAAATAATGGCGCAGTCTTTTTCCCGCAGCATCGCGTCGTAAATGTCCGCCGCCCGCGCCAGATCGCGCGCCGAGAAGGCCATCTTCGACATCGCTTCCACCAAGGGAACGACATTATGTTTCTTGATATCGATGTGCTCGACCACATCGACCAGCAGTTCGGATTTTTTTGGATTCATATTCTATGGCGCTGTCATCCCAAGCGGAGTCGAGGGATCCCGATGACGTTACCTTAAAGTTTCGCGGCACGATCCCTCGATTTACGCTCGGGATGACGCTACGACGGATACAGCCATTTCATATAATCGGCTACCCCCGCTTCAAGTGGAAATTCCGGCGCGTAACCGAGCGCGCTGCGCGCCTTGGTCAAATCCGCCTGGGTGAAATTTTGGTAATGGGCGTGCGGATTATCGAAGTAATCCGGCTGAAGATTGGTCTGCAAGGCGCGATTCAAAATAAAGATGAGCTCGTTGAATGATCGAGCCTGGCCGCTGCCGAGATTGTAAATTCCGCTCGCGCTGGCATCGAGCGCGCGAATTGTTCCATCCACCACATCCTTCACATAAACGAAATCGCGCCGCTGTTCGCCATGTTTGAAAATGCGCGGGCGCTGGCCGGCGCGCATTTGCTGCGACAAATGATAAATCATGCTTGCGGGCACGCCTTTGTGCGCTTCGCGCGGGCCATAAACATTGAAGTAACGTAGGCCTACAATGATCCAATCCGTATTCTCGCGCGCGAACCGCGTGGCGAGATTATCCATGATCGCTTTGGAAAAGGCGTAAATGTTTGCCGGAGCAGCCACGGTTGATTCCGCGCTCGCCTCCGTGGTAGCGCCGTAAATCGAAGCCGAGGACGCGAAAATCACCCGCGTTTGGTTCGGCCGCGCAAATTCCAGCAGTCGCCGAAAGCTCTCCACGTTGTCGTGCGTCTGCTCAAACTGATTGTGATTCGTCGTGTCAGTAATGGAAGCAAGATGAAAAATTGCGTCGAATTCTTCGCCACCGAATTGTTCCCGCCAATTCAGCTTCGCCAGATCGGCTGCAACAAAATCGCCACGATAGCCGCCGAGATTCTTGAAATCGCCAGAGCGAAAGTCGTCGATCGCGCTTAATCGCGAGTTTGGAAATCGCTCCTGCAATTCCAGAACGAGATTAGATCCGACGAAGCCGGCGGCGCCGGTCACGAGCAGGTTCAATTTTGCATCAATTGCTGGCACTGGAGAAATGCGCGCGGAAAACGCGCCTGACTAAATAAATCTTGAAGGCGGAAGCGCAAGCCGCTATTGCTCGCTTAGTTCTTTGCGAGTTTGAAACAGTGGATCGGCGCGAGAAATCCGGTGTGAAGCCGGAGCAGTTGCGCTGCTGTAACTGGATACGATTTCCCACAAGCCAATCGTTTGGCTATGGAACACAGACTTGTAGTCTGTGCGCTCAGCGGAGTTCCAACTCCGCTGAAGCAAAAAAAGCGGGCATAATGTCCGCTTGGCGCACAGGCAGAATGCCCGTGTTCCGAACAGCGGTGAAGGCGGGAAAAAGGTGAGTCCGAAAGACCTTCGGGCCGCAAGCCAGGAGCCAGAATATTCGAACCGGTCCGCCTCATTCGCCAGCGTGACGCTGAACCTAGATTTTAACTTTTTGGGGTCCGCGTTCGCTGTAAACCGATTCCGGAATCCGCCAGTCCGGCTCGGACCGCGAAAAAACTTCTTCGCAAAAAGAAGAATGAGAGTGGAGCGAACGGCTCTGCCGCGAGTTCTCCTCTCGAAACAGGAGGATTTGAAATGCAGAAAAAACGTTCGCTATTTTTTTTGATCCCGTTTCTCGCCACGTCGATTTGCTACGCCCAGGATTCATCGCCGACACCTGCGGCGGAATCAGAGCCGATCGTGGTCACCGGAACACGCACCGACATTCCGCTGGACCAATCCCCGGCCAGCGTGAGCGTCGTGACTTCGCAAGATTTTGAGCAAAAACAAATCCAGCGCGTGAGCGATGCGCTTCGCGAAGTGCCTGGGCTGTCCGTGGTGCAAACTGGAACCGCCGGCCAGTTGACTTCCGTTTTCATGCGCGGGTTGCCAAGTGAAGATATGCAAGTGCTGCTCGACGGCATTCCGATTAACCAGGGTTTATCTGGCGCAATGAACTTCGCGGACATTACCACGGACGATATCGACAGAATCGAGGTTGTGCGGGGGCCGCAAAGCACACTCTACGGACCCCGCGCACTCGCCGGAGTAATTCAAATCTTCACGAAGCAAGGCACCGGAACTCCGGGCGCAACGGTTGCTGCCGAGGGCGGATCGTACGACTCTTTTCGCGAATGGGGCCAGAGCGACGGCAAAATCGGTGATTTCGATTATTCGGTCGGCGCCAGCCGACTCGACACCGACAACGCGCGTCCCAATAATAATTACCGCAATTCTGCAGCGATTGCGGACGTGGGCTGGTCGCCTGACGAACAACTGCGGATCGGCGGTCTGTTTACCTACTCGCTAAGCGACACTGGAAATCCCAACACGATCTTTGATCCCAAGCCCATTGATCACTTTCTCACGGAACGCTGGTTGATCGGTCCTCACATCGATTGGAAGCCGACTGAGTGGTGGGACCACAAATTCATTTTCAGCTACGACCACGAGCGCCAAATAAACGATCCAAACGAGGACGGATTTGTCGGGGCAACACGGGCGCTCTTCGAACGAACGCAAATTGATTATCAAAACGATTTGCGGCCAACGTCGTGGCTGACGCTCACGTCGGGATTTTTCTACAGCCGCGTTAATGCCGGACAGGAACGCCCTTTCGTTTCGCAAGCGTTCGGGCCACAACCAACTTTTATCGGCGACCACACGCAGGAGATCGCGGGCTTTATGCAGGCGACGCTGACGCCAGTCGAGAATTTGATCTTTGTTGCTGGCGGCCGGTTCGATGATTTCAACCGGTTCGGCGGCGTCTGGACTTATCGCGTTGCAGGCAGCTACCAGGTCGACAAGACAAACACAACGCTGCACTCGAGTGTTGCGACGGGGTTCAGTCCGCCGAGCAGTCAGGACATTATTTTCGGCAACAACCCTAATTTGGACCCGGAAAAAGACTTTGGCTGGGACATTGGCGTCCGGCAGGAGCTTTGGGAAAAGCGCGTTGCGCTCGATTTGACGTACTTTCATAACGACTTGTCGAACGTGATTGGATTCAACGGTCTTTTTCAAACGCTTAACCTCGGTGCAGCCGAAACGCAGGGATTGGAAGCGGCATTACGTGCGCAACCGATTCCCAATCTTGTGTTCATGGCGAGCTACACTTATCTGGATGCCAAAAAGACCGACAACAGCGATATTTCGCAACCGGAAGGCTCGCGTTTGCCGCGCCGGCCCCGCAATGAGGTTTATCTTTCTGCTTCGTATCTTTGGTTCAAAAAACTACGCACGGTAGTCGAAGCAAAGTTCGTGAATGCGCGAGAGGAACTGAACTTTGGTGCCCCGAACTTTGATATCGAGGATTACAGCTTTGTGAATTTTGCGGCGGAGTACGAAATCAGCCCGCATCTGTCCGTTTTCGGTCGCATCGACAATCTGACGAATGAGCATTACTCGGAGGTATTCGGCTTTCCTGCGCTCGGCCGCGCCGCCTACGGGGGAGTGAAGTTACGATTTTGATTGCACGGGCTGTCATCCCGAGGGCGCGCAGACGCGGAGGAACCTCACGAAGGTGATTACGTAATCGAGGGGTAACTTGTGCGTCATCAGCCCTGCGAGGTGCCTCGCTTGCGCTCGGGATGACGGAGGTAATTGTCATTCCGATCTGCCTCGTCATGCTGAGGCCCTTGTCATTCCGAGCGAAGTCGAGGAATCTCTAAATATTATGTCGGATAAGGGGAGGGATTCTCGACTGCGCTCGATATGACCGGAGTATGAATCCTCTGCTCTATTGCCTCATCGGCGTTGCTGGCGGCGTACTGCTGGCTGCGATTGTTCTTTTTCTGACGCGCCGTGATTCGAAAATTGGTCCCCTCATTCTAGGTAAAATCGAGTTGCTTGAGCGCGCTCAGGAACGAGAAGAAAGGGTATTTCGCGACGAATTGGCGCGGAACCGCGAGGAAAATGCCAACGCCGCCAAATCGCAACGCCAAGAATTGACCACCTCGTTGGAAAGCGTGCGCGGGATCGTCGATCTGCGTTTGCAGGAATTGCAAAAGGATAATGCGCAGCAAATCGAAAGAATGCGCGCCACGGTTGACGAAAAATTGCAGGGAACACTTGAAAAACGCCTGGGCGAATCGTTTAAACTGGTGAGCGAGCGATTGGAAAAGGTGCATCAGGGCCTCGGGGCGATGCAGCAACTGGCAAGCGATGTCGGTGGATTGCAGCGGGTGCTGACCAATGTGAAAACGCGCGGCGGTTGGGGCGAAGTGCAACTGGGAGCGCTGCTCGAACAGTTGCTCACTTCGGAACAATTCGATCGCAATGTCCAAACACGGGATGAAAGCGGCGAACGCGTAGATTATGCGATCAAACTGCCGGGCGAAGGAAATGGTGCCGCAGTGTGGCTGCCGATCGACGCCAAATTTCCGCTGGAAGACTACCAGCGCCTAATTAAGGCGCAGGAAAGTGGCGACTCAGTGCTAACCGACAGCGCGATGAAAGATTTGGAAACCCAGCTGAGAAAATCGGCAAAAGATATTTGCGCGAAATATATTAATCCGCCAAAGACGACCGATTTCGCGCTGATGTTTCTGCCGACCGAAGGATTATATGCAGAAGCGATTCGTCGAGTCGGTCTGGTCGAGCAGGTCCAGCGCGATTGCCGGGTGGTCTTCGCCGGGCCGACCACGCTGGCAGCGTTGCTCAACAGCCTGCAAATGGGATTTCGTACTCTCGCGATCCAGAAGCGATCGAGTGAGGTCTGGAACTTGTTAGCTGGAGTTAAGACTGAGTTTGCCAAGTTCGGTGATTCACTTTCGAAGGTAAAAGACAAGCTCGATCAAGCCGCCAGCGACATGGACAAAGTGGCGGTGCGCTCCCGTGCGATCACGAAAAAGCTGCGCGATGTGGAAGAGCTGCCGAGCAACCCGCAGCCCTTGTTGCCGGAGTTGCTGCAGGGGGAAGAGGATGAAATGGAGTGACAGCTACCGCGCAAAACGGTTTTCCATTACTCCACTACTCCATCACTCCAATTTCACAGCACATCATCCCACTTCGCCTTGTCCTTGAGCAAAGTCTCGCGCAATAAACGAATCGGCGGCATGCCGTGATCGAGCAGCTGATTGTGAAACTGTTCTAACGAAAACTCGGCATCCTGCTGCGCCTTGTAATCGTCGCGCAATTTCAAAATCTCCATTTTGCCCAGGCTGTAGTTCAAGTAGCCGTAATCGAAGGTGCCGCGCATCGCTTCACTGCGTGCTGGTTTTTCTTCGTAGTAACAATTTTCTTGAAAGAATTTGGTCGCCTCATCGACCGACATGCCCTGGGTGTGCATTTTCACCGAAACGCAAAGCCGGCAAAGCCGGAGCAACGCTTCCGAAGCCTGTGCCATCCGATATTTTGCCGCCCGTTTTTGTTCCTCGGCAGACCCGGGAGGTTTTTTGGGGCCGCCGAACCCCTGGTCCAACATCATTTGCTCGCAATAATGCGCCCAGCCCTCAATGAAGGCGTAGCTGCCAAACATCTTCTCAATCTTATTCGCGCTCGAGGCGTTCAAGCGCAGAAATTGCACAAAATGACCCGGATAGGCCTCGTGAATCGAGGTCACAGCCGCGGTGTAGTAGTTAAATGAGGTAAGCCATTCTTCCTTTTGCTGCTCAGTCCAGGTCGGATCGACCGGCGTGACGTAATAGAATGCTTCGGTCGCTTTTTTCTCGAAGGGCCCCGGTGTGTCCATCGAGGCAAACGAGGTCGCCCGGTCATATTGCGGCGTTTCTCTTACCTGCGCTTTCGCATTCGGCGGAATGCCGACAATCTTGTGCTCGGTAACGTAACCGCGGATATGATCCAAATTCTTCGCAATATCCGGAATCAAATTGTCGGCGGCGGGATGATCTTTCTGAATTTCCTTGAATACCTCCGCGGGCGATTTATTCGGATCGATGATTTTGGCGGCGTCAGCGAATGTTTGTTGCTCCTCTTTTAACTTCGCCAGTCCGATCTCGAGAATCTTGGCCGGCGGCAAATCGACCAGCTCCGTTTCTGTTAGCCAGCGTTGATACTTGGCCTCGCCCAAAGCGAAGTTTGGCGTCGCCTTCGGGAGTTTGTCTTTTTCCAGCCAGCTGGCGAAATCGCTGAGTGCGGTGGCAGCTCTGCGATTGGCATCGATGAAATTGGCGCGCAACTCCTGATCCTTCAGCGTCTCGACCGCAGTCACCATGTCTTTGCGCAAAAAATCAGCGGAACCGCGTGCGATCTGGATTGCGAGTTCAACGTAGGGCCTGGGCAAAACCGCCTCCAGATTGGTTTTGCCGGCGATAAGAATATTCGGGATTTGGCCTTCGATTTGGATCAGGCTGCGAACCCGGTCTTCCAGCGGTGCGAAATTGCGCGCGATGTAAATGTTCAAGTCGGCGCAGTGCGCATAGATCATAGGGTTGCGTTCGAACTTGTGGACATCCTGAAACTCGAACAGCTCGTTCGCGATTGCGGCCTGCAAGATCCGTAAGTCGATTCCATTGCGCGCATTCAGCTCCTCGGGCTCGAATTTCCGCAGCCGGTCCTCAAAACGGCGAAGACGCTGCAATTCGGCATCGAGCGCAAGCCGGCTGAAATCATCCGTCCGGCCATCGTATTCATGGAAACCAAGCCGGGTTGCAAGAAGCGGGCGCGCGTTCAGGTAACCTTTGATGAACTCTTCCGCCACCGCGCTGAAATCAGCATCGGTGTTTTGCGCGGCGTTAAGCGCCGGAACGATCGCGAAAAGGATGAGGAGGAGAAATCGTTTCATCATTGGGCTAACAGACTATTGAGAAACCCTCATCCTGGCCTTCTCCCCAGGGAGAAGGAACCGCTCTCTGGTGCAATTACGGAGACACGCGAAGTGCCGGCTTTTTCTCCATTAGGGAGAGGATTGAGGTGAGGGCAGTTTTTCAACAGTTTGGTAGGATGGGACGTTAACGAATGGGTTGACCGTTGCCAAAATTTCGCCCTGAGCGAAAATCATGATCTTCATGAAACGTCGATTCGTTCTTATTGTGGTGGGGTTCCTCGCGATCATCAACGGGCTACTGGTGCTGCGGCTCTTTACCGCGCACGCGGCGGAAAATGATCCAGATAGCGGCTACACGCAGATCGCGGTCTTCGCCAAAGCGATACAGTTGCTGCGACAGGATTATGTGGATGATAACAAGACGAGTTATCACGATCTCGTCTATGCCGCGATGAAGGGCATGCTCGCCTCGCTCGATCCACACAGCCAGTTTATGGAACCGGACGATTTTCGCGACATGCAGGATGATACCCGCAGCCGCTTCAATGGACTCGGTATCGAAGTATCGACCAAAAATGGCGTTCTCACCGTGGTCACACCGATGGAAGACACTCCGGCGGCGAAGGCGGGCATTCTGGCGGGCGATCAGATTTTGAAAATAAACGGCACGCCGACGGAGAAATTGGAGTTGCAACAGGCGGTCAATCTGCTGCGGGGGAAACCGGAACAAAAAGCGACCCTAACGATTCTTAGACCATCCAGTAAAGAAGTTAAAGATTACGTGCTGGAGCGCGCTGAAGTAAAAGTGCAGAGCGTGAAAAGCGCGCATCTCATCGATAGGGACCTGACCGGTGCGTTCAAGGTCGGTTACGTGCGGGTGGTGCAGTTCAACGAACCGACGGCCGAGGAGTTGGCCAAAGCGCTTGACGAATTGCAGAAACAAGGAATGCAGGCCCTGATTTTGGATTTGCGAAATAACCCCGGCGGCCTGCTTAACAGCGCGGTCGATGTCTGCGCCCAATTCCTGCCACCTAACACAATAGTCGTCTCCACTCAGGGACGCGCCGCATCGCAAGAACGCGACTACACCACTTCCTCCACGGCAAAAGAGCGTCCGCGTTTTCCGCTGGCGGTATTGGTCAATGAAGGGAGCGCCAGCGGCGCGGAGATCGTTTCGGGCGCGCTCAAAGACTTAAAACGAGCCGTCCTTGTTGGCGAAACAACTTTCGGGAAAGGATCAGTGCAAAATGTTTTGCAACTGCCCGATGGATCGGCTTTACGTTTTACCACCGCGAAGTACTACACTCCGGGTAAGCAGGTTATCCACGGGAACGGAGTCACGCCGAATATTGCAGTGCCAATGACGGCTGAACAGGAGCACGCCCTTTTCGTTTCGCGCAACAGCGACACCAAAATCGGGGACGAGAAAACGCAGGTTCGTTCGCGCGACCCGCAAATGCTGCGCGCGATTGACGCCCTCAAAGGTGTAATGACCTACGCGCAGGAAACCGCGACCAAGAGCGAGGCTAGAAAATAACAGCTTCCTGTTTCTTTGTCGCACTGGCGAGACTAGCAGTCCGTAGGAATGACGAAGCACGAATGTCGAATGACGAAGGAAGCTCGAATGACTAAATGACGAAAGGGTTGGCGGCTTTTTCGTCATTCGGATTTCGTCATTGTTTCGTGCTTCGTCATTCCTCTGATCAGCCAGAAAAATGTCTAAGGGTCTTCGCATAGAGGGACGGCGCGCCAATGGGCCGCGCTTGGCATGACAATTCTCGCGATCGAAACGTCTTGTGACGAGACCGCGGTGGCGATCTTGCGCGGCCGAAACCGCCAGTGCGGCCCGGAGTTGCTCGCCAGCGAAGTGGCCTCGCAAATTGCGGAGCATGAAAAATTCGGCGGCGTCGTGCCGGAAGTCGCGTCCCGCAATCATGTGGCGCAGCTACCGCGCTTGCTCGAGCGCGCAATGGCATCCGCGAAGATTACGAGCAATGAGATCGACGCCTTCGCCGCCACGAGCGGACCGGGACTCGCGAGTTCGCTACTTGTTGGAAACTCGGCGGCGAAGGGTTTGGCTATCGGCGCCGGCAAACCATTTCTCGCGATCAATCATCTGGAAGGGCATTTGCTCTCGCCATTTTTTGGTCGCGAAAAAATGGAGCCGAACATTGCTCTGATCGTGAGTGGCGGGCACAGTTTGCTCGTCAACGTGCGGGGCGTTGGCGATTACGAAATTCTTGGCACCACCCTCGATGACGCCGCCGGGGAAGCGTTCGATAAGGTCGCGAAGTTGCTTGGGCTCGGTTATCCGGGCGGCCCTGAGATTGAAATGCGGGCGCAAACAGGTAACGCGAAAAAATTCGATCTTCCCCGGAGCATGCTGAACTCCGGCGATCTGAATCTTAGCTTCAGCGGCTTGAAGACGGCGGTGCGGTATTTGTTGCCGAAAATTGTCATCCCGAGCGAAAACGCCAGTCCGGCTCGGACCGAGGGATCCCGCCATGAAAGCTTAAAGATAACGCATCGGGATCCCTCGACTCACGCTCGGGATGACGTGGTGGCGGATGTCTGCGCCTCCTTTCAAGAAGCAATCATCGATGTCTTGCGCGAGAAAAGTTTGCGCGCGCTGCAGCAAACCAACTCACGCCGCCTGACGTTGAGCGGCGGCGTGAGTTGTAATCGCGCGCTGCGGGAAAATTTGCGCACCGCCTGCCAGAAAAATGGTATCGAATTCCTTGTCGCTGAACCCTGGCTGTGCACCGACAACGCAGCCATGATTGCATTCGCTGCGATGTTGCGACTGGAAAACGGAATTGTTTCCGATTTGGCGGAGGAGATCGATCCAAATCTCGCGCTCAGGTGATTCTTTTCTGCCGGGTAGCGCGCGCGTCTCGCGTGCTGGTTTCGGCGTCTCGCCGAAACAATCTTTAAAAGTCCGCGAAACCGAGACGGTTTCGCCAACACGCGAGACGCGTGCGCTACCCGGCAGCTCCCCAGATCAGACAATCAGTACTCACGGGCGAGGAGATAATTTGCGAGTTCTCGCAGCGGCTCAGCTTCTTTGCCAAAAATTTTGAGCGCGTTTTGCGCAGCGTGGGTCAGCCGCCGCGCTTCTGCGCGCGATGCTTCCAGCCCAATCACCGCCGGATACGTTGCCTTTTGGGCAGCGATATCTTTGCCTGCGCTCTTGCCGAGCTTCTCGCTCGTTTGCGTGACGTCGAGAATGTCGTCTATCACCTGAAAAGCCAGGCCTAGCGCGTAGCCGAACTTCGTAATCGCGCGCAGTTTTTTTGGATCGGCATTGGCACTCATTGCGCCAAGCCGGACGGACGTCGTGATCATGGCCGCAGTTTTATTTTCGTGGATGTAACGTAGTTGAGCGCGGGAAACTTTTTTTCCTTCCGCTTCGAGATCTGCCACCTGGCCGGCAATGAGCCTGCGGCTGCCGGCCGCGATCGAGATCTCGCGAAACATTTCCGACATGGAATAGCGGCGGGTCGGTTTAGCGCGGGCCGCAATTTCGAACGCGACGGTGAGCAACGCGTCGCCTGCAAGGACGGCAATGCCGTCACCGAAAACTTTGTGGCAGGTCGCGCGGCCGCGTCGGAAATCGTCGTTGTCCATGCTCGGCAAATCGTCGTGAACCAACGAATAGGTGTGGATGCACTCCATTGCGCAGGCCAATGGGAGTGCATCACGCATTCTTCCCTTGCAACCTTCAGCCGCAGCGAGACAAAGAATCGGGCGCAACCGCTTGCCGCCGGCAAACAAACTGTAACGCATCGCTTTGTGGATGGTCGGCGGCGCTGCATTTTCTTTTGGCAAGAACCGATCCAGCGCGTGATCAATCATCCGCTGACGGGATTTGAGATACAGGGTCAAATTCACGTTACCGAATGCTGCGACTCGATGGCTGGATATTACATTCTTGATCCTCGATGCGTGATGCTCAACGCGAAAGTTCATCGCGCGGTAGCGGGATTTTTGTTCCGGGTAGCGCACGCTGCTACCCAGATCGTCGGCAGCTTGCCGACGACAATTCCCTGTGCCGTAGCCGACAATATCTCAAATATTCTCCGCCGTTTCGGTGGCAGCGATGGGTTTCACGCGCATGGCGAGGAATGCGCCGAACAACAAGATGGCGGCGCTCCAAAGTTGTGCGGTGGTTAAATGTTCGCCGAAGATCCAAGCAGACAGAGCCACTGCGCCGAGCGGGCACAAAAGCTGGAGCGTTTGAGCCAGCGCAACGCCGATTTCCTGGATGGCAACGTAATAAAGAACGTGCGCCATGGTGATACAGGTTACGGCCGAAACCACGAGAACGAGATTTACGAACCAGCTTACTTGAACCGGGGTCGCGACATTTCCAAAAGCACAGGTGAGTGGGAAAAGCAGGACCGAGGTAATAAAACTAATGAGACCAAAGCTACGAATAGAACCGAGCCGGGCGGACGGACGCTTTACCAGGACGCCGTACAGCGCCCAACAAGTGGTGGCGATGAAGGCAATCAGCAATCCGCGAAGAGCGACGTGCCCGGTATTGGCCCCCGGTTGAAACCAAAAGACCCCAATTGCGCCGAGCAATCCGAGCAAGGTGCCGACTTGGAATTGCCATTGCCGAAGGATGTGGCGCTCTTCCGGAAAGAAAATGAGCGCAAGCAAAGCAGTCATGATCACGGACGAACGGGTGAAGATGGCGTAAACGCCTGGACCGATGTAAAAAAGGGCGATCGTCTGAGTGATTTGATGGACGACGTTTGGGACGGCCGGGATCAGGCAGAGAACGAACGCGCGAAGATCGAGCCGCGGTCCGCCTCCTCGCCGAACACGAAAAGCGACGAAGGGTGCGATCGCGATACAGGCAACGCTGTAGCGGTAAAAATTTTGCGCCCAAACATCGTAGTAACGCAGCAGATAAAATTGGAAAAGGGATGGCAGCGACCAAATGATGACGGTGGCGAAAAGAGCCAGATATCCTCGAGAAATGTTGCCCGCTCCTGACCGCGGCTCCGGCGACGTGATGGCGGATAAAAATTTCACGGACTTGAATTTTGCTGGCTTACTGGCAATTGATCGCGCAAAAAGATAGTTGCCGAAGGAGGAGCCATGACCATTTCAAAATTTCTATCAACCGCAGCAATTATTTTTTCACTGACGATCCTGGGTGCTGAAGCGAAGCCGCCAGCTGGATCTGATGCGACCAATCACGTCAACAAAGGCGTGGAGCTCGCCCAGCAACACAAATATGACGAGGCAATCAAGGAATTTACCGCCGCGATCGCGGCGAACCCGAAGAGCGCCAAGGCCTACTTGAACCGCGGCACGGCTTATCGCGCGTTGCAGAAATACGACGAGGCGATGGCAGATTTCGCCAAGGCAATTGAGATCGCGCCTAAGGATGAGATGGGATACATCGAGCGGGGCCAGACTTTCGTCATGCAAAAGCAATTCACGGAGGCGCTGGCGGATCTAAGTAAGGCGGCCGAGCTGAAACCCGACGATACCATGGCGATACGGCTGCGCGGGTTCGCCGAGATCGGAATGGGCGACTGGGACAAAGCGGCCACGGATTTCACCACGGTCTTGCAAAAGGATCCAACCGACGCGCAGGCCTATGAACGACGTGGGTTCGTGTTTCGCAGCCAGAAGAAATACAACGAAGCCATCGCCGATTACGACAAGAGCCTGGAGATCAAACCCGATCCCGACGTTTACGCAAAGCGGGGTTACACCTACGTAACCTATCTGCAAAACTACGAGAAAGGGATTGCGGATTATCAGCAAACCCTGAGGATCAATCCGAACGATTACGATACGCAACAGCGCTTGCAGTATGCTCAATCGGCCCTCGCCGCCAAAAACGCTCCGCCTCCCGCGCCTACTCCCGCACCGACACCGCAACCCGGCTTGTTTACGCCCCTGAACATCGGAATCGGGCTGGTCGTCCTGCTGGTCTTGATTGGGATCATTTTCGTAGTGACCCGCCGCCGCGGAGGCGGTGAAAACGAGGCCGAATCGAGCGGGCGGATCCGCTAAGAATTTGCTTTGACAGGGCAGGCCCGGCTGATAGTTTGCGGACGCTTTTTGCTGGACGAAGCGGTCCCAAGGTCGTTCAAACGGCGGCTCTGGGACTTTTGCTTCTCTGGCGCGAGCGAAACCGGTTCGCCCATGTAGCTCAGTTGGTAGAGCACGTCCTTGGTAAGGACGAGGTCACCGGTTCAATCCCGGTCATGGGCTCCAGTGAGCCTGCCAGCACAAAAGCATCAGACGAAGTTTAGTTTAAACAGGAGAATTCGAAAATGGCTAAGGAAGCATTCAAACGCGATAAGCCGCACGTGAACGTCGGCACAATCGGGCATGTGGATCACGGCAAGACTACGTTGACCGCCGCGATCACCACTGTTCTTGCCAAAAAAGGCATGGCCGAGGTGCGCAAGTACGCTGACATCGATAACGCGCCCGAGGAAAAAGAGCGCGGTATTACGATTAACACCGCGCACGTGGAATATCAGAGCGAAAAGCGACACTATGCCCACGTCGATTGCCCGGGCCACGCCGACTACGTGAAGAACATGATCACCGGCGCAGCACAAATGGACGGTGCTATCCTGGTGGTTTCGGCCGCGGACGGTCCGATGCCGCAAACGCGCGAGCACATCCTGCTGGCGCGCCAGGTGGGCGTGCCCTCCATCGTCGTCTTCCTGAACAAAGTGGACATGGTGGACGATCCTGAATTGCTCGATCTGGTGGAAATGGAAGTGCGCGATTTGCTCACCCAGTATGAATTTCCGGGCGACAAAATTCCGATTGTGAAAGGCAGCGCGCTCAAAGCTCTTGATGGCGACGCCGACCAGGAGAAACAAGTGCTCGCCCTCGTCTCCGCGATTGACGATTACATTCCGGTACCGGACCGCCCGATCGATCAGCCATTTCTGATGCCGGTGGAAGACGTATTCAACATTGAAGGCCGCGGCACGGTTGCGACCGGCCGTGTTGAGCGTGGCGTCCTCAAGAAAATGGAAGAAGTCGAGATCGTCGGCATTCGTCCCACTGCCAAAACCACCGCGACCGATATCGAAATGTTCCGCAAACTCCTCGACGAAGCGCGCGCCGGCGATAACGTCGGCGTGCTTCTGCGCGGCACGAAGAAGGAAGAGATCGAACGCGGCCAGGTCATCGCCAAGCCGGGCACGATTAAGCCGCACAAGAAGTTCAAGGCGGAAGTGTATGTCTTGAGCAAAGAGGAAGGCGGCCGTCACACCCCGTTTTTTACCAATTACCGGCCGCAATTTTATTTCCGTACCACTGATGTAACCGGGACGGTCAAGTTGCCAGATGGCGTCGAAATGGTCATGCCGGGCGATAACGTCGCCATTGAAGTCGAGTTGATTACCCCGATCGCAATGGAAAAGACGATTCGCTTTGCCATTCGCGAAGGCGGCAAAACCGTTGGTGCCGGTCGCGTGGCCGAAATTCTGGATTAATATCTTCCTCTGCCTCTTCCGCTTTGTCTGTTCTCTTGAGCATTCTTCGAGAAAGAGGAAGATTAGGAACAAGTGAAGGAGGAAGATTTTATACGCCAGTAGCTCAATTGGTAGAGTAGCGGTCTCCAAAACCGTCGGTTGGGGGTTCGAGTCCCTCCTGGCGTGTTGTTTCGCTGAAAAGTTAAAACGGTTACAATGTTAAATTGTCAGAAATCAGTGATCGGGTTCCGTTTCAACAATGTAATACCTTTAACAATTTAACGTCCCTCCCTGCCATGCTCACGAAAATAACGACTTTCCTCTCTGAAGTGAAAGTTGAGCTACAGAAATGTTCCTGGCCCTGGGATCCGAAGGAAAAAGGCTTCCGTCGCTACAAGGAGCTGTTCGACTCCACCGTTGTCGTGATCATGGCGATGCTACTCCTTGGCGGTTACGTTGCTCTCTTTGATTTTATTCTCGTTAACGTTGTCCATTTCTTTACTCGTATTCACTAATTAGATATGCCTCAGGCGCTCGCAGCAAAAGATCAATGGTACGTTGTGCACGTGCTCTCCGGCCAGGAGAACAAGGTCAAGGACAATATCGAGAAGCGCGTCAAGACCGAGGAGATGACCGACGTCATCTACGAAGTGCTCGTCCCAACCGAGCGCGTTTCCGAAATCAAGAAAGGCAAGAAAAGCGAGACCACGCGAAAATTTTTTCCCGGCTACCTCATCGTAAACATGCACCTACTCGATCAGAACAATCAACTGGTCGATCGCACCTGGTATTTCATCAAGGATACGCCGGGAGTAATCGGGTTTGCCGGCACCAAAGATAAGCCTATCCCAATGCGACAATCGGAGGTCGAGTCGATGCTGGCGCAGATGAAGGAGCGGGAGGAAAAGGTGAAGCCCAAAGTTTCATTTGAAGTCGGCGAGACAGTCAAGGTGGCTGATGGACCGTTCCAAAACCAGAACGGTATTGTTGAAGAAATTGACCCGGAACGGGGCAAGCTGCGGGTTTCCGTCACCATCTTTGGTCGCGCTACGCCCGTCGAACTGGAATATTGGCAGGTGGAACGAGGGTAAAGTCAGAGGTCAGAGGTCAGAGGTCAGAAGTCAGAATAAGTTTTCGATTTAACGAGTTAGCAAAATACCATGGCAAAGGAAGTAATCGCTCATATCAAACTACAAATCCCTGCCGGTCAGGCCAACCCCGCGCCACCCGTCGGCACCGCGCTCGGGCCACGTGGCGTTAATATCATGTCGTTCTGCAAGGAATTTAATGCCGCCACCCAGAAACAAGCTGGCGACATTCTGCCGGTCGTTATCACTGTTTTTAAAGACAAGTCATTTACTTTCATCACTAAAAGCCCGCCCGCGGCGGTATTGCTAAAGAAAGCGGCCAACATCGCTGCCGGTTCCAAAGAACCTAACAAGATCAAAGTTGGTAAAGTAACACGCAAGCAAGTGATGGATATCGTGAAGACGAAGGCGAAAGACTTGAATGCACGCAACGACGAAGCCGCTTTCCGCATCATCGCCGGCACCGCCCGCCAAATGGGCCTCGAGATTGTTGACTGATCTGGAACGACGCTCAGCGGCCGAGAGCTGGTGAACGAATTTGACGCTGCACGATTCGAGGCGCTGGGACCTGGACTAGGGTAATTTTTGTCATGTCGAGCGCAGCCGAGACATCTCTGACTATTTTTTGCAAAAAGCGAATAGCTAGAGATTCCTCCGCTCCGGTCGGAATGACAAAAGGCGGTGCTCGAACAGCTCGCTTAGAAGCGCTTCTTCAACGCCACATACCAGGTGCGCCCCTTGATGTTGGCCGTCGCCTCGTCGTAGCCGTTTTCAGGAGCCCGGCTACGAATGGCGGTGCTAAGTCGAAAACATTGTTCACCCCAAGCGTGATCGTTGTGCTATTGAGCCATGCTCTCCATCCGCACGGATTGTATTCCGCGGTAGATACCGGTATGACGTTCTTGTCCTTACCGCTCTTTCATCGTCGCGTTCTTGCCGCCATCCTTGGCGTAGCCAGCGACTTCGTTTTGCGCAGCGGACGCTGGATAAGTTGAACGTGTAGTTCAGGATCCAGTCAACGGTAGTCCATTCACGAATCTTCGCGAATCTTTACCGTCATGACGTCGAACCCTTCGCATCCCAGTACTGGCCGATGTAGTGCACGATGAAGCCGGTATCGAGTCCACCGAACGCTGAACCTGCGGGTCCGTCGTAGAATAGACTCGTGTACCAACGATTGTGCGTAAACGAACCACCGCCGTTGCCAGTTCCGAGGAAGCCGCCACCGAACTTGCCGACAACCACCTTGTTCCGGTCCACCGAGCGACCGCTTGAAGCACCACACGGTCTATATAAGTGCCGTTGAATGTCGCGGTCAGTGTGCCCCAGTCACCGTGTCCTAATCTCGAGGTATCGAAGGAATAAACCATCTCGTAATCCCAGCCCTCTTGGATCAACCGACCTAGATTTTGCTCCGGAAGGTTGAGAAGGACAATCGGGCCAAACGGATCACCCGGGACGGTTGAGGGCCCGCGTATGACCTGACCCGGGAATTGGTCCTCGTGATTTACAAGAAACTGCGGATCCAACTGCACGGTGACGGCGCGGAGATCGATGTGGTAGAAGTCGGCCTGCAGCGTCAGACCCTGAAGCGGGCTCCACCATTTGCCGGGCGTAACGACAGCGCCATAAGTCCACTCATAGGCCGTTTCTGGCTGCAGATTCGGATTACCGCTTAAGCGTGCGGCAAAGAATGCCTTGGTATCTGTACTCCGCGGATCATTTATGAGTTGCGCAGTGCACCAGTTCTACCCCGCGGAATAAATCGCTCAAAGTCGGAGCGTGATACGCTTCGCTATAAGTCGCCCGGATGGTGAGACCCGAGTCGATCGGCTGCCAGCGCACGGAGAACTTCGGCCTTTCGGTGCCACCGAAATCACTGAAGTTTTCAAATCGTTCCTGGTAATCTAATTCCAGGCTGTAGAGACCAGGAAGGTTCCAGGCAGGACTCGTAACAGGGAGACGAACCTCCCAATATATGGACCAGACGTCTCGGATCCCATTGGTTGATGCAAAGCTGACACCGCCAAGGTTGTGGCCGGACGAGATGAGCGCATCGGGCTGATCGCTGGCACGTTCGGTGCGATGTTCACCGCCAATCGCGAAGGCGATGGGGCCGGCCGGAAGATTGAACAGATCGCCGATCAACTTCAAGTCCTCGAGCGTCAACGATGTCGTCCCGAGGTGATGGGTCGTGACGAATACTCTTGTCAATCACCGCGCGCGAGTTCTGGTTGAGGCCGAATGGATTGAAGGCGGTTGCCGGATTGGTATCGAGCAATGCCTGGCGCAAAGCATTGGTGTCGACAATCCCGCCGTCGCGCTCGACGCGGCTATCTTCGCTATAACGGAACCCTGTTTCCCAGTTCCAGGTCTTAAAATAATCTCCAAACTGCACCCAAATTACCTTTGAGGCCGCCGGTGAACTCGTAGTTATTCGTTGTAATCTTGTCGGTCCGCAGGCCCGCTTCCAAAGCACGGTAATGGACGCCGGTAGTGAACTGAGTCCCGGGAGGTGCTGCAGTTGATTGAGATTGCGGGAACCTCGGATCAAATCCTCCATGCGACGTGTAATTCGCCACGGTGAATGGATTGAATGGGTTTTGAATCGGTACGCTCGAATCCACTGGGGAGTGATCATGAAGGGATTATCTTTGTCCGTCCATACATCAGGTACAAACGGAGTCTGCGCCAGCGCGGCATCCCAGAAAGTGCGCACATATTTGAAGTCAGCAAAAAGCTCCAGATATTGGTCGCAAATTTTGCGGTCGAGCGAGCCATAGAGATATTCGCGGTCGACCGCGCCAATTGCCGGCGTGCAGGCGGAGGGTTAAAAAATTGTTGCTTCTGCGGAAGCTAGAGTGCGGCACGTATTGCGGATCGTGTCGCTACGTTTGGAAATGCGTGCGGCGTGGGTGTTAGCGCGCCACCATTCAAATCTGGCCGGTAAACAAACTCTCGGCGCTCGTCTTTGATTCCGAGGACCTGGTGTCCGGCGAAGTCACCGCTACGCAGATCCGAGCCGCCGAACCGCCTGACGTCTGCATTACTGGAGATATCCGCATCGCGTGAGTAGATGGCGGCCCGGTTGTAAAATTCGGCATACACTACAATGTCTGTCTTGTCGTCCCCAGTGCCGGCGAGGAGGTATGCTCTTTCTTCACCCATGTCGTTGGCAAAGCCGAGATTGGTGTTGCCATAGCTGGTGTAGAGCTCGAGGCCACGGAACTTGTGGATCAACCAAACGTTGAACACACCCGCCGACCGCGTCCGCGCCGTAGATGGCGGAAGCACCATCCTTCAGGATATCGATATGGTCGATCAACCCAAGGGGAATGGTGTTGAGGTCGACCGTATCACCGGCAAAGCCAACCGGCGCGAGACGGCGTCCGTCCTGCAAGACCAGAGTTTCCTTAGCGAGAATACCGCGCAGATTAATTTCCGCGCGCCCATCCCCGCCATTGGTGTTGTTTTCATTGATGGCCGACTCCGCGTACCGCAGGCAACTTCTGAATAAAGTCCGTCATCGTGCGGACACCGAGTCGGGTGATGTCCTCCCTCCGATACGTATCGACCGGGTTCGGACCGACTTCTTCTGACGTAGGAATGTTCGAACCAGTCACAATCACTTCCTCGATGGTGACGCCAGGCTGGCCAGTCGTCTGTGGCGTAGGCGCGAGCTCCTGCGCGAATGTCATGTGAACGGGACAAAAGCAGACTGCTATGATCACGAAACACCGACCGGTAGTGGGAAGCTTCATTGTCAGGCATTACTGTAGGGTAATCACCTACAACAGCGCTAACAAATGTTCCTATCCGCAACAAGCGTCGTTTTGAAGATTCATCGGCAAACCAGGGTGACGGCTTGGGCCCGGATTTGACGGAGGAGAGCACTGTAGCCGCGTCTCTGCGAGACGCGCGCGCACGGCTCATAGAGCCGTGGCTACAAGATGTGTTCGGGGGAGATCGTCGATTAGTTGGAGGGAGCGGTGCTCGAACAGCTCGCTAGAAGCGTTTCTTTAGCGCCGCATACCAGGTCCGCCCCTTAATATTGGCCGTCTGCTCGTCATAGCCGTTTTCGCCAGCGGCGGCGACGAATGGCGGCGCTAAATCAAAAACGTTGTTCAGGCCAAGCGTGATCGTTGTGCCATTGAGCCATGCTCGCCATCCGCACGGATTGTACTCCGCGGTAGATACCGGCATGACGTTCTTGTCCTTACCGCCTTTCATCGTCGCGTTCTTGCCGCCATCCTTAGCGTAGCCAGCAACCTCGTTTTGCGCAGCGGACGCGGGGAAGTTGAACGTGTAGTTCAGGATCCAGTCAACAGTAGTCCATTCACGGATCTTGCGACCCTGGCCGTCTCTGGTGAAATCCTTAATATCCCAGTACTGGCCGATGTAGTGCACGATAAAGCCGGTATCGAGTCCAGCCAGCCGTGAGCCCCCTGGTCCGTCATAGAACAAGCTCGCGTACCAGCGATTGTGCGTAAACGAACCACCGCCTGCATCTCCGAGGAAGCCGCCACCGAACTTGCCGACAACACTTTGTTCCGGTCCACCGACGACCGCCTGGAGCGCCACACGATCTATATAAGTGCCGTTAAACGTCCCGGTCAGTGTGCCCCAGTCACCGTGTCCCAGTCTCGAGGTGTCGAAGGAATAGGCTATCTCGTAATCCCAGCCCTCTTGTATAATCCGACCTAGGTTTTGTTCCGGAAGTCTGAGAAGGACAATCGGGCCGAACGGGTCATCCGGGCCGGTTGAGGGGCCGCGGAGCACCTGCCCCGGGAATTGGTCCTCGTGGTTCACAAGGAACTGTGGATCCAACTGCACTGTGACGGCGCGGAGATCGATGTGGTAGAAGTCGGCCTGTAGCGTCAGACCCTGAAGCGGGCTCCACCATTTGCCGGGTGTAACGACAGCACCATAAGTCCATTCATAGGCCGTTTCTGGTTGCAGATTCGGATTACCGCTAAGATTCTCCGTGACATTGAATGAGGTAGCCGGACTCCGCGGATCAGATAATCCCTGTGCAAATTGCACCGTTACCCCGCGGAATAAATCGCTCAAGGTCGGAGCGTGATACGCTTCGCTATAGGTGGCGCGAATGGTCAGGGCCGAGTCGATCGGCTGCCAGCGCACGGAGAACTTTGGTCTTTCGGTGCCACCGAAATCACTGAAGTCGTCAAATCGCTCCTGGTAATCTAACTCCAGGCTGTAGAGACCAGGAAGGTTCCAGGCAGGACTCGTAACCGGTAGACGAACCTCCCAATAGATGGACCAGACGTCCCGGATCCCATTGGTTGATGCAAAGCTGATACCGCCAAGGTTCTGACCGGACGAGGCGAGCGCGTCGGGCTGATCGCTGGCGCGTTCCGTACGATGTTCGCCGCCAACCGCGAACGAGATCGGGTTGGCCGGGAGATTGAACAGATCGCCGAACAATTTCCAGTCCTCGAGCGTCAACGACGTCCTGCCGAGGTGAGTGGTGGTGACGAGTATTTTGTCAATCACCGCGCGCGAGTTCTGGTTGAGGCCGAAGGGATTGAAGGCGGTTGCCGGATTGGTATCGAGCAATGCCTGACGCAAAGCATTGGTGTCGACAACCCCGCCGTCGCGCTCCACCCGGCTATCTTCGTTATAACGGAATCCGGTTTCCCAGTTCCATGTCTTAAAGTAATCACCAAACTCACCCAAATTACCTTTGAGGCCGCCGGTAAACTCGTAATTGTCCGTCGTGATCTTGATAGTGCGCGGTCCGGCTTCCAACGCACGGTATCTGACGAAGGTGGTGAACTGAGTCCCGGGCGGTGCAGCACTTGATTGAGTTTGCGGGAACCTCGGATCAAATCCTCCAGGCGATTTGTACTCCGCCACGGTGAATGGATTGAATGGGTTCTGAATCGGTACGCTGATGCCATCCCCCGAGGGAGTGATCCCGAAGGGATTATCTTTGTCCGTCCATACATCAGGAGCAAATTGAAGCTGCGCCAGGGCGCTATCCCAGAAAGTGCGCACATATTTGAAGTCGGCAAAAAGCTCCAGATATTGGTCGCAAATTTTGCGGTCGAGCGAGCCATAGAGATATTCGCGGTCGACCGCGGGGAGTGCCGGGGTTAGGGCCGCGAAGTTAAAGCCTCGTTGTTCCCGCGAAAGACTAAGAGGCGACACATATTGCGGGTCGCTCGCTACATTTGGGAATGCGTGCGGGGTGGGTGTTAGCGCGCCACCATTCAAACCTGGCTGGTAAACAAAGCTGTTGCCCGGGCCCGAGGGGCCCACGCGTCCGGCGAATTCACCGCTACGGCCATCCTCGCCGCCAAATCGCGTGAAGTCCGCGTTACTAGAGATATCAGCGTCGCGCGAATAGATTGCGGCACGATTGTAAAACTCGGCGTAAACTACAATGTCCGTTTTATCGTCTCCAGTTCCGGCGAGGAGATATCCCCTTTCTTCACCCGCGTCATTGGCAAAGCCGAGATTGGTGTTGCCATAGCTGGTGTAGATTTCGAGGCCACGGAACTTGTGGATCAACCAAACGTTGAACACACCGGCGACCGCGTCCGCTCCATAAATGGCCGAAGCGCCGTCCTTCAGGATGTCGATGTGGTCAATTAACCCGAGCGGAATGGTGTTGAGGTCGACCGTATCACCGGCAAAGCCAACCGGCGCCAGACGACGTCCGTCCTGCAAGACTAGCGTTTCTTTAGCGAGAATACCGCGCAGGTTAATTTCCACGCGCCCGTCACCGCCGTTGACGACGTTTTCATTGATTGCCGATCCAGTAGCGGCGGGCAACTTCTCGATAAGGTCAGTGGCGCTACGGACACCGAGTCGAGTGATATCCTCCCTGCGGTAGGTATCGACCGGGTTGGGACCGACTTCTTCTGAAGTCGGAATGTTCGAACCAGTAACAATGACTTCTTCGATGGTAACGCCAGGCTGGCCAGTCGTCTGTGGCGTAGGCGTGGGATCCTGCGCGAACGTCATGAAGACAGGACAAAAGCAGACCGCTGTGATCGCAAAGCACCGACCGGTAGCGGGAGGCTTCATTGTCGGGATTCCTATAAGGAATTCCCTACGTTACATGTAACAAATCTTCCTACGCGCAACAAGCGTCGTTTTGAAAATTCATCGACTAACTAGGGTAATTTTTGTCATGTTCGCCCCGGCGAATCCGTCCTGTGGCGGATCGAGCGTAGTCGAGACATCTCTGACTATTTTTTTTGTAAAAATCGAATAGCTAGAGATTCCTCCGCTGCGGTCGGAATGACAAAATGAACGAACCTATTTCGACGGATCGTAGCCGTCTTTTTCTTTGACTTGGCCTCGGCGTGGCGCGGGATGATTGCCAGAGCTCGGCTTTCTCGGGATTCGGTTGACTGTTGAAGCGTTCCATCTGCCGATGGGCGTTTAGGTTTTCGGGCGAGATCGTCGATCAGTTGGAGGGAACAGTCCTCCTAACAAGTCTAATTAATAGAGTAACAGCTTGTAGTTTATACGGCCAATACCTTACTGAGCCGTATGTAGGATATCACCCGACAAATTCCGTAGTCGGTAGGCAAATGTTCGACTGGTGTTTCTAGCTTCTAGTGAGTCGGGCTCGTCGCAGCGTTAGGCGGAAGCGCGACTTGATCTGGAGCTGGAAAGAGGTTGAGCAATTCCGGCGGATTCGCCCGGGCATCCTGTAATTGGCCATCGAAATAAACGTGGACAGTGAATCCGCCATAGCGTCGTCCCTCAGGCGAAGCGACTTGGGTCTTGGGACGCACATAAGTTGCGGCAAGAAATTTCGGACTGGGATCGGTCCAGTCACGGTCGCGCGTCAACCAATCGTAAGCAGTCCGCGCATCAGTAGGCTTCATTTTACCATCTTTCGTTAGGTCGTAGAAGGAGACTGCTAATCTGACGACGTGACCATTTTGAGTATTCGGTCGCGGCTTTACTCCAATCCTAAGGGAGAGGTGAGTTTGGGCACTCTGGTCTTTGATCTCTGATACACTCGTCTCGGTAATAGACACGCTCGAGTTATGGGGAACGCCGATCCGCCGCAAGAGGTTCGGGAAACGTTTGTCGGGACGAAGCGGACGAAATTCAGGAAGGAACGCGATCCACTGTAGTATTCCCGAGTGTTCAGTAGCAGCGAGCTCCAGCCAGCGAAAAGCTTCTTCTTTGTCGCCTAACCCGACGTAGATTGCGGCGATGATCTGGGCTGAGACATATCGTGTCTGCCTTTCTTGCACGAGCTGATCGAGAATTTTCCGGGCCTCGATTTGCCGGCCCATCCGCGCGTAAGTAATGGCTAGCCCGCTACTCGGGAGGTGAGTCTCTTCCTGAGCTTTGGTATAGAGCTCAATCGCTTCCGCAAAATTGCCCTTCTCGCGATAAGCCGCAGCAAGTGTCGAATCCAAGTAGAAGTAATGGGGATCAAGCAGCTGCGTCCGCTGGCCCTCGACGATGGCGTCATCGAGCCGGTTTTCGGCAAGGTACGCGGCAGTGGCGACGTAGCTAATGATCGGCGAAACCGGATCTAATTGTTCCGCTTTCAGCACAAGCTCGAGCCCTTCTTTCACGTCACCGCGGAAGAGCGGCAACAGGGCCAGGAAAAAATTTACTGGCGCCGAATTAGGGTCTATTTGTAACGCTCGCTCCAGCTCCGCTTCCTCGCCCGGAAGATCCCAATTCAGGATTCGTTTTGCTTCGCCCAGATAGCAATGTGCTTCTGCATCTTTCTCGTCGAGCTCAATCGCCTTCAAGGCGGCTGCTCTCGATGCCGGATATGCCTCGAGCGGTTTTACGTACACGTCCGCCAGGTAAAACCAAATTTTTGCAATCCCGGTCCAGGCGCGGGATAATTTCGGATCTTTCTCAAGCGCGCGCTGAAAAAAAGTGAGCCCTTCCCGCAAATCCTTCTCGCTGCCTTTGTTCGAGAGATAGAGACCTTGCAGATAAAGATCATACGCTTCGGTGTTTCGTTCCTCACGAACTGGAGCCGAAATGGCGAGCTTGAGTTTGAGCGCGTCAACTACTGCACGAGTAATTTCATCCTGGAGCGCAAATACTCCTTGCAGCTCGCGTTCGTAAGTCTCCGACCAAAGCGGAGAACCACTGCGCGCATTAATCAACTGCGTGGTTATTCGAAGGCGATTACCCTCGCGCCGCACACTTCCTTCAAGCACGTTTTCGACGTTCAGCTTTTTCCCAACCTCGCTCACGTCCGCGCTTTTCCCTTTGAATGAAAACGACGAGGTGCGGGCAACGACGCGCAATCCCTCGACCTTTGCCAGAGCGTCGAGAATCTCTTCGCTCATGCCGTCGCAGAAATATTCCTGGTCTTTCGTCTGACTCAGATCCACGAAAGGAAGCACCGCGATGGATTTCTCTGGACCTCCCGCGCCGAGTTTAGTTGATTTCGCGCGTTGAAGTCCGAAAAGCGCAGCGCCAGCGATCAGGATCCCCAACGCCAACACGGCGAATAAGACACGAACTTTTGCTCGGCGAGCAGCCTTCCTCTTTCCCTCGGCAATTTTTTTCGGAATGGCCGCGTTGCCTACGCTCTCGGTGTAAAGATTGACGACGTCCAACCTGACGCCGTGCTTAACCTCGACTTCACCAAGATCATGCAGCTGTGGTTGCCATCTGCCGAATTGACCGAGGTCATCGGCCACACGTCCTGAGAGCAGGATGTGACCGGCATCGCCACAGTCCATCACCCGCCGCGCGGTGTTGATTCCTGCTCCGGCAATATTGGACCGCTCATTAACGTCAGCCAGCTTATCGACCGGGCCGCTATGAATACCCATGCGAAGCTGAAGACGTGGTGATTGGCGGATTGCTTCGCTTAGTTGCAGCGCGCAACGCACGGGCGCATCTGGGCTGGTAAAGAAAGCCAACGCCATTCCGTCGCCAGTCGCGATCCGGATCAATTTTCCAGCCGCTTCCGCGGTGCGGAATTCCTCGGTGCCGTGCACCTGTTCGTTAAGCAGTTTTATCAGCTCAGTCTGCTGATCAATGAGCAGCTTCGAATAAGCGACGATGTCGATGAAGAGAACGTGTGCGATCTCGAGGTGAGAATCGGTAGGTGCCGACATACGGCGCGCTCTTTCGCTACGCGCTACGACAATCATCTCATTCAACCGGCGCACGTCGAGTCCAAAGCTCCGGACGATTAGATTTCAATCGCGGATTGCGCGGATTCCATGGATCGGGGGAGCGCACGCGGCTCGCGTGTTGGTTTCGGCGTCCCGCCGAAACAAGCTTTCTGAAAACGGAAATCACAAAACTGATTCAATGAATTAGAAAAGTTCGCGATGGCGCGGACGCCATCGCCAGACACGCGAGACGCGTGCGCTACCCGGCAGCCTGCGCTCCTCGGACACTGAGAATTCAGCTGTGAGATCGACTATCTACCGCTGACCTTCGGTAGATCGTCGCTCGCGCCCAGATATTCCCAACGCTGCAACGCGATGGGAACGTTGCCGTTTTTCCAGACAAAATCGTGGAAAGCACGGAGATTAAACTTCTCGCCCTCTTTCAGGCGGGCTTCGGCCAGTAACTGCATGATCTGAAGCTTGCCGATTTGATACGTCAGCGCCTGGCCAGGGCCGGTAGAAAACGCGATTGCTTCCTGGCGCGCGGTTGCCGCGTCCATCGGGACTTTTTGTTCGAGATACTTGGCGGCTTCTTCTAACGAGAATTGGCCAAGCGCTAGTTTTACATCCACTTCCACCCGGAGCGCGCGCAGCCGCATGAAATTGTAAATAATCTCGCGCGTATGCGGGCTGTCATCGAACAAACCATTCTGGAGCATCATCTCCTCGGCGTAAAAACCGATCCCTTCGTTCGCCCCGGAATCGTAATAATGCCGCCGGATCGGATCTTCGTGTTTCCAGGAAAGGCAAAGCTGGAAATAATGTCCCGGAATTCCTTCGTGAACAATGATCGGCCGCGGATCTTGCGCGGTAGCGCGCCAGAAATAACCAAGATTCCCGGAAGGCTCGCTCACGTAGCGAACGCAATTCTCATGCAATCGCGAAGGTGAAGTGAAGTCGTCGTTTTCGCTAAAGCCAAGAACGCGCAAATATTCCGGGATCGGTCGCAGAGTGTAATGCTGCAACCAACGGGGCACGGTGAGAATGCCGTGTTTGTCGAGGAACTCGCGAATCTGCATTTCCTTGGCGGCGGCATCTTTTATCCAGGTATCAGTATCTTTCGCGAGTTGAAGTGGCGGGACATTTTTGTTGCGTTCTTTCTCATAGCTTTCAAATGCGACCGCCCGGTTCCATTCCTGTTGTCCCATTGCCAAAATTTGTTCCGGCGAATAACGGGTAGAGGGCGACGTTTTTGAGAAAGAAGACAAAGGCGTCACGCCCGAGCGCTGTTTCTTTTGGCGACGATGGCAATCGCTCTTGCAGATTTGCTCGAAAATGTTCCAACGCATCGGCCGCGCGATCGCTTGCCCCATTCAATTCCTCCTCGCTGAGCGTGGTTATGGGACGTAACGCCGTCGCCATTTTCTGCAGTCGTTCCCGCACACCCTCGAGCGCTTGCATCGCCACGGTCATGAACGGCCCCGGCGCTTTGTCGAGATTTTCGGAACCTTGCTGCAGGATCGACGGAACGTTGTCGATACGGGTCAAGATTTCACGGCTGCGTGCTTCGTCGTATGGTCCGGGCACGGTCAGCGCCTCCACAATCGGGGTAAGAGTTTGTTCGATGTAAAAATTCGGATCGCGTTTCCAGCGGGGATTCACCTCCAATTCCCAGTGCACTCGCGACAAAGCCGAACCGATTAGCCGGTAATCAACCTGCCGTGGGACCGGCCAACCGCTGGCGTCGATTTTTTGGTAACGTTCGTCGAAATCTTTTAGATCGCGGCCACGCTTGTCGATTGCGGCCGCCGACCAATCTCGCACTCCGCCGGGACGCTCGAGCCGGTTGACGTCATCGCCCGTAAAAGGCGCATACTTTGCGCGCCAACTCCAAAAATCGTTAGCAAGCTTATCGAGCGTATCGCTTGTTGAAGCCGCGGGCTCGGTCTGCCCGCGAATGCCGCATGTTAAGAGCAGCAGAAGAAGAACCACGAATTTTTGGATCATCCGTGCCGATTTGTCGGAAACTTGTTTCGTTGTCAACCGCCGGTGCTGTTTCTTAACAGAGGCGCCTCTTGAATTTTGTCGGAAGAGCGAGCCAATGCTTCGCGAAAAACGCGCGTTAGATTGTCGTCGTGCCAGATGATCATGTCCGTGTCGTTTTTCTTGTGATCATCGTTTTGCCAGCCCTCATTCCACCAGCAAAAGCCCATAATTGCGGGCCATTTTCCCGAAAAAATGTCTGCCAGAGCATCGCGGGCCCATTCCGCGGCGTCGCAATGTTTGTTGTGCAAATCACAACCAAACTCCGCGATGATGATCGGCTTTCCCGGCGCGATTTTGAGCAAACGAGGATATGCCTCGCGCATCTTGAATGCGAAACTCTCCGTCCCATCTTCCATTCTCGGCGTGGTCGGGCCATAGGCACTCAGCGCCACCCAATCGCAATACTTTTCGCCCGGGAAATAATTCTCGAAGGCGTTCCACTTTTGCTCCGGCTCATCCAGCCAGTTGACATGCCAGACCCACTGCAAATTGTCCGCGCCTTCCGCCGCCATCAGATCAACGATGTGCCGATAGGCAGTAACGTATTTCGCTGGTCCAACTTTCGGGCCACCATTCCATTTGCCATTCCAGCTGAACCATTTCCCGTTCGGCTCCGTTCCCCATTCAATTAGGATTGGCCCACCGAAATCTTTCGCGGCGCGCGCCCAAGCGCGTAGATCTTGGTCAAAATTCCCCGCGACGATTTTATCGAGCGTAAAGACTTTCTCGGCATGCAGTTGATCGACATCGGACCGCAACATCAGTCGCAAGTAAGGGATTTTCCCAAGATCCCGAATCCAGGAACAAATCGCGGCCGGAAACTTGCGCGATTCGAACCAGTTATCAGAAAAGTAAATCCAGGTGGTTTTTGCGCCGACTGTTTTCTCGTAGTGATCAACATCTTGCGGCAAGACATCGTGCTCGGTGGGATCGTGGGTATCGGTGCCGACGCCGTCGTAATAAAATCCTTGATAAAACTTTCCCGACGGCGGAGGCGCGACGGGACCGGCGAGAGCTGTAACTACTGCCAACGTCATCCCGAGCGCAGCGAAGCAAAGTCGAGGGATCCCGCCGCGCCACGAAATGCTACCACAGCGTAAAGTCTCGCCATCGCTCAGCATGACCGCACTGTAGCGGCAGTCTATCGTTGCCGAAACTGATACTGGAACGGGGGTAATCCGCCTCCGTCCCCTACCGCGAGTAGACCGCCGCTCCAGATTGCTCGGAATGAATGCTAAGTCGCCATCGTGTCGCGAAATAGCTTGATGCGGTCGTGTGCGCTTTGCACTTCGGCATATTGACGGGAAATAATTTCGCGCACCGGTGCGGGCAGATTTTCCTCCTCCATCGCCCCTTTATATTCCTTGACCGCGGAGTCTTCGCCTCGCTCGCACTCTGCCAGAATGGCGTGATCATCGCGTTTAGCGATGGCGGACTTAAGATTAATCCAGGCCCGATGCATCGCACCGGCGGCACTACTGCTGTCCTCGGGTTTGCTTTCGCCCAGAGCTACCGCCTGGCTTTGCAATTCACCGGCAAAACGGGAACGCTGCAGCGAATACTCGTTGAAAACCGACTTAAGTCGCGGATTTGTCACCGCTTCCGCTGCCTGGCGAAAACCTTCCTGCCCGTCTTTCAGCGTTTCGATGAGATCGTTAATTGTCGAGATTGTTTCCTTTTGTATAACCATACCAATCTTTCGTATGCGGTCTGCATTTCGCGTCCATCGCTCCTTGCGCGATCTCCCACAGGTCGTAATTTTTCTTATGAACAAAAAAGGGAAAGACTTAACAAAGGAACCGCCGCGCAGTCCGAAAACGCGGGTGGGCGGTTACGTCATTTTGGGCCGCACGATCGATAAATGTCGGGCGCTGCTTTGGGGCAATATCGGCGAATACCATTTTGATTGTCCGCTCGATAACAAGGTCTTTGGTTTTAAGGGCATTAAAGGCGGCGATTTCAAAGCATTCGTTGAGACCGGCGCGAGCGATGATGAAATCGCGAAATGGGTCGATCGCAGCGGGACACCGAAAAGCGAGGGGGAAAAACGCGCTTGGAATGAGGAAATGTTGAAAGTAAATTTCTACAACGATCCGGAGAAACGCGACTGGTACGTCGAGCAACTGAAACCACTCGGCCTCGATCCAAAAACGACACCGTTGTTTGATTGGCTAGAGACCGACGACAAGGTGAGCTACAAAAAAGCGGCGTAACTTTTGCAGGATAAATTTAAAGGTAGAGGGGCACGCGCGGTCGTGCCCCTTTTATCTAGATAACCATCCAGCTCTCCGTCGTCATTCCAACTGTGATCCGGTTCGCGATCTGTTCTGCTCTTGAACATTCTCTTCTACGACAAGTCTAAGAGTGATTGAATCCGTGCGAGCTTGAATCCAAACCGGCTTCTCGTTCGTCAAGTTCAAGGCTCTTATGAAAATGACTCTGTTTGCGATGATTTCACTTCTCACCGGCGATTTTCTCTCCGCGCAAACGCCGTCGCCCCCGCCGACTTCAAAAATCCCTCCGAAAATTCCAGTACGCGACTTCTTCCGCAATCCGGTCAGCCGCGGCTATGATCTTTCTCCCGACGGACAAAACCATCTCCTTCCTGCAACCATGGGAATCGCGTCTGAATATTTTTGTGCGCCCAGTGAGCGGCGGTGAGGCGCGCCGCTTAACCTCGGAAAAAGACCGCGACATTCAGCAATACGTCTGGAAGGGAAACGATTTCGTCATCTACGCGATGGACGATCGCGGGGATGAGAATTTCCATCTCAAGCGGGTGAAGGTGAAGGACGGCGAGGTCAAGGACGTGACGCCCTTTCCGAAAGTGCGCTCCGAGTTAGTCGATGATTTAGAGGATGTTTCGGAAACTGACATTCTCTTCCGGATGAACAAACGCGACCCGAAGGTTTTCGATGTTTTTCGCCTCAATGTGCCGACCGGCGAAATGAAACTGGCGGCCCAAAACCCCGGTAATATCGACCGTTACATCACCGATCACGCCGGCAAAATCCGCGCTGCCATCACCACCGATGGCGTGAACACAAGTTTGCTGACGCGGCCAGACGAGAGTGCGGAATTCAAGAGCGTGCTGACCACGAATTTCCGCCAGCAGTGTGCCCCGCAGTTTTACACTTTTGATAACAAGGCAATTTACGCCAGTTCGAACATCGATCGCGATAAATCGGCCATCGTGGTGATCGATCCCGAGACCGCGAAGGAGACGCAGCTTGTTTACCAGAATCCTGAAGTCGATGTCGATAGCCTGGCTTTTTCGAAGAAACGAAAGGTGCTTACCTTCGCCGCGTTCGACACCTGGAAACTTCAGCGTCATTTTTTCGACCCTGAAACGGAATCCATCTACAAAACGCTCTCTGACAAATTGCCAGGATACGAAATCGACGTCGCCGCTCACGATAAAGCGGAAGAGAAGTTCATCGTGGTAGCGAACAACGATCGCACCCCTGGTTCGCGTTATCTGTTTGAAAAGAAATCGGGGCAACTAACAAAACTTGCGGATGTCGCCCCCTGGTTAAAGGAAGAGCAGCTCGCGTCGATGAGAGCGATCGAGTTCAAAACGCGCGACGGGTTAACGATTCATGGATACCTGACGCTCCCCTTGGGGCGGGATCCGAAAAATCTACCAGTGGTGGTTAACCCGCACGGCGGCCCGTGGGCTCGCGACAGCTGGGGCTACAATCCGGAAGTGCAATTTCTGGCTAACCGAGGGTATGCCGTGTTACAGGTGAATTTTCGCGGCTCGACCGGTTACGGTCGAAAATTCTGGGAATCATCTTTCAAGCAGTGGGGCAAGACGATGCAGGACGATATCAGCGACGGGGTGCAATGGTTGATCGAGCAAGGAATTGCCGATCCAAAACGAGTCGCGATCTACGGCGGCAGTTATGGTGGTTACGCCACGCTAGCCGGGGTGACTTTTACACCCGATCTTTACGCCGCCGCCGTCGATTATGTTGGAGTTTCAAACCTGTTCACGTTTCTGAACACCATCCCGCCCTACTGGAAACCATATCTCGACATGTTTCATGAGATGGTAGGCGATCCAGTGAAAGACAAGGATCTGTTAACCGCAACTTCACCAGCGTTGAATGCGCAGAAAATTAAGACCCCACTCCTTGTCGCCCAAGGAGCGCAGGATCCGCGGGTGAACAAGGCAGAATCAGATCAGATCGTAAATGGATTGAAGAAGCGCGGCGTCGATGTGGAATACATGGTCAAAGAGAACGAAGGCCACGGTTTTCATAACGAAGAAAACAAATTCGATTTCTACGAAGCGATGGAGACATTCCTCGATAAACATCTCCATCCGGATTCGCCAAATGCGCAGGCGAAAAAGTAGCTGGTGCTATTACGGCTCGATGGGCGGATAAACGTTTTCCGTTTCGCCGGCATCGATTCCCATCTGAAGGCGGCTGTGGCGCACACTGTACAGGAAATAAATTACCAGGCCGATGATCAGCCAGGCGAAGAAACGCAACCAGGTTTCGATTGGAAGACTGAGCATCAGAAGGAAACACAAAAGCACACCCAGCAGTGGAAACACCGGTACGAACGGCACGCGGAATGGCCGTGGCCGCATGGGATCTTTGCGGCGCAAAATCACGACCCCACAACAGACAAGGACGAAGGCAAACAGCGTTCCGATATTCGTTAAATCTGCTAACGAACCTATGTCTGTCAGCATGGCCACCCCGCCGACGACCAGGCCAGTCCAAATGGTAGTGACATGCGGAGTGCGGTAGCGCGGATGGATACGGGCGAAATATCCCGGCAGCAAGCCATCCCGTGCCATGGCCATAAAAATCCGTGGCTGCCCCAATTGAAATACGAGGAGCACTGATGTCAGACCGGCCAGCGCGCCGGCGCTGACAAGCGCCTGTGCCCAGGGCTTGCTGGCAAAGGCTGTCGCCACCGCCGCAGAATCACCGAGGTAGACCGTATATTTTTTGATACCGGTGAGAACAGCGGACATAAGCACGTAAAGAACGGTGCAGACGATCAAACTTGTGATCATCCCAATCGGTAAGTCACGTTGGGGGTTCTTGGTTTCCTCAGCAGTGGTGGAGACGGCATCGAAACCAATGAAAGCGAAGAAAACGATCGCCGCGCCGCCCATAATGCCGCCAAATCCACTTGGTGCGAACGGATGCCAGTTTGTCGGGTGAACCATAAAGGCGCCGAAGGCGATGACGAAAACCACCACCGCGACTTTGATCAAAACGATAGTGGTGTTGGTAGTAGCGCTTTCGCGAATGCCGTAAATGAGAAGAACCGTGACCGCAGCCACGATCAATAAAGCGGGCAGATCCAGGGCGATGGGATAGCCAAAGAGGTGCGGCACAGTTAGCGCTGAATAGTACTGCACAGCTTCACCGCCTTGCGCGACCTTGGTTGCAGCGGTAGTCGGGTCAGTAACCAGCCAGATGGGAAATTTGATGGAACCATGGCTCAGGCTGAAGAACAGTTTTACAAAATAATCCGACCAACCTTTTGCCACCGCCATGTTCCCGACGGCATATTCGAGAATCAAATCCCACCCAATGATCCAGGCGACAATCTCTCCGAGCGTGGCGTAGGAATAGGTGTAGGCCGAACCCGAAACCGGGATCATGGCAGCGAGTTCGCTGTAACACAGCGCCGCGAAGCCGCAGGCGATAGCAGCGACAACGAATGAGACAGCGACCGCCGGCCCCGCCGCAGGTCGGCCGAAGACAAGGTCGCTATGGCGAACAAATGCTTCGATGAAATTAAGAACCGGCGTTTTCACGATCGATTCCCCCACCCGCGCGGCCTCGCCGGCGGCAGCGGTGCCGGCGAGTGCGAAAATGCCGGCGCCAATGATCGCGCCGATGCCGAGACAGGTAAGATCAAGTGCGGTGAGCGAGCGTTTCAATTTGCGCTCGGGCGCCGCGGCCTCGCGCATCAGCAGCTCCGGACTTTTGGTTCGAAAAAGTGTACCCATCAGCTAAGACGTTGGTTTTTCAGGAAACGCAAAGTGGCATCGTGTCACTTCGCCTTTGATTCGGTCAACGTTAACTTTTTGCGCGCCTCTGGTTTGGCCTGCAATTAGCTACGGAAAGCGCGTATGCCCGGTATGCCCGATGTGCCTGACTTCTTCTCGCTGAACTGTATCGCTGGCGTTGTCTTTAGCGCCTTCGGCTTCATCGTCTTTACCTATGGCAAACGGATGCGCTACTGGACGCCAATGCTTTGCGGACTCGCGTTAATGCTGTTGCCCCTCTTTGTGGCCAATGTTGCCTTATTTGTCGGCAGCACGCTTCTGGGAATCGCCGCGGTTGTTTTCCGCCATACCTAGACTCCAACACTGATCTTACAAATCCCGAGGCAACACTTAAATGTTGCCTGGCTGGACCGGCGCCGAGATCTATATTAGTGCCATTCCCAACCTGATTCGGAGTCGACGTGACCCGGCGATTTTCCTAGGGTAGGTAATATGGACGATCAGTCGCACATTGTCGCGGCAGAGGCTGCGGTCACTGCTGTGCTGGAACCGCCACGCCGGCGCTTTTTCTCGCGCCGGCGCAAAGTGCGGCCGCCACCCTTGCCCTATTGCGAAAATTGCGGGGCGCCGATGGCTGGACCTTTCTGCGCCCAATGCGGACAAGCCGCTATCGATTACCGCCGCTCCTTTCGCCACATCATTGTCGATGTTCTCGATTCCTTTTTGAACTGGGACTCGAAGTTTTTTGCAACGATCGGATGGCTGATTGCGCGTCCCTGGCATTTGACTAACCAATTCCTGGCTGGTCGCCGTGTGCGTTACGTGCATCCGTTGCGACTTTATCTGCTCGTCAGCATTCTGTTTTTCTTTGTTGTTAACTACTGGGCGAAATCGATTCATGCCGATCCAAGCAAACTCTCCGCTGAGGACCGCGCGGAAATTGCCGGAGCTCAACGATCCTGACATACCGCCGGCGGTGAAGGCCCGCATCCGGGGCGCGCTCGACGCGAAGAACCAGACACAACCGGAAACACAAACGTCGCCGTCGCCCGCAGCGGCCGACACGCCGCAACCAGCGGCGAGCACTTCGCCATCGCCAGTTGCATCACCCTCTCCACCCGGCGATTTCGGACCAATGGTGCAATTCGACAAACCGCCTTCCACCGCATTCGAAAGATGGCTGGAGCAAAGAGCCAAGGAAAAAATGGGCGAGCATGGGAGCAAGATGGCTCTCTTTGTCGCAACGCTGTTCAGCAACCTCCCCTACATGATGCTCTGCTGCATCCCACTCTTCGCGTTGGTGCTCAAGGTGCTTTACGTGCGCAAACACGTTTTCTACATCGATCATCTCGTTTACGCCCTGCACATCCACAGCTTCGCCTATCTCGCGATCATGTTGATCGTGCTCATCACCATCGGCTTGAATCGATCGATCCCCGGCGCTTTCGCCGGCTGGATCATCGCGGCGCTGTGGATCACCTTCGCCGTACAGGTTTTCATGTCCATCCGCCGCGTTTATCGACAGGGCTGGTTCTTTACGGTCTTTAAATTCTTTCTCGGCGGGTTTGTTTACCTAATTGTCCTAAGTCTTGCGCTTGCCACCACCTTCTTCATTACAATTGCGTTGCCGTCATGATCAACCGTTCCGCTTCCGCCAGCGCTCTGTCGATTTTGCCAAGATCGCTCCCTGACCCCTGCGCATTCTCCGGTCGCCCGCCGCCTTTACCGCCAACGATCGGTGCGATTTCCTGAATCAATTTGTTCGCCTGAACTCTTGCACTGAGTTCCTTGGGCACAACGGCAAGAAGCGCGACACGCCCGTTAGCCGCACCGGCCAAAAAAATCGGCCCCTTGATTCTTGACTTGAGCGCATCGCCGACGGCTTGAAGCAATTTAGAATCGGCATCCTTCACTTCGGCAACGACGTTGCCTTTTGCGGCATGCGTTGTCGCAAGTTCCTTTGCGATCTCAGCCGCGCGATTCTTCAATTGTGCCTCGCTCGCCTTTGCCCCTTTCTTTTCCCATTCCCGAACATCCACCTCAAGCTTTTCGAGATGCGCCGCGCGCGTGTCGATTCTGTCGAGCATCACGCGGGTCTCGGCTTCTTCTTCAAACACCGGCAATGCGGCCGCGTCGGATTTCTTGCGCGCGAGCATTTCAAATTTCTTCTGCTGGCGCTCGGCCTCTTCTTTCGCCCACTGCCGCGCCGCATCACCGGAGACAGCTTCAATCCGCCGAACACCCGCTGCGATCGCTTCCTCTCTGACGATGCGGAATGACTCGATCTCGCCTGTTGTGCGGACGTGCGTACCGCCGCACAGTTCCATTGAGTATCCGTTGAGCGCCTTCGCATCGCCACCGATCTGCACCACGCGTACGACGTCGCCGTACTTGTCCCCGAAGAATTGCTGAATGTCCGAACGCTTCTTCGCCTCTGCGTATGGAATCTCCGTCCACGAAACTGGCGCATTCTCTGTAATCTTTTCGTTCACCAACTTTTCAACGTCGTGCTTTTGCTGCGACGTGAGCGGCGCGCTTGAGAAATCGAACGTTAATTTGTCGGGACCAACATAACTCCCCTTTTGCGTCGCATCCTTGCTCACGATTTGGTGCAGCGCCCAATGCAACAAATGCGTCACCGTGTGATGACCTTGGATCAATTTCCGTCGCTCGGCGTCGACCGAAACGCGGACTGCTTCACCCGGCTCCGGGGCACGCCCATCAATTAACTCGGTGAAATGGACATAGAAGTCGCCGTACTTCTGTGTGTCGATCACGCGCAGCTGGCCGACCTCAGTCCGATCGTGTCCCGGCACGTGGAGCAATCCGTGATCGCCAACTTGCCCGCCCATCTCCGCGTAACACGGGGTTCGATCGAGAACGACTCCAGGTGCTTCTGGCTTCTGCGCCGGCAAAACGGTTTCAACCACAGCCTCGGTTTCCAAGAAATCGTAACCGAGAAATTTCGTAGGCGTTGCATCAATCTTTCCCGCAACCGCAATCTCTTCTTTCTTCTGCGCTTTGCGCGCGCGCTCGCGTTGCTGCTCCATCAATTTCTCGAATCCCGCAACGTCGACCGTCAGTCCGCGTTCGCGAGCCATGAGTTCGGTGAGATCGAGCGGAAAACCATATGTGTCGTAGAGTTTGAAGGCCGTAGCTGCGGGAAATTGATTTCTTCTGATCTCATCTTCCGTTCCCAGGAGTTCGGCCTTTACTGCGTCAGCAATAACTTGATCGGGAGTGATTCCAAACTCGCGGCTCACAAGAAGCTTTGCATATGCCTTGCTCGCTTCATTTACTGGGTTAAGAGCCCAAAACCTCAATACGATTCGCTGCTCCTGAATTTGCTCACCGAACAGTTGCAATCCTTTATCGAGTGTTTGATTAAAGGACTCTTCTTCACGTTTGATCGTCTCCTGAATGTGCTTCTGTTTTTCCCGCACTTCCGGAAAGACATCGCCCATGGTTTTGGCGACGACGTCCACCAGTTTGAAGAAGAACGGCTCATGAAAGCCCAATGAACGACCATAACGAACGGCGCGCCGCAAAATGCGGCGCAAGACATAGCCGCGCCCTTCATTCGAAGGAACGATGCCATCCGCGATGGCGAAACTGAGCGCGCGAATGTGATCGGCTATGACGCGGAATGCTATGTCGATCTTTTCCTGATCGCTTTCGCCGGCAGTTCCATGTTTTGGGAGGGTCGACTGATATTTCCCGCCGCTGAGTTTTTCCAGTTCGTCGAAGATCGGGTGAAAGATGTCGGTCTCGTAGTTCGAAACTGTGCCGGAGAACTCGGTGAAGTTTTTCGTGCCTTGAATGATTGCGGTCGTGCGCTCCAAACCTAGTCCGGTATCGACGTGACGTTGCGGAAGCGGCCCAAAGCTTCCGTCGGCGTTAGCGTTGAACTGAATGAAAACCAAATTCCAAATCTCGATGCAGCGCGGATCGTCCTTGTTCACGAGCGTGCCCCGCGTGTCGCCGTCCGGGGTTAGATCAACGTGCAATTCCGAACATGGTCCGCAGGGACCGGTATCGCCCATCATCCAGAAATTATCTTTCTTGTTTCCGTTTACGATGTGGGTGGCCGGATCGAGATCGGCCTCTCGAAATAACCTTTCCCAGTGATCGTACGCTTCCTGGTCGAATTCCGAAGGCTCGTCCGGCCCGGGCTTGTAAACGGTGGCGTAAAGACGCGACGGCGGAAGTTTCCAGCGCTCGACCACGAGTTCCCACGCCCATTCGATCGCTTCTTTCTTGAAATAATCAGCGAAGCTCCAATTGCCCAGCATCTCGAAAAAGGTGTGGTGATAAGTGTCGAGCCCGACGTCTTCGAGGTCGTTATGTTTCCCCCCGGCGCGAATGCATTTCTGCGTGTCGGCCACGCGCGGCGGCTTCCACGGCGGCTTTTGTTGGCCGAGAAAAATGGGCACGAACTGATTCATCCCGGCATTGGTGAAAAGCAGATTAGGCGCGTCTGGCATGAGCGACGACGAGGGCACAATCGCGTGCTGCTTTTCGCGAAAGAAATCGAGAAAACTTTGACGAATCTCGGCGCCGGTCATGATGCCGGAATTAAACGCGACATTTAGTAAGACGCGAGAATTACCGCAATCCTTCTTTAGTTCGTTGCGAGCGTTTTGTTCCGTATTTCTGATAACAGCGCTCAGCGTTTTTCTTTGGTGACGGGTGTTTCGCGCTTCTTTCCGTCACCAAACTTCACCGCTTTGTCCGGAGTTGCGGTCGTCTGGCGCAATATCAACTAAGGGGGCGGGAATATCGCCGGTCCAAAAAGGTATGGATAAGTGAAAGCAATTTACGAATCGCCATTTAGTGAAACCAAAACATACAAAGACCCACTTTATGTCAGCTTCTCCTGTTCACCGTCAAAAACAGGCCACCAAGTGCGTAACCGTGTTGTCGCCATTTCTGAGACGCTTGAATACAGGGACCCTGGCGTTTGTCATGTTCGTTGCTCTCCCGTTTCTGAGTAGCACGGACGGCAAAAACCCCGAAACCAGAGAGTCAATTCCTTCCAAAGCTACAAAGACTGAAGTTGTCATCGATAACTTTAATTTTTCACCGCCAACTATCACCGTACCGGTGGGGGCCACGGTCACTTGGACTAACCATGACAACGTGGCCCATACGGTGACGAGCGCCGACAATCAGTTCAAGAAGTCGCCGGTATTGAAAGCGGGGGAGCGCTTCTCCAACACTTTCGCGACAGCCGGAACTTACTCTTACTTCTGTTCCATTCACCATCGGATGACCGGAAAGATCATCGTTAAGTAACACCAACCACATCACACAATATGAAATCACTACTCTCTTCAAGTTTTTGGAAGACCGCGCAATTGATTATTCCCCTGTCCTTGATCATTGGCAGTTCAAACATTGCACAAGCAAAGGATAGAAATCCGCTATTTTACGGGCTGATAAGGCCGGGAGGCTCGGATTATCCTGTCGGGTCGACCCGGGGATACCTCATGGTCTATTTAAGGGCCGATGAATTCTATGGTGGCAACGCGTGGTATCTTCCACAAAATCTTTTCGCCATCTACACGATCGACGGAAAGCTCTTTAAAAACGTCACAAGCCAACAGTCCGCGGACGAGGAAATCCCAGAGGTCGTGGCGCTGCCGGTTGGATCTTACATGGTCGTAGCTCGATCGGAGAAGGACGGATATATCCGCCTGCCCGTTGCCATCAAGGCGGGCCGGCGAACGGTTCTCGACCTGGATCTCAGGCAAGAGGGCACACCAACGCGATTAGCGCGAAACTGACGGCTGGAAAATCCACGCAACGCTTTACTAAGGATCGCATGAACGGGTTTGATCTCAAAGCTGCGCTCCTGGCGAAACACGCGCAACCCCCGGTAGTAATTCATTTTCCGATCGCGCTTTTCATCATCAGCGTGGTGTTTGATATGCTCGCGATTTGGAGAAACAATCCAACGATGTTGAGGGCCGCATACTATAATCTTGTGGCGGCGGCCCTCACGGCACCAGTTGCCATCGCCAGCGGGCTGACGTCATGGCGGTGGCAATTGGAGGGTGCAAACTTAAAGGAAACTTGCTCCTGCATATGGTCTTCGCGTTATCAGCCAGCGGAATGATTTGGCTCCTTTGTGTGTGTGGTGCGTGCGCCAGCGGAAATTCCCCAACCAACGCGGTGAATCGGCTCCGCTAGTGCGAGTATGTGCTTGCTCGCCCAACTAACCTAGAGACCAAAGTTCGTAAGAGGGTTTTGTCGATTCTTAGCGGTTAAGAAAATACCAATGATAAGCCGGTACCACTTACCACTAGCGGTTTACTACGAGCACCCAGAATGGTTCCGCCCGCTCTTTGCGGAATTGGATCGCCGCTCCATTCAGTATGTGCGCATCGATGCCGGATGCTACGGGTACAACCCAACCGCGGCGGACAGGAATTATGCGCTGTTAGTCAATCGCATGAGCGCTTCCGCCTATCTGCGAGGTAACGCACAAGGTATTTTCTTCACGCGTGACTACCTCGCGCATCTCGAGCGTATTGGCACGCGTGTCATCAACGGTTGCAAGGCCTTCTCTTTCGAGATTTCAAAGGCGGCGCAACTCGCGCTCCTGCACTCGCTGGGACTGGCTACGCCGCGCTCGCGTATCGTGAACTGCGCGATCGACGTTATTTCCGCAGCAGAGGAAATTGGATTTCCAGTCATCGTCAAACCAAATATCGGCGGCAGAGGCGCAGGGATTATCCGTCTTGATTCTGCGCCGGAATTAGCACGTGCGGCCGCGTCCGGCACAATCGGTTTTGGAATTGATGGCACCGTGTTGGTGCAGGAATTTCTTCCAGTCCGGGACGGGAACATTACGCGGGTCGAGACCCTTGGTGGAAAATTTCTGTACGCGATCAAAGTCTACCCCTCGGGTGAGAATTTTAATCTGTGCCCGGCTGAGATATGCAGGACGGAAGAAGAAGCCTGCGGCGCGACCACGGTCGCCCTAGCTGATGGTCCAGAGACTGGATTAAAAGTGGAGGCCTTTACGCCGCCACAAGAAATAATTGGTGCAGTTGAGAAAATCGTCGCTGCCGCCCAAATCGAAGTGGGCAGCGTTGAATACCTGATCGACGATCGCGATGGCGCCGTCGTTTATTACGACATTAATGCGCTTTCCAATTTTGTTGCCAACGCGCCTCAAATTCTTGGCTTTGATCCGCACGTGCGGCTGGTCGATTACCTTGAGCAGGAAAAGGAGAGGGCCTAATGCGCTATGGGTATTGGCTTCCAGTCTTTGGCGGGTGGCTCCGAAACGTGGAGGACGAACAGATGGAGGCGACATGGGAATACGCGAGCAGTCTGGCGCGACGAAGCGAAGAAATCGGCTTCGATCTCACGCTGATCGCTGAACTAAACCTCAACGATATCAAAGGTGCCGCTGCGCCTGCGCTGGACGCTTGGTCCACAGCCGCAGCCCTCGCAGCAGTGACGAACCGTCTCGAGTTGATGGTTGCGGTCCGTCCCACCTTTCACTTGCCGGCAATCCTCGCCAAACAAGCTGCCAACATTGATCATATCGCCGGCCCGGGCCGTCTTTCTCTCAATGTCGTTTCATCCTGGTGGGCGGATGAGGCGAAAAAGTACGGTGTCCATTTCGAGCAGCATGATGATCGTTATGCGCGCACGGCGGAATGGCTCGAAGTCGTCGATCAAATGTGGAAACGGGATCATTTTTCTTTCTCCGGGAGTTACTATCAGGTGGAAGATTCAATCCTGCAGCCAAAGCCAATCTCACAGCCACGACCACTGATTTACGCGGGTGGCGAATCGGAAGCGGCAAAAGAATTGATCAGTGAACGCTGCGATGCCTTTGTTATGCATGGAGATCCTCCCGATTGTATCCGTTCCAAGATCGCTGACATGTCCGAGCGAAGAGAAAAGAAAGGTCTCAGTCCTATGTCCTTCGGCGTGGCCGCCTACTCGGTTGTTCGTGATACCGAAAGGGAGGCGGAGAGAGAGCTGGGACGCATTACCGACGTGAAACAGTCCGCTGCCGGTTACGACAATTACCAGCAATGGCTGGCCGGCACAAAGCTTGATCAACATGTTTCCCTCGAAGATTACTCCGTTAGTAATCGAGGATTGCGATCCGGACTTGTCGGCACACCCGGCCAAATTGCGGAACGCGTTGCCGAGTTTGAAGCGGTTGGCGTGGACCTTCTCCTGCTGCAATGCAGCCCCCAGTTTGAAGAGATGGAGCGCTTTGCCGAGAACATAATCCCAACGAAAAGACTTGAAGCGGCCCGACCAGGTCGAGGGTCTCGGTTCCCGGTGCCGCAATGAACACGGCCCGCCGCGTTCGGGGTTGAACTGGCTCCCTATTATTGAGGGTCGGGCTCGCCGCAGGACGAGTCAGTTCGATTAGCGGGACTGGCCGGGCGGTACATCCCGTTGACTTTCTCGATCGCGGTCCGAGCTGGACGGGCAGTATTCTGGGGCGGCATTATAACTTCTTACTGCATCCGCGAACTTGTCGGGAGCCGCGTCAAAAATTTTCTTATCATCGTCTGAGCAGAAATAGTAAGTCACTCCCAGGTGCTTGCAGCAGTGCGAGCCGAAGAAAAACCGGGGCTAATCAGTTCTCTTAAATAGATGCAATGAACGAAACCTTTCGCCTCTTGAAAAGAGATGGAGCGTTTGCTGAACAGATAGTACCAACGATTGGTTGTTAAGAGCGACTTGGGAAAGGCTCGAACTGGCTGCGCTTACATTTGCCGAATAGCTATTGTCCGCTCGTACTCTGCGCTGCACATGACTTGCGGCATAATAAGAACCCACGACCAAGATCGCGGCCAATAGTTGAGCAACCATCGTCTCGTAAGTGGGAAACACCGCAAACCACATCCCCATCCAAGCAGGGATAAGATTGGTCAACCAACCTATGTCCGTTCTGGAGATCCAATGCGCGAGTTGCATCTCCTGCGCTTGTTCACCCACCATTACTTCCAAAACGACTCCCAGCAGAATGCCTGTGGTAATCAGCATCTTTCGATATGGGAGATGCTGCTGCAGAACGAACGTCAGGACAGCGACTATCCCGGAGAGAAAAAGACCGAGCAGCGCGCCTTTTAGCACGACGCTGCCACCCAGTCGCAGATTGTAGCTTTGGAGAAAAAGAACAACTTCGAAGCCCTCGCGATAGAGGGAAGTAAATCCAAGCAGGATTAGGCCGCAGCGAAGGTGAGAGCTTTCGCCATTCGAACTGGCGAATAGCGCTTTTCTACGGCGGGTATGCGCCCGAATCCAGCCGCCCCAATAAATTTTGTGGAAAAACCAGTTCATAATCACGAGCAGAACAATGACAGCGATCAGGCCGGTCGCCGCTTGCAAGTCGAGCGCTGGAATACTCTCCGTAAGTTGTCCGACGATTTCGATAGCGATGAACCATGTGACTAATGTCGCGACAAACGCCATGCCTGCCCCTATCGCGACGGGACGCCGATGCGCCTGATCGCTTCCGGTCAAGCTCGCGGTAATCGCTGCGAGCACCAGAATACACTCGAGTCCTTCTCGGAACACGAGGACGCCGATATCCATGAACGCGACCGTTGAACTCGTTCCCGGTTGCGTCGGGTCCGGCGTTCCGCGTGCAGTGAACCCTTGCCAGATGACCAGCGCGATCACGAAAATCGCGGCGCCAAGAAGACCGCCGTAAAAAGCGGCGCGAAGCGAAGGGCGTCGTGAGAGAGCAGTCATATGCGCAGCAAAGCGTCGAGCTGACCATCCCCGCTCAATCGAGCTTTCGATTTGCCCACCCATCTAACTCATTGCGCGGATGCGCGATTGCATTACGCCATTTTCGCGTGCGCGGCTATTAACCGGCGCGCGGTGGTTTCGTGATCACGATTATTCCCGGATGTATTCCTGGCGCGGTCGGGCCAATGCAGATCGCGGCGTCGATCCACATCGTGCACCGCGCAAACGTCCTTGGGGAAGATCAGGTCAAGTGTCCAGTCGAATGCCACACGAACTTTTTTGTCCAGGCCGGGCAGTTTGCTCAGGTAAATCGTCCGCCACATCCACCAGGCGAAGAAGCCTGAAAAATTGAAACCAAAAATCCGCGCCACGCCGGTCCGACGACCGATTGAGGCTAGCAACCCGATGGTCTTGAATGAAAATGATGCTAAAGGACGACCTGAGAGTGCAGCCGCGATATTCTGCGCCACAATCTTGCCTTCGCGTATGGCATGCTGCGCCGTTGGCGGATGAGATTTCCCCGGGTTTCTAATGTCTGGTACAAAGGTACAATCCCCCACGGCCCAGACATCAGGCCAATCGGGGACTTGCAAGAATTGGTTCACAAGTATCCGGCCTCGTTCCTTTGCGCAGGGGAGCGAAGAGATAAGCGGGCTCGGCACGGTTCCGGCAGTCCACACCAAAGTGCGGCATGGAATTGGGACGTCATGGGCTAAACAAACGTTGTCCTCTGTCATGCTATTGACCCGGGTGTTAAGCCGAATTTCCACACCGCGTTGCCCGAGCACCTTCTGGGTGTATCGCCCAAGGCTTTCGCCCAGCTCTGGCAGGATTACAGGGCCAGAATGCACCAGTAGAACTCGCAACATACCTTCACACAGATTCGGGTAGAACGGCAGCGCTTCCCGCACAAAGTCATTTAACGCTGCCACCGTTTCCACACCGGCAAAGCCCCCTCCCGCCACGATGAAAGTAAGTAACGACTGCCGGTCGGTGGAATTGCATTCCGAATTTGCCTCTTCCAAATGTCGGATGATTTGGGCGCGCAATTGAATCGCGTCCGGCAGCGATTTCATTGCCAGGGCAAGCTCGCCAAAACCCGGGAGGTCGTAGAAGTTGGTGACTGATCCCAATGCGATGACCAGATGATCGTAATCGATCTGGAGAGAGCGTTTGCAGTAACCAGGTGAGATCGAGACCCGCTTGTTTGGCAGGTCAATCTGGTTCACGTCACCCACCAATACCTCTACTTTACGAAGCAACTTCCGGAGGGGGTTTACGATGTTTGTGATTTCGAGATCGCTCGCGGCAATCTCGTGAAGCATCGGCGTGAACAGGAAAAAGTTATCGCGACTAACGAGGGAAATCTCCACCGCACCCTGCCGCGCCAGCAATTTCTCGAGATGCATGGCGGCATAAACTCCGCCAAAACCACCGCCGAGAATAACGATCCGCTTTTTGCGCGGCCTACGTTTTACCTGGACGATCATTGAGTTTTTTCCGTTGCAAGAAGCGCCGACGCCGCTGTGGAGGAAGGTGTTAACCCTGCTTGGCCTGCCGCGGAGGCGGCAGCTTTGCGTCTAACAAGCCAGGCTGCGCTACTTCGCTACCGCCGGACTGACCCAGTCCCCTCTCAATTTCATCTCGGGCTGCGCTGAACTCTTTCACAGCCCGGCCCATACCCCGGGCGAGCTCAGGCAGCTTCTTCGCGCCGAACAGAAGTAAAACAATGAGCAGGATTACCATCATGTCCGGTCCCATAAGATTGAGGATACTAGCGATCATTGGAGTCATAAGCGTGTTTGGTTAGCGGTAATTTGCTCTTCGCTTATTCAACCAATTTAATAGATTTATATTCCCACAGAGTGATGTGGAGCGGGGTTTGACTGGCTTGGCACCTGTGAGATGACCTCGGCTCGGCCGAGTTTTTGCATGCAAGAATGGAATAAAACTGCGCCCCGCCAGTCTCATTAGGTGAGTAGTACCGCACCGAATGGGTGTGTCAGACCAGAACTTACGCACGTGAAAATGTCATGGCTTTATCGTTGAACGCAGAACATGCTTTTGGGCTCGAAGATTTCGAATCGACCGCAAAGATTGTGAAATTCGCCATAGTCCCCAAGAAGCACGAAGAGCCGGATCGATCTCCGAAAGAAGAGCTAATGTCTTTTGAAGCAGCGATGCTCCCTCATCTTGATGCTGCGCACAATTTGGCGAGATGGCTGCTTCGCAACGAACAAGATGCGCAAGACGTCGTGCAAGAGGCATATCTGCGCGCTTTTAGGTCTTTTAGCGGATTCCATGGGACCAACGGGCGGGCGTGGTTGCTTACAATCGTTCGAAATACCTCATACACGTTGCTCAAAAAGAACCGCGCGGTTGATCTCACCACACCTTTTGATGAAGAAATACACGGATCTGGCCACGAGTCGGTCAGTCCGGCAACGATTCTGGAGCATGCTGAAGACGCGGAACTAGTTAAGCAAGCAATGGATGAATTGCCAGCGGAGTTCCGTGAGATCTTGGCGCTGAGACATCAGGAAGGTCTCTCCTACAAGGAGATAGCCGACATCGCGCAAATTCCGCTGGGTACGGTCATGTCGCGGTTGGCTCGCGCACGGGACAAACTTAAGGAATGTTTGGCGGCTCGGATCGGTAAGGAGAAATAGATGAACTGCGAAGAAACTACAAAACTGATGGATGGTTATTTGGATGGCGAATTGGATGCCATTACCAACCAGGCGATTGAACAGCACTTGCGCGAGTGCCATAACTGCGATCAGGTCTACAAAACCCAACGCTCGCTAATTCGCGCAATTGGCAGCGCCACCCCTTATTACAAGGCGCCCTCAGAATTACGTGAGCGAATTCAATCCTCGTTGCGAAAAGAGATTGCCGAACAGTCTAACGGGAGCGGCATCCCGGTAGATGCTCGGCCGCTAATCGCAAAAGAGCACGCAGAGTCACGGTCGATTCTTTTTGGAACCTCATGGAATTGGCTAGCTCTCGCCGCTGCCATCGTTTTTGCAGCCGTTATCGTCTGGAATGTAGTGCCCCGATTGCAGCGACCAGCCGCTGATCAGTTTCTCGCCACGCAGCTTATCGCCAGTCATGTGCGTTCGCTTATGGCAAACCACCTCACGGACGTTGCTTCCTCCGACCAGCATACCGTAAAGCCTTGGCTGGACGCCAAGCTCGATTTTGCCCCTGCGGTGGTCGACCTTTCTACCGACGGATTTCCCTTGATTGGGGGACGTCTTGACTATCTCGATAATAGGCCGGTGGCGGCTCTGATTTATGGGAGGCGAAAGCATTTCATTAACCTGTTTGTTTGGCCGGCGGGATCGAATACGATCGGCGCCGCCAACGCGATGTCACACCAAGGCTATCAGCTTCTGCACTGGGTCGACTCGGACTTTAACTACTGGGCGGTGTCTGACGTTAACGCTAATGATTTGCAGACTTTCAAAAACAAGTTCGAGGAGCAAACGTCGCGTCACTAAGAGCGGTCCAGATATTTAGCGCGTTCAAAGGACCATAATTCCGGCGCTGCGGCGGGTTAGCGAATTCGGTCTTAGCGTCGAGCGCTCACAATCAATTCCAGAATCACCGTATTGACGCGGAGCGGGTTTGATCTCCTCGCGATCTGAGAAGGAATCCGGCGATGGCGAAAGGCGCATTCTAAATCTGCTCGCAGCTGCGCTCACCACGCGGCCTTGTTACTTAGAGAGGTTTTGGGATAGGTGCTAATATCAATTCTTGGAAGCGCGGGTTGTGCCGGAGCGGATCGAACATTGGATCGAGCCGGAGTAGCGCAGGAGTAAGCGGCACGTTCGAAGCCAGCGGGCCAGCGTACGGGATCGAGAGTAGTTTGTGTAACGCGGCGATGGCGCGGTCGGGCTCCCCTAGTTGCGCCTCCACCCGGGCGAGGATCTCGATCGGACCGGGGCCATCCACCGCGTCCTTCTCGATCGGGAGCTCTGCCATGGCCCGTTCCGACAGAGCCAATGCGGCGGCTTTGTCACCCAGGCCCGCATTGGTGAGCGCGAGATCGCCAATGAGGACATAATTTCCCGGCTGTTCTTTGAGGAACGATTCCAGTTCGCCGCGCGCCTGTCGCCAACTTTCCTGAGCGGCGGCAGAGTCGCCGGCGACTTCTTGCGCCCAGCCCAACCAAAAGCGCAGTTCGCCATTGACGTAACCCAGCGCGGGGTCAGGCTTGGCAAGTATTTCCTTTAGCCGAGAGATCATTTGTGCAGGGCGGCGCTCCAGGATCGCTTGGTAAACTTGTGTTCCCAAGGCGGTGGTTTCGTCGGCGTTCGGGTGGAGCGGAGCGAGAAGCGCTGAAGCACGCGGCAGGTCGCCCTCGGCTTGTGCAATAGCTGCCTTTTGCGCAAGGGTATCCACGTCGTCCGGTATAATATCGAGAACCTGATCAAGCTTTCGCAGCGCTTCGGGGAAGCGCCGCAGTATAATGGAGGATGCTGCGTGCGAGGCGAGTAGGTTAACGTTGCGCGGATCGAGCCGCTCGGCCTCGTTGAAGTAGGACTCGCTCCGCTCCCACTGGCCTCGCCGGCGCGCGACATAGGCCAGCGATTCAGGAATCTGGCTGCTATTCGGCAGGAACTGACGTGCTTGCTCAAAGTAACGCACCGCGGTGTCGTAATCTTTTAGACAGGCGTAGTGGTAATATCCCTTGGCCACTATGGCCTCTCCGAGGTTGGGCTGAAGAGTGAGTGCGGTTTCAGCTGCCTGCCGCGCCTCTTCGCGGAGGGCGACCGTTGGTTGAAGGTTCAGGGTGAGGTAGCCGAGCGCATCAACGTATGACAGCAACGCCCAACTGAGGGCGAAGTTAGGGTCCAACCGCACCGCTTCTTTGAGATATTTCTGTGCGCCAAGGGCGTCGGCAGGTGAGGGTCCCGTTTTCAGTGTATAAGCCAGCCCACGCAGGTAGGCATCGTAAGCCTCAGGATTGTCTGTCGGTCTGGCGGCGATGACTTGCTCTTCCTGACCGCTGAGGTGCGCCCGCAACTGATCGGCAATGGCTTTGGCCACCTCACTCTCGACCGAAAAGATGTCGGTCAGTTTGCGATCAAAGGTCTCTGCCCAAAGATGTGAATCATTCGCGGCTCTGATCAATTGCACATTGACGCGCACCTGATCATTTGTTTTCTGGACGCTACCTTCCAGGAGATTGGCGACGCCAAGTTGCTTCGCAATCTCAGAGAGATTTTGAGATGTGTCTTTATAACGCTGTGTGGACGTGCGCGAGATCACTTTGAGATCGGCGATCTTGGATAAGCGCGTCAGGATCTCATCCTGGATGCCGTCGGCAAAGTAGGCGTTAGATTTATCCTCGCTCAGGTTTTCGAAGGGCAGAACGGCGATGGATTTTTCATTTGGCGATGGCCCCGGAGCGACGAAGAAAAAAAAGTAGGCAAACGCTGCGGCCGCCAAGATCCCCGCCGCCAGGGTGAGTAAAACGCCCCGCTTGCGACCTTTGATTTTGCTGACGATAGATTCGCCACGTGCTTTGGTCTGCGGCGAGGAGCTTTCCGCTTCCAGTTCCCCCTTGAGATTGCGGAGGTCGGCGAGCATCTCCTTGATCGTCTGGTAACGTTCTTCACTGTTTTTGCGCAAAGCCTTTTGCAGAATGGATTCGAGTTTGAGCGGAACATCCGACAACACGCCGGATAAAGGTGGTAGCTCCGTCTTCAGGATGGAGGCGATGCAGTCGCTCGGCGTCTCGCCCCGGAACGGCGGGATCCCTCCAACCATCTCGTAGAGCACCACGCCCAGGCTCCAAATATCCGAGCGCGCGTCGACCTTCTGGCCGCGCGTCTGTTCCGGAGACATGTAATGCCCCGTGCCTAACACCAACCCCGGTCGCGTTTGCAGCACCGCCGTTGTTCCGGCCTCATAATGGTCCGATGCCGGCCTTTGCTCGGTCAGTTTGGCAATCCCGAAGTCGAGCACCTTCGCGTATCCGTCCGGGCGCAGCATGATGTTCTCCGGTTTGATGTCGCGGTGCACGACGCCAGTTTCGTGCGCGGCAGCCAGCGCGGAGGCCACTTGCACGGCAATTTCCAGCGCGGCGTGCAGATTCATCCTCCCGCACGCGAGCGACGCGCGCAGCGTCATGCCTTCGATGAACTCCGTCGCGATGAATTGCCGGTTTCCCTCCGCGCCGATCTCGTAAACCGTCAGAATGTTCGGATGATTTAAGGCCGAGGCACTCCGCGCCTCGGTTTTAAACCGGCCCAGTTGCGTATCGTCTGCCGTCAAGCGCTTTGGGAGAAGCTTGAGCGCGACTTTGCGTCCGAGTCGTTCGTCTCGCGCAAGATAAACCTCACCCATTCCGCCGACGCCGATAAGCGATTCGATCCGGTAATGACCAATTAGTTCCCCCACCGATGCGCCGGCGTGATCATCCGTCAGAAGTTCGGGAGCGACGGCAAAGGCTGAAGACTCGAGAAAGTCACCCGATTTTTCGTCGGATTTGACGAGCCGCTCGACCTGTTTGCGCAAATCTCTGTCGCCCTTGCAGGCTTCCTCGAGAAACGCGATGCGCTCCTTTGGCCCTCGCGTCATCGCCTCGTCAAATAGGTCGGTGATCCGTTGCCACAGCTCGGGCTTCATCAACATCCTTCCGTGGTCAGCTCTGCGTAGAGCCACGCTCTGGCCGCCCTCCAATCTCGCATCACCGTGTTGGGATGTACCTTAAGGACATCGGCAATCTCTTCTACGGTCAGTCCGCCGAAGTAACGCATCTCGACGATCTCGCATCTGCGGCGATCAAACTCAGCCAGCTTTTCCATCGCTTCATCAAGCGCCAGCAGCTCCTCCGCCCGCTCTTCGGTGACCAAAGCCGTCTCGTCCAGAGTCACCCTTATCGCCCCGCCGCCGCGTTTGAGCGCGCGCCGTGCGCGCGCGTGATCGACCATGATGCGCCGCATTAGTTGCGCGGCAACGGCCATAAAATGTGTGCGGTTTTGCCATGGCGGCTGTGTTTTGTCGGTAAGTTGTAGATAGGCCTCGTCGAGAAGCGCGGTCGTTTGCAGCGTATGCCCGGCGCGTTCCCGGCTCATATAATAATGCGCCAGCCGGTGTAATTCGGGCTGCACAAGCGGAATCAGCTTTTCGAGCGCTCCCTCGTCTCCGCCCCTCCACTCGCCGAGCAGTTGAGTGACCTCTTGTCGCGTGGAAGGGGGCGTCGTCATACAGCCTGCTCGACGTCGCAAATTCTAACACGATCGAGGGATTTTTGCAGCCTGACGGCTTCTTTAGAATATCTCGCGCAGTCGTGGTGGGTTCTAAGCGGGATTTCCGCTTTAGGAGGTAGAAGCACATTCATGCCAGCAGGAAAAAACAGACGCACCGGACAGATGTCACAACCTGAAAAGGGAAAATATGAGAACAACTGATTTGATCAAAGAGTCCTTTAACCACTCGTCTTGGCGAGGCGGTTTTCTTCAAAATGCTTCCGAGCCGGAAAATTTCGAATCGGACCCCGAAGATTGCGAAGTTCGTCGTAATTAGCGCGAAGAAAGCCACGCTGAAAAAGAGGACTTAATGTCTTTTGAAGCGCTGATGCTGCCTCATCTTGATGCAGCGTACAATTTAGCCAAATGGTTGCTCCGCAACGAACAGGATGCGCAGGATGTGGTTCAGGAGGCATATCTTCGAGCGTTCAAATCGTTCAGTGGATTCCATGGTTCCAATGGCCGCGCCTGGTTGTTGACGATTGTGCGAAATACCTCCTACACGTTGTTCAAAAAGAATCGGGCGGTTGATTTCACGACAACTTTTGACGAGGAAATACACGCGCCCGGCTACGATTCTGTGAGTCCCGCGACGATTCTGGAGCAAAGTGAAGACGCGGAACTGATTAGAGAAGCAATGGATGAATTGCCCGCTGAATTTCGTGAGATCCTGGTGCTGCGACACCAGGAAGGTCTCTCCTACAAGGAAATAGCCGACATCGCGCAAATTCCCCCGGGCACCGTTATGTCGCGGCTGGCCCGCGCCCGGGCTAAGCTTAAGGAATATTTAGCGGCTCGGATGAGTACGTAGATATAAGATGACCTGCCAAGACTCGGGCTTGAACTACTGGGCTGTTTCCGACGGTAACGAAAGAGTTGCGAGAGTTTAAGTAGCTTTTCGAACAACAACCTGTGCCCTATTGAGTTCGATTGGGCACTCGATCTGAGTATAGGATGCTAGTTCGCTAACGACGAACTACAATCTCCGCGTTGCGTCTTCTCTCTGGTGACGCGTAATTTTTCTGCGTCACCAAACCCCAAGGCGGACCGTCAGGCCAGCCTCTTTTTTTCAACAAGGTCTCTCCGCCACGGAATATTGCGGCAAGAAAACGGTATGGATTGTTGAAAGCAATTTTATCCATCACCGAATCACTGAAACCAAAGCGCCGAAAGACCCACATTATGAGAATCTCGCCCGCTTATTATCGACGATCGGCTACCAAGTGCGTGACCGTACTCACTCCGTTTCTGCGACACTTGAATACAGGCACGCTGGCGATCTTCCTGTTCGTTGCACTGGCTTTTCTTACTAACATCCGGGGCCGGGAAGTCGAAGCTAAAGGCTCAATTCCCGAAGTGGGCAAAAATGAGATTGCCATCGCAAACTTCAGCTTCTCACCCAAAATGTTCACCGTCCCGGCCGGCGGAACGGTGACCTGGGTTAACCACGATAAGGTGCCGCACGTTATCTCAAGCACCGACAATCAGTTTGAGAAATCGACACTATTGCGGCAGGGCAGAGCTTTTCTAACACCCTGTCCACTGGAGGAGCTTACTCTTACTTCTGTTCTATTTACCCCCCGGGATGACAGGAAGAATCATCGTCAAGTAAACGTTCAACCATATCACACATGAAATCTTCATTTCGTTCACCTCGCTCAGCTTATTTGAAATCCATGCTTTTGATTGTTCAGTTGGCCTTCTGCTTTGGCGGTCCAATTTCAGTCCAAGCGGGTCAAAGAGATTCCTCTACCGGACCTATCCAACCAGAGTTGAACGACCAAGCCGAATTACGCCAGGGCTATCTCCTGGTTTATTCGGCTACAGATCGATTCGATGACGGAGGCACGTTCTATTACCCCCACAGCTCCTACTCCATCTACACGACCGAGGGGAAGCTCTTTAAGAATGTAGAAAACCACATTTCACGGAGCGACGAAATTCCCGCGCTTGTGACACTGCCGGCAGGATCTTATACGATTCTGCTTCGATCGGAGAACCGCGGCTACATTCGCCTGCCCATTGTCATCACCGCAGGGCGGCGAACGATTCTCGATCCGGATGAGGCTCAAACGGACTTACAGCAGCGGTTCGCTCAACCCAAGGACCCGCGGCGCGTGGCGAAAACAGGCACCCCACGAGCTCAAGTTTCCTTCGCAAACTATTCAATCTCACGAAAACTCGGATGAACTCCGAAGCGCGACATGAATTTGACGTAAAGTACGAGAATCGCGTCCAGAAGATCCGCGAAGCGGCCGCCGCCGCACTAAGACAATTAGATCAATTGCGTTCCGGCACGATTGCGCCGCAAGCGCTCGATGCTCAGGTCGCGCGCATTGCACAAGAGAACCTGCGCCGTTACGGGTGCGATCTTATTGTTCACCGAACGGCTGATGGGGCAACGCGATTCCTGATCGAAGTCCAGAGCACTGGGAGAAGATACGATTTAATCAAAAGCTTCTTCCATCGTCATGATGGATTGATACCAAAAGCCGAGGCCTGATTTAGTGTTCTGGACCTTGAAGTCACGCCGTCGCAACCGGTAGAAAAGATCCTTGCTGGGCCCACTAGCTGCGGTCACCAACTTCGCAGCGGGATAAGTAGTCGTTTTCTCTAGAAGTAACTCGGATCCTGAACGGTGGATCCTACGCATCCGCACACAATGTTGCGTTGAGGTGTGCCAGGGGTCTTCCGGCTGTTTTGTCTTGCCAAGCACCGTCCTCACAGAATGGGAATATTAGCTAATCAGAGTGGTATAAATAACTGAAGGCACTTTTACCGATGACATCATCACCAACATCAAGTCCTGGAAGGATGGATCTCATGTTCGGTTCTCTCCTTCCCCATCGGAAAGACACAGCCAGGCGCGTATCCGTACTCTACCCGCTTCTAAAACATTTGAATACAGGCACTCTAGCGTTTGCGATGTTTGTCGCTGTAGCGCTTTTGAGTAGCACGCACGGCAAAGACTCTGAAACAAGAGCGTCAGCTCGCGTCATAAATACCGAAGTTGCTATCGACAACTTCAGTTCCTCCACAAAGACCTTAACGCTGCCAGCCCGCGCAAGGGTCGCCTGGACCAACAACGATAACGTGCCCCATGTGGTCGCGAGTGCAGACAATCAGTTCCAGACATCGGCCGGCTTGAAGTCTGGCCAGAGCTTTTCCCACACCTTCGTGACAACGGGAAGCTACTCTTACTTCTGTTCCATTCACCCGCGGCTGAAAGCAAAATCATCGTCAAGTAAACATCAGCCCACACCAACTACATGAAATCATCGCGTGGCACCTCGTTTTTGAAGGCGACGTTACTAATCGTTTTATTCGCTTGGTGCCTAAGTGGACCGACCAGCGCACAAGCTGGAGGTAAAGATCAGTTCTCTCCCAGTCCGGTACGACCTGGGAATTTGGATTATCGAACTGAGTTACCACAAGGATATCTCAAGGTTTATTCTGCTATCGATCGATTCAAGGATGGCGACGCGTGGTACTTTCCGCACAGCTCTTACGCCATCTACACGATCGACGGGAAGCTATACGAGAATGTGAGAAACCACAGTTCCGCGGACGATGAAGTTCCCGAGGTCGTAGCCTTGCCTGTTGGAACCTACACCGTTGTAGCTCGGGCGGAGCGAGGCGGATACGCCAGCATGCTCGTTGTCATCAAGGAAGGTGAGCAGGTAGTCCTCGACTCGGATCTCTGGGAGACGAAAACGCAAAGGAGCTTAGTACACAACTGACGAATAGCGATCTATGAACGCGGAAAAGAGTGAGAATGCTTCAGATGGTAGCAACGGCCGTACTCCAAAAATCCGAGTGACGGCTGCAGGTACATTAAAGGAATCAGGCCAACTACGTTCAACCGATCCTGTCAGCCCGGAAGCGCGCAACCTTAAGGTCGCCCGGATCGCTTACAAACCGTTGCAAACGGAGGAACACGATCTGGCTATTCAGCGCAGGCGAGATGACTTAGCCCGCCTGCTTATCAAGATCCGGAGAGGCGAGGCCGGATACGCTCAAGTTAAAAAGTTTTTCGATGAAAATCAGGGATTGCCTCCAGAAACAGAGGGCTGACTTATGACCCTCGATCTTATAGGAAAAAAGGTCATTGTAATTAACGAGAAACATTCTATCGGACGCGCCATTGCGGAAGCAGTGGCGCGTGAAGGAGGCGACGTAGTGATTTGGCTGCGAAAGCGCGATGATGAGCTGAACGAAGCGAAAGTATTGTCAACAACACAGCTGAAAGTCCTACCGCAGCAGCGCAATGGAGCAGCGCCAATCTCGCTCTGGCGCCAAGCGATGGCCCTTAAATCTTACTGGTGATCCAGTTGGATAACGCCAAAACCTCACGTCTCAAAGATTTTTCGGAATAAAAACGAATCGGATCGGTTAGGAAAGGGCGAGAGGCAGTCCGCCAAAGCACGTAAACAAACCAAAATAAAACCCCTATACCATGAAATCTGATACCAATCGTTCAAACGACAACGGCGCCAAGGAAGCTACAGACCCATCCCAAGTAATGCCGTCGCTCTCAACCAACCGCCTAGCTAGGCGATCCTTTTTTCGCCGGATGGGCCTGGGTGCGCTGGCGCTCGCTCCCGGTGCAGCCCTACTCAATTCGGCCGCAAAGGCCCAAAACAATAATGGTCAACTTACGGAAGGCGATGCAGCGATTTTACGCTTTCTGGCCGCCGCCGAACTGATCGAAAGTGACCTGTGGATACAGTATGCAGAATTGGGTGGCATAGGCGATAACCCGCCTATAGAGATTGACCCCAACCAGCAGCTGAACAACTACCAGATCGCTTTATCGAACCTCGATGGTGATGCCCCGCAGTATATTACGAGTAATACCATCGATGAAATCAGCCACGCAGCTTTTCTCAACGGATACCTTGAATCCAAGGGCGCTGATCCAGTCAATCTCGACGAGTTTCGAACGCTGCAAGGCAGCCGGGCGACCGGGGCGCAGGATATTGGCCGCCTTACGAACCTCATGCACCTCAACGTGGATACCAGTTGGTATGTGCGTTATCGCAGTACAACCAACCCAGACTTCGGTGCCACGTTTCCTCAGGCCCTTCATTTACAAAATGTTACTGCCATTCCCCGTAACGACAACGATTTCAACGGCGCTGCAAACCCCAATTTTCCCGGTAACGAACATATCCAGGCGATTGCGAATGTGGCGGCATTTCACTTTGGATACATCGAACAGGGTGGATCGAGTCTCTATGCGGCGTTGGGCCAAAAAATCACCAGCGTCGAAGTGTTGAAGATAGCCTTCGGCATTGGGGGAGACGAGGTCGCGCACTTTCTCGAGTGGGTCGACTTTGCCGGCAATGGAGTCCAAGCACCCGTCGCTCCGTTCAAAGACCCCATATCGGGGCTGTCGTTTCCTGATTTTTTTGCCAATCCACCACTGCACCCGCGCAGTCTCGTGCAACCGAGCCTGATTTTTCCCGTTCCCTGTGAATTCATCAGCCCCAATTTGCCGCACTGTGCGGTGATTCGCCCCAGCGATGACAGATTTGGAGGGGCTGTGGCCACGATAGCGTCATTCACGCAAGATGGACTATTCGTTGGGCAGTCAGCCAGGTTCTTCCAAACAGTAAATCAGCTGGCACAAGAAGCAGACGCTGCCAGACGCCAGATTTAAGGGAATTCGGCGATTAACGGCAATTCGCCATAGAAACGCCGCGCTTCGGGCTTTCGTCCCTGAGCGCGGCGTTTTAGCAAAGACAAGCGTCGGAGGAAACCAAGTGCAAAGCGAGAAGTAGGAAGCAGGGGCAGAAGGATCCGCGATTGCCAGCCTCACCGCCAAAGATTCCGGGAATAAAATCGGACGGGGTCGGTAAGCACAGGTGTAAGGCAACCTATCAAAAAACAATCCAAACCAAAAACCAATACTATGTCCGATTATATCTCTCATGACCACGAACACGACGGGATCGACCGCCGCGGTTTTCTTCAGTGCATGGCTTGGGCCGGCACTGGGCTGCTTTGGACGGTTAGCGGCGGCGTCCTGGCGTCAAAAACCCTTGCCCAAATCGCGAAGGCCGGAGACTCGTTGCCGACGGCTACCGATCTAAGCTTTCTACAGATCAGCGATAGCCACATCGGCTTTAGTAAGGAGGCAAACAAGGATGTGACGGAGACGTTCAAGATTGCTCTCGATCGCATCAACGCGATGCCCACTCCGCCGTCCTTCCTCATCCACACTGGAGATATCACACAACTGTCGAAACCGGAGGAGTTCGACACGTTTGATCAAGTGCTCAAGAGCTGCAAGACCAAGGATGTATTTTATGTACCTGGCGAGCACGATGTCCTGAACGACGGAGGAAAACTTTATCGTGATCGTTATTTAAAAAGCGTCGAAGCCAAGGGTTCAGGTTGGTACAGCTTTAACAAAAACGGAGTCCACTTCATTGGACTGGTTAACGTTTTGAATCTTCAGGCCGGCGGTCTAGGTCAACTCGGTGACGAGCAACTTGAGTGGCTCGAGGCCGACGTGAAGGATCTCGGAACCAGCACGCCGATTGTCGTCTTTGCGCACATCCCTCTCTGGGCGGTTTATCCGCAATGGGGTTGGGGCACCAGCGATAGCGAACAGGCTCTGGGATATTTAAAGCGCTTTGGCTCAGTGACGGTCCTAAACGGACACATCCATCAGGTGCTCCAGAAAGTGGAAGGTAATGTGACTTTCCACACTGCGATGTCGACTGCCTTCCCGCAGGCCGAGCCGGGAAAGGCGCCAAACCCTGGTCCTTTAAAGGTCCCGGCGGAAAAACTGCGCAGCATGCTCGGCCTAACCAGCGTTCAATACAAGCAAGGCAAAAGTGCCCTAGCCGTGGTCGACTCCAACCTCAGCTAAACCATTTCAACTATGACTACATTTACTTCCAAAAATAAAACCGCGGCACTCTTGTGCGGAATCGCTTTTCTCAATCTATCCCTTTTCGCGCTCGCGGGCGAGATGAAGAACGACGCCAGCACCAGCGACAAGCAAAACAGAATAGAGATCAAAGATTTTGCTTTCAATCCTCAGACCATAACCGTGAAGTCTGGAGAAAAGGTGACTTGGATCAACCGGGACGATGAACCTCACACCGTTGTGAGCGTTGGGAAGCAGTTTAAGAAATCGACCGCGCTCGACACCGATCAAGAGTTCACCATCACGGCGGGCGCTCCCGGCACTTACGAGTATTTTTGCTCGGTTCATCCGAAAATGACCGGAATAATTATCGTCGAGAAATAGTAAGGCGCGACTGATGTCCGTTCGCAGTGATGGCCCGTGAACAGTATGAAACTATTTCTCGCACATTCCCATTCTCCGAATCCCTTCGATTTAAAGGCTGCGCTTCTGGCTGGACACGCGCAGCATCCGGTTATCATTCATTTTCCGATTGCGCTTTTTATAGCGAGCGTGGTCTTTGAGTTACTGGCGGTCTGGCGCAAGCAACCGCTTTTTGCATCTGTCGCTTATTACAATCTCCTTGGCGCCGCGCTCACCCTCCCCTTAGCGATCGCTACAGGGTTGGGGGCATGGCAATGGCAACTCGAAGGCGCCGCCCTGAAAGGCAACTTAATGCTACATCTGATCTGCGCGCTGACTTCCGCCTCGCTAATCTTCTTTCTCTCTTGGATGCGCTGGCGCTTCCGCGTGAAAGGCATCTCACCAGGTTTAGCCTATTTCGCAGTGACCTTCCTGGCGCTAATGATGATCACCCTCACCGGCCATCTTGGTGGAATCCTGAGCGGCGTTGAAACACCCGGATAGGAAACTCCAAGATCAACCGAACTAGACGACGCTTACGCCCTATTCCCTCTCTTCGTCCAGCTTCGCCTTCACCGCCGCCTCGATCTCCTCGTATAATTTCGGATCGGATTTTAAGGCGTCCTTTGCCGCATCTCTTCCCTGCGCCAGTTGGGTGCCCCGGTAATTCAACCAGGAACCGCGCTTCTCGATGATTTGTTTCTCCAGCGCGAGATCGAGGAGCGCGCCGGTGGAGGAAATTCCCTCGTTATACATAATGTCGAACTCGGCTTCGGTGAACGGCGGGGCCACTTTGTTTTTTACAATCTTAACCCGGGTGCGGTTACCGGTGACGACGCCATCGGTCTGTTTGATTGCGCCGATGCGGCGAATATCGACACGAACACTGGCGTAAAATTTCAACGCCTTGCCGCCAGGTGTCGTCTCCGGATTCCCAAACATGACGCCGATTTTTTCACGAATCTGGTTGGTGAAAATGCAGCAGGTCCGCGCCTTCGAAATCAGGGAAGTGAGTTTGCGCAGCGCAGCGCTCATCAAACGCGCTTGCGCGCCTACGGTGGTATCGCCAATTTCGCCCTCCAATTCGGCCCTCGTCACGAGCGCGGCGACCGAGTCGACCACGATGACGTCGAGCGCGTTTGAACGGATCAGAGTTTCACAGATGCGCAGTGCTTCTTCACCTGAGCTCGGTTGCGAGACCAGCAGGTCATCGAGGTTAACGCCGAGCTTCTTCGCGTACCTCTGATCGAGCGCATGTTCCACGTCGATGAACGCGGCGAGGCCACCGCGTTTCTGCGCCTGCGCGATTACGGTTAGCGTAAGCGTGGTTTTGCCGGAAGATTCCGGACCGAAAACTTCGACCACCCGGCCGCGGGGAAATCCGCCGACGCCCAGCGCGCGATCAATCAAAATGTTCCCGGTCGGAATAACGTCGATATCGACTATTTTGTCGTCACCGAGACGCATGATGGCGCCATCGCCGTAATCCTTGGCGATCTGCTGAATGGCGAGATCGAGATTTTTGTTGCGGGCGGCGGTCACCTTGTCTTCGCCAGTCTTCTCAGCGGTTTTAGCGGGCATAATTCAACCTTACTCAAACCGACAAAGTGGAGTACTGGCAAGATAAGATTTTTGCCCGCTAAACACGCGAAAAGATTCTAATCAGAATTTGCCGAAAAATTGCATTCGGCACAGCGGCCGAATGCTACAGGCTGGCAGCCTGCGCTCCGCGAGACAAAAAGCAAAAGGCCGCACACGTTTCCCATGCGCGGCCTTTGAAATCTGCGCTTTCGGCGCGTTAGCTGACCGTGATTTTGCGGGGCTTTACCTGCTCCGCTTTGGGCAATCTGAGCGTAAGGATCCCCTGCTCGATATGCGCTGAAATCTTCGACGTATCAATGCTGGGATCGAGCTCAAAGACGCGGCGGAAATTTTCCGTACGCGACTCGCGATGGATCGGTGTCCCCTCGATCTCCGGCAATGATCGTCGGCCAATGATCCTTAGCTCATTGTTCTCGACCGAGATTTCGAGCCCTTCCTTATTCACTCCTGGCATCTCTACCTTCAACAGGTAAGCATCGTTATCCTCGATCACACTCGCAGCCGGCGTGACGAACTGCTCGCTTCGTTGCTGGCTGACATTTCGATTTTCACGAACCAATGTGTTCATAATAATAATTTCCCTCCTTAATCAGGCGACGTTAACCTGAATCTGTTTCGGCTTGGCTTCTTCCGCTTTGGGCAGAGTGACAGTCAGAATGCCGTCACGATACGTAGCCGTGACTTTGCTGGCATCGACTTGAGTCGGCAGCGAAATGCTGCGGCGGAATTTGCCGACATAACGTTCAGTTCGTTCCGCTTTGTCGCCCTCCGCCGTTTCGCTCTTGCGTTCGCCGCTGATCGTCAGCATTCCGTCTTGCAACGAAATCTCGATGTCCTCCTTGCGCATGCCGGGCAATTCGACCCGGACAACTACGTTGTCGTTATTCTGATAAAGGTCGAGCGCCGGTGACCAACCGCTAAAGAGTTGCGATTGCCCTCCGAAATTCGACCAGAACGGCATCTCAAATAAGGTGTCAAGTTCGTCGCGGAGATTACTCAGCCGATTGAGCCCGCTCCACGTTACGGTCTCGGGTGGTTGATATCGAATAATACTCATAGGTGTTGAATTCCTTTCTCTAAAATTGTTCTTGAAATGACATCAGCTTGCGAAATGCCAGTTTGAGGCGGACACAAGTAATCGGCTGAATATCAATAATTTACTCATAGAAGCTGATGAATCTTCTAAGCTAAATATGAGACATTATTGCACAGCATTAGCCAGATAGGTTCCGACCGCGCGCGCCAATGCGACCCAGATTTACTGGGTTGCCGCTAGTGCGCTCGCTCGCCTACCTTCACGCTGTGCCGCAGCCAAATACCCACGAAAAATTTATGCGCGCTGCCTTGCTGCAGGCGAAAAAGGGACTGGGCACAACAAGCCCGAATCCAGCCGTAGGTGCCGTGCTCGTTTGGCGCAATCGTATCATTGCGCCGGGACATCATCGGCGGGCCGGCGGCGATCACGCGGAAATCGATTGCCTGCGAAAATTAGATGATCCCATTCCAGCCGAAGCGGTCCTTTACGTAACGCTCGAGCCTTGCTCGACCCGTGGACGAACTGCGCCCTGCGCAAACTATATCATCCGGCGCGGAGTTCGGCGGGTAGTCATCGGTGCGGTTGATCCGAATCCGAAACATCGGGGCCGCGCGATTGGACTTCTCCAGGCGGCTGGAGTCGACGTTCGCACTGGCGTTTTGGAAAACGAATGTATGCGGCTGAACGAAGCGTTTAACAAATGGATTGTCACCGGCGAACCGTTTGTAATTGCAAAATGCGGCATGAGTCTGGATGGTTACCTGACTCGCCCGCCCGGCGAAACGCGCTGGCTCACTTCGGAATCTTCACGCACTCACGCGCGTCAACTTCGCGCGTTCGTCGACGCCATCATTGTCGGCGCCGAAACCGTTCGGCGGGATAATCCGCGTCTTACCGTGCGCAAGGGGCCGCGACGCACTCAACCCTGGCGAGCGATTCTGACCAAATCCGGCCGGCTTCCGCAGAACGCCACGATTTTTCGGGATTCGGCGAAAGAGCGCACGGTGGTTTATCGAAACCGATCGCTCCGAGCGGTGTTGCGAGATCTCAGCCGGCGCGAGATTACCAGTGTTTTGATTGAAGGTGGTGGCGACGTCCTGAGTCAGGCTCTCGATCAAAGGCTAATCGACAAGGTCCAGATTTATATCGCTCCGCTTCTTACTGGCGGAGGCGTATTGGCATTCGGGGGGAAGGGAGCCCCATCCACAGAAAAATCGCTACGGCTGGATTCGCTGCGCTACGAACGAATTGGTCAGGACATTTGCATCACCGGTTATCCGAAGAACGCGACAGACTTTCCCACAGTATAATCCGCAAAACTTTGTCCCCGATTTCTGGTTAAATCATACAGAGGGAGGTGAAGGAATGAAGAAGTTCATGATGATCGCGCTGGTTGCGATTGGGTTCATCGTGATAGCGACACCCGAGTCGAACGCGGGCGTTTCAATCGGCGTAGGGTTCGGATTCCCAGGTTTTTTCGGATACCCGGCCTATTATCCGTATGGTTACTATCCGCCTGCTATCTATTACAGCAGCGTGTACGGGCCCTACTATTGGTGGCACGGCCGTAGGATTTTTGTTCGACACCGCCAGTTCCGCTAGGCTCCTTTCAATTTTTGCGAGCGCGGTCCTATCCCGCGCCGCGTCTAGCCATTCGCCGAGCTCCCAATTACCTGTACTTTAAACCTACTTAATCTGTTTTTATTGGTCGGAGAATGAGAGTAACCGCAAAGGATGCATCACCCCCCGGCTCAGCCATGTGACTGCGCCTTTGGCGCTAAACGCTAACGCAAATTTCAGAGAAGCGACGTGTCGTCGTCGTCATCGTTGCTGGCCAAAAGGTCTAAATCAGCCGCGACATCGGAGTCCTGGACTTCTGCCGTGGTTAAACCGCGAGGCGGCGAAACCTGATGATGTAACACTTGGAATGTAAACGCAGCGATTGCTACGGCAGCAGCAGCTGAGAGTGCCGGGACCAGCCTGCGGAGGTTGAACCAGCCACTAAGACCATCTCTTTCCGGTATTGCGGCGCGCGCAGCCCGGACCACGTTCCGCGCGAAAAATGGGGATGGCGCCGCGCCTTTTGAGCGGCCAAGCAAATCCCAGAGTTGCGGATCTTCCTCGCGGTTCATGCCCATTAATTCAACCGAGAAATTTAACCAAAGTTTCGGAGAGTAGTCACTCAAAAATATAATCCACACTTACTTAAGTGTGACAGGCCTGCCTTTGCGGGAAACCGGGTCCTCCGATTCGCGCGCTGGTCGCTAGACCTCGGCCGCATCCAGGAAACCTTCCAGCTGTCGGATGCGAGTAGGATGCCGCATTTTACGCAACGCCTTGGCCTCGATTTGTCGTATCCGCTCGCGGGTGACCCTAAACTGCCGACCGACCTCTTCCAAAGTACGACTATATCCATCGACTAATCCAAAGCGCTGCTCCAGCACTTGCCGCTCCCGTTCGGTCAACGTTTCAAGCACATCTTTAATTTTTTCTTTCAGCAGCACGATTGCCGTGACGTCGCTCGGATTCTCTGCCCCTTTATCTTCAATGAAGTCGCCGAAATTGGTTTCCTCGCTCTCACCGACCGGCGATTGCAATGAGATTGGTTGCTGGGCCATTTTTAAGACCGCGCGAACGCGATCGACCGGCAGCAGAATTTCTTCCGCCACTTCTTCCGGAGTCGGCTCGCGTCCATATTCCTGCACCAACTGTTTTTGCACTCGCATCAGCTTGTTAATCGTCTCGATCATGTGCACCGGAATGCGAATGGTGCGCGCCTGATCGGCGATGGAACGGGTGATGGCCTGCCGGATCCACCAGGTCGCGTAAGTGGAAAATTTGTAGCCGCGGCGATACTCGAATTTCTCCACCGCTTTCATTAGTCCCATGTTCCCTTCCTGGATCAGATCGAGAAAGGAAAGGCCGCGGTTGGTGTATTTCTTGGCAATGGAAATGACGAGTCGCAGGTTTGCTTCCACCATTTCGGTTTTCGCGCGCAACGCTTTGCGCAACCACGTTTTCAGCTCCTGATAATGCTCGAGATATTCTTCCGTGGAGAGCCAGACCGCGCACTCCAACTCTTCCAACTTCGGTAGCTGTCGGCGGCGGGTGTGATTGTTTTTCAGGCGCTCAGACTTCAACGCCGTCAAAAGCGCGAAGTGTTGATCTGCCAGATGGACGAATTCTTCCGTCACCTTTTGTTTGAAATAGAATCGTGGATAAAGCCGTTGCAGGGCATTGACCGAACGCTGAAATGCTTTCGTCCGCGCCTTGGCGGTGCGAGGAGATGCTTCGCGCAGCTGAGCGTACTGGGCCGTGGTTGTTTCGCCAAGCTTCTCCACCTTCTGGCAAAGACGCGGCAGTAATTTCATGTACCGTTCTCGACTCTCAATTTTTTTGTCGAGAATCACGCGATCGAATCGTTCGTGTCCTTCGGCTAATTTCTGCGCTAAGTCGAGATGCGCTTTGGCCGTAAACCCGAAACGATTGATGTACTGCTGAACGAGATGCTCGGCTTCCTCGATTCGCTTTGAAATTTGCACTTCCTGCTCGCGGGTCAGCAGAGGAACCTGCCCCATCTGCTTGAGATACATCCGCACCGGATCATCCAGAATCTCAAAGCGAGTCTCGGGCTTCTCCTCTTCCTCTTCTTCTTCGGTTTCCTTTTTGCCTTCTTTGTAACGATCGACTTCTGATGCTTCGATGATATCGATCTCCATCTTCCGGAGCTGCGTCAGGATCGCATCCAATTCATCAGCGTCGGTCACCCCTTCGGGCAAGACGTCATTAAGATCGTCGAAGGTGACGTAGCCCTGTTCCTTCGCCAGCTTGGCCAGCTCGCGGACGCGGCCTTGCAAATCGTCCGGCGCGAGCGCCACACGATTGCTTTCATGCGGCTGATGCGGAATCAAAACTTTATGTGACACCGCACCTTCAGTTTTTCGCGGGCGTCCTCGCTTTCTCGCCACCACAGGTGTCACAGTTTTGGTCTTTACTTTCCGCTCCAGCGGTGCGTGCCGGGAATTACCATTGGAGTGTGGCCGCCCCCGCATGATACGTTTTAATTTCTTGGCCACGGGAAAACGTTAGAATCTCGCGACCGCTTTTGCTGGAATGTCCGAATTTTTAGGGCTGTTGCGCACGGGCGGGCGAAAACCGAGGAACGTCGTGGAGTTGGCCCCGGAGGTCAAGAACTTGTTTCTGGAGTTGCATAATTTCGCCGGTAGTCAGATTCGGGAGCCGTAACCGGCTTTCCGCAGCTTCCAGTTCGCGCCGCAAAATCGCCTGCCTAAGACCGTTCCACCATTCGCGCGCCAGCGTGGCAGCATTAGCCGGCATTTTTTGCAGGAGCCAGCCAGAGACCAGCGATTCCTCCGCCGGTGACAGAGTCGTCTGAAACAAATTCAACGAGGCCGAATCGACCGGACGAAGATCGGCCTGGAGGATCTTTGTCAGCAAGTCCGAGCCGGGAACGCTCGCCAGAACTTCGGGCCAATTTTGCTCGAGCAAGAACGCCCGCGCCTCTTCATCGCGCAACGCGAGCAGACAAAGCATCGCAACGTTGTGCGATGGAGCAGCGATGGGTGAGGCAACCTTCGCGTTACCCTGCCGAAAGGGCTGGCCAGGTTTAACCAGCGTCTCAAAATCAGCAAGGCGCATGGCAAGACGGGCGGAAATTTTGTTCATCACTTCACCACGCATCACCGGGTCGCGCACAAAGGTGACGCTGGCAGCCAGTTCACGCGCGACCTGCATTTTGGCGCCGAGTGAATTCAAATCGGTCGTGGCCGCTTTTTTCTCGATCCAATAGTCAAAAAAATCCGGCGCCGACGCGACTAGCTCTTCGAATTTTTGCCGGCCTGATTTTCGTACCAGCGAATCCGGATCTTCCTGGGCGGGCATCTCCGCCACTCGCACCACCAGATCATTTTGGAGCAAGGCTTCAAGCGAACGCTCGGCGGCGTTTTGACCAGCGGTATCGGAATCGAAACAGAGAACCACTTCCCGAACAAAGCGTTTCAGCACATGCGCCTGGTTTTCCGTGAACGCCGTTCCTTGTGGCGCGACTACATTTTGGATTCCCGCCTCAAAGAGCGTGATTAAATCGAGCTGTCCTTCGCAAACGATAGCGCAATCGGCTTCGATCAATGCTCGTTTCGTTTTATGGAGTCCGAAAAGGACCCGACCTTTCCGAAACAGCGGCGTTTCCGGCGAATTAATGTATTTAGCCGCCGTCGCCTCAGTGGCGAGAACGCGCCCCGAAAAAGCGATGACTTCGCCGACGTCGTTGCAAATCGGAAACATCAGCCGGTTGCGAAAGCGATCGTAGAATTCGCCATCACCGCGTTCTTCGTCACGCAGTTTCACCAACCCGCTCGAGAGCAGTTCCCTCCGGCGATAGCCTTCCCTGCTCGCCCGTTGGCAAAACGCATCCCAACTTTCCGGCGCGTAACCCAGCTTCCATGATTTCGCTACTTCCCGGCTTATCCCGCGTGTTTTCAAATAATCGCGCGCCGGCGCTCCCAGGTCGCGCTTGAGCAGATTTTCATGAAACCATTCCGCCGCTTCCGAGTGCAGTCGCAATAACAAACGCCGCGCTTCATGCTGCTGCGTTTCATCTTCGCTGCGGCGTTCCTCCACAATTGCGATCCCCACCCGCGCCGCCAGCTTGTGCACAGCCACCGGAAAATCGACATGCTCGTAATCCATCACGAACCGAAAAACGCTGCCTCCTGCTCCACACCCGAAACAGTGAAAGGTCTGGCGCTGCGGACTGACCGTGAAAGAGGGCGTCTTTTCCTGATGAAAGGGACAAAGCGCCTTAAAACTTGCGCCTGCTCGCTTCAGCGGAAAATAAGTTCCGATCACTTCCACGATGTCGTTCGCGGCTGCGACTTGCTCGATTGTTTCCGACGGGATCGCCATTTTTCTCTCGTTCCGGCCTGTTTGCCGTGGCAAACTTAGCGCGTGAGCAGCGGCTTCCAAATTTTCCGCAAAATCGCGCCGGTGTTCTTGTGCATCGCCACTCTGGGGCCGGCGGCCCAGGCGCGCGAAGTCATTCGTAAAGGCGACACTGTCATCATCCCGCTGCGAGGTGAGGTTTCGCCAGCGCTATATCTTTTTCTGCGACGCGGAATCAAGGCGGCGGAATCCGCCGAAGCAAGCGCGATCGTGATCGAAATGAACACCTACGGGGGGCGTCTCGATTCCGCTGAGGAAATTACCGGCGCACTCAATCGCGTCACTATTCCCACCTACACTTTTATCGATTCGAATGCCGGATCGGCCGGCGCGCTCATTGCCCTTGCCACCAAACATATTTATATGGCGCCGGTCAGCGCAATCGGCGCTGCCGCCCCTGTTCTTTCCACCGGACAGGATTTGCCCGAAACCGAACGCGACAAAACTATTTCCTATTTTTCCGCGCTCGTCCGCAGCATGGCCAGTCGCAACGGACACAATCCCGATCTCGGCGAAGCGTTCATGAACAAGGAAAAGGAAGTGAAAATTGGCGACCGCGTCGTACATGCGAAAGGTTCGCTTCTGACCTTGAACGCGCAGGAAGCCACCGAGATAATCAACGGCAAACCTTTGCTGGCCGATGGGATCGCGCAGTCCATTGATGATCTGGCGAAAAAAGCGAAGCTCGGCGGCCAGCTCGTCCGGTTACAGCCGACCGGTTTTGAGCAATTCGCTTTTTGGATCACGGCGTTGGCGCCGTTGCTCCTGCTGCTCGGAATTGTTTGCGCCTATCTCGAATTTAAAATTCCCGGCGCGACGTTGCCAGGCGTTATCGCCGGAATTTGTTTCGTCCTCTTTTTCCTCGGCCATTACATGGCCGGTCTGGCGGGGTGGGAAGCAGCCGTATTTTTTGTGCTCGGCGTTACCCTCGTCCTCATTGAAGTGCTCTTCTTCGCCCACTCCACCATCATCTTTGGCGTGGTCGGCGCTTTTCTCATTCTAGCCTCGCTCTTCTGGGCCATGATCGATCGCTATCCCGACCAACCGCTCGTTCCCTCGACCAAAATGTTGCTCGTCCCGATGCTGAACCTGTCGATCGCAATCATCGCCTCGATGATCGTGATCGCATTGCTCGCGCGTTACCTGCCGCGCACCAGTTTCTATCGCCGTTTCGCCCTAATGGCGGCGAATCCTTCCGGGCCGTCCTTCAGCGCACCACGAGAATTCGTTTCCAACCGGCCCATTTCAACGGGAACGCGCGGACTGGCGATGACGACGTTACGTCCGAGCGGAAAAGGGAAATTTGGAGACCAGATCATCGACGTAATCACCGAGGGCGAATTTATCTCTGCCGAAACGCCGATCATCATTTCTCAAATCGACGGTATGCGAGTACTCGTCGCCCGCACTCAGACGACTTCCTAACGATAATTAGGTCACCACTGGCCTAATTGATGTCAACATGTTAAGATGCGACTTCGTTTTTTCTCCCTTCATCGGTCAAGGAATTTAGACTTGACCCAATTACTGCCGCATTACTGCCGTTGACCCCGTTAGTGCCGCGTCAGACCCGAACGCCCAGTCCCGAGGGCCCCGGAAACATTGCCATTATTGGCGAGCAGCGGAAAGTGGTTACGTGACGCTCAGAATCCTGCTGACGGTGGCGATGGCATTGATTCTAAGCCTTGCAAGCACGGCGGCCATTTTGCCGCAAAGTCCCGGCAGTCCCGGAACCGTGGACGTGCGCTTTCCGGTTCCCGCGTATTACCAACAATATGCGACGCAGGACGGCAATCCCGTTCCAACCACAGGTCGTCTCTTCTTGCTCCTGCCACCGAACTTCGATTCTCAGGCGAGTTTGGCCAATTCTTATCGTAACCGCGACCAAGGATCCCGGACACACAGCTCCTTCGGATGCACCGTGGTATCACGCTGCGGCCGCAGCGGAAGGCTGGATTGTGCTCGCCACCGATGCGACGGTCCGCCCTCGGAACGACTCAGTAAGCTGGAGACTCGCGCTTCTGGCGGCCGGGCTGGACGTGGTGCATCACGAATGGCCAAAGTCGGGCCAATGGCCGGTGGCGTTTGCGGGCATCTCGGGCGGTGCGAAGTGCGCCCAATGGCTTGGAGCGATCCTAGCCCAGACGCACTCCCTGAACATTCGCGGATTTTTCCTCAGCGGAATCAACGAAGACCAAATGCCCGAGGCGCTGAAAACCAACGTCGCGCCTCCCGGATTTCTGCGTCTGCCGATTTGGATCAGCAGCGGAATTAACGATCGTATCGCAACCCCGGCGCAGGAGCAGCAGGTCCAAGGCTCACTAGTTCGCACGGGGTTTCAGAACGTCCGACTGAGTCGATTCAGTGGTGGCCACGAAGTAAGTCGTGCTGACCTGGAGAGCGCGCTCAAGTGGTTCCGCGAGCAGGGGCACTTCTAGTCGGGCTCAACAGAAGCTCAACTACCGCTGACAGAACCTAGCTTGGGTACAATCCTCCATCTTCACCGGCCTAGACCAGGGTGAGTGGTTTCGTGAATTTGTATATCTTTGGTTGGACAAGGCGTAATCGCATTCCGACTGAGCACCATAGGGAGTCTGAAGCGGTGAGCTGATAGCCAATGCCGTGGCGCGCGTGTTCAAGTTTTCGGTCGGCCAAAAATGTCTCGATGAAAGAAGTTTCTTTCGTGCAGCGACGAATTTGACGCTTTTTTCAGTGTGGCCTAGGCTCACGGCAAACTTACTTTTGGAGAAATTCTCATGTTGAAACGATCATTGACTGCTCTGCTGATTTCGACGTTCGCCTGCACAATCCTGAATGCGCAGGAGCACTCGCGAATTCATCAACCAACACTAACTCCGCAAAACAGCGGCACCACCAACGGTCTGATCGCGGTCTGGCCGGTGAACCCGCAGGTGGTCTGGGCGTGCGGCCGCAACGGTACGTTCACCGTCACGACCGACGGCGGACAGACTTGGAACGCTAGTGTAGTGCCGGGCGCCGAAACGCTGCAGTTCCGCGATGTGCAGGCTTTCAGCGCCAGTGTTGCGTATCTGATGTCTATTGGAGCAAATCCAACAGATTTTCGCATCTATAAGACGACGGACGGCGGGGCCACGTGGACGATGCAGTTTGAGAACCAGAATCCGAATGCGTTCTACGACGGCTTCGCGTTCTGGACGCCGCGCCGCGGCATTGCACACAGCGACTCGGCGAATGGAGTGTTCCCGGACCTACGCACCACCGATGGAACGACCTGGCAGGATATCAGTAACAATATGCCGCCGGCGCTGCCCGGTGAAGGCTCCTTCGCGTCAAGCGGCACTTGCGTCACAACACAAGGTGGCAGGAACGCGTGGATAGCGACAGGCGTCGCGGCGATTGCCAGGGTACTGGCTACTAGAGACGGAGGCAACACGTGGAACGCATATAACACTCCCTTGGCCAGCTCGCCTAGCGGAGGTGCCTTCACCATCGATTTCCGTAACCCGTTCGATGGCATCGTCGGCGGCGGTGATTTAGACCCCGGCAACCCCAATAACGCGCGCACCGCGACTTCCAGCGATGGTGGTCAAACGTGGACTCTTACGAACCCTCCTCCGGTCACGGGAGCCATTTTCGGCTTAAGCTACGTGGGTAAGACTGGTGGCGGCGCCGGAAACAACGGTCGAGCGGTGGTGATCACCGCCAATGACCCGCCCACGTTTTCGACCGGAGCCGCGGCCTGGACTCCGGACGAGGGAAACACCTGGTTCACGTTGCCCGGTGTGAGCGGCTTCTGGGCGGTAGCTTTTGCCAGTCCAAAAGCTGGATGGCTGGTGGGTACCGATGGTCGCATTTTAAAGATCAGCTTCTAGCGTTCGCAACGCTCGAAGCTTCTAAATTGGACTGCGGGCTCAGCCGCCGGCGACGACGCGGATGAATTCGATCTTGTCGCCCTCGCGCAAGGCGCGCGAATTCCATTCCTCGCGGTGCAAGGCCAAGCCGTTGTGCTCGATTAACAACGCCGCCGGGATCAGCTTTAATTCGCGTACCAGCGCATCGATCGTTGACACCGGTGGAACGGAACGCGATTCGCCATTCAAGGTAATCGTCATCGCTCCATCAGGGCGGTATCCCAATCTTTCCAGACCGGTTCCATCCCCTCGCGACGCAAAAGCGTCGCGATTTCCTGCGGCGAACGGGGATCACCGATCTCGAATTGACTGGTGGCAAACTCCGGCTCGCGCGGCGAAACGTCCGGCGGCATGATCCGGCCACGAATGGTGCGATGAACTTTCTCTTTGCCCTGACCGGTGTAACCGCCCGGTTCGGTGTGACTGCCGGCGCTCATCATTGTTATCCCGATCTTGATCAGCAGATCGCGCAACGCAGCCGGCTCACGCGTGCTCAGGACGATCCCGACCTGCGGAAAGGTAACGCGCAGGGCGCACACTAGATGAATGAGATCGCGATCGCTCATGGGAAAGTGCGGGCGAAATTCTCCGGCCGCCGGACGAAGGCGCGGGACACTTACAGTGAGGGAAGATTTCCAGCAACGTTTGAGCAAATATTCGAGATGGGCCGCGAGGGTGATCGCTTCCTCACGCCACGGAGCCAGCCCAAAAAGCGCGCCAATTCCAAGGCGACGAAAACCTGCTTCGTAGCCGCGCTCGGGACATGCCAAGCGCCAGCCAAAATCCTTTTTCGGTCCGGCCAGATGAAGCTGATCATAAATGGCACGGTTATACGTTTCCTGGTAGACAACGAGACCTTCTGCGCCCGCTTCGACAATCGGAATGTATTCCTCCGTTTCCATCGGAGCGACTTCGATCGAGATTGAGGAATAATCGTCCCGCAAAGCGCGGACGCATTCGGCAAGATAATCGCGACCAACGAATTTTGGATGCTCGCCGGCGACGAGAAGGAGTTGTCGGAAACCCGCTGCCGAAAGATGTCGCGCTTCCTTTACCACTTCATCGACCGAAAGAGTGACACGCAGAATTGGATTTTCACGGGAAAATCCGCAATAGCGACAACTGTTGATGCACTCATTGGAAAGATAGAGCGGCGCGAATAACCGCATGGTGCGGCCAAAATGCTGCAAAGTGAGTTCGCGGGACCGGTCGGCCAACGCATCCAACTCCGCGTCAGTCTTCGGCGTCAAGAGTGACGCAAAACCCCGTACCACCGCGCTCCGGGACATCGCGATATTATCGAGGATCGTAGCGAAGGACATGCTTTAAATTTCAGCGCACTCTTCCCGTCCGCAACCTAAAGCTTGGGGCCCAGCGGCCGAGCATCCCGTCAGGCCGATCGAATTAATGACGAGGCGCCAATAAACGGCAGGGCGCTGAAGCAAAACGGCGGCACCGGGTCAGGTGCCGCCGTTCGTAAATTCTAAACGGCGCGATTAAAACGCGAACGTAATGCCGCTGCGGACCATCCCGAAGTTGTTCTTCGGCCCGTCAACCACATTCCAGCTGAAATCGTTCATCCAGCCGATCGTCGGGGTAAAACGAACTTCAAAGCCGCCACCAAACTGCCCAACGGCTTTGCTTTCGGTATTGTTGTGTCGTTCGGCGATGAGGTCGCCGTCGCTGTCGAACAGCAGGATCGAACGGCTGCCACCACCGAAGATCGCACCACCGCCTGCGAAAGCGTAAGGTGCGAATCGCGAGCATGGAATCGGATAACGAAAGGTAAACGTGCCAAGGACGCTGCCGACCACGCTCTGGTTGCCAGCTTCGAGGTCAAAAGTTTCTCCACCGACAGTGAAGCTGCGGCTACGATTATTTCCCAGGGACACAGCATAACCTTCGATCCCGATACCAAAGTAGCGATGGAAGAAATATTTCGCATCGCCACCACCTCCCCAGGCGTGATCGACCCCTAAATACTCGTCATTCCTCCATTCTGACCCAGTGAACAAATACGTGCCCCACAGACTCACATCCCACTCGGTGTCTCGATACCACTGTGGGCAGGGTGCCGGCTGAACCGCAGTCTCCTTGCCTGAATAAGTCTCGGTGCCGCCAAACGCGACTGAGGCAATTGCCGCCAAGGTACAACTTGCAATAAAAAGCTTTTTCATCATTCCTCCTTGGTTTGATTTCTCCTTACGGCGGTACCACAACCCCATATCGCCTTCCTGTCAACAACGTAATTGCCCACGCAACGGATGCGTCAAGGTCTAAATTTTCCGCTCCGCCCCGGTCGTGATCGCCGCCCAGAAACGATCATACCTGCCGAAGATGACGACAACCGTCAAAATACGAAATCTGTATGTCTTTCGGGGCCGATCACGCCCCAAAAACAGAGCGGCGGCGTTCCGTCTACGTGGAATGCCGCCGTTCGAAAATGCAAATTTAACTAAAACGCGAAGGTGATGCCGCTACGCGCCATACCAAAATTATTGTCAGGGCCATTCACCACATTCCAGCTAAAATCACTCATCCAACCGATATGCGGGGTGAGACGAATCTCGAGACCCGCTCCAACCTGGCCGAAACCTCTGGTTGTGCTGTCGGTGTGACTAGCAGGAAAACCAACGGATATCGCCTTGATTGATGGCGGTAACAACTCGGTGAAGGAATCGCGCTCCTCACCACCGAAGAGCGCGCCGCCGCCGACGTAAAGGTAGGGAGACAAACGGCTGCAATGAATTGGATAGCGCAGCGTCAGCGTTCCCTTAACGGCACCAATAATACGCGAATCCTCGCTGAAAGCCGGCTGCCCATTAAAATCGAATCCGTCAAACTGGCGACGGGTCGATTGCGCCGCCCAACCTTCCACGCCGACACCGAAGTAGCGATGGAAGAAATACTTGGCGTCGACGCCGCCGCCCCAGGCGTGATCTGATTCAAAGTAACGGTCATCTCGCCAGTTATTGGCCGTGAATATGTAGGTCCCCCACAAACTCACGTTCCATTCCGTATCCCGATACCACTCGGGGCAAGGTGGCACCTGCGCGACCTGTTCCTTGCCTGAATAAGTTGTAGTTCCGCCATACGCGGCGGTTATCATCGTTGCGAGGGCACAAATCGTGACGGTAAGCTTTCGCATTGTTTCTCCCTTTCAGTTCTCTTTGCCGAAACCAGAAACAGGAATCGGATTATTGTCAATAATGTATGCGTCGCAGCAGCGGATGTGCCAAAACGGCGCTCTATTTATGCTTTCAATTCCGCGCCATTGCTCGCGTCGGTGATGACAAACTTCTCGTGGTGAAAAGTCGCATCGCCGCGGAACATTAACTTACTGGCATAACGGCGTTCCAGCTCGATTAGAAGGTCCTCGTCTTCTTCTTTCAACCGTTTGAGCACATCGGGATTCAAGATCACGCGGAATTCATGCACTTCTTCCTGATACTTCCGCATCACAGTATTGAGGGTGCGATGCAATTCCACACTCGTCGTCATCGAGGTTTTGACCACGCCGCGTCCCTGGCAATAGGGACAGTTCTCAAAGATCGAATCGCTCAGGCTCTCCTGCGCCCGCTGCCGGGTCATCTCCATCAAACCGAGCGCGGAAATGGGAAGGACGTGGGTTTTGGCTTTGTCGCGCTTCAACCGTTCGCGCATTAGCTGGTAAACCAGTTGCTGGTCCTTGCGGCTCTTCATATCGATAAAATCGCCGATGATTAGTCCCCCGACGTTGCGGAGCCGCAGTTGGCGCGCGATTTCATCGGCCGCTTCCAGATTGGTTTGCAGGATCGTCTTGTCCACATCGCGAGCGCCCTTGTTGCGGCCGGTATTCACGTCGATCGCGACCAGGGCTTCAGTCTCATCAATTACGATGTAGCCGCCGCACTTCAGCCAAACCTGGCGATGAAAGGCGTCATCGATTTGTTTTTGCACGCCGAAGGTTTCAAAAATTGGCGTTGCGCCATCGTAATAATGCAGGCGGTTGCGGGAGCGCCGGGAAATGTCGCCGATGAGCGTGCCCATTCGATCGAGCGCGACTCGATCATCGCACACCACCTCATCGATTTCCTCGGTGAGGAAATCGCGCACGGTGCGTTCGATCAGGTCGGGCTCCTCGAAAACGCGGTGGGGCGCCGGATGATTCGCAATTTCCTGCTCGACCTTGCGCCATTGATCGAGGAGAAAGCGCAAATCGCGAACAAAATAGCGGGCGCGTTGGCCTTCACCGACGGTGCGAATAATCACGCCGATTCCGTCCGGGATATCGAGCTCGCGCAAAATTTTTCTCAGGCGTTCGCGTTCCTTCGGATCTTCAATCTTGCGCGAGATGCCGCTTCGATCGCTGAAGGGCATGAGAACAAGGTAACGCCCGGCGAAACTCAGGTTGGTCGTAACGCGCGGACCCTTGGTTCCGATTGGCCCTTTCGTCACCTGCACGATGACATCGGAACCGACCGGATAAATATTCGGAATATCCTTTGCCGTGATCCGTTTGCGCTGCCCGCGCTTACTCGGGCGGTCGATTTCTTCGATTCCACTGTCGAGCGCGGCTGGGATGGCATCCCAGAAATGGAGGAAAGCATTTTTCTCGAAGCCGATGTCGACAAACATCGCCTTCAATCCCATCTCGATGTTTTTGACTCTGCCTTTGTAGACCGAGCCAACAATGTTACGCGAAGTGTTGCGCTCGACGCTATATTCTTCGAGCCGTCCGTTCTCCAGCAGCGCCACGCGGCGCTCCAGCTTCTCCACGCTGACAATTAGCTTGTTCCCCGTCTTGCGGGGAATTCCCAAAAGTTTTCGAACTTTGTCGATCATAAATAAATTGTTCAATTGCGGATGAAGGGCGGCGCGCGCTTCGTTCCGATAAAATCTGCATAATCAAAAGCCGCGCGACCGGCGCGACGGCGTTGGAGTTGGGGTGGGAATCGCCGCAGGCGGATTGCGATGACCCCCAAATAACCGTTGAAAAAATCCTCGCCGCTCCGGTTGCGGAGTCGCGACCGGAACGGCGCGGGCCACGCGGGCTTGGCGTGTGCCTACTTTCCCTTCCGCGTCCGGAGCCTGCTCGACATCGGGATCACCGCCGCCTGCCGCCATTTGGGTATCGGCTGTTTGCGAATCATCGCCATGCTCTTCATCTGTATTCGCATTTGGCTGGGCATCCTTAAAGGTAACATCCTTTACCATGGCAAACGGATTCGGATGATGGGCCGGCGCCAGCCAGGCCACCTGTGGCTCGAAAGTTCCCGCATCCATCGCCAGGGTGCGCTCGAGAATGCGAGTCGCGATTGGACAGCCGACCGATCCACCATGCTCGCCGCCCTGAACCATTGCCACGACAACGTATTTTGGGTGATCGAACGGAGCAAAGCAGCAGAACCACGCGATGGTATCTTTCTTGCCATTGGTCGAAGCCTGGGCCGTTCCGGTTTTGCCGGCGACCTGTACGCCTTTCAATTGCGCCCTCCCACCCGTGCCGCCATCCTCATTAACGACTTTCCAAAGTCCGCGACGCACCAGTTCGATTTGTTCCGGTGAAAAATCCATCCGCAAATCGCTATCGATACGGGGTTCGGCGGGAACGACCGGCTTGCCATTTTCATCCAATGCCATTGAGCCATCCTGATTCAAAACCTTACTAACGAGACGTGGATAGTAAGAGACCCCGCCATTGGCGACGGCGGCGTAAGCCATCGCCATTTGCAGTGGCGAAGTCAGGACATAGCCCTGCCCGATCGAAACGTTGGCGGTGTAGGCCTGCGACCAGCGTTCCCGCGGATAATGGATCGCCATCCACTCCGGCCCGGGCATGATTCCCGGTTGCTCACCAGTGAGATGAATTCCGGTCTCTTTACCCAGACCAAGCGCGTTACCCGTTTGATCAATCGCGTCGATTCCAGCCGCATTTCCGTATTGATAGAAAAACGAGTCGCACGAAACCTTGATCGCGTCGGTCAATCCAAGGGTACCGTGGGCGCCCCCTTTCTCTGCTATCCAGCAACGGAAATAATGGTCGCCGTAACTCACGCCGCCGCTGCAATTGAAACGGGCGGTGGATAGGTTCCGGCGTAAGCCTGCCAGCGAGGTCACGATTTTGAAGGTTGAGCCCGGCGGAAAGGTGCTGATCGCGCGATTGACCAGCGGCCTGGCCTCATCCTTCTGCAACGCCACCCAATCCTTCGCCTTGATGCTGGGAATAAAAGTATTGGGATCGAACGACGGCACCGAAACCATCGCCAGCACGTCGCCGTTGTTCGGATCGACCACCACTGCCGCACCGCGCGCGACCGAACGAATCGCTTCCTCAGCGATCGCCTGAATACGGGCGTCAATAGTCAGGTAAACATTCGCGCCCTGCATCGGCGGATCTTCTCGCAGCACCCCATCAATCGTCCCCTTGGCGTTACGCCGCAGATAACGGATCCCCGGTCTGCCCCTCAGATATTGGTCGAATGTTTTCTCGACATTCGATTTTCCATCCACGTCGCTCTGGTAAAAAGTGAACTTGCGGGCTTCCTCCTTGTCGGTGTCATCCGGTGGACCGACGTAGCCCAGGAGGTGGGCCGCGAGCGCGCCATAGACATAAGAGCGCACCGGTTTGATCGCTATGTCCACTCCGGGCAATCCGACGTCGTGCTCGGAGAACTTCGCCATTGTCGGAAAATCAATATCCTTTATGTAGGTGTAGGGAACTTCGGTGTTGGTGCGATAATGTTTTTGTAACTGGCCTGCGTTGTAATCGCGCGCCAAATCCAAGTCGTCCAAGCGCGGAACAATTCCATCGTTCACAATTTTGACGATGTCCGCTTCCTTCAAATCCTTCGGCATCCCGCTTACATTTCCTCGATAGACGGTAAGTGGCGGTTGTCCGTAACGTTGCCGATAACCCTTAACCATTTCGGGCAGATAGAAATCGACTTCGTAACTGGCCCGGTTCTGCACCAGAGAAGTGCCATTGCGGTCGCGAATTTCACCTCGAATCGAGGGAATGCGCACCGTTGCCTCGGAGCTGCCACGAATCCGAGCGGTCCACTCCGCTCCGCGCGCCACCTGCACCCACCAAAGACGCGCAGCCAGCGCACCCAAGCCAAGCAACATTAGGACCCCGAGAAATTGCAACCGCAGGAGCGGACTAATTCGCGGCCTGTTCATATGAGTCCTCGCCGCGGCAGATAAGGATAGGCGGTGGCGCGTGCCAGCCAGTGCAATGCCCAAAAAACGAGCGGCGCCATGATCATTGCCAGCAAACCTGGCCCGCCGATCTGCCACCAGACTTCACGCGAGAAAAAAATGGAGCCGCGCCGGAATGAAAGCATCAGGTATTGGCCGAGCAACAGGGCCGAGGTGCAAAGGCCGCTCATTATACAATGAACTTCCCAGCGCCCACGCGCAAAAAGCGGCCGCAACCCATGCATGATTCCCGCCAGAACGGCGTAGAGAAGTATTGACGAACCAAAGGAAATTTCAACACGTCCGCCGATCACCTGCGCGGTCAGCGCATCGAGCAAAAAACCAGCCCAGAAAACCAGCACCAGCATGAGCGGCAATGGTAGTGCCATCGCTCCGTAAAAAACCAGCACCGGAGTGATGTAAACGTGCGCGTTCGACATCCAATCCAGCGGCGGAATGAAAAACTCCGCGATCTGCGCGACAAAGACAAGAACCATCAAAACACAAAAGAAAATCATTAGCGCCCGACGACCACGAACACGTCCTCCAGTTTCGTTAAATCAACTGCCGGTGTCAGCTGTGCCTGCCCATCCAATTCCCGGACCCGAAATTCTTTGACCGCCCCGATCAGCAGTCCGGGCGGAAACACCCCACCCACCCCCGAGGTATAGGCTTTCTGGCCCGGTTGCAAATTCGCCTGTTTCGACAGAAAATTTAAATTCAGCAATGGCGCAACCCCACCCGTGACACGCTCGCCCGTGACGATGCCTTGTTCACGCGTGCCTTCTACGTTAGCGGCGACGCGGCAATTTTCATCCGAAACCAAAAGTACAATCGTGATATTTGCGCTGACCGTCGTGGTCTTGCCGACCAGCCCTTCATCGGTCACAACCGGCATATCGCTATCGATCCCATCCTGTTTGCCGCGGTTGACGGTAACGGTCCGCCACCAAGTGGAGGAATCTCGCGTAATGACTTCGGCTGGCACAAGTTTGAAAACGGCGCGCTCCCGATAGTTCAGCGCGTGGCGCAATCGATTCACTTCATGCTCGACGCCGAGCAAGGCCTGATTCGTCGCTTTGAGCGAACGGTTCTCCACCCGCAACGAACTATTTTCCGCTTGCAGATCATCAAGCGATTTCAAGTTGCTCCGCACGGAAGTGATTTGCTTTTGCAAACCGGCGCCAGAACTCAAAAATGGCGCGATATATTGATAAACGCTCGACTGCAGCTTGCGGGTGCCACCCACACCCAGACTCAGAAGATACCCCAGTCCTGCCACGAAAAGCACCAGCGCAACAATGCTCGTGCGACTCATCTCAGGCCCAAAGTTCGAAGGTCGAACTTAGCGATTGATCCGAAAGTCTGAACTCCGGAATTATTGGCGCCACTGCCGATCGGCAGATGCAACCTGGCGCAAAAATTTAAGTTCATTGAGGCATTTGCCCGTTCCTTCCGCGACCGCGCTCAGCGGATCTTCCGCAACATGGACAGGCAAACCAGTTTCCTCGCTCAAAAGTTTATCGAAACCGCGCAAAAGCGCGCCACCACCGGCCAGGACGAGCCCGCGATCGACCAGGTCGGCCGACAATTCTGGCGGACAACGTTCCAACGTGATTCGCACCGAATCGACGATGGTTGAAATCGGTTCCAGCAACGCTTCTCGAACTTCCTGCGAAGTGATTTGTAATGTTTTCGGCAGCCCCGCCACCAGATCTCGCCCTTTCACTTCTACACTTGTTTCCTTGTCGGTGGGATAGGCCGAGCCGATTTTAATTTTGATTTCTTCGGCGGTGCGCTCACCCACCATCAAATTGTAAGCCCGCTTCATATATTGCACGATTGCTTCGTCCAATTCGTCACCGGCTACGCGCACGCTGCGGCTGAAAACGATGCCGGAAAGAGAAATTAACGCCACTTCCGTCGTGCCTCCGCCGATATCGATGATCATATTTCCCGCCGGATCCTGCACGGGTAGGCCGACACCAATCGCTGCCGCCATTGGTTCCTCGATCAAATAAACCTCACGCGCACCGGCGTGAGTGGCCGATTCGCGGACGGCGCGCTTTTCCACCTCTGTAATGCCGGATGGGACCGCAATAACGACCCGCGGCCGTGCCCGCATCCGCCGGCCGTGCACTTTGGTGATGAAATGCCGGAGCATCGCCTCGGTCACTTCGAAATCTGCAATCACGCCATCTTTTAATGGCCGCACCGCCACGATGTTCGCCGGCGTTCGCCCGAGCATGCGCTTGGCTTCGTCCCCCACCGCCAGCACTTTGTTGGTCCCTGCCTGCACTGCCACTACTGAAGGCTCGCGCAAGACAATTCCCTGGTCCTTGACGTAAACCAGGGTGTTGGCCGTGCCAAGATCGATGCCGATATCGCTGGATAACCAGCCAAAAAGTCCTTCGAACATTTAATTTAGGAGAAGTTAGAAATTGACTGCGCTGCAAGTTTCGAGCCAGCCAAAGCCGTACGGGAAAACAAACTCCTGACGTTCACTGCTCCCCAGCCGTTTCAACGCCCGAAAACGCGTAGAATGTTGGAACAGAGCCGCTGCGCGTCAAGGGAAAGGTGTGAATGACTTCCGAGCGTGCAAACCAAAACAGGAATACTGGAGTAGTGGAGTAATGTATTCTGCCCAATACTCCATCACTCCATGCATCGAATCCTGATCGCCCCCTCCATTCTTGCCGCCGATTTTTCCCGATTGGGCGATGAAGTGCGCCGGGTTGAGGACGCCGGGGCCGATTGGATTCATTGCGACATCATGGACGGACATTTCGTCGATAACATTTCCTTCGGATCGGGAATTGTCACGACTGTTCGCAAGCTCACGACTTTGCCGCTCGACATCCATCTCATGATCCAGCATCCCGATCATTACCTGCCCCGTTTTATCGACGCCGGAGCGAACTCAATCACAGTCCATGTTGAAGCGGAATCGAAACACGATGTTGCCAAAACCTTGGAGCAAATTCGCGGCGGAGGCTGCCGGGCTGGTCTGACTCTGAATCCGGCCACCCCGTTCGCCCAGCTCGAGCCATATCTGGCCCAGCTCGATCTTCTTCTCATCATGACGGTGCACCCGGGTTTTGGTGGCCAACCATTTCGCGCAGATCAAATGGAAAAAGTGCGCCGTGCTCGCGATTGGAAGGCGAAAAACAATCCCGCACTGGATATCGAAGTGGACGGCGGAATTAATCCGAAGACGGCACGGGTGTCGATTGAAAACGGAGCCAATATCCTCGTAGCCGGCACATCCATCTTCAAATCGCCCGATTATGCCGCCGAAATCCGCGCCTTGCGCGCAGAGTAACTGTTTTCGGGATCGAGCGCAGCAGTACCCGTGCCGCCACCATACTTGTCATCCCGAGCGCAAGCGAGGGACCTCACCTACACTCAGAGATCACACAAACTAACTCGCGTGATCCAATCCCCGCTCGCGAGGTCCCTCGCCGTCTGCGCGGCTCGGGATGACGGTGCGACGCTTTTGGACTTTCCGCCAAATAACTCTTTCGCGAGGTCTTCCCAACTTGGGTTCAACGTGCGCACAAGTTCATTCTTCTTCTCACGCCGCCCGCTCTTAATCTCCTTTTCCCGCGTTATCGCAGATATCGCGTCAGCGAATTGTTCGTAGTAAACGAGGCGGTCGAGCTTGTACTTTGATGTAAAGCCTTTCACTACCTGATTTTTGTGCTGCCAAACTCGACCTTCCAATTTACTCGTCACGCCAGTATAGAGCACGACCCGGCTTCGATTGGTTATCATGTAAACATAGAACTTTCACGTTCCCAACCCGTCATCCCGAGCGCAGCGAGGGACCTCACCTACACTCTTAGATCGCGCAAACTAACTTGGGTGATCAACACCGTATTCATGAGATCCGTCGCCGTCAAGACGGCTCGGGATGACACGCGATTGGCCAGTTAAGGTGACGCAAGACTCCCGTCACGCCGGCTCGCTCGCGATAAAGGAAAAAATTTAGCGTTACCTCGCCACCACCGGCTCCGCCTCCGGTGTCGTCTCCGCCATCACTTCGTCGGTTTGGGTAACGCGCACGACCTCTTCAATCGTGGTAATGCCCTGTCCGACCCGTCGCCAACCATCGTGCCGCAGCGTTTCCATGCCTTGCGCAATTGCGCATTGCTTTAACTCGCTTCCGTCCCGCTTTTGCAAAATCAATCGCCGCAGCGGCTCGGTCACGAGGCAGATCTCGTAGATGGCAACGCGCCCTTGATAGCCAGTTTGCCGGCAATGATCGCAGCCGGTGCCGCGATAGAATTTGAAATCGGGCGGGAACGTCACCCCTAATTCCCCGAGATACTCCACCGGATAACCCGCCAGAGTTTTGCATTCGGGACAAATCGTGCGCACCAGGCGTTGCGCAATGAACGCCTTGACCACGCTTGCCAGCAAAAATGGCTCGACATCCATATCGAGTAAACGCGTAATGCCCCCTACCGCATCGTTCGTGTGCAGCGTGCTGAACACCAGGTGACCGGTCATAGCCGCGCGGATCGAGATGTCGGCTGTCTCGACATCACGAATCTCGCCGACCATCACGACGTTGGGATCCTGTCGTAAAATGTGGCGCAACCCTTTGGCGAAAGTGAGATCGATCTCCGGTTTGACGTCAATTTGTGAAACTCCCGGCAAACGATACTCGACCGGTTCCTCGATGGTGATGATACGACGCTGGACTGAGTTGATGCTGGAGAGAAAACAGTAGAGCGAGGTCGATTTGCCACAGCCGGTCGGGCCGGTGACGAGAATGATACCGTTCGGTTGCGCCAGTAGATTGCGAATCATTTGCTGCTGCTTCTCGCTCAGATCCAGCCGATCGAACCCGAACTGCTCTTCGGTGCGGCTGAGCAAACGCAGTGAAATGGACTCCCCATTCACCGTCGGAATGGTGGAAACGCGGACGTCGATCTCCTGATTGTGGGCATGCAGCTGAATGCGGCCATCCTGGGGCAAACGCCGCTCGGCGATGTCCATGTGCGCCATCACTTTCAAACGCGAAATGATGGCCGATTGCAGCAGGCGCAGTTGCGGCGGCACCGCGACTTCGTGCAGGATTCCATCGATCCGATAGCGAATACGCAAATCATTCTCCAGCGGCTCGACGTGAATATCGGTGGCGCGCTCGATGATTGCTTCACGGATGATTTGGTTGACGAATTTGACGACCGAGGCTTCCGGATCGTCCGCGTTCAGGTCGGTGCTGGTCTCCGACTCCTGCAACGGTTCGAAAGCGCGATTGGTCTTGAGAATTTCATCAAACGCTTCCGCGCCCACGCCGTAGAGCGTTTTCATAACCCGCAGTAACTGGGCGCGCGGCACCAGCACCCACTCCGCTGGCTTCTTCAAAAGCTGCGTCACGAGCTGGCGGCCGGCGGAATTGAAAAGATCGTAGGTCGCGAGAACAACGGAATTGTCCTTTTCTGCGATCGGCAAAATGTGATGCTGAAAAACAAATCGCGAAGGTAAAATCGAGAGGGTTTGGCGATCAACGGTTTTGGCGTCGAGCGTAACCACCGGGACGCGGAAGAAATTTCCAATGGCAGCGAGAAACCGTTGCTCGTCGACCTTGCCGGAATCGAGCACTTGGGTCGTCCAGGAACCGCCGTTGAGATTCTGCGCAAGTTGGGCGGCTTCTTCGCGCGATTCCACCCCGCCGGCGATCAAAAGATCGACAATCGATTTGCTCACCGCCGCGCTCATTCGCTACGTCTCGTTAGGGCAAATGTAATGCCCGCCGCACTGGATCGGTGAGCGTGCCAGTCACACGCAGGGAATAATTTTTCTCAAGACGCGCGATCGCGTCGCCGACCTCGTCGGAAAAGACGCCGTCTATGGGACCGCAATAATAACCGAGCCGCTTCAAATCTCTTTGCAATGCGCTGACATAAGCCGGCTGCACCATCAGTTGCTCGTTCGCTTTAAAGTAATAGATCCAGCGCCGCGTGTATCGCCGGTCAAAGTCAGTCGCACGCACGGTGGGCATTTGATGAAACAACCCCTGGTCATCGCGCGGCGCCAGCGAATCTTTGGAATGATAAGAAAAGATTTCCTCGTCTATGATGAATCCATGCGCGCCACCGCAGGCGAGAAACATCGCGATAAAAACAATCCCGATTCGTTTCATCAGCGCATTCCTACATCTTTGGCCGATGGGACATCCGGGGGCGGCAGTTGCTTTCCATCACCCTTTTTCGGACAATCTGGACAGTCGTCCTGTTCCAGCTCGGGCCCGAAATGCGTCCGGTCTTCGTTCTTCTGGCGCAGCCGATAAAGATCAAGCTTCGTCAGCGACACTTCTGGACGCATCAAAATGATCAACTCCGTGCGGTCGTGCATTTTTGAAGTGTTACGAAAAAGCGAACCGACCAATGGCAATCGACTCAAATATGGAATCCCATCTTTGCTGGTATTCTTGGTGTCAGCAATTAATCCGCCCAGGACAATAGTTGAACAGTTTGGTGCGGAAACGTTAGTGCGAATGTAGCGAGTGGCGATCGTCGGCACCTGGTTCCCGCCGATATTTGTATTGCTATTGGGAACAACGCTGTCGATCTTCTGTAAGATATCGAGCGAGACCTCTTTCTCCGAGTTGATGAGCGGCACAACCTCAAGCTGCAGCGCAACCTTCTTAAATTCGATACTGGATTGGACGGAGGCGACAGTGCCGGCCACTGCCGCGTTGCTTAAGGTACTTACCGGGACTGGAATCTCCTGTCCGTTTGCAATGATTGCCTTCTTGTTGTTGCTGGTAAAGACCATCGGGCGCGAGATCACCTTGAATCGCCCCGTTGAATCTAACGCGTGCACCACCGAGGACAGCGTGGCACCGGCAGCAAGATAAATGTTGGTGCCTTGGGCGCCGTTGATAGCACTGGTGGCCAAATTGGTGAAACTGATCAGGTTACCGGGATCGAAGACACTTCCGCCGGTAGTTGTCGGGCTCCCTCCCGGGCTGGCAGCAGCCGAGGTGGTGCTGCCACCAGGGAATGGAGGAACGCCGGTGAAGTTCGTCGTGGCTGCGTACTTTTTGTTTCCTCGGATAAAATAATCCACTCCGAATGTCTCGTCATTGTTAAGCGTCAGCTCGCCGATGACGGTGGCTAGAGCGACTTGTGGTGCTTTCACGTCCATCTCGTCGAGAATTTTTTCTATCTTCACCACCACCTCACGATTACCCAGGATGATGATGGTGTTGGCGCGCTGGTCGGCGATGATCTTGGAATTGCCAACGGTCACGGCCTTCGGCGTGGTATCGACCGGTTGAGTAGAAAGTTCTTCTGAAATATTGAGATCACTGCCAGTCGCAGTGCTACCCTGATTCGCATTGTATGGATTGGTAGCGGCGGGATTGGGCGTGCGCTGCGGCGTTGCTCCAGGTTGCGGCCCGCCGGTTCCACCAGCGCCGCCTTGTTGCTGTTCGCCTGGTTCGGTTAGTGCCTGCACCAGCACCGGCAAAACATCACTCGCGGAAATATAACGCAACGGCCGTGTCACCGGTTTGCCAAACTCGACGTTAGCGTCGAGTTCTGCGATCAGTTTCCGGATAAACGGCATGTTGATCGGCCGAGTGATGACGTGAATGCGGTTTGTCCGCACATCGGGCGCGAGCTTGATCTTTCCCACAATGACCGAGTCCTCCGAAAGCGCCGTGAGAGCACCGAGATCCGTGTCGCCCTGAGGCACGGGCACGACCGGATTGGCAATCCCGCGCACGCCTCGGCCTAGCGTCCCTCCCGGGCCGGCCGGCCGGTTCTGGTCGTTTCCTTTCTCGAAAATGTCTTTCAACGTGTCACACACCTTGGTGGCATCGGCGCGTTCGAGCTTGATGAATTCACTCGTCACTTCAGCTGGGGCGACATCAGTTTGATCGATGATCTTGGCTAACCCGCGAATGACGGTCGAATTTTCCGTTATTAATATGCTTGACGATTTCGGCAGTGGCAGCACCGAAGTATAAGTTTGCGGCGGCGACAAATACTGCCCAAGCACCTGCTGCAACTCGAGGGGATCGGCGTAGCGCAACTTAAAGAGATAGCTCACTACTTGATCGCTCGCTGGAATATCGGCCGGATCCGAAATGATCGGCACGCCTTGTCCGCGCGGATTCTTCCCTGTCCCGATCACCTTCACGATATCAGGATCTTCTGGAACCAGAGAGAACCCATTCATGAGCAGACTGATCTTAATGATCTGGATCGCTTCTTCGCGCGGCACCTCTTTGCTGAGAAAAATGTTCACCTTGCCCTGCACGAAATTGTCCGTGATCACGCGTTTACCGGTGAGGGTTTCGTATTCACGAAGGACATCGGCGACGTCGCTGTTTGGAAATTGCAAACGCACCATGTCTTGCGCGGGGGTTGCAGGGGCCGGCGGGGGCGACGCCGGGCGCTGGGCAAAACCGACCACTGCCGAGGAAAGCAGGACAACAACGACGAGGGGGTATCTCAACACTGGCAATATGTAAGGGGAAGCGCCTTCCGGGTCAATACCGCTTAGCTCGGTAATCCCGCCTCCCCTGGCGGCACGCGAACGGATCTCCCGGCCTGATTCTCAAGGCACCCGCCGGCCGGCGAGGTCCCGCCGGCTGCGGAATGAACATCGGAGCCGGCCCGGAATCCTACGCTTTTCAGGTTTTCAACTCTATAGTAAGGGACATGAAGTGAAGTCACTCTGGCTAGCCTTGCTTCTCGTTCTCAGCGCGGCAATTCTCGACGCAGCAGACGAGAAATCCGGCAATGCCCCAGTCATTTCGGAAATTCGCGCCGTTTTGCGCGCGCAACAGGAGGCTTGGAACCGCGGCGATATTGATAGTTTCATGAATGGTTACGCTCGCGCCGACACCACCGTTTTTGTTTCGGGTGATGAAGTGATGCGCGGGTGGCAAACGGTTCGCGATCGTTATCTCAAGAAATACAGCGATCGCGCCAAGATGGGCACTCTTACGTTTTCCGATCTCGAAATTGAACAGCTTGGCCCGGATTCCGCCGTCGCGCTCGGGCGCTGGGAACTAAAACGCGCAAGTGATAGCCCGCATGGTCGCTTCACCTTAATCTTGCGCAAAACCCCCGACGGCTGGCGCATCGTTCACGATCATACCTCAGCGGCTGCGCCAGCCTCGTGATTCGTTAAAAAGTTACGATGTTACAAAGGCAATCAGCGTGACCGGTAACGCAGTTTCGGAAGCGTCCTCCCGCGCAGGGAATTTTAGCCCACAGTCCGTCATCCCGAGCGCAAGCGATGGACCTCACCCGAGCTCGTGGATCACACAGGCTGGCTTACACAAGATCGTCTTCTGGATGTTTGGCCGATATCCCACAGCGATTATTTGTGCATACACAAAATAGATCGGTGTGCGGAAAAAGATCTGATCGAGGCGGTGTAGCCGCTGCTTGCGATCATTGGCGGCCACAGACCGCCGCTACAGAGCCGGAAACTTACCGCGAAACGCTTCGAGGTTTTTGACGTTTTAACTTTTAGACCGTTCAACCCTTTAACTTCCTCAGTAGCTTCTCGTGGATCCCATCGAACCCACCATTACTAAACACCGTCACGATATCGTTTTTCTTTAGCATCGGCACGATCCGTTCAATAACGGCATTTGCGTTCGCTTCATAAAAAGCCAAACGCCCGGATTGCTTGATCTCGTTCACCACCGCTTCTGGATTTAATCGCTCTGCCTCGGGAATCTGTTCGAGCCTTGCCACCTGGGAAATGAAAACGCCGTCTGCTATTTTCAGCGCTTTCGGCAACTCGTGCTGAAAAACAGCGCGACGGGTGGTGTTGGAGCGCGGCTCGAAAATGGCCCACAGCCGATGCTTTGGATAACGACGACGTAACGCCGTCAGGGTCTGCGCAATCGCGGTGGGATGATGACCGAAATCGTCAATCACCTTCACCCCTCGGACTTCGCCGCGGATTTCCTGGCGTCGCGCCACTCCTTCAAACTTCGGTAATGCGGCGCGAATCGTTTCCGCGGACACACCATAAAATTTCGCGGCAGAAATTGCCATCGCGGCGTTGCGCACGTTAAACTCGCCAATCATCGGAATCTCGAATTCGTCGTCACGCAAAACGAACCTCGATTTCTTTGCCGAATAGCTGACATCGCGAATACGCTGCGCGCAATTCTTGGAAAAACCGACCTCGACCATCGGCGCCAGAGAATCACGCGTCACTTCGACGCAATTCTTGTCATCGCCATTGAGGACGATCATTCCGTTCTGCGGAACGATGTTCACCAGACGGCGGAAACTTGTTTTGATCGCATCAAGGTCGGGAAAGATATCCGCGTGATCGAATTCGACGTTGTTTACGACCAGAAGCTCCGGGAGGTAGTGAATAAACTTTGAGCGCTTGTCGAAAAACGCTGTGTCGTATTCATCGCCTTCGATGACAAAGCATTTAGAGTCGTTGAATCGCGCACCCTGTCCGAAATTGCGCGGAATGCCGCCGATCATGTAGCTCGGCGCCCGCTTCGCGAAGTCCATGATCCAGGTCAACAACGCCGTGGTGGTTGTTTTCCCATGTGTGCCAGTGACAACGAGATTGTGTCGTCCGCGGAGAAAGTAATTTTTCAAAACTTCCGGCAGCGAAAGATAAAATAGTTTCCGGTTTAGGATCGCTTCCGCTTCGGGGTTGCCGCGTTTGATCGCATTACCGATCACAACCACATCGGCCTTTGCCGGAATATTTTCCGCGCGATAGCCGGAGCAGAGCGCAATGTTGCGCTGTTCCAAAAAGGTGGACATCGGCGGATAAACATTCTCGTCCGAGCCGGTGACGGTAAAACCGCGTTCACTCAGCGCCGCCGCGACCGACCCCATCGCCGTGCCGCAAATTCCGAGAAAATGGAAATGAGCCGCCGCTTCTTTCACAGCAATTCTTTACGCGGAGTAGCCTACTACGCTAGCGAAAGGAAAACGCGTCATCCCGAGCGCAAGCGAGGACCTCACCTACGTTCTTGGATCACACAAGCTCGACTTGAGTATTCAACACCGCGGTCGCGAGGTCCCTCGGTCCGAGCCAAACTGGCGTTGTCTGCACGGCTCGGGATGACGAAGGCACGCAGCTTTTGGGAATCCGCGGTCCTCATTTCTTGTCGAATACTTCCACCGCGTTCCACTCTTTTTCGGGCGGCGTCTGCTCGTATTCCAAGGAGCGGTCGAGATACATTTTCGCCAGCGAATCGTCGGGATAAAATTCCAAGAAGCGCGAGAACAAGATTTTCGCCTGCGTAAAATCACGATCGCGGAATTTGCGAATTCCTTCCTCATAGGTTTCCAGCCAGATCAACAGTTCCTGATCGAGCGCAGCGGTTCGGGCGTCCACGATGGCGAAGACATCGACCGGTTCCGTCTTTCCTTTGACCTGGGCACGCGCGACGGAACGCAAATGAAATTCGTCGCGAATCAAATCCGCCGCCGCCGTACCGACAAGAATGTCCACTCCATAAATGCGGGTCAGCCCTTCCAAACGCGCCGCCAGATTAACCGCATTGCCTATCACCGTTAGATCGGCGCGATCCTGCGAACCGATGTTTCCGGCAAGAACCTGGCCATGATTAATGCCAATGCCCATTCCCAGAGTCATGCGGCCTTCCGTTTTCCAGCCGTTGTTTAGTCTCAACAATTCGCGCCGCATCTCGAGAGCTGCATGCGCGGCCGCCTTCGCATCTTTGGCCACCCCCTGGCTCTTGACGTTTCCCCACACCGCCATGATGCCGTCGCCAATAAATTTATCGAGGGTACCGTCGTTCTGAAAAACGACATCGGTCATCGCCGTGAGGTATTCATTCAATTGCCGGACCAATTCTTTCTCGTCCGCTTTTTCACTCAAGGTGGTGAACCCGACGATGTCCGAAAAAAGCATCGTCGCCGGGATGCGCGAGCCTGTGAGCGAATTATAGTAGCCGCGAGGATTCTCGAGAATTTCTTTGACCAGGTTCTTTGAAACGTAACGCTCGAGCGTGCGTCGTGTGCGCAACTTTTCCATCCGCTCAATCGCATAATCGATCCCGAGGGTGCTGACACCACAGAGCAAAAGGGTCGACAGCACGGGCACCGATGCGAGAAGGAAACCGGAGCGATCGTAGGTCAGACGGGCAACTGCCAGATAAATCACGGTGATTGCGATGAGCGAGAAAAGGGAAAGGATTGGACGCCGCAAAAAGGGAATCAAGCCCCACCCAATTATCCCCGCGAGCAGAACGAGACCGAGCATTACGCGCGTCGGTGTCTGCCGCAGAAATTCATGCGCCTCGGTCGCGGCAATTACCTGTAAATGAACAGCTGGACCGGGCGTCGCTGGATTCAACGGGGTAACAATGAAGTCGTGCTGGATTTGCGACGAGGCTCCCACGATTACGATTTTATCTTTAAAAACTGCGCCGTTGGCGTAGTTCGCTTTCCAAAAGGCGGGATGAAAGACCTGCCAGAGGGGGAACGGCGGGTAAGCATCATTAGAGCTAAAGCGAAAGAGGTGATCGCGTTGGTCTTGGGGAATATCAGCGCTGCGTCCAAGTTTCGTTAGCGCGCGCCCTGACATCGAAGTATAAACCGCGTCGCCCGAGACAGGCGCCACACCCGCGAGTTGACGTTCGGAGGTGAAGAAGCGGGCGGCGCGCAATTTTCCGTCAAGCTCGTCATTCCAATAATTTACGAACCCAACGCGATCGTCCGTTTCGGCCGGCGGCGGGATGAGTTGCGTGTTTGGCAGCACAATCTGGGTGTTATTTTGTGTATCGATATTCATCCCAACGACGACCCGATTGTGATACCGATCGAGCGCCGCACGGAACCCTGGATCGCCGTCGTTCGGATTGTTGAACACCAGATCGAAGATGACCAGCCGCGCACCGGCGCCAAACAAGCGATCCAGCAAAAGGACCCAAATTTCGCGCGACCACGGGAACGGTCGCTCGGTCATCAATTCAAAGGCGCGATTACCCGCGATCTCCTCCGGCCCAACCGCATCCAATTGCAACGATTGCTGATCGATTCCCAGGAAAATAAAATCATCGCGCGTGGCGGTTTTGCGGCCTTCCGTGCGCAACAAGTCCTCAAAACCTTGCTCGCCCCGCCACGGTATGGAAATAAACGGCAGCGTCGGAAAAAAATGACCCACGAAAACCACTGCCGTCCAAAACGTGCAAATGGCGGCAAAGGCCAAACGACGGTGGCGCGCCAGCCAAGACATCGGGCTATTTTATGAAAATACGCGGGAACAGCCAATCGGAAACGCAACGTGCTGCTAATCGCCGGAGGAGAGAGGCGAGCTCAGCGAGCCCGAGAATGATATACTTGCAGCGCAGTGCTCGAAACCCTGATGTGTAGTTGCCATTTCAGGCATTTCTATGGTGGCACGCGTGTCGCGTGCAAACTCTCGCGAGTTGTCGCGTGCTCCTCTGCAGCCAACACGGCTGCCACTACAGCGGAAGCCTCGCGGAGCTCGCCCCTCCAGTCGCACGATCGACTGCACGCCTGGCCTGCGACATCATTCCCGCGTGGACGCTGAACTTCTTTGTCCGGCTTGTCGAATTCCATTGACGCGTAGGAACAAAGGCTCCAGTCCTGTGTTCCGCAGCTTTGGTGGATCGAGCAGTCTCTTGCTCGATGTCAAAATTACAGCGCCTTCGGCGCCTGATTAACATCGCCCGCGGAGCGGCCGATCCAGCTTGGCTAATCGGCATCAGCAAGAGACCACCTCGGAAACTGTTTGTCATTTCTTAGGGACCGCCTATTTTCCCCGCCCCGACGCGTGACGCGTCGAAAGATCTTCGCACCTGCGGAATACGTTTCCGTTAATCAGCGCACGAGGTCGCGCAGATCATATTATATAAGAACAGCGCGCTGAAAGGAGGCCCGAACGAAAATTCGGGAATAACAAAATGCCGAGAGCAACAAACGCCCCGGCCAGTCGCGAACGGCGACGGCGGGTTTTAAGAAAAGCGAAAGGTTATCGCGGTCGTCGCTCGAAACTTTTCCGTTACGCCAAAGACGCGACGATGAAAGGCCAATATTGGGCCTATCGCGATAGAAAGACACGTAAACGCAATTTCCGCATGCTGTGGATTCAGCGCTTAAACGCAGCCGTCCGCGCTAATGGCATGACCTATAGCCGGTTCGCTGAAGGCTTAAAAGCGGCTGGTATTACTCTTGATCGCAAAATCCTCGCCGACCTCGCCGTGGCCGACGAAAAGACTTTCGCCTCGATTATCGAACAAGCGAAAGGCGGACTGGAAAAGAAATCGAAGTCGAAGAAAGCGGCGTAGTTGCGGTGAAGCGTTGAACCGTTGCAGCGGATTCGCTTCAACGCTTAAACTTATTTAACGCCTCAACGTTCATGCATCCGCTCGAACAATTACGCGACGACGCCCTGGCCCAGATCGCCTCGGCCGCGGACGAGCGCGTTCTCGAGAGCGTGCGGGTGAGATTCCTCGGACGGAGCGGCAGCGTTTCTGAATGGAGCGACAAAATGAAGTCGCTTCCGAAAGAGGAAAAACCGACCGTTGGCAAATTGTTGAATGAGGTTCGGATCGCGATCACCGCCGGATTTGAAGAGCGGCTTGAAAGTTTCCGCGCCGAGAAGGAATCAGCCGCAGTTGCCAATATTGATCTTTCGCTTCCTGGCACACCGCATGAGCGCGGCGCCCTTCATCCGCTCACGCAAATGCTGGATCGTAGCATCGCGATTTTCCGGCGAATGGGATTCGCGCTCGCCGAAGGCCCGGACATCGAGACCGAATGGCATTGCTTTGATGCCCTCAATACTCCCGCCGATCATCCGGCGCGGAACGAGCAGGACACATTTTATCTGCCGGATGGGCGCCTATTGCGCACGCACACATCCACGGTGCAAATCCGCACGATGGAATCAGCGCCGCCACCCATTCGTATTATCGCTCCCGGTGCGGCCTATCGGCGCGATGAGATCGACGCCACGCATAGCGCGCAGTTTCATCAGATCGAAGGTCTTTACGTCGATGAAAATGTCAGCGTCGCCGATTTGAAAGGAACGCTGGAATTTTTCCTCCGCGAACTTTTCGGTGCGGAAACGGCGGTGCGTTTTCGCCCGCATTATTTTCCCTTCACCGAACCGAGTTTTGAGATTGACGTGAAATCGAGTGCGCTAAAGGGCGGCGAACAATGGGTCGAAGTCTGCGGCTGCGGCATGGTGCATCCCGCCGTTTTTGAAGCAGTCAATCAATCGCGCGGTGACAGCGCTTATGATCCGGAAAAATGGACCGGGTTCGCTTTCGGTCTCGGAATGGACCGCCTGGCGATGATTTTGTTCGACATTCCCGACATTCGCTTGTTTGCGCAAAATGATCTGCGTTTTCTGAAGCAATTCGCATGAACCTTTTCCGTCATCCCGAGCGAAGTGGAGGGTCCGGTTGCGAAAGCGCACAGGTAACGCAGCGGGATTCCTCAACTGCGCTTCGCTCGTTCGGAATGACGAACAACCAAAATGAAATTCTCCGTTAGCTGGCTGCGCGAATTCGTGGAGTTGCCGCCGAGCATCGACGCGTTGGCGGAGTTGCTCACGATGTCAGGAGTCGAAATCGAAGGAATCCAGAAACGCGGCGCTGATTTCGACAAGGTCGTAGTCGCGCAGATCATGGATTCAAAACCGCACCCGAATGCCGATCGTCTAACGGTTTGTGTGGTTGACGATGGCAGCGGAACGAAACGTCAGATCGTTTGCGGCGCGAAAAATTACCGGGTGGGCGACAAAGTCCCGTTAGCTTTGCCGGGCGCAGAATTGACTGGTGGTCTGAAGATTCGGGCAAGCAAATTGCGCGGCGTCGAAAGCGAAGGAATGCTTTGCAGCGCGAAAGAACTCGGCGTCGCGGAAGATGCGGCCGGCCTCCTCATCCTGTCGCCAGACGCGAAAATCGGCACGCCCATTCGCGATTTATTTCCACTCGACACCATTCTTGATGTCGAGATCACACCGAATCGTGGTGATTTGCTCAGCCATTTCGGCCTGGCACGAGAGATCGCGGCTCTGACGAACAAAAGATTTGTAGGGCAAGCGCTCCGCTTGCCATCGAAAGCGGCAGGCGATGCGCCCGCCCTACAAAAGAAAGGGATTAAGATCTCTGCCTTACGCGAATGTCCGTTTTATTCCGCGCGTCGAATCGAAAACGTAAAGGTCGGGCCGAGCCCTGATTGGTTGCGCGCTAAAATCGAGAGCGTAGGCATTCGCTCCATTAACAACGTTGTGGATGTTTCTAATTTTGTGATGCTCGAGCTGGGTCAGCCCACTCATGCCTTTGATGCCGATAAACTCAGCGGTGGAATAAACGTGCGACTTGCGCACGAGGCAGAAAAGTTTCTCGCCCTTGACGGAAAAACTTATGAGCTCACGCCCGAAAACCTGGTTATTGCCGATGGCGAGCGGACAGTCGGAATAGCGGGGGTGATGGGGGGCGAAGAATCCGGTGTCACTGACTCAACCAAAAATGTGTTGCTCGAAAGCGCCTATTTTTTGCCAGCGAGTATTCGACGAACGGCGCGCGATTTGAATCTACCGAGCGATGCCAGTTACCGATTCGAGCGCGGGGTTGATCCGCAAATGATTTTGGCCGCATCAAGACGGGCCGCGGAACTAATTTGTGAAGTAGCCGGCGCCACATCGGCCGCCACTATTGGAGTTGCGGGCGAGCTGCCGCCAGACCCACCAGACGTCTCGCTGCGCTACGAGGGGCTCGATCAACTCGTGGGCATTCATATCGAACCGACAACGGCCGACGCAATATTGACTCGTTTTGGTTTAGGTAAGAGTAGGAACGATTCTACCCCTCAGTCGCACTGGAAAATTCCAAGCCACCGGCGCGATCTGCAGCGCGAGGTCGATTTGATCGAAGAAATTATTCGCGCCCATGGGATCGAGAAGATTCCGAGTGCGGACCGCAGCCGGTTCACTCCGCTGAGCGAAGCCGACCGCAACTTTGATTTTGAAACAAAACTGCGCCGCGATCTGATCGCCATCGGTTTAACGGAAGCGCGCACTTCCTCATTGATTGCGCGGCCTGAAATGGCCAATGCAAACGGCGCGATCGAACTTCGCAATCCGTTGAGTAAAGATCATGTCGCTTTGCGCACGAGTTTGACTGCGGGTCTGCTGGGGGCGGTTGCGCGAAATATTCGGGCCGGGACGGAACGAATCGCTCTATTTGAAATCGGCAACACCTTTGCGCCACCTACCGGCGAACAACAACGCAAACTGGCGATTGCGCTCTGCGGTCAGACCGCGTCCGCCAAAGACTGGCGTAGTGGAAAAAAACGGCAGCTTGATTTTTTTGATTTGAAGGGCGCACTCAACGTATTGGGAACGTTTGAGTTTCGGCGGAGCGAGCAACCGGGCTTTGTCTTAATGGCCGAAATTTTTTACAAAACAGATCGGATCGGCTACGGCGGGCAGCTTTCTGCCACGACATCGATTGCAGCAAACGCGCCAGTTTTAGTAGCGGAGATTGATCTGACAAGAATTGCGCAGGTCAAAGAACACGCCCAACCATTCAAAGAAATCGATCGCTACCCGGAAGTAACACGCGACATCGCGATGTTTGTCGGCTCCCAAGTAACGCACGCGGAAATTCTGGCGGCGATTGCATCGGCCAACGAGCCCTTGCTGGAGAAGGTCGAGCTGTTCGATTTATTTATGGAAAATGACGGCCAAAAAAAGCCGGACATGAAAAAGTCTCTCGCCTACTCGTTGACATACCGAGATAAAAATCGCACACTGACAAGTGAGGAAGTGAGCGCGGTGCACGCGCGGATTCGTGAGCGGCTGCGAAGCGACATTGGTGCGGAATTGCGCGAGTAGTTCTTTTGACATAACTGCGAGTTGTTGGTTGAGAGTTGAGCAGGAAACCAGTGCTTTTCTCTCAACTCTGAACTGACAATTCTCAGTGCTTTACCCTGCGTTGTTCGAGATACAGGTGAGATTCCCGAACCGATACTTCATTAACAAGGAGGCTTGGTCGCGCCTGGGGAACATGGCATGCCTTAATTGGAAGTCAGACGCTCTCGCGACGGTCGTCCGCCCGTTACCGAAAGGGACGGGAGATCCGCCTAAACGGCATCTGCGGGGTAATAATTTAAAACCCGAATCGAAATTTCCGATTCGGGTTTTTCGCTTTCCCCTCCGTCATCCCGAGCGGAACGAAGTGGAGTCGAGGGATCCCGCCGCGAAAGCTTAAAGGTAGCTTAACCGGCCCCCTCGCGGGAGCTTCAAGGTAACGCATCAGGATCCTTCGGCTTCGCTTCGCCCCGCTCAGGATGACAGCAAGCTGAAATCTGCTAACTATTCCGACTTAATGCGCGCGTTACTCGCCCTTGAAGACGGCCGGATTTTCGAGGGCGAATCATTCGGCGCGATCGGCACACGTGTCGGTGAAGTATGTTTCAACACTTCCATGACCGGTTATCAGGAAGTGCTGACCGATCCATCCTATCGTGGGCAAATCGTCGCCATGACTTATCCATTAATCGGAAACTACGGCACGAACGCGATCGACCAGGAAAGTAATCATCCGCATGTGCGCGGGTTCATTATCGAAGAGCTGAGCGAAATCCCAAGTAATTGGCGAGCCGAAGAATCGTTAGATGATTATCTGCGGCGCTGGGAAATTCCGGGCGTGCAAGGGATCGACACTCGCGCCCTTACCCGGCATCTGCGCACACGCGGCGCGATGAAAGCTTGTCTTACTACCGAAATCACTTCGGCGGATGAAGCCGTGCAATGCGCCATCGCCGGGGAAGGCGTCGTCGGGATGGATTACGTGCGCGAAGTAACCACGCCAAATATTTTTCAATGGGATCCGGATGATCAACTGAGCCGGAAATGGTCGCTGCAAAGCGGTGATCAAGTGCTTCCGCCAATCCGGCATCGCATTGTCGCATTCGATTATGGAATGAAACGCAACATTTTACGATCGCTTCGGCAACGCGGATTCGGCGTCACCGTTGTCCCGGCCACAACCACAGCCGAAGAAGTGCTCGCGCTCAACCCGGAGGGCGTTTTTCTTTCTAACGGCCCCGGAGATCCGGAAGCGCTGCCTTATGCCCACGAGACAGTCCGCGGTTTGATTGGTCGCAAACCGATCTTCGGAATTTGTCTTGGTCATCAGGTGCTTGGTTTTGCCTTTGGTGGACGAACGTTCAAACTGAAATTTGGGCATCGGGGCGGTAATCAACCGGTCAAAGATTTGCGTTCGGGGAAAGTGGCAATCACAGCGCAAAATCATGGGTTCGCGGTCGATCCGGATTCATTGCCGAAAGAAATCGAAGTGACCCATGTCAACCTGAACGACGGTACGGTCGAGGGAATGCGTCATAAAGAACTGCCAATCTTTAGTGTGCAGTATCATCCGGAGGCTGCGCCTGGACCGCACGACGCGAGTTATTTTTTCGACCAGTTCGCGGAATTAATCGACGGACAAACGCGATAGGACCGGAATCGCTGCCGTTGCCTTTAGCGCGAAAAACCGTCGAAGTTTCAGCATTGTGCTGTCTTGGTGACAGTTCTTCCGTCCATTCTCATTAACACCGACCTTTAGGCCGGTGGATGCGAATATAACGGACACAGCCGTTTCAACGGCTTTCCTCATCAGGCCAGCGCGAAAGCAAGCGACGGTTGTAGCTGCCGCCCGTCTCAGGCGGCAGACATAGAAGCTGGAATTGGTTCTACCGCCAGTGACGGCGGCAGCTATAACAGCTACAATTGACCGGGTTGAATTTCGAGCGCACGTTTTGCCTATGTTCAATTCCACAATTCCAAAAAGTTTAGAGGTGGCGGTGGCGGTCGGATTTATTTCCGCGCTGGCGTTTTCGCCGCTCGCCCTTGCCGCAGAGCAGGGGAAGGAGAATCTCGACGCCTCGGCGTCAAAGGAAATTACAGGCGAAGTTGTCGATATGATGTGCTACGTCGATCACAACGCGATGGGTGATAAGCACGCTGGTTGCGCGGCCAAGTGCATCAAGGGCGGGGGGCCGGTTGGCATTGTATCCGACGGCAAAGCCTATTTGCTGGTGGGCCAGCACAAACCAATGAACGATCAGCTTGCGGAATACGCGGGCAAAACCATTACAGTCAAAGGCAAAATGGCTGAGCGCGGTGGCGTCGCCATGCTGGAGAACGCAGAGATCGAGAAGAAATAGCTGCCGTTTCGAAATTCACGCGGCGCACATTCGGAAAATTTGCGCGCCGTTTTGTTGTAGCGCACCGCGTCCACCCAGTTCTGTCATTCCGAGCCCCTCGTGCTTCGGGGCGAGGGATCTCGCAAATTTTCGCAACGTCGTACAAATCTTGCGTGATCTCTCATCAATCGAGAGCTCCCTCACATTCGTTCGGGGTAACGCTGTAACCACGCTCTACCTCGCACGAATTTCGTGTGATCGCTCAACGCCCGTGAGGTGCTCGCTTGCGTAGGATGGCCGACTTCCGGCTCTCCGAGTTAAGAAACACCCAAACACCGGCGGCTTGGCAGCCGCTGTTCCCGGTCAAGAGAGCTTCCGAACAAGCTACCGCCATTTAAGGGCCTTTCGGATTGACAGCATTGTTCACGCGCAGCGACAGCACTTCTCGTAGCATCCGTAGACTGTCGTGAACAAACCGAATCTTGCTGCCTTCATGATGGTTCCAGCGCACCGGAACTTCCCTGAGTCGTAGTCCGGAACGTTGGGCAAGAAGAAGCAGTTCCACGTCAAAGCCAAAGCCGATGACCTTCGCCGCTTCAATAATTGGCCGGCACGCCTCCATTCGAAAGGCTTTGAAACCACATTGCGTATCCCAGAACGGCAGACCGGTTGCCATCCTCACCACCAGGTTGAAAACGCGGCCCCCTTGCTCGCGCCGCCAAGGCTGTCGATTTCCGATTAGTTTGCGATCGAGCGCGCGCGAACCGAAGGCAATATCCACTTCTCCGCGCGCGATTGGCTCGACAATTTTTGGAAGCTCATCAATCGGTGTCGAAAGATCGGCATCAAAAAAAACTCCGATCGGTTTGGTTGCACTGGACAATCCCGCTCGCACGGCTGCGCCTTTGCCGCGATTCGGAAAATTCTCCAGCAATCGAACCGCTACCAACGACGGGACAGCCGCGACTTTGCGGATCACGTCACCGCTCGAATCGCTCGAACCGTCATTGACGACGATCACCTCGCTCGTCGGGCTTTCCTTTTCCAGATAGGCGATCGTTACGGCAAGAGTATCGCCAATGCGTACCGCTTCGTTAAACGCGGGAATGGCGACGGAAATCGCAGGAAGCATGAATGGAAGTAGCCTCAAGCGTCTCGCTTGTGACTACGCAATTGGCAAGCTGTTAGCTCGCGCTACCTCATTTGTAAATTTCGATTACGAACTCCCCGTCCTCGCGGACATGGCCTCGATACATTCCGCTGGTATTAAATGGCAGCGCAACATTTCCATTCTTGTCCACTGCAATGAGGCCGCCAGTGCCGCCAAGCTTTTCTGCATCAGCCAGCGCGCTCTCAGCTGCTTCGGATAGTGACATTCCACGCAATCCCATCAACGCAGAAATCTGGTGCGCCACCGCTGCGCGAATGAAAAATTCGCCGTCGCCGGTGCATGAAACGGCGCAAGTCGCGTTGTCGGCATAGGTACCCGCGCCGATTACTGGCGAATCACCTACCCGGCCCGGGAGTTTGTTGGTCGTTCCTCCAGTCGACGTCGCAGCGGCAAGATTTCCCTGAGCGTCTCGCGCCACTGCTCCCACCGTTCCATGGCGTTCCACATCCGAGATAATAAATTTTTTGCTGCCGTCGGCGCCAGCCTTCTCCGCCGCTTTCATTTTTTGCAACGCATCCCAGCGATCCTGGGTGAAAAAATATTTCGCGTCGGCCAATTCGATCCCGTTGCGTTTGGCGAATTCCTCAGCGCCAGCTCCAACCATCATCACATGCTTTGATTTTTCCATGACGGCGCGGGCCAGGGCGATCGGATTGCGCACATGTTCGACGGCAGCAACCGCCCCCGCCATCAGCGTTTTTCCATCCATAATCGCCGCATCCATTTCAATCGTGCCCGCGCTGGTAAAAACTGAACCTTTACCGGCGTTAAAATGCGGATCGTCCTCCAGCACCCGAACCGCAGCTTCGACCGCATCAAGACTCGAGCCACCGCCCTGCAATATTTCGCGCCCCGCCCGAAGCGCGTTTTCTATTCCAGCGCGATATTTCTGCTCTTTCTCCGGCGTCATTTCGCTTCGCTCGATCGTGCCGGCGCCACCATGCACCACGAGTTGGAATTTTTGCCCGGTCATTCTTGGTGAGATTTCCTGCGCATGCGCGACCATTCCGCAAAGAGCGAAAGCAAGACAACGGATCGCCAGGCAAGTCAACTTCACCATATCCAACGAAACAACGTGATTGTTTTTAATCCGCGCGCAATCTCGGTGGCCGGGCGAATTTTTCTTCGCCGCCAGAGGTGGCGATTTCGTCTCCTCAAGCGACTGATTCTGCCGGCGCGAACCATGAAACGTGCAGCGGTCGAGCTCATCGGGCCATTTTTTGGACGAACTATTCTGCGTCTGGCGCCATCAAGTTTGATGTATGCCAACACTCACACGGAAATTAGTGTGCGCGAAATTCACCCTGCCGAAGTAGTGCGTTTGCCGCCCCATCCCTTCCGAACACAAACATCGTCTGGCGAACTAAGAATTGGCCCAGCTTTTGTTTTCGAAATTCCGAACGTGAACTTTTGGGGTTATTATGGCGGCGCTGTTGTTACCGCTGACAACGCGGTGCTGGCCGATCTCTCTCCGGAGGTTTGGGGTCCAGCGAACCATCCAATTTATTCGCGCTGGCATTTGCCAAAATCGCGGTTGCTCAGCGGTCGAATCGCGATCGGGGTCACGCCGGGGGCAAGCGGAAATTACTATCACTGGCTGCTGGATTTGGTACCGAGAGTTCTTTTGCTCAAACACGCAGCCCAAAATTTTTCCAACTACGACGCGCTCTTGCTCAACGGTTCGCGAGCGAATTACGAACGCGACATCCTGGCCGTGCTTGGAGTGCCCCCGGAGAAAATTCGCTATGTTGATTCGCGCGAACGTTCCAAATCGCATCGGCTGTTTTTCCTTCCATGGACATCAACGTTATTGCTCCATGGAAGGTTCACGGGCTACGCGACCTCCCTTTTTCTGGCGAACAAAACCAGCATCGCCGCCTTTTTCTTTCGGGGGCACGCGCCGCAGTTCGCCGGATCGCGAATGAAAACAAAATCTCAGAGGTCTTGCGGCATCGGAATTTCGAAATTGTCGGAGCCGAAAATCTTTCCTGGCGGGAACAGGCAAACTTGTTCGCCGGCGCGAGTGTGATTGTGGCGCTGGCCAACATCGTGTTTTGCAAGCCGGGAGCGTGGCGAGCGCGCGCGTTAGCATTTGTATCGCATTTTCCTCTTTTCCGCCTGAGGAAGTAAGGCACGTTCCGTAAACATGCCGACCGAAGATTCTGAAAACGATCCGCCAATCATTCCGGCAAATCCGGTCGTCGTAGTTCAAGGCGTAGGGCATCTCAGCCGTGAATTCATGCGCGAAGTGGGAAGTCTGTTCTGGTTCATGGTTCAGACACTGGACGAAACAGTAGAGCGGATTCGCGAGGGGCGTGTCCCATTTCGCGCCTCAAGTTTCTTCCGCCACTGCCAACGAGCCGGTGTTGGCTCGGTTCCGCTGGTCGGTCTGGTTTCATTTTTTCTCGGCCTGACGATGGCTTTGCTAACCGGATACCAATTGGAGCGCTTCGGCACCGAGCGTCTCGTGCCGGGACTGGTCGCAATCGCTTTTACGCGTGAGCTGGGTCCGTTAATTACCGGAATCATGCTGGCGGCCCGCATCGGCGCCGCTTTTACGGCTGAGTTAGGAACGATGCAGGTGTCCGAAGAAGTGGAGGCAATCGAAGCGATGGGAATTGGCCCACTCCGGTTTCTCGTCGCACCACGGTTGCTTGCACTTTTTCTTCTCATGCCATGTCTCTCGACCATTTCGAATCTGGCTGCGATCTTCGCCAGTGGTCTCATCTCCCGCGCTTATTTCAGCATTGCCTTTGTCTATTTTCTCGACCTTGTCCGCGACGCTCTTCTCATTCGTGACATCGTCACCGGCGTCCTGAAAAGTTTTCTCTTTGGTTTGCTCATCGGTGGGATCGCCTGCTATCGAGGCCTTAGCGTAAAGGGCGGTGCGGCCGGAGTCGGTACCGCCACCACTTCCAGCGTCGTTACCTCCATCGCCACGGTAATTGGGTTCGATACCATGTATAACATCGTTTACACCGTCTTCTTTCCCACATGAGCACGGCCAACTCCTACATTGCCGAGCTCCGTGAGGTGACGAAGCGATTCGAAGAAAAAACAGTGCTCGACCATGTTTCATTGAAAGTCCGCCATCAAGAGCGCCTCGTCATTCTGGGTCAGAGCGGCAGCGGCAAAAGTACCATCCTTCGCCTCATCCTCGGGATTTTGATGCCGGACGAGGGTTCTGTTTTCTTCAAGCAATTTGAAATCACGCGTCTGCCGGGGCGCAAGTTGCAGCGGATTCGGCGTCACATCGGCATGGTTTATCAGGTACTCGGCCTTGCTCAGTTCACGCACTGTCCGCGATAATGTCGCACTTCCTCTGGAAGAACTGACGGACAAATCGCGCGAAGAGATTGACAAAATCGTCGATGAAAAACTCGAACTGGTGGGAATGAAGGATTCCAAGAACCTGATGCCTTCGGAGTTAAGCGGCGGGATGAAAAAACGCGTTAGCCTGGCCCGCGCGCTCGTTCTCGAGCCGGAACTGATCCTTTTTGACGAACCTGTGGCGGGGCTCGACCCGGTGATGGCTTCGGTAATTGACGAGTTGGTGATCAACCTGAGCGAAAAGTCGAAGGTCACTTGCGTTATTGTGACCCATGAAATGGATAGCGCCTTTCGCATCGCCACCCGCATGGCTATGCTATATCACGGCAAGATTATTGAGGAAGGCACACCTGAGGAAATGAAGAAATCACGTAACCCGGTGGTTTCTCAATTCTTAACCGGCAGCACCGAAGGCCCCATTCTGGAAGAAACAAAGGATGCAATTACAACGTAACGAAGTTCTAACCGGTATACTCGTCGTCGCCACTCTCGCGGTTCTGACCGGAATCCTGGTGCTGTTGGGAGCGCCGGGACTTTTCCGTCCGCTAACGACTTACAAGATATATTTTGATAATGCTGCCGGCATTAAGCTGGGCGCACCGGTGTTGCTGGCCGGGCGAAAGATCGGACAGGTCGCAAAACTTTATTCTCCGGTTTCGAAGGAAGAAAGTGAGCGCGCGGTGGAAGTCACTAAATCCTTGCACGCGGCGGACCCGAACTCAACTCCCGCTCCCGAGAAACCACCACGCTATGAGGTTCGGATCGATGTCCAGGTAGATCGAAGTGCTCAACTTTATCGCGATTCCAGAGCCCGCATGATTACTCTTGGACTTCTGGGCGAAGTTGCGATTGACTTCACCGAAGGAACCGAGGCATCAGGCCGGGCTAATTCCGGCGAGATCTTCGCTGGCGAACGAGTACCGGATTTTGGCGAAGCAATCGCCCGAATGCTCGATATTATCTCTCCAGTCGCGACCGAGGCTACTGCCACCTTTAAGCAACTGGAATTGACGGCGGAAAACCTTAGCCACATCACCGATGAAAACTCGGAACTCAATCTTGCTCTTACTCAGTTCAAAACTTTTGGCGAACATCTTAACCAATTGACCGGTCCGGAGGGCGCGCTTTCCATTTCACTTACGAACTTGAAGCAACTTACCGGCGATCTGACCAAGAACGATAACATCGCGGTAACCTTGCAGAACTTCCGTACTTCTTCGGAAAAGTTGAAGTCAACCCTGACTTCGCTTGGACCGTCCCTTCAGGCGAGCGGAGAGAATGTAAAGGAAGCCACTGCCACTTTGAAATCTGAACCATGGCGCCTGATCTGGCCAAGCACTAAAAAGTATCCGGAGAATGCGCAACCGGGAACTCTGGCCGAACAGAATATTAGAGCTGCTAAAGGAGCCCGATCTCCACGGCCTAGTCCAACACCTGCTCGCCGAGCTTCGCGCTAGCCTAAAGTAAGCTTAAAAATAGTTGCGAAATTAGTTTGCACATAATTGGCGGACTGCTAGGAAAGTTGTCATGGACTTATCACTTAGGCAGTTGGAACAAGCGGTTTCCTTACGCCGCCAGATCGATGCTCTCGAGCGGCGGTTCGCGGGGTTAGTTGGCGGCGGGCGCACTACTACCAGCGCGGGCGCGAAAACCGGAGGTGGCGGTAGGCAACGAAGACGGCGAACTATGTCCGCGGCCACGCGAGCTAAAATCGCAGCGGCTGCACGCGCCCGTTGGGCTCGAGTCAGAGGTGGACGTAAGGCCGGAGGCGGGGGCAAAAAGTCACGTCGGCGCGGTCGCATGTCTCCCGCGGCCCGGAAGAAACTTAGCGATATGATGAAGGCACGTTGGGCAGCACGCCGGCGATCGGGAAAGTGACCATCGATAATTAATTCGAAAAGACCGCGTAGCTTCCTACGCGGTCTTTTTATTTAGACTGGGTCCGGCGGCCTGACGGCGAAGGAAATTGAGGACAGCTCTTTCATTCTCATCGAAGTCGGGAGCTTCTTCAGGCAGGTCAGCTTTAGTTCGTAGTCCTTCAATTAGGTGGCCGCTGAGGTACGATTCCAAAACCACCGGATGAACATAACATTTCCGGCAGATCGTCGGTGTATTGCCAAGTAGTTTTGCCGCCGCCGCGATTGCGTTTTTGACGCCGATCGCTGCCTCCTTCTTCGACTCGAATTCCCCCTGCGCGTTCAGTGCCATCGCGGTCAGAACCGTGCCAGCCCAGGTCCGGAAATCCTTGGCCGTAAAATCTTCGCCGGTAATTTCCCGCAGATAATCATTCACATCCTGGGAGGTGACTTCGCAAAGTTTACCGTCGTCGTCGAGATACTGAAAGAGCTGTTGTCCCGGCAGATCCTGTAACTTCCGCACAATTTTCGCGATTCTGCGATCGCTTATATCTACTTCATGTTGAATCCCGCTCTTGCCGCGGAATCGGAAGCGCAACTTCATTCCCCGCACTTGCACATGGTGATCTTTCATCGTCGTCAGACCGACAGATTTGTTTTGCCTGGCATACTCTTCATTGCCGACGCGAATAAAGGTGCTTTGCAGCAACTGAACTACCGTCGCCAAGACCTTCTCCCGTTTGAGCGCCGGTAACTTTAGGTCGGCCTCGAGCCGCCGCCGAATCTTTGGCAGGGCCGCAGCAAAGACTAAAATGCGATCGTATTTGTTCTCATCACGAATGGATCGCCACCGTTCATGATACCGATATTGTTTTCGTCCGCGGTCGTCGCGTCCGGTTGCTTGAATATGACCAGTGGAAAGAGGGCAAATCCAAACCTGGCGATAAGCAGGTGGTATGGCGAGGCGCCGGATTCGAAGCAAGCGCGTTTCATCGCGAATCAACTTCCCCGCCGTATCGAAGTACTGAAATGATTTGCCCTTGCGTTTTCGAGTGTAACCAGGTTGCTCGTCGCTAACATAACGCAGCCCGGCTTCCTCCGCGACTTCCACCGGATCAGTGGTTATCTGCGCCAGCTTACCGTTACCTTGTTTGGTCTTCTGAGCCTGGACCGCCACGCATGTAATACGAATGCGGCCGGGGAAAAGGGCGCATCCATAAATCCTGAAACGGCTTTCTTGAGCGTGCGCTTTAACTTCCACCTAACCCCCGGCCTAAGGGCGTAAGTGAACGCGAATGTAAATGTCAGTCAGCCCACACACACGAGGAGCTGCGGTTCAGTCCCGGCAATTAAGTGACCGAAATGTCCGTGCTCCCGAAACTAACCCGCGCCGTAACTCTTAGTAAACTTTTTGCGCGACTCCCCTTCCGGACCCGCCGTGGGAGATTCTGGCGTAACCGGTTCCTCAGGGGGCGCGCTCTCGGGAGCTTTTTTTTCCGCGGGAGCAGCCGAAGAGGCTCCGCGCGAAACTTCAACATACGCAAGCTGCAAATTCGAAAGCGTGTTCCGCAGCACGGCGGATTCTTCGTTGCTTAAGTTACCGCGCGTTTTTTCCTGAATCATCGCCAATTGATCGATAAACATTTTCGCAACCTCGAGGTTTACTTCGCCCTTTCCGGTCTGCGGATTTGGAATTTGGCCAAGAAAAAGAGCGGCGTTTTGCGCCTGCATCATGACAAACTCAATGAATCGCTGCGCCAATTCCCCGGAATTCGTGCTGGTTTGAACCTCGGCCATGCTACTTGGATTTCGATTCTGCGGGCTTTCCTGGCGGTCGGACAATTGCCAGCACGTAGGCTTGTTTCCCAAAATACTTCGCCGCTACCCGCTTGATGTCGTCGAGTGTCACTGCATTCACTTTGGTTTCCAGTTCCCGATAGTGATTAAAGCCGAGCCCATAAAGTTCGTCGAGCGCGGTCATATAAGCAAACACGTCATTACTCTGGTTTTGGATTTGTTGCTGACCGATCCGCTTCTTCTTCGCCCGCGCCAGCTCCGTCGCAGTCAAGCCCTCGCTGGAGAGTTTGTGAATCTCATCCAAAAAAGCCTGCTTCACTGGCTCTATTTTCTCCGGATCAGTGCCGAGATAAAACGCGAACAAGCCCGGTACCAGGGCCTGCACTTGGGCGGCCCCGACATAATAGGCGAGACCCATTTGGTCACGAATGCGAATGAATAGACGCGAGCCCAGATCGCTGCTCGCTTCATCGATTAGTTCGAGCGCATAACGATCGGGGTTAAAGAGATCGGCGCCACGAAAACCGGCGATCAAAACCGCTTGCGCTTTTTCGCGTTCAGTCTCCACAATTTTCGTTTTTGTTAGTATCGGCGAGAGTGTCGGATTACGTAAAGCAAGCTCGCCCGAAGGTAAGGCGCCCAACTTTTGCTCAAATAAATCTCTTACTTCGGTCGCTTTTACGTTTCCAAATACGGCGATAACACCGTTCCGCGCCACGACATAACGATCGCGAAAAGCGAGGAGATCTTTTGAATTCAAACGCGAAACCGATTCCGGCGTCCCTTCCGGACGAAGCCCCAGTGGATGTCCCGGAAATAGCGCTCGCTTAACCAGATTGCGCGCCACCGAAGTTGGCTTTTCGTCCTCATCTTTGATCTTGGCCAACTGGATCTCTTTTTCCCGCGCAACCGCTTTCGCGGGCATGGTCGCGTTCAGTAACACATCGGCCAAGATGTCGGTGCCGAGCGCGAGGTCCGGTTGGGTAACATCGAGGTTGACGGCGAAACTGTTGTTGCCCGCCTGGGCCGTGATTTCGCCCCCGACTGCTTCCAGTTGATCGGCAATCTGCTCGGCCGATCGCGTCTTCGTTCCCTTCAACAGCGTCTTGGCCGCTAGCCGGGTGATTCCATTGTTCGCTTCCGTCTCAGACAGTAATCCGCATCGAAATATCGCCGACATCGCAATCAACGGCAGGCGCGCATCCTCCCGCACCAGAATTCGCAGTCCGTTAGACAACTCGAACTTTTGTATCTCACCGGTCGCGGCAGCCGCAGCGACGTCACTCGCCGAGGTTAACGACCCTTTCGGATTCAGAGAAACGATGTTCAGATTTTCTTCGCTCAGGCATTGAATCGCGACTCGCTTGATGTCATCGAGCGTGACCTTTTGAACCTTTTCGAGATATTCACGGCCAAAGTTTAGGTTGCGAGTGAGAAACCAATTTGTTCCGAGATCGGTCGCCTGGCCGCGCATGGTCCGGAGAGAACCCAGCTCCTGAGATAGCGCGATTTTTTTACCCTTGGCCAGTTCTTCAGCCGTCACGCCGTTGTGCCGGATTTCTTCAATAATCTGCAGGATCAGGCTCTGGGCCGCGCTCCGATTTTTTGGATCCAGGACCGCATCAACACCAAGAAGTCCGGGATCGCCTGGAGTATAGGAAAATGCGGAAATGGCAAAGGCCAGCCCCGATTCCTCGCGCACCTTGCGATAAAGTCGCGAGCTGTGGCCTTCACCGAGAATTACCGACAACAGATCGAGCGCTGGAACATCGGGGTGGCTGATTTCTGGAACGTGCCAGGCCATCGCGAAATGAGTCAATTCAGTGGCAAATTCCTGGTGAACTTCGCGTAGTCCAAGTTGGGGCGGCTCGGGTGGGATATAGATTGGGGCCAGAGATTTTGCCGGCTGATCCTTGAACGAATTTTGCAGCTTTTCCCGCACTTCCGCGGCCACAACGTCGCCCACCACGATAAAAGTGAGATTGTTCGGGACGTAGCGCGTCTTGTAATATTCCATCACCTGCTCCTGGGTGAGGTTATTGTAAATATCGATTAACCCGATTACCGGCAGTCGATAGGGGTGTCGCTGATACGCGGTTGCGAAAAGCAGGTGCGTTATCGTGCGATCGGGATCGTCCATCCCCATCGCGAACTCACGCCGGATGACCTCCTGTTCCTTGGCGTACTCCTGTGCGGGCAGAGTCGAGTTCATCATCGCGTCCGCCAAAATATCGAGCGCGGTCAGCGCGCCATCCTTCGGCACATCGATCCAGAAAACAGTGCGATCGAATGAAGTATAGGCGTTGATGTAACCGCCGACGTCCTGGATTTTTTGCGCGATCTCATTAGTCGATCGGGTCTTGGTTCCTTTGAAGAGCATGTGCTCGAGGATATGAGAAAGGCCGGCCCCAAGATGTTTATCCTCGGTCGTGCTGCCGGTTGCGCACCACGCCTGCACACTGGCCACTGGCGCGCTGCGATCTTCCTGCACGATTAGGGTCAGGCCATTCGCCAGCGTCCACCTTTGCGCCGTGTTTGGCGGAAAACTGATTGCTGGCGACGCCATCGTCGCGGCACCTTTGAGGTTTGCGCGGTTAAGCATGAAAGAAAACTCCGCCTCGCAGCAATGGCGGCTCAACTGGCCTTTGGGGCGGGCAGACCTAGTGACAATTTCCTGCCGGTAACGGCAGGCTCGGGCTGAAACGGTTTCACAAACGCATCGCGGAAATCATAAACCGCTTTGAAATCATCCATCGAATCTTCATCGGTCTTTCCGAAAATGCCGGCCCCGATGAGATTAAAGACCATGTGCCCAATATCCTCGCAGCGAGCGACGCCCCAGTGAGAAAGAACACTCAACGCCATCGGGCCAAATTCCTTGAGCGCGTAATGGCGGACACCTTCGAGTAATTCCGGCCCGGCGACATGACGAACCGCCGCACCTTTGAGCTTCTTCTGTTGTTTGGTCGTAAAATCGAGCGCGTCTCGCAGAAAAATATACGCCTCCCGCTGGTAACGTGGGTCGCTCGCCACAATCGAATCGAGCGCTTCGGTAAATCCAATCTTTTGCATATGTGATATTGCGCCAAAGCGCTTAGCAGGATAACGGCCAAGCCTCCGTCGAGCAAATCACGCGCCGGACGTAATCACTGAAGCTGCGTCTCAAGAGCGTCCAAATAAATCGAAAGAGCATCGCGCCGACGCGGAACCTGTTCGTTACTGTCAACCGCGTGCAGGTAATCGCGAAAGGCTCCACTCGCCGTCTTTGCCTGCGTCGCCTCATACCAATTCATGAAATCATCCACCTCGCTCATACGAGCTGCGATCTTTTCGCGCAATGCTGCGCTACCGGCGAGTCGCTTGGCCACACCGTGCCTCTTCTTGCGAGCGAGCAATTCCGCCGCCAGTTGATAATCAGCCACCACTGGGCGCAGCAAAGGATGCGCGCGCGCACCCAAAAGAGTCAAACGCTGCCCTAATTCGGTCGCGGCCCTGGTATCGATGTTCGGCCGGCTGGCGCGGACGGTCTCCTCCAGATTGAGCGAATTCTTTTTCCCCCGGTCCTGTGCGATTTTCGTCCGCAAACATTCGTCGAGCTGCTCTGAAGTGGCCGCAAACGTAATTAGCGCAAACCTCCGTTCGTTGGCCACCCGGACAATGTTTTCGCGCCAGTTCTTTTCCGTCGAATCCGGGTCCTTTCCGAGCCATGGAAAATGCGCCCGCAAGTCCGAAAGCGCGTCGACCGAAGCACGCGGCAAGTCGGCGATGTAACGGTTGAGTTGCAGGCGCCCACTTTCATGCTCGAGCAAAATTCTCACCAGGGCACTGGCGCAAGCGCGGTAAAGAGCGCGCGACTGGGAGTCAAGCAACCTGGGGTTTTGCGCCAGAAAATTTTTCAGTACCGGCGGACTCGAAGCAACGCTGTCGAGCCCCTCAAATACTTCCGGGCTCTCGTTGTCCAAAGTGAGAATTCCATCGATCAGCCAATCTGGGGGCGCGACGTAGGGGGTGCCTGCCGGTAAAGATGGCAAGGCGCGATAGCTCAGTTCCAGTAGAAGGGCGCGCAAGACTTCCCGCTGCAAAACTGGGGGCTGAAAATCTCGGTCGACCAAAAGGTCTAGTTGAATTTTCAGTCCAGCACCGGTTTGGCTAAAGTTGAGCAGAACCGCCGGGACCTCAGGTGCGTTGGCCTGTGGTCGTTGCAGGTTCAGCAAAATAGGAACCGACCATTGGTCGCGCGATTGCAGGAGCGCGAGCAATTTTGATTTCACTCGCTCGGCGGCCTCGGAGACGGCACTACGCAGAATCCTGTTCCCGCCGAAAATGATGAATTGCCGGGAGGGGCTAATGCTTCGCTCGAGTGGCGCGGCCGGGAGGGCGCTACAAATGAGGATAAAACCGAAGACTCCTGCTGCTTTGCCTAATTTAGACACGACCGACCAATGTTATCGTTTAGCACGGTTGATAACCAGCATAGACAAAGCTTTGTAGCCACCTCGTTGGACGAAGGATCTTGTGTAGATGGGCGACGGAAATGAAAGCCCGTCTCGGCGCTCCTGTTTACCGTCGGGCGAATTCTTGGGAGCGCTGGTTCCAGGGCCAAATTGAACACCGCGTTGGCTACGCTGACCATAACCGACGCGCACAAAAGCAGTTCCGAAGTTTACGGAAAAATTGAAGGATTTAGGTCCCCTGCCGTCTAATTTTTATAAGGATATGAAGGCAAAAATACTAATTCTCAGCGCCCTTGTCGCACTTTCGCTGGCGACGCCCGCGTTCGCCAAGACGCGCGTTGTCCAAACGCGAAACGGGCGGGCGCTTGTAACGAACACTAGCAATCACAGAAATCATTGGCGTGGTGATCACTTTCGTAGCGGAAGCAGCGTATTTTGGAATGTCGGAATAGGTGTTCCGTTTTATGGAGGATATTACGGCGGCTCTCCCTACTACGGCGGGTACCCCTACTACGGCAGCTCCTATTATGGCGGTTATCCGTACGGTTCGTACGGCTATAGCTACCCTTACGGATACGGGGCCAACTATTATGGCTCGAGTTATCCGTCCTACTATCGCGGTTCCAGCGGATCAACTGTTGCGCGCGTGCAGGAACGGCTCGCCCATTCTGGATATTATCGCGGCCCAGTCGATGGCGTAATGGGTCCGCGAACTCGGTATGCGATTCGGGTCTATGAGCGGAGACATGGTCTGCCAACTGATGGAATAATTGATCGCCGTCTCCTGGCGACAATGGGCATCGCTTAAGAAAACTAACTCACACCGGCCGGCGGCATTGTGTAAACAAGCCGCCGGCTCTTGAGTACATGTTCAGCAGCTGTTTTGGCACGAACGCGCACTGAAACAGCCTCTTCTCGCGCTCTTGGAGCAGGGGAGCAACAGTCGGAAACTGAAATTCCCATTTTTAAATGAGGCAACTTTGGAACAAGGAATCCCTCACTTTCATCTTTCCCTTTGCCAAAGGGAGAGGCAAAAAGATCGCGCGGTAAACGCTAAACAGATACGTTTTATTGCGCCGAGGAAACCGCGATCTCTTTCTCGTGGAGCTGGATCGAACCGACCTTATTGAGCAGCTTATGTTCGCGATCCAGTGCTGCCACAACATCGCTGAATAGAAACCCACCGTATGGCATAACGTTAGGATCAATTGGCATCCTTCCAATGGCTCCGCTTCTTGGGGATGCCTTTACCTTCCCACCTTCGATCTGAACCCCATAATCGCCGGAAGTGAAGATCGAGTAACCAAAAATGGAACGCTCGATGGTGACACGGCAATTTCCTTCGCTGAAAGCAACCAGTGCCCGCTCAAAATTAATTAACGGATGATTCAGAGTTTCCTTTTTGCGCTTCAGCGCGCTGGCCAGGTAAGCGTTAACACCTTCTTCGGAGAATTGCATCGTCTGCGGCTGGCGTGATTCCGTCAGTGTTTCCAAGTTCAGGTTGATTTGCGGTGGGAACTCTTCGGATTTCACTGCTGGCGGAACCTCAGGCGCAATTAACATCACCAGGAGCACCGCGGCGGCGATCGCAATGAGGATCAACTTGGCGCTCTTGAAAAAAAACAATTGCGCTTTGATCCGGCGCTGACTGAACATCCCTCGCATCCGCTTGTGCAATTCCTCCGAGGTTTCGATCTTCCCCGTCCTGCGTCCGGCCAGCGCGGAACGGTCGAGGCGGGCCCCGCAGTCGTGACAATAGATGCGCTCGGGCTCATTATCGCGCCGGCATTCCGGGCATGTTAGTTGAATGGGAGTTGCTGTCTTCATTCGCTCTTTTTCTCTGGCTTACTGGCTGCGGGTTTTTCCGCCTTTGTCTCGGTTTTCGGTTTTTCCGAAGCCGGCGTTTCCTTTTTCGCCGACTCTTTATAGGAATCGCTGCGATAGTCGGTGGTATAGAACCCCGAACCTTTAAAGATAATTCCGGCGCCCGTGCCCAGCAGCCGTTTCACCTTGCCGTGGCCCCATTTTTCCAGCCGGCAAAGATGCTTGGGACATTCCCGAAAAGGTTCGTCCCGCATCAATTGAAAAACATCGAAATGTTGCCCGCATTTGAGGCAGGCATACTCATAGGTTGGCATGGGAAGATCGCGGAGCTGCAAAGTAGATGCGTTCAAAAGCAAAATTCAAGCCCACCAGCGTGCCGAGCTTCGGCATTTTGCCGGCGGTCCGAACCGGCCATTCCTTGACTTTAAACGCCCGTTACGGAACGTCCTCTGCGATTGATGAAACGGTGGAACAGGGCGGTAATTGCGGGACTGGTTGCGGCAGCTTGCGTCATCTTTATGGTCGGCTGCGGTGAGGATGCCCGTTTTTCCAACGAAACTCAGTATCTAGGAGGGGTTTATGGCCCCGGCCCGGTCTCATCCGGCGCCCCTCAGGATAACGTTTCCTATTGGGACGGTGATGATATAGACGGAAAACCGAGCGTCAAAATCAGCTTGGGGGAACAGCGCGCCTATTTTTACAAGGGGGGCAAGCTGGCAGGCATCTCCCAGCTATCGACCGGGCGCGAAGGGTTAAATACTCCTAACGGACATTTCGCGATTCAGCAAAAGGACGTCAATCACGTCTCGTCCAAATACGGTGATTACGTTGATGCCGCTGATAATGTGGTAAAACCAAATGTCGAGTTGGGCGTCGATCCGAAGCCGCCCGGGACTCATTTCAAGGGCGCACCGATGCCCTATTTTATGCGCATTCATGGAGGAGTTGGAATGCATGCCGGATATCTCCCTGGCTATCCCGCTTCCCACGGCTGCATCCGGATGCCGAAATTCATGGCGGAAAATTTCTTCAAGTCGGTCAGCGTCGGCACGCCAATCACAATCACAAATTAGCGGTTTGTTCTCAAATGCCGTCACGGGCGAGCCAGTAGCACAGGCGGCTGTGCTACAACGCCGGGCCTCGCCGGAGCTCGCCCTTCGTTGGCCGGCTCATTGAAGTTCAGGCACTTTTCGGCGACAACTTCTAGTGGGAAAAAACAACGCAGAATTCCTGCGGCTGGCCGCGGTAGCTAAACCGATCGAACATAAACTTCGCCAGATCGGCGCGTGCAATTTTCCAGTTTCCTTCTCTCATGTGATCGAGAGCGCACAACCGTTTCTCGTCGCGACCATTGCCGAACATGATCGCCGCAGTATTTGGGTTATCTGCCCGACGGTACGCGCACAGGAGCTTTTTTTCGAAAGCTTATCGAATTGGAATTCGAATGCCTCGTTTTTGCCAGAAGCGGAATTCGCAGCAGTCGAAAACATTTTGCCGGATCCCGAGATTGCAGCGGAGCGGCTGGCGCTCCTATCTCAAATTGAAAAGGAGAACGCCTCCAAACTAGTCGTCACGACCCGAGCGGCGCTGGATCAGCCCGCCCCCAGCCGCGGGATGTTGCGCTCGGCTTCGCTTGAAATTCAACGCGAGTCGAACATGGCCATGCCTGCGTTGTTGAGCGCATTGTCCGGTGCAGGCTATGAACGCGTCGCCCAGGTCACGACCCGGGGCCAGTTCGCAGTCCGCGGCGGCATTGTCGATATTTTTTCATGGCAAACCTCCCTGCCGCTGCGAATTGAATTCTACGGCGACGAGATTGAATCGCTGCGTGAGTTCGACCTCGATACTCAGACGTCCGTCCGCACTCGCGAACAGGCGAGCGTGCTGCTGAGCGCGGCTGACAATACCGGTGGCCGCGTCCGGGATTACATCACCCAGGATGCCCTCCTGATTGAACTCGAGCCCGCAGCAGCGGGCGCAGCTCTCGCGCCGCGGCCAGCCCCTCCAAGCCACATTCAAATTAGCGAAAGCTGGATCGAAAACGATGATGCGGCGCCGGAAGATTTTTCCAGTGCGTTTGTCGAATGCGACATCGGTGAATTCGCCATCGGCGATTTCATGCTCGCGGAAACGAAGCGGGCGCAATTCATCGCCCGGCTGACGCAATGGCGCAACGAACACGCAACCGTCGCGATCTATTTTCAAACCGAGGGCGAGATCGAGCGTTTTCGCGAGATCATTTCGACCGACGCACTGGCTGGCATCGACCTGCTGGAGGGAACATTGAGCCGCGGCTTTTGTTTTCCCGCGGCCAATCTCGTCATTCTCTCGGCCAACGAACTACTCGGGCGTTTCCCCATCCACGGCAGACGACGTTTGCGTCGCGCGGAACGACGCAATCGCGCGCAAATTGATTTCAGCGAGCTCAACGAAAACGATCTTGTCGTCCATCTCGAGCACGGCATCGGAAGGTTTCTCGGGCTAATCGAAATGCCGGCCGTGGAGGAGCGAATTCCCGCGAGTCCGCCGGCGTTGGAGCTCCGCCCTCCAAAACAAGCGTCGAGGGCGAGACAAGAGGTCCTCGTTCTGGAGTTCGCCGACGACGCGAAACTCTACGTTCCGCTGGAGCAAGCCTATTTAGTCTCGCGTTACGTTGGCGTCGGGAAAAAGTCGCCGCCGCTGAGCTCGCTCGCAGATGCGAAATGGGCACGCGCGAAGAAAAACGCGACCGCCTCCATTTTTGATTATGCCGGAAAAATGCTCGCGCTTCAGGCCGAGCGCCAGACGAACCCAGGCCACGCCTTTGGCGCAGACACCAAATGGCAGGCGGAGTTTGAACATTCGTTTCCGTACCGCGAAACCCCCGATCAACTAACCGCGATCATCGATACCAAGACCGATATGGAACTGTCGCAGCCCATGGATCGCCTAATTTGCGGCGACGTCGGCTTCGGCAAAACCGAGGTCGCGATCCGAGCCGCCTTCAAAGCCGTAATGGAAGGCAAACAAGTCGCGATTCTCGCGCCCACCACCGTGCTCGCGCAGCAGCATTTCGAAACGTTTCGGCAACGAATGTTAGATTATCCGATCCGGATCGAGATGCTGAGCCGGTTCCGGTCGCCGGCCGAGCAAAAGAAAGTGTTACAGCTGTTGCTCGAAGGCGGGGTCGACATTGTTATCGGGACGCACCGCCTCATTTCCGGCGATGTTCGTTTTAAGGACCTCGGCCTGGTTGTGATCGACGAAGAACAACGCTTCGGCGTTCTGCATAAGGAAAAATTCAAAGAACTGTTCAAACTCGTCGATGTCCTGACTCTCTCGGCCACGCCGATTCCGCGCACTCTCTATCTCTCGTTAGTCGGGGTCAAAGACATGTCGACTATCGAGACGCCACCGCAAAACCGGCTTCCGGTCGAAACCGTCGTCTGTGGTTATGATGAGAGGATTATTCGCGATGCCATCAATCGCGAGCTGGAGCGGCAGGGGCAGGTCTTTTTTCTGCACAATCGCGTCCACTCGATCGAGAAAGTGCGCGATCGGATCGCTGAACTTTGCCCGAATGCAAGGGTGGAGTTTGGCCACGGTCAAATGGATTCCGACGAATTGGAAGCGGTGATGCATCGATTTGTCATGGGAAAAATCGATGTCCTGGTCTGCACCACTATCATCGAGAGCGGGTTGGATATTCCAAACGCTAATACCATTATCATTGATCGCGCCGATCGCTTCGGCCTGGCTGATTTATATCAACTCCGCGGGCGGGTCGGGCGGGCCGAGCACAAAGCCTACGCTTACCTTTTACTGCCGCGCGAGCTCATGATGATCGGCGCCGCGCGCAAACGAATCAATGCTATCAAACAATACAGTTCCCTTGGTGCCGGTTTTCGCATTGCCATGCGTGATCTCGAGATTCGCGGCGCCGGCAGTATTCTCGGCACCGCTCAAAGCGGGCACATCGTGGCGGTGGGTTTCGATCTGTATTGTCAGTTGCTCAAGCAAGCGGTCGCTCAGATTAAAGGACAAAAACCGCGCTGGCGCCTCGAGGTAGAGCTGCGGCTCGATTTCGTTGCTACCAATGAAGCCGAATTTGTTCACGGTGACGCCCGCGTTTCCGCTTTTCTCCCGCGCAGTTACATTAACGACACCGCCCTGCGCATTCAGGCTTATCGGCGGATCGCGGAAATCACCACCGCGGAACAATTGGACCGCTTGATCAAAGAATGGCGCGATCGTTTTGGCGCGTTCCCCAAGGCTGTAGAAAACCTGATTACCCTCGCCCAGATTAAACTCGCCGCCGCCATACAGGAAATCAGCAGGGTCGAAACCCGAGAGGACAAATTGATGTTGACGCGGCGGGGGGATTTTATACTTGTCGGGGGCAAATTCCCTCGTTTATTTGCCCCGGAAATCGATAAGCGGCTGCAGGAAATTCTCGGGCTGCTTCGCAAACTCTGAAAATATGGTTCGTCCCCTCCTGGTTATCTTGTTCACGGCAGCTCTGCTGTCGCTGTCATCGCTCTGTCGCGGAGCGTTGGCGGCTGGCCCCGAAGTGATTAATGGCATCGCTGCCGTCGTCAAAAGCAATGACACCACCGATGTCATTACCTACTCGGAAGTGCGCGACTTGTCCGCTCCCAAAGAAAAGTTGCTACACGACCAATTCCGGGGTGAGGAGTTGCTCACAAAAATCAAAGAAGCCCGCGCCGCCGCTCTCAAGGATTTGATCGATCGGCAGCTGATCATTCAGGCGTTCAAAAAAGAAGGCTTCCAGATTCCTGACCACTTCGTCGATCAACGCATTCAGGACATGATCCGGGAGAATTTCAACGGCGATCGCAACACCTTCATCAAGACCCTCCAGGCGCAAAACTACTCTCTCGCAGAGTTCAAAAAAATGGAGGGCGAAAGGATGATTGTGCAGGCGATGCGGCACAAGAATGTGGAAATAAATACCATCATCTCGCCTAACCGAATTCAGGATTACTATCGCCAGCATGCCTCCGAGTTCACCAGTAAAGAGCAGATTAAATTGCGCATGATCATGATTCCGGTCGGCGCGTCCGATCCGGCAGCACAGAAGGCAATGGCGGAGGAGATTTTGGGCAAGCTGGTTAATGGCGCCGAATTCGAGCGCATGGCGCAAATTTATTCCGAAGACAGCACCCGCGATCTTGGCGGCGACTGGGGCTGGGTCGATCGCGGCACCTTGACTGCGCCGCTCGAGAAGGTCGCGTTTAACCTGCGACCTGGAAAAGTCAGCAACATCATCCAGCTCGCCGGCAACTATTACATTCTTAAAGTCGAAGATAAACGCGGCGGCGTCACCCGCCCCTTTGCGGAAGTCCGCGACGAGATCGAGAAAAAATTGGTCGCGGAAGAAGCGCAGGCCAAGCAGGAACGCTGGCTGACTAGTCTGCGTCAAAAAGCCTACATAAAGATGTATTGAGGTTTGATGGTTGAGTGGCCTTTTTACGATTCTCGGATCACTTTTATGTTCCCGTGACCAGGGGCTCATTGCGCATCGCAGAAACTTCCGAGACAATGCGCGATGCCCCTTCGTATCGGAATCACTCTTGGCGATCCGGCAGGCATAGGGCCGGAAATCGTCCGCTCCGCCCTTGAGTCGGGCAAACTAGCGAGTGATATCGACTATAAAGTAATCGGTCAGGTTGGGCCGGTGGTTGTCGGTGCTCCATCGCCCGATTCCGCCCGGGGAGCCTTGGCCGCGATGGAAGAAGCAGCGTTGCTTGCCAATTCCGGGGAAATCGACGCCGTTGTTACCGGCCCGATTCACAAGGCGCGGATGGCCGACATTGGATTTGAATTCCCTGGCCAGACCGAATTTTTCGCGGTGCGCTCCGGCACAGCAAACTACGCCATGCTCCTGACCGGAGGCACGATCACCGTCGCGCTCGTCACAACTCACGTCCCATTGCGGGATGTTCCCGCCTCGCTCAAGACATCCGAAATTGTCCGGGTCGGTCGCCTTCTCGACAATTTCCTACACCGTCGTGGAAAAATCACTCCTCGCATCGCGGTTGCCGGTTTGAATCCACACGCGGGCGAATCCGGAAAAATCGGCCGCGAAGAAATCGAAATCATCGCTCCCGCCCTGCGCGAATTACAATCGGCCATCGGTGATCAGCAATCAGCAATTTTCGAGGGACCCATCTCTCCGGATACTCTCTTCTTCCATCTCGCTAACGAGAAATGGGACGCCGCTCTCTGTCTGTATCACGATCAAGGCTTGATTCCGTTGAAGCTGCACGCCTTTCATTCCGGCGTGAACATCACCCTCGGCTTGCCTTTTCCGCGCACCAGTCCCGATCACGGCACCGCCTTCGATATCGCCGGCAAAGGCATCGCGCGCCCAGACAGTATGATCGCTGCGATCAATCTGGCCGCGGAGCTCGCGCAAAAGCAGACTTAGCCATGTTTGCCCAGGAAACACACGAACCAAGTCGTAGCACAGCCATCTTCGCTCTGAGGCCAACCCCGAAAGCTCTCGCGGTTGATCGCACCCCTTTTCGTGTTCTTTCGAGTATTTAGTGGGCCTCTTTTCCTAAGATGAACACGCGATAATGAAGAAAATTTCCCCATCGCATCTCATTTTGCTCGCCGGTGTCGTTGTCGTTCTGGCGTGGTCAGGATGGCAACCGTCCGACCGCTTGACCTGGTGGCTGGAGGTTTTGCCGGCGCTGGCCGCACTGGTGGTTCTATTCGCGACTTATCGTCGCTTTGAATTCACGACTTTGACCTACACCCTCATCGCCTTGCACATGTGCGTGCTATTTGTCGGCGGTCACTATACCTACGCGCGCGTGCCTGTGTTCGATTGGCTTCGACCAATTTTCGGCTGGCATCGCAACCATTACGATCGCCTCGGCCACATCGTGCAGGGTTTTATTCCCGCCATCGTCACGCGCGAAGTGTTTGTTCGCTTGCACATCCTAAAAAGGATAACTTGGCAGCCTTTTCTAGTTGTTTGCGTTTGCCTTGCCATTAGCGCTTTATACGAGCTCATCGAATGGTGGACCGCGCTGCTTAGCGGCGAGGCCGCCATTAGCTTTCTCGGCACCCAGGGCGACCCCTGGGATACTCAGGAAGACATGTTTTGCGCCCTGCTCGGCGCTATAGCCGCCCTCGTTTTATTGTCGCGGGTTCAGGATCGCGCGATTAATCGCGTAACCGCTCGCACTTTGTCATGAATCTCGCCAAATACCTGAGCGTCTTTAACATTGGTCTCCAGAATACCTTTGTTTACCGCTGGAATTACTTCCTGCGCGCGCTTTTCGGCTTGATCCCACTTGCCGGCACGGTCTTTCTCTGGCGCGCCATCTTTGAAGAGCCGGGCGGTAGAGGTTTTGGCGGCTACGATTACGGCTCCATGATCTACTATTATTTACTGACGATCCTTGTCTCCAACCTCGTCACTCCAACGGAGGACGACTGGCAGATCGGCGCCGACATCCGAGAGGGGCAGATTAATTCATTCCTGACCAAACCGCTGAACTATCTCGGATATCGCACCGGCATTTTTCTGGCCGGCCGACTGGTTTATACGGCGGTGACTATTATTCCCATTGCCCTGATTTTTTTCTACTTCCGAGACTACATTCAACTGCCATCAAGCGTAGTTACCTACGTTCTGTCGATTACTTCGCTCGTCATGGCCGCGTTCATTCAGTTTTTCATCACCTACTCGCTGGCGATGATGGCGTTTTGGATACTGGAAATCTCCACTATCATTTTCATCGTCTACTCATTCGAATACTTCCTCGGCGGCCAGATGTTTCCGATAGATATCATGCCAATCGCCGTGCAAGCAGTGATGAAATGGCTGCCATTTTATTACGAGCTATTTTGTCCGATCGCAATCTTTTTGGGCCGCCTGCAGGGTGCCGAATTGGTTCAAGCGCTCGCCATCCAGTCATGCTGGCTCATTGTTACTTGGGCGGTCGCACAATTCATGTGGAAACGCGGACTCGGCCATTATCAGGCCGTCGGCGGATAACTTAGATTCAGAACTCTTCAGCGGCTTTTTCGTCCGCCCAAGACGCTCCCGTTATTTTGTCGTCGGCAATCCTGCCGCTTTCCAGCCTTTGAAGCCGCCGGCCATGGATTTTACGTTAGTATAGCCCATACGCTGCAAACTTTCGGCAGTGAGGGCGGAACGGCCACCGCCGCCGCAATGAGTAATGATCGGCGTTGAAAGATCGGGCGCGGCTTCTTCGATCTCCAGTTCGACAGTACCGCGACTGAAATTTTTCGCGCCGGGGATGTGACCCTCCTGCCATTCATCGGGGTCGCGCACGTCGATGAGCAACGTGTCGCCACGCTCCAGTGCTGCGGCGGTTTCTTGTGGGGAAATTTCCTGAATATTTCTCTTCGCATCGGCGACCAGTTTTTCGAATCGAGCGTGTTTCATTTTTTTGGTTGGGACGGATTTCCGAGCCGTCCCCAATTTATTCTAATCTCTCAAATTAAATTAGAGGGACGCCTCGGAGATGCGTCCCTACCATTCATTCGTAACGCAATGCCTCGATCGGATCGAGCGCGGCGGCCTTCCGCGCGGGATAAAAGCCGAAGAAAATTCCAACCGCTGCACTGAAAAGAAATGCCAGCACGATCGACCCGGGCGAAATCAGCGAAGGCCAGTGTTTGATCGCCGAAAGAATTTTCGAGGCCACAATGCCGAGAATAATGCCAAGCAATCCGCCGACGGAACTGAGCGAAACCGCTTCGATCAGGAACTGGGTGAGAATATCGCGACTACGCGCGCCCACCGCCATCCGCGTCCCGATCTCACGGGTTCGTTCGGTTACGCTCACCAGCATGATGTTCATAATACCGATGCCTCCAACCACCAGCGATACGCCCGCAATCGCCCCCAGTAATCCAGCCATGACGTCGGCCATCGCCGTTGCCGCCTCTGCGATTTCCTGCTGATTGCCCACGGTAAAGTCGTCATCGCGACCGGCCCGGATGTTGTGTCGCTGGCGTAACCGCCACGCTGCCTGGGCGTTCGCCAGATCGCCCTCGGCCTGCGTCACCGTCGCTTGAAACAGTACCAGATCGATCTGGGCGACAACATCACCCGCCTTCACCTTGGAATTAAAATCGGCGAAAAGTTTTTGAATATTCCCCGAAACTTGACTGCCAACCTGCACGTTCACGACCGGGTTCAAGGTGCCGGTGGCGGTCACAGCTTGCGTGATCGGACCACGCGTTACCGTCGTCGCTTGAAACTGAGCAGCACTCGACCTTCCAAATCGGCTAAACACAAAAAACGCGGCGATCAAAGGAACGATGGCCGCGATAACAAGGTTGCGGCGACTCGTCATTTTGCTTCGAAGCGTGCGCACATGTTTATTAAGGCAAGTGAAAGGCCTGCGGCGTTATATCGAAATTTACGGCATTATGCTGCGCAACTCGCTCATTCGCGAGATGAGTTTCAAGGCCAATTTCATTCTTTGGATGCTGGTAGAAGTGCTGTGGTTTCTCGGCCAGATCGTGTTTTTCAGCATCATCTTCGGCTCAGTTAACCGCATCGGGGACTGGTCGAAATGGGAAGTGGTCCTCCTCGTCGGCACTCACCAGATCATCGCTCAGCTTTTTCAGGCCTTCTTTTTCGTCAATGTCGCGAACATTCCCGAATTGGTCCGCACTGGAAGACTCGACTCACTCCTGGTCTTGCCAATCGACAGCCAGTTCGCCGTTTCTTCGAAACAATTCGGACTCGATAGCGTAGTCAATGCCGCGCTCGGTGGCGCGGTAGTTATCGTTTCGCTTACCCGTCTCGGAGTCGCGCCGCAGCCATTGCATATTTTCCTCTATTTGGTGGCGATCGGTTTCGGCATCGCCATTCATTATTCCATCATGCTGAATTTGGCGGCGGTCAGTTTCTGGATCGTGCGCGCTCAGGGGCTCGTTTACGGTTATTTCAACTTTCTCAATATCGCGCGTTATCCCGACGTCATTTATCCGCGCCTCTTCCGTTTGATTTTTAGCTGGGTCATTCCGGTGGTGATTGTAGCCAATATTCCCGCGCGGGTTTTGATCAAATCGCTGGGCCAACCCTTCCCGTTGATGCTGCAAATGGTCGCGGCATCGTTTATCATTTTCTGGTCGTCCCGTTTGTTTTGGCGTTTCGCTTTGAAACGCTATTCCAGCGCAAGTTCCTAAGCGAAAACGGCTTTCCCAGGGGGTAAATCTCCGCTTGCGCCAGTGGAGATTTGTTCTTAATTAAGCGCTCTCCTCGCGCCGTAACCTCGACGCGAGATTTGATTTTTATGGCGAAGTCGAAGAAAAAAGCTGCCTCTCACAAAGCGAAAAAGCCTGCTGCGCGCAAGCCTGCCAAGCCTGCGAAGAAGGCGCTTAAGCGCCCGTCGGCGAGCAAGGCCAAACCGAAACACAGTGGATTAGCGCGTCCAAAGGCAGGGCGTGCGCGCACGTCGAATTCGCCGGCAGAAATTTTCCGGGACAATCACAAATCGCGCCGGCTTGATTCCTTTACCAAGGGGCAAAAGGAAAAGTTGCTGCAGTTGCGCGATGCCATGGTCGATTCCATGGCCGGCGTCGCCCAGGACACCCTGCGTTCGCGGGCAGAGGGAAGCGAAGCCTCCGCCTTCGGGATGCACCAGGCCGACGCCGGTTCGGACGCTTACGATCGTGATTTCGCGCTCAGTCTGCTTTCACAGGAGCAGGACGCGCTTTATGAGATCGATCAGGCGCTCAAGCGGATCGAGCTCGGGACCTATGGCGTATGCGAGATGTCGGGCAAGCAAATTCCTCGAGCGCGCCTGGAAGCGATTCCATTTGCGCGTTTCACGGTCGAATGCCAATCGCAACTGGAGAAACAAAATAAGGCATCGCGAGTGCGGCAATCTGTCACCTCCCTGTTCGGTTTAACCGAAGAAGAGGAAGCGCCCGAGACCGAGGAAGAACAACCGGCGCCGGCAGCGGAGAAAGAGTAGCCAATGGCGCAGGAAATTATCACATTGGAATGCACTGAGGCTAAGGCTTTGGGCAAACCGGTTTCGCGTTATATGTCGACCCGAAACAAAAAGAGCCCGCGCACCCCGAACCGGTTGGAAAAGAAAAAATATAATCCGTTTTTGAAAAAGCATACGCTTCACCGCGAGACCCGCTGATCTCATGCAACCAAAGACCGCCAAACGCCGCTCCGCCTTTCGACGCGCCAATCGCACCATGCCGCGCCGCCGCATCGATATCGCGGCGGAAGCAATCGATTACAAGAATCCCGATTTGCTGAAAAAGTTCGTGACCGAGAGCGGGAAAATTTTGCCGCGGCGAATCACAGGCATGCCCGCGCACATGCACCGGAAGATCACGCGCGAAATCAAACGCAGCCGTTCGGTGCTGCTGATGAAGTAACGTTGCTGCCGCCGCCCCCGGCGGCAGAGGTAGAGACGCTACCCCGTTTTCTTTACCCGCCCGCGGCGAAATCGACCGTTGACGGAACACAGACTTTCCAGTCTGTGCGCCCAGCGGAGTTTTACTCCGCTGACGCTCGCTTGAACAGCAGCGGGGAGAATCCCCGCTGGGCGCATAGGCCATCGGCCTGCGTTCCGCCTGCCTTGAACTGCCCGCCGATTTGTCCAGCCAACGGTCTGGTTTGCGGCTGAGGCGGCGCTCGCCGCTGGTCCAACGCCGTTACAAGCCCGCCCGATTCAATATTTCTGCCACCCGTTCCATCTCCACGAAAGTGTTATAAAAATGCGGACTTACCCGCAACCAACTGCGGTTCGCGCGATCAACGCGCAACGAAACGATAATATCATTGTCCGCCAGCGCGTTGGCCAACTTCTCAGCCGCAACGCGACGAGAGCGAAAAGTTAAGAAACTGGATCGACTCGATTCTTCGTTAGGACTGAGGAATTCAAAATCGATCGGAGCAAGTTCGTCTTTCAACGTCGCGACGAGCAATAGAATCCGCTCTGAGATTTTCGGCAATCCAACCTCAGCAAGGAGCGCAATCGCCGCCTGCATTCCGGCAATCGGGACATTGTTGTAACCACCCGGTTCAAATTTTCGACCGCCCTCCGCGTATCTAATTTCTCGCTGCGCGATAAAATTTGGCGATTCCACATTCCATCCGCCGATAATCATGGGTCGGAGCAGGTTGCGCCGATCGCTTTTGACAAAAAGAATTCCAGCACCCGATGGACCGAGCATCCATTTTTGCGCGCCGGCGCTAAGAAAATCGACATGGTTTAACGGGATCGGAAACGCGCCCAGAGTTTGAATCGCATCAAGCGAAAACAGGACATCCCGCTTTGCGCACAATGTGCCGATCGCCTCAACATCGATGCGATAGCCGCTGATGTTGTGCGCGCTCGCCAACGCCACCAGACGGGTCCGCTTGGTTAATGCATTCTCAACAATTTCCGGAGTGATTTCGCCGAGTCGGGCAGTTTGAAGCAACACCGGTTTAACTCCTCTTCGTTCAAGATTGAGCCACGGATAAACGTCAGCCGGATAATCGTCCAGATAACACACAACTTCGTCGCCAGCTTCCCAATCGAGACCATTGGCAACGGCATTGAGACCACTTGAAGTCGGGCCGGTAAGCGAAATCTCTTCGATGTCCGTTCCCAGAAAATCCGCTGCTAATCGGCGAGTATCGGCAATGAACTCCAGCGCTTTGTCGAATTGCTTCTCGTTAGTTGAAGCGTCCTCAATCGCGTCTCGCATCGTGTCAGCAACTCTGCGCGGCAACGGCGCATCCGCAGCATGGGCGCAATAAACCTTGTGTGCACAAATCGGAAATTCGCCGCGGCGAAATTCCTCGTTCGCCTCCAGTTGCGCGATCAGATCTTCTTGCGTGTCCGTTCGCCTTGCTCGATCAATTTCCAAAACTCGCGCCTCTCCTTCAGTTGCTCATCCTCGCCTGTGGGCAGTTTGGTGCGGAAAAGAAAATCGCGCAGCGTGTTCTTGTGCAGCACCCGATGCACCGTGATCCCTTCCGGTGTCTTTTCGAAATAAATCCGGTAATCCTTGGCACGATACCGATAGAGTCTTTTACCATCGCGCTCCAGCAAACCGAACCGAATGCTATCGAGACGATCAAGGTCCTCCGGCAAAATCTGAAATTCAGCGAGCAGGTCGAGCTGCAAAGTCTTCGGTAAAGCCGACATCTCCGCCGCGCTCAGTTCGTTGAAGATGATTTGGAACATGATAGAGCGTTGAAGCGTTGAAGCGATGGAGCGTTAAAGGGTATCAAAACCAGACATCTCGTCTCAAAAATAAACCCGTCTCACCCGCGCGCCAATTCGCGTCGTAATTTCCCACGTAATTGTCTCAGCACGGTCCGCTAATTCGGCACAGCAAATTTCCTCGTCGCCCTGCCGGCCCATCAGCACAACTTCATCTCCCGCGGCCGCGCCGGCCAGATGCGAAACGTCGATCATGATCAAATCCATTGTCACACGGCCGAGCAGCGCGCAGCGTTGACCGCGGACCAGCACTGAAATTCCGCGATTGGAAAGATGGCGTGGATAACCATCGGCATAACCACAGGAAAGAGTGGCGACGCGCATTTTCCTGGGGGTGATGAAGGTGCGCCCATAACTGATTCCGTGTCCGGCCGGTATCTCACGAATGAGCGCGATGCGCGTTTTCCAGGCCATCGCCGGACGTAGGAGGCTTTGAAATTCCGGCAACGACGAAATGCCGTAGATCAGCATCCCGGGACGAACGATCTCGAACGGCTCCTCCGCGAAAGCGAGCACGCCGGCGGTTTGCAATGCGTGCGCTTTGTAATCACCAGGAACCTCGAGGCGCAGTTGCTTGATTAATTTACCGAAGTTGTGCAGTTCCTCGCGGGTAAAGTGTTCGTCTTCGTTGGAAACCGGGAGATGTGTTGAAACACTGTGAACTTTAATGTTCCGCAGAGCGCTCACCTGCTTGAAAACGGCAACTGCTTCCTCCGCCAGCACGCCCATTCGTCCCATGCCGGTATCGATTTTGAAATTGATAGGGACCTTTTGGCCGCGTCCGATGCGATCGAAATCCCGGGCTTCTTCCAACGCTGAGATCGATGGAATAAATCCGCGCTCCGCGATTGTGCCTCGCTCTCCCGGCAAGGCTGGCCCGAGAATAGTGATTGGATTCTGGACCGCCGCCCGCAATGCGGTTGCCTCCTCCAAGTTCGCGACGCCGAAGATGTTCGCCTGGTCCGCGATGGTTTGGGCAACCTCAATCATGCCATGGCCATAGGCGTTTGCTTTGACGACCGCGAGCAGGTCAATATCCGGTCCAAATTTCTCGCGGACAAAGGCTACGTTATGACGCAATGCGCTGCGATCGATCTCAACCCAACAGCGGTAATGTTTTTCCATCATTTTGTGCACTTCGCGGCGTTGTGATATGTGGTTCGCGAAGGTAAATCGGCGCGAGCAGGGCGCGAGCAAGATTCTGCGGAAAGGTTTGAGCCCGCAGACAAAGGAATTTCGCCGAAGGAAACCGCCGCTCGACCGCGGTGAACTGGGGCAACTCGTCAGACGTGTAAATCGGAATTGTTGTGATCGACGAGAGACGCTCGTTCAATTCGTTTTCGGAAAGTAAGTCCGGATCGTTCGCTAACAAACCACCGCTGATTTTCGCGAAAAAAAACGACGCGCGTTTGGCGTCGCCAATAACATAAAACTCTTTTTCATCCGAGATGGCGCAGAGCGAAGAAATTCCAGCGAGGGCTGCGCCAGTCGTCGCCTGCAAGCCGATGGCCGCGGAAATGGCGATGCGGGTTCCAGTGTAGGAACCGGGCCCGAGACCAACCACAATCGTTTCCGGGGCACCGTGCTCGCGAATGATTTCCTTGAGCGCAGCGAAAAATGGAGCGGAAGTTCGGCGATCGTTCGGCCAATCAGTCGCGCTCAAAATTCCTTGTTCACTGACCAGCGCGATCGTACCGCGCCGGGTGGACAAGTCGAAGGCGAGCAATTTCATTCAAAAAAGGATTCGACGCTGATTTTCTGACACGACCTCAAACTTGATCCAGCGCGCTCGCGGCGGAATCGCATCGGCAAATCGGTCGGCCCACTCGATCACGCTCACCCCGTCGCCAAAAACAATCTCGTCAAATCCAATCGCCCGCAGCGCTGCCAGACTTTCAATTCGATAAAAATCGAAATGATAGATCGGCAACCGGCTGCCCTGATATTCATGGACGAGGGTAAACGTCGGGCTTGTCACCACCGCCGTGGAACCTAAACCCTTCGCCAATCCTTTGACGAATTGGGTTTTGCCTGCGCCAAGATCTCCGACCAACGCAAGCACGTCTCCGGTCTGGATTTTTTTTGCGAGGCGCTCCCCAACCGCTTTCGTTTCAGCGGCGTTGACGGAAATGAACATAGCCACTTTTCAATTTTTGATTTTTGATTTTTAATTTTTGATTTAAGCGGCCAATCCGAGTAAGCGGGAGTCCAGGGAACTTTTTCTGCCATTTTTCTTGCAGACGTTTGCGCTCGCGCGGCGAGACCGCGAAAAGTAATTCGTAATCCTCGCCTCCCGAAATCGCCTGTTGAATGGTGCAACCACGGGAAAGCGGCAGAGCACGCTCATCAATGGCAAAACCAAGTTTGCTCGCCCCCGCCAATCGCGGCAGATCGGTGCCAAGACCATCGCTCAGATCCATCATGGCGTGCACTTTGAAATTTGCAGTCAACCAGCGCGCTTCGTCGATCCGTGGGAAAAAATTCAGATGTCGCCCCCGAATCGAACCACCCAATTTTCCGGTGACGAAAAGATCATCGTTCGCTTTTCCGCCGCTGCGCAATACGCACCGGTCCCGTTCGACCCCCCCTGCCACACCAACCACGATCACCGTCGGACCAACGGTCTCGCTGGTTTCGCCGCCAACGATGGCGACATCAAAACGCGCTGCGGCGCGATTGAGACCGCGGTAGAGCTCATCCACCCATGATGCTTTTTTTTTACCAGCGATCGCCAGGGTAATAAGCGCAAATTCCGGAATTCCTGACATGGCTGCGAAATCGCTCAGTGCGCGCATCATTGCTTTCCAGCCGACAGCGCGGGCGCTTGTTTCCCTGGCAAAGTGAATCTCCTCAACGACACAATCGGTTTTCAACAGCAACCAATCTTTTGCGCCGTGAAATTTCACCACCGCGCAATCGTCCCCGGCTCCAATTACGACCCGCGCATTACGATTAAGCCTGGGGAAAACCTGTGCGAGCAGTTTGTCTTCGCCGAGTTCGCGCAGCGCCCGTGTCATGGCTGCAATGTTTCGGGAAAAGCGAGCGCAAGGAGAGTGATGGCATTGAAAATGGCGTGCATCGTCATCGAGACCAACAACGATCCGCTCCACTCGTAGGCCAGAGTAAAACAGATCCCGAGAGCAAAGAGGGGCGCGAAAGACGGCAGGTGCACGTGAACCGCAGCAAAAAGAAGCGCCGAAACGATGAGTCCAATGCTACGACCGAGATAACGCCGCAGGACCCCGTAAAGAAAGAAACGGAAAATAAATTCCTCGGCCACGGGGGCGATCGCGGTCGCCAGTAAAATGATGATGACGCGTTGCTCCATTGATTGCGAACCGCTGAATAACTCGATGATTCCCTGGCGGCTCGAGCCGGACCCAAGGAAGCGCGTCGTCAGCCACTCGGCAAAAATGATGAGGGGGTAAGCGAAAATCAGGAGGACAAGCCCAGTGAGAAAGGCTCTGGTAAAACTGAGGCGGGCCAGACCCGTTAGCTCGCTGAGGTTGAAGCGGCGTAGTTTCAAGAACGCGGCAACAAATAGAACCATTCCGATAGCAACAACAGCGTTAAGGATAAGATCGAGCGTGCGCAACCGAACGATTTGCGCCGAGCTCGCGCCCAGACTGCTGAACACGAAAACGGCAATGAGAAAAACAGCCAGCGCTACTTCAGCAGCACCAAAGCCGCGATCGGTGTCGATTGGGTCGCGGTCGCGACGGTTAATCTGGCGCAGCAGCGCAACGTAAATGTAAACGCTCGCGATCAGGAAAAGCGCGTTCGCGATCGAACCAACTGCGCTGAGAAAATCCTCGCCGCCCATGCCGGGCTACGGTGCGTAGTAGCTCGGGAGAAAATAGGCGCGACCGCTCTCGAGCTGCGGAAGGAATTGTTTGGGCAGCTCGATTTGCAGCTTCGATTGGTTTGTTTCGCCCAGTGCCCGGAAGAAACGACCGAGACTGAATGGCGCCGCATACTTCACCACCGCCGCCTCGGGCGCACCACTCAATTGTTTCGCCTTGGCATAGGCGTCTTCGATCTGGCCGACGCCATCGATCAATTTATTTTCCAGCGCTTCTTTTCCCGAAAAAATGCGGCCATCCGCGATGGAATTGCGCAACCCATCGGCCGGCAGATTGCGCTCTCTTGCCACAATGCCGAGAAATTTATCGTACGTTTTCATGACAAAATTCTGCACAAATTCGCGCTCCTCCGGTGTCATCGGCCGGCCGCCATTGAGGAGGTCCTTAAACTTTCCACTTTTGAAAACGACGGAGGCGAGTCCCACCTTGTTGAAAAGCTGTTCGTAATTGAGGGTTTGAATGATCACACCAATGCTGCCCGTGATCGTGGTCTCGTTAGCCATGAGATATTTCCCGCCGCAGGAGACATAGTAGCCACCAGAGGCGGCCAGCGAGTCCATATATACTACCACTGGCTTCCGCGCCCGCGTTTTGACCACGGCGTTGTAAATCATATCCGACGCCGTTACTTCGCCGCCGGGCGAATCGATTTCCAGAACAACACCCTTCACCCGATCGTCATCGCGCGCCTGTTGCAAAGCCATGCGCAGATCATCCACCATGTTGTCGCTGGCGGCTCCGGGAATGGAGCTACTAATCAAACCGCGCATGACAATGACGACAATACGATCGGAGACGCCGCGTCCGCCACGTTGCACCATTATTTCGCGGAATTTTGCCAGCGGCTCTTCGCGGGCGACGCCCGTACTGACGCGGCCGAGGAGAGCAATAGCCAGGAAAACATTAATGATCACACTTGCGCAAAGCGCCAGGAACAGGAAGAGCGTGAGACAGCCGAGTTTGCGATTTGCCATGACCCGCCGGGAAACTGGAGGAAAAGTGCGTTGGGAACAAGCGCTTTTCGCGTAACACAGCCATCTTGCCGGTAAGGCCCGCGGGCATCTTGCCCGTCGACCCGGAAGCGATACAGCGACCGGGCGACATAAGTCACTAACGAGGTCTTCGACCTCAAACCAACCAGTGCGAGAGGGTAACGATATTTTGCGGGCTCAGCACGCCAAAAGACTCGAACATTGGAAAGGTCGCAGAACACTGCCCACAAGCTCGCGCTTGTTCGTAGCTCCCTGAAAATTCGCGAATCGTCTTGGACTGCGCCCCGATCCTCTTACTTCAACCAAAAGGAGCGTTGCTGAGGCGTCAAGGAGAGCGCGTGCGCTTCCCCAAACTTGGGTCGTGCCCCCAGGTGGAAATCGACGCTACGCCCTTGGCGCTAGTGTAAATGGGGCATCACGTCCATTGTTCTAGATTTACACGAGATACCATATATATTAGATCTATTATATATCATATGTTTATTAGAGATTTGGCAGGAGCAACACGATGCCGCCTAAGCGCCTTTAGATGAGTGGATTGCGTTTGAAACGCCTTTTAGTGTCGTCGCGGACTGGCTTGGAAGCTGCTTAGAAACGAATCATGAACGGCAACGGATCGTTAACCATAAGTGAGACAGCGACCAAGCGCGTCCGCAAAACTAAAGCGAGCGCACGCAAGCCCAAAGGACGTTCGCGCAATGGTTCAACTAAATCTGCGTCCGCTTCCCCCGGTCTTCCGGCCGCTGGCACCCTCGCCCGCACCAAAACATTGCTTCTCGCAGCGCTTCGGGTTTGGGAGTTAAAACATCGCGTTGGAGATTAACCCTCGTTTCGCGGCTCTACTTTCACGTAAATCTCCGGCGGCGCGCTTTTGAAATACTTAAACAACGCCGGGCAAAGCCAGCCTTCCTGGTTGAATTCGGGGCTGTAATACCAGTTTCCGCCAGACTCGGCGCGACGCCATTCCAGTTTAAAATTTGCGCCGGGAAATTGTGTGCCACTAAAAATGGCACGAAAGCCGTGGTGCGCGTCCGGGATACTCGCCGTCGCCTTATCAATCAGTGTGTCAATTCCCGCGATGAATGGTTCCTTGCTCAGCCCAACCGCTGCATCATCGAACACCCACAAGCCTTCGTACTTGTAAGGCACAATCACCATTAGCGAGTTCATTGCATCGTTTTCTTTTCGATTTTCCGCGCGCAACAAGGCAAAGGCAACGGCCAGCCCAATCCCTGCAAGTCCCATTGCAAACATGATCGATTTCATCGCACGCTGCCCGGGAAAACTTGCACCTCACACTCGCTGGCGGCAACTTCGCTGCGCAACTGCGCCCGTAGCTCAGCCGGATAGAGCAACGGATTTCTAATTGAAGAAAGAAATTTTGCGCAAGTTTTCGCCGCGTTCCGCAGAGTAGCAGATACTTGGTGTTCCGCTCAGTCCGGTTAGCAGCGCGTTGCACACAATCGCGCAGTTTAAGGCAAAAAATCTCCGGGCCGTAGAACGCGACCGTGAAAAATGGCGGGGCGTTCAACCCATTCCATTTTCAGGGCATGGTCTCGGCGGTCGTATCCTGTCAACAGCCTCGCGTACGCAGCAACGGAAATGCCGGAAAATCCTGCTGCCTCGGCGCTGATGATTGGGAGTACATAAAGCCTAAAACGGGGGACGAAGCCGATCTTTCGGCGTGTTGCCGAAATCGCGCAGATTTACGCAATTCCGTGTCCGAAATTGTCCGAAACGCCTCGCGCGCGCGCGCGATAATTGTGACAGAGACAGTTGAGAATCGCCTTGGCCGCTCGTTCCCCGTGGCGGATCGCCGATGGAAACTGGCGGGGTGCTGACAGCCATCCCCGAAATGTTTCTTCTTGGATTTGATCGAGGAAATCGTTTTGCTCTCGTTTCTTAAATTATCGGACCCACCCCTTTTCTTAATACAGCATTTTACAGCGAAATTTTCTGCGCTCCGACGAATCGTTCTTACGAGATTTCATGCGAAAACCCGAAAACAAAGTTGACGATGTGATACGGGTGGTATCAATGTCGTGTTATGAGAATAGGTATGGTGAGGGCTCTCATCGCGCTGGCAACTCCTGATCAAGCAATTCCAACCACGCAAATGGGATTAGACGGCTTATTGCTGTTGGAAAACGTTACCCGCGCGCGTAATCGTCGGGGAATCGCCTGATAGAGGCGTCTCCGGCGGAATTAGCGGCGTGGCTCTGCCGCTTATCGGATTTGATTCGCTTCTCCTGAAAATGAAACGACTATATTGCGCACGTTGCGATGGCTGGTCGCGCGTCCGCTATTGCGCACGCCCATTCGCGAGGTTCGCAGTCGGGCGTAAGGGCTTAGTGTCATTTTGGGCTGCGATCACGTTTTTCGTTCCCAATGCAACACCGGCAGCAACATCAACAGGTAGCGGAATCGCTGCGCGCTACCCCGGCGACAAGAACATCGCGAGTGACCCGGCTGTGATTTTCGCTGACGATTTCGAGTCTTACACGACGGTCGATCAAGCTAAGGCCAAATGGGGGAATGGCTCTGGTCTGCCGCACATGAGAATTGCCACTGAATCTGCCGACGTGTTTTCGGGTCGGAAGTCGATTGAATTTTCGCTGCCAGTTAGCACGACGGAAGTTTCCTGTTCGCTTTGGAAGGTATTGAACCCGACGCAAGACACGGTTTACATGCGGATGTATCAGAAGTTCGACGCTGGCTATAACGTCCCGACCTCAAATCACAACGGCATCAGACTGTCAGCGAAATACCCTGAAGTAGCGGGGCAAAAGCCGCCAGCAAACGGCACCGGATTCTTTTTGTTTCTGCTTCAAAACAACATGATCAAGGCCGGAGAGACGCCACCGGGATTGACTCACCTTTACGTCTATTGGCCGAAGCAGCGTTCGCAATGGGGTGATCACTGGTATCCAGACGGAACGGTGGTGCCTTATAGCAGCAGCATCGGCAACAAGGGCGAATGGCTGGCTTACCCGGCCCAATATCCCGACTTCAAGCCGATGCCGAACTTTCAGCCGCAGTTAAACCGATGGTACTGCGAAGAATTGATGGTGCACGCGAACACCCCGGGTAAGAAAGATGGCGAGGTAAAGTTTTGGATTGACGGAAAAGTGGTAGGCGATTTCCCGGATTTGAATCTGCGTTCAATTAGCACGTTGAAACTCGATCACGCTGACCTCATGTTGCACGCTACTCACAGCGAGCGGGTCAACAAGAAGTGGTATGACAACGTTGTAATAGCCAAGCAATATATTGGTCCGATGGCTAGCGCCTCGCCTATTCGGTCGTCAGCTCCGGTTCAAACACCCACTTCGCCACTTGTTCAAAGCCTCAAGAATATTTCCACTAGGGGAATGGTGCAAACAGGTGACGGCGAATTGATCGGTGGCTTTACCTTGCAAGGAGATGCGTCGAAGGAGGTGGTGATCAGAGGCCTGGGTCCAAGTCTCACCGCGTCCGCGGTATCGAATGCGCTGAGGGATCCGCTAATCGAATTGTACGACTCAACGGGCGCGTTGATAGGCAGCAATGACAACTGGAAAACGGATTTCAATCACAATTCGATCCCGCTCGCGCTCCAGCCATCAAACGACTTCGAGAGCGCGTTAGATCGGGTGTTAAGTCCCGGCAGTTACACAGTGATTCTAAAGGATGCCCAGGGGCAACCTGGCGTCGGGCTGTTTGAGCTCTACGACCTCGGCGGCGAAGGTTCTGTCTTGGAAAATATTTCAACGCGGGGAGTGGTTGGAACTGGAGATGACGTGATGATCACAGGTTTCACTTTGAAGGGCGACATCGGAAGCAGCCAGAAAGTGATCGTGCGGGCTCTGGGGCCATCCCTCGGTCAGTTCGGGGTACGCGATTTTTTGGCTAACCCAAGCCTTCGTGTATACGATTCAAACGGCATTCTCGTAGGCCAGAATGATAATTGGAGAGATGATCAAGCGGCAGAAATAGCGCAAACTCGTTTCGCACCTGCAAACGATCTCGAATCCGGTATGATATTGACTCTGCCCCCCGGAAACTACACCGCGATTTTGAGCGGTGTGAACAATACGACCGGCAATGCGGTGGTGGAAGTGTACGGGCTTAACTAGCTTCGCAATCAAGCACGGATTTCTCTTTTGCGTCGATGCACACCGCGATGGAGAACGATTCGTCGTCAAGGCCGATGATTTGTTGACCGCATTTCTTTCGCTGGAGAGAGACGCGATCGCGCCAAAAGGCGCTAACGGGAACGAGACGCGCTAAAACTACCTTATGAATCGCGAACACCTAATCCGACGATATGCTTCCCTCGCAAAGATCGAGCACAGGTGTTTTCACACCAGGTAGAGCAAAACGGAGACTAGGGCCTCTTTGAAATGGTCTACCCAGCCGACGCAGCCGACTGCGAGAGCTTATGTTTCTTTCTTGTGTTAGCCGTGGCTGCGGCTGATCGTTTGCTCGTTAGGTATTTACGCGCCAAAGCCATAGATTAGCCTCTTAAATCGCGAGTTCATAACGTGATGATCCTCATGGGCTCGGACTCGGAATTGGTGTCGGGGTGTCTGTTGGCGTCGGTGTTGGAGTGTCAGTGGGGGTCGCTGTCGGGGTCGGCGTGTCCGTCGGCGTCGGCGTGGCTGTTGGCGTCGGCGTCGGTGTTTCGGTTGGCGTTGGCGTCGCTGTCGGGGTCGGCGTGTCCGTCGGCGTCGGTGTGGCTGTTGGCGTCGGCGTCGGTGTTTCGGTCGGCGTTGGCGTCGCTGTCGGGGTCGGCGTGGCTGTTGGAGTCGGCGTGGGCGTGGCTGTTGGAGTCGGTGTTGGCGTCGGAGTGGGTTCCGGCTTCACAGTCACCACCAACGAGTCGCTGCCAGTGCGCGCGCTGTCGCTTGCGATCAGGCTCAAGGTGTACGTTCCCGGGACGGCAAATGTGGCCGTCGTAGCAGGCGCAGAGGCATCGGCAAATGTCACTGCGCCGGGGCCACTCACCGTGCTCCACGTGTACGTCAACGCTCCCGGGGGGTTCGGCAGACCGTCGTCCGTCGCTGAACCACTCAAACTCGCGCTATTTGGAAGCGTGATTGTCCGGTTGGGACCAGCGTTAACCACCGGAGCCTTATTAACCGTAATAACGACATTATCGCTACCGGTTAGTGCGCTGTCACTAGCAGTGAGTTTGAGCGTATAGACGCCGCCAGCTGAAAAAGTCACAGCCGTGCTTGCTGCAGTTGGATCGACGAATGTGACGGTGCCCGGACCGCTCGCTTCAGTCCACGTGTACGTTAATGCTCCAGGTGGATTCGGTAGCCCATCATCGGTCGCGGAGCCATTCAAAACCGCGCTAGGTGTCGGCACTGTCTGATCTGGACCTGCGTTAACCGTTGGAGCCTTGTTCACAGTGATCACAACGGTATCACTGCCAGACAAGACGCTATCGCTTGCGGTCAGCTTAAGGGTATAGACACCGCTGACGGAAAACGTCAGGGTCGTACCCGCAGCGGTCGCATTCGCAAACGTCACCGTTCCCGGCCCGCTCGCCTTGGTCCATTTGTATGTGAGTGCGCCTGGTGGGTTCGGCAGACCATCATCGGTCGCGGATCCGCCCAGTGTGGCGCTGCGGGTGGGCACAGTCTGATCAGGCCCGGCATTCACGACAGGTGCGGTATTGGGAGTAGGTGTCGGTGTAGGTGTAGCGGGGTCGGAGTTGGAGTCGGAGTGGGCGTTGGAGTTGGGAGTTGGAGTCGGAGTCGGAGTTGGGGTCGGAGTTGGCGTTGGAGTTGGGGTCGGGCTCGGTGTTGGCGTGGGAGTTGGAGTCGGGGTTGCAGTCGGAGTCGGGGTTGGAGTTGGAGTGGGAGTGGGAGTGGGCGCTGGTGCAGTAGTTGCATTTGCAGTATTTGAATAACCTGAGTTACCACCGGAATTGTAAGCACGGACACGGTAGTAGTATTTGGTAGAAGCGTTAAGTCCAGTGTTGGAGTAGCTCTTAATATTTGCAGCGACGGTTCCTATCTGTGTGAAGGTCGTGCCGTTCGTAGATTGCTCGATTTTGAATCCGCTTTCGTTACTCGAGTTGTCCACCCAGGCTAAATTTATCTGACTTGAGGACGCTGCGGTGGCGGTGAGACTTGTCGGAGCAGCGGGCGTTGGTGTCGGTGTTGCGGTCGGTGTTGGAGTCGGAGTCGGCGTTGGGGTGGGAGTTGGAGTTGGAGTTGGGGTCGGGCTCGGTGTTGGAGTGGGAGTTGGAGTCGGGGTTGCAGTCGGAGTCGGGGTTGGAGTGGAGTGGGAGTGGGCGCTGGTGCAGTAGTTGCATTTGCAGTATTTGAATAACCTGAGTTACCACCGGAATTGTAAGCACGGACACGGTAGTAGTATTTGGTAGAAGCGTTAAGTCCAGTGTTGGAGTAGCTCTTAATATTTGCAGCGACGGTTCCTATCTGTGTGAAGGTCGTGCCGTTCGTAGATTGCTCGATTTTGAATCCGCTTTCGTTACTCGAGTTGTCCACCCAGGCTAAATTTATTTGACTTGAGGACGCTGCGGTGGCGGTGAGACTCGTCGGAGCAGCGGGCGTTGGTGTCGGTGTTGCGGTCGGTGTTGGAGTCGGAGTGGGAGTGGGCGCTGGTGCAGTAGTTGCATTTGCAGTATTTGAATAACCTGAGTTACCACCGGAATTGTAAGCACGGACACGGTAGTAGTATTTGGTAGAAGCGTTAAGTCCAGTGTTGGAGTAGCTCTTAATATTCGCAGCGACGGTTCCTATCTGTGTGAAGGTCGTGCCGTTCGTAGATTGCTCGATTTTGAATCCGCTTTCGTTACTCGAGTTGTCCACCCAGGCTAAATTTATCTGACTTGAGGACGCTGCGGTGGCGGTGAGACTTGTCGGAGCAGCGGGTGTCGGTGTCGGTGTTGCGGTCGGTGTGGGTGTGGGTAAAGGGGCACTACCTGAGATTTGGATGATCTTTGCTACCGACGGCACACCATTTCCATTCAGAATAAACAGCATGTAGTAGCCCGGCGGAGTGGTGTTGGGGTTTGAAGGCGCCGTCACGTTGAGGCCGCCTGTAGCTTGCGAGAACAACGGCCGGTTAATGTGCTGGCCCATGTTAAAGCCGTGCGTAACGGAGCCTAGCGCGATGAATGTAACTCGTGAGGTGCTGGTGGCATCGGGTGTGCCCACGAAAAACGACTGACCGTATCTAATGCCCGTGGGCGCCGACGTGATAGTGGGCCGGGAGCCTCTGAATAGATAAGGAGGCGAATATATTTCTGCTGATCCTCCCCCAAATACGCCGCCGGCTGACAGAACGCGCCCGTCCGGCAGCAGGATCGCGATGGAGTGGTAGGATCGAATCTTGGTCATGCTCGCCATCTGTATCCACGTCCCGGTCGCCGGATTCCACAACTCACTCTCGTACGCTGGATTTGTCGGTTGAGTATTCGGATCCTCAGTGCCTCTGCTTCCGCCAGTTACCAGAATTGTGCCGTCTGCAAGTAAAGTAGCGTTAAAAAGTTTGCGTCCTCCCGTGACCATCGATCCAGTGTAGCTCCAAGCGGGATTCGGATTGTTTAGGTCGATGATCTCTGCAGTCGCCGTTGGGTTAGTGGTGCAACTGGTAGCGCCCGGTGAGAATGGGTACGGTGCGCATGGGCTTCCGCCCATGAGCAGTACTTTGCCCTCATCGTACATCACTGTTGATCCCCAATTACGAGTATCGAAGTTGCTGCTCCCTACTAAACTCCAGGCACCAGTACCAGTAGGATCAAGGTACCGGGTCGTCTGGCTGGGTCCAGCACAGAACACCTTGCCGTTAGGCGCTACATGCATGAAGGGATAAAACGGAAGAGCGAGGTGCGCTGCGCTCAGGTTGCGCCACGAGCTAGTCGCGGTCTGCCATACCTGGGGCTCAACGTTCACCCCCTGCTGGGTATTGATCCACCCGCTGACCACCAGCATGTCTCCGTTCGGCAGCGTGGTGCTCGTCGGGTACCACCGTTTGTTGTTCATATCGGGCAGCCGCGTCCAACTGTTTGTAAAGGGATTGTATCTGTAGGCATTGGCTAGCCCCGTGTAGTTATTTACGTGTCCACCGGCCACGAAGAGCTGTCCGTCGGGTAGAAAGGCATGGCCTGAGCAGAAAATGTTTGCTCCCGCATGCGGAAGCGCCGCGTTCGTGTTTGTCGCTGGGTCCCAAAGGTACGGGTTGTCGCCGTTGATGAACTGGGTCCACCATATCACTTTGCCAGTGGGGAGGACATGAGCGTGGGTCGCCACGTACGGCCAGATCGTCACCGACGACCACTGCCCAACGACGTTGTTCTGGGCGATCGCCGAGGACGAAAAGATAAATCCAAACGAGAGCAGTAGAAGAGACGTCGGCAACCAACGCCGAGCCATCTCGCGTGTCCTCCCTTTTCCAAAAAGAATATGGAGTTCTTGCGATCGACGAAATGTGGGGGTTCCAGCCATACCTCTCGCGGCGCGCAGTCTTCTGCGTCCGACGATTGATTTCAATCATAAAATCGCGTTGCACGTAAAATGTTCCCGGTTGACGAATGTGAGTAGATGTTAATAACTCAACGCTGGAATCGAATAAAAAAGACGAGACGGAGCTCGTCCCTCCACCAGCGTTGGCATCCGCTCTAAGCGTCGTCGTCGATTAAGAACTAGGGGCGATTTCGCCGAGGGTTAATTCCCCTAACGTTCTATCATCAAACTCCTATGAAAAGACTGTTCTTTCTTCTGCAGGCTTTCTTGTCCGGCCTGGCTTTGGTCACATTACCATCGGTTTGTAACGCCACCAACCCCGCTGGTGGTACTCTTTCACCGTCGACAACCACCGCGTTGACCTTCGTCGGTACCGCGCCCGGCACAGGCGCCGATAGCGAGCCGGACGGGATCGAGGGAGTCAACAAGGATACTTATGTCCTGAGCGTTTCTCCTGGCGTTTACACCGGCAAACTAATCTCGGTAACCATGAGCTGGACTAATCCGGCCAACGATCGCGACCTTTACGTGTTCAAGCGCAACGCCGACGGCTCGAACGGCCAGGAAGTGGCTGAGTCTGCCGGAGGCGCCCCCCAGACAGGTGAATCGACTTCATTTGATCCGAATATCTTCGGCGCCGGGCAGTACAACGTGGAAATCATATATTTTGCATGTACACCTAATTTGGATCAGCCAACGGGGGCGATCTCGCTCTTTAACGCTCCAACGGTGCGTCAGGCCACCTATACCAAGGGCGGAATCAACTTCTCGGGCAATTCGCCGTGTAAAGCGCCGACAGCCTTGTCCGATGGTGAGCCGAGCAGCCGGATCGACGCCCTTGGCAATGCCTACGTGATCGGAATTCAGGGGGTGCCAGTGGGAGTTGATCTCTGGTATTTCGATCTGCGGCCGACAATACCGAATCCCACGAATCCGGCCCAAACAATTAAGAATCCGAAATACGATCCGCTCATGAGGGTGCCAATTTATCGCGGCAAACCCGATTCACCGACTACCGTCGCGGCCCAATCCCAGCTCCAGGCCGGCGCATTGGGTGGCGGAGACATTGATGTCGCGGCAGGATTTGGAAATTATTCGGGCGATGGCGGTCTCGGTCTTAATGCCGCGCCTAATCCGGTCCTGGCCTATGCCAGTTTGACTGCGGCTAATGTCACGGTGGGACGATCGCTTGATCTCGGCCAGACCTTTCAATTCAATCCCGTCGGCAACGCCGCCGCCGGGGTGCCGATCAACGATCGGCAGTGGATGGGTTTCTTTGACGATCACACCGTTTACCTGGAATACCGAAACTTCGCCCAGGGGGTAGCATTTGCCCAGCAATCAACCAATGGCGGTCTCACCTACGGGCCCGCGACATTGGTCGGAACCTTGCCGCAGACCGGAGCATTGGATGTCGACCGATTTGATGGCACAGTTTACATCAGCGGCAATAATGGCCAGGTTGCGACAGGCACGCCGGCTTCGCCAGGTGCAGCTCCGAGTAGTTATACGATCCACCAGGCGACGCCGCCGGGTGTAAACGTTGCCAATATCTTTTTCCCGGTCCGGGTTGCAGCGGACCATCGGCAGTTTAATGCGGACGGATCGTACACCCTTGTTGCGGCCGGAACGGTTTACGGGGCGTATTCGGACGGCGCAAATCTTTACCTGATCCATTCGCTCGACCATGGAGCACATTGGAGCTCGCCGGTTCGCGTCAACAACCCGGCCGATGCAAACCTGAAACTGAATATCTTTCCATGGCTTGCGGCCGGCCCAACGCCGGGTTCGGTCGGAATTGTGTGGTATGGCACGAACAGCACGACCAATACTGATAACACGCGTTGGCGCGTTTATTACGCACAGACATTCAATGCCACATCCGATGTTCCAAGTTTCCAATATGTCCGGGCAAGCGATCATACCAATCACGCTGCCAATGTTTCCCTGAGCGGTCTCGTTCTAACTGGCGGGCCGAACCGGAATCTATTGGATTATTTCCAGGTCAATTTCGATCCAGTCGGTGCAGCCGAGATCGCCTACACTGATGACCACAACGATTTCAGCGGTGAAGTGTTTGCTACTCGGCAGACCAGCGGCCCGTCAATAAACGCCAAGCTTCCGAACGGCCCAGCGACAGTTCCGGCACCGAAGCAGGGATCAGCACTACCCGCTCAGCCTTTTGCCACGCCTGGGGCGACACCCAGCGTGCAGGGTCAACCGGCTCCGCAGCCGATGCAGCCGGGTCCTAATGGGGAGCAGGTGACAGATTTTGCACAGGACCAGGACAGTGGATTGCTCGCGACGACGCCTTCCAATAACCCAATCGACATCATCTCGATCAAGTACCTGTCGCAGACATTAGCTCGGGGACCCGTTATCACGGCCACGATGAAGGTGTCGGATCTGACGGTACCTCCGCCGAATTGCACCTGGCGAATGTTTTTCGCTGCAAACGCACCCGAGACCGGTATTATCGGCATTTCGGGTAATGCATACTCCAAAGGACTATCGGACCGCAGTGATCAGTTCTACATTCAGGCAGCCACAAATGCGCAAGGCGTAGCCAGTTTCACCTGGGGAACGGCGGTGAGGACCTTTAGCGGTGGTACCACGACGACTTCGCAGGGAGCTGCCGATGGTGGCAGCTTCAATAGCTCCACCCGCCAGATCAGCGTTACAGTTTCGCTCTCAAAACTAAATACCTACCTGGCCTCGATTCATCACAAGCAAATCGCGTCCGGCGCAACGATGTGCGGCTTGCGCGGACAGACCTTCGAGACAAGCAGCAGCGGCATCGCGCTGGAGGATTTCACGCGCGGCGGAACTGAATTCAAGATCGCGAATTTTTAATGACAGGAAACTGAATCCACCATCGGGAATTCGGCTTAACCTTTTGCTATGATGTTGCGACTGCTACTCATGGCGGCGTTAACTTTCGGCGCGGCCAGGTCGATTGAGCCGGCATGCGGCCAGACCTCGCTGACCTCCTCTGCTGGTCCTGAGCTAACGCCATCACCTGGTGCTTCGAGTTCGCCGTCGCTGATCCAGTCGCCTGCTCGGCTCCCCACCGCCGGTTCGCTCGCCTCCTACGAACAACGCCGGGCCAATGCTGAGACCGTGAAGGTCATGCAATCCATTCTCGATCTCGAGCCGGGTGCTTCGCTCGAGGAGGCGCACGCGAAACTCGACAAGTTGAGCGATCCCGCCCATCCGCCAAAGCAAGAAGGGGAAGGGCCGGAAAAAGGCGAAGCGCCGGAACACAAAATTCTCTGGCAGCTCGCTGAGACCGATTACTCATTCGTGTTTGTAAAAGCCGACGATCAAGAAAAGATTAGTTACATCAAGGCTTTCCTGCGCCCCGGGAAGGAAGTCCCGTTCGATCAGATCGGCGACGCCAGAAAGGCACCGGTTCAAGATGCGAACACGATTGCATGGGATGTGTTGAGGCCAGGCCGCCCACTCTTTCGGGTGGTCGCGACAGGCGCGGAGCGCAAGGCCACCAGCATTATGATCTTTTTCGTAAAACGTCCTCAACTTGAGAAGATGGGATCTGACTGAGATCGGTTTCCTACATTCACGCGATTTTCCCTGATCGCGTCTATGTCGAACAAACCCTACAGCTGATCTCACAACTGCAGGCCAACGATGCTCGAATCGAACGAGATCGCGCAGCCGCAAAGGCTAACGAAGCACTCGCTCGCGCCCTTAATCCGTACGGATACTAACACCTGTCCGCCTACTTCATCACCGGCTCGACCAAGTGATTTATTTCCTTCTGGCACCCTCTCTCGCTTCTTCCCTGCAACCTTCTCGGTTTTGCGATGCCTAAATACGCTAATCCAATGTCGCAGTAGTTTCCTGCTGCGGTTTTCCTATCGAATCGATAGGGGCCCGCGATACCAACGACCTGGCCGGAGAAATTGAGAACCGGGCCCCATCGTCCAGTCTGACGAACTGCTAAGCGCATTTCTGGAGTTGGAACAGACGCTACTGTGATCGGGCGCGTTGCTGCGGAATCAGTAGGACAAAGATACTCCCGCGTTCAGCAAATAAGCTGGACACCGGCGAACGTTGGCGCGCATCCTTCGGCCAAATAAATCTGAATCGATCTAGGGATTTTTCCTCCCGGTTGTCCCTCCACCTTTGCAGGTTTGCAGTTCCAACGAAACGCTAACCGGGAACAGAAGGAAACTTCCAATGAATCGTTCGGCTCCTGAGCGCGGAAGTGGCACGACAGTTGTCGTGACACGTTAAAAAGGTTAAATGGTTACAAAGCCAAACGATACCTCTCAAACTGTCACTCCTTACCGATTTAACAATTTGACACTTTAACGATTCAATGATGCTAGGCGCCATCATCGTCGCTGCCGGGGGTAGCAAGCGAGCTGGTTTTGACAAGCTCATGGTCAAAATCGCCGGCCGTTCGGTCATTCAACATACCCTGACCGCATTCGAAAAGGCGATCTGTGTAAACGACATTCTCGTGGTATCTCGCGATACCATAACGATGCGGCATTTGATCGTAAAAACGAATCTCAGGAAGATCCGCCGGGTAGTTCGTGGCGGTGTGCTCAGACAGGATTCGGTCCGGATTGGACTGGAGGCCCTCGAGAAAGAGGTCGAGTTCGTCGCCGTGCACGACGCGGCCCGCCCGTTGATTACTTCTCGCGAGATCGAACGGGTCTTCGCGGCGGCGCGGAAACACGGGGCGGCAGCATTAGCTGCACCCATCACGGATGCCTTAAAGCTTGCCGACGTAAATCAGAGGGTGATCGGCTCGATCGGCCGGCAAAACGTCTTTGCGATGCAGACGCCGCAGATTTTTCGCCGCGAACTGCTAATCCAGGCCTACGAGCAAGTGAGAAAGGAGTCGTTGATCGTCACCGATGAGGTCTCGACGATTGAACAAATCGGGGGAAAAGTTGTGATTGTGCCGGCGGAGGATCACAATTTTAAGATCACCGTCGCGAGCGATCTGCCGGTCGCGGAGTTTATTTTGAAACAACGTGCTTTAGCGTCAAAACTCTAGACCGGCGACTGTTTAGCCCGAATTGTAGCAGCAGGGTTGGGCATCTTTAGTTCAGTTTCCATTAGTAGCCCTAGGATCGGCTTTGCGCGCGACGGGCATTATCACGCCGACTGTCAGCTTGCAGGTTCTCAGTGTCGTCCTGAATATGATCCTGGCACCGTTGCTGATCTTTGGTATTGGACCCCGGCCCAGGCTCGGCGTTACCGACGCCGCGCTCGCTACGTTTATCTCCATCCTCGTGGCCGATGTTTTGCTGATACTTTATTTCGAAAGAAGCTATCACTATCTCCAGTTCCGTTTCGCGCAGTTCCGTCCGCAAACCAGGATGTGGAACAGCCTGTTTCGCATTGGATTGCTTGCCGGCGCGGAGTTCATTCTAATTTCGGTCTATATCATGATTGTCTATGGTATCATTCGCGGGTTTGGTGCAGCAGCCCAGGCCGGATTCGGAGTAGCTGCCCGCGCCATGCAGGCGTTATTTCTTCCAGTAGTTGCCCTAAGCTTTGCCGTAGCTCCTGTAGTTGGTCAAAATTTTGACGGATGCCGCGGTGATCGCGTTCGTCATTCGATCTACTCCGCTATTGGAATTGGTTCGGTCCTGATGCTGTTGCTTACTATTGTCTCGCAGTTTTCTTCTGTGGCCATGATTCGCGCGTTTTCGCGCGACCCAGCGGTTATCGCCTTTGGCGGCGATTATCTTAGAATCGTGTCTTTTAATTTCATTGCCGCCGGAATTGCTTTTACTACCTCAAGCGCTTTTCAGGGAATTGGTAACACCTTTCCACCGCTAATAAGCTCGATGACGCGCTTACTTCTGTTGGTTTTGCCGGCTACGTTGCTTTCGGTCCGGCCCGGATTTCAAATCCGCTATGTCTGGTACTTGTCGGTTGGCTCGATCTGCTTCCAAGCTTGTTGCAATCTCCTGCTGCTCCAGCGCGAGTTGCAGCGTAAGTTTCTGTTCCCAAAGAACTTCCAGGAGGGAATTGCCGATCCGGGCGGCACAGTTGCCAGCTAAGTCACCCTTGGATTAGGCTTGTCGACGCGGTGGTAGTGATGGTAAAGTATGGAAATTATGGCCCATCAATTTGAACAACCAATAAGAAATGAGGTAGGCGACGGGGCCAATAGCAGGATTGACGAGGCCAGCAAGGTCGAGCGCATTCGCGAAATTCTTTTCGGATCGCAGATGCGCGATTACGATGAGCGTTTTCAGCGGCTGGAAGAGCATCTGGCCCGGGAAGCGAGCGAAGTAGGGGCGGAGACGCAAAAGCGGCTGGACGCGCTGGAGCGTTTCATCAAGGGCGAGGTGGATTCAATTAAGAGCCGGGCCGCCATCGAACATGGTGAGCGCTGCAATGCGACCGATAAACTCGGGCGCGACCTGGCGGAAACCGCGAGGACTTTGGATACCCAGATTAATAATCTTAACGGACAAACCGCCAAAAGCCTTGGCGAACTACGCGAGCTCCTGCTGGAGCAATCCAAAATGTTGAGCGCGGAAATAAAAGAGAAATACGATCAGATGAAATTAGCGCTCGAGCATGAGGCAGCCCAAATCCGCGACGCCATGACGGGTCGTGAAGCTTTGGCCGAAATGCTGAGCGAAATTGCGCTCCGTTTGAAGAACGAGTTTCGGGTGCCCGGGGTATAGCCGGTCCTGCCGCTATGCGCGGACCTCCGGGTGATTCAGTCGAAGCTTTCGAGGAGCTTCGCCGCCTGCTCCTGAGCGGCGAACGGGAACAACTGCGCGATCTGCGCGACCGCCTTAACAACAGGGAACGCCGGTCGAAGGACGTGGCCGGCGTTTTGCCCGAAGCAGTGAAATTGAGCGGGGAACGCGGCGAGGAACTGGTGCAGGCGTTGCGACCAGCGGTGGAAGGTTCAATCAAGCAGTCGATCGAAAAGAAGCCGGAGACCTTCGTTGGTGCGCTCCATCCAATTATTGGACCGATGGTGCGCCGATCGATTGCGGAAAGTCTGCGTCGCCTGATGCAGTCGCTCAATCAGACGCTCGAACACCCTTTTTCCTGGCGCGGTTTGAAATGGCGCTTCGAAGCCTTGCGCACGGGAAAGAGTTTTGCCGAGGTCGTGATGCTGCGCAGCCTGGTCTATCGCGTTGAACAACTCTTTTTGATTCATCGCAAGACCAGTCTCTCCCTTCTACACGTGGCCCTCGATCCGGCGATCGCCAAAGACTCCGACATGGTGGCGGGAATGCTGAGCGCAATTCAGGATTTCGCGCGCGATTCCTTCGCCACTGGTGACGACTCGGCGTTGGAAGAATTTCGTGTTGGTGAATTGCAAGTCTGGATCGCGCCGGGACAGTACGCTTACCTGGCAGCGGTGATCCGCGGTCATCCGCCGCGCGAATTGCGCTCGGCCCTGGAAGATACGATCGATAGTATTCATGTCTTGAAAGGCTCGGGCCTGGCAAATTTCCAGGGCGCCGCGGCCTCTTTCGAATCGCTCCGGCCCGAGCTGGAAGCCTGCCTGCGCTCGCAATACGCCGCAGCCAAGAGAAGCGGCGGGAGGAAGGTGCGTGCCTGGATTGCCGTCACCGCCACCGCGGCATTTCTGACTGCAGGGGTGCTGGTGGCTCTTCGCAACGAAATCCGCTGGCGACGTTTTGTTCGGCAGCTGAATGTCCAACCCGGCATCGCTGTTACGACCGCGCATAAAGGATGGTTTGGGCCGTCGCAAATTACCGGTTTGCGAGATGCCTCGGCTCCCGATGCGGCGAAGATTGCGGGTGCTGCCAAAATTGATCCAGCGCATGTGCAATTCCACTGGAAGCCTTTTTTTGCGCTCGATCCCGCCAGCGTGGTGCAACGTTTTGATAAACGCTTCGCGCTTCCTTCTAGTGCGCAAGTTTCATCGATGAATGGCGTGCTCACGCTTACCGGTTCTGTGCCTTACGACTGGCTCGAACGCGTCCGCCGCGAGGCAAAATTTGTCCCCGGCATTTCCGCTCTCGATGATTCGGCGGTCGCCGTGACCTATGATGCCGATTCCGTCCTGCAACGCTTTAACGAGAAATTTGATCCGCCGAATACGGTAAGCATCGCACTGGTGCAGAACGTCCTCATTCTTTGGGGCGAAGCATCTCAGCAATGGCTGGGGCGGGTCCGCTCGGAGGCACCCAAGGTGCCGGGCATCAAGTCGGTGGACGACAGCAAGGCCGTCAACCTCGACGAACGAACGTTTCAGCGGTCGAAATCCGTTATCGAAAACGCGTTTGTTTATTTCCTTACTAACAAAGATGACATCGCCACCGAAGGGTTTGCCGCATTGTCGCGTTTGCCCGACGAGATTCGCCGCTGCGAAACGGCCGCCAAACGCATTGGTCTTAACGTTACGCTCGAAATCCTTGGTTATGCCGATGCCGTTGGAGACGAAGCCAAAAATGTCGACCTGAGCCAGCGCCGCGCCCATAAAGTGGCTGACTTCCTTGGTCTGTGCGGCTTTGAGTCAACGGTTCTGAAACCAATCGGGATGGGACAGGCGGTCAAGCCAACCGAGGTGGACAAAGTTGTCCCCGAACTATCGCAGCGCCGGGTCTCTTTTGAAGTAGTCGCTCAGCCAGCAACCGCGGCGCGATGATTCAAAAGACAGTCTGCACGGTTGGAACGTCAGGCGTCGGGAAAACCAGCCTGGTGGCGAAGTTCGTTCACAGTATGTTTTCCGATAAATACCTAACGACAGTTGGGGTAAAGATCGATGAGAAGACTGTCGCGGTAGATGGCAACGAGGTAAATTAATGATTTGGGACCTGGCTGGGGACGATGACTATCAGCGGTTGCAAACCTCTTACCTTCGTGGAACCAGCGGTTATCTTCTGGTCGCCGCTGGCACCCGCCAGATTACCTTGGACCACGCAATCGAAATTCAGGGTCGGGTGACGGAAGCGACCGGGCCTGTCCCATTTCTTCTGGCTTTAAATAAGGCGGACCTCGCTTCGGAGTGGGAAATTAACGATAGATTGATAACGAGGTAACTACTCATTCCAGAGCGAGGCGACGGTGCCGCAAACGCGACCGACTGATTACATTCGGAATAGGTTGAGTTACTGTTTGGGCCGTAAGGCTATGGTGTTAACCATTATGGTGTTTCCCAACAAGCGCGGAGGCGAACGATCTGCATTGCCTGTAATTAGGTGTAGCTAACCCAGCGCACGTTGGGTTGATCACGTCTATACAACACGCTTCTTGTGGGCCGAGGGGTATAATATCTGATCCATTGATTCAGCGTTTCGCGGATTTCTCCAATACACCGAAGCTGGTAAAATAATTCTCTGAGCGTCATCGCGTTGGCCCATTGGTCTCTTTTGTATGCTGCGACGTGGCTAACTCCCAGTTCTCTGCCGATCTGGCGATAGGACACACCCGCGTAGCGCAATTTTGAGATTTCAAATTCTCGAATCGCGCCTGGAGGCCGACTCCGGCCATTCTATCTCTGAGTGGTTTTTTCCTTCGATCTCGGGTGACAAATGGTCGGTAGCCCCACTTGCGTAGCAGCGACAGAGGATGGCCGGAACCCTCAGCGGCGCTCACCGCCTGTTCTGACCACCAGTACGCTTCTGCCAGGTTCCTCGGAGGTACTGATCGCGCTCGCCGCGCGGGGTTTTTCCGCTTCGCGTTCTTCGTTCGCATCTTTAACAACTCTGATAAAGTCACATTCTCTTAGGTACGAATGCCGCCGCTCTGCACATCAACGATTTTAACAGCTATACATGGGGTAAAGATACCGAAACTCCGATGCTTTTCCGCCAGACTCGGCACGACGCCATTCCAGTTTAAAATTTGCGCCAGGAAATTGTGTGCCACTAAAAATGGCACGAAAGCCGTGGTGCGCGTCCGGGATACTCGCCGTCGCCTTATCAATCAGTGTCTCAATTCCCGCGATGAATGGTTCCTTGCTCAGCCCAACCGCTGCATCATCGAACACCCACAAGCCTTCGTACTTGTAAGGCACAATCACCATTAGCGAGTTCATTGCATCGTTTTCTTTTCGATTTTCCGCGCGCAACAAGGCAAAGGCAACGGCCAGCCCAATCCCTGCAAGTCCCATTGCAAACATGATCGATTTCATCGCACGCTGCCCGGGAAAACTTGCACCTCACACTCGCTGGCGGCAACTTCGCTGCGCAACTGCGCCCGTAGCTCAGCCGGATAGAGCAACGGATTTCTAATCCGTCGGTCGGGTGTTCGAGTCACCCCGGGCGCGCAGCTTTTGACACGGAGACTTTTACGACGGCCGGAGACTGCGGATTTCGCAGGTGTTTTTGCCAGCGACTTGCTCATCGGTGGACAACGGTGTGCAAATCACATCAAGACGAATGGCTACGGCATGTCCGTGAAACACCCTAGCTCAGCATCATCTTCGCGGTCCTCTTTTGGCGATCGTTAGGACTAAGACCAAGGTCCTACTAGCGTCCCCGCTGGCAGGCACTCATAATCGCGGGAAAAAGGAGTAAAAAAATATGAAGATCCAAAATCTGGCAGCGTTTTGCGTTGCCGCCGCGTCCGCCGTCCTACTGGGGCCTGTGGGCACCGCCAGGGCTGCTGACGAGTGGTTTGTGATGGGCGAGCAGACAATCAATTCCACCGATCCCAGCGTGGAGATCAAGACCGAAGGGGGTCGATGGCAGAAAGACGTCAAGCAGGTAAAGCTCTCTGTCGAGGGCGCTGACGTAAAAATCACAAGCGTCGTCCTTGGCTGGGACAATCGCAAGGACGCGACGCTCACCAACCTCGGAACCCTGAAGGCAGGAGGACAGACGGCTGCGACGGATGCTCCGGGACGCAAGGGGCGCCTCACATCGGTGAAGGTCCAGTATGAGATCCTCGGGGATAAACCGACGGCCACCGTCAAGATCTTGGGATTTGATTGATCGGGTGCTTAGGGGGAATTGAGACGGGAGCGCGTCCTGAAAAAGTTGGCGCGGGTTCGGCAGCGTGCCGACGACTTGTAAAACCGAACCCCCGCCTCCGCGCGTCGACGCCGTGACGGAGGTCGATTTATTTTTTCAGCAAAGATGCGTTGCTATGAACGTGAATCGCGTTCACCACGGCAACGCGCGTGGCAGAGTGTTTTGAAATTTAGAGGTTCTCGCGTTCCCAAGTTGCGTGTGTCAAGCGCCTGTTGTTTAGGTTCGGCGCTTGGCACAAGCGCCTCTACAACCGATTACCAGCGATGAAACGCGGGATGACCTTCCTTCACTGCAACGAAGGTGCCGCGGCACGTCGCACAAACTTTTTCGTTTGCGCTCAAGATTCCCTCCACCGTCGCTCGATCATCGGTTGATTCGACAACTTTTGCCGACAAAAAAACCGGCCCGTTTGAGGGTGTGGGCCGTAACAGTTTGATCGCGTAGTCCGCGGTAACAGTGCAAGGCGGATGGTCTGCGCCAGCTTGGTTCATCAAGTGCCAGGCCGCCGTCCAATTGCAGTGGCAATCGAGAAGGGTGCCGATGATTCCGCCGTTCAATACACCCGGGAACGCTTCATATTTGGACTGCGGAATCCACTCTGCGACGACTTCTTCTCCTTTCGGGAAGCTGGGAATGCGTAAGCCCTGCGCGTTGGCTGGGCCGCAGCCAAAACACGAATTATTAGGCGCGTATTTTTCCTGGAGCGAGCGTTCCTTCATTGTAGCGGCGCCCTATCGGCGCCAAAATTAAATAAAGCCAGGCGGTCATAGCCGCTACAGTTTCAAATTCATGCGCCGTTTTTTGATACGCCTTCGTAAGGACGCGGCGCCGGTCCGGTGTAAAGCGATAGCGGCCTGATCAAACGATTATTGTCATGCTGCTCGACCACATGCGCGCACCAGCCGGCCACGCGCGAGGCGGCAAAGATCGGCGTGTTCAGCGCGGGATCGAATTCCAGCATTGTGAATACCGGCGCGGCGTAAAGATCGACATTCGCGCACAAATGTTTTTCGCGCTCCATGGTTTGCTCGAGCTTCTCGCAAATTGGAATCCAGTTTTCTTTGCCGGTGCGCTTGCCCAGGTCGCGCCCGATCTCGCGCATGACCGGCACGCGCGAATCCCCTTTTTTGTAAACGCGATGACCAAATCCCATGATCTTCGCTTTCTTCGCCAGCTGGTCTTTCAACCAACCTTCAGCGCGATCAGGGCTTTTAATTTCGTCGAGCATTCGCATCGATTGTTCATTCGCGCCACCGTGCAACGGGCCTTTTAAGGCGGCGCATGCGCTCGTCACCGCCGCGTAGATATCCGCCAAAGTCGATGCCGTCACCCGCGCAGCAAAGGTCGAAGCATTGAATTCATGATCGGCGTACAAAATAAGGATCGTGTCCATCATTTGGATCTGCCAATCCTGCGGAACTTCACCGTGCAGTTTGTAAAATAGATTTCCCGCGATGGTAAGGTCCTCGCGCTCCGGGAGCGGGTGTTCGCCGTGCGCGATGCGATAACCATCGGTGATCAAGGTCGAAACCTTAGCGATCAATCGGATCGATTTGCGAATGTTGGCCGCATGCGAATGGTCGTTCAGTTCCGGATCGAACGACCCGAGCATCGACACGCCTGTGCGCAACATGTCCATCGGATGCGCCTCTTTCGGCATTAATCGCAGCGCATCCAGCACCTGCTTCGGCAGCATGCGGGCCACTGCGATTTCGGAGGTAAACTTACTGAGCTCCTCTACATCCGGCAGTTCGCCGTTAAGCAAGAGATACGCGACTTCCTCGAAGCTCGCTTTTTCCGCCATCTCGTGGATGTCGTAGCCGCGATACATCAGGCCCGCGTTTGGATCGACCCAGCAGATTTGCGTTTCGCCTGCGATCACGCCGGCGAGCCCAGGACTGTAAGCTTGTTTGGTTTCTTTAGTTGCCATCGTTGTTCTTCCCTCCGTGCTAGCACGCCTTTCCGTCAACCTAAGCAGAGCAAAGCGGATTCGAAGAATTCCGTAGCGTGACCTCGCAGTTTTCGCAACGGGTTTCCTCGGCTTCGCTCGGAATGAATCCCATTACGAGCGATAGCCAGTCCACGAATCTCTGCCTGGGTCGTAATCGAGCAATTGGTAAAGCTCCTCCCGCGTCTGCATTTTCTCCAGCCAATCTCGCTGATTCCCGCGCGCTTTTAGATCGCGCAAAAATTCCGCCGTCGCTTTCATGGAGACGCGGAATGCGCTTTGTGGAAAGATGACCATCCGATAACCCAGCTCTCGCAATTCATCGAGTGAGAGCAAAGGCGATTTGCCGAATTCGGTCATATTCGCCAGCAGCGGGACCCTCATTTCCTTGGCGAAATCGCGAAACTCCTCTTTCGTTTGCAACGCCTCAGGAAAAACCGCATCGGCGCCGGCAGCGACGTAAGTTTGCGCCCGCTTGACCGCGCCGCCGAAATTTTCAATCGCCCGTGCATCCGTCCGCGCAATCAATAGAAAATCTTTATCGCGTTTGGCCGCCACTGCCGCAGCGATCTTTTCCTCCATGTCGGCTGATGCGATCAGCGATTTTCCGGCAAGGTGTCCGCACCGTTTTGGAAATTCCTGATCTTCCAGATGACAACCAGCCAACCCGGCGCTTTCCAACTCACAAATCGTCCGGGCTGCGTTCTCTGCGCCGCCGAACCCGGTGTCGGCATCGACAATTGCCGGAATTTTCACCGTCTTCGCGATGAATCCGGCCAAAATCGCGACCTCAGTCAGCGTCAGCAGTCCGATATCCGGCAATCCCGCGGTGCAATTCGCCAGTCCCGCGCCGCTGATATAAACCGCATCAAATCCCGCACGCTCCACCTGTCGCGCGATTGACGCGTTCGGCACTCCGGGCATCGCCACGCAATCTTTCGCGATCAATTGGCGTAATCGTGCTGCCTTTGTCATTTCAATTCGCAACAGATCATATTCTTCCGGTAGGGCGAGACTCAGTCGAGCCATCGCGTTGACCACGGCTCCGCAGAGCGTCGCCCTACCAAAATGAGCGAACTTTGTTCATCACGGCATCCGCAATAGTTTCATCAGATGATGCACACCACTCTGCTGGTCGAGCGACCAAGCCTGGTCCAAAATTTTTGCGGAATGGTCCCGTCCCAGCGCCGGCACGACGAGATGCAAAAATTTCCGCTCCAGCTCAACATCCGAGACCGGGTTTTTCGCGTTGCCCAGCGGGTAATCGACACGCTTGGTCAAAGTGCGGCCATCTTTCAACGTCACATGCACGATGTTCGCAACCGCCCCTGGATAAAGCGAGCTTAGCTCGGCATTGCGCGTCACTTTCACGTTCTCCAAAAATTTCCAAATCGCCGGATCGGTAAATCGCGAGGGCTGAAATTGTTGGTCGGTCACTTTGCCATCGATCAGCGCGATCGCGGTTATGTATGGCAGGCTGTGGTCAGCTGTTTCGCGCGTTTCCGGTCTCCATTTTTCCGGCTCGCTCCCGATAATATCGACCGAGGCATCGTGCGATTCGATGTTCACTGACGCGATCTGCGAAACATCGCCGATTTGTTCGCGCAAAAACAACGCCGCCTCGATCGCGCTCTGGCTATGATATTCCGCCGGCCAATATTTTATGCTTGTGTTCAAAATCATCGACGCCGGCCCCTGCGGATTTTGCGGGAACGGCACTGCGAATTTTTCGCCCACGTTTCCGAGTGAAACGCCGAGTTCTTTTTCAAATCCCATTTGTCCTTCGAAAATTGGCGCCGGCCCGGTCATTCCCGCGCGGGCGAGCAGCGCCGAGTATACTCCGTGCCGCGCTGCGTTCGCGAATGCGACACCTTTCCAATGCGAAAGTTCACCGACCCGCGCCTGTCGCATCGCCGCGCAGGCCACGCCCGCAATGTTGACCGCGTGTCGCGTTTTTTCACGATCAAGTTTCATCAGCTTGGCCGACGCGAGCGCGGTCGAGAATGCGCCATAAGTCACGTGGTCCCAGCCGCGCGCGCGAATGCTAGCCGCGTCGCACAAACGGCATTGCACTTCATAGGCCAGCGCGGTCGCGGTGATGGCGTCGCGTCCGTTCGCACCCACGCTCTCAGCTACCGCCAGCACCGCGGAAATATTGTCGCTCGGATGAGCGGGTTCTTTTGAAAGATAGGTGTCGTTGTAATCGAAATAACGGATACAACACCCGGTCGCGAACGCCGCCCAATCCGGCGGCGCCTGATGATGCGTGCCGATAATGGTCGCACCATGTTTTGCGGAAAATTCCGACGCGACTTCCCGCGCAATCCGGCAGGGCTCTTCATTCCACGCGCCCAGGGCGCAACCGATCGAATCGATTATGCGGCGCTTCACTTCATTTACAGTTTCGCGCGACAAGTCTTCGAAACGAAGGGCGCAAGTGTATTCGGCAAATTGATGGGCGAGCGATTTCGTCATTTGGAATTTGAACCTGCAATCTGGCGATGAATGACGCGCGGGCAAGGGTAGCGCGAGCATTCTGCTCGCAACAGCCGGCTTTTAGCCGGCGTAGTTAAAAGCAGGCCGTTTTCCAGCGCGGCATCTGTTCAGAACATTCCGGCAGAATGCCGAAATGAGCGAGCAGAATGCTCGCGCTACCCTGCCGCTCCCGCTGACGGAATTCATCCGTGTTCAATCGAATAATCCGTGGTTAAATTTCTCCCCACATGAGCAAAGTCTACTCCAACGCCACGGCTGCGCTTGCCGGCCTGCTCCACGACAACATGACGATCGCTGCGGGCGGATTCGGGCTGTGCGGCATACCGGAGAATCTCATCGCCGCACTGCGCGACAGCGGCGTAAAGAATCTCACCATCGTCGGCAACAACGCGGGCGTGGATGATTTCGGCATGGGGGTTCTGCTCACCACCCGGCAGGTGAAAAAGGTCATGGCTTCCTACGTCGGAGAGAACAAGGAGTTCGAACGTCAGGTGCTGTCGGGTGAACTCGAATTAGAGCTCGTCCCGCAGGGCACACTGGCCGAGCGGTTGCGTGCGGGCGGCGCGGGGATCCCGGGGTTTTATACTCGTACCGGCTTCGGCACCAAACTAACCGAGGGCAAGGAGACAAAAGTTTTCGAGGGCAAGGAATACGTGCTCGAACCGGGCATCACGGCCGAGGTTTCGCTCGTGAAGGCGTGGAAAGGCGACAAATCCGGCAACCTCATCTTTCGAAAAACCTCACGGAACTTCAACCCCATGATCGCCACTTGCGGCAAGGTCTGCGTTGCCGAAGTCGAGCAACTCGTCGAGATCGGCGAGCTGGATCCAGACCAGATCCACACGCCGGGCATCTTCGTCGACCGTATCATCCAGGGCGTGAGCTACGAAAAACGCATCGAGTTTCGCACTGTGCAGGCAAGTGCGACTTCAAAAAAAGAGAATCCGATCCGTGAGTTGTTGGCGAAGCGTGCCGCGCAGGAATTGCGCGACGGTTATTACGTCAACCTGGGCATCGGTATCCCGACGCTGGTGGCCAATTACATTCCCAAAGGCATGAACGTCACACTGCAGTCCGAGAATGGCCTGCTCGGCATCGGCCCGTTTCCGACCGAAGACGAAGTGGACGCCGACCTGATCAACGCCGGCAAACAGACGATCACGTCGATTCCCGGCTCGGCCTATTTCTCCAGCGCCGATTCGTTTACCATGATTCGCGGCGGGCACATCGATCTCGCCATTCTCGGCGCATTCGAGGTGACCGACAAAGGCGATATCGCGAATTGGATGATTCCCGGCAAGATGATCAAAGGGCCAGGTGGGGCGATGGATCTCGTGGCCGGAGTGAAGCGTGTCGTTGCGGTAATGGAACACACTTCGCAAGGACGGCAGTCCAAAGATTTTGAAACAATGCACGCTGCCTATCACGGGCCTGGGAGTGGTTAATCTCATCATCACCGATCTCTGCGTGTTTGAAGTAAAACAGGGTGGCGGGCTCGTCCTCACCGAGTTGCATCCTGGCGTCACGGTGGACGACGTCCGCGCCAAGACCGGCGCACCGTTCGACGTTGCCGTCAAGCGCTGACTCGCAATCGAGCGGGCTGAAGATGAGCAACCGTGTTTCTCGCCGATACCAAAGCGGACCATCGTGACAACCGTTACCTCGTGGAGAAGTCGAGGTGCAGCGCCACCTGGACTGCACGTTCTCGCGGGCAAAGCAGCACAAGCAGTGACGCGATAATCCAACATGCGATCATAAAGACAAATCCGCCGCTGAATGAGCCGGTGCGCTGGCTCAAGTTGCCGATGATTTTCGGACCAACGAATCCGCCGATGCTGGCGGTGCAGTTAATGAAGCCTACGGCCGCGGCCGCTGCTGAACTGGTGAGAAATGCAGAAGGCAACGCCCAAAACGACGGCAGATAGGCAACCGTGCCGAAGCCCAGGAGCGTGAACACCACGATGAGCAGCACATTCGAATGCGGGATGAAGAACCACGCGCTCAGCGCGAGCGCGGCCGTCAGTTGAGGAATGGCAAAATGCCAGCGCCGTTCGCCCGTGCGATCAGAGCTCCAGCCGACGATGAGCATTCCGATCAGGCCCGCGACAAACGGAATCGCTCCGACCCAGCCGATGCGTTGAACGTCGGTCCAACCGGTGAAGCGTTGAAGCATCGTGGGAAACCAAAACCAGAAACGCATAACCGCCGGTATAGGTGAAGAATAGTCCGGCCGTGAGCACTAACACCGCCGGATGTCGCAACGCCTGCCAGATCGTCATCTGCTCCGCGTGCGCTTTCGCGCGCCGCTCTTCGTCAAGGCGATCAGTGATCCAGTCACGTTCGTCAGGCCGCAAGCCATCGCGCTTCGTTAGGCCAATCCGGCAATACAAACAGCGCCCCGATTCCCAGCACAACAGCAGGCAAACCTTCCAGCAGAAAAAGCCATCGCCATCCGGTGATGCCTAGCCAGTGCACACCGAGAATCGCGCCGGCAATAGGTCCGCCGATCATAAATCCAATTGGAATCGCCGCCATAAATCGCGCCGTCGCCTTAGCCCGGTCCTGATAAATGAACCAGTGGGAAAGATAGACAATCACGCCGGGAAAAAACCCTGCCTCCGCGGCGCCGAGCAAAAAGCGCGCGCCATAAAGCTCCAGGGGCGTGCGCACAAAACCGGTGAGCGTCGTGAGCAGACCCCATGTGACCAGCGTGAGCGACAACAAACGCTTTGCGCTCCACCGCTCCACCAGCAGCGCCCCCGGAATTTGCAGCGCGAAATATCCGATAAAGAAGATTCCGCTCGCCGTGCCAAAGACTGAATCGGTCAGGCCCAGGTCGCCTTTCATCCCGAGCGTCGCGTAGGCGATGTTCGTGCGGTCGAGATAGTTCGCGACGTAAAGGAGAAAAAGAAACGGCAGCAGCCGCGTCGCGATGCGAGAGCGCGCACTTGCCCCAGCGTCTACCAGCGGGGAAACCATGGTGCGCCCATCATATTGCGCGGTCCGCGACGCTCACAATGCGAATCCCGCCGCTTCGAGAGAGTCTCGCCCTACCAACGGCTCACGGAACACCGGCATTCCTGCCTGAGTTCCTATACCATCGGGCGAAAACGCCCGACGATTTCCTGCAAACGGCCGGTGATTTGGCCGAGCGAACAAACTTCCACCGCTTCTAACAACGCCGGAAAACTGTTTTCGCCGCGTTCAACTACCGCGCCCAATTTATCCAGCGCGCGTTTTGACTTCTCCGCGTTTTTCTTTTTGAACTTCTTCAAACGCTCGACTTGCAATTTTTGTTTCGCTCGGGGAGTGCGGACCAGTTCGATCTCCGGCATCTCATCCGCGCCGTTGCGATAGCGATTCAATCCGACAATCGGACGTGTGCCGTCGTAAATTTGCTGCTCGTAACGGTGGGCGGCATTTTGAATCTGACTGCGCTGATAGCGGTTCTCCACTGCCGCGAGCACGCCACCGAGTGATTCGATCTCACGAAATTCATCGAGAATCGCTTTCTCAACCGCGCGCTCGACTGCCTTCATCCCGGGCGAACCGCTCAACATGTTCATGGTGTGTTTAAAGATTCCGGATTCTTCCAGAAGGATCGCCTGCCCATGCGCCGCGAGACGAATCCATTCTTCGCTCGGCGTGGTGAATGGTTCGTCGGCGCTGTTTGAATGGCACGAGTTGGTGCCGTTCATGTAAGCCAGCATCAATTCGGCCGCGGTGCGGGTAAGGTTATTTTTGAACTCGGCCGCGATGAGCGAGCGCCCGCTCGTTTGCGTGTGCAGCTTGAACATTTGCCCGCGCGCGTTCGCGCCAAACACGTCACGCATTCCGATCGCCCAGATTTTTCGCGAGACGCGCGACGAGCGCGATGTATTCGACGTCGAGGCCGCAATCGAGAAAGAAGGAAAGCCGTGGCGCGAACTGATCGACCGGCACGCCCCGCGCGCTTAGCATTTCGGCGTAAGCGAAACCATTCGAAAGCGTGTAGGCCGCCTGTTGCACCGGCGTCGATCCGGCTTCGCCGATGTGATAGCCGCTGATCGAAACCGGATACCAGCGCGGCATATTCGCGGTAGTCCATTCAATCATGTCGCAAAGAAAACGCAGCGACGCTTCTGTCGGAAAAATCGTTTCGTTCTGCGCCTGCACTTCCTTGAAAATGTCGGCCTGAATCGTGCCGCGAAGATTGGGCACCACTTTCGCGCCGAAGCGACGCTTCGCGGCCGCGATGTACATCGCCATGATGATCGGCGCCGGACCGCTGATCGTCATCGATGCGGAAAAATTCGGAGCGCCAACTTCGAAGCCATCGTAGAGCCGCACCATGTCTTCCACCGTGTCCACTGCGACTCCACCCTCGCCAATCTTGCCGAAGACGCCCTCGGCATCGGAATCGATTCCGTAGAGGGTTGGTCCATCGAAGGCGGTGCTGAGACGTTTCGAACGCTGATGCGCGCTCAAGAAATGGAAACGCTTGTTCGTGTCCTCAGCCAGCATCAGGCCGGAGAACAAACGAGTCGGTTCCTCCTGTAGTGGCGGCCGTGCCGGCCGCTCCGGGATTTTTGCGCGCGACACGCGCTCCGCACCGTTGTGGGAATCTCCGTTTGGAGATTTTCTGTTGCCGTAACTGCCGGTTTCGATCTCGCGCAATGGCTCGAGATACATCTCGCGGTAAGCTCCGTTCAAATACGGGAATTCACCCGGCAAACCATCGCCAAAAAGATAGCGCGCGATTTCCCCCGGTTCGTCGATTTCGGGCAACGCGAGGCGCGGCAAAGGCAATCCAGTCGGCGCTTTTGCAATCGGGATTTCCGCTTTGACCTTGTTCCAGCGCTCGGTCACTGCCTGCGCGAATTTTTCATCACTCCGCGCCCGCTTGACTTGTTCGAGCACGAAACGCCCATGCTTTTCGACTGCTTCAACGACTGCTCCAAGTTTGCTCATCTTGTTATCGAGCTCTCTTTCGTGCTCGCTGCGCTCGCGTAATTAACTCGAACAATTCATCCACGCCAGGATCGCGATGGCGTTTGGCAACCGTGGCCACGATTTCTTGTTTTCGCTTGTTCTGCGTCAATCGTTGTTCGATTTCCGACAACGCCGCCTTGGCCCGCTCGAGATCGGTTTTGTTCACGACGACAATGTCGGCGACATCGAGCATGACAATCTTTTGCAACTGCAATCGCGCCCCATAATCAGGATTCATTACCAATACGGTTTGATCCACCAGTTTGTTGCGAAACGGCAATGCCTCCTGGCCGGTCCCGACGGTTTCGATGATGACGTAGTCGAAGCCGGAATGAGCGAGCAGTGCGAGACAGCTTTCGGTCGCGGGCGAAAGTCCACCGGACTGCCCGCGCGTAGCCATGCTGCGCATAAACACCCGATCGTCTTGCGAGTTGATCATGGTCGCGCGATCGCCGAGCAAGGCGCCTTCGCCGATCACGCTCGGATCGTGCGACAAAACCGCGATACGCGTTTTGCTGTCGCGCTGTAGAAAACGCAAAACCAGTTCATCGATCAACGTCGTTTTGCCCGCGCCGCCCGGGCCGGTGAAACCAATCACTTTAGATGTTCGATTTTTGATCCGAGCCGGATTGGTATCATTTGACGGTTGATGTTTTCTTCGCCTCGAAGCCGCCTCTTCGAGTTCGGTTAATTTCCGCGCCAGCACAAGATCGGGCTTTGATTTCATGCGACGCTTTTTCTTTTTGCCGTAATGCTTTTTCACATACTCGGCCATTTCTGTGAGCGAAGTGCCGGCAAAGAAAATTTCGTCGACGCCTTTGCGCTTCATTTGCCGGGCGTCGTCGTGCGTGATCGTGCCGCCGCCCCCACCGAAAACCACGATGTCGTTTGCGCCTTTCTTCTTCAATTGGCTAACGACATCGGAAAAAAAATCGATGTGACCGCCGTTGTAACTGGAAATGCCGATCGCAGCCACGTCTTCTTGAATAGCCGCGCGTACGATATCACTGACATAACGATGAAATCCCAGGTAAACGACTTCAATTCCGTGGCGGATAAATTCGAGATTAATGGTGTTAATCGCACTGTCGTGTCCGTCACAAATCGGGACAGCCGTGAGAATGCGAATTGGTAAAGCCATTTCCTTTTCTTGTAGCGGGAGTCTGTTACGGTCGCAACTCAATCGAGAATACCGCGAGGCCGGGCTGGCACCAAGGATTTCGCGATTTAACGATTTAATGATTTAATGATTTAAGTCCCTAAATCATCCAAATGTCTGATCCACTCGATTTCACCGGCAAAGTCGTGCTCGTGACCGGCAGTTCGCGCGGCATCGGCGCCGAAACAATTAAGGCTTTTGGAGAACGCGGCGCGAAATGCGTGGTCAATTACGTCGCCGATTCGGAGGGGAAGAACAAAGCCGATGCCAAAAACGTCGCACAAATCCTGGCCGATCCGCTCGTCATCGAATGCGATGTTACGAATCCCGCGCAGGCTGAATCCATGATGATGGAGATCGGCGACAAGCGCGGCGGTCTGGACGTTCTCGTTAACAACTCTGGAATCATTCGCGACCGCACCATCAAGAAAATGACGCTGGAGGAATTTGAAAGCATCCTGCGCGTGAACCTGACCGGGACCTTTAATGTCACTCAAAAAGCCGGAACGGTTTTGCGCAATGGCGGACGAGTCATCAATCTCTCATCCGTTAGCGGGCAAATGGGATTGTTCGGTCAGGCTAACTACTCCTCGAGCAAAGCTGGCATTATCGCATTGACGAAGGTTTCGGCGCGTGAGCTGGCCCGTAACCAAATCACAGTCAATGCCGTCGCGCCTGGTTTCATCGATGTCGGGATGAGCAAGGGAATGTCGGATGAAGTCACGCAAAACTTTATTAAGCAAATTCCATTGGGTCGCCTCGGTGAGGTCAGCGAAATAGTGAACGCCATTCTTTTCCTAGCCTCACCGATGGCTTCTTATATTACGGGTCACGTTTTGAACGTGAACGGCGGTTATTACATGGGATGAACTACAGCTGTGCTGCGGTGTGGAGGGACATGCTTCTGCATGTCCTGGACGCACAGAAGTGCGTCCCTCCGCACGAGTCGGCCGGCCACAGCGAGTCCGTCTGGTGGCAGCCAAGATGCCTATGCTACGAGCGGACTACTCTTCGCCGACGTAGTAATCGAGCGGATCGGAGCGAAGGATAGCGCGCTCAGGGCAGCGAACGATCCATTTCTTACTATCGGGGTAATAACCCGACTCGCCGATGGGATTATCGGCTACTACGTACATTACCAAGTCTTGATCTCCCTCATTAATTAGCTGATGCGGCTCGTTCGGACCGAAGATAAAGGCGTCGCCCGGTTCGATCGATGTCTTGCCATCTTTATGGCGGGCCACGCCGTGGCCGGAGATGATGTGATAGAACTCCCACTGCGCGCTGTGGGTGTGATAGGGATAAGCCGCTTTCCCCGGTGGGATCCGGCAAATCTCGACATCGAACGGATGACGTTCCATTAAATCGGTCGAGAATGGTTTTCGGCCGAGCGCCTCCGAAACTTGTTTGCCCGCCCCCGCAAATTTCCCCTTCGGTGACGACCAAACAAGCTCCTCCAAATTATCGGTATTTACTTTGCGCATAGCAGCAGGTTAAAAGTCAGCTTGGATTCGACAAGCTATAATAGCGGCAGCTGGGCGACTTCTTGTTCTATCTCGGCGAATCGAACGCCGATACCAATTAAGCGAATCTTTTTCCCGGTCCGAGCAAAGGCTTCTTCCAGTAGTTGACGGTAGCTGCCGAGGTTGGGAAGGAGTCCGGCTCTTTCAATGGTGGTCCGGGTGAAATCCGAGAACTTCAATTTCAGGAAAATCTTGGTGACTCGCCTGGTCGGCTGTTTTTGTGCCAGTTCCGCCGCTAGTTCTTCGAATAGCTCGCCTACTTTTTCTTCACATTGTTCGAGAGTTGTTAGATCGCTGCTAAAGGTCTCTTCAGTGCTTAATGATTTTCTCTCTCGATTTGGTTCGACCGGCCGATCATCGATGCCGCGGCAAAGATCGTAAAGTTCACTGCCGAACTTGCCAAAAAGCTCGTGCAACTCCGGTCGCGATAACCGTTGCATCTCGCCACACGTGGTCACGCCGGCGCGTGCCAGTTTTTCTTCTGTTACCGCGCCAATCCCCCAAAGTTTTCGCACCGGCAATGGCTCCATGAATTCCGGCACCTTCTCCGGCTTTACTTCGTACTGTCCGTTGGGCTTGTTGACTTCGCTGGCGATTTTTGCCACCAGTTTGTTCGGCCCGACTCCGGCGGAAGCGGTTAACTTTGTTTCCTTAAAAATTAAATCGCGAATTTCCCTGGCCAGTGGGCCTGGAGGACGCGGATTCGCGGTTACATCGAGATAAGCTTCGTCCAGCGAGAGTGTTTCCACCACGGGCGTGAAGCGGTGCATTATTTCCCGGACCACTCCTGCTTCTTTCCGATAAACGTCAAAGCGCGTTGGCAACACAATCAGGTTCGGACAGCGTTGCAATGCCATGAAAGTGGGCATGGCCGAGCGAATACCGAAAGCACGCGCTTCATAGTTACAGGTAGTTAGAACGCCGCGCCGATCGCGCGCGCCGCCGACCCCAACTGGTTTGCCTCGCAACGACGGCCGGTCGCGCACTTCGATCGCGGCATAGAAACAATCCATGTCGAGATGAATAATGGCACGCGGTTGTGATGGCTCCGGCATGAGGAGAAATTTCGCGTGAAATACCGCAGAGCTCAAAGGCGCGCCAGCGTTCCGACAAACCTGATCGCTAACTAACGCTGACCTAGCTCGCGACTGCGCCTCCCGGTTCGGCAATTCCCTCCGGGAAGTTCTGAGGAAAAACCAGCTTCCGTTGCAGCTCGCGGCGCAGCAGCAGGAGATTGAGGCAGGCCTGGAAAATGATCGAGCCAACTGAGAGATACCAGACGTGCCTGATTTGAAATCCGGGATGGAGCGAAACCAAATAAGCGGGCAGGGCAAAAAGAATCAACCGCGTCATCGAGCTAATTAGCGGTGGCAAGGTGTTGCCAATTCCCTGAAAGGCGCTCGAGCGTAGTAAAGGCAATTCCGGCAGCGATAAAATTAAAAGACACTATCTTGAGATAATCGCTGCCAAAAGCGATGACTGCCGGATCGCGCGAAAACGCACGGATCATGGTCGCGGAACAAAACTGCGCGACAATAGTAAGGAACAGCATCAGTATCGAACCAATGCCAATGGCAGAGTAGATCGAATGACGAACGCGGTCAGCGCGACGTCCGCCAAAATTTTGACCAACTACCGGAGCTACGGCGAAGGCTAAGAGCAACTACTGGAAGAAACAATGCCTGCATGACGCGGGCACCTACTCCGAATCCGGCCTGGGCTGCTGCACCAAAGCCACGAATTATACTATAGACGATGATAATATAGATCGAAAGTCAGAATGAACTCCGCGCCAGCGGGCAATCCAATGCGAAGCAGGCTATTCCAAATCTTGGTTTGCGGACGGAACTGCGCGAAACGGAACTGGAGATAGTGATAGCTTCGTCTCGAAATAGAGTATCAACAAAACATCGGCAACTAGGATTGAGATAAACGTTGCCAGGGCGGCGCCGGTCACGCCGAGCCGGGGCCAGGGTCCAATGCCAAAGATCAGCAACGGCGCCAGGATCATATTGAGGACGACACTAAGAACCTGGAAGCCGACAGTAGGTTTAATGATACCGGTCGCGCGCAACGCCGATCCCAAGGCCACCAATGGGAACTGGAGAAGAAGGCCCGGAATAAACCAAAGCAGATAACTTTTGGCCAAGGACGCTGTCGCGGCATCCGCGCTTAATGATTCACAATAAAAATCGCGCAAAAGAAAACTAAAGATACCCAACGCCGCCGCCACAATTAATGACATGATGAAGGATTGGTTGAAGGCGAGCTCGGCTTGAGGTTGATCCTTCCGTCCGGCCGCTTGCGAGATGAGCGTCGTCGTTCCGACGCCGAGCATTTGCGTCAGCGCCAGCACTATCATCGTAAAATTGCCGGCAACACCGACGGCGGCGATCGCTTCCTTGCCGAGATGTCCCACCCAATAGAGGTCAGCCAGCAAGTAGAGAGTCTGCACCAGCATACTGATGGCGAGGAAGGCCGTCATTTGCAGCAGGTGTTTGGTGACGGATCCCTGCGTGAGATCTTTCATATTCGCGGCGGTATTCTGGCTCTGTTACAATGCATTCATGAGCGTGCAAGTTTATGGATGCAATCATCTCGCGATTGAAGTGGATGATGTCGAAGCGGCGGTGAAATTTTATCAAGACGTCTTCAATTTGGAGAAGATGGATGGTGGCGAAGGCGACGCCTTTTTAAAACTGGGTGAGCACCAATTTCTCGCCATCTTCGAAGTCGAGCGGGTCAAGCCGGACCGGGTCCGTCATTTTGGACTCATCGTGCGCGACGAGAAACAGCTCACTGAGGTGCGCAAAAAGGTGGAGGAGAAGTATGGTTTGAAACTGGAGCCGCCATTTCGCTGCGATTTTCGCGACCCCTGGGGCAACCGCATCCAGGTGGTCGATCTGCACGATGAATCGCTGATCTGGCTTTTGCCTTATGCGGAAGTGCAAAAAGTTGGGATCAAGTTTTAGGTATTGTGCTTGCGTTCGAGCGGAAAATCGCCAATAGTCACGCTTTCTGGACCCAGGCCCGCTTGTTTGTCGCGCGAAGTTACACTTCCGGACCTCCAGGACGGCCTTTAACTTATTCGACCTATGAACTTCCTCGAAACTACAATCGCCCCGAAAGCCCGGGGACCACTTATCAAACGGATATTAATCAGGTGCCCTTCGACGGCGAAACTCACCCCCAGCGGGCAGACGATTAGGGAAGACTTGTGGGCCAAGGCCAAAGTCAAAAGCAACAAATTGAATTGCCCGCATTGCGGTCAATCTCATACCTGGTCGAAGAAAGACGTCGTTCTCGCCCGGTAATCAGCGGAACATCTGGAAAAAAGCTTGTGCCCTAAGGGTTTCTAGCCATCGCTAAGCGTCACTTACCTAACTAACGACTATTGGGAAAGACTCGACGGTTATTTAGCGCGTCGATGTGTAGAAATGGCCGCGTCGTCGTCGCCGCGGGTTTTGTGGAAAGCTCAAAGGAGCCGCTTAATCCCGTCCCCAAATCATGGCGACGGAAGTAGTGAGGCTTCCACCCATGTTAAAGGTAAGGAAACGCTTTACCCCTTCAATCTGCCGCGCGCTCGCTTGTTCGGTCAGCTGCTGGTAGGCCTCGTGGACCTGGCGCACACCGGTCGCTCCCACGGGATGGCCGTCGCCAATCAAGCCGCCACCGGCGTTGACCGGAATCTCCCAACCAATTTTGCCGCTGATATGTTCGCGCCGGACCTGGGGAAGCGCAGTCGCACCACTTTTCGCCAACTCAGCGCCTTTCCCTTTCTCCGCCAGGCCAAGAATTTCGTAAGCGACGATTTCAGTAATCGAAAAACAATCGTGCACTTCCGCGCCCTGAATGTCGCGCGCCTTGAGCTTTGCCATCGCGAAAGCATTCTCGGCCGCCTTACGGGCGGTCGAGAAGGTGGGGGCATCCTTCTTCTCTAACGCGAGATAATCGGTGGTATGACCAAAACCGAGCAGACGTGGCAATCTTGATTTGTCACGACCGATTCGATCCAGATATTTGCCTGAAACCAACACGAGCGACGCAGCTCCATCGGTGATCTGCGAGCAATCAGAGACTTTCAAGGGCGGCGCGACACTCGGGTTTTTGTCCGAGACCTGCGACGCACAATCATAGGTAAGATCGGCCTCTCGCATTTGCGCCAGTGGGTTCAGGCGCGCATGCGCATAGTTTTTGTAGGCGACCCAGGCCAGGTCTTTTTCGGAAGCGCCATACTTTTCGATGTAAATCTGCGCAATGCGCCCGAACAATTTCGGAAACATGAAATCGCCGTACTCCGGTTTTTCGATGTGATAATCCGCGGCTGCACCGAGAACGTCGGAACCGTCGAGCGACGACATTGTCTTTTGTTGTTCCGCACCTACCACCAAAACGGCGTCGTGGAACCCGCCCATGATCCATTGGGCGCCGAGAAGAACTGACAGCGCGCCAGACGCGCATGCCGCTTCGGTATGCATGGTTGGAATCCCATGCAATTTCGGATCGATTTCCGGAATAAACGCGCCGAGATGCAATTGCTTGGTGAATTGACCGGCGTTGAAATTGCCAACCGCGCCCGCCTGAATTTCCGCCGGATCAATCTTCGCGTCATCGAGCGCCTTTTTGCCGGCCTCGGTAATCAAATTCCGAATGGTCTTGCCCTCTTTTTTGAGGTTGCGCTTAAAATCGGTGCGTCCGCCGCCAAGAATGTAAACAGGTTCCATATATGAAGTTCAGAGTTGAAATTTTGATCCCCTCGCCTTTCGCCCGGTCCCCTTTTTGAAGGGAGAGAGAAGAGCAAGAAGTCGCTTCTTTAATCTAGCTAATCTTCCCCGGCTGTCATCCCAAGCAGCCGTCTCTTTCTGGGGAGCGCAGGCTGCCGGGTAGCGCACGCGTCTCGCGTGTTGGCGAAGGCGTCCCCGCCTTCGCGGACTTCCCAAAAAGATTGTTTCGGCGAGACGCCGAAACCAACGCGCGAGACGCGCGCGCTACCCGGAAAATCCGTGGTAACACTACCCGCAAAATTTGGGACACGAGGGAGCCTGTCCCTCCAAATTCAGCCCCCGAAAGCACTGATCCCGGTGATGTCGCGACCAACGGCCAGAGTGTGGATATCATGGGTGCCTTCGTAGGTGGAAACCGCCTCGAGGTTCATCAGATGCCGGACTACAGAATAACGATCAGTGATGCCCACGGCGCCGAGGAGATCGCGCGCTTTACGCGCGCATTCCAGCGCCATCCAGACGTTGTTGCGCTTCGCCAGCGAGATCTGTTCCGGTCGGACCGGGCCGGTTTCCATCATGCGGGTGAGACGCAGGGCAAGCAGTTGCGCTTTGGTGATTTCCTGCACCATCCACACCAGTTTTTCCTGCACCAATTGGAACCCGGCAATTGGGCGACCAAATTGCTCACGCGATTTGGCGTAGGCCAGCGCGGTTTCGTAGCAATCAATGGCCGCGCCAATCACGCCCCAGGCCACGCCCACCCGTGCCTGCGAAAGACACGAGAGCGGCGCTTTCAATCCCGAAGCCTTGGGCAAACGATTCTCGGCTGGAATGCGGCAGTTTTCGAACCAGCATTCGGACGTGCGCGACATGCGCAGACTAAACTTCCCCTCGATATCGTTCGCGCGAAATCCAGGTGCGTCTTTCTCCACTACGAATCCGCCAACACGACCATCGTCGTCTTTCGCCCATACCACTTTTACATCCGCGATGGAGGCATTGCCGATCCAACACTTGCTGCCGTTCAAAATGTAATGATCGCCCTCGCGCCTGGCGCGCGTTTCCATACCGCCTGGGTCAGAGCCGTGTCCATGTTCCGTTAGCGCGAAACAACCGACGCGCGTGCCCGACACCAGTCCGGGAAGCCAGCGCTCCTGCTGTTGCGGCGTGCCGAAGGAATAAATCGCGTATATAACAAGTGAGCCTTGCACCGATGCCAGTGAGCGAAGTCCGGAGTCGGCCCATTCCAGCTCCTGCATGATGAGCCCGTAAGCCGTATAGCTTAAGCCCGCGCAGCCATGCTCTTTCAATTGCGGGGCATAAAAACCTAGTGCACCCATCCGCGGGATGAGATGTTCAGGAAATTTGGCCGCCCGATGGCAGGGCACGACCTCTTGCATTACCTCCTCTTGCACAAACCGCCGCGCCCGATCCCGTGCCGCCCGTTCGCGCTCGGTAAGAAGCTCTTCAATGGCGTAGTAATCCAGCGAGGGCGTAGTCATGTGGCGCAATTGCGAAGATCGACAATATATGCGCGTGATTTTCAATCAATAAGATCGACATAGGCGGATCATTTTTGGGTAGCGCACGCGTCTCGTGTGCTGGCGACCGCGCCTCGCGATCGCGAACTTTTCCTGCGTACTGTCACTTTTCTAGACAAACAAGATTCAAAAGAAAGTTGGTTTCGGCGCGACGCCGAAACCAACACGCGAGACGCGTGCGCTACCCAGACGAAGGGCTCATCCGCGTAATCCGAGATTAGAAATTTTCATTTCGGCGTTTCCAAGGCGGCGAGTTTTTGGAAGCGCGGATCATTCCGGAGCGGATCGAACATGGGATCGAGCCGGAGCAGCGCGGGAGTGAGCGGCACGTTTTGAGCCAGCGCGCCATCGTACGGTATCGACAGCAGTTTCTCTAACGCGGCCATGGCGCGGTCGGGCTCCCCCATGCTCGCCGACACCCGGGCGAGGATCTCGATCGGAATAGGACCCTGCACAGCGTCTTTCTCGATCGGGATCAGGGCCATCGCTTGCTCGGTCAGTTTGAATGCGGCGGCTTTGTCACCAAGGCCCATACTCGTCAGCGCGAGATCCGCAATGAGGGCAAAATTTTCCGGCTGTTCTTTCAGAAAAGGTTCCAGTTCGCTGCGCGCTTGTCGCCAACTTTCCTGAGCGGCGGTATGATCGCCGGCGACCTCCTGCGCCCATCCTAAATAAAAGCGCAGTTCGCCAATGGTATAACCCAACGCTGGATCAGGTTTGGCCAATATCTCCTTTAACCGAGGGATGATTTGTGCAGGGCGGCGCTCCAGGATCGCCTGGTAAATTTGTGTTTCCAACGCCTGGGGGTCGTCGGCCGGCGGGTGGATCGAGGCGAGGAGCGCGGAGGCCCGCGGCAGATCGCCCTCAGCTTGTGCGATAGCCGCCTTCGCCGCGAGGGTATCAACGTCGCCCGGCATGATAGCGAGAACCTGGTCAAACTTTCGCAGTGCTTCGGGGAAACGACGAAGCTCGATATACAACTGTGCATGCTGTCCGAGCAGGTTAACGTTACGCGGATCGAGCTGCTCGGTTTGGTTAAAGTACGACTCGCTCCGGTCCCACTGGCCGCGCCGCCGCGCGACAGAGGCCAGCAACGCAGGAATCTGGCTGCTGTTCGGCAGGAATTGACGTGCTTGCTCAAAGTAACGCACCGCGGTGTCGTAATCCTTCAAGCAGGCGTAGTGGTAATAGCCCTTGGCCAGCAGCGCCTCGCCGAGATTAGGCTGAAGAGTGAGCGCGGTTTCGGCTGCCTGCCGCGTCTCGTCACGGAGGGCGACCGTTGGTTGAAGAGCCTGTGTGATGTAGCCGCGCGCGTCCGCGATTGACAGTAGCGCCCAACTAAGGGCGAACTTCGGGTCCAACCTCACGGCTTCTCTGAGATATTTCTGTGCGCCAAGGGCGTTGTCGGGTGTGTATGTCGTTTGCACGTTATAAGCCAGGCCGCGCAGATAGGCATCGTAAGCCTCCGGATTGTCCGTCGGTTTGGCGACGATGACTTGCTCTTCCTGTCCCGTGATTTTCGCCCGCAACTGCTCGGCGATGGCTTTAGCCACTTCACTCTCAACCGCAAAAATGTCGGTCAATTTGCGATCGAAGGTATCGGCCCAAAGATGGGAATCATTGGCTGCTTTAATCAGTTGCACGTTAACGCGCACTGTGTCGCCGCTTTTCTGAACGCTGCCTTCCAGAACGTGGGCAACGCCCAGTTGCCTGGCGATCTCGGGCACGTTTTCAGGCGCGCTTTTGTAACGCTGCGTAGAGGTGCGCGAGATCACCTTCAGATCGGCAATCTTGGATAAGCGGGTCAGAATCTCGTCCTGAATGGCGTCGGCAAAGTAGGCGTTGGCTTTGTCCTCGCTCCGGTTTTCGAAGGGCAGGACCGCGATGCTTTTTTCCGGCGCAGCCAGCGTCGATCGCGCGCGATAGCCGGAAAACATGGCGCTGCCCGCAATGGTCGCCGCGAGAAGGAGCAATGCCGCTATTGTCACGGCCCAACGCATTCGCCTCCGGCGTTTCAGCACGGTCTCGAATTTCCGCGGCAGTTGCGCGTTACCTACTTGCTCGCCGTAAAGGTTAACGATCGAGACGCGCACTCCGTGTTTCACTTCGCAAACACCGAGGTCGTGCAGGAGCGGTCGCCACTGCTCGTATCCTTCGAGGTCTTCAGCCACATGCTTGGAAAGCAAAATGTGGCCGGCGTCACCGCAATCCATCACCCGTTGCGCCAGGTTGATCCCGGCACCCGTAAGGTTGGCGCGTTCGTTTACATCGACAACCCCGCTAACTGGCCCGCTGTGGATTCCCATCCGAAGTTGCAGGCGCGGATATTGCTTGAGCGCGCGGCTAATCTCCACCGCGCATTGCACAGGTGCTTCTGGACTGGTGTAAAAGACCAGCGCCATCCCGTCGCCGGTCGGGATTTTAAGCAATCGGCTCGTGGCTTCGGCCCGCTGAAATTCCTCGGACGCGCGAACAATCTGGTTTAGCTCTTCAACCGCGGCGTGCTGTTCGTTAACCGACAGCTTCGAATACGCCACGATGTCGATGAATAAGACATGCGCGATCTCGAGCTGGATTTCCTTTTTGGCTCCCGCCGCCATTAGCTTGTACGCATAGTGCGCAAATCCGTCTCTTACATCAAGCTAGGAGGCATGGCTTCGCCTCGTTGAAAAGTTCAAGCATTAAAGGTTACCGCGAGTTCGTCCGATGGCGAACAACCCCAGATAAGAGCGAAAGGGTGGATCGAGCAGTCCCTTGCTCGATATTAAAAATTAATGCGCCCTCGGCGCCAAAATTAACATCGCCCGACGCCTCCTTCGCCAAGGCTACGGCGCGCCAAGGGAGCGGCCGATCCACCTGTCATATGCGGGGCTACTTCGGGGGTTCCGGAGCGCTGCGCGGTTGGGTCGCAGCGCCGTCGGCGGTACGATATTCGCGCAACTCAGCGAGCTCGCTGCGGGAGCCGTCGGCTTTTGCGGTTTGCTCAGTCAACTTGGCGTAGTAGTGCTGTGCCTTCTCTTTTTCCCCAGTCTGTCCTGCTGCCTGCGCGGCGCCATACAGACCTCGGAATCGTCCGGGATAGATTTTCAGCGCTGCCTCAAACTCCTGCTGCGCTTCCTTCGGCCGATCCAGTGCTAGCAGCAAATCGCCCAATTGTTCGCGAGCCGGGACAAGCGCCCCGGGCGAGACCGGATGTTTCCCCAGAATATCTTCCGCATCCGCCGCACGTCGTAACATAGTGACGGCCTCCTCCTTCTTGTTTTCGCCATACGCCACCCAGGCTGATGCTGCCTGCATCTGCTGGTCGAGCTGTCTCTTAAAATAATCAAACTTCGGATCCGACGTCGCATCCCGTAATTGCCGCATCCGGTCCATGGCTTTGCGTGCACCCTCTAGATCGCCGGTGTGCGCTCGGCCCAAGGCGTGGGCATATTCTATTAGCGCTTCCATAAACGGAAAGGAAGACCAATGCGGCAATTCCGGAACGCGCAACGCTGCCGCGTCGGACCAGGCATTGCGCTCAAGCGCGTAACGCGACGGGATCGCGGCAAGAGCATAGGCAGCGCTGAATTCCAGCTCGGGATTGGTTTTGCGCACAGTGGCGGCGAAATCCACGATCTCCTTCGCCTTGGCGTCCTGCCCTTCCTGTAGATAAGAGTAGGCCATGTAGTCGAGCGCGTGCAGTTCCTCTGCTTCGGTGGCGTCGCGATGTCGCATGGCGGCGTAAGCGCGCGACGCGTCAGCGGAAGAGCGATTTGCGGCGATCGACTCTTCCCACATACCAAGCCGCGTGAAGATGTGCGATGGCATGTGCAGGGCATGAGGAACCCACGGTGCGATAGAACCGTAACTCCGGGCAGCGGCCAGCCCGCGCTCAGCCAATGACGGGTAGTCATAGCTGTGAATCAGATAGTGAGCGACGCCGGGGTGGCGGGGATTTTTAGTCCACAGCTTTTCGAGAATAGCGGCGGCTTTAAGTTGATTGGATAACGTCGTGTCGGTGGGATTTGCGTAACCCACTGCCAGCACCGCCAGGGCGTAAAACGTCTGCGTTTCAACATCGTCCGGATAGCGCTCGTAAAGTGTGCGCATTGCCTTTTCATACGCCATTACACGATCACGCGGCCCCACCGGTCCATGACAAGACTGCCCGACCTCGCCCGTGTTGGGACCATCCGGCGTGTTGTAGTAGGTATTCAGCGCTGTGATAAATCCCCGCTCGCGATCTGTGCCAGCATTCATTGCCATGGCTTTCTCCGCCGCAGCCTTGCCTGCGCTCATTTCGTCCGGAGTTGGAGGCGTCCAAATCGGATGCCACCATGTCATGGCGATTCCCCATTGCGCCATGGCGCAGTTTCGGATCCTGCTCGGCTACAGAAGTAAAAATTCGGCGGGCCTCTTCATAGAAGAACGAGTGCAGCAACGCGACTCCGCGGATAAATTCTGATCGCACCTCTGGCGCGCACGACACCTTAAAATCGACTGTCCCGGCCGCGCGCAAATCACCCGGTTCAGGGACAACCGCGGTTTCGGCGCCGACCGCTGTGAGGCCGGTAATCAGAACGGCGAGGAAAGTCGCGCCGCTAAAGAATGCTCGAATGCTCATGTGAAGGGCTCTTCGAGGCTGGCACAAGCGCCGCTAAGCTGCAAATTTGAAAATAATTTTGCCGCTCCGTTCTCCTTGATGTCGCAGCTACCTTTACTCAGCTCACGAAAACTAAACAAAGATCGCCAGGTTAAATTCACCACTTCTGAGTTGGATGTTGGGCGTTGTGCGTTGAAGGTTGCGCGTTTTCATCCGAAATAGCACCCCAGCCATGGCACGACTGCACGAATATCAAGGTAAGGCCATTCTCGCGGAAAACGGATTCAAAATTCCGCGCGGTCGCGCCGCCTCCACCGCTGATGAGGCGGTGTCGGCGGCCAAGGAACTCTTGGACCAAAAGGGCAGCGAAGTCGTCGTCAAGATTCAGGCTTGGACAACCGGACGGGCGGGAATCGGCGGCGTCGCTTTCGCGAAAAAGCCTGATGTTGCTCGCGGCCATGCCGCACGCATGCTGGAAATGAAAGTGGGACAGTTTCCCGTCGAAGCGGTGCTGGTTGAAGAGAAGATCGCGATTGACCGCGAATTTTTTCTTTCATTCGCAATTGATGACGCGACTCGCGCACCGACGATTATTTTCGCGCCCGGCGGGGGCACCGGAATCGAAGAGCGCGCCGCATCGACGCGGCGTATTGCGTGCGATGTGACTCGCGGGCCTGAGGAGTCAACCGTCGCGGAGGCTACCGCGTCATGCGGACTTTCATCGACGCACGCGACGCAGCTCGCTGATTCGATTCGAAAGTTATTTACTGCCGCGCGCAAGGTGGAAGCGCGGTCACTTGAAATCAATCCACTGGTCCTGACCAAGGATGGTCAGTTCGTCGCCGCCGATTGCCGTATTACGATTGATGACTACGCCGTAGCGCGGCATCCGGAACTGAAGATAGAGATTGCGCGCGAGTTCGATCATCCGCCTACGGCTTTGGAACGCGTGGCCTACGCGGTCGAACAAAACGACCATCGCGGCACATTTTATTTCGCGCAGTTGGCCACGACAGCAGCGAAGGATTCCAAGGGCTTGGTTGGTTTTCACGGCGCCGGCGGCGGCGGATCGATGATGTCAATGGACGCCATCGTAAACGCGGGATTTACCATCGCCAATTTCACCGATACGAGCGGCAATCCCTCTGCGTCCAAGGTGTATCGCGCCAGTCGAATCATTCTGGCTCAGCCTGAGCTGGTGGGATATTTCGGTTCGGGCTCCGGTGTTGCGAGCCAGGAACAATATTGGTCCGCCTATGGACTGGCCAAGGCATTTTGGGAACTCGATCTAAACATTCCCGCCGTGATTCGTTTGGGCGGCAACACCGAAGACCGCGCGGTGGACATTTTGCAGCGAATGTCGAGGCTGCTTGGCACGGCGGTCGAGGGCTATCGAAAGACCGACGCGCCGGCCACGATCGCTACGCGCTTTGCCGAACTTATTGCGACCGGCAAGGGAGCAAAATGGAAACCCCGCGCGCCGCGCGCGCCAAGGTTCATTAAGGATCCGTCCGTCACGACGATTCCGGTGAAGGGCGGGCGGGTGTGGATCCACACCGCGCAGTGGCCGCAAATTCGCAGCGCGGTCGAGACCCATTCCGGCGGATTGATCGTCGATCGTGCCGGAGCAGCCGTGCCATCGCTCCCAAGTGAAGAGTTTGCGACTAAAGATTCTGAATTACTCGCGTGCGACGTTGAGTGCCGGCTTGCCGGAGTAAAAGGATTCTACTTGGAACTCGATATCCCTGGGTTGGACGAACTGATTGGAGGCGCGCGCTGATGGCAATTTTGATCGACGAGACCAAGCGCGTTCTGGTGCAAGGCATCACCGGTCGCGAAGGACGGGCGCGCACCAAGCTAATGCGCGAATACGGGACGAATGTTGTCGCTGGTGTAACGCCCGGCAAAGCTGGGCAGACAGTGTTGGGTGTGCCTGTATTCAACACGCCACAAGAAGCAGTGAAAGCGTTGGGAGGCATCGATATCTCGGTGCTTTTTGTTCCGGCGGCGGGCGTAAAGGAAGCGGCGATCTCCGCGATTGATGCGGGCATCAAGCTCACGGTGCTGGTGCCCGATCGCGTGCCGGTGTGGGATGCGATGGAAATTGCCGCATCGGCCAGAGCCAATGGCGCAATGTTTCTCGGGCCGAACACACTTGGAGTATTAAGTCCGGGCAAAGGCGTCGTCGGGATGATCGGTGGTCGTGCTGAAAGTGCGAGACAATGGTTCAAGCCCGGTATTCCGAAAGGCGTTGGAGTAATCAGTCGCTCCGGCGGCATGGCTTCGAGCACCGGCTACTACCTGGGTCAGGCTGGTGTGCGCATCTCAACGATCGCGCACATCGGCGGCGATGCTGTCCTCGGTATTCGCATTCCCGACGCTGCGCTGATGTTCGAAGCTGATCCGCTGACAGAAGCAATCGTCATCTTTGGCGAAATTGGTTCCTCACAAGAAGAGGAACTGGCGCAGATGATTCGTGATCGAAGAGTCACCAAGCCGGTAATCGCCTACATCGGTGGCAAAGCGGCGCGCGAAGGCACGCGCTTCAGTCACGCGGGCGCGATCATCGAAGGCGGACGCGGCACGCACGCGGGAAAAGTGAAAGCATTGCGCGAAGCCGGCGCGACCGTGGTTGATGCGTTTGGTGAACTGCCCGGTGCGGTGGTTGACGTTTTGAAACGAATGAAAGGACAGAGTTTGATGAGTGACGCCGACAAGAATGCCATCTGGAATACCGCGGTCACGCGCATTGAACCCAACCGAGTGGCGGTGCGCGGATACGACATTGCCGAGCTGATGGGCCGCGTGTCGTTTGGCGCGGCGGTTTATTTGATTTTGACAAGCGAGCTGCCTTCAACCGCGGTCGGGCGTTTGATGGACGCGATTTTGGTGGCATCGGTCGATCACGGCGCCACGCCTCCCAGCGCGCTCGCCGCACGAACCGTTGCCTCCACCGGCGCAGCGCTAAGCGCATCCGTCGCAGCCGGGATCATGTCGATCAATCGTCATCACGGGGGCGCGATCGAGGATTGCGCCCGGCAATTAAAGAAAATCGCTGATCGCGCCACGAATGAATCAGTTTCAATGGAAGAAGCTGCCGCCGCAGCACTGGCGGCGATGAGAGATGCGGGTGACCGCATGCCCGGATTCGGTCATCGTTATCACACCAAGGACCCGCGGACTGCGCGGTTGTTTGAACTGGCGCGCGAAGCCGGCGTTGATGGTGTGCACATGAAAGCGGCGCGGGCCGTTGAAAAATCCTTCGCCGAAGCAAAGAAAGCGTTGCCCATTAACGTAGATGGCGCCATCGGCGCCATCCTGGCCGATTTAGGAATGAATCCCGCGGCGTTCAACGGCATTTTCATGATTGCGCGCACCCCCGGACTGGTGGCACACGTTATCGAAGAGCAAAGCCGGGAGAAACCGATGCGCCGGATTGATCCGGTCAACCACGGTTATGACGGGCCGGCTCCTCGATCTCTAACCACGAATAGACACGAATAAACACGAATTTATAAAACAATTCTCTCCCATTTAACTTTGCGTGCTTGAAATTAAGGATAACTCCAACGCGCAGCTTTGTGATCCGTAGATAGTTCAACATCAGTCCACGCTCGTGATCAGTAATTCCGTCAATAACTTTTGCATCAACGACGACACCGTCGAATGCGATCAAGTCGGGGATAAAAAGACCGACCTTGTGTCCCTTGTAGAGAACATTGAACAGAGGTTGCTGGCGGAATGGAATGTTTCGCATACCAAACTCAACTGCTAAGGCGTTTTCATATGGTTTCTCGAGCAACCCGTGACCAAGCGTATTCTGAACCTCGATGGCACAGCCAACAATTTGAAAGACTTCTTCTTTGGCCAACAGCCTTTCGTATTCGTGTCCATTCGTGTTCATTAGTGGTTAAGGTTTAGAACGGAGGACAAAGAAATGGCAGAAGAAAAAATACTGACCAAACACCCGCTGGGTAAAAGCGGGAAAAATATCGACAAGCAAAAATACGAAACACTGAAGAAAGCTATCTTGTCAGCTCTGCGAAGTACGGAACTCACTCACACCGAATTGTTTAAACAGCTGAACAAGAGCCTAAACAAGAAATTCTCAGGGAATATCAGTTGGTATGGAGAAACGGTGAAGCTCGACTTGGAAGCTAGAAAAATAATAGGAAGAACTTTTTCAAAACCTCAGAAATATAGGCTGAAACCGAGGTAACTACCATGAAAGCAAACGAACCGGCCGTCTATGGCGTCACCAAAATCGCGCAACTCTTTCCCAGCATCAGGAAGATCAAGAACAAGGCGCTGCGCGAAAAGGTGGCGGCGGTCTGGAGCGAGGCCATTACCACGGGCTGTGGCGGCAAGGGCTGGACCTTCGCCGAACTGCGTGCGGTCAAGTTCACCCTCCTGGCCGGCGACATCAACATGACGTTCGTCGAGCATCTCAATTCCTGCGCGCGGCAGTGCATCGCCATCGCCGATATCCTCAAGAAATCCTTCCGCTGCAGCATCCCCATTCAGCGGGACTATCTCATCGCGGGCGCGCTCTTGGCCGATGTAGGCAAACCACTGGAGTTCGACAAGGACGCGTCGGGGAACGTGATTCAGGGAAAATTCGGACAACAGGTGCGGCATCCTTTTAGCGGCGTCGCGCTCGCCTACAAGCACGGCATTCCAGGCGAAGTCATGCACATCATCGCTACCCACAGTCACGAGGGCGACAAGATGGAGCGTTCGATCGAATCGATCATCTTTCATCACGCTGACTTCGTGGATTTCGACATCGCCAAGCTTCTCGGGAAGCGCGCTGCCAAGAAATGATTCTGAAGCAGCTGATGGTTGAGAGTTGATTGTTGAGAGTCTGAAAATGCCGAGCGATGCTTACTGCAGGACTGTCTGGAATGACTGATACTTCTCCGAGAATCGAGCGACTGATGCGCGATAAATTGATGGCGTTCTCGGGTGAGGAACGTTTCATCATGGGCGCGCAAATGTCTGAATGCGCCCGCGAAATGGTGAAGGCGTCGCTGCCGCCGTCGGAGGTGGAGCAGCGACGGCAATTGTTCAAACGCCTTTATGGCGAGGAATTGCGAGGTCATCCAATCGTGCATTTGATCGGCGGTTGTGATGCCGAAGGAAATTGATATGGGCCTGACGCTCGTCGAAAAGATCGCCGCACGACACGCCGATGGACTTGCGCCCGGCACAGTGGTGCGCGCGGGCGATTTCGTCTCGATTCGGCCGCGCCATGTAATGACGCATGACAACACCGGCGCGGTGATTCCAAAGTTTAAGCAGATCGGCGCGACGGAGATCGCGGATCCAGCGCAACCGGTGTTCGCGATCGATCATGACATTCAAAATGTCACGCCGAAGAATTTGGAGAAGTACGCGAAAATTAAAGCGTTCGCGAGTGAACACGGCATCGATTTTTACCCGGCTGGCACCGGGATTTCGCACCAGGTGATGGTGGAACAGGGTTATGTTGTTCCCGGGGCGATGGTTGTGGCGAGCGATTCCCACTCAAATTTGTACGGGGCGGCAGCAGCGCTGGGCACGCCGGTGGTGCGGACGGACGCGGCGAGCATTTGGGCCACTGGAGTGACCTGGTGGCAGGTTCCCAAGGTGGCCAAGGTGCTGTTGAAGGGAAACCTTTCACCGGGCGTCGCCGGCAAAGACGTCATCATCGCATTATGCGGGCTCTTCAATAAGGACGAGGTGCTTAATCACGCCGTGGAATTCATGGGCGATGGAGTAGCGAATCTTCCCATGTCCGCGCGCATGACCATTGCCAATATGACGACGGAGTGGGGCGCATTGGCAGGTGTGTTTCCATTCGACGAAGTAACAGTGAAGTATTTGCGCTCACGTGTCCCCGAGTTCACGAATCCGAAACGACCGGGAAAGCGCGGACCCACGAGCCGTTCTGGTTACACCAACGCCGACATCGACGAGTGGTGGAAGGACCGAAACGAATTCAGCGCCGACCCGGACGCGGAATACGCCATCGAACTGGATCTTGATCTTGCCACGGTGGTTCCCCACGTGTCGGGCCCTAACGAGGTTAAGACGATGGTCTCGCTCGCCGAAATGGAGCGAAAGCATGTGCCTATTCAGAAGGCATATTTGTTATCGTGTGTGAACGCGCGCTTCGAGGACTTGCATGACGCCGCCGAAGTCGTGCGCACCCGCGGTGGCCGGGTCGCTGACGGTGTGGAATTTTATCTGGCTCCGGCCAGCGCCGAAGTTCAAGCCAAGTCAGAGTCCACTGGTGATTGGCAAATTTTGGTGGATGCAGGCGCAATTGCGCTGCCACCCGGGTGCGGAGCCTGCATCGGCCTGGGCCGCGGTCTGGTGCAAAAAGGTGAGACCGCGATCAGCTCGACCAATCGCAATTTCAAAGGTCGCATGGGCGACCGCGACGCGCTGGTATATTTGGGGTCTCCCGCGGTAGTCGCGGCCAGCGCCCTGGCTGGATTTATTTGCGCGCCACAAGATTTCGCCGAGCGCCCGGCTGGCACGGCAATTCGGCGCACCGAAAAGAAAGCGCAGTCCGCAGGCTCGGTAGAGATCATCTCCGGTTTTCCGCCAAGTGTGCGCGGTCGCGTTCTCTTCGTTGATAAAGACAATTTGAACACCGACGGCATTTACGGCAGCAAACACACTTACCGCGACGATATGACTTCGGAAGAAATGGCGGCGGTAACATTTGAAAATTACGATCCGAACTTCAACACCCTCTATCGCAGCGGTGATATCGTGGTTGGCGGCTTAAACTTTGGCAGTGGCTCCAGTCGAGAGCAGGCGGCTACGGCATTGAAATTTAAAGGGATTCCGTGTGTGATCGCTGCCAGCTTTTCCGAAACTTACAAGCGCAACGCCTTTAACAACGGTTTCGTGGTGTTTGAGTGTCCCGAGCTCGTGACGCACCTGCGCGCCACGCTAAAGGATCGCGCGCCAACCACCGTTGCATCGGAAATCATGATTGATTACGGCAGATCGATCCTGACGATTGATGGACAATCATTCGCTTTTCCGCCGCTCAGTCCGGCCGCTCAGGAATTAATTGTGGCTGGCGGCGCCGAAAATCTGGTGGCTGCCCGGCTTCGCAGGAAACAGAAGACCATGTAATATTTCGACTGTTTCAAATTTGACCTCCATTAGCAAAACGTGGCTTTTGGAAGATAAAGTCAGTTGGCTGACTAAATCTGATGCCCGCTGAAAGTGTCGAGCAACGCAAGCTCGCGGCCATCATGTTTACCGACATGGTCGGCTACAGCGCGCTTACGCAGAAAGACGAGGCGCTCGCGCTCAAGCTGTTGGAAGAGCATCGGCAGTTACTGCGACCTCTCTTCCGCCAGCACAGTGGAACCGAAATCAAAACCATCGGCGATGCTTTCCTGGTCGAATTCAACAGCGCCCTGGACGCGGTCCAGTGCGCGGCGAAAATACAGAAGATTTTGAGGGAGCGTAATGTTTCTTCTCGCGAAACCATCAAAATTCAAATCCGCGTTGGCCTTCATCTGGGTGATGTGGTGTATCGGGAGAACGACGTCCTTGGCGATGGAGTGAACATTGCCTCGAGGATTGAGCCACTGGCAAAGCCGGGAGGGATTTGCCTAAGCCAACAAGTCTACGATCAAGTCCGCAACAAATTCGCGGCCACGTTCATTAAGCTCGGCGCAGTCGACCTCAAAAATATTCGGGCGCCGCTGAATGTTTATCGACTCGTGTTGCCGTGGGAGAAAGGCCACTGGCCGGTTTTTAATCAACTGGCTTTCCGCCTGAGGGAGAAGAAAACTCGTGTGACGGTTGCGGTGGCCCTGGTCCTTCTCTTTCTGGGTGCAGTTGTTTGGCAAATGTTTCTGAGAAGCTCGCTCGAGGCGCGCGCGCTTTTCCAAAATGCCAAGGTCCTGGCGGAACATTCCTCCTCGCATTTGGAGGGACAGCGCAATAATCCGCGAGTCATCGAGTTGCTGGAGAGGGCGGTGAAGGCTGATCCGAATTTCGCCGAGGCGCACGCGGAGCTGGCGCTGGCATATGTCATTCGCCTTTTCTTGTACGCTCCCCAGGACAAAGGGCTGGAAGAAAAAGCATATTTGGAGGTCGATCGAGCCTTGTCCTTGAATGCCAACTTGCCTGCGGCCTATCTCGCTCGGGGTCGTCTGAAATGGACCCCTTTCCATCATTTCCCGCACGAGGATGCGATTAATGATTTCAAGCACGCGCTCGCGTTGGATCCCAACCTGGACGAGGCTCATCATTATCTGGGCTTGGTCTTTATTCATGTGGGGTTGATGAATGAGGGACGCGCGGAGTTCAGCGCGGCGATCGCATCGAACCCGAGTAATAATGGCGCGCAGTACCGTCTCGGCGAGACACTGTTTTACGAAGGCAAATTTCGAGAAGCGCGCAACGTTTTAGAAACCATCGATGCCGATTTCAACCCCGACTTGAAGGAATATCAATTGGCCTGGGCAATGTTTTCCTTAGGTCAAACCAACGAAGCCGTGCAACGGGTCGAAAATTATTTGAAGCAACATCCGGAGGATAAAGGCGGCCTCCTGGCCAGTGTGCAGGCCATGATGTTTGCTGCTACCGGAAAGCCCGATGAGGCGGAGAAAAAAATTGCGATGGCGCAGACTAGAAAAGGCTTTGGCCACTTTCATCACACCGAATACAACATAGCTTGCGCTTATGCCTTAATGAACAAAACCGATCTGGCTATCGAGTGGTTTGAGAGAGTGGTCAGAGACGGTCTTAACTGTTATCCACTGTTTGAGAAGGATTCGACCCTCGACAGCCTTCGGCAGGATTCGCGCTTCCGTACGATCATGGAGTCAGAGCGGAAAAAATGGGAGTATTATCGCAGTAAGTTCGGACCATCTTCAGCACAGACTGCCTCAGACCCATCCGCTTTACCAGTCAGCATGCGCCCAGGTTGGGTGTGATGTTAGGGAGGCAGCACGCTTCGCCTCGAATCGCGTGAAACTCGATGCCGAGCATGCACCTTGAAATCGACCGGCAATTTCGCTGAAAGTAAAGGAAACCCCGCTAGCCCTCGCCGAGACGAACTTTCATCTTTGTATTTTCGATCTTGCCGTGTGCAAATGAGACGTTGCCCTTCCGCTTCTGCGAATAAAAGCATGCATTCGGCGAGGCGCCGAATGCGACGCGCGAGGCGCGTGCGCTCCCCAGATGGGACACGGCGGTCATAGACCGCCGCTAAGCTTGCGGGCTACGGTGCGCGTCGATAAAGTCGCGACCATGGCTAAATACAAAATTGCATGGATGCCGGGTGACGGAGTTGGCCACGATGTTATGGAGGCGGCTCGCCTGGTATTGGATCGTCTGAAACTCGATGCCGAATACGTGCCGTGCGACATCGGCTGGGAATTTTGGTGCAAGGAAGGTAACGCGTTGCCGGATCGCACAGTTAAGGCATTGAAGGAAACGACCTGCGGTCTGTTCGGCGCCATCACCAGCAAGCCGCAATCGGAGGCCAAGGAAGAATTGGCGCCGGAACTGAAAGACAAAGGGTTGGTTTACTTTTCTCCCATTGTCGGGCTGCGCCAAATGTTCAACCTGCACACCAACATGCGGCCGTGCAAAAGTTATCCCGGCAACCCGTTGAATTTTCGGGGAAACAAGATCACCAATCCCAGCGGCGAAGACGTCCCGATCGATCAGGTGGTGTTTCGCGAAAATACCGAAGGCATGTACGGCGGGGTTGAGTTCTTTCCGCTTCCCGAGCCTGTTTACACCGCACTGTGCGCGAACCCGAAGATGAAGAAGTGGAAAGACAAGGCTGGATTGGAAAACATCGCGCTCTCCACCCGGATCATGAGCAGGCAAGGTTGTACTAACATTTGCAAGCAAGCTTTCGAATTCGCCAAGAAAACCGGCCGGAAGCGCGTCACGCTGATCGAAAAGCCGAACGTGTTGCGCGAAACGGGCGGATTGATGATGCGTTGCTTCAAAGACGTGGCCAAAAATTATCCGGGCATTCGAGCCGACGATGCGAACATTGATGCGATCTGCATGTGGATGTTCAAGAATCCGCAGGATTACTCTGTCTTGGTCGCGGAAAATATGTTCGGCGACATTGTCAGCGATTTATGCGCAGGCCTGGTCGGCGGACTTGGGTTCGCTCCCAGTGCCAACCTTGGCGATAACTATGCCGTCTTCGAGCCCACGCATGGATCGGCCCCGAAATATGCGGGGCAACATAAGGTGAATCCTATTGCCATGCTTTTGACTGCCAAGTTGATGCTCGATTGGCTCAAGGAAACCGAAATGGCTACCCGTCTGGAATCGGCCATCGCGCGTGTCATTGCCGAAGGCAAGGTCCGCACTTACGACATGGGGGGCAAAGCTTCTACTCTCGACGTGGCCAAAGCCATTGCCGAGTACGCCAGCTCCTAGTCCCATTCGAAAAGAGGATAAGTGTCTTATCCTCTGGTATTTGTTCTCCGAAACCGGCTAAGGCGGACCCGATAAATCGGGTGGCTCGTTGACACCAGAGAGCCAGATTCGTACGCTTGAAGGGCACTACTGGGATTTAATTCACCTTGCAAGCTAACGACGATTATGTGCTGAAAGTGCTCGAAGAGATCGGGCTGGTTTCACGCAAGCAAATCGCTCAGGCGCGCGCGAAACTTAATGGCGCTCCCAGTGTCGTCGATGTCCTGGTTCGTGATGGGGTTGTTTCGGCGGATGACATTTCGCGTTCGCTCGCGGCCCAGGCGCAGATGCACTGGATCGATCTCTCCGCGGTTGTTATTCCGCCCGAAATCATTTCGCAAATTAGCGCGACCGACGCGCGCCGCTTCAAAGTGATTCCTGTAACCTTTGGTGAAAGTGGTCTTGTCCTCGCCATCAGCGATCCCCTTGATGTCGATACCATCGATAGCCTCAATTTTCTTCTCCAACGCGACCTCGAGCTGGTTTGCACTTCGCCGGAAAAGATCCGCCAGGCGCTAATTAAATATTATGGAACAGCTGAGGAAGCAGCTGACGTCCTCCAGCATAGGATTGGTGATGAAGTCGATCTTGGTCTCGAGATTGGCGATGGCACCGAAGCAGTCGGTGTCGATGAAGCGGACGCGCCCATCATCCGGCTGGTCTCAATGTTGATCATCGAAGCGCATAAGCTTGGGGCGAGCGATATTCATCTCGAGCCGCTCGACAAAAAATTTCGCGTCCGTTTTCGCATCGACGGCGTTCTCCAGGAAATGCAGGCGCCGCCGAAGCGTTTGCAATCCGCCATCATTTCCCGGCTGAAAATCATGACCGGCTCGATGAGCATCGCGGAGAAGCGGTTGCCGCAGGACGGACGCATTCAAGTGAAGATCAGAAAGAAACCGATTGATCTGCGCGTCTCCACCATCCCAACGAACCACGGCGAAAGCATTGTCATGCGCGTGCTGGATAAATCGAGTTTGCTCCTCGGCCTGCCCGAACTGGGCTTCCTCAGCGATGATCAGGATAAATTCGAACGGTTGCTGCGTTCGCCTGATGGAATTTTGCTCGTAACCGGCCCGACTGGTTCGGGCAAAACGAGCACCCTTTACGCCTGCCTGAACTACATCAATAAGCCGGACCGCAAGATCATCACGGTGGAAGAACCGGTCGAATATCAGATGACCGGCATTAATCAAGTGCAGGTCAACAACGATGCCGGAATGACATTTCCAATCGCATTGCGCTCCATTTTGCGTCAGGCCCCGAACATCATCATGATCGGCGAGATTCGCGATTTGGAGACGGCATCGATCGCGACCAACGCCAGTCTGACCGGCCATCTGGTTTTCAGCACGCTGCACACCAACGACGCGCCTTCAGCGGTTGCGCGTCTCGTCGATATCGGCGTGCAACCATTTTTGGTCGCGTCTTCGGTCCGCGCAATCATGGCGCAACGTCTGGTGCGCCGATTGTGCACTCATTGCAAACATCCAGCCGACCTGAGTGAAACCGAAATGCGCGCGCTGCGGATCGAGCCCTCCCAAATGAAAGACTCGCAAGTGATGAAGGCGCCCGGCTGCGATCATTGCCGGCATACCGGCTACCGTGGACGAATGGGAATTTTCGAGATCTTCATCATCGACGATGACGTGCGGCACATGATTAACAAACGGACTTCGACTTTCCTTTTACGCCAGCGCGCACGAGAGCTGAGCATGCGCACTTTGCGTGAGGATGGCGTCCGCAAAGTGCTTTCCGGCCTGACTTCAGCGGATGAGGTAATTTCGGTAACAATTGCCGATGTGAACTGATGAATAACCAGCAGGTCCTCGATCTTTTTGTCGATCAAAACGTTTTACAAAAAGCGCAGGCCGACGACGTCCTGACCGAAGCGCAACAGAACGGCAAGACCATCGTGCAGGCGATGGTCGACGGCGGCTTCATGGATGAAGCCGGATTTTACCACACGATGGCGGAGGGGATCGGCGCCGAGTTTATCGATCTGAATGATCGAGAAATCGGTCCCGAGGTTGTGAAGATCGTTCCGGCGGGCCTGGCCCGTTTACATCGCGCGCTCCCGGTCGAACTTGTCGATGGCACTTTGCGGGTCGCTTTGGCCGATCCGCTGGAACCGAGCACCGCGGAAGATCTGCGCTTCGCTCTGGGACGCGACATCGAAGTCGTGGTCGCGCCGGTCGAACAGATCGAAGACCGAATCAAGATTTTCTACGGCAGCGACACCTCCAGCATGGAGGAGGTGCTGAAGCAACTGGGCGAAGTGGGCGAGCTGATGCAATTGCGGGAAGGCGATGGTGCGACTGGAGCAGAAGCAGAAGCCAGCGCTACCCCGATCATTCGCTTTGTCGATCTGATTCTATATCAGGCGATCCAGGACCGGGCCAGCGACATTCATTTCGAACCATTCGAAAACGAATTCAAAATCCGCTATCGCGTCGATGGCGCGCTTTACGAAATGGCTCCGCCGCCGCGACATCTGGCACTACCGGTTATTTCGCGCGTGAAAGTGATGGCGAGTATGAACATCGCCGAGCGCCGGTTGCCACAGGATGGTCGCATCCAAAAAAATATCGCCGGTCGCAACGTGGACCTGCGTGTCTCGACTTTGCCCACGCAATTCGGGGAGAGCGTTGTTCTGCGCGTGCTCGATCGCAGCACCGTGAATCTCGATCTCGAGATGCTCGGCATGCCCAAGTATGTGGGCGATTACATTCTCGAAGTCATTGAGCGACCAAACGGAATTTTTATTGTCACCGGCCCGACTGGTTCAGGGAAAACAACGACGCTCTATTCCTGTTTGCGCAAGATCAACACGCTCGATACAAAGTTACTCACGGCGGAAGAGCCGGTGGAATACGATCTGGAAGGTATCGTGCAGGTACCGGTAAATGAGAATATCGGGCTGACGTTCGCGCGAGTGCTGCGAGCATTTTTGCGGCAGGACCCGGACCGAATCATGGTGGGCGAGACACGGGATTTGGAGACGGCGCAGATTGCGATTCAGGCTTCCCTCACCGGCCACCTCGTCTTCACCACGCTGCACACGAATGATGCGCCGGGAGCGATCACACGTTTGATCGACATGGGAGTCGAGCCGTTCCTGATTTCTTCAACCCTCGAAGCGGTCCTCGGGCAGCGATTGCTGCGCAGCATTTGTCGCAATTGCCGGACGAGTTACGAGCCGAACACAAACACGCTGGATCAACTGGGATTGGGACGGCGTGATTTGGGTGACAAGAAATTCTATTACGGCAAAGGTTGCGACGCCTGTAATCAGACCGGTTACAAAGGCCGCAAAGGCATTTACGAATTGATGCGAATCAGTGATCCACTGCGCGAGTTAATCAATGAGCGCGCGCCGACCGTTACGGTGAAACAAAAAGCGATCGAACTCGGAATGATCACGCTGCGCCAGGATGGGTTACGCAGCGTCTTCGACGGCGATACTACGGTAGAGGAAGTTCTTAAGTACACTTAGAATTTGAGATCTCAGATCTCAAATTTCAATGCGTAACGCTTCACGATTCAACGATTTAATAGTTCACGGTTAACATTGAGATCGACTTCTTGATCGTTAAATCGTTGAATAGTTAAACCGTTAAATCGGCAATTTCCCCCCATGCCCCGCTTCCAATACGTCGCCCTCGATGCACGCGGCCAGGAATCTACCGGCTCAGTCGAGGCTAATTCTGCCAATGAGGCCATCGGGCATTTGCGGCAGGCGGGATATTTCCCGACCGGCGTTTATGAACAAGGGAAAGCGCCAGCGGCGCGCGATGGAAAAGTAAAACGACCTCGCAGTGCGCGTACCACTGCTCCGGTCGTCGCGACGCCGAGGCGCAAGACTGGCATCACCCTTTTCCAGCGGCAGAAGGTGAAATCGAAGATCCTGATGATTTTCACCCGGCAGCTTGCCACCCTGATCGATTCCGGCCTTCCCCTTTTGCGCTCGCTCAATGTTCTGGCAAAACAGGAGCGCGACCCGGTTCTCAAACGCACTACTGAAGCGCTGGCCGATTCGGTGCAAAGCGGGAACACTTTTTCCGATGCCCTCGCGCAGCATCCGAAAATTTTCAATGAACTTTACATCAGCATGGTGAAGGCAGGTGAACTCGGTGGCGTACTCGAGGTCGTGCTGACGCGATTGGCCGAGTTCCAAGAAAAGGCGCAAAAGGTCAAAGGCAAAGTCCTTTCCGCGATGATTTATCCGGCCATCGTCATGACCATGGCCGTCGTGATCATGGGCTTTCTCCTTGTCTTCATTGTGCCGAGGTTCGAGGCAATTTTCAAAGACATGCTCGGTGACAAGCCATTGCCCGGTATCACGATCTTTGTCATCACGATTAGCAATTTCGCCAAGGACAACTGGGCGATGCTAATCGGCGCTTTTATCGCGCTCATTATGGGAATCAAACTGCTGGGACGAACGCCCGGCGGTCGCGGCTTGATCGATCAACTCAAATTGCGGGTCCCACTGTTCGGCGACCTCATTCGCAAGACCGCGATTTCGCGTTTCTCGCGCACTCTCGGCACCCTGGTTACGAGCGGCGTTTCCATTTTACAGGCGTTAGATATTACCCGTGACACCGCGGGCAATACCGTGATCGCTAACGCCATTTCGCAGGTGCACGATCGGGTGAAGGAAGGCGAATCGATCGTGCAGCCTCTTGAAACCAGCGGCGCTTTTCCGCCCATGGTGGTGAGCATGATCGATGTCGGGGAAGAAACTGGCCAGCTACCCGACATGTTGTTGAAGATTGCGGACGTCTATGACGACGAGGTGGACAATGCGGTTGCTGCGCTCACCTCTATTCTCGAGCCCCTCATGATTGTGTTTCTGGCAGTAGTGGTCGGAACAATCGTAATTGCCCTTTTCCTCCCGCTCATCAGCATCATTACTACCCTGCAGCAACAGACGTGATCGGCTTCGCCGAAATGACGAATGACAAATGTCGAAGCACGAAGAAATGCTAGAATCTGCATAATCGGCACTCCGCGGTCGCGACTTCGTCATTCGGGCTTCCACAGTCCTTCGTCATTCGTCATTCGGGCTTCGTCATTCCGCGCCGAAGGCGCGGTGACCATCGTCGAGCTGTTGGTGGTCATCACGATCATCCTGATTCTGGCCGGCCTGATTCTCTCGATTGGCAGCTATGTGCAGAATAAAGGCGCGCGTGCCCGCGCCGAAACCGAAATCGCCGCCATGTCCGCCGCGCTCGAAAGCTACAAGGCCGATAACGGGATTTACCCGCGAGATAATACTACGACGGGTTACACTGACGGTTTAAATGCTCGAATAAATTTTGCGCCAGCGCCCTCGCCCTCGCCAAATGCGTACACCAGCGCAAGCTTTTATTTATATAGTCAACTAAGCGGATTGGACCAGAATCAGCAACCTGTAACTGGTATGAAATCCTACTTCACATTCAGACCCCAGATGCTGGGCCATCCACCGGGTAATACTATTACTGTAACCTACATTCGAGATCCATTTGGGAACAGCTATGGGTATTCAACAGCGAATCAAGGAAGTAGTAGTGCAGGCTACAATCCAACGTTCGATCTGTGGAGCGCTGGTTCTATTGCCTCACCGACGCCTACACCGCCAGTCGCATGGATCAAAAACTGGTAAGCTTGTCATCCTGAGCGAAGCGCAGCGAAGCCGAAGGATCGCTTACTAATCCTACTCTTCAGAGAAAATAGTTAGAGATTCCTCGACTGCGCTCGGAATGACAAAAATCGTCTGTCGTCCCGAGCGTAAGCGAGGGAGCTTGCGAGTATTCCAAATGATTTTGTGCGATTCCTTCGTTGCGAGCCGGATGACGTGTCTGCGCGCTCAGGATGACGCGCTTCTAGTAACGGGCTGCTGTCGCGGCGGTCTAAGACCGCCGAGTGTTATCGAAAACTCACTCGACGCTCGTGTGAACGACGATCACCACGCGCCGATTCGGTTGCTGTCGCGCAATCTCGGCTTGCTCCATCGCCGGATCCATCACCGGCCGCGGTGCCACCAAAAACTTCGACGCGCCGTAACCGCGCGTTTGAACTTGTTCCGAATTAATCCCCATCACGCTCACCAAATAATTCTTCACACTATCAGCGCGGCGCTGGCTCAAATCGAGATTGTATTCGTAGCTGCCAAACGCGTCCGTATAACCCTCGATCGAAAATGTCGCCTTCGGATTGCGTCTGATCAGCATGCCAAGCTTTTGTAATTGCTCGACCGAACTCCCCTGCAAATCCGCGCTGTCATATTGAAAGAGCTGGTCGTCCGGCATTCGGATTGCCGTCCCCGATCCCAGCGGGCCTTTTTGGGCCAGCAACGAATCGAGATCGCTGAAGCCAGCGACGCGATTCTTGTTCGGTCCAGCGCTGTCCGCCTGGATTTTGCTGGTGAACGTGTTTGGCCGCTTGATGTTCGTGCTCGTAGCCAGTTCGGTTCCGCTCAAGGCCGGTTGGGGACGACCCGAAACCGCGGAGTCATTTAGCAACGATTGTTCATGGGTCGCGTTCGGGTTTTTCGAGAGCGCTTGCGCCGTACTCCGCTCAATCTCATTTAACATCGACGTCGCCGGTGCTGGGTCGACTCTTGGCTTGTCCGGCAAAACATCTTGCGTGTCGTCGGGCATGGCCGTCGTCGCCTGCACTTCCTGCAGCAGCGCATCGAACGACTTCTTCTCATCCGGCAGTTGTACGTTCGTTTTGTCAGGCTCTGGCTTTGCCGCCGGATTAGTCTGATCCATGCTCGCCTTGTCCAGCGCAGCCTGAGTATCAATCGGCTTCACTTTGAAGACGGGCGGCTCACTTCTTGGAGCCAGAGCCAGGTCCGCTGCCGCGAAACGCGTTTGATAAAGATAAAAGCAGAGCAGGCAATGGAGCGCGAGCGACAACACCAGCCCCAAAAAGAGCCAGTTGCGCTGACCGGTCGCATTTAACAAAGCGTCGTTGTAATCTGAATCCGGAAGCGCCATTTCTTTATCAACGAACCGGCAACGCCAAGGCCTTGTCAACCTCCTCGAGTGCGGGCAACAAAAGCTCGCGCCGCTTGCCGAATCTGCTCGGCCACGTTCGCCTCTGGGGCGACAAATTTCGGCGTGAACCAGGGAAACAACCCAATCAAATCGTGCGTCACAAGGATCTGCCCATCGCAGTCTTTCCCTGACCCGATTCCGATAGTTGGAATTTGGATTGCCTGTGAAATCATCTTCGCCGTTTCAGGGGCAACAATTTCCAGCACGACGGAGAATGCTCCGGCTCTCTCGACCGCGCGCGCATCCCGCAACAGCGCTTCGGCCTGTTCCTGCGTGCGACCCTTCACTTTGTAGCCACCCTCCTCGCGCACGCTTTGCGGCAGCATTCCAATGTGCCCCATGAAGGGGATTCCAGCCGACACGATCGCCTCAATTTGCGGAACGTGATTGACGCCGCCCTCGAGTTTCACCGCTTGCGCGCCCGCCCTCATGAACAAACGCGCCGTCTCCACGGATTGTTCTGCGGTGTCGTAACTGTGAATCGGCATGTCCGCCACGATTAGCGCGCGTTTCACCCCGCGGGCGACTGCGCGAGTATGATGCAACATTTCATCCAGAGTTACCTGGGTCGTGTCTTCGTGGCCGAGTACAACCATCCCCAGCGAATCGCCGACCAGGATAATGTCGAGCCCGCTTTCATCGAGCAGACGCGCGGTTGGATAATCGTAGGCAGTCAGCGCGGTGAGGCGTTGGCCGCGCCGCTTCATTTCGCGAAATTTTTCTGTCGCGTTCACTCTTGTGAAATCGTGGAGGGTCGAGCTCCTGCGGAAGAGCCCCGGCGTGGTAGAAACTCCATCCTCCAATTCAAATTACCATTTGTCGGTCAGACGCGTTATTTTAGCCGGGTCGGGCAATCGCGCGAGTAGCTCACCTACACTTTTTGTTTGTCCGGGCAAACGCAGATCCGGCGCGATGTCGCACAATGGTTGCAGCACGAATTTACGCTCGGTCATCCGGGGATGTGGTAATTGCAACATTGCGTCGTCTCGGCGCTCACTGCCGCAATACAACAAATCAAGATCAATCGTGCGCGAGACGTTGCGCTCATGGTTTTGTTCTCTTCCGAGGCCTCGCTCGATTTCTTGCAGTGCTTCCAAAAGCGCATCGGCCGATTTCTCGAACCCAACTTCAATAACTGCGTTGTAAAAATTCTGCGCTCCCGGTTCGCAATCGACCGGTGACGTTTCATAAATCGCCGATTGCACAATTAGTCCCATTGCGCCATCGAGCGCTCGAATTCGATCCCGCGCATTTTGGAGATTCGCGAAGCGATCACCAAGATTAGACCCCAGCGCAATCGCCGCTCTCATGATCTTCGTCGAACAGCCGTGTCGGTTGCTATCCATTGTAGCCGAGGTCGTTGGCCGCGGCTGCCGCGACCGGCAATCGCGGCTACAAGCTCAGGATGACAGTCCCAGCACATCGCGCATGTCATAAAGCCCGGGTGATTTCCCAATGACCCATTGCGCTGCGCGCAGGGCCCCGCGCGCGAATGTTTCGCGGCTGCTCGCCCGATGAGTCAGCTCGACCCGCTCGCCCAGTCCGGCAAAAATTACAGTATGATCGCCCACCACATCGCCGCCGCGAACGGAATGAATGCCAATCTCCGATTTCTCACGCTCGCCAATCATTCCTTCGCGCCCGTGCCGCAATTTTTCCGCGTTGCGGGCCCGCTGCAAAATTTCTGCCAGCGTTTTCGCCGTTCCGCTTGGCGCGTCTTTTTTCAAACGATGATGCGTCTCCAGAATTTCGAGGTCGAAATTTTCGCCCAGAATTTTTGCCGCCTGTTCTGTCAACGAAAAAAGTGCATTCACCCCGATGCTGAAATTTGAAGCGAACACGACGGGAATTTTTTGCGCCGCCGTTTCAACCGCTTGCTTCTCTTTAGCCGAGTGTCCGGTTGTTCCGATTACGAGGGCAGCACTTGATTTCACCGCCGCATCGCAAACAGCTTCAGTAGCCGCTGCGCTACTGAAATCAATCAGCACATCCGCATCGGCCGACGTGATCCGATCGCCCAGATCCGATTTTGCAACAATCTCCACGTTCTCACTTGCGGCGACGCTCGCAATCGCCTGCCCCATGCGCCCGGCCGCGCCGACAAGTGCAATCCGAAGTTTTGTCATCGCCTTCGTCTTACCTGCCGCCGTTGTCTCCAGCGGCAGGAGAAGGAATTCTGCCGCCCGCGGCGGCTGCAACTACAAGCAGAGCATTATTCGCCTTCAAATCTCTCCAGGGTCTTGCGCAAACGCGCCTGATTTGCCGCACTCATTTCGCAGAGCGGCAAACGTACTTCCGCCAAGATTGTCCCACGCCACGACAATGCGGTCTTTATCGGAACCGGATTCGGTTCGATAAACAAATCTTTGAACAACCAGTAAAGTTTGCGATGCAATCCCTCCGCCCGCTTGAGATCGCCGTTCACGAAAGCGTCTACCAGGTTGCACATTTCACGCGGCAATAAATTCGACGCTACGCTGACCACGCCAACTGCGCCGGCCGCCAAAAACGGGAGGGTCAATCCATCGTCGCCGCTCAACACCGTAAATGCGTCCGGCAAACGCGCGCGCAATTCACTGACCCGATCGACATTTCCCCCAGCTTCCTTGATTGAAACGACGTTCGAGCAATCGCCCTGAATTCGCGCCACCGTTTCCGCAACGATATCAACACCGCATCGTCCCGGAATATTGTAGAGCATCAGACGAAGCGGAGTTGATTTCGCAATCGCGGAAAAGTGACGAAACAAGCCTTCCTGACTTGGCTTGTTGTAGTAGGGGGCAACCAGGAGTGCACCATCAACGCCGAGTTTTTCTGCCTCTTCGGTGGCCGCAACCGCTTCCCGCGTCGAATACGACCCCGTCCCAGCAAGAACGAGACAACGCTTGTTCGCGGTTTCAATGGCGCAACGAATCACCTCTTTGCGTTCGTCATGGGTCAGCGTGGGCGATTCGCCCGTGGTTCCAACGGCAATGATACCGTCGATGCCAGCCGCGATTTGGGATTCGATTAAATTCCGCAGCGCGGTGAAATCAATCGCGCTTTCGCGAAAAGGCGTAACCACAGCGGTGAAAGTGCCGCGAAACATTGGCGGATTTTAGAACGCCACACCACCTTTGTCATATCGAGCGCAGTCGAGACATCGCTGCTCTTAAATAGTAAGAGATTCCTCGACTTCGCTCGGAATGACAGATGAGAAAGGGTAGCGCGCACATCCTGTGCGCTTAGCTCCGCATATTGCGGAGCTTCCCGCGGAGCCAAATCACAATTGGATCGTGCCTTCGAAGACAAACTCGGCCGGTCCGGTAAGCGTGACATCAGTGAATCGCTCGCCGTCGCGGCGAAAATTAACACTCAATTCGCTGCCGCCACGCACCAGGATGCCAATGGGCCCGTCGGTTTTTTCGGTTGCGGCAAAAATGAGCGCACTCGCCACGACGCCAGTGCCACAGGCGAGCGTCTCGTTTTCCACTCCGCGCTCATAAGTGCGGATTGCAATTTTGTTTTCTCCGCGTTTTTCCAGAAAGTTTACGTTGGCGCCTTTGGGCAAAAACATCTCATGTCGTCGGATCGCAGCGCCTTCGCGCAACACGTCAATCTCTTCGATGTCCACGACTGGAATAACGACATGCGGAACTCCAGTGTTAACAAAGTGGATGGTTTTGTTTTCGTAGCCACCCGAAACTCTGACATTCAGCTTTAAATCGGTCGGCTCGCTCATGTTCAAAGTCACAAGCTCGCCATGAAGTTGTGCGGCAATGATCCCGGCGGGCGTCTCAAATGAAACTTTTTTACCTGCATCAGCGACTTTCTCGACGAAACGGGCAAAACAACGCGCGCCATTGCCGCACATTTCTGCTTCGCCGCCGTCGCTATTATAGTAACGCATCCGAAAATCAGCGCTGTTGGTCGCTGGCTCGACCAGCAAAACCCCATCCGCCCCGACCCCGCGATGACGGTCGCAAATTTTTGCGATTTGCTGCGCGCTCAATTGCACGTTGCCGGCGCGATTGTCGATCATGACAAAATCGTTCCCCGCCCCGTTCATCTTGGCGAATCGCAGCATGCGATTCGTGTAACACAGGGCTGCCTCTATGCCAACCGTTCGTCTACGGTCATCCCGAGCGAAGTCGAGAGATCCCGTGGCGCTATCTTGAAGCTGTCGCATCGGGATCCCCTCGGCTTTCGCTCGGGATGACGGGATGGTTAACGAGCTTTGTGCGTTTTACGCATCGCCGACACAATCGGCGTAACGAATTTAGCGACGCGATCGGCCAGAACGTCGCTGTCTCCAACCTTTCCAATCAGATCGACAATCGCGCTTCCGACCACAACGGCTTCCGCAATCTTTGCCACTATCGCCGCCTGCTCCGGTTTCGAGATCCCAAAGCCAACTGCGATAGGCAAATCGGTGTATTGCCTGATCATCGTTAGTTTTTCTTCGAGCGAGTGCGCGACCGAATCTTGCGCTCCCGTCACGCCTTCGCGCGAGACATAATAAATAAATCCGCGGGCGGCCTTTGCGATGAGCGCGATCCGCTCTGGCGGCGTGGTCGGCGCAATCAGCCGGACCCGGACTATTTTCGCCGCATTATTGTCATTCTCATTGCGCAAACTTGACGGCTTTAAGCCGTCAAGTTTCTGAGCGTTCGCATCCTCTTCCGGCGGCAGATCGAGGATGAGCAAACCATCCACACCGGCCTCCGCTGCAGCCTGATTAAATTTTTCAATGCCGAATCTGAAAATCGGATTCAAATAAGTGTAAAGCACAATCGGGATCTCGGAAGCACGCCGGATCTGGCGCACACAATCGAGCACGCCGTGCGCAGTTGCCCCGGCTTCCAGCGCGCGTTGCGCCGCCAGTTGGTTGACAATACCATCCGCCAGCGGATCGGAAAATGGCAGGCCAAGCTCGAGTAAATCCGCGCCGTTTCTCTCCAGAGCAAGCGCGATCTCGACGGTGCGAGCAAAATTTGGATCGCCCGCGCAAATGTAGGGAATGAAGGCGGCGCGGTTTTCGCCTCGGCATCGATCAAAAACACGTTCGATTCGTTCTGACATCGCTGGGATTCTTAGCGCAGATTCAGTCCGCGTGAAACGATGACGCTGAGCCCCCTGGCAAACGGTTACATTCTGGGCTGGTCGGTGGCGTGGCCGCCCGGGCCTATTAATGCCGAAATGATTCGGCGCGGTTTGCTGCCGAAGGATCGCGGCGGCGGATTCTGGTCTGCCTGGCGGATTGGTCTTGGCGCGTGCACCGGCGATTTCATCTGGGCCTTTGGCGTTTCCGTCGGCGCAGGGGCCCTGCTCAACTCGGTCGAGATCCGGCGCGTGCTAGCGATCGTAAGTCTCGCACTGCTCTTACTTCTAGCGGTTCGTTTCGCCATTGGGGCGTCGAAAATCTATCGCGCCCATCGTAGTGTCGAGTTTCAAACGCCAAAAAGCGAACGGCGCGACGGTTTCTGGTTTGGTCTTTTTGTGGTGTTGATGAGTCCGGTGGAACGTCGGCTTCTGGCTGGCCGTGATCGGCAGCAGGTCGCGACCGAAGCCATCACCGCTGCGGTTATGTTATGGTTCGCCATTCGCCTCCTGCTCCATTTTTCATGAACCCGATTAGCGAACCACGGACCGCAACTCTGACGATCAACGAGATCTATCACTCGATTCAGGGTGAGAGCACCTGGGCGGGACTTCCGTGCGTTTTCGTGCGGCTGACCTTCTGCGACCTGCGCTGCACTTACTGCGACACCGCCTATGCTTTTTACGAGGGCGAAAAGAAAACGTTGCCCGAGATTACGACCGAAGTTTTGAAATTCGATTGTCCCCTCGTCGAAATCACCGGCGGGGAGCCGCTATTGCAAAAAAATGTCCTTCCCTTGATGACTGCGCTGGTTGATGCCGGAAAGACGGTGTTGCTGGAAACGAGTGGGGCACACGATATCGCGAAGGTCGATCGGCGAGTGCATCGCATCATGGATTTGAAAACACCAGGGAGTGGTGAATGCGAACGCAATCTGTGGTCGAACATCAAGCATCTGACCACGCGCGACGAAGTGAAATTCGTCATCGGCTCGCGTGAGGATTACGAATGGTCTCGGGAAAAAATGCGCGAACACAATCTCCCGGAGCGCTGTCACGCCGTTTTATTTTCACCTATTTTTGGCCGGATCGAGCCACGCCAAATTGTGGAGTGGATGCTGGCCGATAATCTGGCAGCGCGCTTTCAACTGCAGATGCACAAATTTATTTGGGCATCCACGACGCGCGGAGTTTGAAGATTCCTTAGAGCTTGAATTCCTGAGCATTGGGATTTTTGCTGGAGATGGGAAGTTCAGGACAATGACAGGCGCGCAGCCGAAACTTTGGATTGTCATTTCGCGGCCCGACCGGTTGCCGACAGCGATCGCGGTGGCACAGGCGGTTGGCGCGCAATTTCCCGGCGGAGTCCATTTGCTGCGCGAGGATTCGAAATGGTGGGATCGTGCGCACTGGCAGCCTTATGCGGGACGATTTGACGAGATTCATCCTTTCCCGCGCGTGAATACCTGTCGTGGCTTGCGTGATTTGCCACGGCTTTACCGCGAATCCGCCGGACGGCGCGAGGCAATCGCGCAGCTGCCAATCGATAAGGAGCGCGATCTCATTGTTTGCGTGGGCGGGATTCTGACCATTTCCAACGCGACGATCTCGGCGCATCCGGAAGCGAAGAAGGTGCTTTGCGTCGCAGAAAAAGTTTATCGCGATCTCACCCGTATCGGCGAGCGGACACGCTATCGATTTACTACCTCGGGTTGGTTGCAAAACCGCATTGTGGAACCAATGGCGGGCTTAAACCGAACGCTTCATTTCAAGCCGCGCATTAACCCGGGTGGCGACGGGGTGCGGGTCGAGCGTCTGCAAAAAAATCCGGACTCGCTCTACCATCGAATTGTAGTGATGAGTAACGGCGGGGCCGAAGCCTCGAACAATCCGAAAATCATTGGCGCCAAATTTCCGAGTGTGGCCGAGCTCCAAAATCTGCCGCAAGTCAGCGACAAGAACGGCGATCGTTCGAATCGACAGGTGATTTTTTTCGGCACGCCCTTCCTGCTTATCCATAACGTGTCACCTGACGTTTATGTCGAGCGACTCGATTCATGTCTCGATTATCTGCGGCGGAATTTCAGCGGGCACGCTTTGATTTATCGTCCGCACCCGAACGAGACGAACGAAGCTGATCGACTAAAACTCAACGGCTTTCGGATCGAAGAGGATCGCGAAGCCGCTGAGCTTTATTTCTTGAGGAACTATCAAACTATCGCCGCCGTTTTCTCCGTTTCATCGACGGTATCGCGGACCGCGTTGAACAATGGGATCAATGGCTATGCGATGTATTCCGTCTTTCCGTTCACCACTCAGCAATCAGAATTTTTTGCGGGCGTGATGGGTGATGTGCCAGCCGAGTTTACTATTAACGATCTCAATTCGCCGCCGGTTCCATATCAACCGATCGCGGCGGGAAGCGGACGCAGCTTTGCGGAAGCGATGAAAATCGCGGCGGAAGTGGTAGGGACGCATCTCCGAGGCATCCCAAACATCCCATGAAGACAAATTCGTGGGACGGCTCGGAGAGCCGCCCCTACCGCGATGTGATTGGCCGACGAGCTTTGCCTCATGATCCGCCCCTTTTTGTCGACCCTAGCAAGGAGATTTTTTTCATAACAATCCGCTGCCAGAAACGTGGTGCAAACCAGCTTTGCTATCCCGAGGTCGCATCACTTCTATTCCAGGCGACGCAATTCTACCAACGCCAGCAGAGATGGTTTGTTCCCGTTCTTCTTTTGATGCCGGACCATGTTCATTTCCTCGCCAGCTTCTCGATTGATGTGAAGATGACAAATGTTGTTGCCAGTTGGAAGCGCTTCACTTCGAAGCACGCCAAGATTAATTGGCAGCGTGACTTTTTCGATCATCGCTTGCGTGGAGACGAAGGTTGCCGGGAGAAAAGCGATTACATTTTGCAAAACCCCGTTCGCGCGGGATTGGTCGCGAAATACGAAGACTAGCCGTTCGTCCTGTTGCCGGCCGAAAGGTAGGGACGCATCTCCGAGGCGTCCCAAACATCCCTTGAAGACAATTCGTGGGACGGCTCGGAGAGCCATCCCTACCAATTGAAAGCTAATGCTTCGGCGCGCGCACGGTCCCGATCTCAATCGCGAGCTTGCGCTGCTCGACAATCCGGTTCGCGGTTTCTTCTACCATCTGCTCCAGCAACATCCGCAGATGCGTGTTCTGCCGATAATCAGCCGGTGCGATGTGTTTCACCCGATCGGCATGGGTGGAGAGCTGGTAGCATTTTTTGAAACCAACACGCGCCGGATCATCGGGATTATAAACCGCAATTGCCTGTCCGCCGTTTTTCTTCATCACGGTAAAGCACGGCACGTCGGTTGGCCCGTCACCAACGTAAATCATATTCTGGAAAGGAATCGGCCGAATTTCTGGGTCCATGTGATCATTCACGTCCTCCGTCATGTCGAGGAAGCCTTTATTAATGCGAAAAAGAAACTGCGTCTTTTGGGTGTGACTAATGACGCGCTTCGGGAAAGTAATGCGACCTTCGGGATCAGTGGCGAATTCGCAACCGAAAATAGCACGCACATAAGGCGCGAGCCTGCTGCCATCGATCAATACCTTCATGCCCGATGAAATGATGTAATGTTCGACAGTGATGCCGTGGGCGGTATGCTCGGCAGTCAGCAAACCTTCGCCGCCGCGAAACTCTTCAAACATTTCCGGCAGACCTTTGTAGAAGTTAGATTCGCCCCCAGTTTTTTGAGTTCGTCATTGGTCGGCCGATCCATCCCGAGCTGATCGAGCAGGACCTTCATGTAGGCGAGCTCGTTGTCGTAGCCATGGTCGCGCACTAGCTCGGAACAACGCCGCCAGAAAATCTCGCTGTTAATTCCAAACGCCGGGAACACCACCTCGTCCTGCATGTAGCTCGGACTCAGTGTTTGGTCGTAATCATAGACGATGGCGATGGTGTTTTGCGGAGCGGACATGGTCGAGGACGTGATTCGCAAATCGTCACATCGTTACATCGAGAATTAGACTAGCAATAACGATTCTCGATTCACGGTTCGCGGTTCAACGATTTAACGTCTCGCATCTGCGAGATAAAATCATCGAACAACTCATCATAAATCTGTCCCCGTTCGGGATGGTATTGCACTCCGAGAGCGAAGGGATAGTCGCGCAGTCTTACCTGCTCGATGATGTTATCGGTTGCGCACCAAGACTCCACTTCAAGACCAGCGCCTAGTTTATCGATCGCCTGATGATGCGAGCTATTCACCTTTTCAAAGCGATGACGCGTGCCGCGATCAGATCGCAACGGTTGGATGTCGTGCGTCTTCTGCTCCGGCAGGTTATGGCCGGCGATGTCGAGATGAAGGGTACCGCCGAGCGCGACATTGAGAGTTTGCAATCCTTTGCAGATCGCGAAAATGGGAAGCCCGCGTTCGACCGCATGCTTGATGGCGTCGAGCTCCCAGCGATCCCGATCGGGATTCACATCCTTTTCGATCACCGATGGATCGGGAACGGGCTGATTCAAGAACCCGGGAGCAACATCGGGTCCGCCAGTTAGCAATAATCCGTGCAATTTTTCGAAGGGAACTTTGCGTTTAGCCGCATTCCGCACTTTCACCTCTGGATAACGCGACAGGAAAGGCGCGAAGTATTTCTCGTCCGAGCGCCGCATCCAAGTGGCGAGATTACGCATCCCACAAATTGCCGTCATTCCGAGCGAAAGCCAGCCCTGAGCGAAGTCGAATGGGTCGAGGAATCCCGCGGCGAAGGCTAAAGGTAACGCGGCGAGATCCCTCGACTTGCGCTCGGGATGACGGTTTTAACGCCCGAGAATGATGAAGATGCCGGCGAGAAGCGCGATGATTCCTGGAATGACGCCAAAATAAAATCCGAAAACTCCGATGAGGCCTACAAGAATCAAATAGACCGCGAGTAACAGCATTCCGATGTTTTTGTTGAAGGTCATGAATTCATGATTTCGGAACAGTGAGCTTTGTCACGCTAAATTGAGCGGCCTCATAATCTGGCTCACTGCGGATTAACAAATGGAGGGACGCGCTCCGTCGCGTTCACAATAGAGAAGGACGGCACAGAGACCGTCCCTCCGTCTGCCGCTGAGGACAGCGGCAGCTACAACGATGCGCATTTATAGCCCCATTAGCTCCCGGACGTATTTCACCGGCGGGCTGCCAAAGGAGATGACGGCGTCGTTGTAGTTCTTGAGGTTGAAGGCTGTGCCATCTCTGGCTTTGGCGCGATCGCGCAAGTCAAGGTGCTCGGCCACACCGACGAAATAGGTCGATAATTGAGCCGAGCTAAGCCGAGCGCGCTTCCATTTGGCGACGGCTTCGCCTTCCTGCTGGAAACCTTCTTTCATCATCAGATCCATCGCTTCTTTTTCGCTCATGTTTTTAGCGTGAATCCCCTGATCGATGATGGCGTTGCAAATCACGCGCAATCGCATTTTCAACTGTTGCATTTTCACTTCTGGCCCGCCATAGCCCAGCTCTGCCATCATTTGTTCGCAATAAACGGCCCAGCCTTCGATGAACGTTCCACTCCGAAAAACGGCGCGAACCAAGGTGGGCGCGCGAAATTCGTTGGCATGAGCCAGTTGCAAATAATGTCCCGGCATCGCTTCATGCACGGTCAGGTCGCGGCACATGTAATTGTTGTATTCCCTGAAGAATGATTGTTTGCGCTGAGCGCTCCAATCTTTCGGGGTCGGTTCGACCGCGAAAAATGTTTTGCCATTATGCTCCAGCGGCCCCGGAGAATCGCAATAGGCAATCCCCTGCCCGCGCTTGAACTCTGGCATGACGATGACCTCAAGCGGCTTCTCCGGCACCGTAACCACGTCGTGCTGTTTGGTGAAGTCGGTCGCTTCCCGCACAATTTTTTGCGCGTAACTGACGATGGTATTGTCGTCGGGATGCTGCTCACCCAACTTGTCCAGGACGGCAGCCGTGACCTTCTTTTTATCTTCGAACGTGGCTTTGCCCGCATTCGGGAAATACTTCTTGTAAAGTGGGAGCGCGGTTTCGTAGATCGCTTTTTGCGTTTGCGCCAAATCCGCTTGGGCGCGCTGCATGATCTCTTCCATCGATAGATCGGAAGCCAGAGCAAAGCGCAGTTTTTTGCGGAACTTGTCAGCGCCGAGGCGAAAATCACCGTCAGAGCGCGGGAGCAAATCTTTTTGCAACCATGTTTTGTAATCTTCCAGTGCCTTGGCCGTTTTTTCTTGAATTGGTCCGAGATTCTTCGCAGCCTGCGGCGCCTGATTCAGCAAGGGCGAAAGACCTTCCCGCACTAATGAGATTGCACCCTGGGTCTGCTCGATCGCAGTCTCGGTATAAATTTTGGGTGAGTGTTTTAAGTTCGCCTTGGCTTGCGCGATAACTGCCGGAATTCCTTCCAGACGTTTCCGCAGATTCGGAATGCGCTGCTCTGCCGGCGCGAAATCGCGCGCCACTAGCAAATAGATACTATTGGCCAGACTTTGATTGTAAACCAGCGGGTTCCATTCCCATTCCCTTAGTTCTTCGATGTCGAAAATTTCGTTGTCGACGTTGTCCTTAAGCAAACGGACATCCACCTTGTTTGCGCCGGTCAATTGTGAAAGGTCACTGAATGCTTCAAGTTGCTGCCGCGTCTGCTGGGCGCGTGCCAGTTCCTGAGCGCGCGCTTCCGCGGAATAATCAGTGAGCTTGTCGTCGAAACGATGTTCGCCCAATTCCGTAGCATATTCGGGATTGCTAGTTAGGAATCCCTCGATGTAGTCGTGCGCGATTTGTTGGAATTGATCATCCTGCGGAGTAGCTCGAAGATTCGCAAGCGGCATAACTAACGAGACTAATACAAAGAGAACTTTAGTTTTCATGACCAGTTTTTGCAATTGTGTGACACAGAGTGGCAGCCGCCGCCACAATTGAGGTTCATCTCGAATAAGCGGCCTTGTTGTCATTCCGAGCGCAGTCGAGGAATCTCTAACTTTTTTGGCAGAGGAATAGCAAGAGATGTCTCGACTTTCGCTCGATATGACAAAGTGGTTGCTTCGGCACGCCGGCGAGGATCGGCTCGGTGTCAATCTCATCAAAAGTCTGCTGCTGCTACGCCTCCGGCTGGACCACAAATCCAATCGCGGGCTCAGCCGCAGGAGGAGCATCCGCCTGATCCTGCAAGTAGGTACGGCCTTTGTAAAACGGAGTGACGATGGCAAACAGCACTGCGGTACCCAGCATTACCCAAACGAAAAACATGAAGTAGCTGGTTCCTTGCAACTTCACCGTGCCATCAGGATTTTGGATCAAAAAATTGACTGCGGCGGTGAACACGTTGCCGAGCGAGACAGCGAACAAATAGGTGCACATGACCAGCGATTTAAGTTTGACCGGCCCCTGGGTGTAGGAGAACTCGAGGTGCGTCGGTGACACGAGCGTTTCCCCGGCGGTCAAAATCACGAAAGCCCAAATCTGCCAGATGATGCCCGGTCGCGCACCGGCGTCGATGCGTGTTTGAATCATGGCGACGAGAAAAAACGATGCGGCGGTGACAAAGAGGCCGGCACCGATTTTTCGCAGCGGCGTCAAACGAACAACTTTCTCGACCGCCGGATAGAGCCAGTAAGAAAAGAGTGGCAGCATAATCAAAATGAAAATCGGATTGACCGTCTGAATTTGCGACGACAGCCATTCCGTCCCAAACAGATGCCGATCCATTGACTCGGCCTGAAGGATCCAGGAAGAGAAATTTTGCTGCCACAACGCCCAAAAAATCGCGACGAATGGAACTGGCATCAGAACGTTGAGGATGGTTTTGCCAGTCTCCCGATTGAAAATTTCACGCGCATAGGTCCGCAAACCTACTGGAGGAATGTGCACAAATTTCTTGCGGCCCAGCCAAAAGATAACCGTCGCAACTGCCATGAAGATGCCAGGTAGTCCAAAAGCAACATCGGGACTGTGCAGTCGCGGGCTCACCAAAAAATCTGCTACCGAAACCGGCAACAAATTTCTGAGCCAATCCCAGATTGAGCCCGGCTCGAGCAGCCAGGGAATAAGAAGCGTCGAAAAAGCCGACCCGGCGTTGATGGAGAAGTAAAACCAATTAAAAACGCGCGTCAGCAAATGCTTGTTCGATTCGCCAAACTGGTCGCCGACGTTGGTCGAGACGCACGGTTTGATGCCACCGGCACCTATCGCGATCAAAACCAAACCAATCGCAAGTAAATAGCGCGGCTCGATCGCGTGAGCGACGGGCGAACCCATCAACGCGAGGGTAAGATGTCCGAGGCAGTAAACAATCGAGATCCAGAAGACGACCTTAAATTTCCCGAAAACCGCGTCGGCAAGGATCGCTCCGAAAATCGGCAAAAAATAAAGTGTGGAAACAAAGGTGTGATACCACGCTTCGGCATTCGCGGGCTGCATCACACTGAGGTGACCCATCTTGTCCAAAAGATATTTGGTCATGAAGATGGTCAGGATGGAGTTCATCCCGTAGTAAGAGAAACGCTCGGCCGCCTCATTCCCGACGATGTAAGGGACGCCCGGCGGCATGGTGGCGATTTTGGGCGGCGACGTCAGGTATTCTTCCTTGGCCATGATTGCTTTTCGCTACGGTCGTTTCTCAGGGAAAAATTTCACCGGCGTTGCCGTAGCCGACGCTCCCGGTGAAGGACCAAGCTCGGGGTTATTCGGCACTGTCATCAGTTCCCGTTGCACTTCGGGATATTCGCCGAGGTGGTGTTTTTCGCAGGAAATGGAGAGAAGAAGGGCCGCGCCGATCAAGAAAATGCCTGTCCGTGATGCCGCCCCCATGAGTAAGGTGCCACACTAACGAGTAATCCCGTTGTCGCGCAACCAAAACTCACCGGTCCCGTGCTGGGTATTGCATTGAAAGGCGCGCCGGCGGGTTTACTATCGGCAAAGTGGCTCGCTCAGCAAAAAACAGCGCCTGGAACGAAGTATTCGCGATCATCCTGCTCCTTACTGGCACGCTTCTTTTCTTCGCGTTGATTTCCTATAGCCCGCGCGATCTCCCTTCCTGGGTGCCGTGGAGTTACTTGTCGCCGCCAAACCGGCCGGCGCAAAATTTCATCGGTCCGTTCGGAGCCATTTTCGCGAGTGTATTTTATTTGCTCATTGGAGCGGCATCCTATTTCCTCGCCGCGGCCCTGCTCGGTTTCGGCGCCGCCAAACTCTTCTATCCGCGTTTGCGCGTTATTGCGCGTTTGCCCTGGATTGTCCTCTTCATCGTTTCCGGCGCCTGCCTCTTGCAATTGCAAACGCGCTACTTCTTTGATTGGAAAAAACTAAACATCCAGGGTCCGGGCGGGTCGATCGGTTATTTCTTTGGCAAAAAGCTTTTGCTCACCGCCATGGGCGATGTCGGTTCGATGATTCTTCTGGCCGGCATTTATCTCAGCGCGCTCATTCTCATGACCGGCCTGCGTCCGATCCATCTTGTCCGCGAAAGTGTCGCCGGTATTCGCAATGGGATAAATAGTTTTCGCGAATGGCGATTACACCGCGAAATGCGTCGCGCCGACATCAAGGGACAACTGGCGATCAGCGAACGTGAGCTGGCAAAACAACGCCGGTCGATTGAAAAGCAACTGAAGAAAAAAGGGGCGCCTGTCCCAGACCGAATTCTCATCTCGCCGGAAGAACTGGCCGGTCGTCCGAAACCGAAAGTAGTCGATACCACCGCGCTGCCGGAGGAGGCGCTCATGCCGCCTCGCAAGAAACCTTCGCTCGCAGAATTGCGGCCGGCAAAATCGAAACCATCGATCGCGGTGGCGGAAGCGCGAAGATTCGATGCCGAAAATTACGTCGTTCCGAGCATCGATTTGCTCGACGAACACGATCCCGAAGGGCGTGGCGGGGCGGATCCGGCCGAACTCGAGCAGGTGCAGGCGGTTTTGATCGAAACACTGGGGCAATTCGGGATTGCCGTGGCCGCGGGCGACATTACCAAAGGCCCGACGATCACGCGTTACGAAGTTTATCCCGCCAAGGGCGTACGGGTGGATAAAATCGTCTCGCTCGAACGGGACCTGGCCCGCGCGACCCGAGCGGAACGCATTAATATCCTGGCGCCGATTCCCGGGAAAGACACCGTTGGAATCGAAATCGCAAATACGCGCAAGATCAAAGTGACCTTGCGGGAATTGATGCAATCGGCCGATTGGGAAGAGGCGAAAAGGCGTTGCAAACTTCCGCTCGCGCTTGGGAAGGACGTTTACGGAAACGTCATTATTGCGGACCTGGCGCAAATGCCGCACCTGCTTATTGCCGGGACCACCGGCAGCGGCAAGAGCGTTTGCATCAATGCCCTGATCGCGAGCATTCTCTTTCGTTTCACCCCCGAAGAGCTGCGCTTCATCATGATCGATCCCAAGGTGGTGGAGATGCAGATTTACGAAAAACTGCCGCACCTCGCCTTCCCGGTGGTGACGGATCCGAAAAAAGTGTTGGTCGCCTTGCGCTGGTTAAGCGAGGAAATCGACCGGCGTTACAAGATTTTTGCGCGCGTCGGCATGCGTAACATTACCAGTTTCAACGCTCGGCCCCCGAAGAAGACGCAAAAAGAATTGGATGATGCAGCTGCCGCCGTCTCTGGCGGCAGGGAAGACGATTCTGCCGCCGAGAGGGCGGCAGCTACAATTCGCGTTCCGCGCGAGGGCGAACTCATTATCCCCGATAAGCTCCCATATATCGTGCTCATCATCGATGAACTGGCCGATTTGATGCAGACTGCGCCAGCCGATGTGGAAAGCAGCATTGCACGAATGGCTGCGATCGCGCGCGCCGCCGGAATTCATCTCATTCTGGCAACGCAAACGCCGCGGGCCGACGTCATCACCGGCGTGATCAAGGCGAATATTCCGAGCCGTATCGCGTTCCAGGTCGCGAGCAAGATCGATAGCCGGGTTATTCTTGACGAAAACGGTGCAGACCGTTTGCTGGGCCAGGGCGACATGTTGTATCTGCCGCCGAGCACCTCGCGATTAATCCGCGCTCAAGGTGTGCTGGTGACAGATGATGAGATTCGAGAGCTGGTCGATTTTGTTTCCGCGCAGGCCACTCCAGGGTTTGACAGCGCGATGCAGGAAAAATTGCAATCGGGCACAGTTCCGGCTGACGACGTTACCGAGGAAGACGAAGAACTGGTGGAAAAATGTCTCGAGATAATTCGTCAGGAAAAGCGCGCCTCGACTTCCCTGTTGCAGCGCCGGCTTCGACTTGGGTATACCAGGGCTGCGCGCATCGTTGATATTCTCGAGCAGCGCGGTATTTTAGGTCCCGGCGAAGGCGCGAAGCCGCGCGAGATTCTGGTCGATCTCGACGCCGCGGTCTAATCGGCAAGAGACAACATGTCCATCGAAGGACTAGGCAGAAAATTTCAGGAAGCGCGCAAAGCACGCAACCTTTCGCTTGAGGAAGCTGCGAGGCTAACGAGAATTAGACAGTCACGCCTGGCCGAGATCGAAGCGGACGATTTTTCGAACTTTCCCAGTCTGGCCTACGCCAAGGGGTTTCTGCAAATCTATGGCAAATTTCTCGAGGTTGATGTTTCGCCCTATCTCGATGCTTTTGAAACTTCCGGCCACCTCACGGTCGATGGCTATTCCTATTTGCAAGACTCGCCGGCGCCGAAGGCACCGCGCACACCGGTCGCACGCCGATCCGAAAATACCCGTCCCTCGCTGGTCCCTTTCCTGATTGGACTGACGATTCTGGTGGCGGGTTTCTGGTTCCTGCGTTTCATCTCGAATCTACAGCGGATTTCACCGCGCCCGCCCGAAACAGCGGCCAGCGCTAACCCCAGCCCGACCGCGGCCACGATCGTGGCGCCGCGGGCGCAACCGGTTGAATCGCCAGTTCAGGTGGCAGCAACTGCTCCACCAGTAAAAACCACGCCCGCCATCGCCGCCCCCGCAGTAACGCCCGCACCCACCGCGGTTGCGATCGCAACTCCCGCTCCGACCGCAACGCCCGTGCGCAGTGCCATTGCAGTCGCCACGCCCGTCTTGCCAGCTCCGCGCGCGGTTGAGCCAGAAGTTCGACGCGCCGTACCGGTACGGCCAGATGAGGTCGCTGCCGCGCAAGCCAGTAACGAAGCCATCGATGCCGAGGGCCCCAATCGCATCGACATCAAGCCGCTAAAAAAGACTTACATGCAGGTAACGATTGACGACGATCCCACCAAGCCGGCATTTGAACGGTGGGTTTCACCGTCCGACGGAACAGTCGTATTCCGCGGTCACCGCTTCAGCGTGCGCGTGCTCGATCGTGAAGCCGTGCAGATTCGCAAGAACGGCAAGATCGTCGACAACGGCGACACCGATTTGCAAATAACGGCTCAGTGAAACCAACGAGCAGTTCTTCTGCAGTGGTCGCCGTGTCGGCGGCAATTCCTCGCTCCATGCAGGCGACAGGTCTGCCACCACAGCCACTACCGCGGCCAAAGGTCGGGATGATCAGCCTTGGCTGCGCGAAGAATCTGGTCGATGCCGAAATCATGCTCGGCAGCGTGTTGGAGCGCGGCATGGAAATCACCGCCAGCGCGGGCGATGCCGATGTGCTCGTAATTAATACCTGTGCCTTCATCGATTCGGCCAAGGAAGAATCGATCGAGGCGATTTTAGAGGCGCATCAACAACGCGGCCTGCACAAACGGGCGAACCAAAGATTGATCGTAAGCGGTTGTATGTCGCAGAGATTTTCCGAAGAACTGCGACAGCAATTGCCGGAAGTCGATGCTTTCATCGGACTGGATCAGGTGCGCGAATTGGGAACCGTCGTAGAACGCGTTCTGCAAAAACATCGAACATCGAATGCAGAAAATTCGGACGTTCTCAATTTTGTCACGCCGCGGCCCACCTACATTCCGGACTACGACACGCCGCGTTTTCGGTTAACCCCGCCTCACTCCGCCTATTTGAAGATCGCTGAAGGCTGCAATCATCCGTGCAGTTTTTGTGTTATCCCGCAAATGCGCGGGCGTCACCGCAGCCGCACTCCAGAATCAGTCCTTTCCGAGATTCGCGCACTTGTGGCCGAAGGAGTGCGCGAAATCAATTTTATCAGCCAGGACACGACCTATTACGGGATGGATTTGTGGACGGAAAGGGCCGGCCCGCGTCAACCGGTCGATTCGGCGCGGGGGCTGACATTGGCTTCGCTCCTGCGCGAGATTGAGAAAATCGACGGCGAATTTTGGATCCGGTTGCTTTACACTCATCCGGCGCACTGGAGCGATGAGCTGATCGCGACGATTGCCGAATGCCGGCATGTCGCGCGTTATATCGACATCCCATTGCAACACATCGATGAATCGATGCTTCGGCGAATGCGACGCGAAACCAGTCGCGCACATATAGAAACATTGATCGCGAAGTTGCGTTCTGGAATTCCGGGAGTCGCCTTGCGCACGACGTTCATCATCGGTTTCCCCGGGGAAACGGAGACGGAATTTGAAACGCTACTGGATTTCATAGAGCGGACGCGATTCGAGCGGCTCGGCATTTTCAAGTATTCGCGCGAGGAAGGTTCGCGCGCTGCGAAAATGCCAGGACAAATACCGGCGAAGCTGAAAAACGAACGCCTTCGTCGCGCCATGATTTTGCAGCAGAAAATCGCGCACGAAATCGCGGCAGCCAAAATCGGCACCGAACTGAAATTATTGGTCGATCAACCGCTGGTCGCCCGCACCGAAGCGGACGCACCGGAAGTGGACACGCGTGTCTTATTGTCTCAACCCGGACCTGTCGGCGAATTCATTATACGAGAGATTCAGGGTGCTCGTGGCTACGACCTCCTGGCGTAGTGTGGGTTTTATTGTCTGAGCGTCAATTGACGGTGACAAACCGCGAAATTTCTGAAAGACTTATTGTCCCACCCGTCAAAGTGACCATGGCAGAAGCGAGCGAACCAAAGAAAGAAACTGTCCGGATTACTCTCCCCCCCGCCGTGGAGACGCCGCCGCGCCTGAGGAGGACGATACTGTTCTAATCAATCTTCCGTCGCGGCCACCCGCCTCGGGGCCTCCACCCATGTCGGCCCCACTGGTGCCAAAACCAGCCAATGTTTCGATTCCCAGACCGCCTGTTTCGCAGAATCCATTGCCCGCACCTTCTGCTGGGGCGGTCCCTCTACCGCGCGTGGTATCGTCCCCACCGACAACTCCACCGCCTCTTCCGCCAGCGGCCAAAACACCTTTGCCTCGGCCGGTTGGAACAATGTCGGGCGCGCCCGTGCCGGCGCCACGGCCGGCACGGGCACCCACGACTCCTCTGGCCAGGGAAACGGCGCGCATTAGTGTCCTGCCCGATCCGCCAAAGCCAACGCCAGCGAGGATGTCAAAGACTCAGCCTCTCGTTACCGCGACGGCCACATCGGTTGTGCCGCCAACCGCCCCAGTAACCATCGCCCCCGCGGCACCGCAGCCGGTCCTCAATGCCATCCCGATGCCGCTTTGCTGGGGATTGGTCTTAGTGTCAGCCGCGGTTTTGATCATTGAGATTTGGAATTATATTTCGTGATGGAAATTGCCATCACCCTTACCGAATCGAACTTTGATCGCGAAGTAAACAACAGCGAAAAGCCCGTCCTGGTTGATTTCTGGGCGGAATGGTGCGGCCCCTGCAAGTTAATCGCGCCGCTCATCGAAGAGATCGCGCGTGAAAAAGGCGACGCCATCAAAGTCGGTAAAGTGAACATCGACGAGAATCAGAATCTCTCCTTCAAATTCAACATTCGCGCGATCCCCACTCTCCTGATCTTCAAGAACGGCCAAGTGCGCGATCAGGTCACCGGCATGACGAGCAAGAAGGATTTAGTCGGCCGGATTGACGCGTTGGCGTAGGAATTTTCGCGCTAACGAAAATTCCAGAAGCAAACTGGTGGTCATCCACGATTCACTGATCACCAGTCATATTTTTCCAGCCTGCGCCCGGCGCGGCTCGAACGCGCAACCTTCAGCTCCGGAGGCTGACGCTCTATCCAGTTGAGCTACGGGCGCTGGTGGGGAGCGTGATTATAATTCGCGGACAGCCGATCACAAGAACACGTCATCCCGAGCGAAAGGCGAGGGATCCCGATGCGAAACCTTTAAGGTAACTTCCCAGGATCCCTCGACTTTCGCTCGAGATGACCACACTTGCGTTTAGCCCGCATCCGCGGAGATTGAGCGCCCGCAAAAGGAGTTGCCATGAATCGTATCATCGACGCTATCGAGAAGGACCAATTCAAAACCGAGTTGCCGGCATTTCGCGTGGGCGACTCCATCCGCGTCCATACTCGAGTGGTGGAAGGCGACAAAGAACGCATTCAAATTTTCGCCGGCATCGTCATCGGCCGGAAAGGTCGTGGCTTAAATGAAAGCTTCACCGTCCGCCGGATTTCCTACGGCGAGGGAGTCGAGCGCGTGTTCCCGTTGCATTCGCCCCGCATTGCGAAGGTGGAAGTGGAAAAAGAAGGCCGTGCCCGCCGGGCCAAGCTCAATTACCTGCGCACCCGCAAAGGTAAGGAAGCGACTGCGGTTCGGGAATGAGCGCATGGCGGAAAGTGAGTAGTGATCGGTGACTAGTGAATAGTAGTAATGCAGCCGCGAAAGGTTTTCGCGACTTGAGAGTGTATCAGGCCGCGCGTGAGGCTGCGTTGCGTGTTTTCATTATCAGTAAAAACTTTCCGCCGGAAGAGCGTTACGCGCTAATCGACCAGATTCGAAGAAGCTCCCGCGCTGTGAAGGCAATGATTGCGGAAGCATGAGCGCGCCGACGTTATAAAGCCGCATTCATCAACAAAATCGATGAAGCTCTTGGCGAAGCGAATGAAACGTAATCGTGGTTGGACGACGCTCTCGATGACGAATATCTCTCAAGAGAAGACTTCGGGGAGTTGGACGGTTGCTATCAGGCGGTTGGCGGAATGCTTTCGAGAATGATCGATCGAGCCGAGGATTTCTGTAAGCATGCCCCCGCGACCGACTATCGGGCCATCATGCGCGAGGAAGAGGAATTTCCATTCACAGATCACTAGTCACTATTCACATCCTCCATCTTTCCGGATTCCCGAAATTGAGATAATCTTCGGCCGATGTACCGGCGCTGCGGTTTTCGTTACGAAAAAAAACTGCGCGCGCTTGGTGTCGTCCGTATCGCCGGAATTGACGAAGCGGGTCGCGGCGCATTGGCCGGGCCGGTGGTAGCTGCGGCCGTGATTTTGCCGGAGAAATTCCGGCATCGAAAATTAAAGGACTCGAAACAACTCCTGCCCGAGCTGCGCCAGGAAATCTACGACGAGCTAGTTTCGCGCGAGGACATTGTTTGGAGCATCGGTGTGGTCGACTCCTTCGAGATCGATCAAATCAATATTTTGCGCGCGACCCACAAAGCGATGCGATCCGCGCTCGACGGGGTCTGCGGGCCACCCGATCATGTGCTTATTGATGGACTTCCGGTCTCGCCATTTCCTCTGCCGCAAACCGCGATCATCGATGGCGATTGCATTAGTCTTTCCATCGCCGCCGCGAGCGTGATCGCGAAAGTGACGCGGGATCGTTTAATGCGTGAGTTTTGCGCGCGATTCCCGCAGTATTGTTTCGGCCAGCACAAAGGTTACGGCACCGAACTTCACCTCATCAAACTTCATGAACACGGGCCTTGTCCGATCCATCGCAGATCTTTCGAGCCGGTGGCGCAACCGCTTCTCGCGCTTGAATTAGTGTCATGTCGAGCGAATACGCCAGTCCGGCTCGGACCGAGACATCTCTGATTTATTCTCGGGGAAGAATGATTAGAGATTCCTCCACTACGGTCGGAATGACAAAAGAGGAAACAAATCATAATGCAGTGGCTAAGCTGCGCGTCGTGTAATGACAGGCAGTTGGTCCATCGCCGATCTGACCAACCGCTGGCGGCGTCGCTTCTCCCGCTCACGAGAATTATCTGAACATTTGCGGCTCGGTGCGCGCGGGGAAAAACTGGCCTGTGCCTTTCTCCGGCGCGAAGGCTGCAGAATTCTTTACCGTAATTTCCGGGCGCGACATGGCGGTGAAGTCGATATCGTTTGTCGCGATCGCGATACTCTCGTCTTCGTCGAAGTTAAAACGCGCACTCGAGAAGATTTTGGACGGCCCGTTGAAGCGGTCAACGCGGCGAAACGCAAATTGATTGCGCGGGGCGCGTTGGCCTGGTTGCAATTGCTGGATAACCCAGACGTCCTGGTCCGGTTCGACGTTGTCGAAATTGTCCTGGCTGAAGACGGGCAACCGCGTTTCGAGCTAATTCGCGACGCCTTTCCCCTTCCCGCTCCCTATACTTATTAGCCAACTCACCTTGTCGGAACACAGGCTTCCAAGCCTATGTTCCGACCCTGCGACGCGTTTCCCCTCCCTGTGCCTTACATTTACTAACGATTATTGGAGGGACACGCGCTGTCGGGTCCCAACATTTTGGGCGCCGACAGCGCCGCGCCCTCCATTTTAACGGGACGCAGGGACAGCTAACAATTCGTAGGAGAGCACACTCAGGCAGTAAATCGCCGCCGTTTCTACCCGCAAGATAATGGGACCAAGAGTGATGGGATGAAAGCCGTTGCTCCGTGCCAGATTGAGCTCCGCTGGAGTAAAATCGCCTTCCGGACCAATGCACATCAGAACACTCGCCGGACGAGCGTCATTTTCGCGTTCGTAATCAGCCAGCACCGTTTTTAAATGCGCCGCGTCGGATTGAAGCGAACCGATCAATCTCAACTCGAGACCTCTGTTCTGTGGTGGCAGCCGTGTCGGCTGCGTTCCGAAGTCTTGCGCTGGCGACACGCCCGCCTCTATAGTTGCAAAAAAATCCTTCGGGGTTCTCGGCAGCTGCACCGTCGGGAGCCAGTTTTGTCCACATTGTTTGGCTGCTTCGATCGCGACCTGATGCCATTTCGCTTGCTTTTGCGCCGCTTCTTTCGCCTCGAGATGAACGATGGTGCGCTCTGAAATCAGTGGCGCGATCTCCGCCGCTCCGATCTCGACTGCTTTCTGTACAATTAGATCCATGTTTTTCCCTTTCGGGATGGCCTGCGCCAGCGTGATCCGACAGGGCAGCGATGGCATCCGCGCCTCGTGCATTTTGCGTAAGAGAATTTCGTCGCGGCTTACCTTCGCAATTTCAGCCGTGATTTCATGGCCGCGACCGTTGAACACAACCACCCGCCCAGCGGGTTGAAGACGAAGCACATCGCGCGCGTGATGTGCTTCGGCTCCCGCTAAGACGAGCGAGTCAGGATTCCAATCTTCCGGGGCGATATAAAAGCGATGCACTGGTGAATTTTGATCGTTGAGGGTTGATGTTTGATGTAACCGAGAAGCTTCTTCAACCGTCAAAACGATCCCCAAAAATTCGTCGGCGCATTCGAAAACGTCTCCAACAGCATTCTGATATTTGATGGGGCAGGTTTGACGTCACCTGATAAATCAAACTTCAAACATCCCAAAGAATTCTCTTTATCTGCGAAATCCGCGCAATCCGCGGTCGATTCCAATTAGCGAAAGAAATCTTTGGCGCGTTCAAAAAAGCTTCTATGCAGCGGAGTATTTTCTTCGCCACATGAATTGGCAAATTCCTCCAGCTTGCGCCGTTGGTCCGAGTTCAATCGCGTTGGCACTTCCACGATAACGCGCGCGAGTAAATCTCCGCGACCGCGGCCCTCGATGTTGGCAATGCCCTTACCACGCAATTTAAACACCTGGCCAGTTTGGGTTCCGACCGGAATCCGCAGGCTTGCCTTCCCTTCAAGCGTCGGCACCGGGACCTCGCCGCCGAGAGCGGCAATCGCAAAAGAAATCGGGACCTCGCAATAAAGATCATCTTCATCGCGCTGAAACACCGGGTGCTCCTTGATGTGAAGCACAACGTAGAGATCGCCCGGCGGTCCGCCGCGGATACCGGCTTCGCCATTTCGTGAAGAACGCAACCGCGAACCGTTGCCAATACCCGCCGGAATTTTCAATTTGATCCGGCTGGACTTTTCGACCCGCCCTTCGCCGCCGCATTTGTGACACGGTTTTTCGATAATCAGTCCGGCTCCCCGGCAGCGCGGACAGGTTTGCGATACCTGGAAGAAACCGCGCGAACTAATTACCTGCCCGCGACCCCCGCAGGTTGGACAATTGATCGAACGCGAACCTGGTTCTGCACCGCTGCCATTGCATTGGTCGCAGGTATCCAGCTTGCGAATTTCGATCTCTTTCTCCGTGCCAAAAGCTGCTTCTTCCAAAGTAATCTGCATGTCGTAGCGCAAATCGGAACCGCGCTGCCGTTCTTCCGCGCGACCGCCGCCGGCACCCCCGAAAAAGCTCTCGAAAATTCCTCCGCTGCCGCCCCCAAAGACCTCGCGGAAAATGTCGAACGGATCGTGGAATCCGCCTCCGAAACCGGCGCCGCCTTGCGAAAACGCAGCGTGCCCGAATCGATCGTAGGCGGCACGCTTATCGACGTCGATCAGGACGTCGTAGGCTTCGCCCAGTTCCTTAAATTTTTCCTCGGCGTGTGGATCGTCCGGATTCTTGTCCGGGTGGAATTTGACCGCGAGCTTGCGATAGGCCCGCTTGATTTCGTCCTCAGGCGCGCCTCGGGCAACCCCGAGCACTTCGTAATAGTCGCGTTTGGTCGTAGGCATTTAGGATGGTGAACGGCAGGCGGACGGTGACATGAAAGCAAGGTTTCTGCCGACCGGAGCTTCTAACTTCTCACTTCTACTTCTCTTTTCACTTCTCTTTCTCAAGAAGCGCGGCAGGGACGCCACGCTATGCGCACAGGATGTGCGCGCTACCCTCTCACTCATTAATGCTTCTAGCGGCGCCGCTCGAAACCACCACCGCCGCTGGTCGCAGCAGCCGATCTTTTAAGCGATAGCCACGGCGGGTTTGTCGAATGACCCGGCCTTCGGGAACTTTATTGCTTGGTTCGTGGCCGATGGCCTCGTGCAGGTTGGGGTCAAATTGTTTTCCAACCGCATCGATTGGTTCCAGTCCATTAGCCGTTAGAAAATCGTTGAGTTGCTTAAGGACCATGCTCATTCCGGAGTAAATCGGCGAACGCTCGCCCTCCTCGCGGGCGGCAGAAAGTCCAAGCTCGAAGTTATCGATGATCGGGACCAGGCGTTCGAGCAACGAGCGATTGGCGTATTTAATCCCTTCATCGCGCTCGCGGGCAGCGCGCTTTTTGTAATTCTCAAAGTCCGCCTGGGTTCGCAATGCCAGGTCGCGAAAGCGATCGAGATCGCCTTGCAAACTCGCAACTGGATCGTCCGTCGCTTCTCCGTCAGCAGAACTGTATCCGGGCTCAGCAGGCACTGGAGGTGGAATTTTGTCTTCTTCGCGTGGTTCAGGGCTGGTCTTTTTCATGTTTACGAATGGTAATTAGGGTGATGTCATCGTTCTGTGGATGCGCACCCACGAAATTGCGCACCTCATCAATTAATCGCGTGATAATAGCCGAAGCGCCGTGTGCTGCGCTCTCCCGCACCGATTGAATCATCCGGTCAATGCCGAATTCGAAACCCTCGGCATCCAAGGCTTCCGTCACGCCGTCGGTGTAAAGAACCAGACAATCATCCTGCTCGAGCCGGATTGCGAAATCGTTCGTGATCCGATCGAACACACTCCCGCTATCGATGCCGACGACCATTCCGGGTGGCTTGATTAATTCGACCGTTTGCTGGGCGCGACGATAGAGCAAGGGGGCATCATGGCCAGCGCGCGCCAGCGTGATCGAACCGACAGAATGGTCCACCACCAAATATGCCATGCTAATGAACATGTCCTCTTTGATGTCAGGATAAAGCTGGCGATTGACTGCCTTCAAAACGTCCGCCGGCGACGGATTCTGCGGTGCCTGACTGCGCAGAACGCTGCGGCAAATCGCCATGATCAATGAAGCGGGTACGCCTTTGCCCGAAACGTCCGCGATTGCCACGCCGAGCCGATGTTCGTCCACCCGGATGTAATCAAAGTAATCGCCGCTGACCTGCCGGGCCGGAATGTTGATCCCGGCAATTTCGAACCCGGGAACGGCCGGCGATTTTTCCGGAAGCAGAATCCGCTGAATGTCGCGCGCGATTTCCAGGTCGTGATCGAGCCGCTTTTTTTCATTCGCTTCAGAGTAAATAATGGCGTTGTAGAGGGCGAAGGCGGATTGCTCAGCGATCGATTTGAAGACAACAAAATCACTCGGCGTGAATGGCGCACCCATCGGGCCGTTGCCAACCGCGAGCACGCCCATGTTTTGCTTGCCATAGAGCAACGACGTGGCCATCAGCGAGGCGGTCCCGAGAGGTGTTTCGCGCAAGCGCGCCAATTCCGGTACGTCTCGTACATCGGCCAGCGAAACGGGTTGCGCCGTCTGCCAGACGGTGCCGATCAAACCTTCGCCCGGTGGAACACTATGCATCCGCAAAAATCCTTCCAAGGCAGCGGGGGCAGTCGCGGCCTGATGTAAAATGTGACCCGGCACCGGCACCAGCGGCGGACAACCCTTGGAAAGAAATACCGGCACCAGTTTGTTCCCGCTTCGATCGGTGAGATAGAGCGCGCCGCCATGAGCGTCGAGAATGCGGGTGGCCCCTTCCACGATCAGCCGATGCAAATCATGCGGCTTGATCGTTTCCCGAAACGCTTCACCCAACCCATGTAAAAAATCGAAGACGAGGGTTTCTTCGACCTGGATTTCCTCCTTCGAGCGCTCGAGGGCATGAACCTTCCGTCTTTGGCGGAAGGAAGTGAAAATCCAACCGCAAATCGCGATAGCCAGGGCGGCGTAGAGAAGAGTCGGCCACATGAAGTCGGCAGCCAACTTACTTCTTTACCGGGTTGTCGTGAAGGTCTTGCTTGAGGTAGTCGAGAACGTCTTTGAACCGCAAAAGATTTTCCGGCGCCGCTTCACACAGCGCTTCGTGAGCTGCCAGCATTTCCTTGGCTTGCTCTTTTTTTTCCAGGGTTGTGGAGGCCAGTGCGCCGCATTCCGGAGCGCGCGCGCCGTTGCTGGAGATTTGAAAAAGTTGATCGAGACCAAGGCCGGAAAGCAATTGGCGGCTGCGTTCGCCGCAATGCACCACCCGAAGATGTCCCTGCCCAAGTTCCTTTAATCGCAGGGCCAGTCCCGCCATCGTTCCCATAAACGTGGAATCCATCATCACGCAATCGACAAGATCGACCACGAACTCGCGATAGCCGCGGTCCACCATTTCGCGGGCAAACTGCTTGAAATTTCCGCTGTTCAGAAAACTGCCTTTGCCCTCCACCCGGACCCAGACGGCAGGGCCGCTTACTCCGACCTGAATCGACGATTCCACAATAACTATAGAACGTTATGGAACTTAGCCCCGGCAGTCAAACAAACTAGTCCCATAAGAAAGAGCGTTTCTCGGCTACGATCCGGCCGTGTTCGATGAGCAAACAACGCCAAGCCAGCACTTGCCCGTCATCAAAATACTCATCGCCCACCACTCGAAATCCGCTGTGATTCGTCCCGCGGACGTTCTGGTAGGCCTGTTCTTTTGCCTGCACAAAAGCCCGAAGTTTCTCCTGTTTATATTCAAACCGGACGGTCAAATCCGACGGCCGCTTTGCCCGCCAGAAAAAATCAAAGTATTGTCCGTAGCGTTGCCGTTGATCGAGCGCGGTGACTGCGCCGTACATCCGATAAGAGCGTTCAAAATTTATCGAGGCTTCCTGAACCGCGCTACTCGCTTTGGAACTGCCCTTCTTGGTCAGACTCGCGGGGGTGTTCCCTTTTCCTTTGTTGACGAGAAGGTCTAGCGACAGCGTGTAAATCTTGGTTTTGCGAAACTGGAAATCGGGATTGAGCGCCAGTGGAAATTTTCGTTGCTCGGTATCAGCCCCAGCGACAGAGCTCACGCTGAGTAGAAGCGCGACCGCGCAGGTAAATCGCATTACCATATCAAACGGGCTGCCTGCGACCCTGTCAATGCGGAGCGAATGTCCGGGAGCGAAACACTGGCCTCTGGTCTGTGCGCCCAGCGGGTTTCTAAACCCGCTGCTCTCGGCAACCCAACCGGCCCGCAATTGGCGGGGCACCACCTTCCAGTGCAAGGAACCCTTCGGCGGATTAAAACTCCGCTGGGCGCACAGACTGGAAAGTCTGTGTTCCTATTCTCGCGCTCCAAATCGGGAAACTAATCGAATGGCAGTTTCCCTGCAGAAACACGCGGCTAAATTTCGGGGTGATCGATGTCCGATATGAGCGTGGCGTCTTTTTGCCACAACAGAATCTTTGGCTCGACCCTTGGGAGGCCAAGGATTTCGCTTTCGTTTCTCACGCGCACAGCGATCACATTGCACCGCATCGCGAGACCATCGTTTCAGAGCGAACCGCTAGTTTGATGCGAGCCCGCCTCCCTGGAAAACGCAATGAAATCATCCTGCCATTCAGCCAGGAAAAGGATGTCCGGGGAATGCGGGTGACCTTGTTTCCAGCCGGTCATATTTTTGGTTCGGCTCAGCTTTTCTTACGCACCGAGAATGATTCGCTGCTTTACACCGGCGATTTCAAATTGCGCCAAGGTCAATCGGCCGAGGCCACGGAATGGACCGCGGCCCGCACCCTGATCATGGAAACAACTTACGGCATTCCCCGTTATCGCCTGCCGCCGACCGAGGAAGTGATCGCGCAAATCGTCGCTTTTTGCCGCGATGCGATCGAGAACAAGGAAGTTCCCGTGCTACTCGGCTATTCGCTGGGCAAAGCGCAGGAAATCCTTTGTGCGCTCGCCGGAGCTGATCTGACGCCGATGCTGCACGGTTCAGTTTATCAAATGACGCGTATTTACGAGCAATACGGCCAGAAATTTTGCCATTACCTTCGTTATCATGCGCATGATCTCGCTGGCAAAGTTCTGATTTGTCCGCCCAGCGCGAATCGTTCGCGCATGCTGGAAAAAATTCCGCGCAAACGGGTAGCCATGATCAGCGGCTGGGCGGTCGATCCGAACGCGATTTATCGGTATCAGGTGGACGCGGCATTCCCGCTTTCCGATCATGCCGATTACGACGATCTGTTGCGTTATGTCGAGCTGGTGGGACCGAAACGGGTTTTCACTTTGCACGGATTCGCCGCGCAGTTTGCACGCGATTTGCGCGCGCGCGGCATCGAAGCGTGGGCGTTGACCGAGGAAAATCAGATGGAGCTTACGTTGGGGACGTCTCTCGCACAATTAGCCGAGACACCGGTCGCCGTCTCGACGCTGCAATCGAATGGTCTGCCGCCGGTGACGGCGGCAGCTACAACGGCCACTCCATCGGAATTTCTCGCTTTCGCGAATGTCGGCCAGGCCATTGCGGCGACGCCGGCGAAGCTCGAGAAGGTCCGTCTGTTAGCAGAATATTTCTCGACGCTCGATGATGAGCGACTCGCCTTCGCCACGGTTTATTTTACCGGTCATGCCTTTCCCCAAACCGATTTGCGTACGCTGCAAGTGGGCGGCTCCGTTATTTATCGTGCCCTTGGCAGCGCGACAAAAATTAGCGACGCAGAATTTCGACGTATCGCTCACAGTCACGGCGACGCCGGCAAGACTGCGTTCGAGGTGCTCGACGGCCGCACCCTTCCAGAGGCTTTCGGTATTGCAGATTCCTACAAGTTTTTTGAACAACTCCAGAAATTGCGCGGACCTGTTGCGAAAAAGGAATCGCTGCAAAATCGGTTGGCGCATCTCTCGGCGAGGGAAGGCCAGTATGTGGTCAAGATTCTCACTGGCGATCTGCGTATTGGATTACGCGAAGGACTGGTTGAGGAAGCAATCGCCCAGGCGTTTAATGCGCCGCTCGATGAGGTGAAGGAAGCGAACATGCTCCTGGGCGACATTGGACGCACCGCGGTTCTGGCAAAAAATAACGAACTTCATCGGGCAGAGCTTTCGCTCTTCCGCCCAATCAAATGCATGCTCGCCAGTCCTGAACCAGCCGCCGAAGCAATCTGGAAACGGTTCGTCGATGTAGCTGCTGCTGTCTCAGCGGCAGAACCGAAAAACCTGACGCCCGAGCCGGCGCCAGCTACAACTGTAGGCGCGGTCGCTGACCGCGGCCCGGCGCCAACGACGCCGGCTACAATATATGTCGAAGACAAATTCGATGGCATCCGCGCACAGCTACACGCCAGCCGGGCGCGCGCGGAAATATTTTCACGCGATCTCAAGCGTATCACCGGACAATTCCCCGAAATCGCCGAGCAGGCGCGCGAATTTTCAGAAGAGGTAATTCTGGATGGTGAGATCATCGCGTTTGCCGAGGATCGCAAGTTGACATTCTTCGATTTGCAGAAACGGCTCGGGCGAAAAACCGACGCCCTCGACTTATTTGAGATTTCTTCGGCGGACGTGCCGGTAATATTTGTTGCCTTCGATCTATTATTCTTGGACGGCCGTTCTTTGTTGAGAACGCAGCTGCGCGAACGGCGCGAGCTGCTGCGCGGTCTGAAATTGCCTTCGAAATTTCAGATCGCGTCGGTGGTGGCAGCGCATTCCGCTAACGAGATCGAGAACGAATTCAAACGCGCACGGCTGCGTTTAAATGAAGGGCTCATGGTTAAGGATCCGGAAAGTTTTTATTCACCGGGACGACGCGGAATGTTCTGGTTCAAGCTAAAGAAGGAGCTGGCGACACTCGATGTCGTGGTTGTGGGAGCCGAGCTTGGTCACGGTAAAAGAAATCACGTGCTCAGCGACTATACCTTTGCCGTGCGGGACGACGGGAGTGGCGAATTATTACCAATCGGCAAAGCTTATAGCGGACTGACCGATGCCGAGATCGCCGAGCTGACCGAACATTTCAAACAAAATACCCTGGTTGAGCGCGGGCGTTATCGCGAAGTCAAACCGGACATCATCTTGGAAATTGCCTTCAATTCCATACAACCAAGCTCGCGCCACTCCAGCGGACTCGCCCTGCGTTTTCCCCGAATCAAAGCCATTCGGCGCGACAAGACGATCGAAAATATCGATACTCTGGCCTACGCCCAGCAATTGGCGACGGAACAAAATCGCGGCAACAGCCCACCGTCATCCCGAGGGCAGTCGAGGGATCCCGCCGCGTAAGCTTTAAGGTAACTTCAACGGGATCCCTCGGTCCGAGCCGGACTGGCATTTTCGCTCGGGATAGGGAACTCAAGGCGAAGGAGACGGCGACACGGACGGGTTCGCTCGCTTTTTGGCACTGGCGTTGCGAATCCAGGAGCTGGTCGCGGGCGTTGCGATCGCGGGTTTTTCAGCCCGCGGCCCGGCCTCGGAGGGAACGGGTGAAGTAACCGGTGACGAAGTTAAACCGAGCTCGGCCGATACGGTTGCCTGCGGAAAGGGAGTGCCCGTTGATAACGGGTTAAGGCGCAGGCGCGGCTTTGAAGTAACGATTGGTTTTTCGCCACGCTCGGGCGTTTGCACGGTTGCCTCCGGTGTGGATGAGATCGTGGGCGTGGGTGTCTCAGTCGGCGATAAAATCGGAGTTTCCGTGGCTGGAAGAGTGACACTTGCCTCCGGTTGCGGCGTTATCGATTTAACCGGACTCGGTGTCGCCGCCAGGTTTGTCGGAGTCGGCGTGTTCTCGATTGCTTCCGGTCCTTCCGCCGGCACAGGCACTTCAGTTTGAGTCTGGGCAAGCACCTCGTCGCTGGCTTGCTGTCTCTGACATGCAAAAAAACATGCGCTCAGGACCAGAAAGCAAAAAGCCTTTTGTATCAACCTTTAGACCTTTCTTACCATTCTATTTCAGTGTGTGACATTGGCTCGCAGCCGGCAAACTTACGTCATCGCGACCCGACTTAGGGTGTCGGCGAAGCCGAAGCTTCCGGGGCAATGCGGGTGACAGACGTACTCTCAATCTGATTGCGATGCGCATTTTGCCAGTTGGCGTAGGTCGCAACTGCGACTAGACCAACAACAATCGCAATCATCGCGATCCACGCGCCTTTCGACACGCGCTCTTCCTTGTCCTTACCCGTTTCCATCGATCGTTAGTTTAGCAATTTCGGTCATCACCCGCTCGCTCAAACCTTGATACACGTCTTTTCCTCGTTCGGCGACGTCCGCTTGAGTGAAAAAAATCGGATGCCCAACGACGATAGTAATGGGATGAAGGCGAATTTTTTTGCTGCCACGTGCCCAGGCCTCGTGCGCGCCGAAGATGCGCATCGGCACAACCGGCGCCAGCGTTTTCGCAATCACCAAGCCAAGACCGGGCTGGGCCGGTTGCAGATTACCGTCGAGGGTGCGCGCCCCTTCCGGAAAAACGAGTGTCGCTTGTCCCGCCCGCAAAATTCGAATCAATGCTTTAAGAGCACTGCGATCGCTGCCTTCCTGATCGACTGGAATGACGTTCAGCTTGGGCAGAAGCCAGCCCCAAAACCAGTGCTCGAGCAATGTCCTGCGGGCGAGAAAAAAAATCGCGCGATCGGACGCGTTTCCCGCCAGCGGCGGATCGAAAAAACTCTGATGATTCATCGCCAGGATCACCGGTCCGCTTTGGAGCATGCGTTCGCGATGCCGGATGCGAAATCGAAAAAACACTTGGGCGAGTAAACGGGAGAAAGTGTATCCCAGCCAATAGTACAGATTCATCCGTTGCGGGCGCGCTGTCGCTGTTTGGGCGCGAATGGGCAAACCTTTTCTTACTAATTGCTGGATAATTCGATCAACCACGCCATCGATGGTGAGCGAAGAGGTGTCGATCACCGCAGCATCCGGCGCGACGACGAGTGGTGAGGCGGCGCGCGAAGAATCAGCACGATCGCGCGCGGCGATTTCATCGCGTTGCCCTTCGGCCAGCCGCCGTTGCACCCGCACCTCCGCGGAGGCATCGATATAAAATTTGAAAGGCGTTTCCGGGAAAACGACTGACCCGATGTCGCGGCCTTCCATGACAACATTGCCTTTCCTGGCGTACTCACGCATGTGAGCGACGAGAATCTCGCGAACACGCGGAACGCTACTGACGAGAGAAACGGCACGGTTAACATCATCATCGCGCAAATGCAGAGTGGGATCCTGATCATCAATTAGGATGCGCGATTGGTTATCGATAAGATCGCAGACAATTCTTGATCGCTCGACGGCGGCAGCAACAGCAGCTGGTTCGTGCACGTTGACGCCGCGTTGTAAAACCTGCCAGGTCACCGCGCGATACATCGCCCCAGAGTTGACATGGGAAAATTGAAGCCGCTGGGCCAAAGTGCGCGCTACGCTGCTTTTGCCGGAAGCGGCGGGACCGTCGATGGCGATGACGTGATGGGCGGGCATTGAGGCTTGCGACGTTTCTTCATTGGAAATCGCGCGGAAGCAAGCTCTTGGTCATCGCGACTGCATCTCGAGCAAAAGGCTGCCCTGAGCGAAGCCGAATGGGTTGGCTCGATCGTTTTGCCAATCTGGATAGCGGGTCTGGCAGCGAGGTGCCAGCATTCTTCTCATTAACACCGGCCTTTAGTCCGGTGGACAAACCGCACTCAGCGCAATTAGGCCGTTTCAACGGCTTGCGCATGCTGACAACGCAAGCCACACCGCGTTCAACGGACATCGGTTTCGATACTAAGCCATTAAAACGGCTCACTTCCATGAATCATCGGCCTGAAGGCCGGTGTTAATTGGAGCGATAGAGTAGCTAACGATTATTCGTCAACCGGTGCCATCGAGCGCGATCCGATCACCGGCGTGCTTCCCGGGCCGCGCTTTGTTGTCATGAATTCTTCGAGCGCATTTCTGAAACCGGGATAGGAAATTTCCACGCACTCGGCGTCCTGGATGATGGTTTCGCCGTCGGCGAAGAGCCCGGCAATGGCAAACGCCATGGCGATGCGATGATCACCGAAGCTCGGGATGCGTCCGCCGCGTAGCGGCGCCGGGCCATGGATCTCAAGCCCATCGCTTAATTCGATCACTTGCGCGCCCATCGCTCGCAAGTTGTGAGCGATTGCGGCAATGCGGTCGGTTTCCTTCACCCGCAATTCCTGAGCTTGCCGGATGATGGTGGTGCCGTTGGCAAGGGCGCCCGCCACCGCCAGTACCGGAAGCTCGTCGATCAATCGCGCAACTTCTTTTCCTTGAATAACGGTGCCTTTCAACATGGCACCCGTTATTTCCACGATGCCGCGTGGCTCGAGTTGATCCACATCTTCGATCGCTTCGCGAACCTGGGCTCCCATGCGGACCAGCACACCGAGCACAGGTGTGCGTGTGGTATTCAAGCCGAGTTCGCGAACAAGCAAATGTCCTCCGGGTTGCGCGGCTGCCGCTGTCAACCAGTAAGTGGCCGAGGAGAGATCACCGGGAATTCGGAAGTCGCGCGACTCTGGAACCTGATCGCCAAAAATCGCGATGGTGCCGTTTTCATCCCGCGTCGTGCGAACAAAGAAGTAACGCAGCATTCGCTCGGTGTGATCGCGCGTTTGCGTTTCCTCGACAATTGCGGTTTTTCCTTTGGCAAAAAGACCGGCGAGCAAGATTGCGCTTTTCACCTGCGCGCTGGGGACCGGCATTTGATAGCGAATTCCGCGCAAAGAGCCCCCGCGAATGCGCAGCGGTGGGGTCTGGTCGGCACCTTCCGCGGTAATGTTTGCTCCCATCCGCTGCAATGGAGCAATGACGCGATCCATCGGCCGCCTGGAAAGAGAAGCGTCTCCCACCAGGCGGCTCTCAAATGTTTGCCCTGCGAGAAGTCCCGCCATCAACCGCATGGTGGTAGCGGAGTTGCCGCAATCAATGTCGCCGGCCGGCGCACTGAGCACTCGCTTTTTTCCATGGACGATAATTGCATTGCCCTCCGCCTCATCGATCCGAACCCCGAGCGTGCGCAACGCATTGACGGTTCGCATACAATCGTCACCCATGAGGAATCCATCGAGACGGCAAACTCCGTTGGACAGCGCACCGATGATGGCGGCGCGATGCGAAATGCTCTTGTCCCCCGGCACGGTGATTTCCGTGTCGATGTGAGGTGCGCGTTTGACGCGAAGTTCCATTTAACCTTTCGAATCCCCAGCCGCCCCAAACCTGGAAGGAGGAATCATCCGATATCCGGCGCGCTTGTCCAGCAACCCGACTCTTTCACCCGGAACGAAGCGAGATTCTTACGGCACCAGAAAGATCTTGTTGGTATAGGGATCTTTCACTTCGGTTCCCGGTGGGAACCCCCGAACATCAACATAGCCCTGATTAGGTGCGTAGGGGCTGGTGACGAATCCGGGTTTATTCGGCACCGGAATGCCGTACGGGAGATCGCCCTTGGTCGTCCTCGCGGCCGGTGAGGCGGAGGCTTCCGGTGGAGGATTCTCCTCGGTAGTCGACGGCGGCGCCGGGGGCTGGTTCGGATTGTAGGGCTGCGTGATCGGCTGCTCTTCCGGCGCATTTGGATAACGCGCGACGCGATGACGCACTGGCGGCTCTTCGTCAGCGCAGGATACAAAGACAAAACCGCCCAGAACAACGAGCCACGATGAACATTTCATAAAATCGATTCGACGAACCCGTCCTTTTCTAATTCAAGCCTAACATACTGACAATCGAAAAGCGCGCTCTTCGATAATTGCTGCAGTGCAATATCGTTCGCCCGATACATGTCGCGAGCCATTGCTTTTCGATTCTATTCAAAGGATGACGCGCGTGGAGAATTCTATCCTTGTGGTTGATGACGATCGAGCGAGCCGGCGTTTGCTGGCGCGAACGTTGACCGCTGCCGGCTATACCTGCGCCGAAGCCGAAAGCGGCGAAGAAGCGCTGGAATTGGTCCGCAAGCAGCCGCCCTGTCTTCTCCTCCTTGATTACGACATGCCCGGCTTGAACGGGGCCGATGTCTCAAAGCAAATTCGGGCCGATCCTTCTCCGGCAATAGCGCAGATTCCGACCATCATGCTCACCGGTCACGGCGGAGAAGAAAGTGAGGTGCTTTGTCTGGAAGCGGGAGCGGATGATTTCGTGACCAAGCCCATCCATCCCGAGGTGTTGCGCGCACGCATCGAAACCCAATTGCGTTTGCGTTCCATGCGCGAGCAACTGCTCAGGCAAAACGAAGAATTGGAAGCGTGGCGCGGAAATCTGGAACAGGACCTTGATGCAGCGCAACGAACGCAACGCTCGCTTATTCCAGCAACACCACCGGCGTTGCCAGGATGGGAAATTGCCGCGTTTTATCGTCCGGTCATCCAGGTGGGTGGCGACATTTACGGCTGGCTGCGCATGGGCGATGGCCGGATGCTTTTTTGGATTGCTGATGCCACTGGACATGGCGCGGCGGCCGCGTTGTTGACCACGTTGGCGAAATTGCTTTTTCATCACGCCAACGCCGAAAACGAAACTCCAACGGAAATCATGCGCGCAGTCGATCGCGATTTTCGCAGCATTCTCGGCGCCCGCTCCTTCATGACCGCGATGTGCGTGGCGCTTGATCCGCGCAGCGGCGCGGGCAGTATCGTGGGGGCCGGCCATCCGCCGTTGCTGGTGGCACGGCACAACGGAGAAACCGAATCCATCGCGTCGACCTCGCCACCGCTGGGGCTGGTTGCTGGGTCAAGCTTCAGCGAAACGCCAGTGCGCTTGAGCAGCGGAGATTTATTTCTGCTTTACACCGACGGTTTGTATGGCGCAGGCGACACCGATCATCCCAGGCTCGCCCCTGCGATGGTGGCGAAACAATTACTCGCCGTACCAGGCAATGCACAGTCCTTCCTACAACATTTGTTGCGCGACTCCGTCTTTTCCTCGACTACCCCCGTCCCACCGGATGACATTGCGGCGCTGGTGGTCCGCCGTTTCAATGGAAAAAATTAATTTACCGCGAGGCAAAAAATGTATTGCCCTGTTCGTTGCTTCGGTTTTAATCAGCGATCATGCCGAAAACCAAAGCTAAAAAGTCCAAACGCAAGCCGAACGCCGCATTCATGCGCCCCGTCCAGCCTGATGAAAAACTCTCTGCCATCGTTGGGTCGAAACCGCTCCCGCGTTCCGAACTCACGAAAAAACTGTGGGACTACATCAAGAAACACGGTTGTCAGGATAAAAAGAAACGAACCCAGATTAATGCCGACGATGCGCTTCGCCCCGTTTTCAACGGCAAAAGTCAGGTGAGCATGTTCGAGATGACCAAGCTCGTCTCGGGACATATCAAATAAGATCTTCTGGTGGCGGCCCGGCGTTTTCCCGCGCCGGGCCCTCCCCTTTTTCCGGGGGGCAATCGTAGGTGACGGCTCTGGTTCGCTTGTAGCTGGATGGAATTGACCTCCTTAGCTGGGAGCATCGGTTCCAAGTGACACCGGCTTCCGGCCCGAGGCCGAAGCCTTCGCTAACCCAACCCCGGCAATCTGCAGCAAACTTGCGCGAGCCGCTCCTTTGGCGGACACTTGTGATGTGAAGAAACTGGTTCTCTTCTGTTTAGCCATTTTCCTTTCTGCCGCTTTTGCTCCGGCCGAGGTTGACTGGCTGACTGATTTCGACGCAGCCAAGGCGAAGGCGAAATCGGATCACAAGCTTGTTCTGCTTGAGTTCACCGGCTCGGATTGGTGCAGCTATTGCAAGCTCATGCAGGCCGAAATTTTTTCCAAACCGCAGTTTCAGGAGTACGCCGCGAAGAATCTGATTCTGGTTGAACTCGATTTTCCTCGTGCCAAAGCGCAAAGCGACGCGGTCAGAAAGCAAAACATGAAATTGGCCAGCGAATATGAAATCGAAGGTTTTCCGACCTTGATCGTCTTGAATCCCGAAGGGAAGCGAGTGGCGAATTTCTTCGGCTACATCGAGGGCGGACCGGACGCCATCATTGCCGCGCTGGAAAAATTGCGCAAGAGCTAGCGGACGAACGCCGGCTCGCTTTTCGAGGTCATAAAGGCGCGTTGCAATACATCCGCCAGATCGCGCCGGGTAAACGGTTTCGGTAATGCCCCGCGGAATCCATATTGCAAGAATTCCGCGAGCGCCGCTTCGTCGGAATAACCGCTGCAAATAATGGCAACGACGCTGGGATCAATGTTGCGCAGACGCGAGATCGTGGCCAGCCCGCCCATGCCGCCACGAATCGTAGCATCCAAAATCACTGCCTGAAAATTTTCGCCGCGGCGCATGGCGCGCTCATAGGTATTCACGGCTTCCACGCCATCAGTCACGGCGGTGACTTCGTAGCCGAGAGTATTGAGCAATTGAGAAGTGAGCTCCCGAATTCCTTCCTCATCGTCCATCACCAGGATGCGTTGCAGAGTAGATGGCAATCCTGAGTTGGGGACGTTCTTTACTACCGCGGGTTCGGCCCTGGCTGCTGGAAGATAGAAGGCAAAGACCGCGCCGGCAGGGGACGACTGTTCGAGGTGCAACATCCCCTCGTGTTTCTTAACAATAGAAAAACTTATCGAAAGTCCCAATCCGCTGCTCACCGGCTTGGTGGTGAAATAAGGATCGAAAATTTTCGTCGCTATATCCACGGGAACGCCGCTGCCGTGATCCGCGATAGCGACCTTGATGTAGCGGCCGCCAGGGAGGAGCGCACCCGGTTTGTCGTCCAGTTTTACATTGCGCGCTGAAATATCTACCGTGCCACCAGAGGGCGTCGCTTCGCGAGCGTTAATCATGAGCGCGTTGATTACCTGCTCGATTTGGGTTGGATCAACTTCGGTCGGCCACAGGTCCGGCGGAATATCCATTTCCGCGCGTAGATTCGAGCCGTGCAACGAAAAGTGCGCTGACTTAACCAACAGCTCGGACATTCTCACAATTTTTTTCACCGGCGAACCGCCTTTGGAGAAGGTGAGCAACTGACTGGACATGTGGGCGGCTTCCTGCGCCGCCTGGGACGCTTTAGCGAGGCAACCAAGCAAATTCTTCTCTTCCACCGGCGCTTCCAGTTGGGCCAGGCCAATGTTGCCGGAGATGACGGTTAGAATATTGTTTAAATCGTGGGCGATTCCGCCGGCCAGCGTCCCCAATGATTCGATTTTGCCTTTAGTGAGCCGGTCGTCTTCTGCGCGCTTACGCTCGGTCACGTCACGAAAGAAGGCGGAGACGCCTCCGCCGCTGGGATAGGCGTGCACTTCGAACCACTTCGTTCCGCTCGGGTCGCACGCTTCAAATTCGATGGGTTCCTGTTCGGCCATAACCCGCCGATAATTCTTTTCAAAAGTGGTACCGCGAAGTTCGGGAAACTTCTGCCACAGCTCACCTCCCAAAAGCTCTTTGCGCGAGCGTCCGAACGAGGACTCTGCCTCTGGGTTCACATAAGTAAAGCGCCACGCGTAATCGAGCGCAAAGAAACTATCCGTCGTATTCTCGAGAATGTCTGTCAGGGTCCGGGCCGATTGCTGGAGTGCAATCCGCGCCTGGTTTCGTTCCGTGAGATCTCGAATTTGCCGCTCCGCCACCGCCAGGCGCACATTGAGCAACGATAGATCGATTGGTTTGGTCAGGTAATCATTCGCCCCCACCTCCAGCGCCATCTCCAGATCTGCGCGATCGGTTTTCCCGGTAACGAGCAAAATGAACATCTCGTCGCCGTCTTGGCGCGCCCGCAATTCGCGACACAAGTCGATGCCGCTCTTTCCGGGCAACATCCAGTCCAGAATAAGGAAAGGGAAGGTTTCCGTTGCCATAGCGCGCTCGGCCTCCTCAGCGGTAGCGACCTGTGTCACTTTATGGCCGCGCATTGCGATCAGCCGGGAGAGCGTTTTCCGGCTGTCGTCCTGGTCTTCGACAAGAAGAATGTTCATCACGCGATAATCGGCGTCAGTGCGGCCTCTCGGCCTCCCGCCGAAGCTTGATCAGCCCCTCAAACATCGATGCATCCCAAAACAGCAGATTAGCTGCCAAATTCGGCCTCCCAGGCGCTCTGGCCCGGCTTCCCCTCATCCGATTTTCCACATCCCGGTTGCGATGTTGGTGCCGCCGCGTTAGTAAGGCAATCTGTCGCGCTTCTGAGTCTCATGCTGCGAAAATTCCGCGCACTTTTTTTCCTCGTTCCGGCGATGGTTGCATTGGCCCAGCAACCCTCGCCCTCGCCCTCCCCCTCGCCAGCAAAGCCAACCCCCCCCCAGATCCCGGAACATAAAACAACGGTCAGCTCGGTGCACGTCGATGGCCCCTACATCGCGCTCACCTTTGATGACGGTCCAAGCGAAAAACTGACGCCGCGACTGCTGGATTTGCTCGGACAACATCACATCCACGCCACTTTTTTTGTCATCGGCGAGAATGTGGTGCAGCATCCCGAAATCCTGCAGCGCGCAGCACGGGAAGGTCACGAAATTGGCAACCACTCCTGGTCGCATCCCAATTTCGCGAAAATGTCGGACGATGCCGTCCGCAGCCAGATCAAGCGCACCGAAGAGGCGATCACCAGCGCGATTGGCTCACGCCCGGTTTTACTTCGCCCGCCCTACGGTTCGATTACGCCGCGTCAAAAACATTTTATTCACGACGACTTGGGCTATGAAATTATTTTGTGGGACGTGGATCCTCTCGACTGGAAGGAACCTGGTCCAAGTATCGTTAGTAGTCGTATTCTGAAAGAGACGCGCCCGGGATCGATCGTGCTATCGCATGACATTCATGCGCAGACCATCCAGGCGATGCCGGCGATCTTAACCGAGCTCGAAGCCAAGGGATTCAAATTCGTCACCGTCTCCGAATTGTTGAAGCTACAGACGCCGGTCCCGCCGCCGACGCCGAAGCCGGTCAACGCGCCAACTGCCGCTCCCTCGCCGGTTGTCGCCCCTTCGCCGAACGGTTAACGCTCGCGGCATGATCGCCGATCATTACTTGCAGCTTCGAACCGATCTCGAAACTGCGCTGATCCGATTGCTCCGACTCGGCGCTGATCTGCAACGTAACCCGGGCTCATTGGAGACGCTGCACGCGCTTCTTATCGACATTCGCCAACCGCTCCTTTTTGTGGTGGTCGGTGAAGTGAAAGCGGGAAAATCCTCGCTTCTAAATGCGCTTTTCGGCCGCGAATTCGCCAAGACTGGGGTGTTGCCGGCAACCGATCGCGTCTGCATTTTTCGCTACGGCGAGGTCGAAAAAACGGTCGATGTCTCCCCCCAACTGATCGAACGCTATCTTCCGATCGATTTTCTGCGCGACTTCAATGTCGTCGATACCCCCGGCACCAACACCATGGTGGAGGAGCATCAACGCATCACCGAAGAATTCGTCCCCCGGGCCGATCTCGTGTTCTTCGTTTTTTCCGTAGTCAATCCCTGGACACAATCAGCGTGGGACCTTCTCGCTTTTGTGCAAAAGCGCTGGCTGAAAAATATCGTTTTCGTTTTGCAACAGGCCGACCTGCGCGATCCCTCCGAGATTGCGGTAATTCGACGCCATCTTCAGGATACCGCCCTTCAGAAACTCGGAACCGCACCACCTATTTTTGCCGTTTCGGCGCGTCAGGCTTTACTCGCGCGGACGGGCGCGCCCGGAGCGGCCAGCCTCGAAGAAAAGAGCCAGATTGTTCCATTGCAAGAGCATATTGATTTGATCATGTCGGACGCGAGTGCACACGCGCTCAAGTTGCGATCGGCCTGGCAAACAGCGCAGGTTGTTCTGCAAGAGATAGCCTCGGAAGTGCGCGAGGCATTTCGCACTATTCGCCAGGACGAAGAACGGTTCGAGCGTTTGATGCACTTCCTCCAGGCGCGCAAGGAGCAAACGTTGCGGCAGGTGCACGGTTTTGTCCGGGGAGTTGAGCAAGCCTGTCGTGATTGCGCTGTTCAGGGAACGAGCTTTCTCGAGAGCAAACTGACCTTCTGGACCACCATCAACATGATTTGGCGACGCGATTATTGGCAGCGCGATTTTCAAGACGAAATGGAAACGAAACTGCGGCAGATCGTGCAGCCGCAAATCGAAAATGCAGTGCAATTACTTGAGACCGATCTGCGTGGAATCTGGCCGCAATTGCAGGACATGATCGAGTCGCATTTTGCCGGCGAGGTGAAATCTCAGGCGCCGCGGATGCCACCGGATTTCGCGCGCCAACGCCGCGAGTTGTTGCAATCCATTCAACTGACCCTGGCCGAGCGAGGCGGCGGGAAGGCCCTTGAGGAACAAATGGCGGTGATATTTCGGGAAACATCGGACCGCTTGCGAATTCCGGCGGGGGTGGCGGCGGCGGGCGGACTGGTGGCACTGGTTGCGGCCATGAGTAGCGCCGCCATCGCCGATGTCACGGGGGTGTTGGCCGCTTCAGCCGCGATCATTGGAACTTTTCTGGCAAAACGACAGCGTGCAAAAATCTTACGCGTTTATACCGAACAAATGGAAGCAAAACGCAGCGAGCTCGTGCTTGCGATCGAGAATCAGATCACTCATGCCATCGATTTGTTCTACGGCGAGATCAATGCCGCAATACAACCGCTCACCGCCTTCTGCACCGCGCAACGCGCGCACTATCAACTGCTCGTCGACCGGATCAACGAGCTCGACACGACTTTCGAAAAATTGCGTCCGCGCGTGGTGGGAAGCCGCGCCGACTAGCGCGAGGTGGCCCCGCCGGTTTGCTGGACAAGGCGTGCCTCAGCCTGGCGCTTGGCAATCACGAAATGGTTGTTGTCACCATAGCTACGCCATGGCCCGGGCGGAACATCGCGCACTTCCACAAATTGCCAGTCGGTCACATCAGTTGGGCCGAGCCCGAGGTAATCGCGCACAGCCGGGGAGACATCGAGACCGGCCCCGTGATTCAGGTTCGGTTTCGGTCGCTCATTCTGGAAAACATACTGGAAATGGTCGGTGCGGAATGGTCCGCAATCTTCCCATTGGGCATAACAAATGCGACTGCCTTTGCGTATTGCCAGCCAGCGGTCCTTGCAAACGGAGTGGCCCGCTTCTGTGTAGGCAGTCCTAAACCATGGAATTACCAACGGCGCTTCCGGCTTGAACTGCCCATGGGTAACGTCGTTATAAGGGAGGGCGCAATAAAAAGGATTCTGGCGGGGGGTAAATGAAGCCGGAATGTAATTTCGGCGCGACGAGACGTCAGGGGTATCGAAGCCACCGTAACTCGAGGTCCAGTTCGCGTCCCAGCAGCTCTTGTAATTTGGGACCGGATTATTCCCGCCGGCTTGCTCGCCAACCCAAAACACCGTTGTCACAATATTCGCTTTCCACGGGTAACGGGTGCCCGTGCTGGTCCGGGAAGCGGTCGGGACAAACACCTGGGGCTCGACTTTGAGTAAGGCTTGTTCGCGCAATTTGCGGGCGTATTTGGCGAAATCGGCCGCACTTTCGTAAGGCGATTGGGCCATGGCCACCCCCGTCCCAAGGAGCACTAACGCGACGGCGGGAAAACCTTTTCTCATTAGCGTGGGCTTGTTTATCCGAAAACTTGCCACCAGGCAAGGGGTTTTCCTCTTTTCGAGGAATCCTTCCCTGGCTGACGGTTTGTCACCTGCAGCAGTATCCATTCCAAGTATTTAGCCACGCCACAGCACTGTATCGCGCCGAAAATGCGCTTCGTCCGCCTGCGGATAATCCAGGGTATAATGCAGCCCCCGGCTCTCTTTGCGCAGCAGGGCGCTGTCCACGATCAGGGCCGCCACCGTCGCCAGATTCCTCAGTTCGAGCAAGTCGACCGAGACCTTGAAATTCCAATAAAATTCGCGGATTTCGCGCTGGAGATTCCGCAAACGCGAGGCTGCGCGCTGCAGGCGTTTGTCGGACCGCACCACCCCGACGTAGTCCCACATCAGGCGCCGGATCTCGTCCCAGTTGTGATAAATCACCACCAGTTCGTCCACGTCCTGGACATTGCCCGAGACCCATTCCGGCAAGGCAATTTTGTGATCTTGCTCCTTCGGAAACTCGCGCACCAGTGCGTCGCAAGCCCGGCGCGCCACTACCACACCCTCGAGCAGCGAATTGCTGGCCAGGCGATTTGCCCCATGCAAACCGGTGCAACCCACTTCCCCGATGGCGTACAAACCCCGCAGATTGCTCGCGCCGTTTATGTCTGTCTTGATTCCCCCGCATTGATAATGCGCCGCTGGCACCACCGGAATTGGTTGCCGGCTCATATCGATCCCGAGCTGCAAACAGGTCTCAAAAATGTGCGGAAAACGTTCACGCAAAAACGCCTCGGACTTGTGCGTAATGTCCAAATAAACGCATTGCGCACCGCTGCGTTTGATCTCCGCATCGATTGCGCGCGCCACTACATCGCGAGGAGCCAGCGAGCCACGCGGGTGATATCGCGACATGAAATCCTCGCCCCGGGCATCACGCAAGATTCCCCCTTCGCCGCGGACTGCTTCGGAAATCAAAAACGAACGCTCTTCGGCGTGGAAGAGGCAGGTGGGATGGAATTGCACAAATTCCATGTTCGCGATGGCGACTCCGGCGCGCCATGCCATCGCCACCCCATCGCCCGTCGCCACCGCCGGATTCGTGGTGTAGAGATAAACCTTCCCGCATCCGCCAGTAGCCAGCACCACCCGATCGCTTCGAATTGATAAAACTTCGCCCATTTTCTCATCGAGCGAGTAAAGTCCGAGGCACCGATCTTCCGTTGCGAAACCAAGCTTGGCGGCGGTGATCAAATCGATCGCGGTATGGTTTTCCAGCAATTGCACCCGGAGCGATCGGCCGAGCGCCGCTAATAGCTTGTTTTCGATCTCGCGCCCGGTCACGTCCTGGACGTGCAACACTCGCCGCTTCGAATGCCCGCCCTCCCGCCCGAGATCGAGCTCGCGATGACCCGAAACGTCGCGTTCATCGAAATGGACGCCGACTTCCATTAGCTCGCGGATCGCCTCCGGAGCTTCCGTCACAATCGTGCGCACAACTTTTTCGTCGCAGAGCCCGGCGCCGGCTTCGATCGTGTCGCGCACATGCAACTCGAAAGAATCTTCATCACTCGTGACGCAAGCAATGCCGCCCTGCGCCCACGCCGTGCTGCTGTCCGCCCCTTTGCGTTTGGTGATCACGGCGACAGAACCGTGCTGCGCCGCTTTCAAGGCAAAGCTCAAGCCCGCGATCCCGCTCCCCACCACCACGAAATCGAATTCCTTCACGTCAGTCGCAAGTTATCGATTAATCGCGTTTCGCCGACGAAAACTGCAAGCGCGATAAGCGCGTTCGGTCGCAGGTTTTCCAGCGGTTCTAAGTTTTCGGCATCGACGATGGTGATGTAATCAATACGTGCCCGCTTTGCCGGGCTGACTACCTCTCTGGCGACGTCGATCAATTTGCTGACGGAATTTTCTCCACCAGCGGCCAATTCTTTCACCCGCAGCATGGCCTGATACAGCGCTGGCGCTGCGGCGCGCTCATCCGCGCTCAAGTATTGATTGCGTGAGCTTAACGCCAACCCGTCCGCCTCGCGCACCGTCGGCACACCGATAATTTCGATCCGGAAATTCAGGTCGCGCACCATTCGCCGGATGACCGCAAGTTGCTGGTAATCCTTTTCCCCGAAGATCGCTGCGGTGGGCGCGAGCAAATTAAAAAGCTTTGCCACCACCGTACAGACGCCCTGGAAATGTCCCGGCCGCGAGGCCCCGCAAAGCCCCGCCGACAACCGCGTCTCTTCGACGTAAACAGATCGATTATCAAAATACATCTGGCGCGGACGAAAAAGCAGATTCACACCAGCGTCCTCGCAAAATTTTTCATCTGCGGACTCCGGCCGCGGATATTTCTCAAAGTCCGATCCCGGCTCGAACTGCAATGGATTAACGAAAATGCTGACTGCGACTTCCCCGGCATTTCCCGCATGTTCACGCGCGACGCGAATCAACTCTAGGTGTCCCCGATGCAATGCCCCCATCGTCGGCACGAGCACCGATTTGCCCGTTCGTTTGCGCACATGCGCATGGGCGGCATCAGTTGATTCGATAATTTTCATTTGGAAAACTCGGCGTCCCGAGGGAAACCGCCAGGCCGGGTCGGGCGAGGGATCCCATGATGGAATCTTTAAGGTAACGCAGCGGGATCCTTCGACTATGCTCGGGATGGCGAATCCATCCAAATCGCCTGCCGTCCAACCGCAAACTTTCGATGCCTGAAATTTTTCCAGCCGGCGCGCTCAGCCAGCTTTCGCATTTCCAAGAAACTGAAGGCACGAGCCGCAGACAGCCGCGCATCCGTTTTCGTCATCTCATCGCGATAGATTGTGGCCGTCACAAAATACACGGCAAAGCTCAACCAGCGCGCCCTTCGCAAATCGGCGACTAAAATTCGCGCAGTCGAGAGGTTGCGAATCTTTTGCATCACCCGCACAGCGTCATCGTTGCGGAAATGATGAAGCGCGAGCGAACACAGCACCATGTCATAAGGAAAACTTGACGGCTTTAAGCCGTCAAGTTTAAGACCCGGCGACAAGTTCCATTCGAACAAGTCCGCGCAATAAAAGTTGATCTCTGGATAAGCAGCGCTCAGTCCTCGCGCGATTTCGATGGTCGATTCCTGCTGATCGATCGCGTCGATTTGAACCAACACATTTTGTCGTCGCGCGTGATCGACGATCAGCCGTGGGATGTCGCCTGAGCCGGTGGCAATGTCCAGGACTCGCGCTTTCCCATTTGGCCTAAGCCAGAGTCGCAAAAAATGTCGAATCAATCGGTGGCTGCCGAACCAGCGATTAAACGAGCGCAGATTGGCAAGGTCACGCTCCAGCTCGCGCGTGACGGGCTGCGGCCGGTCCATCAATTCCGGCAACGCCGGATCGAACTTCCGCTTCACTTATTCCGCCAGAAAACTCCGCCAGCTCTCGGGCAACAGCGCCGATTCCACATCGCTCGCAATCCTGCCCTCGAACGCCGGTTCAAAATTCGTGCTGGTGCCGTAAACCATGATTGCGTCCTCGCTTCCCTCTACCCGCACCGCATGCGCCACCCCCGGTGGAATGACGACCGCGACATTGTTCGGGCCGCGATGATTGTCGCCATCAACAAAAAAATGCATGATGCGACTGCGAAAACCTTCGCGTACATCGCGCAAAATCATCTCCACCCGGCCCTGCACGAAAAACATTACGTCCCACTGTTCCGCCTCGTAGTTGGATGCAACGTTCGCTCTCCCGGAGAACCTGCGCCGTAGCCATTTCGCCGGATCTTCGCCCTCGGGGACAAAGGGCGGATGAACATGAAAGCCCTTGGCGGTGTCGGCGAACATGCGCGCAGTGGCCCATTGCTTTGGCCAGAACTTTAAACTCCCCAGCACGCCTTCATCCCGGCGGGCCAATTCTCCGAACAATCCACGCTGCCGTTGCACATGGATGGCGCGCGCGAAAATTTCGACGCCAGGAATCCAGATCGCCGCGAGCGAACGCCGGTTCGCCGACACAATCTGCCCCGCTTCCACACCCCCGCCGCCTAGCCGTCTTGCCAGCGCCGGAGCTCGATAGTCCCGCGTGCTCAACGCGGCAGCGGCGGCGGGCTGCAAACCGCGCCAAATATCTTTCCCGGATTTTTTCATTTTGTAGCGCCGATGTATGATCGCCGATCGCAAATTAATCAATTAAATCTCTGGAAGTCATCTCATAAGGTGGCGAAGCCGCAAATAGGAAGTCCTCATCCGTTTTGTTATCGTGTCTGAGAGGATCTCCCAACACAGCGCGCAGAATGCGGGCGCTACCCCAGCGAGAAATCGGCCCGTTCGCTCGAAAGATTTGGATTATAATAAGGATCGCGTCGAAACATTTCCGGCCAGCGTTTCTGTAAATCCAGACACATCCTCCTCCCATTTTCCCTTGCTGAAGTGCGCCGTACCTCCGCATAAGGAATCGAAACCGTTCGCAATCCGTGTGCGCGGAGATTCAAACAAAACTCGGTACCGACACAAACGCGGTCATCCCGCGCAAAGTCGAGGGATCCCATGGCGTTACCTGAAGCAGTTTTTTCCAAAACTTCCCGCCGCGTCAGCAAACACGACGCACTCACGGCACTGTAATTCCGCACCGCCTGCAATTGCCGATTTGCGCCCCGGAAATTGCGTGGATACCCGGCAAAAGCCGAACCCACACTTCCATTGGGCGACAAAATTAATCCGGCGCTTTCAATTGCATCGTCCGACGAAACGATGCGCGCGCCAACGGCACCAATCCTCGCGTTCGACAGTTGCTCCCCCATCGCGCTCAACCAGTTCTGGTCGAGTGGCTCAAGATCGGGATCGAGAAATAGGACGTATTTTCCAGTCGCTTCCTTGGGGTTTGGGACGATTTCAAAATTCGGAAAATTTGTTTTCGCCCGAATCCGCTCGGCATCGCGAGCCGCAGCCCCTTTGATAATGATAGAGATTTTCTCAGAACGAAGCTCCCGCCGAACGCGATAGAGGTGCGTTTCCCAATCGATCGTCACGCGAGCATTTTCCTGCCTCCGCACCAAATGCTCCTCGATCGCGCGCCGTCCCGCTTCCAGCGCGCCTGGTTTGCGCCGGATGTTGTGCGCGGTTGATTCGGCCGTGCGCCGCCAATGATAAAGCACTCGCGGGATGTGTCGGAGCCGGTCCGTTTTTTCCGAAATGCGCAGGAGCAAATCGTAATCCTGCGCCCCGTCAAATTCGCTGCGAAATTCGGCGCGCGCCAAATCGCGCCGCATGACCACGAAATGTCCCAGGTAATCGTGCGTTCGAAAAAATTCGGGCGACCAATCCGGTTTCAGGAGTGGCGCCGCCAGTTTCCCATCGACGATTTTGTCTTCGTCGGAATAAATCACATCCGCTTCGCGATCGTTTTGCATAAGTTCAATCGCGCGAAACAACGCGTCCGGCTCAAGCAAATCGTCGTGGTCGAGCAGCGCGATCCAGTCACCGCGCGCCCGCGCCAGCCCCGTGTTTAAGGCTGAGGAGATTCCACCGTGCTCTTGGACGCCGATCTGAATGCGTGCATCACGTTGCCCAAAATTTTTCAGCAAAGCGCGCGCGCGGGAATCACTCGAGCCATCATCAACCAGGATCAGCTCCCAATTTTCGTAAACCTGCGCAATTACCGATTCGACCGCGGCCGTCAGAAATTCGTCATTCGGATTAAACGTGGGCATCAAAATCGAAAGGAGCGGCCGATAAGAGAAGGTTCGCGATTGCTCACGCAGTCTCGCAGCTTCCTCCGCGGAAACGCGATGCCGGACAAACCAGCGGCCGTATTCATCTTGCTCAGTGGCGTCAGTTCGTTGCCGCCGCCGGAATAATCGGAACGGCGCCGAAAGAATTTTTGCCACCCGCCCTTCGGCGCTGCGGCGCAGCCGTCGATGTTCGTCCCGCAGTACCTGCAAATCGTGCTTCACGTCCTTCAGACGCAACAACTCTTCCTCCAGCCGCGCGATATGCGCTTCCGCTGCTCGCAATTCCTCGCCCTTCATGGGCACAGTATATTGATTGATGCCACGGGCGGGCAAACGTAGCATGCCCGGCCAAATTCAATGTTCGATTATCCCGTTTATCTTTTATACCGGGCGGGAACAGATTTGCTCGTCTTGTTGCCGCTCCCCTTCTTATTCGCGATGGGGCAAATCTGCGGCGCCATTGCCTGGGTATTCCTGCCGCAATACCGGAAACTTGCTCTGCGAAATGTGCGCATCGCTTTCGGCGACGAACTTTCCGAGACAGAGATGCGCCGGATCGTGCGCCGGCATTTCCGATGGCTGGGAGCGAATTTGCTTTGCAGCGTGAAGTTTACCCGGATGCCGATGGAAAAAATCTTGGAGCGCGTACGCTTGGAAAACTTCGAACTCGTCGAAAACTGTTTCCGGCAAAAGAAGCCGTTTGTCTTGCTCATCAGTCACATCGGTTCCTGGGAGTTTTGCACCCGATTATCTCATTTCTCGCGCGGACAGCGGACCGCGACCATTTATCAACGCATCCGCAATCGGCACATTGATCGGCACGTTCGGAAGGCCCGCAGCCGATTTGGTCTGGAGGTCTTTGAGCGCAGCGAAGGGTTCGGCAAAGCGATTGAGTTGCTACGCAGCGGCGGCGGGATCGGGATTCTAATGGATCAACACGCCGGCGACGGCGGCCTTTGGACACCGGTCTTTGGCAGACTGGCGTCGACCACCCCATTGCCTGCGCTGCTCGCGCGGCGAGCGCATGCGAAGCTGATCGGATTTGCTGTTCACACCGAGGGTTTCGCACGCTGGCGCGCGGTCGCGGAAACGCCAATCGACGACGTCAGCGAATCGATCGAAAAGTTAACGGCGTGCAGCAACGAAATTTTGGAAAAACAAGTCAGACGCGCTCCGGAAGATTGGTTTTGGGTCCACAACCGTTGGAAAACACCCCGGCCAAACTTCCTGCTCTCGAAATATAAACGCGGCGTTTTTTTGCCGGAGAAAACCCGGCTTAAGCCATTCCGCATTTTGATTCGGAGCAGCAATTGGCTGGGCGACGCCGCCATGAGTGTCCCGGCGGTGCGTGCCATCAAAGGTGGCCGGCCGGACGCGCATTTGACTGTAGCCGTCTCGGAAAAACTTGCACCGCTCTGGAAAATTGTTTCCGAAATCGATGAAGTCATCGTGTTGCCGTCGAAATCTGTTTTCGTAGCGGCGCGTTTGTTTCGTCAAAATCCACCGTTCGATGCCGCAATCCTGTTTCCGAATTCCCTCCGAAGCGCGCTCGAAGTTTTTTTGGCAGGCATCCCACGGCGGGTTGGCTTAACCGGGCATTGGCGCCGCTGGCTGCTGAATCAGGGACCGCGGAAGACCTTCTCCCGTGGCATCGTTCATCAGACCTACAAGTATTTAGAGTTGGCGACCACGGTGGGGGCAAAAGTGAGGCCGCAATTTCCTGCAGCTAATCCGATCAAAAGTCATCGCGCTCAGTTCAAATTCGCGCTTTGTCCCGGCGCGGAGTATGGCCCGGCGAAACGATGGCCACGTTTCGCGGAAGTGGCGGAGGAAATTTCTGCGCGATTTCCGGTACGGTGGATTCTATTCGGCGCGGCCGGCGATGGGACAGTCGGCTTGGAAATTGCCAAAAAACTGGGAGGGAAGTGCGTGAATCGGATCGGGCAGACGACGCTCGGGGGATTGATCGATGAGTTGAGCGCCTGTGATCTGTTACTTACTAACGATACCGGAACAATGCATCTCGCGGCCCTGTTGCGAGTACCTACGATCTCGATTTTCGGATCGACGGAACCACTGCGCACTGGCCCGCTCGGCCGGGGCCATCACATTTTTCGGCATCATGTCGAGTGCAGCCCCTGTTTTCTACGTGAATGTCCTCTCGATTTCCGCTGCATGCACGCGGTCACGAGCGCGGAAGTCGTTGGCGCCATTCAAAACATGATTTCCATGCAGGCTGACCCGGCGAAATCGGGCAACGTTGCTTTCACGCCCGCATTTGGAAATCATACGCCGGTATGACCGTAACCGACGCGCCCCGCATTCGCACCGAAGTGCAGGTGATGTTTTTCGATACCGACTGCGGTGGTGTTGTCCACAACATAGCTTATCTGCGCTTCATTGAGATTGCCCGTACCCTCCTGGCTGAGCAGCTCGGGCTCGCCTTATCAGACATGGCCGCAACGCAAAAATATCCCGTCGTGGTCCGGACAGAGATCGACTACCGCCGCGCCGCAAAACTTGGCGACCGCCTGACGATTGAAGGCTGGCTCGATCACCTCAAACGCGTGCGATTTTGGTGCGCTTTTCGGATTGTACGGGACACGGACGATGCTCTAATCGCCGAATGCCGCCAGACGCTGGCGTTGATCCAAATGCCGTCGGCAAAATTGCTGCGCTTGCCCGATAGTTGGGATCGATATCGCGCCGCGGCGGTGGACGCTCACTGAAATGGTCACGGGCACCGGGACGCTTAGTATTGAGGAAACGTTTCTTGGGCCACAAGCATTGCCGCCGCCGCCAACCCGGCACGCGCTCATTGCCATTCTGATTGCGCTGGCCGTCTTGTTGCATTTCGGGACGATTGGAATCGGCGATCTTTACAGTGAGACCGAAGGCCAGTATGCCGCCGCCGCGCGCGAAATGATTCAGAGCGGTCAATATTTGTTGCCGACGAATGACAGCATTCCGCGTCTGCAAAAACCGCCGCTGCTCTACTGGCTGATCGTAGCCAGCTACAAGCTTTTTGGGATCAACACCGCTGCGACGCGCGTTCCGATTGCGTTTTCGGTTGTCGCAACGGTAGCATTCACATTTCTGATCGGAGAACGGCTGGCCGATTACTGGCGCGGATTCGCTGCCGGACTGATCTATCTCACGCTTAGCGGCACGTTCATTTTCGGTCGTATCGTCATGCCCGAACCACTCTTTGCCGCGCTTTTCGCGGGAGCGATTTATTGCGGATTGGCCGGGTTCCAGCAGCGCCATCAGCGGCGCGCCTGGTTTGCCGGATTCTGGATTTGCGCCGCGCTGGCATGTCTAACAAAGGGTCCACATGGATTGCTTTTTCCGGCGGCGACCTTTGCTGCACTGGCGATCTTTTATCGTGAGGCACGGATGCGGTTTCGCTCGCTTCTTTGGTGGCCTTACCTGTTACTTTTTCTCGCCATCATCGGACCGTGGTATCTCTGGATCGAAATCCATTTTGACGGTCCGTTTCATCGCATTGTTGCTGAGGAGTGGATTAAACATTTGCTCGGCCGCTATCCTAACGGGAATTGGTATGACGATGTTCCGCGCTGGCAATTTTTCACCGGTCATCTCGCCTGGTGGTTTCCCTGGTCGCTGGCGATTTTGCCGGCGCTGATCTTTTCCTGGAGGCGGGTGATGCGGCCGCGCGAGATTAATTTCCAAGATGCTCTCCCGATGGCCTGGGCCATTGTCGTGCTGGCACCGATTTTGGCTATCGGGCAGCGACAGGATTACTACGCGCTGAGCATGTTCAGCGCGTTTGCGCTCTGGGCCGCGATGATTTTTGAGCGCGCACCAAATTCTCTGCGTAATCTCGGCGCCGCCGCGGTTGGGCTTGTCGGAATCGCGATCGGTTTGATCGCCATAGCGCTTCCGCAGTTTCTTCCGAAAAACGAGAGCGATTGGGGCGAAACGGATCGTCGGTGGACGGCGTGGAAGGCACTGGCCGATATGCCGGCAAGCACCTGGCTGCATTTTCGCCCACTTCTCGCCATCGCCGCAGTCGGGCTCCTTACCGGCGCAGTCATCACGGTTTATCTACTTCGCCGCGGACGCGAAAAAATCGCAACGGTTGGCCTCGCCTTCGGAATGGTCATGGTCGGTCTTTGCATGATCAGCGGGATCGCGCGAATTGCCCCATTTTTTTCCCTGGCGGAGGCAGCTCGTTTCTTAAACAGCCGATTGGGCACGAACGGTCATGTGCTGTTTGAAGGCCCGCCTGACGTTGCCAGCAGTCTCGGGTTTTACCTCGAGCGCAAGTTCGCCATGGTTAATCAGGAGCCCGATCCGCGAATGCCGCTTACTCCCGAGCAGCGCAGTCTCTTTCTCGAGGAAAAAGCCGCGCTCGAACAATGGCGGGTAGCGCGCCCGGTATTTCTCATCGTCGAAGAAGACCGAGTGGTTTATTGGCGTGGGCTACTGGTGCAACACTTCCATGTTTATCATCAAGTCGCGAGTTTCGGTACCTACATCATTCTCTCGAATCAGATGTAGGGGCTGTTTGAAAAAGAGGTGGAACACGCTACCGTGCGAACCTGTTTTCACGATTCAGGATTTAACTGTCCAGCGATTTAACTTTTCACCTTCACCCATGTCACAACATCGTAGTCTCAAGGGGGCCAGCACCATCGCGGCCAAGCGCAACGTCTTGAAACGTTTTGAGCGCGTCGATCTGCTCAAGAAACGCGGGCAATGGAAGGAAACGAGCAAGGTGATTGGGCTGCCGAAAACGAAGCCGGATGTGTGATCGCCGGCGTGAATCGTTAAAACGTTACATCGTGAATCGGCGCTACAAACCTCGATTCACGATTCTCGATTCACGATTCACGTTTCCTTGCGCTTAAACCGCTTTCTCGCTGCCGCCGGCGTGGCGTCACGTCGTGGCGCGGACGAACTGATCGCAGGCGGCCGCGTAACCGTGAATGGAAAACCGTGTCGCGATTTTCATTTCCAGCCCGCACCAACCGATTACGTCAAAGTCGATGGCAGGCTGGTTCATCAACGAACGCCTGTTTACATTTTGCTCAACAAACCGGCTGGCTTTGTCTGCACCCGGCGGGATCCAAGCACGACCGATACGATTTACGATTTGCTGCCGCCGAAACTTTCTTCACTCGCCTACGTCGGTCGACTCGACGCTCAGAGTGAAGGTTTACTGGTCCTCACGAATGACGGCGATTTTGTACAGCGCCTGACGCATCCGAGGTTCAAAGTCGAAAAGGAATACGAAGTCGCCCTTGATCGCGCCGCCACGGCGGATTTGGCGCAGCGACTTTTGCGCGGCGTTCTTCTCGATGGGAAACGCGCCCGCGCCAAGCACGTGCAGCAAATTTCGCCAAAGCGATTTCGCATCGTGCTCGAACAAGGAATCAATCGCCAGATCCGACGCATGCTCGAGTGCTTCGGATTTCACGCGAAAAAATTGACGCGAATTCGGCTCGGAATTCTAAAACTGCACGATCTTCCGCGCGGGAAATGGCGACCCTTGAGTGTCCAAGAAGTTGGCGTCCTCTCGAGCAAAACCGCCAGTTCGGCTCGGACCGAGCGATCTCGCCGCCGCGGTAGCTTCAAGGTTGCGCGGCGGGATTCCTCGGCTTTCGCTCGGAATGACGATGAATCTCGATAATTGCTCCGCTGTAATCACGGGAGCATCGGCCGGCATCGGGCGCGAATTCGCCAGACAGTTAGCCTCCCGTGCAAAACTTCTCGTTCTTGTCGCCAGAAGGCGCGATCGACTCGAGCAGTTGCGTACCGAATTAGTTGCCAGGAATCCCGCGCTGCTTGTAAACATCCGCCAGACCGATCTTTCAAATCTCGAGCAGACGATGCAACTCGCTGCCTTGCTCACGAATGAGCCAATCGATTTCCTGATCAACAATGCCGGCGTCGGCGATCACGGTTCCTTTGCCACAGCCGACCCGATTCATGTCAATGAGCAAGTGCTGGTGAACGTGCTGGCATTAACCGCGCTGACTCGCGCGTTACTGCCGCGGATGATCGCGCAAGAACGGGGGGCAATTTTGAACGTGAGTTCCTCTGCTGGATTCCTCCCGCTACCAGGCATTGCGGCTTACGCGGCTACAAAAGCCTACGTTACCAGTTTTTCCGAAGCGATCCGAGCCGAAACGCGGGGTTGTGGGATTACTGTGACCGCGCTCTGCCCCGGGCCGGTGGATACTGAATTTGCAGAAGTGGCCAATCGGGAATCGCGCGGGGAAAAACCTCACTCCGGCCTGATGCATGTGGCGGTAGAAAAAGTGGCCCAGGCAGGGTTAAGCGCCATCGAGCAGGACAAGGCGTTAATCATTCCGGGCCTTGCCATGAAAATCGTCATGGCGATTGCGCGCGGGTTGCCGCTGTCTGCCATACGCCTGGCGCTGCGATTTATCAGTTATAACTAAGCCCTAGCGGGAGCGCGTATTGGCAAATCACGAAAACGGAAATTTCTGATCGATTGCGGTTTTATCTGGCATGATCCCAATCTCTCCCCCTACGTCCGGGACATAAGCAAACGCGTAGCGGCGTCTCGGCGTTTGCCAGCCAGTAGCCTCGTTGACCAGCCCCTTTTTTCGCTTCTCGGCATAATCGAAAAATTCCGAGGCGGGTTTGACCGACCAGTTTGAGTATTTTCCGATTTGCATCAGTGCCGCTCGCAAATCGCCCTCGCCCCATGGCGTCCCGGTCCGTTTTTTGAAGGCGACATATCGCGCTTTGCCGTTGAAGAAACCGACGGTGATCTCGAATCCTTCGTCCATGTCGCCCGTGAGGAACCCAAAGGCCTCTTCGCCCTGGCCCACCATGCCCAGGAGATTCGGGGCCATCGTCGCCTTCTTTCCGAAGTGCGTTTCGATCTCTTCTTTTGTCTGCAAAAGAATGTTCATTCTGTGAAGGCAGTTCCCGGGACGAACTAGACAACGGCACAATCAGGATGTCGAATCCTGTAACAGTCCGCCAGACGCACTAAACGAGCTAAAATTCGGATGTTTCCACAAGCCGCGGCAACGGCAGGCTGGTAGCCCGCCGTTGCCCAGAGTTCAGAAGCTCCGCGGCCAGCAACCGCGGCTACAAGTCATTTGTATTTGACCGAGCAGCCGTAGGGACGGGTGTTGGCGTTCGAAACGGGCTTGCCGCTCATCGATTCATCGAGTGCAACCTTCACCCAGTTGGTGGAACTCGGAATGTCAGCTGGATTCGGCGAAGCTTTGCTGTCGATCGCGCCTTCGTAAATGACTTTGCCCTCAGGATTGATGACGAACATGTGCGGGGTGTTTCGCGCGTTATAGATGCGCCCGGCTTTGCCTTCGGGATCAAGCAAAAGTGCGGTTTGCTTTGTGCTCCAATCCTTCATCACTTTCTGCGCTTGTTCCGGCGACAGGTTTCCCTCGTACCCGGGCGCGTTGGAATCGATCGTCAGCCAAACCACGCCTTTACCAGTGTATTCGCCCTGCAACTTTTGCATGTTGCCACTGCCGTAATGCTTCTTCACAAACGGGCACTCGGGATTGAACCACTCCAGAACCACGTACTTCCCTTTGTACTGGGAAAGGCTATGCGTTTTTCCGGAAGCATCCGGCAGGCTAAAATCGGGCGCAGCCGCGCCGACGGGAGGCGAATCGGCAGCAAAAAGAGTAGTGGCGACGAGCGAACTCAATGCAAGAAGAAGTGTTTTCATATTTATTGTGACGCGACTGTTCGGTTAATGGTTTCCAGTTTTTCCAAAACGGTGTTTTTAGTGAGCAGTTCCGGGAAGATATACGGTTGCTCCGCCCCTCCCGGATAAAGTACATATAATGGGACACCCGGTCGTCCAAATTGTTTCAATAATTTCGTAATCGCGGGATCGCCATTAGTCCAATCCGCTTTCAGTTTAACAATTTGCCGCTCCGAAAATGCGGCTTGTACCGCTGCAGTTTCGAGCACGGTCGATTCGTTGAATTTGCAGGTGATGCACCATTCGGCGGTGAAGTCGATGAAGACGGAGTGACCCTGCTGAAGTTCGGAGGCGAGCCTTTCCGGTGTAAATTTTTCCCAGCCGCCAACAGAAGCCGTCGGGTTGGCAACCGCAGCGGCGCTCTGAAATTTATCGCCGATGAAATAAACCCCGCTGCCGATTACGAGAACGAGCATGAGCAGGAGCACCACACCACGGGTCTTGGCCGAAGCCAAAGGTGTGAGAAAGGCACCTTTCATCCAGCAGGCGACGCTGAGGACGAGAAGAAAAGCGCACGTCCAGATCAGGGAAGCAACGCCGCGCTGAGCGCCGAGCACAGAAAGCAAAAAGAGCAGAGTCGCGATCAGCAAAAAACCCATGAGCTGTTTCACTCGCACCATCCACGGCCCGGGCTTGGGCAAAAATTTGAGCCACGCCGGCTGTGCGCTGAGTAGAAAATAAGGAGCGCTCATTCCCAGCGCGATTGAGCCGAACATGAGCAAAATAACCGTGGCGGATTGAGTGAAAGCGAAGCCAAGAGCGGTGCCAAGAAATGGAGCGGTGCAGGGCGTGGCCAGCACGGTTGCGAACACGCCCTGAAAAAATGAGCCGGCATCGCCGTGCATCGAGCCTTCAGCGACGACGGCCCGCCGACTTAACCACTGCGGCAAATTAATTTCGAAAACGCCAAAGAGATTGAGGGCAAAAACGAGCACAACCGCGCTCATGAAAAGCACGAAATAGGGATTGGTGAATTGCGCCGCCCAAACAGGCTGGCCGCCCGCGGTTTTAATGAGCACCAGGACAAGTGCCAGGCCGAGAAACCAGGCGAAAATCCCGGCGATGAAGGCGAGACCACTGCGAAAAATACGGGCTCGGCTCTGACCGGCTTGCTGAATAAAACCGAAAATCTTCAGCGAGATTACCGGTAAGACGCACGGCATCAGATTGAGAATGAAACCTCCGATGAAGCCGAAAATAAGGAAGCGGAAAACGTCTCTCGATGTCGAATTCTCGTTAGAGGCTGCCATTTCGGAGCCAACCGAAACCTCCCAGGCACTGCGATCCGGTGCGTCAGCGGCACTTCCGAAAACGATCAGCCCGGGCAGCGATTTGAAGTTTTGCTTCGCGTTATCGAGCGGAATACGAAGGGTGTAGTTAGCCCCTTCGTGCGATTCCAAGTGCGGGTGACCAACGGCAACATTCTCCGGAGGCGAGGGAAAGAAGTCGACGAACGGAAATTTCGCCAGTTCAGGTTGGGTAACGTTCAAAACTAGTCCGGCCGCATCGCTTTTCCAGGAAGCGGAAAAGTTGGCCGCGGGCGACCCCGGCAACTGCTTTTGAAAGCGCGTGAAAAGGTCTGTATTTGCCGGCGAGTTAGTCGCCGCGCTCGGGAGCGACAATGTCGAGACTGCGTCGCCCGGAATGCAAATCTTCTCACAAACAAGCCAATTCACTTTCGCCGACAATTTCACCGCCGAATTGGTGGAGTTCTTTGCTGGCGTGACCTGTTGAATCAAAAGCACTTCGTCGTGATAGCCGTAGATTTGAATATCACCCGGTTCCTGAAGCTTCAGCGGAATCGGCCATTGAATGCCGCCGACGCGCCACCCTTCCGGTAATTCCCATTTGATATCGGTGGGAATGCCAGCGTCACCCGGATACTTCCAGTAGGTATGCCAGTGCGGCTGCATTTTTAACCGCACGCCAACCAGAAACGGCTCCCCAGGAACAACGGCGTCCACATTTGCCAGGGCGTCGGCTTGGACGAGCTGTTTGCCCTGGTAAATCTGCCCCTGTGCCGTCATCGCGATCAATGCCGACACCCCAAGGAAAAATACCGAACGCCGGACTGCGTCCATATGATTACTTATCACTCCACCTCGGTTCGGGCAATGGCTGGAGCTGGCTCATATCGTGCTGATAAAAGGAGAATGCGTTACTTCGTCGTCGTTGCACTGATTGTGCTAGGCGTGATTTTCTTGCGACAGAAAAAGGCGGACGATTCTGTCCCCCAAAAAACGGCGGAAGCGGTGGCCCAGGCAACATTGACGCCGCGCCCGGCCAGCGAGCACGATTGGGCAAAGGCCGCAATTGATCGGACGAACGCAGTGAAGCAACAAGTGAAACGCGAACGTGCGTCGAACGAAGTGCCCTGAATGGTCAGGGATCAATGTAGTAAACCTCGTTCAAGCCAAAGCCCATGACACCGGTCGGGCTTTTGAGAATAGCAGTGCAACTGTTCGCAACCCTAGTCCGGTGAACAAAGTCGCGTTAATGCTGCGCGCTCTGCGCCAGGGCCTTGGCCTGGATGGCCTGCTTAAGTGTCTGCGCTGACATGGCGTGCCCGGCGGACGCTGCGACCTCATTTTTGCCAAGCTGGGTAACGTCGCTTAAGGGCGATCCCTCGTTCGTAAAAGCGGCGTCGCGCCCGGCCTCATCTTTCTTAACCCGGAAACGTCCATGCATGATGCCGACGAGCGGAACGAACTGAGTGCCGTTGTTTTCCACAAACAAGATGTCGCGATCACCGACCTTGAATTTCGGCGCATCGGTCACCTCCATCGTCTCACTGCCCACTGTACCGCCAAGCATTTGCAAAGTGATTTGCGCTCCCGGCTTTCCTTTAATCGCGTCCTCTACCTTAAAAGTAACATAACTGTTGATGTGGCGCTGACCACCTTCCCCAACCCATTGAGAACGAACATCAGTAACCGTTCCCTGAAAGATTACTTCGGCACGGCTGACGAGCTCATCAAAGGAAGGTGGAATGACTGTCGTGGCGAGTGCGCTGCAGCCGATCGCGAGGATCCCAGCGCAAGTGAGTAGATACCTTTTCATATGTAAACGTGATAACTTAATCTGCTTTGAATTCGGCATAGTTCAGTTTTGAGGGGGTGGACTAAGCAGAGTCATTAATCGACATCGCAAGCGCTGACGATCTTGTTAACCCGATGGTGTTCGCAGCAGACGCGACGCTTGCCGGCGGTGCCAGAGCTGAAGTCTGTGTTCGTTTGCTCAACGTTGAGTCAAGCTCCAGCCAGCCGGAAGCGTTGGACCATTGGCGCTGCCGGTGAAGACATTGTTGTCGAGATACCAGAGGGTGGTTCCCTGGACGCTCGGACCATAAAGCACGTAATCGGGCTTGCCGTCCCCGTTGAAATCGGCCGCTCCTATCAAAGTGTAGCCGCTTGCAATCGTCGGCCCATATGCGCCGCTAATCAAAGTAGGGCCGGACAAGTACCAGATCGCCGTTTGGCGCGTGCTTGCATTGTAGAGGAGATAATCGGGCTTCCCGTCGCCGTTGAAGTCCGCAACACCAACTACTCTCCAATTAGCTGGAAGCGTTGGAGCAAAAGCGCCGTTCACAAAAGCATTATTGTTCAGATACCAGATCGCGGTTTGGCGCGTGCCGGCGTTGTAAAGCAAATAGTCGGGTTTGTCGTCTGCGTTGAAATCGGACACCGTCACCAACTCCCAACCACTGGGAAGGCTCGGGCCATAAGCCACGCCAATAAAGGTCGTTCCCGACAAATACCAGATCGCTGTTTGGCGTGTGCTGGCATTGAAGAGCAAATAATCGGGCTGGCTATCGCCATTAAAGTCCGCCACACCAACTACTCTCCAACCAGCCGGAAGAGTGGGAGCGTAGGTGCCGGCGACAAAAGCATTGTTGTTCAAGTACCAGACCGCTGTCTGGCGCGTGCTGACATTGTAAAGAAGATAATCGGGCTCCCCGTCGCCGTTAAAGTCGTAGAGCGGAGTTGGCGTAGCCTCTGGGACCGCCAGGGGGGTCGGGGCTCCATAGAGCGCTTGCGCCCCCGCGATGTCATCACTTGAGAGCGTCTCGCGATTGCTCATCATCGAATTCATAATCGCATCCACGTGTTGCCCATGATCATCTGGGTGATCCAGACCCAGCGCGTGGCCGAGCTCATGAATAAGAACACGGCGGATTTCGGCAATGGGCCACCTGTTCGAGCCAAAACGCAGCGGACCCCGATACGAGTCGAACGATTGATTTCTGTTAAAGAGAACGTCCGCCTCGGTAATATTGCTACTGGAAGAACGGTAGGACGTCACTGCCAGCGTGCCTGATCCAAATTTTTGGCCGAATACGGTGTCGGAGAAGACGATCGCGTTGACGCCGTCACCGGAGGAAACGGGAGGACTGGCTACATTGCCATTATATTGCAACCGGGCCATGACGTTGTTCCACGCCGCGAGTGCTGGTGCTGCTGCGGTATCCCACGAAGTATTGCCGTCAATGAGCGTGCGCCCTGCAGAACCGAGGCCCATCTGGAAAGTCACAACCGTTCCAGCCGGCCACTTTACACCCTCGAGCGCGTAGCCGTTTGCACGGCGGGAAACGAGCGCGAAAACGGCCAAAACAATTAGGACCGAGAGCAACTGCAGCGGTGAGACAGCTCTCCTGGGCGTGGGATACCGCCGGGGCAGCCGGAAGAGTGTAAATCCCATAATCAGCATAAAAGCACGAAGTATGCGAAGAGATACGAGTGCTATACCACACCCAAATCTTAATGTCGTAGAAATGCGAAACGACCAGAGTCAATACGCGCTATGGCAGATATTCTGGAGTAATACTCTTCTTCGCAAATCTGCGTCGCCAGCATTGCCGCAAGCAGTCTAAACGAGCATGCGCAAGTCCCGCTTCCGCCTGGACAGCCAATCGGGCCGAAACGGCGGCTACCGGATTAACTCGCCCGGGCAGCGTCAAGGAACGAGGAAGATCTTCTGCGAGTAGGGATCCTTGACCTTGCTCCCAGATTGGTAGCCCGTCACATCGACATAACCGCCGTTGGGGTCGTAAGGACTGAAAACGTACCCAGGTTTCCCGGGAACAGCTTTTGCCACGGGAAATTGCGCGGCGCTATTTGACGAGGAACTCCGCGGCGTCGCGCTCGGCCGTGGCGTAACTGCAGTTGATGGTCGCGTCTCCTCCTGCTGGGGTGGTGGCGAAGTGGCGGTCGAGGACGTCACCGTCCGCGGCGCTTGGACAGGCGTTGCCGTCGCTTGCGGAGGCATGGCCTCCACCATGGGTTGCCCTTCGTAAACTGTCGTCTCTGTGTTCGACTGCTCGCCGTGCCGGAACAAATGGACCGGAGCCGTCACAACTGCTGCGGAAGTCGAGGCCACATTTTCCGCCGTGCGGCAACCGAGAACGCCAAGAGCCAGTAGGAAAGTGAATGCGGCACCGCGGATCATTGTACGATGTATATCAGCGCGCTGCGGACGCGCAACTTCTCGCCGCCTTGAAATCAGAGAGGAATGCTGAGATCGCGTCGTCCGTCGCTGACCATGCGCACATCAAGCGATAAATGTCCGGCTCGATGAACTTGTAAAAATCCCAGCCGCGCTCGCGTAGGTTCTGCGCAACCATCACATCGAGACGACAAAATACCGCGTTTGCTTCAACCGGAAACACAATCTCAGCCCCGCAACTGCGCAGGCCGCTGGCTAATTTGAGCGCTGCGTCATTCGCCTGCCGCGCGTTTTTCAGCCAGACTTCATCTTTCAACAAGGCGAGCCAGGGCGCCGCCAAAAAGCGCAGTTTGGACGCGAGATGTCCGCCCTGCTTTGCCCGATAATCGAAGTCGGCACTGTGCCTTTTGTTGAAGAAAATGACGATCTCGCCTGCCGCCAGACCGTTCTTCGTTCCGCCGAAGCAAAGGACTTCCACGCCCGCCCTCCACGTAATTTCCTTCGGGGCGCATCGAAGTGTGCCGATCGCATTCGCGAAACGCGCGCCGTCCATATGCAAAAACATCCCGCGCTTGTTTGCGAATGCTGAAATCTCGCGAACCTCATCAGGGATATAGACTGTTCCCACTTCCGTCACCTGCGCGAGACTGATTACGCGCGGCTTGTGCGAATGTATTTCGTGTTGCCGTGCCAGGGCCGCTTCCACTTCGCGCAAATCAATCTTCCCCTTCGTGCCGGGCGTTGGAATCAGTTTAGATCCACCTGTGTAAAATTCGCACGCGCCGCATTCGTCGTTGTCGATATGCGCGTACTCGTGACAGATGACACTGTGAAATGGCTGGCAAAGTTGTGCCAGCGCGAGCGCGTTGGCTGCCGTCCCATTGGAGACGAGAAAAACGTCGCAATCGATTTCAAAAAGCTCACGGACGCGATCACACAGGCGCTGAGTCCATTGATCATCACCGTAAGCGGCCGCTGCGCCGGCATTCGCGTCCTGAAGCGCAGCGCCCGCTTCCGGGCAAAGGCCCGCGGTATTGTCACTCGCGAACTCCTGGCGCCGCGCAATCATGCTGCCTGTCGCTACCCGAGTTTCCCGATTCGAGCAATTGAATGATACCGGTCTCGAGTAGTCTTGAGTTTATCGAAGGGCAGTCGATCCACCTAGGTTGTCGCTTTCGCCTGGCTCAAATGCGGCAGACAATATTCTTCGCCGTTGCGCGCCACCCGAAACTCGAGATTTGGATCCGTCGCTTCTGTCGCCCCGCAAATCGCGCAACGATGCAGTGCCTCCGCTTCAGCTTCGCGTGTTTGCAGTTCAAAACGGCGGCGGCGTGCGGTCACATCACGGCGCTGGCGAGCGTCACGCACGATACCGGGACCGAAGAAGATCAAGTAATTGGCCATCGCACAAATCGCCGCGGCGCGAAATTGCATCGAACCGACAACGATTTGCAGAAGCAAAACGGCAGCCGAAAACCAGGCGATCCATTTCACTTTCATCGGCAGGATGTAGGCGAAATAGATGACGAGATCAGGATAAAAACGGGCGAAAGCGAAAAAAAGCGAAGTGGTCAGCATCAAATTTGAAAAAGCGGCACCAAAGAAAAAGGCTGCGATGGTCGTGCCGATCATCCCGACCAAATAAAAAATGGTCAGCTTGAACGCACCCCAGGCTGATTCGAGCCCGTTGCCCATCCACCAAAGAAAGAGAATGTAAAAAGCGACGTTCACCCAATCGGGTAATGGCAGCATGCTCGCCATTTGCGGAATGAAAATATAAGTGATCAGTCGCCAGACTTCGCCGTGCATGACTGCAACAGGATCGAGATCGAGCAATCGGAGATAACCCGGATTCACTTTCTCGAGGACGAAGACGAGCGCGGTAAGGAAACCGACATAACGGAGCAAGCCGGGAACGGCGAGAAAACCGATCCGCCGTTCGAGTTTGTCGAGCCACGTCATACTTCCGGGAGAGTAAAGGCCGGAGTTTGCGTTTTCAAGGTAGCGACGGTTTCGCCCAAGCGCCGGCCAGGAACGCGGGCTTCACGCCTGTGCTCAAACAGGTCACCAGACCTGTTTTCCTTCAGCCGGCTGAAAGCCCCGCTGGGCGCACAAGCTAAAAGCTTATGTTCCGATGCTTGCGTCACTTTCCTCGACGTCTAGGATGCTCGCGTGAGCGAAGCCGCCGAGAAAAAGACGCCGCTTTACCAGGAACACGTGCGGCTTGGCGCACGAATGGTCCCCTTCGGCGGCTGGCTCATGCCGGTGCAATACAGTAGCATCGTGGATGAACATCAGACCGTACGAAACGCAATCGGCATGTTCGATATTTCGCACATGGGACAGTTCATCGTCTCGGGAAATGATGCGCGTGACTGGCTCAACCGCATGCTGACCAATAATGTAGCGAACTTGGACGTCGGTCAGGGGCAATACACTTTTCTCCTCAATAATAACGGCGGCGTCATTGATGATTTAATTCTCTATCGAATCGGCCAGTCGGAATATCTGCTCGTCGTTAATGCTTCGAAGATTGAGGACGATTTTGCCTGGTTGGATAGGCATCGGCAAGGTGGCACAACGCTGAAAAATCGCAGCGCGGATTTTGGTGGCGTCGCTATTCAGGGACCGCGCGTGGTCGATCTTTTCCATGACTTGTTGGGGCAGAGTGTCGAGCTCCCGGCGCGAAATCACATCGTCGATTTAGTTATTTTAGAAATGCCGGTTTCGATCGCGCGCACCGGTTACACCGGTGAAGATGGCGTGGAGGTTTTTTTCCGCGCGAGTGACGCGGCGAAGTTCTGGACTTTTGTTTTGGAACGCGGCGCGAAATTCGGCGCAAAACCCTGCGGTCTGGGAGCGCGCGATACTTTGCGATTGGAAATGTGTTACCCGCTCAACGGTTCTGATCTCTCCGCCGAACGTAATCCGATCGAGGCCGGGCTCGGCTTTTTCGTCGATCTCGAGAAACCAAATTTCACCGGGCACGAAAAATTGCTGGAAACGAAAGCAAACGGCGCACGTGAGCGACTCATCGCATTCAAGATGAATGGAAAAGGTCCGCCGCCGCGCCCGCACTATTCGCTTTTGAAGAACGGCGCACGGGTTGGGGAAATTAGTAGCGGTACGCTTTCGCCGAGCTTGAACATCGGCATCGGAATGGGGTATGTCTTGGCCGCGTCCGCGACGATCGGGACGCGGTTGGAAGTGGAAATTCGCGGACAAAAATTTCCGGCGACAATCGCAAAGAAACCTCTTTACAAAAAACAATCATGAACGTTCCCGACAATCTCCTTTACACAAAAAGTCATGAATGGATTCGGCGCGAAGGCGACAATATCCGCGTTGGGATCACAGACCACGCCCAAGCTGAGTTGACCGATGTTGTTTTTGTCGAACTGCCCAAAGTCGGCACGAATGTGGAAGCAAAAGCGCCGGTGGCGGTGGTGGAATCGGTCAAGGCCGCAAGCGACATTTACGCGCCCGTCAAAGGTACAGTGTTGGAAGCAAACAATGCGCTGACCAATAACCCTGCTCTGATCAACACTGATCCATTCGGCGAGGGCTGGATTTTTGCCCTCAAAATCGAAAATCCCGACGATCTCAAAAATCTGCTGAGCGCAGCGGCTTATAAGGAACAGATCGAGGGGTAATTATTATCGGTTATCTCATTAACACAGGCCTTCAGGCCGGTGATTGTCGCCGAGCAGGGAGAGCCGTTTTAACGGCTTTCGTTGCGATTGATCAGGTGTAAGCACCGGCCTAAAGGCCGGTATTAATGAGAAGTGATCCGCGTAATCGGCGGTTAATTATCTAGTCTTTGCCGAAGAGCAGATGCTCAACGGCGCACAGGAGCTGTTCGATTTTCACCGGCACAGCCAGGAAGCTATAGCCGCGTACGATTCCGGCGGACATGAATTGCCGTTCCGAAACAAAGTTGCTCAAACAAAGCAACGGAACATGACAAAGATCGCGATCTTTCTGAAGTTGCCGGGCAATGATTTCTCCGTCACTAGCGGAGTTGGTGAGATCGACCATGATTAGATCGGGCCGAAACCAACGGGCGGCATGAACAGCGAAAGCGGCATCGTGTTCTTCGCGGATGGAATACTTGCCCGCACTTTCAAGAGCGCGGCGGATCGTTTGAGTGACGCGTGTCTTGTGATCGAGCAGAAGAATTTTTTTGAGGACCTTCACGAAATTGTCTCTTATTCCGAGCATCGCCTATGCCAGTGGAGCGCTTAGGATTTTTTACCCGCCAATACTCACAGAGTGACTGCAGTCTGCTTTACTCACGCTCTGGTGTACTGGGCGTGTTTCATGCACATTCCGCACCCCGGTGGCTCAAAGGAAACTCGAAACCGTATTGATGGTGAGCGCCAGAATCACGGTGTTGAACCCAAACGACAAGATCCCGTGCAACAGCACCAGCCGCCGCATTTCGCGCGATGTAACATCCACATCTGAAACCTGGCAGGTCATGCCGATGACGAATGAGAAATACGCGAAGTCGCGGTAGTCCGGCAAATCATCCTCGGGAAAGTTCAGACCACCGGCGTGTTTTTCTGCGTTAGTTGCGCTGTCGTCATAAAATCTGTGGGCGTAACGCAGTCCGAATACGGCGTGCATTAGCAGCCACGACAGCACTATCGTGGCCAGAGCGAGCAACAGATGAATCGAAAAAAGATGCCGCTCCTCCGGTTTTCCGCTGCGGATCAGAAATGCGACCGCAAAAAGAGCGGCGCACGCCACAATGATAACAAAGATGAAAATGACTGTGCGCCCGATGTCCTGTCGTTGCGCCACCTTTCGGATTTGCTCCAGCGGAGTGAGCGTGACTGTCACCCAGATTAAACCGAGGATGGCCAAGGCAAAGGCATCATAAGTGGCAAGCGACACCATCCAGAGCGCCTGCGTCCGTAAAGCCAGCCCGACGAGCACGGCCACGATAAATCCAAGAAAGAACCGATGGTGCGCATCCATCTTCGCAATCGTTTGCAGCACCCGCGCCATGCCGGGATTGAACGAAACGGACTCCGTTTTCGCAAGCGAAACTCCCATTCCGAGTCCTAGCCGTACTCTGCTCGCGTTCAATTCACGGTTCTCGTTTTATGCTTCACGTTCCATCGTTCTGGGATGTCGGCCGAAGCCGAAATACCTCTTGCCATTTGTCATCTCTAACGAACCTCGAGATGCAATATCTTATTCTCGTTAGATGTCGTATCGTTGTGCATCCTTGGAATACCATCTCGCCATCGTCATTTCGGCCGCGCTTTTGTGTGCGGCCCCCTTCTGCGACTATCCCCAGGTACGGCGAGCACAGAGCGGAGGGGTGGCTTTGAGTGGGCGGCGACGACAGCGATCCAGACACTTCGCGTAGCTTCCATGAAAAAGCCGTTGAACATAGTTTATTGGATTGGAATGGCCGTATCGCTTGAACTGATTAGCTTCGGGGTATGTTGCCACTTTACCATCGATGTAATTATGCGGATCCCTTTCGTTTTCCTTCCCGTCTGTGCCGGCTAACGATCGGTCTTTGTTGCGTCGAACATTTGCTGCGACAAAGGAGGTGAGCCCTACACGATCGCAATGAAAATGGCGGCCTTACAGCGATTCTCGAAAATGAAATGCGGGTGCGTTGCCGTTCTCGTCGCTCTTACTTTTATCACTTCGAGCCGCGCAGTCCCGCCAGAGAAAAACCCGGCGGAGGCGGTTCGCAATTTTTACGCATGGTACGTGCATGAGGTCGTGAATGGTAGTCGGCCGCTCGAAAAAGAACGGGAACAAATGCGGAAATTTGTCACGGAGGGCCTACTCAGCCGCATCAACAAAATGCCGAAAGGCCCGGGGGGCTTGGACGGCGATTTTTTCCTCAACGCCCAGGCGGTTGATCCGGAATGGGGAAAGAATGTTGCCGTCAGTAACTATTATCTCGGGAAAACAATGTCGAAGCTGGGCGTAATTCTCACAGGCCGAAAACTCGGTGACCGCCAATTTGAGGTGAAGGTGCTTTTCCAGGAAGGCGCCTGGAAGATTGACGAGGTAAAATTCAGCGACTGAGAAAAAACCTTTGACGGTATCCTGCGCGAGCGCCTAGCCTTCGCCAACAGTAAGCGAGTAGGCTTACTTGAATATGGCCGGCCGCATTGGCGTTGAATTCGGACGAGCTTTCCTAAACCTCAACTGAAAGAAATTCGAAATGAAATTAATTGTTCGCTTATTGAGTGTTGCAGTAGCTGCTCTATGCCCGCTTGCGCTTGTTTGGGCGCAAAGCTCGCCTAGTGAAAAGCTGTCCGCGGCGGCTTCGTCGGCTCCGGCACGTAGCGATGTTTATCACGTTTACTTTGGCAAAGCTGCTGCCGGGAAGGCCGTTCAGTTGGCGGAAATGCTGAAAACACCAAATCCGAAAGACCCGATGCCGGGGCATTTTATTCTTCTGCGCCATCAGGAAGGCGATGCGTGGGATTATTGCCTGATCACACATATGGGCGCCAAGGCGACGGTCGATGCCACGCCGTTTCAGGTCCCCGCGGCCATGCGCGACGTGAGCGACTGGCATAACGATACGTTCGTGAACGGACCGTCGTGGGAAGAATTCACCAAGGCGATGGCTATTTCCGCTGACGCCAAGAGCAAGAGTAGAGGATCGGTTTACGTCGTCTCGGTCTTTCGGCCCACGCCAGGACATCGTGAGGATTTGGAAAATATACTATCAGCGCCACCGAATCGTCCCAGCGACACTTCTGCTGGTACCGTCCTTATGCAGCATCTCGAAGGTGCCCCGTGGACTTTTCTAAGCGTTGTTCGGTACAACTCGTGGCAGGACTTTGCCACGAACGATATGAACAATGTGACCCAATCTAACAAGAATGAGGGCGGCTGGTTTGCTTTTCGCCAGTACAGCGCCTTCCACACTGATACTCTGACTGATCGCATTGCGCCGTAATGTTCGGGCTGCCCCGGAAGACGCTATCGCTAATTATCGCGACGTGCACACTCCTAGCCGGCTGCCAGCGCGGGCCGAACCCGGCTGACACGGTTCGCAATGCCTATGGCTGGTATCTGCGCGAGCTGAAGAGTGGAGTTAACCCGCTGGAGCAAAAACGAGCTGAGCTCAAAGAATTCGTAACCGACAATTTTCTGGCGAGTCTCGATAACATGCGCTCCGAGCTGGAGGCCAGTCCGCTTATGGACGCGCAGGACTTCGATGCCAAACTGTCGGTTGAGAAGGTTACGAGCGATCGCCGGGCCGCGACCGTGCGAATTGGACTAAGCGGTCGTCTCTTTGGTCAGCACGCGTTGAATGTTTACCTGGTAAAGATAGATGGCAGGTGGAAAGTGGACGATGTAAAGCTACTTGAACAATTGTCGTTAGCTGAAAAATCCGAGCGAACTGGTTGAAAGGCCCAGAGTCATCAGCGAGAAGGCGACTGGGAAGTCGCCACCCGAGTCACTAATAGATTCCGGCCTGAGCTGTGAGACCACCACGATGGCGGTGATGTCGCTCCGAACCTTTCCCGTCACCCCCTCGCGCGCTCCACCGCACGTGGGGCGAAGATTTTTCGAGACAGCGCGGCACGATAATCGCATTAAGTTCGCTCGTGCACAAAACCGTCATGACCGAGGAGCTGGATCGCATCCTGCAAACGCGTGCCGGTCGCCGGGTGGAATACCTCGGTATCACCCGGACGTCGCCTGGAAGCGATTATCGGCGTTACGGTCGGCATACTCGCCGGCAGCGTTGCTTGATTGGATTCGGGGCCGATTCAATTATCGAAGTAGCCTCGAGCTGAGTCCTATTATGGTGGCTGGCGGAAGGCTCGATTGAATCGCGATCGCGCGGCCCATCGATTGGTCGGCGCCTGCTTTTTTGCGCTTGCCGCCTACATCGCAATTGGCGCCTCTGTCGGACTTGCTAAGACACGAAGCACTGCGCGTCACTTATTTCGGCATCCTCTATGCGGGAGCGTGTGTCGTTGTCATGCCTCTTTTGGCGCGAGCGAAACGTCGCGTCGCTGTGCGGCTGAACAGCAATGCTCTTCATGCTGACTCTCATCAGAGCGACATCTGCGCTTATCTCTCGGTAATATTACTTCTCGGTCTCGCACTCAACGCCGCTCTGGGCTGGTGGTGGGCCGATCCAATTGCCGCCCTTTGCATGCTGCCAATCATCATCCGCGAAGGCATCGCCGGCTGGTGTGGCAAAACCTGTTCGCACGCGCATTTTGAGATGGAGTAGGTTGCTCAGCGGCGCTTCCCGGGCAACTGTGAGCGCTCATGCCGGATCGACTAACCACCGATATCATCGACGCCGAATTAGCTCCGGGCGCGCGTAATGCCATCCGCGTTTGTCTTCGGCTCCAACCTACCGAGCGCATCACCATCATTACCGACGAAGCGACGACCGAGATTGCAGCGGCGTTGCAGGCGGAAGTGGAAGAAGTGGGCGCCGCTCACGCCGTTTTCGTGTTGGAAAATTACACGGAGCGCCCGCTCACTCGTATGCCGAAGATCATTCTGGATGATCTGGCACAATCGCAGGTCTCAATCTTCGCGGCGCAAACTTTGACCGGTGAACTTGGCTCCCGCATCGAGATGACCGCGGTGATAAACAAAAATCACATTCGTCATGGCCACATGGTCAACATCAACCGGCAGATCATGGTTGAAGGAATGCGCGCCGATTTCATTGCGGTTGATGCGCTGAGCCAGCGTCTGGTCGAGCGCGCCCGCAAAACTGAACGCATCCGCTGCCAAACGCCACACGGGACGGAATTTGAAGCGGAGTTTTCTCCAAAACTAAAATGGTTGAAGACAAGTGGGCTGATCACGCCTGAGAAATGGGGCAATCTTCCGGGAGGCGAAATCTTCACTTCCCCGAAAAACTGCAACGGCACCTTTGTTATAGATGGCGTGGTGGGCGATTATCTTTGTGCGAAATATGGTGATCTAGCCGCCGCGCCCCTCACTGTCGAAGTGGAAAACAGCCGCATCCGATCAATGCGATCGGAGAACAAAAAGTTGCTCGAGGAATTTCGTGGCTACACCAGCACCGATGAGAATAGCAACCGAGTGGGCGAATTTGCCATTGGCACAAACACCGCATGCACCCATGTAATTGGTAATATTTTACAGGACGAAAAAATTCCCGGCGTTCACCTCGCCTTTGGTCATCCGTACGCCGAGCACACCGGCGCGAACTGGCTTTCAAAAACGCATATCGACTGTGTCGGGCGCGATTTCGACATCTGGTTCGACGGCGCGCAAGTGATGCGGGATGGGAAGTTTTTAGTGTGATTTTTGGCGGAGCTGGTGTCGTGGGTGATCTGGCGGAAACCTGCTGGCGCCGACGACGAAGCACGAATGACGAATGACGAATGAAATCCGAATTCATCAATGACGAAGGAGCAGATGCAACGCTTTTGCATTATTCGGATTTCGTCATTCCTTCGTCATTAGACATTCGTCATTCGTCATTTCAAAGCAATGCATCCCGAACTTCGCGCACGCTTCAACTCCGACTTCAGCCCCGAGAAGTATGCCGGCCTCTTGCGCTGCGTAAACGAAACCGAGAAGTGGCCAGCCGATTTCCGGATTTCGGAAACACCGATTTTTTTGACGCGTGAATTTTGTGATGAGGTGGTAGGCGCGGCTAACGAGATTGTCGCAAAAACGCGCACAGCGGAATTTGCGCGCCACGCTGCCACCGCTATTCCCTCCGGCTTGGAGGTACCGAATGAAACCGCGCATCCGAACTTTCTGGTGGTGGATTTCGGAATTTGCACGGTGGGCAATCGGCTTGTTCCGCGCTTGATCGAATTGCAGGCGTTTCCCAGCCTGTTCGGTTTTCAATTGCTCCTCCTCGGCTGCATGCGCAAAGCTTTTCCGGCGATCCCGCGAGACTGGACCTCGTCCTTCGGCGGAATAGATGATGACGATTATCTTAAACTCTTGCGCAGAACCATGCTGGGCGACTCCCGACCGGAAAATGTGGTTCTGCTCGAGATCGACCCGGCGAAACAGAAGACACGGGTAGATTTCGCCTGCACCGAATCGCTTCTCGGTATTCCGCCCGTCTCGCTCACTGACATTACGAAACGTGGACGGCAATTGTTTTATCAACGCGCGGGACGCGAAGTGCGGATTGAACGCATCTATAATCGCGTGATTTTTGATGAGCTGCTAAGACGACCGGATTTGAAACTACCATTCAGCTTTCAAGAAGAGCTCGACGTGGTCTGGGTTGGTCATCCAAACTGGTATTTCCGGATCAGCAAACATTCGTTGCCATTCTTGAAAAGCGCGCATACCGCGCGGGCATTTTTTGCCGACGAATTTCCGGCTGCCGAATCGACCGGCGATTTCGTCCTGAAGCCGCTCTACTCCTTTGCCGGCCTGGGTGTCGATATGGAACCGACCCGGGAAAAGCTAACGGCATTGACAAATCCGCACGAATGGATCTTGCAAGAGAAAGTTCAATACGCGGAATTTGTTCCGACGCCGGAGGGCCCTAAATCCAAGGCGGAAATCCGAATGATGTTTGTCTGGCCGGATAACGAACCCGACCCAATTCTCGTTAATAATCTGGTGCGGATGAGCCAGGGCAAAATGATGGGAGTCGACTTCAACAAAGACAAGACCTGGGTAGGTTCGAGCATCGCGCTCCACCAGCGCGGCAATTAAACATATTATGAAACAGGAAAATCCTTGGATCGAAATTTGTCCCGGCATCAGGCGGCGAACACACGCCCACGGCCGCACCATGTATCAAATGGTGGCCGAGCTGGCTGCGGGAAGCCGGATGCCTGAGCATCAGCATTCGCAAGAGCAAATTGTCCATATTCTTTCCGGACGAATGCGACTGATCGTCGAAGGCACGCCGCACGAACTCGCCACCGGGGACGTCTTTTATCTCGCCAGCAACATTCCGCACGGCGTTGAAACGATCGAGAATACACGCGTGCTTGATACCTTCAGCCCGCCACGGGACGAATACCTAGCGATCGACGAGAAAGTGCGGCATTCGGAAAAGGGTTAAGTTGCTGAAGCGTTAAAAACGGGGAGCACCGTTTTAACCTTGTAACTCTTTTAACTTTTCAACTCTTCTGAACAAGCAGCGCTGTCTCAGCAGATGTCCGGACCGGCACAATTTTGAATTCCATCAAGTCGTCCCAGTTTTCTGTCCAGCGCGGAAAAAGCGAAGGGTCTTCGGTTTCCATGAGCTGGTAGCAGACTTTCAAATCGGTATCGATCCAACTTGAGACGTAGTTGAGACCTTCCGGCATCATCCGCCCCTTCTCGCGAAACCGGCGATAGATTTCTGGCGCCACACCTTCTTTGAAATATTCGATGACCATGTAAAGCATCGGTCGATCCTACCGTCATCCCGAGCGCAGTCGAGGGAGCCCGCGGCGAAATCTTGAAGGTAACGAAACGGGATCCTTCGACTTCGCTCAGGATGACGAGTCGCGAAGTTCTTCGTTCGTCCGACGCTTTGCGCTGCATCCACGAGCGTAAGTGCGCCGACGGCATGTGCTTTTTCGCACAACTCGGCCACGGGATTAATTGTGCCCAGCGAATTCGAGATATGTGTAACCGCGAACAGCTTCACCTCCGGCGTGGGCTCGAACGCTGGGCCCGCCACCAGAGTGCGTCACCAAGCGGCCCGTGTGTAGTAAGCATTGGGCCATTGAACTCGTAGGTGAGGTCTACCGGCTGAGTGGGGTTGTTGCTGGAAAACCATTTCATCTTGCCATTCGATGCGGTGATCGCTCCCGCGTCTGACCAGGGTCCGGAAAAGGTGAAATGTCCGTCTGTTTCGATTGTCCAATGGACCGTTTGTATCCGGCCGGAGTTGGGCGGCCAAGGGCCTTTGGTCTCCCAGGCCCCGATGAGACGGGAATCCAATTGAAAGCCATCTGGCGCGAACGAAGGTGCCGCGGATGATGCCGGTGTCGGTGAAACATCTTGAGGCGTCCCGGCCGGAATCGTGGGTGCTGCAGATGGCGGGATCGTGATAGTTGGGGTTGGCGACCCTTCCTCGGGAACAGGCGGCGACGGCACGTCACCTTTCTTAACGAGTTGCTCCGCATGATGAGGCCGAAGCAAGAAAAAAAGGATCACCAGTACGAATGCAGCCGCTCCGGCGTAAATGGGCCAGGGCGCCCCCTTCAAGAACCCGACGCGTTGGGCCTGACCTTCTCTGCCCCCTTTCGTCTCTGTCGCTCCCGCGACACCACTCTGCGTCGACTCACGATTGAGGTCCGGCGGAACGGGCGGTTTAACCTTTTCGGCGACGACAACTGATTCCACCGCGGATTCCGCGCCGCACTCGGGACACGTCGTATGTTTCACCGGGTCGTAAACCCGTCCACAACTGCAACGAACCCGGCTTGTCATGGCGATTGTGAGGGCGATGCGCCGGAAGACGGCGACTGTTGGTGTTGCCGTTCACGCCGCTCTTTTTCTATTTTTTCCAACAAAGCCCGCCGCTGTTCGGACGAGAGCGGCGTGCCGGTGGGCTGCGCTGTTTGGACTGGGAAAGGCAGCGCCGGCGCAGCTGTCACGGTTGGTCGTGCTTGCGGCGGCGGAGATGATTTCGATAACTTGCTCCACTCAGCGTCCCGTTCGGCTTGCGTGGCTTCTTGAAATGCGGGTTTTCCTTCAGAAGTGAACGACAAGGTACCCACTAGAGTCCAAAATCGAGCCGAGTTCAGGGTCACGTCAGGCAGGTCCAATGTCCAAGTGTCACTAAACGCCAGGCTTTTTACTGTAGTGGTCACGGGAGAATTCAACGCTGCGGCCGGCGGGGGAACCTTCACGTAAAGCTTGTAGTGTGTGCGGGCCGGCGTGTCTCGAGTTAGCCAGGCTGTGAGGCCACGGTCCGGCCACCGTGTGGAGACATCGCCAGCGAAGAAAATCGGCTGCCGCTGCTTGGTTGGATCGAATGGCGGATTTGGTTGGTTGTTTTCGCCGATGGTGTCGGCGTCGAGATAAATATCCAGCTCCTGAGAAGGATAAGTTACCGACGTCACGAGAAACGGATGACGCATGTCAAGCTGGCGAGCTTGTTTGTCGTTTTTTGCAGCCAGACTCTGGTTCTGATTCTCTAGCTGTTGATTTTCCGCCGAGAGCTGATTGAGCTGACCCTGCATCTGCTTCACTTGTTCCTGGAGTTTCTGCGTCAACGCCGCCATCTGCTGCGCCAGCGCCCCCTCCTGTGCATTTGCGCGAAGTTTTTCCAGTTCGTCGAGCAGATCCTGTGTTTTAACCTCCTGCTTGTGAAGGTCGGTCTCTTTTCCGGGCGGCTTATAATACGGCAAGAGCACCAGCATCATGAAGCAGAACGCCCCCAACGCTCCGCACAAGATGTCGAGCAGCGACATATTGAAGATGTTGATCTCGCGGGATCGCGCTCTCATGCCTTTTCCATGTCTTCTTCCGGCGCGGCGTAGAGGCGATTAATTAAGTTCCGCAAAGTATAATCGCCGGCGCCGTTCAGGGCTGATTCCTCACGCTCCTGAACGAGATGCAGCAAGAACACCAGAATGGCGCTTTCCACCAAGGCCACCATGGTGCAGTCAAAACCAACACCGAGGGTTTTAGCGACCTCGTGGAGGTCGAGTGCCTTGGTTGGATCGCCCGCCGCCGATAACGATGCACCCAGCGAATACACTGTGCCGATGAATCCAAGAGTGGGAACCACCCACGCGATGAACCGTACCAGCCCGTAACGCAAATCGAGCCGATTCGCCATCAACTCCAATTGCTGACTCATTACGCCGGCGGCTTGTTCTACCGACGAACTCGATTGGAATTGGAGGATTGCCAGATTAATCAGCGAAGGCAAAAAGCCGTTCTCGTGATCGAACAAATTGGCTACCCGCCGACGGATCGGGCCAAGATCGTGCGAGACCAGCACAGTCCGGTCGTCCTCGGGAAGAAAATGGGCGTTCAGAAAATTCTTTTCCCGCACCGCTGTTCGCCACCGAACGAACAGTTCTCCTAGCGCGACAAAGAAGATCATGTGCATGACGTTTTGAATCGTGAACGGGTAAAAGAAATGCAGCGACGGATGATCGAGAACCAGGACCGCTGCTCGACCGGACAGCACCAGAGTTAAAAATCCAATGAAGAGAATGCCGGCGACGGCAGCGACCATAATCGCGGTGGATCGTTGCGGCTTCTCCCATAGTCCGCCCAGACCGGAACCGAGCCCAAACGCTTTCGGCGCAGCTGTGTTGAGATCAACGCCCTGGACCTGATTCAAAACAACCCACTCCTTTCAGAGGAATTGCTCAATGAACCACTGGCCTTCATTGACACAGGGATTTTCCAGCCCTCAAACGGCATCAAAATATTCCTCCGGTTCTTGTCTCTTAAAATTGCCCGATTTCGTTCGCGACCGAGTAGTTACGGTAGGCGGCGGAGGTTAGAGAGAGTTGCGGGCCCGAGCAAGACTATTTGCCGTCGACTTGAGAGTTAAAATGTTACAAACGTTAAAACGTCCGCGAATCAGGGGCTTTTAACGTGTAATCCTTCTTAACTTTTTTAACTTCCCTTTAATTCTTCGTTTGTTTCAGCGAAGGCGTTGACGGCGAACTCCAAGTCTTCGCGGGAATGCGCCGCGCTTACCTGCGTCCGCACTCGCGCCGTGCCATGTGGCACCACCGGATAGAAGAAGCCGATAACGTAAACCCCTTTCTCCAGCATGCGGGCGGCAAACTTTTGCGACTTCGCGGCGTCGCCGATCATAATTGGAACGATTGGATGGACCCCGGGCTTAATCGTGAGTCCACGTTCCGTTAGGGCCTTGCGAAAATATTTCGTGTTCGCTTCAAGCTTGTCCCGTAACTCGGTTGATCCAGTCAGAAGCTTGAGGGCTTTAAGAGTCGCCGCCACAATATGGGGCGCGACGCTGTTGGAGAAAAGATACGGGCGTGATCGTTGCCGCAATAACTCAACGATGTGCTGCCGTGCGCTGGTAAATCCACCACTGGCGCCGCCAAGCGCCTTCCCCAGCGTTCCAGTGATGATATCGATTCTACCCATGACATCGCGATATTCATGCGTGCCACGCCCTGTCTTGCCCAGAAAACCAGTCGCATGCGCATCATCAATCATCACCAGCGCCCGATACTTGTCGGCAAGATCACAGATCGATCGTAGCTCAGCGATTGTTCCGTCCATCGAGAAGCAACCGTCGGTCGCAATCAGTTTCACCTTGGCGTTGCTCGCCTCGCGTAACTTCGCTTCCAGATCGGCCATGTCGTTATGCTTGTAACGAAAACGCTGAGCCTTGCAGAGCCGAATGCCATCTATGATTGAAGCGTGATTCAATTCATCGGAGATCACTGCATCCTTATCCGTCAAAATAGTTTCGAATAGTCCGCCGTTGGCGTCGAAGGCACTGGGATAAAGAATCGTTTCCTCGGTCCCGAGAAATTTTGTCAGCGCGCTTTCCAACTCCTTGTGAATGTCCTGGGTGCCGCAAATGAAACGCACACTCGCCATGCCGAAACCGTGAGTATCAAGCGCTTCCTTGGCCGCGGCGATAAGCGCGGGGTGATCGGCCAGGCCGAGGTAATTGTTTGCGCATAAATTGAGAACGCGCTTGCCGCCGGCGACGGCAATATGCGCGTCCTGTGGCGTGGTGATAATCCGCTCAGTTTTGTAAAGGCCTTGAGCTTTGATTTCATCAAGCGTCTTCGCGAGTTGCTGATCAAATTCGGCGAGCATGGGGCAATCTTGCGCGAACCAGGCAGAGTGCAAAGCCGGCGGCCATCCCTCCGCGACGGAAATTTCGGTTGCGCTGCTTGTGAATAATCTGTTAATAACCCCGCATCCGCCCTTGAAATACGTTCGGTTCGCCATCCTTATCGCCTTCACCGCAGTCGGAACAATTCTCTTCTCTTCCTGCGGCACGACTGGTGTGCGCGCACTCCCGGCCTACGAGCCGCCGCTGGTAAAATCCAATTTCCAAACCGTGCGCACGACCGCTTATACCCATACTGAATCGGACCATCTGCAGTTTTCCGATCACAATGCGCTTGGGGGCCAGTTACAGGCAGCGGGGCCGCCGATTCATCGGGCTGAAAACACTCGTCTTCCCTTAGAGATTGAAGGCGACTACAGGGTTGTTTCCTACACGCCGGCGCCCCAGCCATTCTCGATGAACGATGAGGAACCAACGGTGCGCAAGGCAACGCGTGCGACCACCACAACAACTACGACAACGACGCGAACGGTGAAAGTTGTGCGGGGGAAACGCGTGGTGGTGAAAGGTAAGCCACAGCCCCCGAAGATTGGAAGTGCGGCAGCGGACTGGTCGCGCTGGCCGATGGGCACGACATTCCGATTGCTTTCAACCGGTCAGATCTATCGCGTCGACGACTACGGCTGGGCATTAGCTGGACGCAACACCATCGACCTCTACATGGCTACCCAGGCGGAGATGAACGCGTGGGGCGCGCGGGAAGAGCCGCTTCAGATTCTAAAATGGGGCGACTCAGAGGAAAGCTTGCGCTTTTTGGAGCGGCATCAGGACTACAAGCATATCCGCCGCATGGTGCTCGAGCTTCAAGGCAAGGAAGATGCCGCCGCGCAGTTGCACTAGTTCGCTTTCCCTCCTCTGTCATTCCGAGTGCAGCGAAGCGGAGTCGAAGAATCTATATTTCTGACTGAGACATATAGAGACATGTAGTAAGAGATCCTTCGACTTCGCTCAGGATGACGACGTAGCAAAATCCATTACGATCTTTCCAGAGTTACCGGACTTGGCGAGCTCGATGGCTTCTTTGAATTGTTGAAATGGAAAGTGATGGGTGATGACCGGTGAAATATCCACACCGCTCTGGATCAGGGAGGTCATTTTGTACCAGGTCTCGAACATTTCGCGTCCGTAGATTCCTTGCAGCGTCAGGCTATGAAAGACGACGACATTCCAATCGATTGACGCGGTTGATGGCATGATCCCGAGGAGCGCGATTTTGCCGCCGTAAAACATACTCGGGAGAATATCGGCGAAAGCTTTGGGGTTACCCGACATCTCCAGGCAAACATCGAAACCTTCCCTCATTCCGAGCTGCGTCATCGCATCCGCTAATTTTTCCGTGCGCACATCGAGCGCCAGCGTCGCACCCATTTTCCGGGCGAGATCGAGACGATAGGAATTGACGTCGGTTATGACGATGTGGCGTGCACCGGCATGCCGGCAAATTGGAATGGCCATGCAACCGATCGGCCCCGCGCCGGTAATGAGCACGTCCTCACCGACCAGATCGAAAGTGAGGGCGGTGTGCACAGCGTTTCCTAGCGGATCAAAACAGGAAAGGACATCGAGCGAAATGGAAGGATCGGCATGCCATACGTTGCTCGTTGGGATAGAGACAAACTCGGCCCAGGCTCCGGGGCGATTAACGCCGACGCCCAGTGTATTTGGGCAGAGGTGGCGGCGGCCGGCGAGACAATTCCGGCAATGCCCGCAAGTGATGTGACCTTCCCCCACGACGAGATCGCCCTGCGCAAACCCGCGCACGTTTGTTCCAACCGACGCAATCTCGCCGACGAATTCATGGCCGATGGTCATCGGCACAGGAATGGTCTTCTGCGCCCAATCATCCCAGTTGTAAATGTGAATATCGGTGCCGCAGATTGAGGCCTTCTTCGTTCGAATCAGCACATCGTCCGGGCCAACTTCAGGCACAGGAACTTGTTCGAGCCACAGGCCCGGTTCGGGTTTGGCTTTCACGATTGCCTGCATCGTTTTTTGCATCGCGACCTAAATCTAGGCGAAATCAGGAAATGAGGAAAACAGGAATCGACGAGAATGTCATCCCGAGCGATGTCGAAAATCCCTCGACTTTCGCTTGGGATGACGAAGCTCGAATGCCTGTGGACATTTTCCCTCTTCATTCGGATGATGGGGTTCCATGTCCGCAACGGCCGAGACGCAAGAAATAGGAAAGAAACCGGCGACGCCGCGCGCTGTTTTTATTCTGCGATTCACCAGCACGATCATCCTCTGGACAGTCGCGCTGCTCATTGCTTTTTCCGGCTTCGAGCTGGCGTTTTGGGGCTTGATCAGTGCCTTCGGTCTGATCTCGCTCTGGGAATTCTACGGCATGCTCGATCAGCGCGGGCTACCGAATTTCAAGCTTACAGCGATGATTTGCGGCGTAGCCATGCTCTGCGGGAGCTTTTATTACTTTTCCCATTTTGGACTGGCGAATTCCTACGAGTTTGAGACGGCGGTGTTGTTATTGTTTTTGCTGACCGTGATCACGCGCCAGATGTTTGCGCGTTTACGCGAGGACGAACCCCTCCAGGCAATGGCCTACACCCTCTTTGGCCTTCTCTACGTCCTCTGGCTCTTCAATTTCATGACCAAAATTCTTTATGTCGTACCGCGGTCGGACACAGGTGCGATCATGGGGCAATTTTACTGCCTGTATCTAATTGCGGTCACGAAGTTCAGCGACATGGGCGCGTACCTTACCGGCAGTGTCATCGGGCGGCATCCGCTGATTCCACACATCAGTCCAAAGAAAACATGGGAAGGATTTTTTGGTGCGATGGGATTTTCGCTGCTGGCGAGTCTGGCGCTTTTCAAACTGATGCCCGGACATCTCTCCGCGTTGAACTGGACCCATGCCACCATTTTGGGACTGCTGCTTGGTTTCTCGGCGGTGATCGGCGATCTGGCAGAATCGATCATCAAGCGAAGCACCGGGGTGAAAGATTCCGGAAGATTGTTACCGGGCATTGGCGGAGCCCTCGACCTGGTCGACAGTTTACTTTTCACCGCGCCGCTACTGTTCTTTTATCTGCGCCTGGTGGTGCGAGTTCCGTGACTTTCAGATGAGTGATACCGCAGAACTTCGTTGCGAAATCTTCATATGAAACGAAAGCGGGTTGTGGTTCTTGGCGCCACCGGCTCCATCGGCGAAAGCGCTGCGAAAGTTGCACGCGACATTCCTGAGCGCGTGGAAATTGTCGGCATCGCGGCGAACTCGAAGGCGCGTGAGCTCGCGGAACAAGCCAACGAATTGCGACCGGCCGCAGTTTGCATCGTCGATGAGACAAAACTCAGCGAGTTGCGCGCAAACCTAAACTATGAGCCGGAGATTTTTGCGGGCGAAACGGGCCTCCGTGAGATTGCCTCGACAGTCGCGAGCGACATGGTTTTGGTCGCAATTGTTGGGATCGGTGGTTTGCGTCCCGCGCTGGCTGCAATCGAAGCGGGGAAAGATCTGGCCGTTGCCAGCAAGGAGATTTTAGTGATGGCGGGCGAGATTGTGATGCGGAAAGCGCGCGGAAAAGGGGTACAGGTGTTGCCGGTTGATAGCGAGCACAACGCAATTTTTCAATGTCTTCAAGGTGGACGGGGCCTTAGTGGCCCGAACAGTCGCAGCGCTGAGGCCGCTCCCACATTTCAGTCGACCGACATTCGCCGAATTATTCTCACCGCCAGCGGCGGTCCCTTTCGGGAAACGCCGGCCGAGAAATTTTCGGCAATTACGGTGGAAGAAGCGCTCAAACATCCGACTTGGAACATGGGGCAGAAGATCACGATCGATTCGGCCACGTTATTTAATAAGGGACTGGAAATGATTGAGGCGCATTGGTTATTTGGGGTGGAAATGGCGCAGGTGGAAGTAGTGATCCATCCGCAAAGCATTGTCCATTCGATGGTCGAATTCGCCGATGGATCGGTGCTGGCGCAATTGTCGCACTCCAACATGTGTTTCCCGATTCAATACGCCATCACCTGGCCGGATCGTGTGCCAAATTCGCTGCCACCGCTCGATTTTGGAAAACTGGCGGAACTCAAGTTTGCGCGGCCGCGTTACGATGATTTCCCCGCGCTCGGCCTGGCCCGGCGCGCGGGTGAAACTGGCGGTACGCTTCCCGCTGTTTTGAACGCGGCCAATGAAATTGCGGTCTCAGCTTTTCTCGAGAAACACATGAGTTTCCCCCGAATCTGGCAGACGGTTGAGCAGGTGATGGACGCGCATGAGTCCGTTGCGCAACCCGATCTCGATGAGATATTGAGGGCTGACCACTGGGCGCGCGCGGAAGCAGGGAGGCACGCTAAAACGTTGAATCGGTAAAGCGTTACACCGGAACCGCCGGCGCCCAACTCGAATTACCATTCACGAATCACGATTGACGTTTCCATCATGATCCTGCACATCGCGCGCGTCATCCTCATCGTTTTCGAGGTCCTGGCTCTTTTCAATCTGCTCATCATTGTGCACGAGCTTGGCCATTTTTTAGCCGCGCGCTGGCGTGGCCTTTATATCGAAAAATTTGGCGTCTGGTTCGGCAAACCGATTTGGAAAAAAACGATCAACGGTGTCGAGTACTCGCTTGGTTCTCTGCCGTTCGGCGGATTCGTGGCGCTACCGCAACTCGCCCCCATGGACATGATCGAGGGCAAAGCGGACGTCGATCGCGCGCAGTTGCCGAAGATTTCGGCGTTCGACAAAATCATCGTCGCTTTCGCCGGTCCACTTTTCAGTTTCCTGCTTGCTGTCGTTTTTGCGATCGTCATCTGGACGGTGGGGCGACCGGTCAGCGAATCGGAAGCGACCACGATTATCGGCTATGTCGCTCCCGATGGGCCGGCGGCCCAAGCTGGTCTCAAGGCGGGCGACAAGATCATTTCGGTAGACGGGCACGCGGTCACTCGTTTCGGTGGCATGAGCGAAGACTCAATCAGCTGGCGCATTGTCCGCAGTGAAGACGAAACCATTCCGATCACAGTCGAGCGAAATGTGGCTGGGGAGACGCGTTTAATCACGGTGGAGGCAAAACCGATAATCCCGCAAACGCGCGCGTGGTGGCAGCGGAAGGGGTTACGGCAGATCGAAATTGTTCCGGCCGAGACGCCATTGGTCGCGCGTGTCTTGCCGGACAGCCCCGCAGCGAAGGCCGGAATACAAGCGAACGATTTGATCGTCGGGATCAACGGCAAACCGCTTTACTATATTAACGGGATTGATGATTTTTTGCGCGAAAATCCGTCCACGCCCATTCAGTTAAACCTGAAGCGGAACAACGCGGATGTGACGGTGCCATTTGAGCCGGGTCCGCTCGTCGTGGGGGAGGTGTCACAGGATAGTCCCGCGGCGCGAGCGGGTTTGCGAAAGGGGGACGCTGTTCTCGCTATCGATCAGATTCCGATGAAGAGCACCGCTGCAGCCTCAGAATACATCAGGCATCATGGCGGTCAGCCGGTACTCTTCTCGCTCCTGCGGGACGGAAAGAAGTTCGACTTGAACGTTACTCCGGAGGTGCCGCAGGGCGACCAATACCCGCGCATTGGTATTTCCTGGGAGGACAATTATGGAATTGTCCTCGATACCTATGGAAGATTAACGCGCGCATATCCGACACCACTGGAACAAATCCGCGCCGCGACCCTGGCTGTGGTCAATACCCTCGGCGCCATTGCCTCGCCCAAGTCGGATGTAAGACTCCAGCACATGAGCGGCCCGGTCATGATGTTGCGGGTTTATTATTTGATGTTCGAAAATCGGGACGGCTGGCTGATGGCGTTGTGGTTCAGCGTTATTCTTAATGTTAACCTTGCCTTGCTGAATTTGATTCCGATGCCGGTGCTGGACGGTGGGCACATCGCTCTCGCAATCGTGGAAGCATTGCGCAGGCGTCCGGTCAACGCACGTGTCCTGGAGATCGTGCAAACGGCCTGCGCCGTGGTCATCATCGGATTCATGGTCTACATCGCCTTCTTTGATGTGCAGGACTTGTTTGGGCGCGCCGGCCCGAAATTCACCCCGAAGGACAGTTCGGCCTCCGCTCGGTAAAACTCCGGTGCGGCCAGGTTGAACCGTGCCTAGATTCCCGGTATGAACCCAGCGATGACAACCACGGCGTTTGAACTGGATGGGTACCGGATCGTGAAAAATTTCGGGGTGGTACGCGGCATCATTGTGCGATCGCGCTCAATTTTCGGAACCATTGGCGCGGGATTGCAGACCCTGGTCGGGGGCAACATCACCATTCTGACCGAGCTCTGTGAGAAAACGCGCCAGCACGCGCTCGAGCTTTGTCTGCAGCATGCGCAGCAACTGGGCGCTAACGCCATCATTGGTTTGCGCTATGACGCAACCGAGATCATGCAAGGCGTGACCGAGGTGCTTTGTTACGGAACGGCAGTCCAGGTCGAGCCTAAGCAATGAATTACTGCGCGGATCCGTTTTCCTATCGTCGGCGTGTCTCGCGCGAGGTGCGCGTTGGGGACGTTGGTGTCGGCGGCGACAATCCGATTCGCGTGCAGTCGATGATTACCTGCGACACGATGGACACGGAGGCTTCCATCGCGCAGACGATTGAGTTGGCGGAGGTAGGCTGCGAGATCGTGCGCATCACGGCGCCGACCGTGAAAGACGCAGCCAACTTGCAACATATTGTGCGCGGGCTGCGTGAACGCGGATGCAATGTGCCGATCGTGGCCGACATTCACTTCAAGCCGGAAGCCGCGATGGAGGCGGCGAAGTGGGTGGATAAGGTGCGAATCAACCCGGGTAATTACGCCGACTCGAAGAAGTTCAAGATTATCGAGTATAGTGACGAGCAGTACGCGGCGGAACTAACGAGAATTCGGCAGCGCTTTGCGCCGTTGGTGGAACTTTGCCAAGAGCGCGGCATCGCGATGCGGATCGGAACGAACCATGGTTCGCTCTCCGATCGAATCATGAATCGCTACGGCGACACCCCGCTTGGGATGGTGGAAAGCGCACTCGAATTCGCCCGGATTGCGCGCGATCTCGGTTATCACGCATTCATCTTCTCGATGAAGTCGAGCAACCCAAAAGTCATGATCGCGGCCTATCGTCTGCTGGTCGCGCGATTAAGTGAAGAAGGAGCGGATTGGAATTATCCGATCCACCTTGGCGTGACCGAAGCCGGCGAAGGCGAAGACGCGCGGATCAAGAGTGCGATCGGAATTGGTTCGCTCCTGGCGGATGGGATTGGTGACACCATCCGCGTTTCGTTAACGGAAGACAGCATTCATGAGATCCCAGTGGCGAAAGCGCTGGTCGACTCTGTGGCGGCGGGCGTGTCGCCCGCAAATTCGCAGAGAGCAGAGGTCAGCGATCAGAGGTCAGAAATTTCATTCGATCCGTTCTCCTATCAGCGGCGCACGACGAAGAAGTTGCAGCGCGAAGGCGTGCCAGTCGGCGGCGACGAACTCGTGCGCGTTGTCATTCGCAAAGAGCCGCATGAAAAAATCGCGCACAAGATCGACAAGATGGGCGATTACAAGCCGGAGATCGTTTTTGAAAACGCCCACGTCATTGAGCTCGATCCGCGCGATGACGAAGCCGTTGCGCGGATGAGCGATTCCGCGGAGACGCAACTTGTCACGGTCAAGGATGGGATCGATCTGCCGATGATCACGGCCTTTCGCTTGCTGGCGGCGAAGTTGCAATCGCGGCATCCGATACTCCTCAAAGATGTGCTGCGTCATCCTGAGCGGAGCGAAGCGGAGTCGAAGGATCCCGCGGATGGTACCTTAAGGCTATTGCGTCGGGATCCCTCGACTTTGCTCGGGATGACCGATTTTCTGCATACGTTACTGATAGCGTCCACCAACATTGGCTCTCTGCTCTGTGATGGAATTGGCGACGCGATTTTGGTGCAAGGCGAAGAAGCGCCTGGTCAATCGCTGCGTTTGAGTTACAACATTTTGCAGGCGGCTGGTGCGCGCATTTTCAAGACCGATTATGTCGCCTGCCCCAGTTGTGGCCGCACCTTGTTTAATCTGCAAACCACGACCGCCAGAATCAAAGCGGCGACAGTGCATTTAAAAGGAGTCAAAATCGCGATCATGGGCTGCATCGTAAACGGGCCGGGCGAAATGGCGGACGCAGACTTCGGCTATGTTGGAGGCGCGCCGGGCAAGGTAAATCTTTACGTTGGAAAACAAGCGGTAAAATTCAATATTCCTGAAGCCGAAGCGGTAGATCGACTAAAGGATTTGATTCGCGAGCAGGGCAAGTGGGTAGAACCAGTTACCCAACCGGCCTTGGCGGAAGCGAACGCTTAGTCCGTCTCTGTGAGTCCGACAGAGACACTCTACAGCTCGTAAGTCGTGATCTCGATTTCGTGACCGTCGGGGTCGCGAAAATAGATTGAGTGCGAAATATCGTGATTCTGAAAATCGAACGCAATCGCGCGTTTCTTTAGCTCATCTTGCGCACGTAGAAAATTTTTGCGATCGGCGCGAAAAGCAAAGTGAAGTGTTCGGATCGCAGCACTATCGCGGGAGGCCGATCCTGCTTCGTCGCGCGCGGGAAATAAGGCAATGGCGGCACCGCCGTTCCCGACAAAGATCGGGACTCCATCCCACATTCCTTCGTGCTGTCGTTTAAATCCTAGGACATCAGCATACCATCGGGCGGAACGTTCGACGTCCCGGACGGACAAAGCGACATGATCAAGAGCCTCAATTTTAAACATTGAGATAACGATACCCTAGAATTCACTCCTCATCTCACAACATCGATGGCGCTTCCGGTGATTCGCGGACCAGCCTGCTGCTCAGAAATCGGCCTTTTCACGTTTCTGGATGGGCTGTGTTCCAATTTTATCGCGAACAGATTGATCCCTGAATCACGAATAAAAGGCATTCGGCGTGCTTCATCCGATATAGAAATTACAACGTATGAAATGGAAAATTGGGATATTTCTGGCAGTGCTCGCAGGAATGGCATCAATGGCAAATGCTGTCATTGTGAACGTCGTGGTCGGCGACCGGCCTTATTACAGCCGTGGACCGGGCTACTACGTCGGTCACGTTTACTGGGGTTGGATGCCGGGGCATTGGGGTTGGCATCACCATCACAAAGTCTGGATCCACGGCCATTACGCACCGCGCTAAAAGACCGCTGAGCCTGCCGTTGGAGTAAATGACAGGCTCAACGCGCTTGACGACAGGTAAGGCTGGGGCATATTCCGCTCGCTAAAATGGTAGGGCGAGCGCTCGCCGCAATGACGCTCCTGTTTCCGTCAACCGATGCAGGTTGCCCTACAGACATGGGAGCCGAATGGATAAAATCCGTAACATTGCCATTATCGCGCACGTTGATCACGGCAAGACGACCTTAGTGGATCAACTACTGCGCCAATCGGGCACCTTTCGCGCCAACCAAAAGGTAGAGGAACGGGTGATGGATTCGATGGATCTGGAGCGCGAGAAAGGTATCACCATTCGCGCCAAGAATGCTGCCTTTCAGTGGCACGGTTATCGAATCAACATCGTGGACACTCCGGGCCACGCCGATTTTGGCGGTGAAGTCGAGCGCATCATGAAAATGGTCGATGGCGTCCTGCTGGTTGTCGATGCCCACGATGGACCTCAGGCGCAGACGCGTTTTGTTCTGCGAAAGGCGCTGGAGAATAAAGCCAAGCCGATTGTCGTCATCAACAAAGTAGATCGGGAGAATGCGCGTCCGCACAAGGTGCTGGATATGGTCTTCGATCTGTTCGTGGAATTAAAGGCAACCGATCAACAACTGGACTTTCCGGTGGTTTATGCCAGCGCGAAAAATGGTTTCGCCCTGCGCGAGTTGCACGAAAACAATGAAGACATGACGCCGCTTTTTGAGGCGATCGTGAAGCATGTCCCGCCGCCAACAATTTCAGCGGACCCATTTTTTCAAATGCTCGTTTCCAATCTTGATTACAGCGATTACCTCGGACGAATTGCGCTCGGCCGAATCGTAAGCGGGCGCGTGAATGTGGGTGATTCGATCGTTTGCATTCACCGTAACGGCGAACGCGAGCGCGCGACGGTGACGACGCTCTTTACTTACAGCGGATTGGAGCGGGTCGAAATCAAATATGCCAGCGCAGGCGATATTATCGGGCTGACCGGCTTTGAAGAAATTTTTATCGGCGAAACCCTGACCGATCGCGAGGAACGGGCACCGTTGCAATTTGTGGACATTGATCCGCCGACGATCCGGATGCGAATTCTGGTCAATGATTCGCCATTCGCCGGGCGGGAAGGAAAATTTGTTACCGCCCGCCATATCAAGGAGCGACTCGTGCGCGAGACGCGCACCAATGTTTCGTTAGAGGTCAATGAAACAGAAACAGCCGGCGCTTTCGAAATCAACGCTCGTGGCGAAATGCAGATTGCGATCCTGGTGGAAGAGATGCGGCGCGAAGGTTACGAGCTGATGGTCTCGCGCCCGGAAGTGATTTTTCGCCGCGACGCAAATGGCAATTTGCTCGAGCCGATTGAAAATCTTTACGTCGAAATTCCAAATGACAATGTCGGGGATGTGATGCAATCGCTCGCCGGGCGCAAGGGCGAAGTCGTGGGTATGGATCATCACGCGAATCGCGTTTCCATCGAAGCGGTCATTCCCACCCGTGGGTTGATCGGATTCGAAACGGACCTGGTGAACTTGACCCGCGGCGAAGGGTTGATGAGCCATCTCTTTCGCGAATACGCGCCGTTCAAAGGAGAAATCGAAGGGCGCAACCGCGGGGTGATGATTTCGATGGAGCCGGGAACCAGCACCGCCTACGCACTAAATAATATTCAGGCACGCGGAAAATTGTTTGTTAGCCCGCAGGAAGAAATTTATACCGGCATGATCGTGGGCGAGAATGCGCGGCCGGAAGATTTACCGGTGAATCCATGCAAGGCGAAACATCTCACTAACATGCGCAGCCAGGGCGAAGGCAAAGGCATTCAGTTGGAGGCGCCGCTTAAGATGAGTCTCGAGCGCGCGATCGAATACATTGATTCGGACGAGTATGTGGAAGCCACGCCAAAATCGTTGCGGATGCGCAAACGCATTCTCAATGCGACCGCTCGAAAACGCGCCGCGGCTGCCGTAGCAGCGTGACCGGTTTGTGAATTGGCGATCGCACCGAAGAATGCACAATCGGCCTTCCTCCTCGAAGGACGCCTGAAATCCGAGGCAGTTCGTCAAGTTCACGTGCAAATGGTCGGGCAGCTTCGTATCGCCTAGCGAGCCTTCTCAGGTCGGCGTCCCCGTTTTTTACCTTGGTTTCCGGGGATTATTCCAGAACGCCACTAGCTAGTTTGAGGCCGGCCAAAAAATTTTTCCCGAATGACCCCTAAAATGATTGACACGGAAGTTAGTATCACCTAAAAATTCGGATTCCGTTCGCTTTTTTCTAAAGCTTCCATAAGCTCCATAATCTGTCGAAACTCTATAACATGAAAAAATCCACTATTCTGCGTTTGTTCTTATTTGGCGCCGCGCTCTTCCTCGCGATGCTCGTTCTTCAATCTGGCTTTGCCCAGCCGGCGCGCTCTGACTCCGGTGTCGCTGCCGCAAAACCTGTCAATCAGAACGCGCTCAATGACCGGCCGCCAAGCATGAAAGAAAACGTCCAGGTGATGGTGGAATTGAGCGACGTTCCAGCAGCCGTTCCATATGCCGAGGCAATGCAAGCGGCTCGGGCGCAAGCGGAGGCAGAGCGGACCACTGCTTTGGCAAATCCGAACTCACCGACCTCGCGAGCCACTTTAAAGAATCCGAAGAAGGTTGAGCTCAGCGCAGCGGATAACGCTCGAGTAGAAAGTCATGCGCAGCGTCTCGATCACATCCAGCAGGGACTGCTGCCATCGCTAACCGGCGGTAATGTCAAAGGAAAGGTTCTATTCCGGACGCAACATGCATACAACGGCATCGCAATGATCGTTAATCCCAAGAATCTGACGGCGATTTCGCAGTTACCGGGAGTTAAGGCGATTCACCCCATGCATCCGAAGTATCTGACAGCCGCATTTTCAGATATCGATTTTTTGAGAACCCGTACCGCGTCAGGTGGGTTGTGGACAACAGGGAATGTTCATGGCGAAGGCATCAAGATTGCCGACATCGATACTGGACTTGACTATGTCCACGCTAATTTTGGCGGAAATACTGACTATACTGGCGTGACGGACACCAACGCCAACGGCAAGTTCCCAAACGCGAAAGTCCCGGGCGGCACTGATCTCGTCGGCGACGCGTATAACGCGAATGATCCTAATAGCGTCCCCGTGCCAGACTCGAATCCGATGGATTGCAACGGTCACGGTACAGGCACAGCCAGCTTGATTGCCGGCTTCGGCGAGAACAACGATGGCAGCACCTACACCGGGGCTGTACGATGGGACCAATCCAAATATGGCGAATTTAAAGATTTCGCCTGGCTTTGCCCCGAAAGCGCTGCTCTATCCGGTGCGTGTCTTTGGTTGTGCGGGGTCCACTAACGTCGTCACCGAAGCGATCGACTGGGCCATCGCAAATCACATGGACGTGATCAACATGTCTCTCGGTTCTGACGAGGGCTATGCAGATGATCCCGATGCCGTGGCTGCTTCGAACGCGGCAGCAGCTGGGATTCTTGTCTGCTCCGCTGCCGGAAATGCAGGCGATTCCTATTATATCCACAGCAGTCCAGCTTCGGCCAGCGGCACTCTTAGCGTCGCGGCTAGCTTCAATAATCAATCCGGGTTCATTTCCGACTCAAATGTCACGGGCAACGCACCTCCAGCGATTGCGGGCACCAAGTTCCCCTCGATCAAAGGGTCGGCAAGTTCTCCCATCCCTGCTGCCGGCGTAACCGGCAATGTCGTTTACGCAGTGCCTCCTGACGCCAATGCGGCCGCCTTGAGCAACGCTGCGCAGGTTAATGGCAATATCGTCCTCATTGATCGAGGGGCCACGACGTTTACGGATAAGGTAACAAAAGGTTTCGCCGCTGGCGCCATTGCCGTAATCGTTGACAACTTTAACAACCCTGGCGCCGATCCCATCGTCATGTCCACCGCGGGCCAGCCGCCCGGTGTCGATGTCATGATCTCTAGGACCGACCGCGACACGATCGTTGGTGCCTCTGGCGGCTTCAATGCCACAACGGGTGTGCCGGCCGCTACGGTCAATGTTACTATCAAGAACGACAATCAGGTAATCACGCGTACAGGCACGGCGGCGGACACAATGCCGTCTTATAGCTCGCGTGGTCCGCGTTTGCCGGACAGCGCGCTTAAACCCGACGTTACAGCCCCAGCTGAAGTGGTGGGGGTCGCTACCGTTCGGACTGGCACTGCAGTCGAAAACTTCAACGGAACTTCGTCCGCGACGCCGCACGTTGCCGGCACAATGGCGTTGCTGAAACAACTCCATGGTAGTTGGAGTGTGCAGGAGTTGAATGCGCTGCTTTGCAATACAGCGACGCATAATCTCATTGCTACGTCCGCAGGCGGAGGCGTTGGCGTAGGGCGAGTTGGAGCTGGTCGCATCGACCTGACAAATGCCAATAATGCCAACGTCGTTGCCTTTAACGGTTCCGATGCGAATCAAATGGGTGTCTCGTTCGGAGTAGTTGAGACGCCGGTCAACGGTACCAGCTCTCTGACGAAGAACATCACGGTGAAGAACAAGGGGACGACCAACGTCACCTACACCCTCAGTATCGTAAGTAACCCTGCTCTTGCCGGTGCGACCTATAGTCTCCCGAATTCGGTTACAGTGAACGCTGGCTCGACGGCAACAGTTCCGGTGCAATTGAACATAACCGGCAGTGCGCTGAAGCACCCCAAGGAAAACGGTGTCTCCTTCCAGTTACCGCCGGTCGTGGGGCGTCAGTGGCTGACGGAAGCGGCGGGATATGCGGTGTTCACCCCGACAGACGGCTCGCCGACGTTGCGCGTGGCAGTTTATGCCGCGCCCAAGCCGGTTTCGGCGATGCATGCGGGCACGACCAACTTCAATATCAAGAAGAACGCAGTCGCATCGGTTTCACTGCCGCTCGCGGGCACAGGTGTCAATACGGGATCGAGCTACGGTTTCGGATTCGACATCCTAAGCTTGGTTAAGCCGTTCGAGTTGCAATTCGCCAGGACAGGGTCCTTTAACAATGCCAACATCCTTAAATACGTTGGCGTAACCAGCGACGTGACTCCCAATGGCGCCAACAGGAACTCTGCCGTATTTACCTTCGGGATCGAAGGATTCGGCGATGCTGCGGTCCCTGAGTTCAATAGCTCGGACAAGGAAATCGTCATCGATTCAGATGGTGACGGCACGTTTGATTTCCAGGTCTTCCTGACCTCGATCCCGAACGGGACAACTCATAGCAACGAGTATGTTCCGGTCGTCGTTAACCTCCATACAAATACGGCAACTCAGGTTCCATTCCCGTACGAAACCAACCTGCTTGATCCGGTCTTCAATCCGGACGGCAGTGTGGGCGGGAAGGACACGAATGCGTTCAACAATAGCGCCGTCCTCGTGCCGGTACCGGCAAACATGTTGCTGGCAGCGACTGCCAAGCCAGGCAATCCTGCACCGACCGCGATCAATTATGTGGTGGTCACGTTCGATCGCAATGGAAACGAAGTGGATGAAACACCGCTCATGCATTATGACGCGGTTAGACCCGGCTTCAATGTGCAGGGCGGACACACCGAGCCGTTCTACTACAACGATCTGCCCGGCACGAACATCCCCGTGCAGTACAACTCAAAGAACTTCGGCGCCAATGGCTCCTTGGGTGTGTTGTTGCTGCACCGGCATAATGCCGACGGACAGCGGTCCGATGTCGTGACGTTTACGCAACAGTAAGTTAACGTAACTGGTTCGTTTGAAGCGCCCGCGTCGGTTGACGCGGGCGCTTTGCTTTATTGATTTGAGCAATCATCCGGGCATGATCGGCGTCAAACAGGGCTGTTGCGGGAGCCGTAACTACGGAAACTATGATCGTGCTTTGTTTGATCCAATTTCCAACGGAAAGTCCTCTAATCATTAATGAACAAATTGCTTCTTTTGTTGTTGGTTATCGCGCTGATGGCTTGCGTTGCCTGCCAAAGGCAGCAAGCTAAAGAACGAAAGGACGCTGAAATCGAACGTGAGAGGCAGGAGCGCGTGTCTGCGGAACATCAAGCCCAAGAACAACAAGAGCCGACGGAACGCGATTCTACAGCCTCTCCAGGCACTTCTCCGGAAAAGCCCTACATCTTCAAATCGCAAGCACAAAAGTTCCAACCGCCCCGGGTCGTGCCCATGCCCTCGCCGATCAACGAGACCCCTTCGTCAACGCCAACACCGTCAGAACCTCGATCCGAGAAGTAGAACAAGAACGAAACGGAAAAACAGAAAAGCAACCGCAAGGAAGCGGCGCTCGCTTCTGCAAGCTAACATGACGCAGGAGATTCTGCAGACTTCTTCCATGGCCGCCCGTATCTGCCGTGGTCCGGCGTTGTGCTTTGTCCCATTGTTCCGCATTCCTCCAACAGCGGAGGACGCAGAAGCAGGAAATCGTGTCCGTCCTGCTGACGGGAATGGAAATTATTGCCGCGGGTAACAGCTGACCTGCGATGGACGACTCAGAGTTGAGTCAGCCGGCGTGATGCGATTAAGCCTGCGAGTAACCTGACCGCGCCTTCTCCGATTGCCCTGCTACCGCGTTTGTACGAGATCAGGCCGCGTTATGGCCTTAACCACAACGCGGCTTTCTCCCCTTATTATCCTGCTGTAGCAGGGGGTGGTGCTGGGACTTGCTTGCCGGCGCCGCCACCGCTGACGGGCTTGAATCCGCCGCCGCCTTTGGCGTCCTTTGCAGGTTCCAAGTCGCGTACTTCGTTTTCACGGTCGCCGTCGGTGCTCGAAACATCCTCTTTCTCGTTCATTTTTCGCCTTTCTTTTTGTTGTTGTGAGCCGGACCTTAATCGTCCTTCTGCGTACTCACTGAATTTCTATAATCATGGCGCAGGCAATACAATCAAAAAATCGAGAGCGCGTTCGAATACATCGACTCCGATGAATTCTTTAAGGCCACGCCGAAATCACTGCGCTTGCGCAAAGGCATTCTGGACGCGACTGCGCGCAAGCGCATGAGCGCAAACATCATTTTGAACGCAGCGAGGGGCGCCGTCAGCGTGCCCAATTAACTTGTCTCGACGCTCCTGACTTCAAAACGAAAGCCAGTGGTTGTTAGCTGTCCACAGCAGACTTTCCGCCGCGACGGGCGACGCTCAAATGCTTAGAATCGAGGATAATATCACCAGATCTAACGAGTCATAGATTACGAAAAAGTAATGTTAAAGCTCTTGACCGCACGTGAAGACAGAGGACGAGTCTGAATATTCACACTCCATATAAAATCTATGAAAACTTCTCGCGGTTTTATTCAGCTAAATCGTGTTCTATCTTTCCTTCGCTTCGGAAGCGGAGTCGACCTCATTTCCGCGGCCGCCGCGATGGCTTATCGTCGCCGCAAGACCTCAACCGCGGATCCTCACGCCTTCGGATCGAGTCGAGCAGGTCTGGAGAAATCGCGCAGAGATCGCGATGAATTCTTAGGGAACAAGCGAGCCATGCCTGGCCCTGAATTGCGACTCGGCGGACCGATCACTGCGGCCGAAGAAGAGTATGCTAATCGCGCGTATCCCGCCGCAGATATACCTTTTACTGCAACCCTGAACGCTCAAGCTGCCTTCAATCAGGTCAAGGCCCGTGGCAATAGCAAGAAAAACCAGGCCGGTCAATGGTCATTAATTGGTCCAAGCTCCGCGAACGCTCCTAACATATTAACCTTCAGCGGGGCTGCCTACACAACCTCTGGTCGAATTACTGCACTTGCCATCGCGCCGAACTGTGGCCAGGGCCACTGCTACCTCTACGTCGCGGCCGCTGGTGGCGGGATCTGGAGAACGGATAAGGCGCTCCACACCAACCCTTCCCAGAAGTGGGATTTCCTCTCCGACAGCTTCGGCACGAACGCGATCGGAGCGCTCATCATCGACCCGACCGACCCAACCGGTAACACACTTTATGCCGGCACCGGCGAGCCGAACGTCTCAGTTGATTCCGAGGCTGGCGTGGGCATCTACAAGACCACCGACGGCGGCAACACCTGGACGCACTTGGCATCGCAGATTGGTCCGATCACTACGAACTCCGCCCAAGGCTCGAACGGCACCTACACTGGCGACGCGTTTGCCGGTCGTGCCATTCAGCGAATTGCAGTCGATCCAACGAACTCGAGCGTCCTTTATGTTACGTCTGCTCGAGGTGTGCGCGGCGTCAGCTCAACCGACGGCGGCCCAACAGGGAATCCGCCCACGCCGAGACCACCGTACGGTCTGTTTAAGTCGACCGACGGAGGCGCCACCTTCTCTTTCATCTGGGATGGCAACGGAACGAATCGCGGCGTGATCGACCTCGCGCTCGACCCGAGCAACCCGAACATTGTCTACGCGTCGGCGCTTAACCAGGGAACCTGGCGCTCTACCAACGGTGGAACGACCTTCAGTCAGATTAAGGCGATGCTCACGGCTAACGATCCGGATCGCCCCTCATTCGCAGTGACGGAGCTGCCCAACGGTAAAACGCGGTTGTACTTGGGGGAAGGAGCCGCTGGAAGTCCGGCGGCCCGGTTCTTCCGCACGGACGACGCCGCAGCGGCGAGCCCGGTCTTCACCGACTTAACCACGACGCAAAACATCAACTACTGCACGGGCCAGTGCTGGTACGACAACGTGGTTTACTCTCCGCCCGGCAAGCCCGACGTGGTCTACTTGGGCGGCTCCTTTGATTACGGCAACTATGGCTTTACCAATAACGGCCGGGCGTTCATCTATTCAACGGACGCCGGCAACAGCTTCACTGATGTAACTTGGGGTGCGGCGTCGAACCCGACACCGCCGGGCTCCTGCTGCCAGCCGAATCCGACCGCACCGAACGGCCAGCACCCGGACTCGCATGCGATCGTAGAGGTCCCGGGCACCGACGCCGCGTTCTTCGGTGGGGATGGCGGGTTGACGCGCTCGAGCGGAACGTTCACGAACATCTCGTCCCAATGCGCTTCGCGAGGCCTGAGCGGAGCGAACCTCACGCTGTGTCAGCAGCTCCTGTCGCGGGTGCCGACGCAGCTCTTTACAACCTACAATGATGGGCTCTCAACGCTGCAATTCCAAAGCCTCTCGGTGAACCCGTTCGATGCGACCAATGTGCAGGGCGGCACCCAGGATAACGGCACATTCCAAACAACCGGTTCGACAACAGTGTGGCCGCAGATTATCTACGGTGACGGTGGTCAGTCGGGATTCAACGCCGCCAACCCGGCGCTGCGCGTCAATACATTCAGTGGCCAAGCGAACGATGTGAACTTCCACAATGGCGACCCGACAAAGTGGGTCATAGCGACCGGAAACATTGTATCCAGCCCGGAAGGTTCGTACTTCTACGCGCCCATCATTGCCGATCCTAACCCCGCGGCGGCGGGCTCGATCTTCCAAGGCTCGAACAGCGTCTGGCGAACACAGGACTGGGCCGGTAACCAGGCGTTTCTCGAGGCCAATTGCCCCGAATTCACGACCTCAGCGGGTAATACCGCCTGTGGTGACTTCGTCAAGATTGGTCCGACCAACGCGACCGACCTGACGGACTCCGGCATCTACACAGCTACTCCAGTGTATGGCGGAGATCGTCTCTTCGGCTTCGTGGCCTGGATTGCACGGACGCCGAGCGATACCGGAACACTCTGGGTCGCAACCGGAGCGGGTCGCGTGTTCATATCAAAGAACGCGGATGCGGCAGCGGGCAGTGTGACGTACAAGCGTCTGGATTCGTTGCCTAGCGCAACGGCAGATCCGGGTCGGTTCGTTACCGGCATCTACATTGATCGGGCCAACTCGAACCACGCCTGGATCTCCTATTCAGGTTACAACTTCAACACGCCGAGCCAGCCAGGCCATGTATTTGAAGTGACTTACGATCCGGCCGCTAATGCGGGCGCTGGCGACGCGACATGGACTCAGATTGATGGTGGTGTGGGTGGGTTGGCTGACCTTCCTATTACCGGCGTGGTGCGCGATGACCCCACGGGCGATATCTATGCATCGAGCGACTTCGGTGTTATGCGACTGCCCTCCGCATCCTCCACCTGGGTCGTGGCGGGCAGCGGTCTGCCAATGGTTGAGGTGGCCGGCCTGACCATCGCACCCACGGCGCGCAAGCTGTTTGCTGCCACCCACGGACGCAGTGCCTGGTCTTTGACTCTGCCTTAAACTTGGTTCTTGCTGGGCGGGGTAGTGAAATCTATCTCGCCCAGACTTTCGATGAGGTGATGTAGTGTTCCTCAAATACTTGTTTGCCGGCTCCATCTTTTTGATTCTGGCCGGTATTGCATCGGTCAATGCTGGGCCGGCCGGTTTTCTGGAGGGACATTTGAAGATCGTTTCGCCCAAGCCGGTTGAGATTGCGGAGGCAAGCCCGCGGAAGTTCACGGATCAAACCTATGCGGAATATCCGCTAATCGTCCGAAGCCGGGACGGAAAAAAAGAAATCACACGAATTACCGCAGACAAGAATGGAAATTATCGCGTTGAACTGTCTCCAGGCGATTACCTTCTCGATGTGCAAGGACGCGCACCCGGACATGTGCGCGCGAAACCGCAACCTTTCACCGTCGTCTCGAACGAGACCGTCCGCGTCGATATGAATATTGACACCGGCATCCGATAGCCCGGTATTGACAAATCGGTTCCGCTACAGTTCAATTAAATTAGTAAGTCCGCCTCCTCGGTAGATTTCTCTTCGAGGCGCGCCCGTTTCCCGAACCAGCGGTTTTCTGGCCAGGCGACTTTCACAGGAATTATTCGCCCCGAATTTTATGGCGGGACACAGCAAGTGGTCGAAGGTAAAACGCTTCAAAGGCGCTATTGACGCCAAGCGCGGTCAGATTTTCAGCAAGCTTTCGAAAGAGATTTCGATTGCGGCGAAAAGCGGCGGCGGCGATCCCGATGGAAATCCGAGATTGCGCAGCGCCATCCTGGCGGCGCGTTCGGCCAGCATGCCCAACGACAACGTCGAGCGCGCCATCAAACGCGGCACCGGCGAAGGAACGGATGCGCAGCACTTCGATGAAATCACCTACGAGGGCTACGCGCCTGGGGGCGTGGCCGTGATCGTGGAAGCGGCCACAGACAATAAGAACCGCACCGCGGCCGAAATCCGAAGCATCTTTACAAAAAATCACGGCAATCTTGGATCGAGCGGAAGCGTTTCCTACATGTTTCATCGCAAAGGCCAAATCATCGTTCCGCGCTCTTCCATCGGCGACGAGCGAATTTTTGAGCTGGCGCTTGAGGCGGGGGCGGAGGAGTTGACAAACCAGGAGGATGAGTATGTTATCACCACCGCTCCCGATCAGCTCTATGCTGTAGCTGAGGCGCTCAGAAAAGCGGGCGTCACGACCGAGAGCCAAAAGTTTACTTTCATCCCCGATACCACAATTACGGTCGCCGACGAGTCCGTGGCGCAGCAGATTTTGCGCTTGTGCGACGCGCTCGAAGACGATGATGACGTGCAAAGCGTCTATTCTAACCTGGAGATTCCTGACGAAATGCTGGCGAAATTGCCGGCCTGAAACTGAGTAAAAAACCGGAGACTGCGCTGACCCGCACGCGCGCGTGAATTTTATATGAGCGAAGAGAACGAAAGCCGGCCGATTGAGGCACGCACCGAAACCGAGCCTCGGCCGCAGACTGAACCGCGCCCGGATCGACACCGGCGTCCGCGCCGGCGTTATCCACGACGCCGGAACTACAACTCCGATTACACGAATTCCGATCGGGAAAGTGGGTTCAACAACGACGCACCGGTGGAGTCGTCCTCCGATGTCCAAACCGACGTGGTCAGCGCCGGTGAAGGTGAAACCGGCGAACCGCGCGAGCCGGAGTTTGGGGAAGGCATCATCGAAATTTCCGGGAAAGGATTTGGATTTCTCCGTGATCCCAAGCGCAATTTCATCCAGGCGCCACAGGATATTTTTGTGACGCCGGAAATCGTGCGCCGTTTCGGGTTACGCGATGGAATGTGGATTTACGGCGAGACCCGGCGGGGAAATCGTGGACCACAATTGATCAAGCTCCTCAAGATCAATGAGGACGAGCCGACGAAATACCAGGGGCTCCGTCCGTTCGAAGAATTAACGACGATTAATCCGAACAAAAAGATCAAACTCGAAACGGTCCCCGACCGTTACACCACGCGGATCATGGATTTGATGACGCCGCTGGGAATGGGACAGCGCGGGCTCATCGTCGCTCCACCACGAACCGGGAAAACGACACTGTTGCATCATATCGCAGATGCGGTCGTCAAAAATCACCCGGAAATGAAGTTGATCATTTTGCTGGTGGACGAACGGCCGGAAGAAGTCACCGATTTCAAGCGCTCGCATCCGAAATCCGAAATTATCGCCAGCTCAAACGACAGTGATATCAAGAGTCATACTCGCATCGCGCAGTTGGCGATCGAGCGGGCCAAACGTTTGGTGGAAGCAGGCAAACATGTTTTCATTCTGCTCGACTCAATCACCCGTACCGCCCGCGCCTTTAACAATGCGATGGGCGGCGGTGGACGGACCATGAGTGGCGGCGTCGATGCCCGCGCCATGGAAATACCGCGCAAAATTTTCGCGGCCGCACGCAACACCGAAGAAGCTGGTTCGCTTACCATCGTCGCGACCGCCCTTATTGAAACCGGCAGCCGCATGGACGAACTGATTTTCCAGGAATTTAAAGGCACTGGAAACATGGAAATGGTGCTGGATCGCAAGATTAGCGACCAACGCATTTATCCGGCGATCGATATTTTCCTTTCCGGCACCCGGCGCGAAGAATTGCTTTTGCAGCCGTGGGAGCTGGAAAAGGTCAATTTGATTCGGCGCGGTCTCGCCGGTCACAAACCAGGTGAAGCAATTGAGCGTCTGTTGATGTTCGTGAAAAAATTCCCGACCAACACCGAAATGCTCAAAGGCATTCCGGGGTAGTGCGCCGAGCATTCTAACTAACTTCCGTTGCGCATTCGCAAGGTCATACGGCGGGTGCGACGGACAAAAAAAGGGAAGTCTGCGCCGACTTCTAAATTAAGCACTCCGCGAATCCAGGAAGCGGTGATGGCCGCAATCGCGGCAGCGAATATTCAGTCGCCCCTGCCCGGCGAAGCGCTCGACATTGGTAGCGGCAAAGGCGAACTCATTGGTGCTATTCGCACCCGTTTCGGGCTGCGCACCACTGCCTGTGATTATACCGATACGCTGATGAACGATTCCACTCAGCGAGTGGACATCGTTGATCTCAACGCCGGCAAATTGCCATATTCCGATGGTCGCTTTTGTCTGGTCACCTGCGTCGAAACCATCGAACACCTCGAACAAACGCGTTCTCTATTGCGCGAAATCTATCGCGTGCTCGAGTCCGGCGGGCTCGCGGTTATTACCACGCCCAATATCCTGAATTTGCGTTCGCGCCTGCGCTACCTCATGACCGGCTTTTTCAATCTCTTCGGCCCACTTCCGATTGGCGATCGACGTGTTTACAATCCGGGCGGACACATCAATCCGATCAACTATTTTTATCTCGGCCATGCTTTGCGCGAAACGGGCTTCGTCGATCTCCAGCCGAGTGTCGACCATTACCAGCGCCGCTCCTGGCTGCCGTTCGTGATCCTTTTTCTGCCAATGAAAGTCGCAGTCCTCTTTTTTTGGGAACGCGAGAAGAATAAATTCCGCACCATCACTCCGGAAAATCGCGACCTGGTCGCCGCTATAAATTCACGCGATCTTCTGCTCGGTCGTACATTAATCGCATGCGCACGCAAACCGATGTGATCGAGCCGGAATGGGAAGTCCTTCCGCCCGAAGAAAAGGAGAAACGCGCGCGCCTGGAGCCGCTTTTCCGCTGGGTCGCTATCGTGATGGACGAGCTGATCACATTTCCAAACACGAAGTTTAAGTTTGGACTCGATCCAGTCATCGGTCTGGTTCCGGGTATTGGCGATACTGCGTCGGCCATCGTTTCTGCGCTGGTCTTGATTCAAGCCGCCCGTCGTGGTGTGCCGAAAATTCTATTGGCGCGGATGTCGCTCAATATTTTGATCAACGAGATCGTTGGGATCATTCCGGGTTTGGGCGACGCGTTTTCCTTTTGGTTCAAATCGAATAAGCGCAATTATCAGCTACTTCTCGCCCACACCGCCGCGCCACAACGCGCCCGTGCATCAGATTGGCTCTTCGTCATTGTCGTGCTCGCAGCGCTTTTTATCGTCGTGGCAACAGGAATTTTCGTTAGCTTCCTCGTCTTGCGCGGCATTGCGCAATTGCTGGGGCTGCATTGACCGTCAGCCGACGAAATGCTTGCCGCAGATCGCGTGAATATCTGCGCGAGCGCTTTCGTAGGCCTGTTGCCAATCTTCGCGACCTTTGAATCCCATACGAATAGCGAGCTTGCGCTGCTCGATTTGATCGGGTGGCAAAGATGATGCGCTCGTGTTGCGCCAGCGCCGCAGGACAGTTTCAAGGTGCCGCAAAAATTCATAACTGCAGCCGAGCAAGGCGGAATCCTCGGACGAAATAATGTTGGCAAGTTTGGAGATCGCCAGCCGCACCGAAGTTTCGCGCACGTCGTGTCGCATCTGCAGCGCCTGAACGAGAAACTCGGCCTCGACGATTCCTCCAATGCCGGTCTTGAAATCGAGCATGTCGTTGCCACTTCCCCGTTCCGCGCGGACGCGGCGTAACATAGCGTCGATCTTGTCGAACAGATCCGGATCGCGGCCTGCGATGGACCAAGCCGCATGCGCGATTGCGCGAAAAGTTTCCTGGTTCGGACCGGTTACCGGCCGGGCGCGAGTGAGCGCCTGAATCTCCCAAAACTGTGCGCGATCGCGATAGTAGGCCTCGAAGGCCTCGAGCGAGCCGACGAGCGGCCCTTTTTCCCCTTCGGGACGCAAGCGCGCATCAACTGATGCGATGACACCTTCGGCACTTGGGATTGAAAGAACAGTGATGAGATTTTGTGCCGCGCGAAAATCATCGCCGACAAACATGAGATCGAGATCAGAGGCATAGGTCAGCTCGCGGCCCCCGAATTTTCCCATCGCGATGATCGTCAGATTGTTCGCGCCCACAATTGCAGCAGCGGCGAGAAGACAAGCTTCAGCGAGGTCTGTAATTTCCTGCCACAGATCTGGCAGAGGGCAGAGTCCTAACACATCGCGCATAATCGTGCGCAGCAACTGAGTTTGCCGATAAACCCGAATGGAATCGAGATCGCCGCGTTCGACCAACGGATGAAGCGAGGCAGTATGTTCTGACAGCGACAAGGAATGGTTGAGCGTGGCGCTGCGGGTGATTTCCTCGAGCAGATGAGGATGACGAATCAGAACATTGGTCGCAAAAAAACTGGCATCAAATGTTCGCACCAGCAGCTCGAGAAGTTTGGGATTGGTCGCGAGCAATTCGAAAAGCAGGCTGCGCAAACCGAAGGCTTCAACGAAACGGACAATGGCAACGAGAGTAGCATCGGGATCGGCGCACTGCGCCAGTTGCTCAAGCAAAAGCGGGCGAAGTCTGCGAAAAATCTGCCGGGTGCGTGGAGCAACGTGAAAGGAAACGGAACCCTGCGCTAATTCGCTGAGCGCCCGCGTGGCGCGTGGCGGATCGGCAAAAATATCGAGATTGACCACTGGCGCGGCGGTGCCGGAAGCGATGAGATGATGAAAAATTTCGCGGACGCGTTCATTGCTCGTCTGCAACTCGGCCAACAATGCCGCAGCGGAATCAAAGCCCAGGCTGCGGGCGAGGCGTTCGCGCTTCTCGGGTTCTTCAGGAATGGAATGCGTTTGCCGTTCCGCTTCTATCTGCAAGCGATGTTCAATGCGCCGCAGAAAACGATACGATTCATCGAGAGCGCGCACTTCTGAGGACGGCAGCAATTCAAGCTGGGCGATAGCGCGCAATGCCTTCAGTGTCCCCTGCTCCTGCAAAAAAGCGTGTTTCGCACCGTGAATGAATTGGAGAGTTTGGACAACAAACTCGATTTCACGAATTCCGCCGGCGCCGAGTTTGACGTCCAATTCATCCGCCGGCACTTCGCGTTCAATCCGACGTTTGATGGCGGCAATTTCGTCGAGTAGCTCCGGGGTGGGGTTTTTCGGAAAAATGAAAGGCTGATGTTGCCGCGAGAATTCGTAGGCCAGCTCTTTGCTTCCGCAAACGTGGCGCGCTTTGATCAAGGCGAGCCGCTCCCACGTTTCGCCGAAGCCGGCATAGTAATTTTCCATGCTTTCAAGCGAACGGGCGAGTGGACCGGCTGAGCCCTCCGGCCGCAATCGCAGATCGATTCGGAACAGATTCGGTTCGCCGCCGGAGAACGATTTTACGATCTGTTCCGCCAGCCGGTTGTGCCATTCGTGATTCGTGAATCGCCCCTGGCCCTCTTCGCCATAGAGGAAAATGAGGTCGATGTCGGAGCTGTGATTCAATTCCCGGCCGCCAAGCTTGCCCATGCCCAAAATGGTGAATTCAGTGCCGGGCGCGCCTGCGCGCGCGCGCAAGCGTGTGTCGCATTCTTCGTAAACGGTGGCGAGGCAAACTCCAGCCAAGCATGATAGTTCGGCCGTCGTGTCCTCCAGTGCCGACGCCTCGGCCACTTCGCGCAAAGCGATGCGCGTCATTTCGCGCGCTTTCCACAAGCGTAAAGGGCGAAAATTCTCAGCTGCAATTGATTCCGAGCTGCCGTGCAATTCGGCCAGCATTCGCCGAGGCCCGCGGTCAGACATTGAAATTTCGGGGCGCGCCAGCCAGCGAAGCAGCCCCGGATCGCGCTGCAATCGTTCCGCGCAAATCTGCGAAACCGCCAGAAGATGAATGAGCGCCTTTTCGCCGAGAGGGAACTCGTGCAAGAAATCTGGAAGCGAACCGTCCCAACCAGACGTAATTTCGCTCAGCGCCGTTTCAACCTGGACCGGATTGAGCGATCCCTCGGCCTTCGATTTTATCCAGCGCGCTTGCGAGCTCATCGCGCCTTTGAATTAACACGAAAGCGAGATCAGGGCTCGGTTTGCGAGAGCATTTTTTCCCGCGCCTGTTCGAGCAGTCGGCGCTCGCGCCGGCTCAAGCTTGCCAGACCGCGGCGAGAAATCTTCTCGAGCAAGGGATCTACTTCCTCAGCAACAAATTGATCGGCACTCAGGGAGCGGAGCCGGGCCGCTTGGACCCGGCGTGTACGCAGCAGTCGTTGAAGAAGTGAAGTGCGTCCAAATCCGAGAAGATGGGCATAAAACCAACCCGCAACGGCACCACCGAGAAAAGCACTGTGACCAACACTGCCGGTGCGATCGAAAAGCAAGAGGGCAACGGCAGCGAACAGTGCAATCTGGCCGACCCGACGCATCTTTAACCGAACCGGCACCATGAACAGAAGCAGGGCGGTCATCTCCAATTCGGGCAAGATGGTGGCGTAAGCTGCGAAGACGGCGGCGATGCCTCCCCCGGCCGCGAACAACACACAATCACTCGGCATAAGAAAGAGATGACCGAGTTCGCCACTAAACGCGCCAAAGAGATAGAGGAAAAGAAATTGCCGCTGGCCGATGATCGCCTCCACATCGCGCCCGATAAAATAAAGGACCAGCATGCCGGCAATAAAATGCCAGACGTTGTTATAGAGCAGCGGGGCGGTAAAAAATTGCCAGGCATAGGCGTCCGAAATACCGCGGTCGCTAAGCCCGAGATATTCGAGAACGAATCCGCGATTCCAGGAGGTGAGGACAACCTGAACGATGAAGGCCGCGGCGTTCAGGCCGAGCAAGCAAAAGAGAACTATGCGCTGCGGGGGCGCCCATGAGCGCGTGAAACGCGACGCCTTTCGCCCTGATAGCCGCATACATTAAGTTTATCGCACTCGTCGAACGCTGTCGACGGAGATTCCCCGCGAAGCGAAATTAGCCGGGCGCAAGCACCCGGAGACCCCGTTCCCGCACCCGAAACTCTACCGGGCAGGTCCCGAGCACCTCGCCGTCGACCTCGACTGGCACGTCTTCCTCGGAGGAAACCCGCAAGCGTTTGGTCTGAAAATACTCCAGCTCCGGCATGCTGATGGAGGAGCTGAAGATCACCTCTTGCAGGTAACGAATAATGTCGAGATAACCGATTCGCTTAAATACGACGACATCGAGCAAACCGTCGTCGATGAGGGCCCGTTTGAAGAACGGGAATGGTCCACCGTAAAGTCGACCATTTCCGATGAGGACGAAGGAGCCTTCCATGGTCTTCGCCCCTTTCGACTCAATTACGAGGTGCGGGGGCGGTCGGGAGGCGATCTGCGCCGCCGAAATAAGATAGCTGAGCGGGCCGAAGCTGCGTTTAAAGGCGACGCTGGTTTCCTTCACCGCCTGGGCGTCGAGCCCGATGCCGGCGAGTTGTACGAAATGTTTTCCATTCGCACTGGGCAAATCAATCGTGCGGGTGTGTCCATCGCAAATAATCTGCCAGCATTGATTCAGGTCACCGGAAGGCAAACCAAGTTCGGTGGCAAAGACATTAACCGTGCCGATCGGTAATAAACCAAGTGCGGCCGATGTTCCAGCGAGACCATTTACGACTTCGTTGATCGTTCCGTCCCCGCCGGCCGCCACAATTCTCTGGTACCCTTCCCGCGCCGCTTTGCGGGCGAGCGATTCCGCTTCGCCAATGCGTGAGGTCGAACGCAAGGCCGCTCCCCGCGCTACCTTTTCCACGCGCGAGCGCCAATGACCGGCACGCTCGCTACGCGCTGCTGGATTTAGAATAACAAGAGTATCCTGCACGAATGATTTACTGCGATGGCGCGCTGGGTAATGTTTTTTGAATGTTCCGCCTCAGGCGAACCATCGGATGGCTGTTCTTGGTCGTGGTTGCGATTTTCCTGGTATCGCTGCTGGGGGCAAACCTCTATGTGCAATCTCAGGCAACACAAGAGCGGATTCAGCAGGAACTCAGCCAACGTCTTAAGATGCCGCTGCAAATTCAGCGCATCAGCGTCACGCCATGGGGCGGACTAAAACTTAGCGGAATCACCATTCCGCAAAAGAACAATGTCCACGATCCGCCGTTTCTTAAAGCCAAGGACTTTCAACTTCGCGTCCGTTTGGGTTCGATTTTCTGGCGCCCGCTGGTGATTAAAGAGGTCGCACTGATAGCGCCGAGAGTGATTTGGCCGCAAAACGAATCTGGAAAATGGCGAGTGCCGATGGCTGAAAGGCCCTCCGAGCCCCAGACGCAAGCCGAGGAAGAGCCGACGGTTTCAGCCCCGGAAAACTTGCCGGAAGGCACGCCGCCTCAAAAGGAATCGAAGAAAACCAGACCCGTTGCGGTCGAAAGCACACCAGCCGGGCCGCAAATCAAAAAGATACGGTTGAGCGATGGCAGTTTCCATTTCCTCGATCACGAGAAGCGAAACATTGCGCTGTTCGACGGCGTCCAATTTTCCTCCTCCATGCGAGATGTTGATTCGATTCGGGGCGAGGTCCGTATCGACAAAATCGTTCTCCGCGATCGCGTCTTTCTTTCCGCGTTGCGTTCGCCCATTCGGTACGATCCGAGCGAGATCGAGCTCTTCGGGATTACCGCGCAAATCGCGAAAGGACAATTGACCGGCGATTTTTCAATGGAACCGCAGGCGGAAGATTCCCCCTTCACTGTGCACGCAAGTTTTCTTCGGGTACAGGCGGATGATTTAGTGGCTGAAGCGGGCGGTTCCCGGGACATGATCCGAGGGGTTTTGGAAGGGACGCTCGATGCGACCGGAAAGACAGCCGACCCCGATGCTCTGACCGGTTCAGGCACCATCCTCTTGCAAAACGGTCATGTGCAACAGTTCGCCGTGCTCGCTGCGCTCGGACAATTGCTGCAAATCGAGGAACTGATGCAGCTCGACCTCGAACAAGCGGAAGCAAAGTATCGTCTCGCTGGCAACACCGTCCTGGTTGATGAGTTGCTCTTGCGTTCGCCTAATTTGCGCCTTACCGCCACTGGCTCCGTTTCATTGCAAGGCAAACTCGCACTCGATTCTGTTCTAGCGATCAATGAAAAAATCCGGAGCCAATTATTTCGCGGAATTCGCGAAAATTTTGTTCCGACATCCGAGCCCGGCGAGTACGCGCTCCAGTTCCATGTCGGCGGCACAGTAGACAAACCGAAAACCGACTTGATGGAGCGCGCCGTCGGAGCCGATCTCAAAGATCTCGGCGGTGTCATCGACGCACTCCTCGGTCACGGGAAAGGCAAAAAAAAGAAAAATGCGGAGTCACCCACACCGTCGGCCCCGCCCAAGCCGTGAGAGTAATTGCAGGAACGGCTGGCGGCTTGCAATTGAAAGTCCCGCGCACCGGTGTGCGCCCAACGATGGATCGCGTAAAGGCGGCAATCTTCTCGAGCCTGGGCGAGAAAGTGATTGGAGCACGCGTGTTGGATCTTTTTGCCGGCGCCGGCGGGCTCGGCATCGAAGCAATGAGTCGCGGCGCGGCTTCCGCGGTCTTTGTTGAATCAAATCGAAACGCGGCGCAAGTCGTCGAACGCAATCTTGCCATTGCCGGCCTGGATGGTCGCGTGCGGATGCGGGATGCGTTTGCGTATTTGAAGGACGCGACCGGACCGTTTGATATTATTTTTGCGGATCCACCCTATGAAGCCATGCCCGGAGCAAAAGCCTTCACGGATCTGTTGCTAAACCATCCAAAAATACGCCTTCTTCTTGCTCCTGACGGTTTGTTCGTGCTGGAGAAACGACCGGGCGAGCGCCTGCCAGAACATCCACACTGGAAAATAGTGCGAGCGCGGCGCTATGGCGCCACCGAAGTAATTTTCGCGGAGCATCAGAGATGATTCGACTCATCTACAATCTGCTCTGGCCACTCGGTCTGCTGCTGTTCCTGCCTTCCTATCTCGCAAAAATGTTCCGTCGCGGCGGCTACCGAAAGGACTTCGGGCAACGACTCGGTTTTTACTCAAGCGAATGGCGTCGGCGATTGCACGGAAAAAGCCCGACGTGGATTCATGCCGTTAGCGTCGGTGAAGTCGTAATCGCGTTAAAACTGGCGGAACAATTGCGCGCGCTTCGACCGGATCTGAAGTGCGTTCTCACCACCACGACAACAACCGGCCATGCTCTGGCGCAGAAGTCTGCCCCCAGTTGGATGGATGTTCTCTATGCGCCGCTTGATTTTTGGCCGGTCATGCGTCGGGCGTTTCGCGCAATTGCCCCGCAACGTATCATTCTGATCGAAGCCGAAGCGTGGCCAAACCTGGTGGCAGAAGCGACGCGCCGGAAAATTCCACTCGTATTGGCAAATGCGCGCTTATCTCCACGTTCAGAACGAAGGTTTCGGCGCTTCAAGGTTTTTGTCGGCCCCATTTTTCGACGGCTCAATCTTATTTGCGTGCCGACACCCGAAGATGCCGAGCGCTGGAAAAATCTCGGTGCTAAGACCTCCCAAATTCATGCCGTTGGTAACATTAAGTACGACGTTTTCAATCAGCCCATTTTGTCCGATGCGGCGCAACGATTTCGGGAAACAGGAATTGATGCGGCTCGGCCAATCCTCTTTGGCGGTAGCACCCATCGCGGCGAGGAACAGATTCTGGTTGACGTTTTTTGCGCGCTCCGACCGGAATTTCCCGATTTGTTTTTGATTCTGGCGCCGCGTCACGTTGAGCGGGCAAACGAAATCGAAGCTGAATTGCGCAAACGCGATCTGCGATCGGTCCGGCAAACTGCTGCGGGAAGCCGGACGCAGGAATTTGACTGCCTGCTCATCGATACAACTGGCGAGCTGCCGAACTGGTACAACATTGCGACGATTGTTTTTATCGGAAAAAGTCTGACTGCGCATGGCGGTCAAAACCCGGCCGAAGCGATCAGTGCGCGAAAGCCGGTAATTTTTGGACCGCACATGGAAAATTTCGCAAGTCTGGCAAAGCAGCTCGTCGCTGGAGGTGGCGCCCTCAGTGTCCAAAATTCGCAGGAGTTAATCGAGAACTCGCGTCGTTTATTGAGTCGTCCCGCGGATCGAGAAAAGCTGGCAAACAACGCTCTTCGCGTAATTCAACCGCATAGAGAAGCGGCTGCCCGAACAGCAGTATTCATTGAAAATATTTCTTCGAACCGGTCGTCCTGATTTGCTTAGTTGCGGCTCCGCAGAGCGTCCTCCTACCAGTGAAATTTTCGCGACCACGCTTTGGTAGGGCGAGACTCCGTCGAGCCGGGGAGCCGGGGTATAAACCTCGACTTTAATTAACATCAATCGGCATTGATGTTTCCGGGATTTGCTTAGACCATTCCAGACAAACGCAGCTTGCAAGCCCTGGCGTCGCCTCGATATTTGGCGCTCGCTGACCCTATCGTCCAGTGGCCTAGGACACCGCCCTTTCACGGCGGTAACACGGGTTCGAATCCCGTTAGGGTCGCTTCGTTCATTGAACGACCTACGAAGCAGATTGGCGAAAATAAGAACCGATTCAACAAATTAGTTTTAGACGTTCTTCACGAGCGCCCTTCGGCCCGGATCGAAAAAAATTCCCCTGCCCCAATTAAGTTTTTCGCGCGCACTGAGGGCTTTTCCTTTCGTCGCTTTGCCTTTTGTCGCAACTACGATGCTGCTCGAATGCGAATCATCCGGGTCCGACCATTCGATGCTGTGGCTGGCTGCATTGTCGCGCTTTTTATAAAGCGCCGACGACAGCTACCCTCGAAGAATGAGAACGGCTCCAAATAATGAGGCGCTGGAGCCGGCCCGCCCATAGATCGGAAAAGCGGGAGCAAATGTAGAAGATCAGGATACACATGGGATTCTATTTGGTTAATTGTTGGTTATCACGTTCTGGCCTCACATGAACACATTGCGCGCCAACTTTCATAAATCCGGAATTCTACAATCCGATTTTTCATCCTGCAACGCAAGCCGCTCGAGGTAAGCAGAATACAAACCATAGTAGAAACGTGTATCGGCCCCGCAGAAAAGAGCCGTTGCGTTTCATGGACTATTTATGATCCAATTGGCCTAAAAATGAGACATGCTGTGATGCACTTTTTAACCGCGAATTAAGCCCTTGCTGCGTTGATGTGTTCGCGAGGCAGTAGGTGCGCTTGCGCGCGGAGCAGTGGGCAATTTTCGGACAGATTCGGACACGAGAACTGCATTATTCTGGCAATTCATGCAAACCCTCAACTTTCCATCAGAGCAGTTAACACGTTGATAACGGCAGCTTCCGCATGAATCGGGCAATGCCGCGAAATGCGCGAAGTGGGTTCGAATCCCGTTAGGGTCGCTCCCTCGTGAACGAGCGCGTTTACGCACATGCAATCAATCGCTGGGCACGAGCGGCGTTCGGGCACTTCCTTGATACAAACGCGATGCGCCACTTCTGAATCAATAGAAAATGCAAGCGATACGCTTACGTTAAGTTTAACAACACTCGAAGTGGTGCTCCCAATCCGAATTTCGCATCAGCTATCGAGCTAGAATTATCGTGAACTTAAAACCATCACTCTCGTGGCTCCTTTTGATCGTGCCAATCGCAATCGTATTGCGGTTCTGGCCGGGTGCGGAGAATCCCACGGCACTTTTCATTTGCTCGGCCATCGGCATTATTCCGCTGGCGGGATGGATGGGGCGCGCGACCGAGGTGTTGGCCACGCGAATGGGCGAAGGAGCCGGCGGGTTACTGAATGCCACGTTCGGGAACGCGGCGGAACTCATCATTGCCGTGATTGCGCTCTCGAAAGGCCTGAGCGGCGTGGTCAAAGCGTCGATTGCCGGCTCGATCATCGGCAACATTCTGCTTGTGCTCGGACTGTCGATCTTGTGCGGCGGGACAAAGTACAGCGAGCAGCGGTTTAATCGGACTGGCGCGCGCACCTCGACGATCTCCCTGTCCCTGGCGGCGATCGCGCTGATCATACCGACGGTATTTCACGTGACTGCAGAGCGCAGCCCAAGCGGTTGGAGTCCGATAATGGAGCAGCGGCTTTCCCTGGCCATCGCCCTGGTGCTTTTTATCACCTACTTTTGCGTGCTCGGTTTTTCGCTCAAGACGCACCGGCATTTTTTTCAAGGCAGGAAAAGCGAGCTAGAGGAAAAAAACGAGCATTGGTCGCGCGGCAAAGCGATCATGGTCCTGCTCGTTGCCACTGGATTCGTGGCGCTGCTTTCGGAATTTTTGGTCGGCACGATCGAGAGCGTGCGCGCGGCGTTCGGAGTCACCGAGACTTTTGTCGGCATCATCGTCGTCGCGATTGTCGGCAACGCCGCCGAGCACTCGACCGCTATTCTCATGGCTTTGAAAAACAAAATGGATCTGAGTGTTGGAATTGCGATCGGATCGAGCTTACAGATCGCACTCTTTGTCGCACCGCTGCTGCTATTCGTCTCCTATTTGTTTGGCAAGCCGATGAACCTTGAGTTTTCGCGGCCGGAAGTCTTCGCCGTAGTCGCTTCAGTTTACATCCTGTTTCAAATCAGCGGCGACGGCGAAACGAACTGGATCGAAGGCGTCCAGCTTCTCTCCGTTTACGTTATTCTCGGCATTTTGTTTTTTTATCTGCCGGAAGCTGTCGCGCACTAGCTCCAGGACAAGGCGTAAATCTGCGCGATTTCGGCAAGAGCGTTACTCGGCCACGTTGCAACTAGCCGCCTTTTTTCACGCATTTGCGGCTGAATCGCGTCGAAAACGAACCTAGAGCGGTTTCGAATTCGGCGCTCCTTTTCCGAATTAGGGAGAACGGCTCGCGACAATTAAACCCGCGAGAAGAAAGACCATTGCCGCGGAAAAAAGGCAGTAACGGCAGAATGCGTGAAGAATGAATGCCTGAGTGTAGAGCAACCAAAGAGTAACTGCGAACATCGACCAAACCGTAAAAAGCAGGAAACGGCGGACTTGGGCGTAACCAAAGGCGGCGAGAATCGCGAAACTGAAAACACTAAAATAGGCGACAGCCCCGACCAGGGCGAGCGGCACTCCGCCGATGCGGGCATACGGGCTACCCAGCACCTTGAAACAATCGGGAGATCCACCGCAGACCATGGTCTCGCCGGTCAAGGCCTGGACCGTGAGATAGGTTGCATCGGCGAGGCCGGCTAACGAGATTAACGCAACTATCGAGTAAATTACGATTTGAGAACGCGGTATGGCGACAGTATCGGCTGCTCGCATTGAAGTCGCGCGTTTGTTTTTCATTTCAAGAGCCGTTGTCTTTGTCCTTTACCGCGGCATCGATCGCGGCGCGTAAGGCGACTGGATTCAGTGAGGTGGGAGGAACCGCCTGGTTATTGATGAAGATCGTCGGAGTATTCTTAACTCCGAGCTCCTCGCCTCGTTTCCGGTCGGACTCAACTTTGGCTTTCACCTGTTCGCCCCCCGCGTCCTTTTTGAAGCGCTCGAGGTTCAGTCCGATCGTCCCGGCGTAGGATTCAAACAAGGATTGAACGTCCTTGGTATTAGCCCAGGTGGCTTGTTCTCGATAAAGGAGGTCGTGCATCTCCCAAAAATGGCCCTGCAAACCGGCGGCTTCGGCGGCATAAGCCGCCTCGTGAGCGTGCTCATGGATAGTAAAAGGAAAATTGCGGAAGATGACACGCAAACGTGATCCGTAGTCGTGTTCAATTTCCTCAAGAGGACCAGCCAAACGGCCGCACGGTGGGCACTGAAAGTCGCCGTATTCTTCGAGCGTTACCGCCGCGTCCGCGGCTCCGCGCACGTGCACTTCTTCGCCACGCTCTTTGGAAGCGGCCATTGCTTTCGGAATGGCCGTCGTCTGAGGGCGCTTCGCCCGGTAAAGCATGATGCCCGCCCCGATGGTCACAAGGCCGACGACAGCCACGATGATGAATGGAAGAAAGCGCTTCATTCTTGCTTAAGTCGCCACGGGAGCTGAGTAGTGTTATTGAAGGCGCAACGAGTGCAAGGTTAATTCATGTGCAGGCACCATCGCTCTTGTCATTACCGACGCCCGCCTGCCAACAGATCCCCGGTTCCGCTCCTAATTAGCAGGCAAACGTGTGCCGGATTTTGATTGCACGAGGGAAATATCGCTGCTGTTAATCGAGCCGTTTGCATTCATGTCATTGCGGAAATTCGAGAGAGTAACAGGTTTCCCAGATTGTGCCTGCGTCTGGCTGATATCCGACGCATTAACGGCCCCGTTGGCAGTCGAGTCGCCGATGAGGACGTCCAACCGACTCGACATTCCAGTTAAGGTGTTTCCTTGAGTATCGTGTATGCCGTTCAACGCTACTACAAGGTGTTGCGGGGTCGTCGCCAGACCACTTAGGCTCACCGTCAGCTGATTTGCATTGGGTCCACCAGTTACGGTTGGCTGATTACCGCTGCCTTGTGTTAGGCTGGCGCCATCGGCAGAAGATACGGGCCGATTAAAGGTATAGATCAAACTATAACTGTTATTGGCGCCTGGTACACGGCACTCGATGCCAGGATCTAGAATTGTCGGCAGATTCACGTTGAAATGGCCGTTACCGTGTTGTTTACGCGACGCTACCTGCAAGGCCATAATCGGCACCGGTTCGAGATATGTGGGTGAGTTGTGCGAGAAAACCATGCCATCAGTCGTAGGAGCTTTTCGGACCAGCAATGCACTGCCAGCATGAATGAGATAGCTCCCGCGGTCCGTCCCCAAGTCGGTAGATGATTTCCAACCATCGCGAAAGACAAAAATAGCACTGGGAGCCTTATCAAAGCTCGGTTGAGTATTGTCGAAAATCATCAACTGGTCGTATTCCGTAAACGACTCGTCAATCGGAGCCAGACCCGTCGAAACCAAAGGCACATCAACCGGTCGAATCAATGCGATCGCATTATCCTGTTGCTGCGTGCGCGAGGTGAGTAGAGGCACAGCAAATTTCTTCATCAGCACTGACCCGAAAGCCCTTAAAGGAAGGGTCGGCGCGCCGTTCTGATTTCGGATGACAAAATAACTATCCGGCAAAAGCGGATCGTCATCGCGGGCAGTCGTATTATCGCCTACTACCCGCCAGCCAATATTGTTGGACGTGCCGTTAACATTGTTACTGAAGAAATAAATTGCGGAATATGGCAAATTGATGCCAGCCGTCGAAGCGTTAGGAACACGCAACTGTGTTTGATAAGACGCAGACGATGTCGTTGCTGTAAACGACACACCCGCATCCGTCGCCGGAAAGATAGTGGCCGGAGTCCAATACGGAATAACCGTGACTTCGGTATTGGGGACAATGCCCCTCAGGCTCTCGAATGTTGTATCGACTGACAGCGTGTTCGAACCGTTTCCCGTAATGTGATAAATGTGGCCCTCGTTCGGATTGACGGCTCCCCCATTCCCAATCAGCACATAATAGTGTTTGGGCTGCGTCCCTGCGGAATAAACGAACTGATTGTTTGTCCATCCAGGCGTTCCATTAATCGTTACCGTGTTTTCATCGGCTGATTGCACCATGCCCGTAAATTCAGGCGGACGCGTGAACGGAACGCCGACATAAGTATCAGAGTTACCCAGAAGAGAAGTGGTGGTAAATCCAACGGGATCGGTCGTCATAGTTGTTTGCGCCGATAATGACGGGGCGACGATGCAGGTTGCGGCAACAACAACGAGATGTGCTTTCAGAAAGATCATTGCTCCAAGAATGCCAGGACACGACGCTAAAAGTCGCTTCCGCGGGTGGCAAGGAAAATCGGCCGACGCTCGGATTGCCTATCGGACTGAACTCCTGAAATGCGCGTTGAGGAAAGAAGTGAAAATGACTTAAGTCTTCGCGCGGCGCCGCCGGAGCATCGTGAAGCCAATCACACCAAGAGCAGCAATGCCGGCCAGCCAAGTTGATGGCTCAGGCACAGCCGCAATCGTAATGGTGTAGGACGTTTGCGCTAAAGGATTGTCGCTGAAACTCGTGTCACTAACGATCGAATTCAGGGTGGTCTGCAATGTGTAAGTGCCGGCCGGCGCACCGCTGAGCGAAAAAACGAGATCCGAAACATGATATGATCCAGCTGCCACATCGCCGCCGTTCGCCGTAGCCCCCAAGTCGCCGCTACCCCCGATACCACCGAGCGTTGCTGCGTATCCGGGATCATTGTTAAAGGCTGTATCAGTGAACGTGTCCGGGGGCGGAGTGCTACTGTTCGGCGTCGTAAACGTGAAATACGACTCGCTCGTAATTGTAATAAACGGAGCGAGAGCAGTCGGAACCTCCAGCCAGTAAGAAAATCCGGTGGAGTTGTATCCGCTGTAGGTCAAGGTTGTGCTGAGCGTAAACGAGTCAGTCGAATTGAACGTACCCAACGTATTTGATCCGCCATAGAGGCCGTTGTCGCTCAGCGATATCGATTGCGATTGAGCGAAAAGCGCGCCGCTGATGCAAATTGCAGCGAGCGCAAATAGGGGTCTTCTCATCTTGGAACTGTTCCGAGGGTTGTACGTTTGCGTATAGCTGGGTGTTTATCGGGCGAATAAAGCTTTGTCACGCTCTTTTCAGAAATTTTCGGCACCGTGTTGTTCCCAATTGCTATGAAGTTGGGTGCCGGATCAGTCGCGTCCTGCTGCTGATTAGGTCCGTTATGTTCCGGGAAGGAATCTCATGGGACTGCGACTGACGCCCACGTTGATTTGTCCAATCGCGGATGCTAGGTAGCTGCGCCCTTACTCATGTCGCAGAACTACAAGGACACCCTCAACCTGCCGCGCACGGATTTTCCGATGAAGGCGAATCTGGCGCAGCGCGAGCCGGAATTGCTAGGGAAGTGGGAAGAAACCGGCGTCTATCAGCAGATTCAAAAGGCGCGCGCCGATGCCGAGCTCTTCGTCCTGCACGACGGGCCGCCCTTCGCCAATGGCGACGTTCACATGGGCACCGCGCTCAACAAAATTCTGAAGGATTTCGTGGTGAAATCCCAAACCATGCTTGGCAAACGTGCGCCTTTTGTGCCCGGTTGGGACTGTCACGGACTGCCCATCGAATACAAAGTGGTGAAGGAATCACGCGACCTCGCGCCGCTCGAGGTGCGGAAACGTTGCGAAGCTTTTGCGCGCAAGTTCATCGATATTCAGCGCGAGCAATTCAAGCGTCTCGGCGTTTTCGGCGATTGGGAACATCCCTACCTCACGATGGATCCGAAATACGAAGCCGAGATCCTGCGCGCCTTCGCCATCTTCGTGGAAAAAGGCCTGGTTTACCAATCGATGAAGCCGGTCTTTTGGAGCACCGGCGCGCAGACCGCTCTGGCGGAAGCCGAAGTGGAATATCAGGAACGCGATGACACCGCGGTCTTCGTGAAGTTTCCAATCGTATCGGGCGCGCTGAAGGACAAGGCCAGCATCGCGATCTGGACGACGACACCGTGGACGTTGCCGGCCAATCTCGCTCATCGCGGTGCATCCGAAAGAAAGTTATGTGGTGCAGGAATTTCCAGCCCCAAGGTGGAAGGTATCTCGGCGTCCCGAACGGAAACCCTAGTTCTCGCCGATAAACTCGTTCCCCAATTTTGTGCCGCCACCGGTTTCGAACCGACCGGCGAACCGATGCAATCTTTTCCCGGCGACAAACTCGAAGGCATCGGCGCGCAGCATCCGTTTCTGCCGCGCACCGCCATCGTCCTGACGGCGGAGTTTGTCACGATGGACACTGGCACCGGCGCGGTCCACATCGCGCCCGGCCACGGCGAAGACGATTACTTGTTAGGATCAAAAAACGGCTTCCCGATTCTTTCGCCGGTCGATGATCACGGCCGCTATACCGACGAGGTTGGGATTCCGGAACTGGTCGGCAAATATGTCTTCGACGCCAACGCCGACATCATCCGGATCTTGCGCGAGCGCGGCATGCTCCTCGCCGAGCAAAATTTTCATCATAGCTATCCCTATTGCTGGCGCTCGAAAACGCCGATCATCTTTCGCGCGGTCGAGCAATTCTTTATCCGCATCGATGAGATCCGCGGCGAAGCGCTCGACGCCATTCACATCAAGTAAAATGGATCCCCGCCTGGGGCGAAAATCGTATCGCCGGGACGGTGGAATCGCGCCCCGATTGGGTCATCTCGCGCCAGCGCAGTTGGGGTGTGCCATTACCGGTCTTCTATATAGAGGAGACGCGCCACATCTAAATCCGGAATGGATTCGCAAACTTGCCGATCTCGTCGCGCAACGCGGCTCCAACGTCTGGTTCGAATTCAGCGACGCCGAACTCGCGCGCGAGCTGGAATTGCCGGAAGGAACCACGAATCGCAACGACACGATCGACGTCTGGATCGATAGCGGCGTTTCGCATCGCGCGGTCTGCGCGACTCATCCGGAATTGCGTGATCCGGCCGATATGTATCTCGAAGCGACCGATCAGCATCGCGGCTGGTTTCAGTCGTCGCTCATGACGAGCGTCGCCCTGAACGATCGCGCGCCTTACAAGATCTGTGTCACTCATGGTTTCGTCGTCGACCTTGACGGAAAGAAAATCTCCAAGTCCGGGCACCTACGACAAGCCGATGGACGCCGGTCATTTCGTAAAGAAGCATGGCGCTGATCTGGTTCGGTTGTGGGCGAGCAGCATCAACTTTGGAGACGATGTTCCATTCTCGGAGGAAATGTTTACCCGTCTCGGCGATACCTACCGCCGAATTCGCAATACCCTCCGCATCTTGTTAGGAAATCTTTTTGATTATCCTGATGCGGAGGCACGTGCTCTGCACGTCCAGGACGCGCGGAAGCGCGTCCCTCCAATCCCACTCTAGTCGATCGCTGGATTCTCGATCGGCTCGATCATGTCATCGCCGAATGCCGGAGCGCTTATGCGGCGTTCGAGTTCCACAAGGTTTATCACAGCATCAATCAATTTTGCGCCGTCGATCTCAGCAGCCTTTACATCGACATCACCAAGGACCGGATGTATTGCGACGCCCCTGATTCAGCCGCGCCGCCGCGCGACCCAATTCGCGATGCATAAAATCTTCGATGCGCTGTGTCGTTTGCTCGCGCCAGTTCTTGTTTTCACTGCCGAGGAGGCGTGGGCCCACGCCGCATCCGGCGTCGGTGAGGCCGGCGCGCGGTCAGCGACCGCGGCTACAACTTCCGTGCACTTGCAGTTCTTCCCCGAGATCAGCGAAGGCGTGCACGATGCATCCGTCGACCAGCAAATCGAGCAATTGCTACGACTGCGTGGCGTCATCGGCCAGGCCCTGGAAAAAGCGCGTCAGGAAAAATTGATCGGCAATTCGCTCGAGGCTCGCGTCATCTTGAAATGCGATCGAAAAGTAATTGGTTCGGTCTCGAAGGAAGAACTCGAAGAATTTTTTATTCTGAGCGACCTCATTATCGAAGACGCGCCCGAGGCGTCCGCCACTGTCGAGAAAACGCCCTATCGAAAATGCGCGCGTTGCTGGCGTCATCGCGAAAGTGTCGGGCAAAGTAGCGCCCATCCCGATTTGTGCGACCGCTGCGAAAGCGTCGTCGCGTCGGCAGAAAAAATGGAGGGGCGAACTGCTGCGAGTCCGTGAAAAACGCCGTGCCCGAGTCTGCCATCCCCCAGTGGGACGTGCTTCTGCACGTCCAGGACGCACGGAAGCGCGTCCCTCCGCTTAACGAGCGGAACACAGACTTGCAGTCTGTGCGCCCAGCGGAGTTCCACTCCGCTGAACCCGCCGCCAACAGGCAGCTGTGTCTATGAAGTGGATCGCGTTTCTTTCACTGCCGCTCTATGCGCTCGATCAGATCAGCAAGGGTTGGATTTTGCATCACATCGATGCCGAATCCCAAATCCCTGTCATTCCTCGCTGGTTCTATCTGGTGAATGTCCCCAATACCGGGGCGGCCTTTGGTTCCTTCAAAAACAACAACGCGTTCTTTATCGTGCTGTCTTGTGTCGCTCTGGTCGCGGTCGTTTTCCTTCTCTTGCGAAAACAGGATCGCAAGGATGCCTGGCGCGATCTCTCCCTCGCTTTGCTCCTCGCCGGGGTATTGGGCAATCTGACCGATCGATTGACCCATGGTCATGTCATCGATTTCCTTCTCGTTAATTTACATGTTCGCTTTGCCGACCCCTGGCCTGCGTTCAACGTCGCCGATTCCTGCATCTGTATCGCAGTAATCTGCTTCATCATTCATACCTTGCGACAAAAACCGGCCTCCGCGGCCGAAGATAGAAGCGATTGATTCGCGCGAGCAGACTTGTAGGGCAGGCGCTCCCGCCTGCCGATCCCCAATCTGGCAACCGGGAACGGTTGCCCTACAAGCCCGCGCAATGCAAAACTGGTAACTGTGAAGGCAATGGAAGACACGGCGCGCGCCATCGCGACAAAACTGCGCGAACGCAACCACATCGCCTTCTTTGCTGGCGGCTGCGTCCGCGACATGGTGCGGAATCTCCCGCCGAAAGACATCGACATCGCGACTGACGCGCGACCGGAGGAAGTGCAGAAATTATTCCCGCGCACCTATGCGGTCGGCGCGCACTTTGGAGTCATTGTCGTTTTAGAAAACGGATTCCAGTTCGAAGTCGCCACCTTCCGTTCCGACGACGTCTACCTGGACGGACGTCGCCCGAGCGAGGTTCATTTTTCCTCACCCGCGGAAGATGCGCGGCGGCGCGACTTCACTATCAACGGAATGTTTTTCGATCCCGCGAAAAACGAAGTGATCGATTTCGTCGGCGGCCGGGACGATCTAAAAGCGAAATTGATCCGTGCGATCGGCGATCCGGCGCAACGTTTCGCGGAAGATCGCTTGCGCATGCTGCGCGCGATTCGGTTCGCCACCGTGCTCGAGTTTGAAATTGAAAGCGAAACCTGGAATGCGCTGCAGCAAGCCTCCGCTTCCATCACCGAGATCAGCGCCGAAAGAATTCGGGACGAGCTAGTCCGTATTTTTCTTTCACCACAGCGCTTGCGCGGCTGGGATTTGCTTGATCGGTCCGGCCTCCTCCGCGCCATTCTGCCCGAGATTGAGCCGATGAAAGGTTGTGCCCAACCGCCGCAATTTCATCCCGAGGGGGACGTCTTTCAGCACACCCGGTTAATGTTGGAGCTTTTGCCGGAAAACGTTTCCGTTCCGCTCGTTTTCAGCGTCATTCTGCACGATATCGCCAAACCGCGGACGGCAATGGTGGATGCGGACGGTCGCATCCGTTTCAACGAGCATGATCGCCTCGGCGCGGAAATGACTGAACAAATCATGGAGCGCTTGCGTTTTTCGCGCGCCGAAATCGACGCCGCGGTGGAGATGGTTCGTCAGCATATGGTTTTCAAAGACGTGCCTCGGATGCGCGTGGCCAAACTGAAGCGGTTCATGGCGCGTCCCACTTTTGAAGAGGAACTGGAATTGCATCGGGTCGATTGCGCGAGCAGTCATGCCATGCTCGACAATTACGAATTTCTCCAGCGCAAAAAGGACGAGTTCGCGAACGAGCCGATCATTCCGCCACCGTTGGTTACGGGGAACGATCTGATCGCGCTGGGAATGAAACCGGGTCCAAGATTTGGGGAAATCCTGGAAGCAG
>CAVULE010000004.1:0-182305 GCA_963742315.1 uncultured Verrucomicrobiae bacterium
CATGAAAATGCAATCCGGGACCTGAAGAAGGCGTTCGGGGAAATCAGGGCACTGAAGGACGAGCTCTACAAAGAAAACATTGTCCTGCGCCACGAAATCGGAAGCACGTCGATGTTTGAAGAGGTGCTAGGCACTTCTTCGGCGTTGCAGAACGTGCTGGCGCTGGCTGCGAAAGTAGCGCCAACAGATTCAAGTGTTTTGATCGCGGGCGAGACGGGGACCGGAAAGGAGTTGATCGCGCGGCGATTCACAAGAGATCGAAACGCGGCGAGCGTCGTTCGTTGGAGTGAATTGCGCGGCGATCCCCTCGTCGTTGATCATGTCCGAATTGTTCGGCCACGAGAAAGGAGCATTCACGGGAGCGGTTCAACGGCGGCTTGGCCGGTTTGAATTAGCAGAAGGCGGGACACTTTTCCTCGATGAAGTGGGCGATCTCCCTCTGGAAACACAAATCGCGCTGCTGCGCGTTCTGCAGGAACGCGAATTTGAACGTGTTGGTGGAACCGAGATGCTGCGCTGCGACGTGCGCTTGATTGCCGCGACCAATCGCGATCTGCACTCCGCGATCGCCGCTGGTTCGTTTCGCAGCGATCTTTTTTACCGGCTCAACGTTTTTCCAATTGAATTGCCGCCGCTGCGCGAACGCAAAGAGGACATTCCGATTCTCGTCAACTACTTCGTCAATCGTTATGCGCAGAGAGCCGGGAAGAAGATTGACACGATTCGAAAGAAATCTATCGAAGCTTTGCAGGAATACTCCTGGCCTGGAAACGTTCGCGAACTGCAAAATGTGATCGAACGCTCGCTGATCATCGTCGATACGAGCGAATTTTCAGTCGATAAGAACTGGTTGTCACACGAGTTCCAATCGAGTCAGCGCGTAGGACGAGCCAGTAGAATTTCGACCGAGCAGGAACAGATTGAAGCCGCTCTTGCGCAAACAAAGGGCAAAGTCTCCGGAGTACATGGCGCCGCGGCCAAGCTAGGCATGCCATCTTCAACTCTCGAATCCAGAATTCGCTCTCTAAGAATCAACAAATTCCAATTTAAGGGAGATTAACGCGGACGGTGCGCTCAGTCCGTGGCGATCACGAATTCGCAAAGCTCGGATAGACGAGGGCGAAGTACCGCGCCGAACTTCACAAGGTGGTCGGGCGAATGTCTGGCGCGTTAAAACGCCAGCCAACGCAGCACAAGCCGTAGATCAGCGATCTACTCCTTTTGCAAAGCCTCGCCGAGCTGGGAAATGCCACACTCAAGCCCCAAATCAATTGCGACGAGATTCTGTTGATCAAAGATTTTTCTGCCCCAGAAATTCTCGATTCGTGTTGTTGTCTCGGATGCGTGCGGACCGACAATAACGGTTCGTTTCTTTTTCCACCGACGATTGTGCATGAAGCTATTCGCACCAGCCAGAGATAGCTATCCTCACGGCGTAACCCGCACCCAATGATGACGAGATTTCTCGCAGCCCTCGCAAATCGCGTCGCATCTAGCAGCAAGTATTCAAGCTCGAGGTTGAACTGCTTGGTAAAAGATGGGGCGATCACATAAGCCCCCGCATCAGGCTTGCAGCCGAAATCGATGTTCTTCCCCGATCTCGGAAATAACGCCTCGTTGATTCTCAAGCCAATCGTCTCCGACTCTGGCTTGTTAAGAAACGCAGATCGTCGAAAGCTCTCCGAACCGTGAATCTTAAGGATTCGGATGTTGCGCTGATTACCCGGCAGTGAACCGTCGCAGAGTGGATTCTCGATGATGTGATAACCGCCCTTCGGACTCCAAGCTTCATGAAAATCGAGGAAACCATCGAGGAAACAGTCGTAGTTTAGCGAAATGATAACATCATTATCCGAAATGATGCGGGTGAGCGGATCAAGCCATTGTATATCCTGCTTAAACCTGAAATGAGCAACGAAGTCAGCGAGTTGCTTATTGACAGCATTCCGATGATCTCCCCAAAGCGACTCTTTCCTGTCAGCAGGTCCAGATCGAACCGCGTGAGCAGCGTTTCTATGTTCGACAGTTCATATTCTGACCAAACTTGTCCGAGTGGAGAATCGTCCGGCTGAGGTCCAACAACCTGAGATGCAAATCGTCATTCAGTGGAGCCGGGGAGACACTGCCTTCGTGAATCCCGCCCCGATAATAAAAAGATTCGAAATAGCCATGCCGCTAATAATCAACAGGCCTTCTGCATCTGTGCCAATGGTTAGAAGGACTCGACCTTGCGTGCTTCTACGGGACGTCAAGCTCGCTCCCCTTCTCCACAAACTCGCGAGCTTTGTGGCGCGAGCGCGCCGCTGATCGAATCAAGAATCCAAAGCACTGATAGGTTGCTATTGTTTTGACGCCGCTTCTTTCGCGCATTGCCAGAATTTCTCCGCAGCTGTGCTGAGCCGGCCTTTTGTTCCGGCGATGCCGACCGAGATTGGTTTCGGCTCGGGCGTGAGGCGCAGGAGTTTCACGCGGTTTCCGAAAGTGTAACCAAACGCCTCCACGGCGAGCGCGACTCCCGTTCCCGCTTCAATGGCTGAAATAACGCTGGCCATGCTGTCGTGCTCCTCCACGATCCGCGGCTTCTTGCTGAGTGGAGCAAAAATAACAGACAGAAAATCGTGGTAGTCGGGATATTCTTCTCGCGTTAAAGCAACGAACGGTTCACGGGCCGCGTCCTCCAGTGAGGCGGCACGACGACGCGCAAGCGGATGCTTGCGCGCGACCGCCAGACACAGGTGCTCGTTCGACAATTCTTGGAAGCGAAGTCCGCGCAGCGCGCCAGCCCTTGGCGGTGAACGACAAAGGCAAGCTGCAGTCGCCCATCACGCAGCCCGGCAACATTGTCCTCATTGGCCCAGTCGTGTAACTTCACGTGCACGTTCGGCATTGCGCGCTGAAATGCGCGCAAAGTCGCGGGCAAGAATCGCGCAGTCGGAGCCGGCGAATAGCCCACGTGGAGTTCGGTCGACTCGGCGTGCGCGACCGCGCGCGCTTTCTTGACTGCCTCTTCGGCCTGTTGCAACAAAGCACGGGCGTCGTTAAGAAACGCGCGTCCGGCGTCCGTCAGGCGGACCGACTTTGCGGTGCGCTCGAGCAAGTGGAATCCGATTTCATCTTCGAGATCGCGAATCTGCCGGCTGAGCGCCGGCTGTGAGACGTGAAGTTTCGCGCGGCGCGCGAGACGTTTTCGGTCTCCGCCACCGCCACGAAATAGCGCAAATGCCTCAGTTCCACGGCCGGTTTCAGTATGCCTGTTGGTTATGCTGAGGCAAGAAACATGGTCTTTCCCAAACCTGCCCGTCCGGCGCGATCATGTTTCCATGAAAATATTAACTCACATCAGTCGGTTCCTTTTGGGTCTGATCTTTTTGGTCTTCGGCCTGAATGGATTTCTTCACTTCATTCCGATGCCTCCGCCCAGCGGAGTCGCGGGACAGTTCCTCGGAGCGATGTTCGTTTCGAAATATCTCCTGGTCGTCTCTGGGCTTCAGGTGATTTCAGGCGCGTTGCTTCTGATCAATCGCTACGTGCCGCTCGCACTCACGATTCTCGGACCGATCATCGTGAACATTCTCTTGTTTCACGGCCTGATGAGTCCGGCCGGTATCGGACTGGCGGTCTTCGTCACGATCTTTTGGGGCGTGGTGTTCGTCGAGTGTGCGTTCGGCGTTCGACGGAATTTTTCAGGCGCAGGTCGAAATCGAAAACAACGCCAGAGCACCGGCACGCGCAAGCCGTTTCGCCAGCCTGACTATCGAATCAACCAACTCAACCATGAGAAAAACATATGAGCAGAACAATTGAAGCCATTGAACGGCATATGATTGCCGATGGCATCGACAATTCCGCCAGTCCGGCTCGGACTTGAGCCTCACGCTCCGAAACTCGTCGGAGAATGGCAACAGCGCGGACCGGAAACGTTTCAGGACGCATGCTAAGAAAATTGCGGTTGGCCTTCGCGCCTTCGCAATCAACCAAACTCGCAACAGTTAACCGGTAAACAGTTATGAGCAGAACAATCGAAGCAATTATCAAACACACAGGCGCAACGTCCGAGAAAAAATCGGCCAGCGCGACATCGCAAACCATGAAAGCAATTCGAATTCACAACTACGGCGGACCGGAAGTCTTGCAGTACGAAGATGCGCCGCGTCCGAAGCCACAAGCGGGTGAAGTTCTCGTCCGCGTTCACGCGGCGGGAGTGAACCCGATCGATTGGAAAGTTCGTGAAGGCCACATGAAAGACTTCTGGCCTCATAAATTCCCGCTCATTCTCGGATGGGACTTGTCCGGAGTAGTCGAGGAAGTCGGTAGCCGGCGTGTCGCGGACATTCAAAATCGGCGACGAGGTTTACAGCCTGCCTGATCCAACCCGCAACGGCGCGTACGCTGATTATATCGTCGTTCGCGAATCAGAACTCGCGCTCAAACCGAACTCGCTTCATCACATCCGCGCGGCGGCCGTGCCTTTGGCTGCGCTGACCGCGTGGCAATCGTTGTTCGACACTGCGCAATTGCAGCCAGGCCAGCGCGTGTTGATTCACGCCGGCAGCGGCGGAGTTGGTCATTTCGCCGTGCAACTCGCAAAATGGAAAGGCGCGTACGTTTTCGCGACGGCTTCCACCAAGAATCAGGACTTGCTGCGCGAGCTCGGAGTGGACGAACCGATCGATTACACGCAACAACGATTCGAAGACGTCGCGCGCAACATCGACATCGTGCTCGACACGCATAGGCGGCGAAACGCAGGAACGCTCCTGGTCAGTTTTGAAAAAGGGCGGCGTTCTCGTTTCGTTAGTCCAGCCGCCGTCGGAAGAGAAAGCCAAAGAACTCGGCGTCCGCGCCGCGATTTGTGGCTGGCCACCCGAGCGGTGCTCAGCTCGCTGAGATCGCGAAGATCATCGACTCGGGCAAACTCGCGCCGGTCATCGATCGCATCCTTCCGCTGAGCGAAGTGCGCCGCGCGCACGAGCTTAGTCAATCCGGCCACACCCACGGAAAAATTGTCCTGCGAGTCAGCAACGGAGACGGAACCTCGAAAGGAAACAGTCATGATTCGTGGGTTCAAGTCTTCGTGAATTCGCGAAGAATTCGCGAGTTTTTGCCGCGTTTGCGCCCGGCCGCAAATCGAGCTCCACAATTTTTTTCCCTCGTAAATCGGGTTCTCAGAACTCCACTGGCATTCGATATGCTGATGCCGCCGTCAACGAAAGGAGATCATCAAGCCCATGAAACCGATACCTGGAACATTGCAGGAAGGAGGAGCTGGGTTTCAGACGACGCACTGGACTCTGGTTTTGCGCGCTCGACAAACGTCAGTCGGAGATATCAGCGCAGAAAGGCGCTTTCGAATTTCTGTGAAGCGTACTGGCCACCGCTTTACGCGTTTTTGCGACATCGCGGACACGCGTCACCCGAAGCGCAGGATCTTGTCCAAGGTTTTTTTGCTCATCTGCTTGAACAAAATACGTTGAGTCGCGCCGATCAGGAGAAAGGCCGGCTCCGCACGTTTCTGTTCGGCTCGCTGCAGAATTTTTTGTTCAACGAATACGATCGTGCGCACGCACTAAAACGAGGCGGCGGTCATCAAATTGTGTCGATCGACGAGCATCTGCCCGAAGCCGAAGCATCAATGATGGACACTGCTCATCTCAGCGATTCGCGCGCTTACGATCTGGCCTGGGCGTCGAATATCGTGAAACGCGCCTGGCAACATGTTGCAAGATGCGTTTGAGACGGAAGGCAAAGCCGAATCGCTTGAAGTGCTAAGACCGTTTGTTGACGGCAGCGGACGGACGCCGCCAAATCAAGAAGAAGCGGCGCAGAAACTTGGAGTTCCGATCGCGACGCTGCGTACGTGGCTTTGGCGTTTGCGTCAGCGTTATCGCGAAGCGCTGAGGACGGAAGTGGCGAGCACAGTTTCTGATCCGGCCGATGTCGATCAAGAGCTTCATTATCTCTATCAGATTCTGACCACATGAGCGTCCGACCTGAAATTCTTAACCGCGAATCAGCGGTCATACGCGAATCGAGGCTCTCACTCGAACGAGGTAGAACAGACCTACTCTTCCGTAGCAGTTTAAAATCTAACCGAAGCGCAGCGGCGATTCCATCGGCTCTAAGCGACAATCGGCGGGTGCAAGCACCTTCCGGCAACCACTCGAACGGTACCGGTGTGATTGAAAACGGCATCGACCTGATCCGCGGTTCGGACTTGGATAGAGCGCTCGCATTTACCGGTATGGAGCGCGAACCAACCGTCGGAACATGCGCGATTTGCGGACGACCGCTCACGCAAGTCGGTCCAAGGGAATGCCTTCGTTGTCTCGCTGATCTCGGTTTTTTGAGCGGCAGTCAGGAACCAGGACAATCCGAAACACCCCGGCGATTGACGCCTGGACCGCTGAAGTACGATCACTTCGAAGTGGAAGTCGGCGTGGACGGTTTTCCGATTGAGCTCGGCGCCGGAGCAATGGCAATCACTTATCGGGCACGCGACACCGTTTTGAATTCCGTGGTCGCTCTTAAGGTAATCGACCGGAGGGTCGCGAAGATTCCGGGAGTCCGATCGCGTTTCCTGCGCGAGGCGCGAGCAGCCGCGCAGATCCATCATCCGAACGTCGCGCGGGTGAGTCATTACGGCGAGCAGGACGGCGAATGTTTCTACGTCATGGAGTTGGTCGAAGGCGAAACGCTCGAAGCGAGGGTTCGTCGCGAAGGTCCGATGCCGCTCGCCCTTGCGCTCGAAGTGATCGAACAAACGGCGCGCGCATTGGCGGCGGCGGAAGCGTGCGGTGTGGTTCATCGGGACATCAAACCATCGAATATCATGCTCGAGTCGGATCCAGGCGGCTGCGCGTCGATTGTTAAAGTGATTGATTACGGCATCGCAAGGTCCGGGACCCGGAAGCGGAACGCGGCGCCGAAAAAACTCAGCCTGGTTTCATCGGAACCCCGGCGTTCGCCAGTCCCGAGCAGTTCGCTCCTTCGGAACAGACGAAAATCGATACGCGTTCGGACATCTATTCGTTAGGCGTGACTTTTTGGTATCTGCTCTCTGGCCGTGTGCCTTTTGTTGGGCGCACGCTAAACGACATTCGCTTAAGGCAAACAGAGCCGTTACCAATTGAGCAGCTAAAAGTTGGGAATGTTCCGGCGCGGATTCTTGCGCTGCTGAAATCGATGCTGGCTTCGGATCCCAAAGATCGGCCGCAATCCGCGCGCGAGTTACTTTCCGAAAGTCCATCGCTGCTATACAAAGTTCAGCGCCGAAGCACGTTTGCGCCGAAAACGATTCATCGTGGCGGCGGCAGGAGCGATGGCAGTTGTCGGCGCGATCGCATTAGGAGCCTGGCCGTATCAACGCGTGCAATCTTCCGCCGAGATCGAACGATCGATCGCGGTTTTGCCTTCGAAAATCTCAGTGCGAATGGCGAGGACACTTATTTCACCGTCGGAATGCAGGACGAGATCACGGGTGATCTGGCAAAGCTTGCCGGAATGAAAGTGATCGGGAGTCAGAGCACGCGTTCGTACCTGCCGGGTAAGGAACGCAACCTTCACGCAATCGGACGGGATCTTGGCGTGCGGCACCTGCTCGAGGGAACTGTTTCGAGAGACAACGATCAAATGCGCGTTGCGCTCCACCTTGTCGATCTTCGAGACGGCGCGATTCAGTGGGCTGCAACTTATCAGCGGCCGATGAAAGATGTGTTCGCGCTCCAAAGCGAAATCACCCAAGCTGTGGCCGCGCGATTAAAAACCCGTCTCTCGCCTAACGAGACCGTTGCGCTAAACGAGCCACCGACCGCCGATTTGCGCGCCTATGATCTTTACCTTCGCGCTCAGGCTATCGAGCGTGCTGGTAAAAGATACCGCCGAATTGGCATCGCGTGGTGCAGCAAAAGATTTCTCTTCTGAATCAGGCGGTAGATCGCGATCCGAAATTTGTGCTCGCTTACTGTGCGTTAGCAAAGGCGTACGACAAACTCTACCAAACCAAAGACATCACGCCGGTGGAAAAGCGAAACGTCGATTACCGCGGGCTGGCTGAAGCCGCCTTGGAAAAAGCGCGACGTGTTGCGCCAGACTTTGGCCCGGTGCACCTCGCGCTTCGCTGACCATTTCGTCCTTGCGCTACAATGATCTCGAGCAAGGCCCTTGCGAAATAGATCTTGCGCGTCAAACGATGCCAAATAGCGCCGCAGCTCGAGACGACTGCCGGAGCGATCGCGCGTCGTCAAAGTCGCTGGGATGATGCTGTGCGCTCCACGAGAGGGCCGTTGCGCTTGAGCCACGCGCTGCAGAGAATCTTTTTGCTCTCGCGAACACGTATCGCCTGATGCGCCGATACGATCGCTTCGACGGCGTGATGGCCAGGTTGCTCGAAGTATTGCCGCCAGATCGCTCAGCGACCTACCGAGTCTTCCGTACTTTCGGTCCGCTGGAGGGTGAAGGGGAACTCGGCCCACTGCGTGCAGCTGTCGCAACCGTTACACCCGAGGAGGATGCGAGCGGTGCGATCAGAGATTTGCACAATCTGATTCTTGCACTTTGGAGCCATGATCCTGATTCCGTATCGCGAATTTCCAAACAGTGCTGCCGAGACCACGTTCGTGTTTAACGCCGTAAAATATCCCAAAAGCTGGTACGAAGGGTCTGGCCGCGCGAATGCGTGGCGACAAGAAAGGCGCGGAGGCCGCCTTCGCCGCAGCTCGTCTCGAAGTTGAAAAAGCCGTGTTGGCCGACGCGTCAGACGCCCGCGCCTTGAGTTTGGTCGCGATGATCGACGCCGGTCTTGGACGGCAAGAACAGGCTGTTCAGGAAGCTGAACACGCTTGCGATTTGGTAACTTTCGAAAGTTCAGGCCGTGAGCGCGCCGATCGTGCGTTGCAATTTGGCTGTCGTCTATGCGTGGAACGGCCAGTCCGATCTTGCGATTTCGATATTGAACTCGTTGGTAAATAGGCCCGCGGGATCCAATTTGCCAGCCCAGCCGACTTACGGTGACTTTCGGCGAAACCCATTATGGGATCCGCTGCGCAATGATCCGCGTTTCACGGCGATCATGAACCGACTTGCGCCGGTCGCATCTAAATAAGACCGGCCGCTGCGGTCTTACGCACGCTCATCGCCGAACCGTGTCTCGGTTTGATTAACCACAGTATCGACCTGCTGGGTAAGTCGTAGTTAAATGAGTCGCCCACATTTACGGAAATGGAACCCGAACCAACCGTCGGGACATGCGCGATCTGCGGACGACCGCTCACCCAAGTAGGTCCAAAAGGGGAATGCCTTCGTTGTCTCGCTGATCTCGGTTTTTTGAGCGACAGTCAAGAACCCGAAAAATCTGAATCAGGCCGGCGATTAACGCCTGGACCGCTGAAGTACGATCACTTCGAAGTTGAAGTCGGCGCGGACGGTTTTCCGATCGAGCTCGGCTCGGGAGCAATCGCGATTACTTATCGTGCACGCGACACGGTTTTGAATTCCGTCGTCGCTCTTAAAGTCATAGACCGAAAAGTCGCGAAGATGCCCGGAGTCCGATCGCGTTTCCTGCGCGAAGCGCGCGCGGCCGCGCAAATCCATCATCCGAACGTCGCGCGCGTCAGTCATTACGGTGAACAAGACGGCGAATGTTTCTACGTCATGGAATTGGTCGAAGGCGAAACGCTCGAAGCCAAAGTGCGTCGCGAAGGTCCGATGCCGCTCGCGCTGGCGCTGGAAGTGATTGAACAAGCCGCGCGCGCGCTGGCTGCTGCGGAAAAGTGCGGTGTGGTGCATCGCGACATCAAGCCGTCCAACATCATGCTCGAATCGGATCCGAGCGGCTCGTTGATTGTCAAAGTAATCGACTACGGCATCGCTAAGATCCTCGATCCGGAAGCAGAACGCGGTGCCGAGCAAACTCGAACCGGATTCATTGGAACCCCAGCCTTCGCCAGTCCCGAGCAGTTCGCTCCTTCCGAACAGACGAACATCGATACGCGATCGGACATTTACTCGTTAGGCGCGACCTTTTGGTATTTGCTTTCCGGTCGGGTGCCATTTGTTGGGCGCACGCTCCGAGAAGTTGCGGCAAAACAGGCGGAGGAACTCCCGCTCGAGCAACTGAAGAATACTCACGTCCCGGCGCGTGTGATCGCGCTCTTGCAGTCGATGTTGGCTGTCGATCCTGCGAAGCGCCCGCAAACAGCGCGCGAACTTCTATCGGTAATCCACCGCTGCTACACAAAATTCAGCACGGAAGCACGGTCGCGTCGGAAGCGATCTTCGAACTGACTGCAGGAGCAACAGCTGTAGTTCGTCGTTGCAGTCGCATTCGGCAGCCTGGCTCTATCAACGCGCGCAGTCTTCCGCTGAGATCGAACGCTCGATCGCGATTTTGCCCTTTGAAAACCGGAGCGAAGACAAAGCGAATGCGTACTTCGCCGAGGGCATCCAGGATGAGATTTTGACGCGCTTATCCAAGATCGCCGATTTGAAGGTAATCTCGCGCACTTCCACGCAGCATTACAAAAGTGCGCCGGAAAACCTGGCCGAGATCGGCAAGCAGCTTGGAGTTGCTCACATCCTGGAAGGAAGTGTGCAGAGGAGCGGCGACGGAGTGCGTGTGAACGTGCAGTTGATCAAAGCCGCTAACGATTCCCATCTGTGGGCCGATACCTTCGATCGCAAACTGACCGACATCTTTTCAGTGGAGAGTGAGGTGGCCAAAGCCATCGCCGAGCAGTTGCGAGCGAAACTCACCGGTCAGGAAGAACAAGTCATCGCTGCTAAACCCACCGACAACGTCGAGGCCTACGATGCCTACCTGCGTGGTCTGGCTTATACACTGAAAGCGGGAAACTCAGCGGCCATTTCCCTTGGCGCGCAGAAATATCTCAGAGAAGCGGTGCGCTTGGACCCGAAGTTCGCCCTTGCCTGGGCGCTGCTGTCGCACGTCGATGCGACGCGGCTACATCACACAGACTCTTCAACCAACGGTCGCGCTTCGTGAAGAGGCACGACAGGCCGCCGAAACCGCTCTCACTCTTCAGCCCAATCTCGGCGAGGCCGTATTGGCCAAGGGATATTACTACTACGCCTGCCTAAAGGATTACGACACCGCCGTGCGTTACTTTGAGCAAGCACGTCAGTTCCTGCCGAATAGCAGCCGGATTCCTGAATCGCTGGCCCATGTCGCGCGGAGGCGAGGGCAGTGGGACCGGATCGAGTCGTATCTCAACGAAGCCGAGCGGCTCGACCCGCGCAACGTTAACCTGCTCAGCCGTGCACGCGCTATTGCTATGTGTTTCAGCGTCGTTTTCCCGAGGCGCTGCGAAAGTTTGATCAGGTTCTTAATATCACACCCGACGACGTGGATATCATCGCGACTCAAGGCGAATATCGCGCAAGCTGAGGGCGACCTGCCGCGTGCCTCGGCGCTCCTCGCTCCGCTCCATCCTAACGCCGACGACTCCAGCGCCTTGGAAACACAAGTTTACCAGGCGATCCTGGAGCGACAGCCCGCGCCAGTCATCCCTCGGCTAAAGGAAATATTGGCCAAGCCTGATCCCGCGTTGGGCTACGTCAATGGCGAACTGCGCTTTTGGTTAGGCTGGGCGCAAGAAGTCGCCGGTGAGCATGCCGCCGCCCAGGAAACTTGGCGACAGGCGCGCAGCGAACTGGAACTTTTCCTCAAAGAGCAGCCGGAAAATTCTATTCTGATTGGTGATCTCGCGCTGGTCAATATGGGTCTCGGTGACAAAGCCACCGCATTGGCTCTGGCCGAACGGGGGATGGCGATGCGCCCGATCGAGAAAGACGCGTTGGAGGGTAGCGCTCGGATCGAGACCTTCGCCCGGGTAGCGGCGGGCACGGGCGAACCCGACCGCGCCATTGCCGCTTTACAGAAACTACTCTCGATACCAAGCGCCGGTATGCTGCGACATGCCGCTCACTCCTGCGCTACTCCGGCTCGATCCGATGTTCGATCCGCTCCGGAACGATCCGCGTTTCAAAGCGTTGACTGAGAGCTCGCCGCGTCGTCCTCATCGAAACCGGCGGACAAGTAATACGACGCGGCGAGCGCCAGCACCTTCCGGAAACCACTCGAACGGTACCGGTGTGATTGAAAACGGCATCGACCTGATGCGCGGTTCGGAGTTAAATAGAGTCGTCTCGCATTTACCGGTATGGAACGCGAACCAACCGTTGGCACATGCGCGATCTGCGGACGACCGCTCACGCAAGTAGGCCCAAAAGGCGAATGCCTTCGTTGTCTCGCTGATCTGGGTTTTCTGAGCGGCAGTCAAGAACCAGGACGAACCGAAACGCCGCGACGATTAACGCCTGGACCGCTGAAGTACGATCACTTCGAGGTTGAAGTCGGCGCGGACGGTTTTCCGATCGAGCTCGGCGCGGGAGCAATCGCGATTACTTATCGTGCACGCGACACGGTTTTGAATTCCGTCGTCGCTCTTAAAGTCATAGACCGAAAAGTCGCGAAGATGCCCGGCGTCCGATCGCGCTTCTTGCGCGAAGCGCGCGCGGCCGCGCAAATTCATCATCCGAACGTCGCGCGCGTTAGTCATTACGGCGAACAAGACGGTGAATGTTTCTATGTCATGGAGTTGGTCGAAGGCGAAACGCTCGAAGCCAAGGTCCGACGCGAAGGTCCAATGCCGCTCGCACTCGGCGCTCGAAGTGATTGAGCAAGCCGCGCGCGCGCTGGCCGCCGCGGAAAAGTGCGGCGTTGTGCATCGCGACATCAAGCCGTCCAACATCATGCTCGAATCGGATCCGAGCGGCGCATTGATTGTTAAGGTCATCGACTACGGCATCGCTAAGGTCCTCGATCCGGAAGCGGAACGCGGCGCCGAGAAAACTCAGACCTGGTTTCATCGGAACACCAGCGTTCGCGAGCCCGAGCAGTTCGCTCCTTCCGAACAGATGAAAATCGATACGCGCTCGGACATTTATTCGTTAGGCGTGACCTTTTGGTATTTGCTCTCTGGTCGTGTGCCTTTTGTTGGCCGCACGCTCAACGACATTCGCCTAAGGCAAGCGGAGTCATTACCCGTTGAACAACTCAAGGGCCTCGACGTTCCGGCCCGAATTCTTGCACTGCTCAAGTCGATGTTGGCTCCCGATCCGAAAGATCGCCCGCAGTCTGCGCGCGAACTACTCTCCGAAGTCCACCGGTGCTACACAAAATTTAGCCCGGAAGCACGTTCGCGCCGCAAGACGATTCGGGTTCACGGCGGCAGGAGCAGTCTTAGTCATCGCGGCGATTGCAATCGGGAGCCTGGCGGTACCAGCACGTCCAATTCTCCGGCCAGTTCGAACGGTCGATTGCGGTTTTGCCTTTCGAAAATCTAAGCGACGACAAGGAAAACGCCTACTTGGCCGAGGGGATACAGGACGAAATCCTGACCCGCTTATCGAAGATTGCGGACCTAAAAGTGATATCGCGCACCTCGACCCAGCACTACAAGAGCGCGCCGGAAAACCTGCCCGAGATCGCAAGGCAACTTGGCGTCGCTCACATCCTGGAGGGAAGTGTGCAAAGGAGCGGCGACGCACGTGCGCGTGAACGTGCAGCTGATCAAAGCGGCCAATGATTCCCATCTTTGGGCCGATACCTTTGATCGCAAACTGACCGACATCTTTTCGGTCGAAAGCTGACGTAGCAAAAGCAATCGCCGACCAGTTACGGGCGAAACTGACCGGTCAGGAAAAGCAAGTGATCGCCGCGAAACCGACCGATAATCCCGAGGCTTACGACGCCTACCTGCGAGGTCTGGCTTATACACTTAAGCCGGAATCACCCGCCAACGCCCTTGGCGCACAGAAATATCTTAGAGAAGCGGTGCGCTTGGATCCGAAGTTCGCCCTTGGTTGGGCGCTGCTGTCATCCGTTGATGCGCGCGGCTACCTTACACAGACTCTTCAACCGACACTCGCCCTACGCGAAGAGGCACGGCAGGCAGCCGAAACCGCGCTCACTCTTCAGCCCAATCTTGGCGAGGCCGTATTGGCCAAGGGATATTACCACTACGTCTTGCCTAAAGGATTACGACACCGCCGTGCGTTACTTTGAGCAAGCACGTCAGCTCCTGCCAAATAACAGCCGGATTCCTGAATCGCTGGCCTATATTGAGCGGAGGCGAGGCCAGTGGGACCGAAGCGAGTCGTATTTCAACGAAGCTGAGCGGCTCGACCCTCGCAACGTTAACCTACTCACCCAGCACGCAATTTCCTATATCGAGCTTCGTCGTTTTCCCGAAGCGTTGCGAAAGCTTGATCAGGTTCTCGATATTACACCGGACGACGTCGATACCCTGGTGGCAAAGGCGGATATTGCACAAGCTCAGGGCGACCTGCCGCGCGCCTCGGCCCTTCTCGCTCCGCTCCACCCGACTGCTGACGATACGAACGTGTTGGAAGCGCAAGTTTACCAAGCGATCTTGGAGCGCCGCCCTGGTGAAATCATCCCTCGGGTAACGGAAATACTTGCCAAGCCTGATCCAGCGTTGGGTTATCACAACGGCGAACTGCGCTTTTGGTTAGGCTGGGCGCAAGAAGTCGCGGGCGATCATGCCGCCGCTCAGGAAAGTTGGCGACAGGCGCGCGGCGAACTGGAACCTTTTCTCAAAGAACAGCCGGAAAATTATCAGCCTGATTGGACGATCTCGCGCTGACCAACATGGGCCTCGGTGACAAAGCCGCCGCATTCAGCACTGGTCGAGCGGGCCATGGCCGTGAATCCCGATCGAGAAGGACGCGTTCGATGGTCCCAGTCCGATCGAGATCCTCGCCCGGGTGGCGGCGCAGACGGGGGAACCCGACCGCGCCATCGCCGCTTTACAGAAACTGCTCTCAATACCGTACAATGGCCCGATCGGGTGTGCCGCTCACTCCTGCGCTGCTCCGGCTCGATCCGATGTTCGATCCGCTCCGGAACGATCCGCGTTTCAAAACGTTGACTGAGAGCGCCGCCGCGTCTGCATCTCGCTGAAAACAATTATCTGCGCGTCTCGCGGCAATCGCAGACCGTTCTGGCCAGATAGCTACAACAGCGAGAGCAACGATGATCCCGACTGAAACTTCAATGAATCGATGCAGGGCAACGATCCACGCGGGATTTGTCCGCGGAATCAAAACAATGATCGTCAGGGTGACACTGGCATATCGATAAGCGGTCTTCTCCAGCCGAAAGCCAAACGAAAGCAGGCCGATGAAAAAGATCGCGAGCATGAAGGCGGCAAGATTTGCTCCGAAGTAATTTGCCTCGACTGCTCCGACTGACGCGCCCAGGGCCGTAGCGACTACGCGTTCGATGGAGAGCGTCAGCGTGGCGCCGAGACTGGATTGCATTACGACCAGAGTCGCGATTGCCGCCCAATAAGCTTCGGGCATCTGCACCAGGCGCGCGACGATGACGGACGCGGTCGCCGCGAGGGCCGTGCGAACGGAGTGTCTAATCGAAGGGAGATTCTCTTTCTGCCAGCTCCAGAGTTTCATGCGGGCATGATCTTGCTCGCGAATCAGTTTTGGCAAGATCGCGTGCAGGAAATCCTCTCCGATAACGGACCTTCACGTTATCTCGGGCAATTTGGGCAACGAAGGAGCGTTCGCGTTTTCTGAAATGTCGACCTTCGGATGCTTGAGATACATAGCATGAAGACAAAGCCAGACTGCGCAACTGTTCGAGTTGCGGGTGATAGAGCTTGCCTTTGGAGCTGGTTCAGTTCCGTGCAAGCAGCAACACACAATCAGCACGGAGATCGAACCCGCAAGGCGGCTCGAGCGTTTCCTTTTGGTTTGGCCGTCACGAGTCCGTTGATCGGTATTCTGCTCGCCGTACTCGCTTTAGCGATTTTTCGACCCTGACGAACAAGCCATGAGCGCGGTACTGATTGTCCTCTTCTTCGTAATGCCGTTTTTCACTGTCGATCTAGATGAAGAGATCAAGACTCGCCGACCGCAATCAAGGATGAGAAGTGGACGCAGTGTTAAAGGAGCGCGCAAGAAGTCCTAAAATTTTCTGAAACGTCGATCTTCGAACGCTTGAGATAAGTAGCATGAAGAAAAGTTACTGGTTTGCGGCACTCAGTCCGTTCGTCAGCGCAGTGGTCGCATGCGCGACTGCAGGCGTCATGATCCGCAGATCCCGGATTAATTCCAGCACGCGACCTAGCGCAAGCATTTGGGACGTTTGTTGATCAACACTATGAACTCTTCGCAAACGGAGTTAATCGCAACCCCGCAGTTCGATTCTGGACGTTGGAAATTGCGTTTGGAGCGCGCGCCGATCTCGACCGATAAGCAATTTACGGGACCGTTAGTTTCGAGCATCGCTGTTGGATTCACAATGCTCAGCCCACTGGTTTGCCTGATCGCGGCGTATCTCTGGGCGCGGGTTGTCGGCTGATAACAGCTTGGAATCGCACGGATCGCTCCGACTGCGATCGAAGTATCCAGAGAGAAATTTCACGTTCTGTGAAATGTCGATCTTCGAACGCTTGAGAAAATAGCGTGAAGACAAATCCGACTCCTGAAAGCCGTGGTGTCCGCCCTAAGGCGGCTGAAAACGGTGCGCTAGCAGATTCTGCGGGCTCATCCGCGAATTGCTCCAAAGCCCGGCGGAACGGACCAACGACGTTTTCGCACATGAGTGCGGTCAGCGCAGCGGAGGCGGATATTTGGCGTACAGCCAAAGCCATTAAGCAGGCTGGATGCCGTGACGTGCTAGTCATATACACGCCGGAATTCGTCCGCTTTATCGTAACGACGAAGCTCACCAAATCTCGTTAGGGATTCATTTATGAAAACCAGGACAATAGTAGCAACTTTGTTAATCGCGGCTGCAGTTAGCGTCGATGCGCGTTTCGCCTCGCCATATCCGCGAAAAGCAGTATCACCGGATCAGAACGGTCAGTGGATTGTGATAAATGGCAATTCGTGGCCATACAGCGCGGAGTCCGAGCTCACCACGTTTGCCGATGGACAAACTCGCCGTGGCGAGGCGAGTCCGTCCGGTAGCGGACCGGACGCGCAAAAATCGTCGCCAGCTAAGAAAGAAAAGACACAACTCAAGACTGGGATGTTTCATTCTGGTTTGCGGCACGAGCTTCCTTCGGCGTCGCGATCGGATTCGCAGCTGCAGACGGTTCCTCGCCGTTAAGCAAACGAACGACACTCATAATGCTTATGAAATTGACGCTTCTGAAGTCCAAAATTCATCGTGCCACCGTCACAGCTGCGAGTTTGCACTACGAGGGTAGCCTCACGATTTCAGCCGATCTGGCTGCTCTAGTCCAATTACGTGAATACGAGAAGATTCTGGTGGGTAATCTGCGCAACGGCGAGCGCTTCGAAACGTATGTCATCTACGGCAGCCCGCGAAAAGGCTCAATTCAGCTAAACGGCGCCACAGCTCACCTCGGCACGATCGGCGATCGCATCACGATCATGAATTTTGCGCATTACTCGCCAGAAGAAGCCGTCCTCCATCAGCCGCGGATCATTGTCCTAGACGAGAAGAATCGGGTTGTTCGCAAGGACGGCGTTCCGACCTTCGCTCAAGGTCGATCAGACGCTGAGCTTCAATGACTCTGATTAACAGCAAACAAGAGCCGGTTTCGCGGATCTAGACGACGAATCGGAAGTAGTTTTGCGTCAATCCGTTTTCATCCGCGCTCACACGATTTCTCAAATCTTCCTGAAACGTTGTCCCGCGAAGTCGTGAGAAGGAGATGATGACCAATCGAACTATCAGACTGCCGGATGTGACAACGCGAGAACAAAAGAGAATCTTCGTGGTTGTGTCCCAAACTATCACCGTAAGGGGCAAAACAATCCGGCATATACTGATCTTCGACAATCATCCCGCATCTCTTCGACTTGCTGCGCAGCCTTGATCTTACAGCGCGACGGCGAAGTAAGGTTGTCTACACCGTAGTTACCGTCGTGTTAGTTCTCGCGGCGGGGCTTGGGATTTTCTGGCCTCTGCTTTAAGTGAGTAAGAGCCCGACAGTTCGTGCCTTACGTCTGCCATCTATAGTTATGATTCCCGAGTGCTGATGTCTGCCTCAAGAAAACAGGCGCTGGAGAATTCCAAAATTTTCTGAAATCTCGACCTTCGAAAGCTTGAGAAAGAAATAACGACCATGAAAGCGACAACGGTAATTGACTACATCGTCCAGCGAATTGCTGATGAGGGCGTCCAACACTGTTTCGGCGTGCCGGGTGACTACGCGTTTCCCGGTCGGTGACGCGGTCGATCGCAATCCAAACATTAAGTGGATCGGTTGCTCGAATGAATTGAACGCGTCCTACGCCGCCGATGGTTACGCGCGCGCTCGGGGCGCGGCCATGCTGTCGACGACTTACGCAGTGGGCGAGCTGTCTGCAATCAACGGAGTCATGGGCGCGAAGGCCGAGCGCTCACTCGTCTTCCATGTTGTCGGAATGCCGTCCTATCAGAACCAGCGCTTGCGCAAGACGATGCATCACACTCTTGGAGACGGAATTTTTGACAACTTCATCGACATTTCCGCTCAAGCGGCCTGCTGTCACGCGGTGATCAATCCCGATAACTGCGTGATCGAAATGGAACGTGTGATCGCAGAGGCGCGTCGTAATAATCAGCCCGCTTACATCGTCGTTCCATCGGATTACGCGCAGGCACCGGTCACCCCGACCGAGGTGCGGCCTCTGACGCTCAAGTCTAACGAAACATCTCTGCAAAAAGCCGTAGCTGCCATCACTGAACGGCTGAAGAGCGCAAAGTCGGTGGTGGCATTGCCGGCCTTCACGATCTCGCGTCTCGGATTACAGAAAGAAGCGCGCGCGGCGATCGAAGCGATCGGCTGCCCGTTCGCTACCACGTCGATGGAAAAATGCATCATCGATGAAAGCCATCCGCAATTTGCCGGGATGTATTCGGGAGTGCTGTCTCCGAAAGAGACGAGAAAAATCGTTGAGGGCGCCGAAGCTGGTTCTCGACTCGGCGGCGTCAGTTTCAACGACGAAACCACAATGGGCTTCTCTACTCACCTTGATCCCGCGCGCTTCATTTCAATCGGATTGAATGACGTTCGTGTTGGAGATCAACTGTTCGGCAATGTTCGCATCGCTGACGTTCTTGCCGCGCTGGCAAAATTCAAATCGGGCGCGCCACGCTACAAGCAAACACCGACAGGACAATCCGTCAATAAACGGAAAACCGTCGGACAAGATCACGATGGACGCGCTCTATCCGCGCTACGCGAAGTTTATTCAATCCGGCGATAACGTTGTTCTGGAAAGCGGGAGTTCGAGTTTCGGAGTTCCGCCAATGACGCTTCGCGGACGATGTGCAGGTGCACATCCAAATGCTGTGGGGCTCGATTGGATGGGCCACGGGAGCTACCTTCGGGATAGCGCTCGCCGATCTCAAACGGAAAACAATTCTCATCACTGGCGAAGGTTCTCACCAATTGACCGCTAACGAGATCGGAAATATGGGCCGCTTCGGCGCCAATCCCATCATCCTCTGTCTCAACAACGACGGCTACATGGTGGAGCGGGCGCTGGAGCCAAACCCAGATTGGTCCTACAACGATCTGGCAAAATGGCGTTACGCAGATGTGCCGCACGCTCTCGGATGCACCGATTGGTTTACCGCGCGCGTCGAAACGCTGGGCGAGCTCGATGCCGCACTGAAAGCAGCTCGCGAAAGTAAATCGGGCGCATACATCGAAGTGATCGGCGGGCGAATGGATATGCCGAAAGGCCTCGCCTTCGCGCACACGCGCCTGAAGGAATTGTACGGAGCAACGCTCTAACGAAACAACACACACACAAGAAGGAGAAATTTATGTCAGAAGTAATTTTGGAGTCGCAACCGAAACCGCGCACAAAATCGACAACTACAAGCAGCACCAAAACTGTCGTGCCAGGACTCGAGCAATGGTTCGCTCGATTTCAGCAAACTCGTCGCCGATCACCGCGCCTACTTCTTGTCCGGCGTAACTCGTTCGGCGGAATGGCGAGAAAGCCAACTGATCGCGCTGCGATCGATGTTGAAAGATCACGCCGAGGATTTTTACGCCGCGTTGTGGTCCGATCTGCGCAGAAATCGCATCGAGGCCGACCTGGTCGACGTGAAATGCACGACCAGTGAGATCGATCACGTGCTGGCGCATTTCCGGCACTGGATGAAGCCGCTTCCGATAAGCACCCCTTATCAGTTGGCCCCATCACATGGAGAAGTGCGATTCGATCCTCTCGGTGTCGGATTGATCATCGGGACATGGAATTATCCCGTGATGCTGACGTTGTCGCCGTTAGTCGCAGCGATTTCCGCGGGTAATTGCGCGGTCATCAAACCGTCAGAAGTTTCGCCTGCAACCGGCGAAGTGATCGCGCGCTATCTTCCGGAATACCTCGACCGCAAAGCGTTTTCCGTTGTGCTCGGCGCCGTTCCTGAGACCACCGCACTGCTGGAACAACCGTGGGACCACATCTTTTTTACCGGCGGCACGACGGTGGCCAAGATCGTCATGACGGCGGCAGCAAAAAACCTGACGCCGGTCGTGCTCGAACTCGGCGGCAAGAATCCGACCATCGTTCATTCGTCAGCGAATCTAAAAGTTGCGGCGCGCCGCATCGCTTTCGGGCGTTGGGTTAATTGCGGTCAAAGCTGCACCGCGCCGGATTACGTTCTCGTCTTCAAGGATGTCGCCGCGGAGTTTCTCAAACATCTGAAGGAGACGCTGGTTGAGTTCTATGGAGAAAATCCGCAAAACAGTCCTGATCTCGGCCGGATCGTCAGCACTCATCATTTCGATCGCCTGGTAAAGCTTCTCGATAGTGGAACGATTTTTCACGGCGGCCAGCATGATCGGAACGATCGTTTCATCGCGCCAACCGTACTGACGAACGTTTCACCGGACTCACCGGCGATGCAGGAGGAAATCTTCGGCCCGATCTTACCAGTCCTGGAGGTCGATAGCATTCAGGAAGTGATCAAGTTCGTTAACGCCCGTCCCTGTCCTCTGGGCCTGTATGTGTTCTCCGAGGACAGCTCTGTAACCGAACAAATCCTGAACTCGACGAGTTCGGGCGATGCTGACGTTAACGACTGCACCCTTCAACCGACGATTCACGATTTGCCATTCGGCGGCGTCGGAAACTCTGGGATGGGCAAATATCATGGCGAATGGGGATTCCGCGCCTACTCAAACGCGCGCGGAGTCTTGTCGCATAGCACGAAGATCGACATCGGTGGCTTGCGCTACCCGCCCTACGACCACAATCGGATCCTGCGGGAAATTGTCATGCCATCGTAGTGGGGTTTCGACGGTCCCCGATGAGAAATGAGCACGCTCTATCAAATCTCAACTTCAACTGCTCTGGTTGAGGGCGTCCATTCAGGTTCAGTTTCCTCTTCAGTCCTTTTGGAACACGGTGACTTTGGCCTCGGCACATTTGAAGGACTCGATGGCGAGATGGTGATCCTCGACGGCGAGATTTATCAAGTTGCCGAAAGGGTGCGTCATCGTAGCGATGACTTTCTTGTTCCTTTTGCTGCGATCACGTCCTTTCGTGCGGCGGCTTCCTTTGCAATCGACAACGTCGCCACTTTAAAGGATATCGAGTTCGCCTGCGACCAACAGCGCACTTCCGACAATCTTTTCTACGCCCTGCGATTGGATGGCATCTTTGAAACCATTCACGCGCGTGCCGTTCATGCCGTCCCGCAAAACACTCGCTTACTGGACGCGGCAAAAACGCAATCAGAGTTTCACTTCGAGAACATCGAAGGCACGCTCGTCGGCTTCTGGTCCCCGCGCTACTCGAGTTCCTTCAGCGTCCCCGGATATCATCTTCACTTTATTTCCAAAGACCGAACAAAAGGCGGTCATTTATTGGATTGCAGCGCACGCAAACTCAAAGCGCGTGTCCAAGTTCTGTCGGAGTACGACATTCGGCTTCCGGACAGTGGACCTTTCTTAACAACTAATCTCAGCAAAGACCCAGCGTCCGATCTGGCAAAAACGGAGTAACAAAAGGTGATAACAGCGGAACCAAGCCGAAAAGTAGAAGCTAAGACCAAGACAAAGTCACAGATAGCAACCGGAGCTGATGTAGTTGTTGAGACGCTGGAAGCTCAAGGTGTGACCCATGTCTTTGGGGTACCTGGCGCGAAGATCGACAAAGTCTTCGATCGGCTGCGTGACTCAAAGATCAAGACTGTAGTGTGCCGTCACGAGCAGAACGCAGCTTTCATCGCTGGTGGCATCGGGCGAATGACGGGAAAAGCAGGTGTAGCACTGGTTACCTCCGGTCCGGGAGTGTCCAACCTTGCAACCGGGCTTGTCACTGCCAATTCGGAAGGTGATCCCATCGTTGCTCTCGGCGGCGCGGCTGCGGTCGCCGATCGGCTGAAATCAGTTCACCAGAATCTAGATTCAGTCAGCTTGTGTAAACCGGTAACAAAATATTCCGCAGAAATTGATTCTCCGGTCGCCACCGCAGAGGTCCTTTCGGCTGCGTTTCGCGCTGCGGAGTCCTATCGGCCTGGAGCGGCTTTCGTCAGCCTGCCGATGGACATCATGACAGGCGCTGCAAACTGTAAGCCAATCCGGTCAAGGACGCCTGTTGCGCAAGGCGCTGCTGCCAAGCGATCGCTTTCCGACGCCGCGCGTCTTATCGATTCTGCGAAATCTCCCGTGGTCCTTTTGGGCCTGATGACGAGTAAGCCGAAGTTTAGCGACGCCATTCGTAGGCTACTTACCTTCACCACATTTCCGGTTGTCGGAACTTTTCAAGCTGCGGGAGCCATATCCCGCGATGAGTTTGCATACTTCGGCGGCCGGGTTGGGCAGATAGCCAACCAACCAGCAGACGCACTCCTGGACTCCGCGGATCTAGTCCTTACTATCGGCTATGATGCGGTCGAGTATTGGCCGTCTCATTGGAACAAGGACAAAGAGCGACCAATCATTCACATCGACGTCGTTCCCGCGAATATCGAAAACGACTATTCGCCGGCGGTTGAGTTGGTCGGAGATATCGGCGAAACGCTGGAAGCTCTAACCCCGCTTCTCAATCGTTCCGAACTTGCTGGCGAATCCGCTCGATTGCTGCAGATGATCGGTGAAGATCGACAACGGCTGATGGCCGACGCAGCAAAGAAAGCTGGTGTACCGATTCATCCTTTACGCCTGATTAGCGAATTGCAGAAAATTCTAACACCCGACGTGACCGTGTGCTCGGACATGGGCAGCTTCAGCATGTATCTGAGCCGTTATCTCTTTAGCTTCCGTGCACGCCAGTTCCTGATCACGAACGGTCAGCAAACACTCGGCGTCGCTCTGCCATGGGCCATCGCTGCCACGATTGTCCGTCCGCACGAAAAGGTGCTCTCTATTTCTGGCGATGGAGGTTTCTTATTTTCCGCAAACGAATTAGAGACGGCGGTCCGTCTGAATTCGCACCTTGTTCATATGATCTGGATCGACGGCCATTACGACATGGTTGGGACACAGGAACGACTCAAATACGGCCGCACTTCTGGAGTAGATTTTGGTCCGGTCGATTACGTGAAATACGCCGAGGCGTTCGGCGCCTTCGCATTTCAAATTCACAGGCCGGATCAAATTGCGCCAACGCTAAAGAAATCCTTCGATACGCCAGGGCCGGTGCTCATTGGAGTACATGTCGATTACCAGGACAATGCCCGGCTGTTCCAAGACGTTCACGAAGAAAGCATCCACTAGCTGTCAGGGGTTTGTGGCTACTCGTTAAGCGATCCGCGAGTGCTCTGGCTGTGCTCAATGCAATCGGTAAAAATTCGGACTTTTTCTGAAATGTCGATCTACGAAAGCTTGAGAAAGAATCATGAACACAGCAAAGCTCAAAGGCTTCAACTACCCGCTGACGCCGAAAGGCAAATCGACCCTGAATCCACCTCCGCCGTGGTATTACTCTTCAGACTTCCTCGACGTTGAGTTTTGGGCGCAACCGGCTGCAGTGGCGTCTGTCTTGCCTAACGGATTGGAGCCGGATCCCGCCGCAAATGGTCACTGCAACGCGCTCTTCTACGACTGGCAGTTCAGCGGTGCTAACGAAGAATACCTTGATCCGGCGCGTTATCAGTATCGCGAGTTCTTCATCCTCGTGGACGCATTGTTCGAAGGTAGGTCAGTATCGTACTGCCCCTACATTTTCGTCGATAATGATGCTGCGCTCGCGCGTGGCTGGACTCAGGGATATCCGAAGCGTCTCGGGCAAGTATTTCAAACCCGGTATTACGCTGCAACAAGCAAGGCAGGTCCGGCTCTCGTGCCAGGATCGAAGTTCGCTGGTAGCCTGACCTCGGGCGGGCAACTCATTGCTGAGGCGGTTGTTACTTTAAGACAAGCGGTAACGGACCCGTCGCTGCTGAAGCAGAAGCCGGTGGTCAATCTCCTGCACGTCCCGCGTCTCGCCGCTGGCAAGCAGGACAAGCCGGCAATTCACGAACTGGTCGAGAACGTGCCGCACGACGTGAAGATCGAGCAAGCGTGGATAGGAGAAGGCTCGCTCACTCTGCCCGTCTGTAGAGGCGAAGAAATCTCGGACCTGGCCCCTCTGCATTGTGGCAAAGGCATACGCGCTTCCATGGCGTACGTCGTTGACGACCTGAAAACGCTCAAGGATCTCAGGAATTAATCCGCTCGACGGCTGCCGAAAGAAATTTCGCGTTATGTGAAATGTCGATCTTCGAACGCTTGAGAAATAGCATAAAGACAAAGCCAACCGCTAAAGAGCCAAGCTGGGACTCTTGCTTCTGGTTTGCGGTCTCAAGTCCGTTGCTCGGCGTCCGGGCCCTGACGATTTTCTTTCGTTGAGAAAAGCAACCGCAGGTAAACAATTCTTCAAGTTTTCTGAATGTCGGCGGTTAAATTCCTGATAGAGTCAAGAAAGCTTGGAGGATGTTGGTCATGGCTAAAAACATCGCGCAATTGATGGTAGATACACTCGTTCAGGCGGGAGTGGAACGGGTTTATGGGCTTCCGGGTGACTCCCTCAATGGGTTTACAGACTCGATTCGAAAACAAAAAAAGCTGCAGTGGATTCATGTTCGGCATGAAGAGACGGCAGCGTTTGCCGCCGGCGCTGAAGCTCACCTAACCGGACGCCTTGCCGTCTGCGCGGGTAGCTGCGGACCGGGCAACATGCATCTGGTCAATGGGCTCTACGATTGCCAACGCAGTCGTGTGCCGGTGCTGGCTATCGCCGCCCAGATTCCAAGCAATGAAATAGGCAGCGGATATTTTCAGGAAACCGACCCGGAACAACTATTCGCCAAGTGCAGCCATTACTGCGAACTGGTTTCTCATCCCGAACAGATGCCGCGGGTGCTGGAGATTGCGATGCAGACTGCGATATCGAAGCGCGGTGTCGCGGTAGTTACCATACCTGGAGACGTCAGTCTCCTGGAAGCTGGGGAACAGGAGCCGCGCATTCGGTTTCGAGAGCAGCAGACAACCGTCTGTCCTTCCGACGAAGAGATCGCGTTGTTGGCCAAGGTTCTTAACGACTCGGAAAAGGTCACCATCCTGGGCGGCGCGGGTTGCGCCGGCGCACACGCGGAATTGATCGAGCTAGCCGGTAAGCTCAACGCTCCGATCGTGCATGCGCTGCGCGGGAAGGAGTTCATCGAGTACGACAATCCGTTCGATGTCGGCATGACTGGGCTACTCGGATTTACCTCCGGTTACCACGCCATGATGAACTGCGATACCTTGCTCATGCTTGGAACTGACTTTCCCTACCAGCAGTTTTTTCCAAGACACGCGACGATTGTTCAAGTCGATCTTCGCGGAGAACAACTCGGCCGGCGTACCAAGCTGGACTATGGATTTGTAGGTGACACTAAAAGTACGCTGCGCGCGCTCCTACCGAAGCTCGTGCAAAATCGGCGAGGACGAGCACCTCAAGAAATCAGTCGAACATTATAAGAAAGCGCGAAAAGGCCTCGATGACCTTGCGGTGCCGGGCGGGGATAGAAAAGGTAGTCATCCTCAATACGTCACTCGCGAGCTCGATGGGCTCGCTTCCGAGGACGCAATTTTTACCTGCGACGTAGGGCACACCCACGGTTTGGGCGGCGCGTTATCTCACCATGAATGGGAAACGGCGCCTGCTCGGGTCCTTCAATCACGGGTCAATGGCTAACGCCCTGCCACAGGCGATTGGTGCCCAACAAACTTACCCCGGTCGACAAGTCATCTCAATGTCCGGAGATGGAGGAATAGCCATGCTGCTAGGCGATCTGCTTTCGCTTAAACAGTTACAGCTCCCGGTCAAAATCATCGTCTTCAGAAATGATGGTCTCGCCTTTGTCGAACTGGAAATGAAAGCGGCTGGCTTCGTCGAGTTCGGAACCGATCTGCAGAATCCGGATTTTGCAAAGCTTGCCGAGGCCGCGGGCGTTCTTGGACTCAGGGCGGAAACATCGGAAGACGTTCGACCGATGATCACGCAAGCTCTTAAGCACGACGGACCAGGCCTGGTCGAAGTCTTCGTCCATCGGCAGGAGCTCTCGATGCCTCCGACGATAAGTCTCGCGCAGATGAAAGGCTTTACTCTCTTCACTCTCAAGGCAGTTCTGAGCGGGCGGGGCGACGAAGTCGTCGATCTGGCAAAGATCAATCTGTTCCGGTGATGGGGAAAGAATAGGAGGAGAAACACGATGGCAAAAGTGTTTGGAGAGACTTCAACGACAGATGAGGTTCTGTCGGGAGTAAATCTTAAGGGCAAGCGAGTTCTCGTTACCGGTGTTTCTTCGGGACTCGGAGTGGAGACCGCGCGTTCGCTCGCTGCGCATGGAGCTCAAGTAGTCGGCGCGGCACGCGATCTGAAAAAAACGGCCGCTGCCACGGATCAAGTGAGGAAGGACGCGGCAGCTAATGGTGGCAGCTTCGAAGTGATTGCGCTCGATCTGGCCAGCCTAACAAGTGTGAGAGAATGCGCCGATGCGTTGCTTAAGAAGGGCGAACCGTTCGATGTGATCATTGCTAATGCGGGTGTCATGGCGACACCAGTCGGTCATACCGAAGATGGATTCGAGACGCAGTTCGGCACGAATCACCTCGGCCACTTCGTCCTGGTGAACAGGATTGCGCCTCTTCTTCGACCAGGCGGACGGCTGATCAATCTCGCATCTGCGGGGCACCGCTTCGCCAACGTCGATCTCGAAGACCCCAACTTCGAGCACACTCCTTACGACCCATGGGTTGCCTACGGCCGGTCCAAAACGGCCAACATTCTTTTTGCGGTAGCGTTCGACTTGCGGCATCGCGACGGCGGGATTCGAGCCGCGGCCGTCCATCCGGGAGGCATCCAGACCGAACTGAGTCGGCATCTCGACCCGGCTCAGTTGCAAGCGACGATCGACCGAATCAGCAAAGAATCCACTGCAGGAGGCGGGCAGCCTTTTAATACAAGACGATTCCTCAAGGAGCCGCCACTTCGGTCTGGGCCGGCTTTGTTGCCTCTGCCGAAAAGATCGGGGGACGCTATTGCGAGAACTGTCACGTCAGCCAGATCGTTCCGGCTGACAAAGTGCTGAACGTCCAAAACGAAGGGGTTCGCGCCTACGCGCTCGATCCCCAAACCGCCGAAGCGCTATGGAGGAAGAGTGAAGAACTGGTTGGCGAGCATTTTTAACAAGCAACGCTGGAGCAAAAATGGAAACATCGGATCCGGCCAACGCCGAGGCGGCTCTAGTCAATTGAACTCAAGCTGATTGCCGTGATGCCGTAATTGCGAAGAAACCGGCGATTGTCACAGTGTGGTGGCCAACTCGTTAGGCCGTTCACGATAACTGCGTTGCCAGTTTGCCAGGTGCCTCCTGAGCAGGCGCTTTTTGTTTGTTAGATAAAGACTTCGCAACCCGAGTTGATTGTAACGCTTGTTTCGCTTGTTATCGGCGCAACAGTCGGTGGGCTTCTCCTTATTCGTGCGCCTACCTATGCTCCTGTGCTGCCGTTCGTCATCACTATCGGAGTCGTCGCGATGGCGGCGAAGGCTTTCCGACACCGTGCTGAGACGCGAAGCTGCGAATAGAAGGGCCCCTGGCCGTTTGAAATGAGCACGCTTTATCAAATCTCGATCTCCAGTGCTCTTGTCGAAGGCGTTTATTCCGGTTCGGTTTGTTCTTCGGTTCCTGGACCACGGTGACTTTGGCCTCGGCACATTGATCGCGGAGCGAGTTTGGTGTTTGCGTATGAAATCAAACTGCTCTATCCAGTAGCCAGATCGGAGGCGCGTTATGTGGATTGTTCGCCTAGCTCTCCGCCGGCCCTACACGTTTGTCGTGGCGGCGCTGCTGCTGCTCTTGATGACGCCTTTTGTCCTAACCAAGACGCCGACCGATATTTTTCCGGCTATCAACATCCCGGTGGTCAGCGTGATTTGGAGCTACACCGGACTGCCGGCCGACCAGATCGCGCAACGAATTGTTTACAGCGAGGAACGCGCGCTCACGACCACGGTCGACAATATCGAGCACATCGAGTCAACCTCCTATGACAGCTTCGGCGTAATCAAAGTCTTCTTTCAACCGGGCACGAACCCTTCGACCGCGGTGGCCCAATTGACCGCCGTGTCGCAAACCATTTTGAGACAGCTGCCACCGGGAACCACTCCGCCGCTGATCATCCAATACAGCGCGTCCACGGTTTCTATTCTCCAGTTCGGAATCAGCAGCACCAAACTTTCCGAGCAGCAGGTCTTCGACATCGCTCTAAACCAGATTCGCGTCGGACTGATCAGTGTGCCGGGAGTCAGCATTCCCTATCCATATGGCGGAAAGCAAAGGGTGGTTTCGGTCGATCTCGATCTGAAGGCGTTGGAGGCAAACAACCTTGTCGAATCAGATGTCGTCACTGCCATCAGCAACGGCTCTCTCACCTATCCGAGCGGCACCGCCAAGATCGGCGGGAAAGAAGTGCCCATTGATCTAAACGTTAACCCGCCGCGGATCGATCTGTTGAACGATCTGCCGATCAAAAGGGTGGGCGGCACTGTGATTCATGTAAGCGACGTGGCACAGGTGCGTGATGGCTATTTCCCGCAGGAAAACATCGTTCGGCAGGATGGCGTCCGCAGCACCCTGCTGAGCATCTTCAAGAATGGCAGCGCGTCCACTCTTTCCGTTGCGGCGGGCGTGAAGGCTGCCATGGCCAACATTCTCAAGACCGTGACGAGCGATATCCAGGTAAAGCAATTCGCCGATCAATCCGTGTTCGTGAAGGCGGCGGTCAGCGGGGTCGTTAGGGAAGGTGTGATCGCAGCTGCTTTGACCGCGCTGATGATTTTGCTCTTTCTCGGTTCATGGAGAAGCACACTCATCATTGCGGTGTCCATTCCGCTTTCGGTGTTGTCGTCTCTGGCAATCCTGAGCCTGCTCGGTCAGACAATCAACATCATGACGCTTGGCGGTCTGGCGCTGGCCGTCGGCATCCTGGTGGATGATGCCACGGTGACAATCGAAAACGTCGAGCGTCATCTGGCATCAGGTGAAAAATTGGAAGATGGAATTCTGAAAGGCGCGGGTGAAATCGCGTTGCCGGCAATGGTTTCAACTTTCTGTATCTGCATTGTCTTCGTCCCGATGTTTTCTCTGTCCGGGGTGGCGCGCTATCTCTTCGTGCCGTTGGCCGAAGCCGTCATGTTCGCCGTGATCTCTTCCTACGTGCTTTCGCGCACGCTGGTGCCAACGATGATTATGTGGTTCGAGCGGCATCAGCACGAACGAGACCGGCCGGAACGCACGTCGCGTTTTGGGTCCGACCACTGGTCGCCTTCCAGCAAGGTTTTGAAAAGGCGTTCAATCGCTTTAGGGAAGCTTATGCAGACTTGTTAGGCAAAGTCCTGGAACACAGAGCGGCTTTCGCCGTTGGATTTCTCTCGTTTTGCGTTGCCATCCTGGCTGCTCGTTCCCTTTCTTGGGCAGAATTTCTTTCCCGACGGTGGATGCAGGGACGTTTCGATTGCACGTGCGCGCGCCTACCGGCACGCGGATCGAGCAAACCGCCAAGCTGGTTGACGAAGTGGAAGCCGCCATTCGTCGTCAAATTCCCGCGAACGAACTGGAGGGTATTCTCGACAACATCGGGCTTCCGGTTTCGGGCATCAATTTGAGCTACAACGACAGCGGAATTTCAGGGCCGGCCGACGCCGACATTCTGGTTTCGCTGAAACCCAATCACAAGCCGACAGCGAATTATGTCCGCAATCTGCGTCTGAGTCTGAACCGCGAGTTTCCCGGCACAACCTTTTACTTCCTGCCGGCCGACATCGTCAGCCAAACGCTTAACTTCGGACTTCCGGCGCCGCTGGACATTCAAGTTGTCGGTCGAAATGAAACCGTCGACCAGCAGGTCGCCGAATTCCATAGCTCAAAAAATCCGTCAGGTTCGCGGGGCGGTTGATGTGCGGGTTCAGCAGCCTAACGATTTGCAGCGATTCGAGTTCAACGTCGATCGAACAAAGGCGATGGAGCTCGGGCTGAGCGAGCGAGATGTGGCCGGTTCCGTGCTGCTCTCTTTGAGCGGCAGCAGCCAGGTGACGCCGACCTACTGGCTCGATTACACCACCGGCGTCCAATATCTCGTCAATGTCCGGGTCCCGGAACGTCAGACGACTACGCTCTCTGAGCTGAGGTCGATGCCGCTTAGCGCGTCTAAACCTGGAACTGGCAATGGTCAGATTCTCGACAATGTAACTGACGTAAGCACGGATCACGAGCCAACCCATCTACACGCACTATAACGTTATCCCGGTAGTCGATGTTTACGGCGGAGTCGGAGGCAGAGATCTCGGTGGAGTGCTAAGTGACATTAAGCCTATCGTTGCGCAGGCCCAGAAGACTGCGCCGCAAGGCGTCAGCATTGTTCTGCGCGGACAAGCATCGACGATGAGTTCCAGCTTTCTCGGATTGGGCATCGGAATGTTAGTGGCGATTGCGCTCATCTATCTGCTGCTCGTGGTCAATTTCCAGAGCTGGCTCGACCCATTCATTATTCTAACGGCATTAACCGGTGCGCTCGCGGGCGTGATTTGGGGGCTGCATGTTACGAGCACGACGTTGAGCGTTCCAGCAATGATGGGCGCGATCATGTGTCTCGGCGTCGCCACTGCTAATTCTGTTCTGGTGGTGACCTTTGCGCGCACTCACCTTCAGGAAGGAATGGATTCAGTGAAAGCAGCATGGGAAGCCGGCACTGGCCGCTTGCGTCCAGTGATCATGACGGCGACGGCGATGATCATCGGAATGTTACCAATGGCGCTTGGTCTTGGTGAAGGCGGCGAGCAGAACGCGCCGCTCGGCCGCGCGGTCATTGGCGGTCTCATGCTCGCCACCGTCGCAACGCTACTTTTTGTGCCGGTGGTATTCAGCCTGTTGCACCGTCAGGCAGCCGGCACTGCGCAAGGCAGAACCGAAAGAAAATGTTCCATCAACGGTCCTTGAGGAGGCCGTTTCCGCAACCTAAACACATCCCTCTATACATGAGCACAACTACTCCTATCCCGACAGCGTCGGACTCTCCGACGAACATAAAACAGGACCCGATCCGGGCTCGCCGAAGACATCGCTTTATCCTGATGTCCGGCGGAGCGATTGCTTCTGATCGCATTGGTCGCTGGCTTTGTTCCGCAGTTCCGGCAGCGACAAACAGCTGCGGCTGATACCAAGGAGTTGGCGATTCCGACGTGGCCGTGGTTTCACCAACTGCTACCACGCCTCACAGCGGGCTTAACTTACCAGCTGAAGTCAAACCATGGCAGGAAGCATCTATCTTCGCGCGAGTGAATGGATACCTAAAAGACTGGCTCGTGGATATCGGCGCGCACGTCCAGAAAGACCAGTTGCTCGCCGAGATCGACACACCTGATCTCGATCAGCAGCTCGCGCAAGCCCGGTCGCAGGCTGTGCTAGCGAAAAGAAATTTGGAACAGGCCAAAAAGCACGAACACGAAATGGCAGGAGTTATACAAAGAAGGTGTCGTCTCCCAACTTGATGCCGAGAACACCGACACTTCGCAGGGCACGAACCAGGCCAACACCGAAGCGTTTGCCGCCAATCTTCGTTTCCTCGAACAGGAAGTCGCCTTTAAACGTGTGACCGCACCTTTCGCTGGTATCATCACGGTCCGTAACGTGAACGTCGGCGACCTGATTACCGCGAACAATACGAGCTTCGAGATGTTTCACATTCAACAAACAGATCCTCTGCGCGTTTATTTTCGTATCCCGCAGGAGGACGCAGCGAACATCGCGGTGGGACAAACCTTCAACGTTCAGGTCGGCGCGGAAAGCGCAAAGACGTATCCGGGAAAAGTGATTTCCACGTCGGGAGCGGTCTCCCCGGATTCCCGAACGATGCTTGTTGAGTTACAGGTCGAATAATTCGAAGAACGAGATTCTGCCTGGCAGCTACGCCACCGTCCGTGTGCCAGAGGTTGCTTTAGGAAAGCTGGTTACTTTACCTGATAACACACTCATATTTCGCGGGAAAAATGTGAAAGTTGGCGTCGTGGACGCCAAGGGCGTCGTCCAACTCCGCGACGTCAAAGTCGGACGGGACTTTGGCGTCCAATCCGAAATCCTGAGCGGCGTTACCGAATCTGACAAGGTAATCGTCAATCCGTCCGACTCCCTAACGAGCGGCACAGAGGTTCACGTTAGCTCGCTGCAGCCTCAAGCGCAGAAGCAATAACATGAGCCTCCTTACCTAAAGGGATGGACAGCTGACGACGGTTTGTCACAATCGTGCTCGGTTCTATGACACTGCCGAACCAATCGATGAAGTCGTGGCGCAGTGTGAACCATCTGGCGTCGTGCATTCTGGCCATTTCTTTGCTCTGGTCCGCTTCGGCAATTGCCACCGAGAATTTCGCGGGCTTTCGTCACATTGATACTAGCGGTGAGCCGCCGGAGGCTACGCAGGGTGCACCCGACTGGGGACCCGTCCAAACGGACAAGGCCTCCATCGCCAATCTTTCTCCCGTTCTTTTACCCTTCTTTAACAACGGACCTGTATTCGGACTGCCCGGGACCGTTGTCGGCGACTTTTGGCAAAATACGCAACTGACCGGTGACTGGGGCGGCTTTCGAACAAGCCTGGCGGAGCATGGCATTTTCTTTGATCTATACTCAACGAGCTCCTACCAGGATGTCGCCTCAGGCGGTCTCAAAACCGGCAGTTCTTTCGTCGAGAATCTTCAGCTCTCTATTAATATCGATACTGGCCGCGCAGGGCTCTGGCCGGGCGGTCTTTTCCACTTTACCGTGGGGTCCCGATTTGGGGACTCGGCGAAAAATACTTTTACGGCCGGTTCCTCGGTCCCGCAGAACACCGGACTCGCGTTTCCCGGTCCTTTCTTCGACCGCGATATTTATCCGACGGAATACTTTCTGGTTCAGGCGCTGACGCCGCAATTCAGTCTTCTTTTAGGCAAGCTGGCGATTCTCGACATCGCCGACCAAACGCTCTTCGCCGACAGCGCGAAATACTATTTTGCGAACCTGAATTTCAACAAGAACCCGATCGCGCTTACTTTCTATAATACGCATACGATTGCGGCGGCTGGAGTCTGGACGCCGACCAAATGGTTAACCATTGCTGGAGGAGTGTTTGATCCGAATACGCAGGCGAGCAACTTCGTCGCTCACGCCTTTGACAAGGTAAACCTCTACACCGGGTGGATATTTTCCTACACGGTCGGCGGTCTGCCGGGCCAGTTCGAGCCGCAGTACAATTGGACCGACAAGCCAAAGATCGACCTGGAGTCACCTTTTGGCTCGTTATCCCTGGCGCAGATTCCAAGCGCGATCGGGCTTCTCCTGGGCAGTCCTTCGAGTGGGAAGCTCCCGATTAATTACAAATCGACCACCTGGGGTACGATCGAGAACATTTCGCAGTACCTCTACGTGAAGGATGATCCAGCCACGATTGCCGGAAAACTGAAAAGTGGCCAGCCGCTTAACGGAGTTGGAATATTGGCAAGGTTCGGGTACTCGCCTCCGGAAGCCAGTACGGTCACTGTTCATGGTAGCGTGGCGCTGTTTGCGCACGGTCTCTGCGAGGCGAGGAAGTATGACAGCTTTGGCGTTGGCTATTACTACAACGCGATCAGCAATGACTTAAAGAACAGTATCAAGCGACTGACGTTCAACACGGCTTCAGCTAATGACGAAATGGGAATGGAAATTTTCTACGATTTCGCCATCACGCCTGCGATCCGGTTCATTCCAAGCTATCAACACATCTGGGATCCGATTGCCGCTCAAGTGTCCAAACATGAAAACGCGGCGGATGTATTTCTTAGCCGGATAACTGTGGCTTTTTGACGAGCCTAATTGCCTTGAGAACCCATCTCATAAATAGGGAACGGGTGCGTTGCCAGGGATTTGGCGCTGCGGCAAGGCGCGAGGAGGGAGAATATCCTTCATGGATCTTCGACCGACGAGCAACGCCGCCGCAACGGCAACCCTCGGGCAGCCCTGGCGGGCGGCTGGCTGCGTTGCTCCTCAGTCACAGAGCGCTGGCTATGCTCCTTCGTCGCGCCTTGCCAGCCGCCCGCCAGAAAACAGCGCACCCATTTCCTATTTATGAGATGGGTTCTAGTCCTGCAATTGCCGCCCCGAACAGTATCGGAGCTCTCAACGCCACGCGCACCCAAGCAAATACAATTTTGTCTTGATGTTTTGTTTACAAATTTCGCATTCTGCGTTTCCTGTCGGGAGGAGAACGTTATGCCCGAGGTTTCTTTCGCCCGTGATATCGGGCCATTGTTTCGCGATGTCGATATTGCGCACATGGAGGTGCACGGCATAAGGTTAGACGATTACACCTTCATGTCCGATCCGGACAATGCTAACAAAGTGCTCGAAACACTTTCGCCGCACAAAGGCGACCCGCCTTCCATGCCACCCGGCGGGCCCTATTGGACCGCGGACCAGCTCGCGTTGTTCGCCCAGTGGCAGAACGAGGGCTACCAGCCTTAAGAGCCTGTTGAAGATATCGGTGGCTTGCGCTGCCTGCGCGAAAATCGTGATGCGGTCGTAACCGAGTGGCGTTTCCGCCGACTGCTCTAGTCCTGACGCAGCGGTCCAGATTCTCCTAACTTCGTTCAACGTTCCGAAAAAAATTTCACGTTCTGTGAAATGTCGATCTTCGAACGCTTGAGAAAGAGAAAGAAATCAACACTTCAGATGATCAAAACCATTACAAACACTCAAACCGTCGAACGCATGAACTCACACACCGACAGACGCAATCAGCCCGGCTCCTTTGATCCGGTTGGCTTTACCGTCGTGCCTCCGCGAAGGTTCGAGGACTTACGCGTCGGCGACGTATTCCGCGCCCCAAGCCGCACACTGACGGATGCGCATGCCTCCGCTTTCCAAACGGTTTCGGCTGACAATCACCCGATCCACTACGATGTCGAGTACGCGCGCCGACACGGGCATACTGCTCCTGTGGTGCATGGATTGCAAGTTCTCGCCTTCACTGCTCCTGGTGCCACCCTCTTTCCGCAATACATCGGCGACGTGTTTCTTGCGTTTACGAGCGCCTCGTGTCAGATTCCTGAAGGAGGTGCATGCGGGGGACACGCTGTATCCCCAACTCGAAATCATTAAGCTGACAACGCAGGGAGACACGGGCATCGTAACCACGCGGGCGACGGTGCATAACCAACGAGGTGAGCTCGTGCTCGACGGCGAGCACACGTACTCGCTGAAAGCTGCGTCCGCGGACGAAAAGTAACGAGTCCATTGACGAGTAGAATCCTCTAGTCTGGACGCGGCGATCCAGATTCTCCCAACTTCGTTCAACGTTTCGAAAGAAATTTCACGTTCTGTGAAATGTCCATCTTCGAACGCTTGAGAAAATAGCGTGAAGACAAATTCAACCACCTCCGACTGGAACGTTTCCTTCTGGTTCGCCGTCTCGAGTCCGTTGCTCGGTGTTCTGCTCGTCATCCTCGCCGTGGCGATTTTTTGTCGATGATCGACGAAGCCATGAGCATAACGCCAATAGTCTTCGCTCTTGATCATTCTACTGTTCGGGTTCGATTCGGCCGGACCAGTGAAGAGACACCAAAACTGAGAGTGGTCTGCGTTCATCCCTGTCACCCGCGTTATCCGCGGTTTGAAGATTTTCGAAGATTTTCTGAAATGTCGATCTTCGAAAGCTTGAGAAAGAAATAGCTAACCAAATCGAAACACATGAACGCTGCCGAAGATTACGCATCCGGGACGAATCAGAAGGATTTGGCGGCCGGGGTCCTTAAACAGGCCGCACTCGGACTTGCGACGATTTCATGGCGCGACGAGCGCGGTCGAGCGGGAACTTTATCTCGATGCTTATCGCTGGGTCATTTCCGATGATTGTTCCTGGCCGTTTTCGTTCCTGAACGTTTGCCAACTACTGAATCTCGCGCCGGAAAGCCTTCGTCAGGAGCTTTCGGCGACGCGTCACTTGGCTTGTTTAGCTACTTGGACCCGGCGGGGCGGACGCGCTGCGCGTTCGATTCCAAATTTTTCTCAATCGCGTTTTCACAACGAACCGCAACCCAAACGCGGTCGATCCGGTTCCTCTAACTCACGCTTCCACTAGCATGAAAAGAGCACGGTTTGCTCAAAAGTTGCGTCGAATTTTGCGGTCAGTTGTTAGGGAGTCCAACTACAGACACGATCCTCTGCTCATCAACAGCCTGGCCGCATTCAATTTCCGCCCGCCAATCAGGCTCGAGTTTCCCGGCGAACGACTCGCGCGCACCGGCGCGCTTCTCACAATGAACATCACCACGATTGTTCTTATCCCCGGCCTTTGGATGACGGCGCTCTGTTGGGAGCACTGGGTCAAACATTACTCGGAAAAAGGTTACTGCGTCATCGCCGCCAACTGGCCCGGCATGGACGGCGACATCGAACAACTTCGCCGCGATCCAAGCAGCTTCGCAACTCTTGGACTGACTGAAGTTGTCGATCATTACGAGCAAATCATTCGCGAGCTCGAAACTCCGCCGATCATCATCGGATATGGCTTCGGCGGTTTGGTGACACAGATTCTTCTCGATCGCGGATGGGGTGCAGCCGGTGTCGCGATCGCCAGTGCTCCGGTAAAGGGAATTGCTCGGTTGCCGTTGTCGATTTTGAAGCTGGCGTTCTCAGTTCTCGGCAAGTCTCTTCAACAACAAGACCGCTTCGCTGACTCCGGAACAATTTCATCACGCGTTTGCAAACTCGCTGACGGAAACCCAATCGCTCGACGCCTTCAAACGTTACGTCGTGCCGGCTCCGAATCGGGTTTTGTTGCAAACAGCGTTCGCAAATTTCACTTCGCACAGCGCAGCCACCGTCAACTTTCGGAACGACACACGGGCGCCGCTTCTCCTGGTGGCGGGCGGCAAAGATCGCGTCACGCCGAGCTCACTCGTCAAAGCGAACTTCGACCTCTATCGAGAATCGAAAGCCGAAACTGATTACAAAGAATTCCCGGACCAAACGCATTTCACGCTTGCTTCAGGAAACGAAAGTCGCTGACTACGTGCTCGGTTGGGCGCTCTGTCGCGCCAATGGGTCAAAGCTAACCGCCTTTCCAAATCAGACCGACACCTGGTCGGTTCAACTCTCAGCCTAACGAAAAGGAGATCTAATATGCCAACTACAACAACCGCACCTACTGCTACAAAAACTACTGCGTCACCAGCAACGGCAAAGGCCGCCAAGCCGCGAAAACCACTGCCCGCGCCCAACAGTGACTTCTACTATCTCTACGAAACCTTGCCGGCGGAGGAGCTCGCGGTCGTCAAGCGCGTGCGCGAGTTCATGGAAACCAAAGTCGCGCCTGTTATCACCGACTATTGGGTCAGAGATCAATTCCCGTTCGATCTGCTGCCGGAAGTAAAGAAGCTCGGCATCGGCGGCGTGGCCATGAAGGGCTATGGCTGCGCCGGCGGAAGTCTCGCGCTGTTAGGCTTTGTCCAAATGGAGTCCGCACGGATTGACCCCTCATTCTCCACCTTTCTCGGGGTGCATATCGGACTGGCGATGGGCTCTATCTATATAGATGGGTCGGAAGAGCAGAAGCAGAAGTGGCTGCCGCCGATGGCGCGTTTTGACAAGATCGGCTGTTTCGGCTCTGACCGAGCCACTCGTCGGTTCCGGCGCGTCCGGCGGACTTCTCACCACCGCAAAACGCGACGGCGATACCTGGATCCTTAACGGCGAGAAGAAGTGGATCGGCAACGCGACCTGGTGCGATGTCTCGATCGTCTGGGCGCGCGACGTCGACGACAATCAGGTCAAGGGATTCATTGTCGAGAACAAGACCACGCCCGGCTTTACGCGTCGAGAAGATCGAGAACAAGGTCGCGCTCAAGGTCGTGCAGAACGGCCACATCACGTTGAAAGACGTCCGCGTGCCGGAAGCAAATCGGCTTCAGGGCGGCAACTCTTTCCGTGACACCGCGAAAGTTTTGAAGATAACCCGCTACGCAGTCGGCTGGATGTCCACCGGATGCGCGATGGGCGCGTACGAAGCTGCGCTTAAGTATGCGCAGGATCGTCTCCAGTTCGGAAAGCCGATCGGTTCGTTCCAACTAATCCAGGATCTTCTCGCTCGAAGATGATCGAAAACATCACCGCATCGCAGTGCCTGCTCGTGCGCCAGGCGCAATTGTTTGACGAAGGCAAGCTGAGCGACGCTCATGCGGCGTTATCGAAGGCGTTCTGCACCTCCAAGTGTCGCGAGACAGTCGCGTGGGCCAGGGAAATTCTCGGCGGCAACGGCATCGTAGCCGACTACAAGGTCGCTCGCTTCTTCAACGACTGCGAAGCGCTCTACACCTACGAGGGCACCTTCCAAATGCAAAACCTGATCGTCGGCAAAGCCGTAACCGGCCTCAGCGCCTTTCTGTAATCAAACGCCTAACGAATAACCTCAACTTCAAACAAGAAATCATTTATGAGCACAACAACTACAGAACTAAATCTCGAAACTATCTTGTATGCCAAGAAAGGCGCGATTGCCTATGTCACTCTCAATCGGCCGAAAGTCCTTAACGCTCTGAACAAGAGAACGTGGGAGGATCTTAAGGCCGCGTTCGAGGATGCACAGGATGACGCCGCCGTGCGCGGCGTCATCCTGACTGGAGCCGGCGATAAAGCATTCATCGCCGGCGCCGACATCAGCGAGCTCGCGCAGATCACCGCCGTCGAAGCGGAGAAGTCGAGCGCGTTTGGACAAGATGTCCTCAATCTGATCGAAAATCTCGGCAAGCCGGTGATCGCCGCCGTCAATGGCTTCGCCCTTGGCGGCGGATGCGAAACAGCCATGGCTTGCACGATTCGAATCGCCGCGGAGAACGCGAAGTTCGGTCAGCCGGAAGTGAAACTGGGAGTCATTCCCGGCGGCGGCGGAACACAACGTCTGCCGCGTCTCGTTGGCAAAGGCCGCGCGCTGCAGCTCATTCTTTCCGGAGAAATCATCAGCGCGCAGGAAGCGTATCGCATCGGCCTCGTTAACGAAGTCGTGCCGGCCGCTGAGCTGATCTCGCGCGCCGAAGCGATCCTGAAGCAAATCTTTGCCAACGCTCCACTCGCGGTGAAGTACTCGCTCGAAGCCGTGAACAAGGGCTTGGAGACGAGCCAGGCTGAGGGTCTGTCACTCGAAGCTTCGCTCTTCGGACTCTGCGCCGGAACGGAAGACAAGAAGGAAGGCACGCAAGCCTTCCTGCGAAAAGCGCGCCGCACAATTTCAAGGGCGCTGAAATCAAGCAAAGGAAACACTTATGGCAACTGAAAACACACATGCCAACTGACAACATTTTTTCGGGACTGAAGGTCGTCGATTTTTCGAGCTTCGTCGCTGGTCCCGGAGCCGCGGTGATTCTATCCGACTTCGGTGCTGACGTAATCAAAGTCGAACCGCCCAAGGGCGAATTGTGGAGAATCGGGAACAAGATTCCGCCACAACCGCAGTCCAAGTATCCCTACATGTGGCACCTGAACAATCGGAACAAGCGCGGCGTAGCGATTGATCTCAAATCGCCCGACTGCGGCAAAAGTTATCGAGCGCCTGGCCAAGTGGGCCGACGTGTTCATCGTCAACACGCCGCATCCCGCGCGCGAGAAACTCAAGCTCGAGCTATGACGATGTCGCGCAGTTCAATCCGCGGCTGATTTACGCCGACATCACTGGCTACGGCGACGACGGGACCGGACGCCGCTCTTCCAGGATTCGACATCACGGCCTACTGGTCGCGGAGCGGTTTGCTTTCTCTCTTGCGCGATGCCGGCGCACCGCCTACCTGGCCGTTCGCCGGGACCGGCGATGCTCCATCAGGCGTCGGGATTGTTTGCCGCGATCGTGACAGCTCTCTATCGGCGCGAACGCACCGGCAAAGGTTCTTACGTTACGACATCGCTTTTGGCCGCAGGCGTTTGGTCCGCCGGCGTCGCGATTCAAGCGGCGCTTGCCGGAGCCAAGTTCGCACCGCAACACGACCGGAAAAATCCGGCAAACGCGGCGATGAATGTTTACAAGAGTTCCGACAACATCTGGTTCGTAATTGTCACCACACCAGACAAGATACCGGCTCTCGCAGCGGGTATCGGCCGTGCCGATCTTTTGAAGGATCCGCGATTCGCTGATCCGGCAAAGCTGGCCGCGAACATGAGCGCAGCTGACCGCGATCATCGACGAGACGTTCAGTTCACAACCGATTGCGCACTGGCGCGAAGTCTTGGACAAGGCGCACATTCCCTACGGTTTGGTGCGCGATCCGCAACGACGTGATCAAGGATCCCCAGTTACAGGCTAACAACATCGTTGTGCCGCTCGAAGGCGCCGGAGAAAACTTGAAACTTACGATCAGCAGTCCGATTCAGGTGCACGGCGTGGCTAAAGTAGCCGGCAAAGCGCGCGCCGGATCTTGGAGAGCACAACGACGAAGTTCTCCAGGAGTTCGGCTTCGATGCCAAACAAATCGACGGCTTCTTCGCGAGCGGGTCATACCGAAACCAGGGCACCGCGAAGAGCCGGCCTAGGAGGTATGCGATGAACGAAGTGTTACCGAACGCTCCGGACACATCTTGCGGATTCAGCTGAATCGACCGGCGAAGAAAAACGCAATGACTTCGAGCCATGTACATCACGTTGGCCGATCTGTTGAATGACGCTGCGAAAGACGATCAGATTCGCGTCGTGCTTTGGCATGCCGCTGGAGATTCATTTTCCGCCGGCAACGACATCGAGGATTTTCTGAAGAACCCGCCCGGGCCAGGTGAGAGTCCGCAAGCTCGCTTGATCGAATGCGCTGATTAACTTCGACAAGCCAATCATCGCCGCGGTGCAGGGCGCAGCAATCGGAGGTGGAACTACCATGCTGACTCATTGCGACTTCGTGTTCGCGGGCGAGAGCGCAAAGTTCCAAATGCCGTTCGTCAATCTGGCTGTCGTTCCGGAGTTCGGAACGAGTTACTCGGTCCCCGCGCGAATCGGATACCTCCGCGCCGCCGAGCTAGTTCTACTAGGATTACCCTTCGATGCGAAGCGAGCCGCAGAGCTAGGTTTAGTTACTCGCGTTGTAGCCGATCAGCAGTTATTCCCCACCGCTACTGCGGCCGCGCAACAGCTGGCCGTTAAACCGCCTGTCGCACTGCAGTCGTGCAAGCGGCTTGATGAGATCGTCCACGCGCGAGCTACTCGAGCGCGCGGTAAAGCTCGAGAACCAGGAATTCTCCGTGCGCGTCCGCTCGGCCGAAGCCAAAGAAGCGTTCACGGCCTTCATTGAGAAACGTAAGCCGAATTTCGAAGCCATCTCGGAATCAAAAGCGCGCGCGGCTTAAGACAAATTTCTGAAATGTCGATCCTCGAAAACTTGAGAAAGGGATAGGAAATCAACACATGAAAACTGCTACACAACCGCAAACTTCCAAACCAACGCGCCCATCAAGCGCAAAGTCGGTCGGCCGCTTATATTTCCTTGAAGCAAGCGGCGGCCGGATTCATTCGGCTAACGCCGACGGGTCGGACCGAAAAGTCATTGTCAGCGGAGCTCGAGTCCCTGATGGCGTCGTCGTCGATGTTGAAGCCGGACACATTTACTGGACCAACATGGGCGTTCCGAGCAAGAACGATGGTTCGATCGAGCGCGTCGATCTCGACGGTCAGAATCGCGTAGACCATCATTCGCGAAGGCGAGCACGTTTACGCCGAAGCAACTCCATCTGGAGAAGAAGAGCGGCAAGCTTTACTGGTGCGACCGCGAAGGAATGCGCGTGATGCGCTGCGAACCTGGATGGTTCGAACATCGAAACCCTGGTCGACTCCAGCAAAGGCGACGCCCGCCCAGGAACGGACGAAACTAAAGTGTGTGTCGGAATCACTGTCGATCCGGATCGCGGAGAAATTTATTGGACGCAAAAAGGCCCCGCAATGCGGGAAAGGGCCGAATCTTTCGCGCTAAGATCGACATCCCGAAAGGTGAGACGGCGGCGAACCGGACCGATATCGAAACTGTTATTCGATGGTTTGCCGGAACCGATCGATCTCGAGCTCGATCTGAAGAATCGGTTCCTCTACTGGACCGACCGCGGCGATGCACCGCGCGGCAACACGGTCAATCGCGCGCCGCTGGACGCGGATTTCAACAAACGCCCGGCTCCTGAGATTTTGCTTACTCATCTGGAGGAGGGAATCGGAATCGCTCTCGATTTCAAAGGAAACCGGATGTTTACCACGGATTTAGCCGGCAATCATTTTTTGCGCCAAGCTCGACGGCTCGGATAAAGAAACCGGTGCTCGTCGCGCAGGGAAATCTCACCGGCATCGCTTACGCAGAAATTCCGTAACCATCAACCATCAACAACTAACTAATTAACTACTATGTCATACAACAAACCAATTAGTCGCATCGCCATTGTTGGCACTGGAGTCATCGGCGCCAGCTGGGCCGCTGAATATCTCGCGCGCGGATTCGATGTCATCGCGACCGATCCAGGACCAAACGCAGAAGCCAATTTACGCAAATATATTGACGAAGCCTGGAAAGATCTGACGAACATCGGTCTTTCGAAAGGCGCGTCGCGCGATCGCTTAACTTTCACGAAGGATTGAAAGAGGCTTTGTCGAAAGCCGACCTCGTTCAGGAGAACGGACCAGAGCGTCCGGATTTCAAGATGAAGCTCTACGCGGAGATGGATGAGGTGACTCCGGTTGATTCTCTTCTTGCTTCGAGTTCGTCTGGCATAACGCCGAGTGTGATTCAATCGAAGTGCAAACATCCGGAGCGTGTTGTCATCGGACATCCGTTCAACCCACCGCACATCATTCCGTTGGTCGAAGTGGTCGGCGGTACGTAAGACTTCGCCGGAGGCGATTCAGCAAGCGATCAGTTTTATGCTTCGATTGGCAAGAAACCGATCCATCTGAAGAAGGAACTTCCCGGACATGTGGCTAATCGGTTCCAAGCCGCGCTTTACCGGAGATGCTTTATCTTATCGAACAAGACATGCTTAGTGTGGAAGACACTGACGTCGCCGTGTCGCTATGGACCTGGGCTTCGCTGGGGCGTGATGGGACAAAGCTTGCAATGGCACTCGGGTGGTGGTGCGGGTGGAATCAAACATTTCATGGAGCATCTCATGGATCCGTTGGCAGGCATGATCAAGGTTCTTGGAACTCCAAACGTCACGCCGGAGCTAAAGCAAAAGGTCGTCGATGGAGTGATGCGTGAAGCGGGGAATCGTTCCGTGGACGAGCTCGCCCAGGAAGAGAACGAAGTAATCATCGAACTGCTTCGATCACGCGCGCGACGGCAACTGACGGGGCAAAGGGAAAGACGAAACAAGCGGCCGCGTAACGATCGACAATGAACTCGATCTTTAACGATCCGGGGTTTTGGCATCGGTTACAGTTCGGGTTCACGATCGTTTATCACTACCTGTTTCCGCAGCTCACGATGGGGCTGGCCTGGTTCCTGGTTTACTGGAAATGGCGCGCGCTTCGGACCGGAGATGAAAAATACAATCGAGGCCGTTCGGTTTTGGGCGAAGATTTTCGGACTCAATTTCGCCGTCGGTGTCGTCACTGGCATTCCGATGGAATTTCAGTTCGGAACGAACTGGGCGGACTTTTCGAAATACGCCGGCGGAGTAGTTGGACAAACGCTGGCGATGGAAGGGATGTTCGCGTTCTTTCTCGAGAGCGCGTTCGTCGGCGCGTTGATCTGGGGCGAGAAACGACTCGGGCCGCGCGGACATTTCGTCGCTGCCTGGGCGGTCGCGCTCGGGAGTTGGATCTCGGGCTACTTCATTCTCGTGACGAATTCGTTCATGCAGCACCCGGTCGGTTACCAGATCGAACCGAACGGTTCGTTAGGCATCGCCAGCATGAGCGCCTATCTCTTGAATCCGTGGGCGTTGGTTCAGTTCGCTCATAATCAATTGGCCGCGGTCGTGACCGGCTCGTTCGTGGTCGCGGCGATCGGAGCGTTCTACGCCCTGCGAGGAGTTCATCCGGTTCAGGCCAGACTTTATCTGCGCGCGGGAACGTTCGTTGGTTTGATCGCATCGCTCCTGGTTGCTTTTCCAACCGGCGATGCAGCAAGCCAAGATGGTTGGCAATCATCAACCGGTCACGCTCGCCGCGATGGAAGGGAAGTTCGAGGGCGGACAAATGGCGGGCGTTGCTCTCATCGGACAACCTAATGTCGCCAAACAACGACTCGACAATCCGATCGAAGTTCCGGGCGCGCTCAGTTTTCTCGCTTACGGACACTTTGGAAGTTTTGTCCACGGACTGAACGACTTTCCGAAGGATGCGTGGCCGGACAACATCGAGCTTCTTTACTACTCATTTCACATCATGATCACGCTCGGGACGCTGTTCATCGTCCTGATGGGTTTCGCCACATTGCAAAATTGGCGAGGCCGACTCGAATCAAGTCGCTTGCTGCTCTGGGTATTGATGCTGGCGTTCCCGTACCCGTACATCGCGAACACGCTCGGTTGGATGACTGCCGAACTCGGGACGTCAACCGTGGTTGATCTACGGCCTGTTTCACACGCGCGACGGCTACAGCAAAGTCGTTAGTAACGGCGACGCCATCTTCACGCTGATTGGGTTCACCGGCTTTATTTTGTAATCGGTCTGCTTTTTCTCGGCCTAACCGGTCGCGAAATCGGAAAAGGTCCGGAAGAACGAGTGTCGCCACATTTCGCTGAGCGAGAGGCGGTGTTGGTATGATCGCGACCTGGTACGCCGTCGTCAGCTTCATGCTGATCATCTACATCGTTCTGGACGGCCGGAACTTCGGCGCGGGAATGCTGCATTGGTTTGTCGCCAGAGACTCCTGAAGAACGCCGACAAGTCATCGCTGCGATCGGGCCGTTATGGACATGGCATGAAGTATGGCTCCTCGGTTTCGGCGGAACATTGATCGCGATCTTCCCGCGCCTGATGGCTTCGGCGTTTGCCGGTTACTATCTCGCGCTCTTTCTGATTTTGTGGTGTCTGATTTTGCGCGGCATCTCGCATTGAAGTCGGCGGACACATCAACGATCGTCTTTGGCAGGCGTATTGGGATTTCATTTTCGTCTTTTCCAATTTTCTTCTTGCGATTCTTTTCGGCGCGGCCGCGGGCAACGTCGCGCGCGGCGTTCCACTTGATGCCGAGGGCAATTTCTCGATGGCGTTTTTCACGGACTTCAACGTCCGCGGCCATGTCGGCCTGCTCGACTGGTACACGGTATCGATTGCGATTTTGGCACGTCGTGATGCTGGCAGCTCATGGCGCGACCTATCTCACGCTGAAGACGGAAGGCCCGGTGCACGATCGTTCCGAAAAATACGGCGAAGTATCTTTGGATCGCGGTTGTGCCGCTCTGTCTCGCAGTCCTGGTCGAATCGAGAATCGTGCGTCCGGATCTGCCTGGCCGCGCGTTGTCCAATCCATTTTGGTGGCTCGGATTGATCGTAACTGCTGTCTCAATTATCGCGCTTGTTTCTGGCCTGAGTGGTAGACGCGAACGGCGAGCATTTCTCGGGTCGAATTTTCTTATCGTCGGTCTCTTGGCCACCGGAGCGGCCGCGATTTTTCCGGTGATGCTTCATTCAACGCTCGCGCCGGAGAACTCACTCACCGCCTACGCCGTCGCCGTCAGTCCGAGCACTTTGCGAATCGCCGACCTTTTGGTGGCCGATCGGTCTCGCGCTGGCGGTGTTCTATTCCATCTTCATCTCGCGACGCTATGCCGGAAAGGTGAGCGTTCAGCACGACACTCAAGGTTCTACTAGAGCCGGTATGATTTACGTCCACTCATTAGGCCGAGCTGCCCGGTATTTTCCAGAGCGGACCGCGCTTGTCGCGAACGGAACGCGCTCGACTTTCCGCGAACTACACGCTCGCGTCGGGCGTATTGCTGCGGCATTGACGAAACATGGTTTCAAAGCCGGAGATCGACTGGCGCATTCTTCTTCCCAACGAGCCGGATTACATCGAGCTCGTTTATGCGTGCGCCTGGCTCGGCGTCATAGCGGTTCCGTTAAACACGCGGCTCTCAGTCAAAGAAATCGACGGCATTCTCGACCGATGCACAACCGCGCGGATTAATTCGCCATTCGTCGCTGCCAGTCCCGACCGCGCAGGTTTCATGGCAACTGGTGCTTGATCAAGAGCCGCTCGATGTTCAAAGCGACTCCATTCCGGATCCAATTTACGATCCGGACGCCATTCTCGCCCTCATCTATACCAGCGGCACAACGGGCCGGCCGAAAGGTGTCGAGATCAGGCATGCAAATATTCTGGAGAACGTCTATCACACCAACTTCTGGTTCCCGCTTGAGGAAGGTGCGGTGCATTTACATGCCGCGCCGATTTTTCACATCGCGGATTTTCCGTTCATGTTCGCGGCGCCGGCTTTCGGCGCCTGTCAGGTCACTATTCCAAAGTTCAATCCGCAAACATTCTGCGAGACAGTCCAACGCGAACGGGTCACTCACACGGTGCTGGTGCCGACGATGATCAATATGCTGACCCAATCTCCGGAGCTGCAAAAGTATGATCTAACGACTCTTCGGCATTTGGGATATGGCGGATCTCCAATGGCTCCTGAACTCGTGCATCGCACGAGACAGGTTCTGCCAAAGGTTAAACTCGTTCAGGTCTATGGACTGAGCGAAGCGGGATTTCTCACCGGCTTGAAAGACCATGAGCATACCGAGGACAAACTCACCTCTTGCGGGCGTCCTTGCCTCGGAATCGACGTGCGCGTTGTCGATCCAACAGGAAAGGAAGTCGAAACCGGGAAAACGGGCGAGCTGGTCGCTCGCGGCGCGAATGTCATGCGCAGGTTATTGGAACGATCCGGAAGAAACAAAACTCGCGTTCCGGAACGGCTTTTTCCGAACCGGCGATGTTGGTTATCAGGACGCCAACGGATACTTCTACATTCTCGATCGCTTGAAAGACATGATCGTCACCGGCGGAGAAAACGTTTATTCCGGCGAAGTCGAAGCCGTGATTTACACGCATCCGGCGGTGCGCGAAGTGGCGGTTTTCGGAATACCCGATCCGAAGTGGGGCGAAATCGTAAAGGCTGTCGTTGTTCTCAAGCCGGGGAAAACACTCACTGCGGAAGAGTTGATCGCGTATTGCCGACGATCGCTCGCCAATTTCAAAGTTCCGCGCAGCATCGAGTTTTCTCAGACCGAGCTGCCGAAGAGCGGTTCCGGCAAGATATTAAAGAGGCTTCTGCGTGACGCCGCCTGGGCGCGCCAGGAACGGGCCGTCGCCTGACGCATATTATATAGTGAGTGCATCGGAGCGATTTGAATTTGAAAGCGTCGATGGCCTTGCCATTGCCCCTCCCCACGATGTACCAGCTCGGCTTCGACTTCCACGCGGTGCCTTGTTTTCGACGACTGGGACGCGCGTGACCCATTTTTCTTAAAACATCCTTTTTTGACTATGTCTGACCTTTATCTCGTTTCGCGAAAAACCGCGCTAGTCGCTATCGATCTACAAAACGCAATTATGGGAATCAGTGCGGCCCCGTATCCGGCGACGCAAGTCGTGCAAAGAAACCGGACGATTGCCGACGAGTTACGAGCTCGGGGCGGATTGGTGGTGTGGGTGCGCGTTGACCTCAAGCAGTTCATCCAGCTGCCCGTCGATGAGCCCTCGCCTTTAGCGGGCAAACCGCTGCCAGATGAGCTCTCGGAAATTGTGCGATCAGCCGGATTCCAAGACGGGGACCTTTTAATTACCAAGCGCCACTGGGGTGCGTTCGCAGGCACGTCGCTCGAGCCAGAACTGAGGAGCCGTGGCATCGATACGGTCGTGCTGACCGGAATCTCGACAAACGGGGGAGTCGAATCAACGCTGCGTCAGGGGACCGGCCTGGGCTTCGCGTTCGTCGTAGTTGAAGACGCCTGCTCCGGCCAAGATGCCGAAGAGCATCGCTTTGCCTTTGAGAGAATCTTCCCGCGCCTCGCGCGGGTCCGCACTGTAGAGGAGGTCCTGAAGGCGCTTGCCCGAGCAGACACCGGAGAAGGATCGGCTTGATCCGCGGGTATGGAGGATCGTCTCGGTTGCGGTGCTGGCTCGTTCCTTTCCCAATTAGACGCTACCGTTGTCAACGTTTCGCTTTCCAGCCTTGCCGCGGAACTTAATAGCAGCCTGCCTGTGATCCAATGGGGTACCAGCGGATATGTGTGATGCATGATGAAGACCACCCTTTTGAGATCTAGGATTGCGAAGCGGAGCAATAAGACAATAGAGTGCTAAGGGCCGGCCAAGCCAGAGCTGTTAGAGAGAGACCTCGTGGTGCTGAGTTATCTCGGAGGTACGCACACGCGGGAAGCACGACGATTTTATGAAATGTGCGATCTTAAAAGCTTGAGAAAGAAGTAGAACGACCAATGAGCACCGCAACAATAACTGAGCCATCGATTGAGACGAGCACAGCAACCGATCGATTGACTGAAGCGCTGGAACAGAAGCTGAGTCATCCGGCAACGTCGCCGGATTTCGATCTGCACGCCGAAACAGATGCGGTGTTAAAGGACATCGGGCTAACAACGGCGGACGCCGGAGGCAAGCTCACGTTCTACGGACGCGATCCGATTCTCCCAAGCCCGATCCGGTTCGGGACGCTGGCCGCGAGTCGGTCTGGCCGCACGGAGCGTTGCGCTAGCCGCACTTTGGAGACAGACCACCGGCGAAGGACAGAATATCTCGGTTGACGTGCGCAAGGCACTGCGGCGTTTCGCCGGATTCTTTGAAGGAAAATGGGAAACCATCAATGGCCGGCCGCCCTCCCCAGGTGGCTATGCGGTTAGCCCATTCCTAAAGATGGGGGATGCGTTTTTTCGCGAGACACGCGATGGGCGGTACGTGCTGGCGCTAGACATTTATCCTCAACTCCTCGTGCGCACCCTCGATTTTCTCGGCTGCAGCCCGAGTACCAAATCCATTAACGACGCCATACGCAAATGGAACGCTGTGGAACTAGAAGAGGCTGCGGCTGCCGAAGGACTGGTTCTGGCGATGGTGCGGACGAATGAGGAATTTCGTCGGGAACCCCAATACACTGACGTGCTCTCAAAAATGCCGCTGATCACGGTGGAGAAGATTGGCGAGGGCGAACCCGTTCCGCTTAAGGCGAGCGATAATCTTCCTCTCGCTGGTGTCCGCGCGTTGGGAATGGGTCACGTGATCGCGGGAGCTGGGATGGGAAGAGACATGGCCCTATACGGCGCGGACGTGCTCAACATCTGGAGACCGCGCGACTCGGAAATCGAAGCCTTCGCGTGGGATGTCCAGGTCGGCATGCGTTCAACCATTCTCGACGATGCAAAGGAAGATCGCGCACGATTCAATCAGCTTCTAAAGGATGCTGACGTATTTTTTGCCAATAAACGTCCCGGATTTCTGAAGAAGCACGGCCTCGATGCCGAATCGCTTTGCGCGCAGAAGCCCGGATTGATTCATGCAATCGTCGCTATGCACGGTGAGGAGGGACCGTGGTCGAATCGACCCGGTTTCGATGAGATTGGCGCGGCAGTGTCTGGCCTCTTTACGATCGAAGGTTCCCCGACTCGGCCGAAGCAGCCGCCAATTGTCCCCATTGCTGACAATGTCGTCGGCTGGTTAGGCACAACTGGGATTCTCGCTGCGTTGCGCCGGCGTGCAATCGAAGGCGGCAGCTATCGGGTCGTCGTTTCGCTAACGCGGACCGTGCTGTGGTTGCTCTCGTTAGGTATTTTCGACAAGGCCTACGCGAAAGCGACCGCAGGTTCGACCGACGAGCACAAGTACATCGCTCCGGACCTGTTTACCGCGGAAACACCGCTTGGCACTTATCAGGGAATGACCGACCAGATCGTTATGTCCCGCACACCGGGAGCCTACCGCACGGTCCTCGTCCCGCGTGGATCAAGCAAACCCGAATGGCTTCCAAACGGAAAATGATCGCCGCTATATATATATGATATGCTCGCACTAATTAATCCCGCAGCTCTTCCTGCTCTTCGAATCGCAGCAACATTCTTCTTCCTGCTTTACCTAGCCGGAGGCGCGTACGTTTTTCGCAACCGTCACCGATTCTTTGATCGCGATCCGAACGTCGACAACGATATTCCGGCCGTTCGTCACGTCAGAATCGAGGTGGTTCTCATCCCGTGGTTAGTCATAACCACACTTATCCTGATTCTGCTGATCAGTTTCTGGGTCGCCTGATAAAGCTCACGCTTTGCGGCACTAAGCCCGAGCGAGATCAACAAAGAACGATTCTCTGAAATGTTGGGAATCAAAAGCTTGAGAAAGGGATGGATGAACGATGCTAATCTCAATTCTATCAATGGCGCGGATGAGCAGAGGTCGAAGACACCGCGGGTAGTGATCGTCGGCGGCGGTTTTGGGGGCCTGGCTGCGGCCAAAGCCCTTGGGAAAGCGCCGGTCGAAGTCATTCTCATCGATCGAACGAACCATTCTGTTTTTGCGCCGCTTCTTTATCAGGTAGCGACCGCAGTCCTCGCGCCGTCGCAAATGAGCTCGCCACTCCGCGAGGTATTGCGAAGACATAAAAATACAACGGTGATCATGGGCGAGGTCACCGGTGTGGATAAGGCGCAGCGCTGCGTTTTTGTAAACGACGCAGATCGCGAGCATGTCGCGGTGCCGTACGATTACCTTATTCTCGCGACCGGTGTTCGTCCCAGTTATTTCGGACACAACGAATTTGAAAAGTTTGCTCCGAGCTTGAAGACCCTGGCCGATGCCGTCGGTATTCGAAACAAAATCCTCAGCGCCTTCGAGCAGGCTGAGACCGAAGAAAATGTCGATCTTCACCGCGATTTGTTGACCTTCGTTTTGGTTGGCGCCGGACCAACCGGCGTCGAGATGGCGGCGGCGCTTGCTATTTTCGTTCGATCGTCATTACGTTCCGAATTCCGCCGGATCGATCCGACTTCAGCGCGAATTGTTTTGCTCGATGGCGCTCGAAAGGTTCTTGGCACTTTTGCCCCGAGTCTGTCTGAGGCAGCGGAGTTCCATCTGCAAAAGCTCGGAGTCGAAATCCATCTGGGCCACAACGTCGAGAAGATCGACAGCGAAGGAGTCATTGTCGCTGGGGAGCGAATTGCGAGCAAAACAGTGATCTGGACGGCTGGTGTTACGTCTTCGCCGGCCGGAAAATGGTTAGGGGCAGAAACGGATCGCGCTGGTCGCGTGCGCATCAAAAGCGATCTGAGTGTTCCCGGTAATCCGGAAATTTTCGTAGTCGGCGATACCGCATCGCTCGATCAAGACGGGAAACCTTTAGGTGGCGTCGCCCAGGTCGCGATGCAACAGGGACATTATGCAGGGAAATTAATTCGTCGCCGCGTCGCCGGAAAGAAAAGTCCGAAACCGTTTCGCTATTTCGACAAAGGTAACATGGCTGTGGTCGGCAAAGGGTGGGCCGTCCTAGAAAGCGGCAAAGTGCACATACATGGCCTTCTGGCGTGGCTGGCGTGGGCTTTCATTCACACTGCGTATCTGGCTCAGCTCAGTCTTCGGATCAGCGTGTTCTTGCAATGGGGCTGGCTGTTCCTGACCGGACAGCGCGGTTCGCGTCTGATCGTGAATTATCAGCAATCTGAACCGGCACAAACAACGCCGGCCCCGGCAGCCACGCCAGATCGGGGAGCTCAGCCCGCGCGTCTCGAAACCACTTTGACTAAGTGATGAAACTGTTCGCGGCCGGAGTCAGTCACAAAACCGCGCCGGTCGAACTCCGCGAGCAGCTCGCGGTGAAACAGTCCGAGATTGTCGATCTTGCGTTTGTGCTGAAGTGCTTCGGCCATCTCGACGAAATCGTTCTGCTTTCAACATGCAATCGTGTTGAAATCTACGGAACAACCCGACAGGCAACGGGTCACATTAAATCGCTTTTACAGTTGCTTTGCGCCGAGCCGCGAGAACTGGACGATTACATTTACGTCCGCGAGGATGCCGATGCCGTGCGTCATCTGCTTCGCGTCGCGCCGGGTTTGGACTCGCTGGTGCTCGGGGAAACTGAAATCACCGGCCAAATCAAAAACGCCTACGAGATCGCTCGCAACGCCGGACTGACCGGCCGCGTTTTAAATCGGCTGTTTCAAAGGGCGTTTCAGGCAACAAAGGAGATTCGTTCTCGCACCGCAATCGGGCGTGGCGCGGTTTCAATCAAGAGTGCAGCGGTCGAATTAGTGGAGAAAACCCTTGGTGATCTATCGCGGCAATCAATCATGGTCATTGGCGCCGGCCAAATGGCGGAATGCTGTGTCCGGTCGCTGGTAAAGAAAGGCGCTCGATCGATCTTGATTGCGAATCGTTCTTTCGATCGTGCAATCGATCTGGCGGTCCAATGCGGGGGACAAGCCGTCTGCCTTGGCGATTGTCTGTTCGAAATGCCCGATGTCGATGTTGTCATCGCGGCGACGAGCAGTCCGGAATCGCTGCTGACTCGGGATGATGCGGACAATCTAATGAGATCGCGGCATCATCGCCCGCTGCTTCTCATCGATCTGTCCGTGCCGCGCAACATCGATCCGGCCGTACGCGGGCTCGAGCATGTCGCTCTATATAATATAGATGACTTGGAAGCAGCGGCGCGGGAGGCTGTCCGCAATCGCGAGGGCGAGTTAGCCGCGTGTCACCAAATCATCGACACACATGTCGCTGCGTTGGTCGAGAAACTCGATACGGAAACCGGACGGCGTCGCGAGACCGACGAAACGCAGTTGCCGTGCGATTTAGCAAACACGACTGCAGGTCTGCTTTTGCAAGCGAGCTAGAAGGGATGAGCCGTGACCACCCGTCTCTTGAGTCTGCAATTGCTCTTGGCATTTGCCGTGGCCAATGCCAGGAACGATTCTCCACCAACTTCTGACAGAGCGTGGTCGCCGCCGGACCTTCCAAATTACGAACGCGACCTGGTCGAACAACACTTATCCGGAGATCGTGAGCGCCGAGCGAAATCTGGCCTCCGCACGAAGCGTGAGTCACGACATGCAATCCGCAATCTATACGACGGCCAGCGCAGTCGCACTGAGCACGGGAGACTTGGCGCGGCCAGCCGCGCGAGCAGTTAGACCCCTACAGAGGTGAAAACGAGACGAATAATTTTGAGATTCGTTGGTGCTATCCTGGGACTGCTCGTCGTCTTCTTCGTTGCGGTGCAGATGGGCAGCCACCATTCACCGACTATCGATCTTCTCGGCTCCTATTTTCCGGCATGGATGGTCTGTATTGTTAGCGGACTGGCGCTGACGCTGATTGCCCATTGGATCCTGCAAGTCCGCAACCTGAAAACCTACCTCAGTCCAGCGCCACTCATCTACTCGTGTCTCATGATCGTCTTCACCTTCGCGACGTGGATTCTCTTTTACCAAAACTGACATGCATCAACCCGCCACACCCTCGAGCGAACAAGACGCCGTGATATCGCCGGACGACCGCATCGAACAGCACAAGTTGGTTCGCAAACTTGTCAGCATCGCCATCGTCGCCGGCGCTTTTCTGATTACGCTTTACGTGTGGTCAACTATCGAACGACATCCCCGCACTGACGATGCCGCCGCGCGAGCAAACGTCGTCGGAATCGTTCCGCGCGTGCGTGGACCAATCGTTAAGCTGGCCGTGCAGGACAACCAGTTGGTAAAACAGGGCGATCTGCTTTTCGAAATCGATCCGGCCGATTATGAGGAAGCGCTGGATAAAGCGAAATCCGCGCTTGCAGCTCTGGACCAACAAATAGAAGTCGGACGCGCGCAGGACGAGGAGTTGAAATTCGGAGTCAAGGCCGCTGAGGCTGGTGTCCAACGCGCGACGGCGCAACTGAAACAATCGGGGGATACGTTGCACCGGCTCGAGCCGCTGCTGGCGAAACATTTCGCGACGGCGGAACAAGTCGACGAGGCGCGAACAAAGGTTGCGGTAGCCGCACAGGAAGTAGCGGCAGAAGAGCAAAAACTTAACCAGGCGCGAGCGCAGCTAAGCCAATTACAAACGTTGCTTGCGCAACGGCCCGGCGCGGTTGCAGCTGTTAAACAAGCTGAGTTGGATCTCTCCTACTGCAAAGTGACCGCACCCTTTGACGGCCGAGTCATAAATTTAAATATCTCCGGCGGCGCTTACGCGAGCGTCGGCGTGCCGGTATTCTCACTTCTCGATACGACAAAATGGTACGTGGTGGCAAATTTTCGCGAGCGCGAGCTTCGCCACATGGCTCCAGGAAGTCCGGCGATTGTTTACCTCGTCTCCGCGCCTAACCAGCGTTTCCGCGGAAGGGTGCAGGGAATCGGATGGGCGGTTACCCCAGAGGGCGAGATCGATCTACCGCCCGCCGGTGTACCGTATGTGAAACGCGAACTGAACTGGGTCCGGGTCGCGCAACGGTTTCCCGTGCGGATCGAAGTCGAAAATCCCGATCCCGACCTTTTCCGGATGGGCGCGTCCGCGGTCGCGATCATCAAAGGTCCGCCGCGGAAATAATTTATGAGCGCGACGTTTGTCGAAGCGTTCCGCCAGTCCGGCTCGGACCCGATCGATTCCGATTGGCTTGGCTGGCTCAGACGCGAGCTCGCGCCGACGCGCGGGCGCAAAATCCGAACAGCCATCATCGTCGCTGGCGCGGTCTTGTCCGTCATCATTTCGATGACGCTTCAAGTGCCGGAGCTGTCTGTCTCCGCCTATATGGTTTTCTTCGTCTCCAAGGAGAACAAGCACCTCACGACACTTACCGGACTCCTCGGATTTATTGGGGCGACCATCGGGATTGGCGGAACCCTCCTGCTTTACAAGTTTACCTATGGTCATCCCGAACTGCGCATTCCCGGGATGGCGATCGCACTCTTTCTTGGAATGTATGTGTCACGCATTTTTGTGCTCGGGCCACTCGGATTCCTCATCGGTTTTGTCGTCGCTGTCTCCCAGTCCGTTGGCGAAGAGATTCCTTCACCTGAACTATTGGTTCGAGGACTTCTTTGGCTCTGGGTGGCCATCGTTTACGGCGCCGCGCTAACCGTCGTGCTGAACCTTCTGTTTCTGCCGGACGGAGCCGGCCCGGCTGCACATTCGCCAAAACCAAAAAGTCTTTTTGTGTCCGACGCATTCACCAATCCCGCGCACGTGCATTTCGCCCTCAAAGTCACTTTCGCAGGGATGTTTTGTTACATCTTTTATTCAGCGATTGACTGGTCCGGGATCCACACCGCGTTGATCACCTGCACCTTCATCGCCCTGGAAAGCACTGAGGCAACGCTCTACAAGGGAACTCTGCGAATCGTGGGGTGCGTGATTGGCGGAGCGCTCGCGCTTTTCTCCATCGTATTCCTGATGCCGCACATGGAAACGATCGCGTCGCTCGTTCTACTGGTGGCTTGTGCGGCTGCGATCGCGGGCTGGGTTGCTACGGGAAGCGAACGGATCAGTTATGCTGGCCTGCAACTCGCATTCGCTTTCTTCTACAGCGTCTTTCAAGGTTACGCGCCCGATACCGATCTCGATAACGTCCGCAACCGTGTTGTTGGAATCCTTTTTGGTCTGATCGTCACCGGACTCGTCTTCCATTACATCTGGCCCGAGCGCGCAAGCCAGCGAAACTCCAAATGAAATCAGTGCGCGCAGCATTTTGTTGTGTAGCCCTGTTCGCGTCCTGCGGTTGCGCCCATCTGGCGACGGTAAAGCAAACGCGGCCAGTAGTTCCGGCAACCGGAAGTGACAAACAACTGCAGCCGGCGATTCAGCGCTTGGCCGCTTGGGAACGAGAACAGCCGTTAGTTTCGTTAGGCGACGACCTCTTCGCCGCCAGATTCTCGTTGAATGTTCTGGAGCAGCAGCCGGACAACCTTTCCGCGCGAAATCTTTACAATTTCTCGGTAGCGCGCGCGGTTGCAAACCTCGAGCGCGCGAACATTCAACCGTGGCGACGCGAAGTTTCAGTAACTGTCGATCAAACAAACTATCTTCTTACGACGCCGAAGCCCGTTGATCAGGAACACGATCCGAGCCGATACGATTTGTTTCCGACCGATAGCTTGAAAATCAGCGGTCAATTTTTCAAAACGCGTCCATCGATAAGCGGAATCGGTGCGCCGTTGGTTGCTGTAGGTCGCGTAGAAAATCCGCGATCTCGCGAGCAGTTTAAGCTTCGTCGTGTTTACGCACCGGTGACGGCGGTAATTAAATTCGCGGACAAGCGAGCGGAGTTGGAATTTGTCGATCCAATGAAAACGGAGCGCGTCGCGATCGGCAAACGAACTTTCCCGTTGGCCATCGATCTTAATGCGCCCACCGCGATGTTGATCGCGCGAGAGCGACCGGAGCGACTCGGATTCGCCCGCCTGATCAATCCGCAAAAGTACGCAGACACGACGCGGCTAACTCAGCTGCAGCAATTCGATCCCGCGCGGACGCCTGTGATTTTCGTGCACGGTCTGCAAGAAACTGGATCGAGCTGGGCCCCGATGATCGACACCCTCCGGAATGACCCCTGGATAAGAGGTCATTACCAATTCTGGTTCTTCAGTTACCCCAGCGGTTATCCTTATCCGTATTCAGCCGCGCTGTTCCGCCAAGATCTCGATGGAATCGATCGCGCGTTTCCCAACCACAAGCGCGTCGTGCTCATTGGCCACAGCATGGGCGGAATGATTTGCCGATTAATGATCACGGACGCGGGCGACAAAATCTGGCGCGACCTTTTTGGGACGTCTCCGGCCAAAACGCCGTTGGCGGGTGACGGGCGCAAACTTCTCGAAGAGTCGCTCGTGTTCAATCATCGGCCGGACGTTCAACGAGCGGTATTCATTTCAACACCGCATCGCGGCAGCAGGTTCGCGTCCGGCTGGATTGGACGCATTGGTTCAGGTCTCGTCAGAACTCCCCGCCTCTTCACCCCGATTTACCAGGAAATGAAACCGCTTCTGGTCGACGATCCCACCGCCACGGCGTTCAAACGCATGCCAAATAGCGTCGACACGCTCGAGCCTAACGATCGGTTTGTGCTCGCGGTCAACAAACTTCCCATAACCCCCGGCATTCCATATCACTCGATTATGGGAGACCGCGGCCGCGGCGACACGCCGAACAGTTCCGACGGCATCGTTCCGTATTGGAGTTCTCATCTCGATGGCGCGCAGTCGGAACTGATCGTCGATTCAGGTCACGACGCACAATCGAATCCGGAAGCGATTCACGAAGTTGCAAGGATTTTAAAAGAGAATCTCGCCATTGGTTCGCGCTGACCATCTCATGAAGAAAATCCGCTGTCTCCTGGTTGTTCTATTAGCGATGTCGATCCAATTTGCGCGCGGCGCGGACTTGCCCACGGTGATTGATCGGCCGAGAGCGCAGGACGGACCAACTCAAGTCTCTGTCGGAATCTGGATCGCGGACATCACCAGCATCGACAGTGCGCAGCAAAGCTTCACTGCTGAGATCGCAGTCGTGTTGCGCTGGAAAGATCCTCGTTTGGCCCACACCGGCAACGGCGTTGTCCGCTACCCAATTGAACAGGTTTGGCATCCCCGGGTCTCTATCGTGAACGAAACAAATTCCGTGAGTCGCAAGTTCCCGGACTCTGTCGAGGTCGAACCTGACGGCACGGTGAATTACCGTCAGCGCTACGCCGGAGCATTCACACAACCGTTACGACTGCGATCGTTTCCGCTCGACCGACAAACATTTCGTATCCAGCTCGTCGCCGTCCGCTACCGGCCCAACGAAGTCTCGTTTGTTCCGGACCAAGAGTGGATAAGCCACGGGCTCAAACAAGGGGCTGGAATCGCGCCATCGATTACACTGCCGGACTGGACAATTGAAAAGTGGGGTACGAGACGCCTGACTTACGCGCTGGCGCCGGGCTTCGATTACTCCGGTTACGCTTTCGAATTCACCGCTTCGCGCAACGTGCAACACTACATTTGGAAAGTGATCCTCCCACTTGTTCTCATTGTAATCATGTCGTGGGCGGTCTTCTGGATTACTCCGGGCGACGCGGGCCCACAGATCAGCATCGCGGTCACCTCGATGCTTACTCTTATTGCTTATCGATTCGCCATCGACAACCAACTGCCGCGTCTCCCATACACAACCAACCTCGATGCCTTCATTTTGATGAGCACCGTGCTTGTCTTCTTTTCTTTCATTGAAGTGTTGGTGACGACGATATTGGAAAATCAAAAGCGGAATCGGCTGGCGATAACGATTGATCGTTCCTGCCGCGTGATCTTTCCTGTGATTTTCCTCTTGGCTTCAATGAAAATCTTTGTTCATCCACGCGGCTGAGCTTCATATCAATTCGCCGTTGTGATTCAAAGTCGCTCGCAACACGTCTTCGAAGTCAGTCGCTGCACGATTAGCTACCGATGTGTAAGTCTGGCGCGTCCAAACTTGCTTTGATTGGAATCTCCAGCTCCCTTTGCAAATTGTACTAAGTTTTGTGCTAGTTTGAATGAGTTTGTAATGCCAGGGTGGCGGAATTGGCAGACGCGCCAGACTTAGGATCTGGTGCCGAAAGGCGTGCAGGTTCGAGTCCTGTCCCTGGTACAATTATAGTGTTTAACACAGACCGGCGGAGCCGCGACCAGGATGCAGGTTCATGTCGGGTGGGCACCCTCTTGTCATTCTGAGCGCAGTCGAGGAATCTCTAATTTTTAACAGAGGAATAGTAAGAGATGTCTCGACTTTCGCTCGACATGACAAAGTAGCTCCCTCGACGGCGCAAGAGCGCGCGGGCGCGGACTGACTGCATGAGAGTCTTTCCAGAAACAAAAATGCAACCGATAGTAGTGCTACAACATCACTTGGCCTGGAAGGAACCGTTGCCTTCGTCGATGTACTCACCCGTGAGATAGTGCGAAACGTGGAAGGTTTGTTTCCAACGACCATCGCTAAAGTCGCGCGAGGCTTCCAAGATTTGACTCCGCAGTTCTGAGGAAGGCTTCTCGGAAAGATTCCGTCGAGCTTCCATCAAACCCCGACCAACAATTTCCTGAGGAACAGGCAAATCCAAAATCTGAATTATTTCACGCGCAATATCGACGTTTGCGGTCGGCATTTTGTCTTCAAAACCAACTTGGAAATCCGGGCCCGCCGTGATGAGCGTATTGTGAACATCGAACGCACTTAGGGTCGCGTGGGTCCCCTCACCAGCTTTGCGATTCCAATCGGCCTCGATCATCCCTTGAACGCCAAACTGACCGCTTTGGCCGGTCCAATCGAAAGACATCACAATGTCAGCGGCGCCCGATGTATCTATTCGCGCTGCGTTGAGGGGGAACGTCCCATCCAGTTTGTCGCGGGTGAAAATGACTCCCGCGAAATCGCTGTGCTGTAACCAATCGACCAAGCGTCGAGTAACTGCTCGATCGTGATCACGCACATAAAACGAGATCGTCCCACCGTTTCCACAGACAAGAATGTCGCCGGGCTTCGGCGCCTCGGAAAATTCCTTGGCGACGTGAAAGCCGGCTTCGCTCAAGAGCGCGACGACGTCGATGGAACGGCGGATCGTGGAGAAGCCGTGATCGGAAACGACGAAGACATCGGTGGAATCGCGAACCCGTTTCTTTTCCAGCGCACTCAATACCATGGCCAGGTCGCCATCAACCGCTTTGATGGCAGCGAGCGCTTCGGGGGACCCCGGGGCATGGTTATGTTCTGAAAGATCGGGTTCGCTCAGCCAGAGAAGTGAAAAGTCTGAAACGCCGTCACGCCATAAAAATTCGGTAAGAGCGCGCGTTGCAAAATCGTTTCGCTGCACTGTCGTTGCGCGCGGATCATCGGGAATCGGCCCGAGCAATTTTATCATTTCCTCCCGTGCAGAGGAATCCAGCGGCGCCGCCGCGAAAATCGTGAGTGGTTTTCCTTTTATTCGGACCACGGTCCAGTCGTTGTGGCGATCAAAAAGCATTGCGACTGATTTTGCTCCCACCAGGGCGACTTTCTTTCCCGCAGCGCGCAATGATTCCACGAATGTTGGCACAGTAAGATATTTGCCGCCGGAGATTTCGTCCCCGTGTCTGATTGAATCTGGGTCGCCCATGTCGATGGGTTGGCGTGAATTAATCGCTGGACGAAATTCCAGGTTGGCCGCAAGCCCGTTCCGATTCGGATAACAACCGGTGGCGAGCGCGGCCCCATTTACATCCGTCGCGGTCGGATAAACGGCGTGATGATTGCGGAAACGAACGCCGGCGCGCGCCAGTTTATCGAGGGTGGGCGAATATTTTTCGGTGACGAAATCCGGGCGCATGCCATCCCAAACGACAAGAACTACGTGACGCGGAGTCGCAGTCGACGCGGCTGCCACCAGAAGAGCGGGCTGACCCGACAAAGCTGCGATTAGAATTAAAAGGAATCTTCGGAAGCGGGTTTTCAATAGCGCGATCTTCGGTTGAAGAACGTAAGTTGTCATCCCAAGCGAATGCGACCAACCTCTCATTTGCTGAATACTCACACAGGCTTGAAAAATTTTGACCAACTGCGAGGTCCCTCGGTCCGAGCCGGACTCGCGTTGTCTACGCGGCTCGGGATGACAGAATGTTAGCTTCCCGTTTCGAATTAGGTCGACGTTGTGGCTTGCCAGCGCCGCACGGGCCGCTAAAAATCGTGGTGTGGCCCACGACGTTCAATCCCGCAACGGCAAGGTTCCGCGTGAGATCGAACGGAAATTTTTGCTGAAACGATTGCCGCCGAATCTGCGGCACTTTCACAGTCGGACCATCGAGCAGGGTTATCTCTCGGTGAAGACCGACGGCACGCAGATTCGTTTGCGCAAATCCGGCCGGCGTCATTCGCTCACAATCAAACGCGGTCGCGGTTTGTCGCGACAGGAAATTGAAATCGATCTGACCCGCGATCAGTTTGAGGAGCTGTGGCCAGCGACGGCGGGCTGTCGTTTAACAAAAACGCGCTACGATGTTCCATTTGGAAAACACACGATTGAGATCGATGTTTATCGCGGCCGAAACGAAGGGCTGGTCGTTGCGGAAGTTGAATTCAGGGACGAGCGCGAATGCCGGCTCTTTCAACCGCCGGAGTGGTTTGCGACGGAAGTGAGCGGGAAATCGCGTTACAGCAACGTGCGACTGGCGCGGGAGTAAAACGATGAGTTATCAATTGCGACGCAATCAAACATTGGGCGCCAATCTTCGGCGGATTTGCCAAAAGCAGGTCGAGGGCGCGCTGGAAATCGTCCGCGGCGAGAGGGAGGCGAACGATACGCCCGTGCACGAGACGCGAAAGCATCTGAAAAAAGCGCGCGCAGCTTCGCAGATGGTATCGGATGAAATCGGGCGTCCGCGCTTCAAGAAACAGGACCATTGTTTCCGCGACATCGCCCGGCTGATTTCGGACGTGCGAGACGCGGAGGTGCGCTTGCAAACGGTGCGGCAATTACAGGAGATCACGCGGCGCACCTCGCAGCAGACATTCCATAAAACAGAGGAGCTGCTTCTGGCGGAACTGGAACATTTCATGGCAGCATTTGCGGACTGGCAAAAACAGGCGGCGCCGCAGTTGGAGAAGTTGCAGGAAGAAATTGAAGCATGGCCCGTCGAAAACCTCGATTGCAAAAAGATTCGCTGCGCGGCGCAACGCGCTTACAAAACCGCGCGTCATGCCTTGGACTGCGCAAAGACCAAACCGACACCGGAGAATTTCCACGAATTTCGCAGCGAAGCGAAGCGGCTGCTTTATCAGTTGCGAATTTTGCGACCAATCAATCCCCTCGTCATCGGCGCCTTGATTGATGATCTCGATTCGGTGGGCGAGATCTTCGGGCGATCGCACGATCTGTATTTCCTGGGCGAACGATTACGGCGCGACGATGGGCAACCGCCCACACGAGAGACGCGGGAATTGGTGGCGGTGATCGAGGCGACCGAAGTGGAATTGCAAAACCGCGGCCTCGATCTGGCGGAACGATTTTTCGAGGAGCGTCCGCGCGATTTTGGGTATCGACTTGGCACCTGGCTGCAGCAGTGGCTGAGGGGCGAAGCACCTACCGTAGCCGACGCGCTGGTGTGCCATGACGCCAGCGTTTTGAACTAACCGGCGGAACTTACCGAACCGAGCCGATAGTCGGACGCGATGGGTCGAGCAGTCTTTCCTCGATGTTAAAGCACGTGCGGCACAGCCGCCTTTATTTAGCATCGCCAGACGGAGTGGCCGATCCACCTAACGCGTTGTTGAAGGAGCGGTTTCAATTTCGACCAAGCTCGCCGAAGGGACCTTGCCGATCAGCCTTAGATCAAAAGCTAATAGCGGTAGTGTTCTGACTTGTAGGGCCCGTCCACCGGTATGCCGAGATAATCGGCCTGTTCTTTACTTAGTTTCGTTAGTTTGACGCCAATTTTATTGAGATGGAGGCGAGCTACTTCTTCGTCCAGCTTCTTGCTCAGAACATATACGCCTGCCTTGTAGGTATCGCGATTCTTCCAAAGATCGAGTTGCGCCAGGACCTGATTAGAAAACGAATTCGACATGACAAAGCTCGGGTGACCTGTGGCACAGCCAAGGTTTACCAAACGACCTTCGGCCAACAAGAAGATCTCATGATCATCCGGGAAACTGTATTTATCTACCTGCGGTTTGATGTTGGTGCGCCTGACTCCTTTGGCAGAGTTCAACTTGTCGACCTGAACTTCGTTATCAAAATGTCCGATGTTCGCCACGATGGCCTGGTCCTTCATCCGCTCGATATGTTCGAGCCTGATTACATCGAGGTTGCCAGTAGCAGTGATGTAGATATCGCCACGACCAAGAGTCTCTTCGATGGTAGTCACTTCGTAACCTTCCATCGCGGCCTGCAACGCATTGATCGGATCGATCTCCGTGATGATGACGCGCGCACCCTGACCACGGAGCGATTGCGCACAACCTTTGCCGACATCACCGTAACCACAAACTACCGCCACTTTGCCGGCAATCATGACATCGAGCGCGCGGTTTAACCCGTCAACCAGCGAATGCCGGCAGCCATAAAGGTTATCGAATTTCGATTTGGTGACCGAATCATTGACGTTGATCGCAGGGACAAGGAGCCGGTTTTCCTGATGCATTTTGTAAAGTCGATGCACCCCAGTGGTTGTTTCCTCGGAAACACCTCGCCATTCCTTCACAATCTCGTGCCAGCGAAACGGATTTTCGCGCTGAACCTCCAGCAGCAAATCTTTTATCACCTGCTCTTCCCGGTTGGTCGATTTTGTTTTCGCCCAATCACTGCCTTCCTCGAGTTCGTACCCTTTGTGAATGAGCAGGGTCGCGTCGCCGCCATCATCGACCACAAGTTGGGGGCCTTTGCCGTCGGGATGGGAGAGAGCGCGATAGGTGCACCACCAATAATCTTCAAGCGATTCCCCCTTCCAGGCGAAAACCGAGACGCCGGACTTTGCCATCGCGGCCGCGGCATGATCTTGCGTCGAAAAAATATTACAGCTCGCCCAGCGCACGCTCGCGCCAAGATCGCCCAGCGTTTCAATCAAAACCGCGGTTTGCACAGTCATATGCAAAGACCCGGTGATCCGGACGCCTGCGAGCGGTTTACTCGGCGCGTATTTTTCCCGGATCGCCATCAGACCAGGCATTTCCTTTTCCGCGATGCCGATCTCTTTCCTTCCAAAATCCGCCAGGCTTATATCCGCAACTTTGTAATCTTGTGTTCGTTCGGTTTGTGTTTCTGTCTGCATAAAACTTAAAGGTTAAAACTAAGACTTATCGTGCTGCCGCCCGCAGTGCCTCCGCCCTATCCGTCCGTTCCCAAGTAATGGCATCGAGATCATCAACTCGACCGAAGTGTCCGTAGTTAGTAGTTTTCCGATATATTGGGCGCAGTAAGTTGAGCTGTTTGATAATCTCAGCCGGTTTGAAATTGAAGACTTCACAAACCGCGCGTTCCAGCTTTTCGTCATCCACTTTGCCAGTGCAGAATGTGTCGATGCTGACACTAACGGGTTCTGGATGACCAATAGCGTAGGCGAATTGCACTTCGCAGCGGTCAGCTAACCCTGAGGCGACAACATTTTTCGCGACCCATCGGCCCATGTAGGCTGCGCTGCGATCTACCTTACTTGGATCCTTTCCCGAAAACGCGCCGCCGCCATGCCGACCCATCCCACCATAGCTATCAACAATGATCTTGCGACCGGTTATTCCCGCATCGCCTTCCGGGCCGCCGACCACAAAACGGCCGGTCGGATTAATTAGGTACGTCGTCTTTTTATCAAGCCACTTCCCCGGAATTATTTTTTTGATCAGTAGCTCGATTAGGGTCTCTCGAATTTCTTTTTGCTTAACGTCCGCGGCGTGCTGGGTGGAAACGACTATGGCCGAAGCACGCACCGGCTGGTGGCCGTGGTATTCAATCGAGACCTGTGTCTTGGCGTCGGGCCGAAGCCAGGGGATCTCGCCTTTCTTGCGCAATCGTGTCAGCTCACGCCCGAGCTTGTGCGCGAAGGAAATAGGGGCCGGCATCAGCTCGGGCGTTTCGTTGCAGGCAAATCCGAACATCAATCCCTGATCGCCCGCGCCTTGTTCGGCCGTGCCTTTGCCTTCAGCCGCAGCTTCATCGACCCCCTGCTTGATATCACGCGATTGCTCCGTCATCTCGCAGATCACGCGGCAGGTATCGGCGTGGAAAATACAATCGCCGTTTACGTACCCGATGCCGCGCACGGCATTGCGTACCTGTTCAGTGAAATCGAACCGGGCGTTGCTGGTGATCTCGCCCGCCAACACTACCAGATTGCCTTTGGCCAGCGTTTCGCAGGCTACTCGACTCAGTGGGTCCTGTTCGAGACAGGCGTCGAGAATGTAATCGCTAATCGTGTCGCAGACCTTATCGGGATGGCCTTCAGTAACGGACTCGGAGGAAAAAATGTAACGGCGAGACATGGTGGTAAACGTAATTCGTTAAAGCGATGAAGCGTTAAAGCGGTCAGAATCTCGGCCAATCGCTGGAACGGTTCAACGCCTTAACGCGTCAACGTTCGGAACATATTGACCAATCATGATACGTAGATGTATCGTTCTTTTGCACGATGCCGTCAACGATTAATTTCCTGCGTCTGATCGCCGATCCCACCCGCCTGCGCGTCCTTCTCGTCCTCGAGCAGGAAGAGCTTTCCGTGGCGGAGTTACAGGAAATTCTCGGGATGGGTCAGTCGCGCATTTCCAGTCACCTCGCACAGCTAAAACAAGCCGGAGCGGTCGTCGATCGGCGAGCTGGCAAGAATGTGTATTACGGTTTGAAAAGTTTTTCGCGCAACGGCGCACGCGGCCGGGTGCAGGAGTTGGTCCAAACTCTGGCCCGCGAGATTCCGGAAACGGCGCGCGATCGCACTGCGCTGAAGCTGACTCTGCGCAAGCGCCAGGACAAGGCGCGCGAATATTTCGACGAGCTGGCGGGTAAGTTTGGCCGAAGTTATGTCCCGGGACGTTCCTGGGAGGCCCTGGCGCACGTCTTGATCACATTGTTGCCGCCGCTAACCGTGGCGGATCTGGGCGCAGGCGAAGGCACTCTGGCGCAATTGCTCGCCAAAAATGCGCGCAAAGTCATCGCGGTCGATAATTCGCCGAAGATGGTCGAGTTCGCGTCGCAGCTGGCGAAGAAACATGGCTTCCGCAACATCGAGTACCGGCTCGGCGATATGCAGGAACCGCCCATTGCCAGGAACAGCGTCGATCTGGCGATTTTCAGTCAGGCTTTGCACCATGCTCCGCGGCCGGAACGCGCGATCAAGAGCGCGCATTCCATTCTGAGAAAGAAAGGGCGCATTGTGATTCTCGATTTGTTGAACCATTCCTTCGAGCGAGCGCGCGAACTTTACGCTGATCACTGGCTCGGTTTCAGCGAAGTGCAACTGCACCAATTTCTGGAAGACTCCGGCTTCAAGAACATCGATGTTCGCGTGGTCGCGCGGGAAAAACAGAGCCCGAATTTTCAAACCGTATTCGCGACTGGGACGAACTGATTCGTGAGCTGAGAATCTAATAGCAGGATCGCGCCTCCTTTCTGTCATCCCGAGCGCGGTCGAGGGATCTCTAACCATTCGCCGGAAAATCAGAGATGCCTCGCCTTCCGCTCGACATGACACGAGCGGCGGAAATGCGGCCAGGGCGCGGCATTTACCAGAAAATCATCGTCGGTTTTTGGCGTTTCGAGTGTTTAACTCGGCAACATGAAAAGAATTGCTGCATTCATTCCGCGGCCAGGGGCCGCGGCAACAATGCTGGCCTGCATCGCGCTGACGCCTTTGCTTTTCGCCAGCCAACCTGCTCTCACGATTTACAATCAAAATTTCGCGGTAGTGCGCGACACCGTTCCGATCGATCTGAAGCAGGGGATCAACAATGTCCGTTTCACCGAAACGACCGCACATCTCGAGCCCGATTCAGTGATCTTGCGCGATTCGACCGGCAAGACGAACCTGCAAATTCTCGAGCAAAATTATCGCAACGATCCGGTTTCGCAGGAATTGCTCCTTTCGCTATTTGAGGGCAAAACGATCGACTTTCTTGTCGTCGAACCAAACAAACCAAACGCGATTGTGCAGGGAAAAATCGTGCGTAGCGGTTACGCGCGGCACAGCCAGGAAGCGATGCAGCGCTACGGACAACGCTACGCCATGGCGCAATCGGCGATGGCTTATCAAAGCGGCGGCATGTCGCAGCCGATCATCGAGGTCGACGGCAAACTGCGGTTTGCGCTTCCGGGACAACCCCTATTTCCACCGCTGGGAGACGACACGATCTTAAAACCAACAATCGAGTGGCAATTGCAAGCAGACAAAGCGACCAAGCTGGATGCGGAGCTGGCCTACGTTACCGGAGGGATGAGTTGGGAAGCCGCTTACAACATTGTCGCGCCGGAGAAAAGCGATCTGCTCGATTTTGTCGGCTGGGTGACAATGGACAACCAAAGCGGCAAGACCTTTGAAAATGCAAAAATCAAACTGATGGCCGGGGACGTCAGCAAGATTCAGCAGGCCGAAGGATTTGCTCTTGCCAGAAATGAAGAGCTGGCGGCGTCAGCGGCGATACCGCCCCCGGTCTCGGAGAAAGCGTTCGAAGATTATCATCTCTACACCCTGGCGCGACCAGCGACGTTGCGCGATCGCGAGACGAAACAAGTCGAGTTTATTCGCGCCGGCGGTGTGAAATCAGAGCGCATTTACGTTTACGACGGATTGAAGATCGATTGGAACCAGTGGCGCGGTTATCGCATGGAAAACATCCGCAATAATCAGGATCTCGGCACAGAAATGGAAACGAAAGTCGCGGTCATGCGCGAATTCAAAAATTCGGAAGCGAATCATCTCGGGATGCCATTGCCGAAAGGGCGCGTCCGTTTTTACAAACAGGATGATGACAAACAGCTGGAATTCACCGGCGAAAATCTGATCGATCACACCCCGAAAGACGAAACGCTGCGAGTCTTTACCGGCAACGCTTTCGATCTGGTGGGCGAGCGCCGGCGCACCAACGTGAAAGTAGATTCATCCAATCACTGGCTCGACGAATCGATTGAAATCAAGCTGCGTAATCACAAGAAAGAGCCGGTGGAGATTCGCGTGGTTGAGCATCTCTTTCGCTGGACCAACTGGGACGTCACGGAAAAATCGGATCCGTTCACGAAAACGAACGCGCAAACGATAGAGTTCCGCATTCCGGTCAAAGCCGACGAAGAAAAGACGATTCATTACACCGCGCATTATTCGTGGTAATTGGCGGCCTCGCAGTCACCGCCGAAATCGATTAGACCATTTTAGCCTAACCTCCGGCCGTAGGCCCTTACCTCATGGTCAGAGCAGAGCCCTAATTTTCAGACTCTTTTGCGACTGGCGCGAAATAGTTGCTGAACTTTCGGCAAGGGTATCTTGTCCCATGTCTTGGAGAGGTTTGTAATGGTATCGACTGCCCCCACATCCTCGGAGACGAGCACGCGTCGGCACGTTGAAATCGCGCACGTGCTATTCATCGATGTTGTCGGCTACTCGAAATTGCTCATCGACGAGCAACAGCAAATCCAGGAGCAACTTAATCACGTCGTTCGCAGTACGGAACAGTTTCGTTCCGCCGAGGCCAAGGGTAAGTTGACTCGCCTTCCGACCGGCGACGGCATGGCGCTGGTCTTTTTCACGACACCAGAAGCACCGGTTCAATGCGCGCTCGAAATCAGCGAAGCGCTGCTGAGTTATCCTCGCTTGAAATTGCGGATGGGCGTCCATAGCGGGCCGGTTAGTAGCACTACTGACGTGAATGACAGGTCCAACATCGCCGGTGCCGCCATCAACATTGCGGAACGGATCATGTCCTGCGGCGATGCCGGTCACATCCTGATTTCCAAGCGTCTCGCGGACGATTTGGGCCAGTACGCCGAGTGGCAACCGTGCTTGCATGATCTCGGTGAGATCCAGGTCAAGCATGGCGTCACGCTCGCGATTGTTAATGTTTACACAGACAAGTTGGGCAACCCGGAAGTGCCGGAGAAAATCAGAGAGGCAAGGTTGGAGAATGCCTCGGCTTCTGAGAAAGCGGTCGGGCAAGATCCCGGGTCATCCCGAACCAGTGGCTTTTTTGAGGAGGTGAAGCGGCGGAAAGTTTATCGCGTTGCGGTTGCCTACATCATTGTTGCCGGAGGCATCATTCAGATTGCGTCGGCGGTCTTTCCGGCGTGGGAGCTGCCGAACTGGTCGCAACGCCTGGTCATTGTGCTATTGCTCAGTGGATTTCCGATTGCCCTCATCCTCGCCTGGGCTTTCGACGTCACTCCGCAGGGTATAAAACCGACGCCGACGATCGCCGTGGCGGGAGCACATCGTCGCCGCAATGTCATTATGCTCGTCGCTACCGGCGTGATCATTTCCGCCGCCGCCGGTTTTTTTCTCCTCCCCCGCGCGGTCGCGCGCAAGTTGGATAAATCGATCGCGGTATTGCCATTCGAGAATCTGAGCGACGACAAGGAGAACGCCTTCTTTGCCGATGGAATGCAGGATGACATTCTGACCAACCTTTCGAAAATCGGTGAGCTCAAAGTGATCTCGCGCACTTCCGTCATGGGTTATCGTGGTAAGACCGCGAATGTTCGCGAGATCGGCAAGCAACTCGGGGTTTCCAACATTCTCGAAGGCAGCGTGCGCCGCTCGGGAAACAAGGTGCGGGTGAATGTGCAATTGATCGACGCCAACAGTGACGAGCATATTTGGGCGAGCGATTATGATCGCGATGTGACCGATGTGTTTGCCATTCAAACCGATCTCGCACAAAAAATCACCGACGCGCTCCAGGCCAAGCTTTCGCCCGCGGAAAAATCGCGACTCGAACGAAAGCCCACGGAAAACGGCGAGGCCTATCTCGCTTTTGTCCAGGCGCACAATCTTCAGGACGCGATGGAGGACCTGGAGAAACTCAAACAAAGCGAGCAACTCTACGAGCGAGCCATTCAGCTCGATCCAATGTTTGCTCTCGCCATCGCGCGCTATTCGCAGTTGGAAAGCTGGATCGTCCATATTTTCGAACGAACGACCGAGCGCCGCGAAAAAGCGCGCGCTCTCGCACAGCGGGCGTTGCAATTACAGCCCGACCTGCCGGAGGCGCACCTGGCAATGGGATTTTCGCTTTATTACGGCGACAACGATTTCGAGGGGGCACTGAAAGAATTCGAAATCGCGCAGCGCGATTTGCCGAACGAGGCTGAAGGTTATTTCGCGCTTGGCGCGATCCAACGTCGCCTGGGAAAATGGCCGGAATCCACCGCCAATCTTGAAAAAGCGGCCAGTCTCAATCCGAAAGACAGCTGGGTGTTTCAGAATCTCGCTTTCAATTACCAGATGCTCCGAAATTTCGATGCCGCGAATAGAACGATAGACCGCGGGCTGAAGGTAAATCCGGGGGGCTTGGGACTTTGGGAGATCAAGTCGAAGCTCGCCGTCGCCGAAAAAGGCGATCTGAGCGTTGCGGAACGAGCGTTTCAAGCGGTGAAATCGATGCCGATGACGAACGAGGAGAAACTGAGAATCGCTGGCGGGCGCGCGGACGTTTTCCTTTTAGAACGCAAATACCAGGAAGGATTACGCGAAGCGGAAAGCCTGTCAGATGCTGTTCTGGCAGGGATTCCCGCAGCTTTGTGTGCCAAGTATTATCTCGTTGGTATTGCTCGAAAGGCACTCCACGACGAAGCCGGCGCGCGGACCGCCCTCCTCAAGGCAAAAGAACTTCTCGAAGCACAACTGAAACAGAGTCCCGATTCGCCGGACCTTCGTATCCAGCTCGCGAAAGTTCTGGCTTATCTCGGAGAAAAAGATGCCGCCTTAAACGAAGCACAGCGCGCTACCGAAATACTGCCGGAGAGTAAGGATGCTTTTAGCGGGCCGGATATTACGGCCGGCGTGGCTGAAGTTTGTGGCATCGTGGGCGAAAACGGCCGGGCGATCGAACTTCTTGATGGTTTGTTAGGCCGGCCTAGTCCACTCACCGTGCCACTTCTCAAACTCAGTCCGGCGTGGGACCCGCTGCGCAGCGATCCGCGCTTCCAGGCTTTGCTCGACAAGTACAGTGCGAAGACTTAGCCCGGACATTTCATGTCGGCTCGACGAGAAGTCGAGCAGCCCTTTCGGGCAAACTGGTGGCGTATTTCTTCCAATTGGTTGCTCGACTTAAAATAGCACTTGCCCCCGACCGATGCGGAAAGGGCTGGGCTACCCAGCTACTTCAAAAAGCAGCTGCCCTGCGGGTGCATTTTTCGCCTGGGCGGCGAAAAATGCAGGTGAGCGTGGCATTTCTCTTCCTGGCGCTCGCGACATTCGCTCCTGCGCAGTGGATCGAAAAGAATTCGGGCGACGAAAGTTCATTCGACGGCCGTGTTGTTCATCGACATGTCGATCTTGCGGAAACTCAAACGGACAACCGCGCGATGGTCGATCTTGCGCTTTTCTCCGCCAAATCGAGCAAGCTGCGCGTGATCGATAATGCAGATGGCGTCACTCTATCTGACGCGGTGCAACGTACGAATTGCATTGCCGGAATCAACGGCGGCTATTTTGATCCAAACTTTGCACCGCTTGGCCTGCGCGTCATTAATGGAAAAGTCACCTCGCGATTGACGCGCGGCCGATTGATGAGCGGCGTGCTCGCTTCCGACAACGCCATCCACATTTTCCGAGTCGGTGAATTCTCCCTCCGCCGAAAACCGAACGCCGCCATCGAATGCGGCCCATTCCTTGTTGATTTTGCAAAACCGGTTCGCGGTTTGGAAGCGATGCGCGCCGCCCGCCGGACCTTCGCCGCGACCGGTTCCGGCGATCGCGCTGCCTTGGGATTTTGTTCTGACGCCACTCTGGCCGATCTCGCGAGAATTTTGGCAACGCCGCTAGGCGATTTCAAAATCCAGCGCGCCCTCAATCTCGATGGCGGTTCATCGAGCGCGTTTTGGTTTCGAAAAAATGATGGCAGCGCATTTTCAATCGGCGAGGAGAAGACGGTGCGCGATTTTGTAGGAGTTACTGCACGGTAACGCCGTCATCCCGAGCGAATGCGAGGGGCTGCTCATAGGGTCGTGGATCACACAAACGAGCTTGTGTGTCTCCAGCTCCGAATGTGAGGTCCCTCGCCGTCTCCGCGGCTCGGGATGACAAACTATTGCAGCCTGCCGGCAAATTCATTCGGCAACCGACGCGGGTGCCCTACAATAAAAGAAAGATGCGAACATTCGGCGCGTTTTCGGCAAAAGGCGGCAAGCCATTTTATGGGGAGTTAATCGGCGACGACGAGGTGAGCGTGTTGGAACGGCCCTTTTGGCTGAGTATTGAACCAACCGGCGAAAAAATCGGCCGACGCGATCTCGAAATCGGCGTTCCAGTTTCGCCATCGAAGTTAATCGCGGTGGGATTGAATTACGCGGAGCACATCGCAGAGATGAAGCGGACGCCGCTGGGCACGCCGCTAATCTGGTTCAAGGCGCCGACTTCTCTGCTTGCGCACAAACAGGACATCGAGATCGCGTTTCCAGAGCATCAGACGGATTTTGAAACCGAGCTGGTCGTCGTCATTGGCGCGCGCGCGAAAAATGTCATCGTCGAGCAGGCGCGTGATTTTATTTTTGGCTACAGCGTCGGCGAAGACATCAGTGATCGCGATTTGCAGAAATCCGAGAAACAATTCAGCCGCTGTAAATCGTTCGACACCTACACCCCGATCGGACCATTCGTCTATTCGAGTGTCGAAGTGGCCGATCTTGAAATCACCCTCCGGCAAAATGGCGATGTGAAACAGCGTGCCCGCACCAGCCAGATGATTTATTCCGTCGCCGACATCGTCTCCTTTGCCAGCCAAAATTTAACGCTTTTGCCCGGCGACGTCATTTTGACCGGCACACCCTCGGGAGTTGGCCCAATTCGCGCCGGCGATGAACTGGAAGCGCGTATCGGCGACTGGCCGGCATTGCTCAATCGCGTGCGCAATGCCGGTAGCTGAACGGAAAAATCTGTGTAGAAAAAGATTTTTTGCGCGCTTGCACTACATCCTGCGCGCCTGGATAATTCGATAGTAAGACGCAGGTAATTTGCGTCCCAACGTGTTATGAAAAGTTTTGCTGGACTCCTGGCAACTTCGTTTGGGATAAGTAGAACCCTTCATCGCAAAGGCCGGTCTCAATCTCTAAAGCTTATGAAAACATTCCTGACTGTTTCTGTGTTCGCCGCTATCGCCGCTATTACATTTCATGCGGCCGCTCAAACTCCGCCGCCGCCGCCCCCGCCGCCACCAGCTGCGGCAACCACCCCGGCCCTGCCGCCACCTCCGGGTGTGGCCACATCACCGGGCGCTCCTGGTGCCGTGCCGCCACCTCCAGGTCTGGCCACCTCACCGGGCGCTCCCGGCGTGATGCCATCGCCCGCGACCGGCGTCCCTGGCGCGCCGGCGACCTCACCGGCCGCACCCGGCGCAATGCCGAGTCCGGTCGTCTCCGCAACTTTGAGCGCAGCCGCTTCGCCCGGCGCTAGCGCCGCCGCGTCCCCTGCGCAGCCGGTGAAATCAGGCTGGACAAATTTTCTGATCGATAACTTCCAAAAAGGCGGCCCGATCATGTGGCCGATCTTGATCGTGTCGGTCATCGCGGTGGCGGTCGTGCTTGAGCGAGCTTTTTGGTGGACCGGCCGGTGGATGCGCCGCGATCCGAAACGGATCGAGAAAGTTTTTACGGCAATTGAAACGGGCGACGTTACGGAGGCTTCGCGCTTGTCCCGCGGTTCACGCGATCCGGTGTTGCGAATGATGTGGAACGGGCTGAATCACCAGCACGCGTCGCTACAAGGCGCGTTGCAGGTCGCCGCCGGTATCGAAATCAAACGTGCAGGCCGTTTCCTCGTTGTAATGGACACGCTGGTAACCCTGGCCCCTTTGCTCGGTCTGTTGGGCACCATCACCGGGCTGATCCGTTCCTTCAGCTTCCTGGGGAACGAAGAGCTGGCCGTGCAAGCAGTCACCGGCGGTATTGCGGAAGCGCTCATCGCCACTGCCTGCGGTCTCGGCATCGCGATCTTCTCGCTGATTCCCTTTAACTTTTTCACCTCGCGCGTGTCTAACTTAGAGTTCGAATTGCAAACCGCTGCGACCAACCTGGAAGTTATGCTCGAAGCCCAAACCAAAGCGCGGGAAGGGGTGGGGATCGAAACGAGTACGCCTTCCTCGGCGACCCGCTCGTCAATCTAGGAGTTGCCAATGCGCGTCAGCTCACCCATTCCCCACAAAAAAGCGCGCATTGAGATCATTCCCTTGATCGACATCATGTTCTTTCTCCTGGCCAGCTTCATGATGGTGAGCTTGAGCCAGGTGCACATGAAGGGGATCAAGGTGACTTTGCCGACTGGAGCCTCGGGCGAAACTCAATCAAAGCGCGATTACATCAGCGTCTCTGTCGACGTCAATGGCACGCCGTATTTCGACAAAAAGCCGGTCTCTTACGAAGAGCTGACTGCGATATTGGGAAAAGTTCATCAGGAAAACCCGGACGCGAAGGTGTTCGTGCGGGGGGATCGGGACACCGTGCACGGCAATATCATTCGCGTGCTCGATATTTTGCGCTCGCAAGGTTTTTACAAAATCGCATTTGAAATCAAAAGCCAGGCAGCGGCGGGAGTGCCGTCGGCCGGCACGGGGCAGCCATAGGTAACCAATGAAAGACAAAGGCCCAGGCCCGCTCTTATTCAAACCCGCTCCGAAGTGGCAGGTGCTCTCTGCCTTAGGCGGAGCTTTACTCGTGCATGGAATCGCGGTTGCACTTGCCTTCCACAAAGAACCGCCGCCAGTCGATACCTCCGATATCCCGACGGCCACCATCGAGGCTACGCTCGACCAGCCGCCTGCTGATGAGCCAACGCCGCCACCGGAAGACATTCCTGTTCCAGAAGCGCCGCCGCCGCCGGAAATCCAACCCGAATTCCACGAAGAACAAACGCCCCCACCACAAAAGAATAAGCAAAAGGCTCAACCGATTAAGGCTCCTCAGGTGGCGGGCCCGCCTAGACCGCCAGGGATGATGACGGCCTCACAGGCGAAAGCCAGCGCCATCAGCGCTCCACGGCCGGACTATCCCTACGAAGCGCGTAGTCGGAAAATTACCGGCAGCGGCGTCTGCGTTGTTACCGTTGATCCCGGAAGCGGAAGTGTCACCGACGCTACCATGGCCCAGAGTATAGGGAACCCGATCCTGGACAACGCGGCCGTGAGTGCGTTTAGACGCTGGCGATTTAAACCAGGCACAGTTTCCAAGGTTAAAATACCAATCACGTTCACCATGACTGGCGCGTCCTATTAGCCGGCGAAAGATGTCTTAACTATGCGTGTCGCTTCACCGATCCCAAAAAAGCGGGCGCGGATCGAAATCATCCCGCTCATTGACATCATGTTCTTTCTTCTTGCCAGTTTCATGATGGTGAGTCTGAGCCAGACCCACATGAAAGGGATTAAGGTAAATCTGCCCGCTCAAGGCGCGCCCCCGACTACGGTTACGAAAGATTACGTCGCGATCCGCGTCTCACCCGGCAACACGATTTTCTTCGATGGGCAGTTTGTCCAGGATGATCAGGTTTTGCCGCGGCTGTTTCAACTGCACTCCGCCAATCCGAATATCAAGGTCTCGATCAGTGCCGAAATGATGTCGACCCATGGCGACGTCATCGCACTGCTGGATAAAGTCCGCCAGGTCGGCATCCAAAAAGTCGGATATCAGATCCGCGCCGCGCCGCCGACGACTCGTTAGTAATCATTGTGGCATCGGCCATCTTGCCGATGATCTGAACCGCACTGGCAGCTTATGGGCTGGAAAGCCCATGCGACGTTTTCTCCTAAGATTTCTCGGACTGGCGTGTTTGATCTCACAAGGATGTGTGATGACAAACAACGCGCTCACCTACCGAAGGCCGTCGAAATGGCCGATCGCCGCGGCGCTGACCGCGGCAGTTCTGATTCACTTGTCCGCAGTGGCAATCGCCTTCCATCAGGAATCACTGGCCATACTACCAGCTGCGACAGATCCTACGATCATCGGAGTTTACTTCGCTGACACTGCGCCGACTCCTCCAGATCCGGATATTTCCGTTCCGCCGCCCGGACCGGTTCCGGCAGCCGATTTCATCGAACCTGAGGAAGCTCGTGGCGTGATCAAAACGCAGCGGACCCTCGCTCCCAGTGGGCCATCCGGGCAAACACGGGTAGCGGCAGTGGGAAATGCGAAGGCGTTCGTGCTTAACGCGCCGCAGCCGGATTACCCATACGAAGCGCGCAGCCGCCATATTACCGGGAGCGGCATCGCCGTGATCACTGTGGATCCCAATAGCGGGCTGGCCGTGGATGCCATGATGGAGCAAAGCATCGGTAATCGCATTTTGGATAACTCCACCGTTTCCGCTTTCCGCCGCTGGCGTTTCAAACCAGGAACACCCCGGCGGGTTCGCATCCCGATCACTTTCGTGCTAACCGGCGCGCAGTATTAAAATACCGAACGAGCTCGGCCACCGCTTTCGCGCGATGACTGACGGCGTTTTTCGTCTCGGACGATAATTCCGCGAACGTCTCTTCAAATCCTTCTGGAATGAAGATCGGATCATAACCGAATCCATTTTCGCCGCGCGGAGATTTCGTGATCGTCCCAGCTACTTCGCCCGCGACCGTTGCCAGCAATTTCCCATTTTTTGCCAGTGCGATGACGCAGCGGAACCGCGCCGACCGTTTCGTCGCGCCTTGCACTTCGCGCAACAGTTTCTCCACATTGCGCTGATCGCTCGCGTTTTCTCCGCCATAGCGGGCGGAGAAAACTCCTGGTGCGCCATTCAGCGCGTCCACTTCGAGTCCGGAATCGTCCGCGATCACCATTTCATGCGGAAAAATTTTGGAGATGGCGATCGCTTTGATCACTGCGTTATCTTCAAAGGCGCGCCCGGTCTCACGGATTTCGGGCAGATGGCGCGGGCGCGTCAGGTCTCGGAGCGTAAAATTCGGGCCGAGCAGTTGCGTAAATTCGCGCGTCTTGTGTTGGTTGCGCGTTGCCAGGAGCAAATTCATCGCGCTCAAATTCGCGGTCATCCCTCGACTTCGCTCGGGATGACAATAATCTCAATCTCACATGAGCGCGCGCCGCAAACCTTATCCCTTCGATCGGTTCGAGCCGAAGTGGCAGCGCTTTTGGGATGAACGCCGGACATTTCACACCCCCAATCCGGGCAAGAAAAACTTCGATGGTTCCAAGCCAAAGTTCTACGTCCTCGACATGTTCCCTTATCCGAGCGGCGCGGGGCTGCACGTCGGGCATCCCGAAGGTTACACCGCGACTGACATTGTGGCGCGCTACAAACGCATGCGCGGCTGCAACGTCCTTCATCCGATGGGTTGGGACGCATTCGGCCTGCCGGCGGAACAATATGCGATCAAGTCGGGTCAACATCCCGCCATCACCACGCGCGAGAACATCGCCAAGTTTAAGACACAGTTAAAGCGCATCGGTTTCTCCTACGATTGGTCGCGCGAAATCAGCACAGCCGATCCCAAATTCTATCGCTGGACGCAGTGGATTTTTCTCCAGATTTACAATTCCTGGTTCAACCCCGAGACGAAAAAGGCCGAGCCAATTTCGACTTTTCGCGGCGACGATCCGGATAGCGTTCGACTGGCTTACGTCGCGGAAGTTCCAGTGAACTGGTGTCCCGATCTCGGCACCGTTCTTGCGAATGAAGAAGTGATTGATGGTAAGAGCGAGGTCGGCGGTTTTCCAGTCGTTAGGCGACCGATGCGCCAATGGATGTTGCGCATCACCGCCTTCGCCGATCGGTTACTCCACGAACTCGAAGGGCTCGACTGGCCGGCGGGAATTAAGTTGCTGCAGCGAAATTGGATCGGAAAAAGCGAAGGCGCGGAAATCGATTTCAAGATCGACAAGCACGAACAAAAAATACGGGTGTTTACAACACGGCCGGACACGCTTTATGGCGGAACGTTCCTGGTGCTCGCGCCGGAACATCCACTTATCGATCTCATCGTGACCGAGGAACAGTGGCCGGCGATCCGCGAATATCGCGAGAAGACCGCGCGCAAAAGCGAGCTTGAACGAGCGGAACTTACGAAGGAAAAGACCGGCGTTTTTACCGGCGCTCACGCCATTAATCCAGCGAACGAACAGAAGATCCCGATCTGGATCGCTGATTATGTGCTGCTCGGCTATGGCACCGGCGCGATTGGCGGAGTGCCGGCTCACGACGAACGTGATTTGGAATTCGCGAAGAAATTCGATCTACCGATTGTCGAGGTTGTTCAGCCACTCGGCAACGAGCCGGCGTTTGGATTTGTCGGCGAAGGAATCGCCATTAATTCGCCAATCATCAATGGCCTGACGACGGCGGAAGCGAAAAAGAAAATCACGAAGTGGCTGGAGGAACGGGGTCAGGGCAAGGGCGCGGTCAATTACAAATTGCGGGACTGGCTTTTTTCGCGCCAGCGTTATTGGGGCGAACCGTTTCCGATCTTCTGGGAAAATGGCAAACATCACTCGTTAAACGAAAGCGAATTGCCGCTCGTTCCGCCGGAACTTGAAGATTACAAACCGACCGGCACCGGCGAACCGCCACTGGCGAAAGCGAAAGATTGGATTCGCTACTCCGACAAAGCGATGCGCGAGACCAACACCATGCCGCAATGGGCCGGTTCCTGTTGGTATTACCTGCGTTTCTGCGATCCGGCTAATGAGTCGCGGTTCGTCGGAGAAGAGGCCGAACGCTATTGGATGGGCGGAAAACAGGCGGGCGGGGTCGATCTTTATGTTGGCGGGACGGAGCACGCCGTGCTGCACCTTTTATATGCACGCTTTTGGCACAAGGTGCTTTTTGATCTCGGCCACGTTTCGAAACCGGAGCCGTTCCAGCGTCTGGTGAACCAGGGAGTAATCCTGGGCGAAGACAACCGCAAAATGTCGAAGCGTTGGGGCAATGTCATCGATCCACTCGATGTCATCGCCGATTACGGCGCGGACGCCTTTCGCTGCTACGAAATGTTCATGGGCCCGCTCGAGCAGATGAAGCCGTGGAGCATGAAAGGGGTGGAAGGCCTCTCGCGTTTTCTCGCCCGCGTCTGGCGTTTGCTCATGGACGAAAATCAGGCCGGCGGATGGCAGTTATCACCGCGGGTGCAGGATGTGGCGCCCGAGAAATCGCAGCGAAAAATCCTGCACGCCACGATTAAGAAAGTGACCGAAGACATCGAATCTCTCTCTTTCAACACCGCCATTTCGCAAATGATGGTTTTTGTCAATGCTTTCATCAACGCGTCGTCCGTTCCGGTTTCTGCAATACGAACGTTCTTGATTTTGCTCAGCCCATTCGCCCCGCACATCGCATCAGAGCTGTGGGAAAAAATGCGCGAGAAATTCGCCGTTACGCCCGCTGACCTGACCGATCAATCTTGGCCGGAACATGACGAAGGACTGCTCGTGGAAGACGAGGTCGAGATCATCGTGCAGGTAAACGGCAAAGTGCGCGATAGGTTCCGCGCCCCGCTTGGGGCAAATGAAGAGGAATTGAATGCAACCGCGCTGGGGTTGCCGAAAATGCGGGAACTGCTCGCCGGCAAACAAATCGCGAAGGTCGTGGTTGTTCCGAACAAGCTTGTCAACCTCGTGACGAATTAGCTATTTGAATACTCCATGTGGAAGGAATTCAAAGAATTTGCAGTCAAAGGTAACGCCATCGACCTGGCGATAGGCGTCATCATCGGGGCAGCGTTTGGAAAAATTGTCGCCTCCATCGTGGAGGATCTGCTCATGCCGCCGTTGGGCAAAGTTCTCGGTAACCTTAACTTCGCCGATTATTATATCCCGCTCTCGGACAAGATCACACCAGGGATGTCGCTGGATGCGGCGAAGAAAGCCGGCTTCCCCGTATTAGCCTACGGCAATTTCATCACCGTCTTGATCAATTTCCTAATCGTCGCCTTCTGCATTTTTCTGGTGGTGAAAGCGATCAACAAATTGAAGCGCCCCAGCCCGTCGGCCGCGCCTGTCGCGAAAGATTGCCCGGCCTGCACCATGTCAATCCCGATCAAGGCAACGCGTTGTCCGCATTGCACGAGTGATCTCGGGAGCGTCCGCGCCTAGGCGGATCGGCCGATCTGCGAGCGATGGCGAGACAATTGCGGCTCTGCCGTTCAAATTAGCATCGAGGTCCGAGGCGGACTGGCACGACTGCTCGATCCACCCAACAATCCCTCTCGATCGACCAACAAAATTCGGTTCGGCGTACAGAGCCAGATCCGACCCTGTTCACGCTCTATCCACTCGGTTCCTGGCGCCCACGGCGAAAACGCCGGCAAAATCCAGCAACCCGATTCCTGCACCAGCGCGGGAAATTTTAAACGCAACCCCGCGCCATCGTGCAAAGTCGCCGCCGGATGAAAATGCCCGATGATCTGGATGCGCCCATTTTGCTCTCGTTCGCAATCGCCGTGATGGAATTCGAACCGATCCGTAGTGAAGGAATCGCGCAGGTCCGCTGTAAGGCGTTTGATTTGAGTGTCGTGGTTGCCGGCGAGAAGAACTACGTCGCACTGCTCGCGCAGACGCGTAACTAACGAGAAGAATTCGCGGGCGCCGTTTTTGTCATGAACGAGATCACCCAGCAGAATCAGGGTGGCGGGATGATAATCGCGAAGCAATTGGCTCAATCGGGTCTCAATCGATTCCATTCCCCAAAGCGGGACGAGACGCCCGGCCAGACGCTGGCTTAGCTCGAAGCCAAAGTGTAAATCGGCAATGGCGAGCCACTTTTCCTGCTCATGGAAAAGGGCCAGGCGCGAATCCAGGAGCACGCTTTTTGCTATTAAAGCCTGTGACTGTGAAAACGGGCGCATGGGCAGAGGGGCGGAAATTGGGGCTTGCTAGCTACGGCTTCAACGCATATTCAGCGCAGATCCGATTACCGGCAACATCGTTGCGACTTGCTCTCGCATGTCTCATCGGTGCATTTCTCGCAAGTTGCGCAACCCAACCCACGGCGAACCGCAACAGCGTGAAATCGCACCGCATGAACGTGCGCACAACGGCGTATTGTGTCCACGAGCGGGGCGGCGGCGGGCGCCGCAACGCGGTCGGCGAATATCTTTCTGGCCGAATTGTTCGGAGCGCCGCTTCTGATTGGTCGCGCTTCCCGCTCGGGACCCGCTTCAAAATCGTAGAGACCGCCGAGGAGTACGTGATTGATGACTACGGCACCGCTTTGGTCGGTACCAATACGATTGATCTGTACAAACCGTCGCGATTGGAAATGAAACGCTGGGGCGTGCGCCACGTGGATATCGATATTTTGCAATGGGGCTCCGAAGAACAGAGCATCAAAGTGCTGAGACCGCGGGCGAAGCACACCACCCCACGCCGGATGTTGATCGCACTGGCGAGCAAGAAAAAATCATCGCAACTCGCGGATCGCGAACTTTAATTCTGCCGGCGAGAATGGCAGAATCGCGCTGGGATGAAAATTCTCGTTGTCGGCGGCGCCGGTTACATCGGTAGCATTTGCGCGGAGGTTTTGCTCGATCAAAAGCACGACGTCGCCATTTTCGATAACCTAAGTGAGGGACATCGTCACGCAGCAGATCCACGGGGAGAATTTATCGAGGGCGATTTGGCCGATAGAGAGGCGACGGCCGATGCTCTGGCGCGGTTGCGACCAGAGGCGGTGATGCATTTTGCCGCCAATGCGCTGGTGGCCGAGTCGATGCAGAATCCATCGAAGTATTTTCGCAATAACATCGCAAACGGCCTCAACCTGCTCGATGCCATGATCGCAGCGGAGGTCAGATCGCTCGTTTTCTCCTCCACCTGCGCGACCTTCGGTCCGCCGGAACGTCTGCCGATCGATGAAGAAATGCCGCAGCGCCCGATCAATCCCTATGGCGAGTCTAAACTGGCATTCGAGAAAATTCTCCGCTGGTACGATGCCATTCACGGGCTCCGGTTTGTGTCGCTTCGTTACTTCAATGCCGCTGGTGCATCTGAAAAGTTCGGGGAAGATCACCCCTTCGAGACGCATTTGATTCCAAACGTGCTCAAGGTCGCGTTAGGACAAAAACCGCATGTCGAAATTTTCGGGACGGATTACGAAACGCCCGACGGCACCTGCATTCGAGATTACATTCACATTATCGATCTGGCCCACGCTCACATCCTCGCGCTCGAGGCTCCGGCCAGCGCTTTTTACAATCTTGGCACCGGCGGTGGCTCCAGTGTGCGCGAAGTGATTGCGAGTTGTCGCAAAATCACCGGGCAGCCCATTCCAGTTATGGAAAAACCCCGGCGCCCGGGCGATCCGCCGCGCCTGATCGCGTCATCCGAAAAAATCAAACGTGAGCTCGGCTGGCGCCCGCAATTCCAGACTCTCGATGCCATTGTCGATAGCGCATGGAAATGGCATCAAAAATTTCCGCGTGGTTACGAAGATTGACGCGCTGATTTGGGGGAGCGCAGCGACGTGAAAAAAAGGCGCCCGCTGGCGAACCAGCGGGCGCGCAATTCTAATTTTGTTTGTCGCTGATTAAGGCCTTGTTGTTGTGGTGGTGGTAGTTTCTTTTTTCTCAATCACCTCGCTGACTGGCCTCGTCAGGACGACCTTGCGAACGATCATGCGGTCGCCTTCCCTCCCGTAATAGACGGTCGCGGGCATATCCGGACGAATGGCCGACCATTCTACCGTTCTGCCCGTCGGGTCCACAACGGTAGTGCTCTTGGTGTAATAATATTTCACCGGCTCCGCCGTCGTGGAGGTGCGGAAACTAATGTAGTCTGAGGCCGGCGCGGCCGCGATTGTTCCGACGCTCGTTGTCGTAGCCGATTCCGTCGTCGTCGTGCCAGTCACCGGGTCAGTGGATCTTGTTACGGTGGTCGTCTCTTGCGCCACCACCGTGGTCAACGCCACCGCGCTGATTGCTCCGACCGCCAACATTTTGCTTAATCTGTTTTCTTTCATGTTTGTCCTTTGCTTTGTTAAACGGATGCTCCCCGTCGTGACTAACTTTGACTGCTTCCGGACGGGTCTTATTCAACCGCAAAGAAGGTTCGTAGATTCAGAGGCCGGTGGACGCATCTCCAGGCGTTACGCCCCAACGATTTCCCTTCGTTTTTGAACCTGTATGCAACCCCTTACCGGATTCCGCGATTTTCTTCCCGCTTCCTGCGCGGAACGAAATTACATCTTCGCGAAATGGCGCGAGGTCGCAGGCCGTTACGGCTTCGTGGAATTCGATGGACCAGTGCTGGAAGAGCTTGATCTCTACAAAAGGAAATCAGGCGAGGAGATCGTCCGGCAATTGTACGAATTCGTTGACAAAGGAGAGCGCGCCGTGGCGCTGCGGCCTGAAATGACCCCCACCCTGGCGCGGATCGTCGCGGCGGAACACCGGCAATTCCGCAAGCCGTTGAAATGGTTCTCGATTCCGCAGGTTTTTCGCTATGAGCGCCCGCAGCGGGGACGTTTGCGCGAGCATTTCCAGCTCAACTGCGACATCGTCGGCGAAGAATCCCCTGAAGCAGACGCAGAATTGATCGCGCTGGCCATCGATGTCGTGCGCGTCTTTGGTTTTACCTCGCACGATTTTGTCGTGCGCATCAGCGACCGGGAGTTTTGGACGGAATTACTCAAGCTCGAGAAAGTGCCGCCTGATCGCTGGGAAGAAATGTTGCAGACGATCGATAAATCGGAGCGCGAGCCGCGCGAAAAAACCGAGGAACGACTCGGGAAATTAGCGGGACCGGTCTTCGAGATTTTTGAAAAAGGCGGCGAAAGCGTGAAACTCAACAACATAATGGAAAACCTGCGGCTGCGCGGTCTCGCCGATTTCGCCAAAATTGATGTCCGCATCGTCCGCGGTCTCGCCTATTACACTGGAATCGTTTTCGAAGTCTTTGATCGCGCAGGCAAGTTTCGTGCAATTGCCGGCGGCGGGCGATACGACCAACTGATTGCACAACTAAGCGACAACGCCGTTTCTATGCCCGCGCTGGGCTTCGCCATTGGCGACGTCGTCCTCGGTGAAATGATTCGCAGCCACGCCGCTGCTCGCGCGCAAATGGAAAAAACGATTGAGACCGAACGCGCGATCGAGATTTATGTGGTCATTGCGAAAGAAGAACAGAGTGGAAATGCCATTGCCATGATGCAGCAACTGCGCGATCGCGGATACCGTGTCCATTACTCCTTGGCGGCGGCGAAAGTAGCGCGCCAATTCCGACTGGCCGAGCAAAGCGGCGCGCGCCTGGCCGTCGTTTTCGGCGACGAATGGCCGCAAGTGGGAGTGAAAGATCTCGTCAGCGGCAAGCAGGAATCCGTCGCGCATGAAGAATTATTTGCGCGACTCGCTACCTTCCCGACTTTGTCATCCCGAGCGTAAGTCGAGGGATCCCGCGGTGATTCCTTAAAGGTTGCGTAACGAGATTCCTCGACTTCGCTCGGTATGACAGAACAAATGTACCGCACCCATCATTGTAACGAACTGCGCAAAACCGATATCGGCCGTGAGGTCAAACTGGCCGGCTGGGTAGCGGTGAGGCGCGATCATGGCGGCGTCATTTTCATCGATCTGCGCGATCGCGAAGGATTAACTCAGGTGGTTTTTCGCCCGGAAGAAAATGCTGAGGTAGCAAAGCAATCCCACAGCTTGCGGACGGAAGACGTCATTCAGGTTTGCGGAAGAGTCGCGCCGCGTCTGCCTGGCACCGAAAACCCAAAGCTGGCGACCGGCGACATCGAAGTGCTCCCGCAATCGCTCACGGTTTTGAATCGCGCCGAGAATCTCCCGTTTCAGCTCGATGCCGAACTGAGCAATGAAGATCTTGAGCTGACCTATCGCTATTTCGATCTACGCCGGCCGCGCCTCTCCCACAATTTGCAAACCCGGCATCGCGTCACCCGGGCAACTCGGCAATTTCTCGATTCGCAGGGATTCCTTGAAATCGAGACCCCGATTTTGAGCAAAAGCACCCCGGAAGGCGCGCGCGATTTTCTCGTCCCCAGCCGGTTGCTGCCCGGGAAATTTTACGCGCTGCCGCAGGCGCCGCAGCAATACAAACAATTGCTGATGGTTGCCGGAATGGAAAAATATTTCCAGATCGCGAAAGCATTTCGCGATGAAGATTTGCGGGCCGATCGCCAGCCGGAGTTCACCCAGATCGACATTGAAGCGTCCTTCGTCACATCCAGCGATATTTATGCACTGACCGAGGGAATGCTGGCGGCAATTTTCAAGACTGCACGCGGGATCGAAATCCCCACGCCATTCCCGCGGCTGACCTATCGTGAGGCCATCGATACCTTCGGTAGCGACAAACCGGATCGCCGTTTCAACATGAAGCTCATCGATTTCGGAGACGTCTTTCGCAGCAGTCAGTTCAAGGTTTTCCAAAGCGCACTGGCTGAGGGCGGCGTGGTCAAGGCGATCAACGCCAAGCATTTCGCCGGTATCACCATCGGCCAGGTCGATGAGATGACCGCGATCGCGAAAACGTTTGGCGCGAAAGGTCTGGCCTTCATCAAGGTGGAGAACGGCGAATGGAAATCGCCGATCGTGAAATTCTTTTCCGAGGCGGAAAAGGAATCGCTGCGCACGAGATTACAAATCGAAGAAGGCGATTGTATTTTTTTCGCCGCTGGAAAATGGGAGATCGCCTGCGAAGTGCTTGGCCGGATTCGATTGCGGATTGCCGAAATTCAAAAATTGACGGCCGCCTCAGACAACCGCCCTTCCGGCTCGGATTTGGACTTTCTGTGGGTCACCGATTTTCCACTTATGCAATGGAGCGCGGAAGAAAATAAATGGAACGCGGTGCATCATCCATTCACTCGACCGAAAGCGGAAGATCTTTCGTTGCTTGAGCAAAAAAAATTCGCCGAAATGCGAGCGGACGCCTACGACGTCGTCTTAAACGGCGTCGAGATCGGCGGCGGCAGCATCCGAATTCATGAGCCGGAGTTACAGGCAAAAATGTTCGAAGCATTGGGGGTGAGCGCGGAAGATCAGCAGGCAAAATTTGGTCATTTGCTGCGCGCATTTCGCCTCGGCGCACCGCCGCATGGAGGCATCGCCCTTGGTCTCGATCGCCTCGTCATGCTGATCTGCGGCGAAGAATCCATCCGCGATGTGATGGCGTTCCCAAAAAATAATCGTGGCCAGGAACTTATGACACAGTCGCCTACCGAGGTCGATCCCAAGCAACTACGCGAGTTGGGAATTCAATTAGCAACCGAAAAGAAGTAGCGATCGAGCTCGGTTAGAAGCGGCACACGTCGTTCAATATCCCAAGGCCTTTTTGCGCTCCGCGGCCGTCGGCAGCGGGTCCTTGCGGATTGTGATTGCCTCCGCCCCAGAGTCTTTCAGCTGGTGAGCCTGAACCGCGTTGAACTCCACATCTTTGGTGAATTCCGGCGGAAGGTCCGCCTCCGCATAGATGGCGTGCACCGGGCATACGTCCACACACGCCATGCAATCAATGCAATCCTCCGGGTGAATAACCACCTGGTTCTCCAATTCATAGAAACAAGCGACAGGACACACCTCTACACAGTCGGTGAACTTGCATCCGCTACATTTGTCAGTCACGACGTGTGGCATGGGATAGTGTGGTTCAGGGTTTCGCTAAGGGAGTGGAGTTAAGCCTCAACTAATTCAGTGGTGCCCGCTTGGTCAATCCCTGTCTCAATATCAGACTAAACTCCTTCCGGGTGATGTTCGCGGGTGGTGCGGAACAAAATCGCCACGAAAAAGGTGACGATGGTGCCGAAGCAGATCCACCACGGAAATTCCATGACCGGCAACCATTCCGGTTGGGAATAGAGCTGACTCCCGAATATTTTGGCCAGATTGTTGGGAAGTCCGCTCAAAATCGTAACCACGATGAAGCCGGCAATCATGGCAATGAAATTGCCGCGATCGTTCCCGCGCGTTTTCGTCAGCATGCCGGCGAGAAAAATTCCGAGAACGGAGCCGTAGGTGTAACCATAAATCCCGAGCACAATCGGAATGATGCGCACATTCGGCCGGACGATAACAAAATAAGATGTGGTCGAGGCAACGACGATCATCAGAATCGAAAACCCGACCGTAGCCCAACGGACCGCGCGCAGACTATCTACACCGTTGGCGCCCGGGCGAATGTAGGTGACGTACCAGTCGCGGGTAAAACTAGTAGCCAGCGCGTTGAGCGCAGTGCTAAGCGAACCCATGGCTGTCGCGAAAATCCCGGCGAGCAACAGTCCGCGCAGGCCCACCGGCATTTCATAAAGGATGTAATGACAAAAAATCTCGTTCGGCGTTTTCGGTACTACATGGTCCTGGTGGGTTTGATAAAAAACCCAGAGCAGGACGCCGATGCTGAGAAAGGTGAATGCGATCGGAATATCGGCCAGCCCCGACATGATGAGCGAACGCCGGCTCCGGCGCACGTCGGGCGCGGTCAACATCCGTTGCACCATGTCCTGGTCCGTGCCGTGCGTTGACATGGTCATAAAAGTGGAGCCGATCAATCCGGCAAAAATGGTGTACTCGATGGCAAACATTCCTTTCCATTTGTCCCAGCCATGTTTCGCCGGGTCGAGACCGGTGGTGATGAAATCGGATAAATGAAACGGGCCACGGTGTTCCACGATTGAGTGCCAGCCGCCGGGAATGGCTGAATAAAGCAGTCCGAGCGCGACCAGGGCGCTGCCGATCATGATTGAAGCCTGGATGAGATCCGTCCAGATGACGGCTTTGATTCCGCCAAGAGTGGTGTAAATCGCAGTTAGAAGAACAATGGCGACGTTGGCTCCGACATAAATCCACAACGTTTCCGTTTGGGTCGGCCGGACCCCGCGAATCATTTCGTACGCAAGAGCGAGTGCGATAGCAGCGACATACAAACGCGCGCCTGATGCGAGCAATCGCGTAAAAAGAAATATGGCGGAGGCTGCGTTTTTGGTCCCGGCTCCAAACCGCGCAGTTAGATACTCGTAGATCGAGAAAACTTTGTAATCGTAATACGGCTTGATGAAAATGAAGCTAACGAGGATGCGAGCAATGATGGTGCCGAGCGCGAGCTGCAGGTAAGTGTAGTTGCGCTGAGTGTAGCCCTCGCCCGGCGTACCAAAAAATGTCCCGGCGCTGGTTTCAGCCGCGATCAGCGAAGCCAATACCGCCCACCACGGGATTTGCCGCCGGCCAAGAGCGAAATCTTCCAGATCATGCTCCTTCCGGCCCATGCGCAGGCCGATGGCAATGATGATAAAGAAATAGAGAAAAAGAACGAGGCAATCGATCGCGAGCTTCGCGTTCATCCATCGTTAGGTGACAGAATTTCCGGAACGCGCAAGGTGGATCGCGTGTTCCGTCGCGCGATGTTAAAGCATAGCATCGAGGTCCGAGCCGGACTGGCTCGACTGCTCGATCCACCAATGGACCTGACAAGAATCGAAGCGCCAGACTTCGACCTGGCCATGACCTTAAATTCCGGCCAGGTATTTCACTGGGACAAAATCGGCGACGGTTTTTACGGAGTGATTGGCGATCGCGCGGTTTACGCGGAGCAGCGCGAGGATATTTTGAACGTTCGTTTTGGCGAGACGCCAAAACCGGCACGCGAGACGCGCGCGCTACCCAAGGTCGTCGCGCGTTACTTCGCGCTCGATCATCCACTAGAAGAAATCTGCGCGTCGTTCCCGCGCGACCCGGTCATGGATGCGGCGCGCGATTTTTGTCGCGGCCTTCGGATTATTCGACAGCCACAATGGGAATGCCTGGCCACCTTTATCTGTTCTTCGATGAAACAGGTGGCACACATCCGGCAAATCTCACGGGCGTTACGCCAGCGATTTGGGCAAAGGAAACAAATCTGCGGAGGGGAAGTCTTTTCATTTCCGTCGCCCGAGGCGCTGGCCCGGACGACAGAAAGAGAGTTGCGAAAATGCGGGTTGGGTTATCGCGCGAATAATTTGTTGGCGACAGCGAAGCACGTCGCGTCCGGAGAGGCGGATCTCAAATCTTGGGGAGCGCTCTCCGAGCGCCAATTGCGGGAGCATCTGTGCGAGCTTCCCGGCGTAGGGATGAAAGTGGCGAATTGCGTTATGCTATTCGCCTACGAGCGAATCGCCGCATTCCCCGTTGATGTTTGGATCGAACGAGTCTTGCGCGAAAGCTATTTTATCCGGGGGCGAAAAGTTACCAGCAAGGCAATGGCGGAATTCGTTGCGAATTATTTCGGCGCGCACGGTGGCTATGCGCAGCAATATCTCTTTCATCATGCGAGAATGACCGGGAAGCGGAAATCGCGAACTCGCTCGATTGACTAGTGTCATCAAACATAATGATGAAGCCCAGATAATGAATCCCTCAGGTGCCGGAACCCTTGGGACTCCCCGAGGATGACACGGAGTAGGGACTGCCTTATTTTGGCTTGGAGCGAACTGAACAGGCGCAGGCGATGTTAGTTCTAATGTAAGCCCGAAACGAGGGCCTTTAATTAATGCAGCCTAGAAGCGAACGACAGAAAATCCTGTGGGCGGTATTCCTTTCGCTCCTGCTGCATCTGGTAGTGGGCGTTTCCATCGCTTCTTTCGGGGATAAACTTCAACCCTCACTTCCCGAGGATGAGAAGCCGGTGGAATTAACCATTGTCAATCTCGCTCCGATGCCGACTCCACCGACCGGGCCAAAGAACACGCCATTTATCGACACGACGGAGCAGACAGAGACAAAGGAAGAGCCTAAGGAAAAAACGTTCGAATCAAATGCGAATTCGATCGCGGCCAGTGAATTGCCAGCATTAGGAATCGCGCCCATTCCGACGCAAGAAGGAAAAGAACTGCGGACGATGGATTTAAAAAATCGCGAACACTCATTGGACCGGGAGGGCGCGCAAGCGCAGCCCGTTTCGCGCCCGGCGCCGGCGCCGAGCATAACGCAGGCAACGCCACCACCAACCCCCGCGCCATCGGCCAGCGCCACGTCTTCTCCTACGCCCCAGCCGACACTGACACCTACACCTACACCAACACCGACACCGACCGGCGATTTACTGGCAATGTTCCGCGCCAGTCCGCCGCCGACGGCGCGCACCCCCGAGCCAGAGAAAGAGGTCCGTTCTCCTTCCCCAAAGGCAGCACCAACACCAGTGTCGCACCCCCCCGCATCGTCGGCGTATCGACGCGAGCAAGTACAAGAGCGAATGGCTGGTAACGTTTCGAAGCGGGGAGTTTCATCGGTAAACGCCGTCGGCACACCGCTTGGCCGCTATGAGAAGACGGTCTACGATTCAATTGGAAAGCGCTGGTACGCTCTTTGTGATGCAAATCGCGACCGTGTTGATATTGGGACAGTGCATGTACAGTTTGTGGTCGCGCCAAATGGGAAGATCAACGATATCAAAGTAACGAGCGGTGGGACGTCCGCATCGTTCACGAACCTCTGCCTGCAATCGATTCAAGAAGCAAAACCCGAAGCTATTCCCGAAGACGTTATGGCCGTACTACCTCCGGACGGATTACCGGGTGAGATTAGCTTCACCGGTTTTCAAAATCCTTAATCCCACATGAGCGAAGCCCTGAGTAACCTCATTGGTTTTTTCCAACGCGGCGGCCTTTTCATGTGGCCACTGCTCATTTGCTCGATCTTTGCGCTAACAACAATTATTTTGCGCGGTTTCGCACTGCGGGAAAAGAATGTCATGCCGCTGGTGATCGAGAGCGAGATCGAGCGACTACTGCCGGGCGGGAGTGCCGATCGGTTGATGCGAATTGTCGAGAACGACCAATCTTCCCTTGCGCGAATCGTGCGAGTCGCGCTCCAGCATTTACGCTCGCCCCGCTCCGAGAATGTTGAGGCGGTGCAAACGCGCGCGCGTCACGAGATGGTGATCCTGGAAAAGGGCCTGATCGTGCTGGAAGTGATCGTCGGTATCGCGCCACTATTAGGTCTAATCGGCGCCGTTTCAGGGTTGGTGCACGTTTTCTCACACCTCGGATTAAGCTCGGGCGCGTCCGACACGCGCCAAATTGCACTTGGCATCGCGGAGGCGTTGAATGCGACCGTCTTCGGCCTTTCCATTGCCGTGCCAACGCTGGTCGCCTTCAGTTATTTTTCAAAAAAGGTCGAGGTCATGTCGGTCGAAATGGAAACGCTGGTGGTGGAGCTGATCGCTAAATGTTATTTCGGGCGGGGCGCGCAGGAAGGATCGCCGCCGGTGCGGATGACGGCGCGAACACAAGTGTTAACAAGCTAGTCGGGATAAGATGAATTTCGCTGTCCGGAAGCGGCGGGCGCCCTCGATCATTATCGTTTCGCTAGTCGATATCCTCACCATCCTCCTCATCTTTTTCGTGGTCTCGACCACATTCAAAAAGGACCAGCCGGAGGTGCAGATCAATTTACCGGAATCGAAAACAGCGACGAAAGCGCCGGCCGAGCTGGAGCACGCTATCGTCACGGTAGATGAAACCGACGCAGTGAAACTGGATGGTCAGTCTCTCGAGGTGGACGAACTCGAGGGCGCGGTCCGGAACCTTTCGCCGACAAAAAAAGCATCACTGGCCTTGCAAGCGGACAAGAAGGCGTCATTTGGAACAATCGTCAAAGTAATGGACGCGCTGAAACTGGCAGGTGTGCGAAATCTTCCGGCGTTCACTCGCGAGTAAAAATGAAACTAGCCATTCGGAAGTACGGCGATCCGGCGCTGCGCGCAAAAGGGAAACGGGTAGCGGAGGTCGACGACGCGATTCGTGAACTCGCTGACAACATGCTGGAAACGATGCGTGGAGCGAACGGGATTGGTTTGGCGGCGCAACAAGTAGGCCACGCGCTTCAACTCACTGTTGTCGATATTTCAGCGGTGGAAGATCGGCCGAGCGCAATGGCGTGGAACGGCAAGGAAGTCGATCCGAAGGAGCAGATGCCACTGGTGTTGCTCAATCCACAAATTCAGACCGGGCCGGAAAAAGAGATCGCTTCGGAAGGTTGCCTCAGTTTTCCCGAAATTTCAGCTGAGATCGAACGTGCAGACTGGGTTAAAGTACAGGCCCAGACCCTGATGGGCGAGACAGTCGAAATTGAGGCGACCGGATTATTAGCGCGCGCGCTGCAGCACGAGATCGATCACCTCAACGGTATCCTCTTCATCGACCGAATGAGCTCGGCGGCGAAAGCGAGTGTGTCGAGCCGGCTGAGACGTCTGCAAAAAGATACGCAACGTGGCCTAACGACAAGTAGACAGCCGCGCGCGGTAGAACCGGCGCTCTGAATATAGCCCTGCGAGAATGCCCTCATCTTAACCACCTGGCCCTTTGGGAGATTATGTGTTTGGCGTCGAGCGACCTTCTCCTTAACACCCTGCTTTAGCTGGGTGTTAAACGACGCCTGAGGAAGGCCCAACCGCTTCAGCGGTTTTTTGTTAGTGAACCGCGAAGATGGTTGCGGTAGTAGGCTCGGCCATGCACCTCGCTGAAGCGAGGGGTTAATGAAATCGCATATAGCAAGCTAAGCACCTAACCGGGAGAGAATTGCCGTGAGCGTTCGCGACTTTTGCAACCGCTTATCAGATTCCCTATCTAGGACCGGCTATCTTTCTTAATCTTCTCCCAAATGGCGTCCAGCTCTTCCAGGGTTGCTTCGCCCAGTTTTCCACCGCGCGCGCGCAATCGATCTTCCATCTCGTTAAACCGCGCGACGAATTTGTCGGTGGCCGCTTGCAGCAAACTCTCGGCCTCGAACTGACATTTGCGGGCTAGATTCACCACCGCAAACAACAAATCGCCGATTTCATCGGCGATCATTCGCGCTTCCGCCGACGCCACCGCACTTTTCGTTTCGTTCAGCTCTTCCTCGACTTTTGCGATTACGTCGCGCAATTCCCGCCAGTCAAAATTTACCCGGGCCGCTTTCTTCTGGGCTTTCTCTGCCCGCATCAACGCGGGCAATGCTATCGGCAGACTGGCGAGGTAATGCGCATCGCCCTTCTTCTCTTCCCGCTTTATCGCTTCCCATTGCCGGACGACTGCTTCGCTTCCCCGCGCCTCACTTTTCCCAAAAACATGGGGGTGCCGGCGGATTAATTTCTCGCTAACTTCTCGCGCGACTTCGTCGACGTCGAAGCGGTTCTCTTCCGAGGCGATCTGGGCATGCATGACAATTAACAAGAGCAAATCGCCCAGCTCCTCGCGCAAATTGGCGTCGTCCTGCGCATAAACGGCCCCGGCGACTTCGTAAGCCTCCTCCAGCAGCGCCGGAACCAGAGAGACGTTGGTTTGCTCGCGGTCCCACGGGCAGCCTTCGGGAGAGCGCAACTTGGCCACTATGTCGCGAAGCTTTTCAAATTCGGTCATTTTGAGCAAAGTCGAAGAATCCCGTTGCGTTACCTACAAGCTTTCACACCGGAATTCCGTGAAGTTGCCTTAACGCTTTCGCAACGGGATCCCTCGGCTTCCGCTCGGGATGACATATTAAATCCGCCAGAGCGACCGGTGTGCACCAAACTCCGTGATTTCGCCAGAGGATTTCTTGCCGACATAGATGGTGATGCCGATCACGCTGGCAAAGGTGGCCATGAAAATGCCCGCCACCAACCAGGAAGGAATGTGACCGGCGTGCAAGGCATGATAAAGCGCTCGCCCGCTTGTGATCGGTTCCGTAGCATGCAGAAAAATTTTCGTCACCCATGCCACCATGATGAGAATGAAAATGAAAACGTAGTTCCGTTTCAACCGGCGTCCGACGGCTTCGAGTTTCGAAATCTTGAAGGACGGCAAAATGAGATCTTCACAAACCAGTTTTTTCCATTCGCCCTGGAGCATCTGGCGATTTTCCATCACCATTGGCACGAGAAAATGCGCTTCCAACATCCGCACCCGCGCGCGGAATGCGTCGTAAAAGCGGTAACGCCGGCTTTCGATCCAGAGCATTACCCAAACGATGGCGAGATTGAAAAAGAAAATGATGTGCGGGACCTCGCGATTAGAAAAGGCAATGGTGATGATGGCGGTGCTGCTAGTGATGGCCCAGTTGGTGGTGATGTCGAGACGCTGCCGCCAGACCATGATGCGCCCGAGCTCGCCGCGATAGAAATGCGACATGGCATTGACGTAGCCCGGGTCGTACAGGCTGCGTTGCAACGAAATGGTTGCTTCGTCGGTGGGGGCGGAATCGGTCTTTTCTGTTGCCACGGTTCTTCGATTAACTGGATAACTGCTTCGCCCCAATAATCCAACTCTTCTCTATGGCCATCGCGCTAGCGGATATTCTCGATGAACGGCATATTGCATTGCAGTTAAAATCGCGCCGCCAGGCGAATACCTTACGCGAGATTATTGGTCTTCTTGAAAAAACGGGGAGTGTGCTGCAGCCGGCAGAATTTCTCGCGCAGGTCCTGGCACGCGAAAAGATAAACTCCACCCTGATCGAAAACGGCGTCGCTTTTCCTCACGCCCGCACGGCACTGGTCGATCAAATCGCCCTCGCCGTTGGCCGCAGCCGCGCTGGAATTCCATGGAACGACAAGGGCGAGCGCGCGCGTTTGATTTTTGTCGTAGCCGTTCCGCAACGATTGGTGAACGACTATCTTGTCCTGCTCGGCACGTTGGCGCGGATCACCCAGAACGAGCAACAGCGCGAGGCCTTGCTCGCGGCAGCGACCCCGGCGGAATTCATCGAGACCTTGCGCAGCGCAGCCTCATTTTGATCCTTTCAACAAACGATCACGCGCACGATCGAGCGTTCGGCGCTCGCTCGGCGTCAGGCTGCCAATACCGGACTTGGCAATTTTGTCGAGAATGGGATCGACCGACTCGGAGATGTCATCTTCTTCGCGACGTGTCGGAACGGGTTTAGGGACGACTTTGAATTTTGGTTTCGGCTGTAACCGCGCCTTAAAATTCTCCCACCAGATTAACTCCGGGCCGACCCCACGGAGGCGAACAAAACAGAAGCTGGCAGCAATACTCGTCCAGACGACGGCAAGGTCCGTCCAGGAATGGTAGGCCAGCAATTGCAAGGTGTAGATCGCGCCTAGAATCACTACCGTCCATTTGGCAGTAATCCGCAAAAGCAGCTCGGCCGATGGATAAATGGTGGCGAAGGCGACAAAAACTCCGAAATGCAATGCGAGCGAGCCGGCCAGTCCAGTCCGTTGGCTGAATCCCCAAAGTGTCAGCAGAAGCGAAGGCGTGAAAAGTAAAACCGCATAAAGAACGATATAAGCACGTTGCCCAATGAATTTTTCCACTTCGCGGCCGAAGACGAAAAGCATGTACATCTCGATCGCGAACCAAAGCAGCTGGTTGGGCGAATGAATGAAGGCATAAGTCGCGAGGCGCCAGACCTGGCCGCTTCCCAGGACACGAGCACTGTCGAACATCATAAGATCGAGCAGCCCGCCGCCAGCTGCGACGAGGAGACAGGCTACGATGGCAAGGGCGACGTGGATGCCGACGAGAATTGTCGTCACGTCTACCGGAAAACGACCCATCCACGCGACTGGCCGATAATCGTCGGAAGTGGTCACCCCGAACATGCTAAATAATCGGCCACGCTTTTCGGAGCGCAAGCGTAGGTCAGAATCTTGAGCTTTACCTTCGGACCGGGGTGAGGCTCGACGCCGGAATGCTCAAGCCATCGAAAAAATTCTTGGAGAAGCGGCAGAAGCGAGGGAAATTCGTCCTCCGCGCGATTGATGATATCAATCATCCCAGATCGCCCTGCGTTTATGAACAATCCTGCGACCGCCATTTCACCGCCAGCCGGAATCGGCGATCACAAACCAGCAAATCAGGCCGTGCTTGATTGGGTGCATGAAGTCGAGTTGCTGACCCAGCCTGAGAATATTTTTTGGTGTGACGGCTCGGAGCGCGAAAACGACTTCCTGATTTCGGAGTCATTGAAACAGGAGGTATTGATCAAGCTGAACGAAAAAAAGGCTCCACGCTCGTACTTGCATCGGTCGAATCCGAACGACGTCGCCCGGGTCGAGCAATTTACCTTTATCTGTACGCCGACGAAGGCAGAAGCGGGACCAACGAACAATTGGTCGGAGCCGGCAGAGACATATTCGAAATTGCATGGCCTGCTCAAAGGCGCCATGCGCGGACGCACCATGTTTGTCGTGCCTTATATTATGGGGCCGCCCGATTCGCCGCTAACGAAAATTGGATTCGAGATCACGGATTCCAAATATGTCGTGCTCAGCATGCGAATAATGACTCGAATGGGGGAGATCGCGGTCAAACGGCTTGGCAGCGACCCGAAGGCGGAATGGAACCGCGGGGTGCATTCGCTGCTCGATGTCAATCCGGAGCGGCGCTTCATTTGTCATTTTCCGCAGGATAACGCGATCATCTCGGTTGGCTCCGGTTACGGCGGAAACGTCCTCCTTTCGAAAAAATGCCTGGCGCTGCGCATCGGCTCTTACCTTGCGCGCAAACAAGGCTGGCTCGCCGAACACATGTTGATTCTTGGCGTCGAATCGCCGGAAGGGAAAAAACATTACGTCGCGGCTGCCTTCCCCAGCGCGTGCGGCAAAACGAATTTCGCGATGTTGATTCCGCCAAAGCATTTCGCCGGCTGGAAAGTCACGACCGTCGGCGACGACATTGCCTGGATGCAAATTCGCGACGGCCGTTTGTGGGCGGTCAATCCGGAAAACGGTTACTTCGGGGTAGTGCCGGGGACGAGCTACAAATCGAACCCCAACGCGATGAAATCGATCGAGCGTGACACGCTTTACACCAACGTGGCGCTCACGGATGACGGCGATGTGTGGTGGGAGGGGAAGGATGGCTCGCCGCCCAAGCACGCGATTGATTGGCGAGGCAATGATTGGACCCCGGACTCGAAGGAAAAAGCGGCGCATCCCAATAGCCGCTTCGCCACTCCAATGCGCAATAATCCCGCGCTCGACTCGCATGTCGAGGACGGTGATGGGGTTCCCATCAGTGCGATCATTTTTGGCGGCCGCCGCAGCGATACCTTGCCGCTCGTTTTCCAGGCGTTCGATTGGGAACACGGCACCTACGTTGGCTCGACCATGGCATCGGAAACAACCGCGGCCGCGACCGGTGCGGTCGGGAAGGTCCGGCGCGATCCGATGGCGATGCTGCCATTCTGCGGCTACAACATCGGTGATTATTTCCGGCACTGGCTCGAAACCGGCAAACGGCTGACCAATCCACCATTGATTTTTCACGTGAACTGGTTCCGCAAATCGGCGGATGGAAAATTTCTGTGGCCCGGGTTTGGCGACAACATGCGGGTGTTGAAGTGGATCATCGATCGCTGCGAAGGGCGCGTCGGCGCCACTGAATCTCCGATTGGTCACATTCCGCGGATGCAGGATCTGGATCTCGATGAACTCGGCGGCGTCACGCCCAATCAAATGCGCGAGCTTCTGAATGTACGTGCTGGGGAATGGCAAAAAGAGGTTTCCGATCACGCTAAATTCTTCGAGTCATTAGGCGGTGTCGTGCCAGACGAATTGGAGAAGCAGCGCAAGAACCTCGCCGGGCGATTCAAGTCCTGACGCGGGCTGACGATTCTTCCGACGCGTGGGAGGAGCGGCGATTCCGCCCTCGGCAGCGGGGGATCGCCCGTATTTTCCCCGAAAAATTTGCAGACCGCATCGCGTGAAACGATTGTCTCCGGTGGGTTCGAGGAACGGGGAAAAAGAGAGCGTCAGCGCGCCGACTGAGCACGGTTGCGTCGAAATCCGCGGTGCGCGCCAGAATAACCTTAAAGGCATCGATCTCGATCTTCCGCTTGGAAAGCTGACCGTTGTCACCGGCCCGAGTGGAAGCGGAAAATCTTCGCTCGCTTTCGACACAATCTACGCCGAAGGGCAGCGCCGTTACGTCGAAACCTTCAGTCCTTACATGCGACAATTCCTCGAGCGCATGGACAAGCCGCGGGTCGAAGACATTCGCGGAATTCCGCCGGCGATCGCGATCGAGCAATCGAACCTGGTAAAAACGTCGCGCTCGAGCGTTGGCACCATTACAGAGATCAACGATTTCCTGAAACTATTTTGGGCCCGCACGGCGCGTGCATTCTGTCCCAGCTGCGGTCGCGAAATTCGCCCAGAAACGGCGAAGTCGATCGCGGATCAAGTGTTCGCGCTCTTTAACTCCCAAAACGACCCCTCCGTCATCCCGAGCGAAGTCGAGGGATCCCGTCGCGAAAGCTTAAAGGTAAAGCCACAGTATCCTTCGACTCCGCTGCGCTCGGCTCGGGATGACGGGCGCGGGAACGCCAAAACCATTCTCATCTCCTTCTGGGTCGTTGTTCCGGCGAAGACCAAACCGCGCGAGTTCTTCCAATTTCTGCAGCAACAAGGCTATCTGCGCATTTGGCTAAACGGCGACATTATTCGTGTAGATAGTGACGCCAAAATCGAGCGCCTCGGCGCGCGCGTTCAAGTCATCCAGGACCGCATTGTCGTCGCGAAGGAAAATCGCGCACGATTGACTGAGGCCATCGAGACGGCGCTTCGATTCGGTAAGGGCAAGATCAACATCATCCCGTTTCGTGTGGAGGCAGGTGTGCCGCCGGGAATTTTGAAGAATGCGGCCGACACGGCCGCCGCTACAGGTCGTGAATTTCCTTTTTCGACCGGCTGGCACTGCGCGCATTGTGATCTCGACATCCGACCGCCGAGCCCGGGACTGTTCAGTTTCAACAATCCTCTTGGCGCCTGCCCGGAATGCCGCGGCTTCGGCCGCACCATCGCGATCGATTTGAATCGCGCGATCCCGGACCGCTCCCTCTCGATCGCGCAAGGGGTGGTGCGCGTTTTTCGCGGGCAGGAAATGGGCGAATCGCAAAAGGATCTGCTGCGCGCTTGTGCCCGCGAGGAGATCGATGTCAACACACCATTCGAGGAACTCTCGAAGGCTGACCAGGATTTTGTCATCAACGGGGAGAAACGCGCCGGCGAATACATGGATGAGGATTACGAAAATGATCGCTGGTACGGGGTCCGCGGTTTCTTTCGCTGGCTCGAATCGAAAACTTACAAGATGCACGTGCGCGTCTTGCTCAGTCGATACCGCGCTTATGTGAAATGTCCGAGCTGTGAGGGTGGACGCTACCAACCGGAGGCGCTGAGCTACAAAATTGTAGCGGCGGCCTGTAACCGCCGAAATCAGACGAACGGCGCTCACAGCGCGCCGCAACAGCTCACTCTCCCCCAGTTCGCGGCGCTTCCGATTTCTGCCACGCTCGATGTCCTGGCGGACATTGAAGTCGCGCCGGATGACGGCGCGGCCGCGATGCTGCGCAATGAAATCTGCGCGCGACTCCGTTATCTTTGCGAGGTTGGGGTCGGTTATCTGACTCTTGATCGTTCGACTCGCACTTTGAGCGGCGGTGAAATGCAGCGGGTCAATCTCACAACCTGCCTTGGCGCATCGCTCGTGAACACACTCTTCGTCATGGACGAGCCCAGCGTCGGATTGCATCCGCGCGACGTCGGGCGGCTTGTGCGCGTGATGCATAATCTGCGCGATAAAGGCAATACCCTGCTCGTAGTCGAGCACGACGAACAAATTATCCGGGGGGCCGACAACTTGATCGACATCGGTCCCGGTCGCGGGGAGCGCGGCGGCGAACTGGTTTGGACCGGCCAGCTGGATAAATTCATGGGCGGATCGGCCGCTCCGCGGACGGTGCCAAACATAATCGCGGAGCAATCAAAAAAGAGCCGCCTCGCGGCTTCGGCGTTAACGTCGCCCGCGGAGCGGCCGATCCACCAATCCCTCACGCGGGATTATCTCACTCGTGAAAAATCCATCCCGATTCCAAAATCACGCAGGAAGTTTTCATCAGTTATCAGAATCGCCGGTGCGACTGAACACAATCTCAAGAACCTCGATGTCGAAATTCCACTCGGGATTTTAACCGCCATCACGGGCGTTTCCGGTTCAGGAAAATCGACCCTGATTCAAGATGTGTTTTATCGAAATCTTTTGCGGAGCAAAGGCCAGGTAAGCGAAAATGAGCCGGGCGCCTGCCGGAAAGTGACTGGCGCACATCGCCTCGGGGAAATCGTCATGGTCGATCAATCGCCACTGGCGCGAACCCCCCGTTCGACGCCGATACTGTATCTCGGGCTTTATGATCGCGTGCGCGAGCTTTTCGCGGCCTTGCCGGAAGCGCAGGCGCAAGGACTGACCGCCAGTGCATTTTCCTTTAATTCCGGTAGCGGCCGTTGCGAACGTTGCAACGGCACCGGTTTCGAGAAAATCGAGATGCAGTTTTTGAGCGATCTTTATGTCCGTTGCGCGGAATGTGAAGGCAAACGTTTCCAGCCGCACGTGCTGAAAATTCAGCTCCACGGAAAATCGGTTCACGATGTGCTCGAGTTGACCGTGACCGAAGCCGCTGCCTGGTTTGCTCGGATCGGTGAGCGCGAAAAGCTCTCGAACCCGCTCGAAATTTTGGAGGAGGTGGGACTTGGGTATCTGCGGCTGGGGCAACCACTCAATACCTTGAGCGGCGGCGAGTCTCAACGACTAAAACTCGTTAGCCACCTCGCTGAAACCGGAGGGACGCGCTTCTGCGCGTCCCCGGACGAGCGGAAGCTCGTCCCTCCATGCGGGAATCTTTTTATTTTCGACGAACCAACCACCGGACTGCATTTCGATGATGTCGCGATTTTGTTGCAATTGTTCCAACGATTGATCGACGCCGGGCATTCGCTGGTTGTGATCGAGCACAATCTCGAAGTGATTAAATGCGCCGACTGGATAATCGATCTCGGACCCGAAGCCGGCGAAGAAGGCGGCGAGGTTGTGGCCATTGGAACACCGGAGCGGGTTGCGAAGGTTGAGCGCTCGCATACCGGTAGATTTTTACGTGACGTCCTCCCGAGCGCAGTCGAGGGATCCCGTCGCGAAAGCTTTAAGGTCACGCCACGGGCTCCTTCGACTCCGATTCGCTATGCTCAGGATGACGGCGGCGATATTTCGCTGCGCGCGGCAGAAGAGCCGTTCAACAGGATGCCGACCGGAGTGGATAAGATGTCCGCGTTCACGGCACGAAACGCAAACGCGATCCAAGTTCATGGGGCGCGCGAGCACAATTTGAAAAACATCGACGTCGCGATCCCGCGCGACCGGATGGTCGTCATTACCGGACTAAGTGGGTCAGGAAAATCGACTCTCGCTTTCGACATTTTGTTCTCGGAAGGCCAGCGCCGCTTTCTCGACAGCATGTCCCCCTATGCCAGACAATTCGTCGAGCAACTGGAAAAACCGGATGTCGATCTGGTTGAAGGATTGCCGCCAAGCGTCGCGATTGAGCAGCGTGTGACGCGCGGTGGCGGGAAATCAACCGTTGCGACGGTGACGGAGGTTTATCATTTCCTACGGTTGCTCTTTGCAAAAACCGGCACGCAATTCTGTCCCAATTGCAATCTGCCGGTCGAAAAACAGACTCTGGCTGCAATCGTGAAACAACTGGAGGCAGCGGCGCGCCGTGGTCCTCTCAAGGTGCTGGCACCGCTGGTAAAAGCGCGAAAAGGGTTTTACACCGATGTCGCGCGTTGGGCCGAGCGCAATGGATTCGACTCTCTTTTTGTCGATGGGCAGTTCGTTCCGGTGCGGCAATTTCGTAAGCTTGAGCGTTTCAAGGAACACACCATTGATGTGGTTGTTGGCGTGATCGACAAGAAGCGCATCGCCAAGGCGCGCAATCTCAGCCAGCGCGCGATCGAGATTGGTCGCGGCACCGCCCGCCTCATCGATGCGAAAGGTCGACTCACGGTCATGAGCACGGAGATGAGTTGTCCGGGTTGCGGGCGCGCCTTCGAAGAACTCGATCCGCGCTTGTTTTCGTTCAATTCGCCGCACGGGGCCTGCGAAGAATGCGGCGGCTTCGGCGAAATCTGGAACCAATCGCTCCAGGTTGGCGAAAGCGACGATGGCGAATCGGTCCTCGAAAACGAGCTGGCCGCGGAGCGTGAATCGGAATGGATCGAGGAAAGTGAAGCGCAGATCTGCCCGGCCTGCCAAGGCTCGCGTCTGAATGCGATCGCGCGTCACGTGCGCGTACAAAACAAGACGATCGACGATTTCACTGCGCTTTCGGCCGCCGCCGCGGCCAAACGAATCGCGCGATTAAAATTTAGCGGCAAACAAAAGACCATCGCGAGCGAATTGATTCCTGAAATCGTGCAGCGGCTTCGATTCATGGACAATGTCGGCCTCGGCTATCTATCGTTAGGTCGATCGGCCAAGACTTTGAGTGGCGGGGAATCGCAACGGATTCGGCTGGCAGCGCAGCTCGGCTCGAACTTGCGCGGCGTTCTTTACGTGCTGGATGAGCCAACCATTGGCTTGCATCCACGCGATAATTTCCGGCTGCTCGAAACGCTGACTGCGTTGCGTAAAAAAGGGAACTCACTCGTCATTGTCGAACATGACGAAGCAACGATGCGGCGCGCCGATCACATCATCGATCTTGGCCCGCGCGCCGGGATTCACGGCGGCGAAGTTGTAGCAAGTGGAACGCTGCGCGAAATCGAGCGCGCCAAAGATTCTGAGACCGGACGTTGTCTAAAAGCGCCGCTCTGCCATCCCATTCGCAAATCGCGGCGAAGCCTGCGCGATGTTGCGGATTGGGTCGAAATCAGGCATGCGCGGGCGAACAACCTGAAGAATGTCGAGGTAAAATTTCCTGTCGGTCGCCTGTCGGTCATCACCGGAATTTCCGGCAGCGGCAAATCCACCTTGATGGGCGATGTCCTTTTGCCGGCGGTACGCGAGCAATTAAACCGAAAACGGCACCGCGCCGGGGAGCTGTTCGAGCGAGTCGGAGGCATGGAAGCGATCGATGCGGTTTACCAAGTCGACCAATCGCCCATCGGGAAAACCTCGCGCTCGACCCCGGCGACCTACATCAAGGTCTTCGATGAGATTCGCAATCTTTACGCACAAGTTCCGGTGGCCCGCATGCGCGGTTACAGCCCGAGCCGGTTCTCCTTCAATGCCGAGGGCGGACGGTGCGAGTCGTGCAAGGGCCAGGGCATGATCAAATTGGAGATGAATTTTCTCCCGAGCACCTACGTGCCCTGTGAAGATTGCGGCGGGAAACGTTACAACGCCCAGACCCTCGAAGTTCTTTATCATGAGAAAACAATCGGGGACGTGATGGAAATGACGATCGAAGAAGCGGCCGAATTTTTCAAAGCTAACCCTAAGATCGCTCGATCGCTTTCACTGCTTGTCGATACCGGACTCGGTTATTTGAAGCTGGGGCAGCCGAGCCCTACCTTGAGCGGGGGCGAAGCGCAACGACTGAAGCTCGCGACCGAGTTGACCCGCGGGATTGGCCGCGCACAAAACGAGCGGATCCGCAAAATGCGCAAGCCGAAATCCACGCTCTATCTATTGGAAGAACCGACGATTGGCTTGCACATGGCCGATGTCGAATTGTTGCTGAACCTGCTGCACCGACTGGTAGACGACGGTCACACCGTCATCGTGATTGAGCACAACCTCAGCATAATTGCGGAAGCGGATTACATTGTCGATATCGGTCCAGAAGCGGGCGATGCCGGCGGTGAGATCGTTGCCACCGGGACACCGGAGCAGGTCGCAAAAAACCGGATGAGCCGAACCGCACCATTTTTGCGAGAAGTCCTGGCGACGAAGAGTCGCAGTGCCACAAAAGTTCGCGTTAGCCACTGCGCTCAGTAGGCGTGAGGACGCTGAGGTGGATCGGCCGCTCCGTCAGGCGATGTTGATAATGATGCGGCTTTCGCCGCCTTGCTTTAGCATCGAGCAAGAGACCGCTCGATCCACCAACAGCGCAGATTGAAGTGCGGGCAAATAGCCGTCTGGTGCTTTTTGTTTGCGCGGCGTAGAGGCGGCGACAAACTGAATTAGTGACCGAATTTTTTGCCAAATACGATACGGGCGAATTTTATGATGAGATGTTTGTCGGACCGGGCCGCGCCCGGCTTCATTACGAGCGGCTGCTACAACGTTTCACCGAGCTGACGGAAGGAGAATTCGATCGCAAACGCGACCTGGCTGAGCTCACTCTCTTACGCCAAGGGGTCACCTTCACCGTTTACAACGACGCCCAAGGGACCGAGCGGATTTTTCCCTTCGATCTCATCCCGCGAATTATTTCCCCAGAGGAATGGAAAAAGATCGAGCGCGGTCTGGAACAGCGAATCACTGCCCTCAATCTTTTTCTGCACGACATCTATCACGGTCAATCCATTCTGCGCGATGGCGTGATTCCGAAAGATTACGTTTGGCAAGCAGCGCACTTTCGTCCGGAGTTCATGCACTTCAGTGTGCCGCGAAATATCTACATCCACATTTGTGGCACCGATCTGGTGCGCGATCGCGACGGCAATTTTCTGGTGCTGGAGGACAATGCGCGCTGCCCATCCGGCATTTCCTATGTCGTGCAAAACCGCCAGGTCATGCGCCGGGTTTTTCCAAATCTGTTCGCGCAACACCGGGTGCGGCCAGTGGAAGATTACAGCCAGGAGCTCCTCAATGTTCTGCGTTACATCGCGCCGGCGGGCAAAGCGAATCCCACCGTCGTGCTCCTTACCCCCGGCATCTACAACTCCGCTTATTACGAGCATTCCTTCCTCGCGCGCTCAATGGGAATCGAAATTGTGGAGGGCCGCGATCTCATTGCGCGCGAGGGGAAAATTTTCATGCGCACGACCAAAGGTTTGCAGCCAGTCGACGTGATTTATCGCCGGATTAATGACGATTTTCTCGATCCGAAGGTTTTTCGCAAAGATTCGGGCCTTGGCGTTCCTGGATTGGTCGATGCCTACCGCAAGGGAAATGTCAGTCTGGCGAATTCCATCGGCACGGGCATCGCGGACGACAAAGTCATCTATCACTTCGTCCCGAAAATGATCCGCTACTACCTCGATCAGGACGCGATTCTCCCGAACGTCCAGACCTATCTGGCGGCGGACGATACCGATCGCGCATTCATTTTGGAGAATCTGGAAAAGCTTGTCGTCAAGGCAGCCAACGAAAGTGGCGGCTATGGGATGCTGGTCGGCTCAAATTCGACCAAGGCGGAGCGGGAGAAATTTCGGGAGCGCATTCGAAAGGAACCGCGTAATTACATTGCCCAGCCCATCATTCCCCTCTCGCGCTCTCCCGCTTTCGATGAGGGCGTCATCCGTGGACGGCACGTTGATTTGCGTCCCTACATTCTATCGGGGGAGAAAATCAAAATCATTCCCGGCGCACTCACCCGGGTAGCACTGTGCGAAGGGTCATTAGTGGTGAACTCATCGCAGGGTGGAGGAAGCAAAGATACCTGGGTGCTCGAGGAACAAAGCGCGGAGTGATGGAATTTTGGAGTAATGGAGTAAAGGCGACGCCGACCACGGCCTTCCTGCTCCGGTTCATGTTCTTTCCCATCACTCCACCACTCCGTTTCCCCCCATATGCTTAGTCGGGTCGCTGATTCCCTTTTCTGGATGAGTCGCTACATCGAGCGCGCAGAAAATAATGCCCGCATTGCCGACGTAAATCTGCAATTGCTCCTCGATCTTGAGAACACCCGCGATCCCGACACCCAGCAGCAGTGGAACCCGATCATCAGTTCGCTGGAAGAAAACGAACTTTTCACTTCGCTCTATCAAAACCCCGATGGCCAGGCCGCCGTCGATTTCGTTTGTCTGCAGCGCCAGAACCCGAACTCAGTTTACGCCTCTCTCGTCGCCGCCCGCGAAAATGCACGGACTGTGCGCGAACAAATTTCGAGCGAAATGTGGGAGCACATCAATCGGCTCTATCTTTTCGTCAAAGGCGAGACCGGGAAAAAGATGCTGCGTTTGAGTCCGTACGAATTTTTCCGGCGTATTATTACCGGCTCACATCTGATCCAGGGAATCGCCGACGCGACCATGACGCATAGCGAAGGTTGGGATTTCATTCGCATCGGCAGATTTCTCGAACGGGCCGACAACACCTCGCGCATTCTCGACGTCAAATATCACCTCCTCCTTCCCTCGGGAGAACAAGTCGGCGGCAACATCGATACCATCCAATGGATGTCGGTCTTGAAATCATGCAGCGCGCTTGAGGCTTATCGCAAGATCTATGTTGGGCAGGTCGCGCCGTGGAAGGTAGCGGAGTTTTTGATCACCCATCCCGAATTTCCCCGGTCCATCCGCTTCAGCGTTGAGTCTCTTGATGCTGCCCTCCATCGCATTTCCGGATCGCCCGAGACGAACTATGCCAACGAGGCAGAACGTCTTTCCGGCCGCTTACGCTACGACCTCGATTTCGCTACGATAGCCGACATCTTCGATTACGGCCTGCATGAGTACCTTCTTCTCACCCAAAGACGTCTCGCCGAAGTCAGCAGAGCCCTCTTCGAAATCTATTGTACCACCAACGAAACGATTTCGCCGCCTTCGATCGCGGAGCGGCGAACCGCGTGAGCCGGCATCGTGGAGTCGATCCGCCGCGGCCAGCGACCGCGGCTAAAGTTTTATCTCCGCTGGAAATCGAGAACGCGCCGGTTATTTATCTGGAGTGAAAAGCTGGTGTTTCGCTTTCCTTGCCTGCGGAATCGCGGCTTTTAGCAGTTGTGCTACCGATGAAGAATTCAACGCCGGTGAGGCGGCGAAAACGCGCGAGGCCATTCCAGGCGAAGTGAACCCGAACGCGCCCGACGCGTCGCAACAGCCAGTGCGCACTCAGCCTGGTTTTAACTTTTGACCGACCTACGATCGAGGATAGATCCGGTCAAAGCCTTCCGTCGTTCGCAAAAAAACCTGCCACCGCTAACGCGTCGAAAAGCGCGCCGAAGGATCCCGGCAAGTGCATTTATTCTCCACATTCCAATCCTGGATAAAGACCCTTTCCTTTTTCGCATCGTCGCCGTTCATGTAACGACTGCTTGTGAACGAAACTCCACTTTCCTGGCGCTCGCCCAAAACCGAAGTGCGACAAAGTCCAATTCACGGCAAAGGGCTATTTGCTGTGGCCGATATTGCCAAAGGCGAGATAGTGATGATCAAGGGCGGTCACATCGTCAGTCGAGACTTTGTGGAACGCGAAGTCACGCCAAGGTTTGGCCCGGTCGAGATTCAAATTGGCGACGACTTATTCATCGCGCCGGTAACACAGGGGGAACGGGAGGGTTCGATGCTCTACAGCAACCATTCCTGCGACGCTAACCTGGGCCTGCGCGGCAATATTATCTTCGTCGGCCTTCGTGATATTCGCGCCGGGGAGGAACTGACCCATGACTGGTGCATGACGGACGACGACAGCTACGAAATGGAATGCAAATGCGGCTCACCCAATTGCCGTCGCATTCTTACCGGCAAAGATTGGCAGCGGCCGGAACTGCAGGCACGCTATCATGGTTATTTCGCTACGTTCCTTGCCGATAAGATCGCGGCACGCGCTCGCTGAAACTCCAGCCTGGCTGGCTCGGCCATTGCGAAAAACAAACAATATGGGCGACCGTCTTACAAAATTCGCCAACGCGGCATTCCGGTTTTGCGATCGATTTCCCACAAACGACGTCCCCCGAGAAATGCATTTCGGTTATCGCCTCTCTTCACTCCGCGCGGCAAGTGCTTCATCTTTTTGACGTTGCCGCCACCGAGGACAACGGTATCGGCGACGAACGAAAGTTTTAGCTGCGTCACGCAGTAAAGCACTTCCTCCTGCCACGCTTTTTCGCCGAGACGCTCAAGCCCGTTTATGCCCAGCCAATCTTCAATTTTACGGTGATCGCGGTAAGGCAGATCCCCAAGCTCGAGTGGCAAGAGGTTCTTGCTCCAGACCAGGGCCGCGCCGAGGCCCGTGCCCAACCCGAGAAAAAGCATGCGACCGCGAATATGACTGCCGAGTGCCTGCATGGCAGCGTCGTTAACGACCCGGGTGGGCTTTTTCAGGGCGCGACTGAAATTGAACCCGACCCAACCTTTTCCGAGATTTTTCGGGTCCTTTACGATCTTGCCTTTGCGCACAACCGAAGGAAACCCGATGGAAACAGTGGCGAACTTTAGCTCTGTCGCGGTTTCGTGAAATTTCCTTTCGAAATCGCGCGGCGTCATGCCCGGTCCGGAATCGAATTTCAATTTGTCCGTTGCCGACATTAGCAGTTTGACGTGACTGCCGCCGATATCGACGACGAGAACGCTCGGCTTCATCGGACGGCCCTGGGCAGGTAAAAATTACTCCCCGATTCCTATCGACCGGCCCAGGCGTTTGAGAACGCTTCCGCGCTCCGCGCTTTCGGAAGCACCCGGTGGCCAGCATTCGACAATCTCCAGCTCAACGAAACGGAAGAGAGTCAAGCGGGCGAATTTCAGATCCAACCGAAGATTGCGCGCGATCTGAGCGATGGAACGGGAGCCGTTAAATTGCGAGGCGAATTGTGCTTCGGCCACGGTAAGCCGCAGCTTTTGAATACGCTCAAACCCATCACGCGTATAAGCGGGAATCCAGGCCGGGTCATAATTGGCCTTGCCGGTAACATCCTGCGCCTGGACGAAGCGCAAGGTACTCAACATCCAATGCTCGATGTCCTCCTCGGCGGGGATGTCGTTGGTGAAATCGGGCAGCTCGCTTGTTTGTTCAAACGCGAATCGCACCCTTGGTGCGCTCCAGTGTCGCGCGAAAAGTTTTTGCCCATAATGCTGGACCAATTGCAGGGCCGGATCGCGCAAAATCAGGTCTTCCCGGAGGAGAGTAATGAACAACGGCCAACCGGTTTGAGATTGAGTCTCTCGCGCGGCGGCCACGCGGTCGGGATCGATGTTTACCAGCGTGACCGGCGCTTCGGAGCAGTAAGTCTCGGCATCGCGGGTCGTCACCAGCACGACCTTTCCTTCATGAGCGTAAAGGTCGACGTTTTCCCTCGTCCCGGCAGAGCGGAGTGTGCCGGTCAACTTTTCGTGACCGATTACTCTCAGTGCGCGGCTGAAGGAAAAGAATAAGGTATCGCCGGAAAAATACGTGTTCGCCAACGCACCCGATTCGAAAGGCGCCGGCTCGGGTTGCCCGTGGAACTCCGAATCGGCAAAGCCACTACGCACTTGCTCGTTTCCCGAGGACACGGCCAGTGGCGGGTCGCTCCACAGCGGCGAAGTGATGACTGCGGGCGTCCCCTCATCTTCTGGACCGATCACGTTGGTAAACTCAGAACGCAGGGGCGGCTCTGCGCCTTCTTCGTGCGATAGGTTTCCTTGGACGGCTTTCACGAGTGAATCAGAAGTAAATGGTTTATGCAGAATTCCCAAGATATTTTCGGATCTCGCTTGTGCATCTTCCAAATCCGCAGCGAACCCCGACATGAAAATTATCGGGATGTGCGCAGTGGACTCATCTTCGCTCAGGCGCCGACTAACTTCATCGCCTCGCAAGTCGGGCAGCAAATAATCGAGCAGGATCAAATCAGGTTTCTGCTGGCGAGTCGCTTGCAATCCCTCCTCAGCCGTTCCGGCGGTGACCACGTCATAATTCGCTTCGGTCAGAATCTCCTCGACGAAACCTAATAGCATCACACTGTCGTCGATCACCAGAATTCGCTGGCGGTGCGCGGACGAAACATCCTCGCCGGGCCGTAAGAGATTCTGCGCCAAGTTCCTCAAATCCGCATCGGAAAATGGCTTTTCCAGGAAATGAACGTCTCCGATCCCCTGCGATTCTTCAGGCGGCGAAGCGAGAGGCGAAGCCGCCAGAAGTATGGCCTGCGCCTTCGGATGGCTGGCCCGCAAATCGCGCAGTAAATCTGAATCGGACGCAGCATCCAGGTCGAGCACGAACAACTCGACCGGCTCGCTTGAAATAAGCCGATGCGCCTCGTCCATATCGTGCGCCACATCTACCACCGCTTCGGGCGCAACCTCGTGCAACACGCTCAAAATTGACGAAAGCAATGATTCATCTGGCTCCAGAACTAGAATGCGCTCTTCGCTTTTAGTAGTCTGAGGAGTAGATTTTTTCACCGGGAAAAGGCGCGCCGGCGCAAGAACGTCCCGCTGCCAACCCGCTTCCTTAACCATTTATGCTTCTTGGCAAATGAAAAGCGTTTTCTCTCTCAACTTGCGCTAGCGGACGACCGGATAGCGTCGAGCCAGCTCGCGCCGGCTGGTCTTGCCGCGCTCATTTACCGGGATCGCCTCCACAAAATAAATGCGGCGCGGCACTTGCCAACTGCTCAGCCGCGCCCGGCAATGCGCGAGCAATTCTCTCTCGCTCAAACCTTTCGCTACCACACAGGCGGCGATTTCTTCATTCCGACGCTCTGATTCGCGACCGAAAACGATCGCCGCTCGCACTCCCTCGCAGCGCAAGATTTCAGCTTCTATTTCCGCCGGATGCACTTTCTTGCCCGCAACGTTGATCAAGTCCGAGCTGCGTCCAACGATCCGGTAACCACCCCGGGTTTTTTCCAACAAATCATCCGGGACAAAAATGCCTCCGCCCAGTTTTCCTTCATCCGGCTCAGGGAAGTAACCAGTAGCGACCGCCCGGCTTCGCACTCGAATGAGCGAGACCGGATTGGCGGGATCGACCTGTTCAATCACAACTCCTGACATTGCAATGCCAACAAATCCCGGAACCGGCTGTGCTTCGCGGACATAACAAATCCCACCGCACTCCGATGCACCGTAAAAAGAGTGGATCTCGCGGCCGAATTTTGCAGAAAAGGCTTGCGCTGTTTCCGGGGCCAAGGGGGCTCCGGCCGAAATGCAAAGCCCTAAATCCGGCAAGAAGGGCGCCTCCTCCATTTCGCAAAATGAGTGGTAGAAAACCGGCATTCCCGGAAAAACGGTCGCGCGAGTCGCGGCGAGGCCGTCGATAATGGCGCGCGGTATCCGATCGTTGCTGAGCACAAGCGAAACGCCACGCACGATGAGCGGCGTCAGCAAATTGCTAAAGCCATAGGAATGCGAAATTGGGATGACGCCAAAATTCAAGTCGCGCTCGCTGATGCCCATCGTCTCGCAAATGTTCTCGCAATCGGCCAGCAATTGTTCGCTGCGAAAACGGACTGCGCGCGGGACGGCAGTCGTCCCGGAAGTAAGCTTCAACAGCGAGGGCCGATCGTTGCCCCAATCGTTCGCCGGCTCGTCTTTTGTCGCTGGCGTCGCCCGTGGCGGCAGAATTTGCACGTTTTTGCCGCCAGAGACGGCGGCAGCTACGTTGCAGATTTGAAATGCGCTTTGTTTTTGCTCATCGCTAATCGTCTGTTCCAGCGGCAGAACGACAAGTTGCTTCCGCAGGCACGCCAGAAATAGCGACGGCCAATCGGGATGGTTCCCAATTTGAATCGCGCAAACTTGAGCTGGTGGAATCGCCTCCAGCTGACTCGCAAAATGACGGGCGCTCTCTTCAATTTCAGAAAAGGTGCGCAGGACCCTCCCTTGTGCGTCCAAGATCGCCGCGCGGTCGCGATTCTTTGCGCGGGTAGCTTCCCACGCCTCGAGAATCGGATCTTCTAATGTCGTCCTCACTTGCGAATTTGCCCTTCCGCAGCTAGATTGTTTGCTCGTTTTTGAATATGAAGGCGGACATTCATCCCGATTATCAAGAGACCGACATCGTTTGCGCGTGCGGCGCGGTTTATCACACTCGCTCGACCAAACGAGACATTAGAATCGGCATCTGTGCCGCCTGCCATCCGTTTTTCACCGGCGAACAAAAATTTGTCGATACCGCCGGGCGCGTGGAAAAATTCGCGCGTCGCTACGGCAGCACCAAGGCCGCCCGCGCGGGCAAGGCTTAGCTGAATGTAGAGGCGCTCGCCGCGGCGAGCGCCTGCGCCAGTGGCTGAAGACAGCCGCCGCTACAACAACTATGGACTTTGATCTTCTCATTCAACGTAAACGCGAGCGTTTCGAACAACTCGAACGCGAAATCGCGGATCCGTCCCTTTTTGAAAATCGCAATCGCGCCGGCGAAATCATGCGGGAACACGCGAACGTGAAAGCCTTGCTCGCGAAATGGAACGAGTTGTCGAGCGCGCGAATGCAACTGGCAGACAATCGCGAACTGGCCAATTCGACCGACGCCGACCTCGCCCAAATGGCGAAGGAAGAAATTCCCGCCCTCGAAGAACGCGTCGCCAGATTCGAACGCGAGATGCAGTTGGGATTGCTTCCACCGGATGAAAATGAAAATCGCGACGCAATCATTGAAATCCGGGCAGGCACTGGCGGAAGCGAGGCTGCAATTTTCGCGGCCGATTTGTACCGAATGTACAATCGCTATGCCGAGTCAGCCAGATTGAAAATCGAGAGTATGGACTCGAGTCCATCGGAGCTTGGGGGGTTAAAGGAAGTGGTTTTCAAAGTGAGCGGCGAGTCGGTTTTTCGAAAATTGCGCTACGAGAGTGGAGTGCACCGGGTCCAGCGTGTCCCCGCGACCGAGGCGCAGGGGCGAATTCATACCAGCACCGCCACCGTCGCGGTCTTGCCGGAGGCAGAGGAAATCGATCTGGAATTAAAACCGGAAGAGCTTCGCATTGAAGTTTGTCGCTCCGGCGGACCGGGCGGTCAGGGCGTAAACACGACCGATTCTGCAGTGCAAATTTTGCATATTCCTACTGGGACAATCGTACGCTGCCAGGACGGACGAAGTCAGCAAAAGAACAAAGAAAAAGCGCTCAACGTTTTGCGCTCCCGTTTGCTCGAGACCAAACAACGTGAAGAAGCGGAGAAATACGCGGCCCATCGCCGGAGTCAGATCGGATCGGGTGGTCGTGAAGAAAAAATCCGGACTTACAACTTTCCGCAGAACCGCGTCACCGACCACCGCATCGGGCTCACTCTTTACAACCTGGATCGATTTATGGAAGGCGAGCTCGAGGAAATGATTTCAGCACTGCAAGCTGCCGATCTGGCCGAGCGATTGAAAGACAGCGCGCTGACGAGCTGATGTCATCCCGACCGGAGCGAAGCGCAGTGGAGGGATCCCGTGGCGTCACCTTAAAGATTGCGCAGCGGAATCCCTCGACATTGCTCCGGATAACAAAATGACAGTGCTCGACGTCCTTCAATCCACCACCGCTTACTTCAAAAAACGCGGAATCGAAAATCCGCGCTTGAACGCCGAGCATCTGCTGGCGCACTCACTCGGGCGGAAAAGGCTCGATATTTACCTCGAGTTCGAGCGCGATTTGGCCGAGCCCGAACTGGCGCCTTTACGCGAGCTCGTCCGCCGGCGCGGGCAAAACGAGCCGCTCCAACATTTGCTCGGCACCATCGAGTTTTGCGGGAACATCTTTCTCTGCGACCAACGCGCTCTCGTTCCGCGACCGGAAACGGAAGAATTTGTCGGACTGGTTGAGTCGAAAATCCTGAATCGAGCATCGAGAATCGTCGATCTCGGGACCGGTTCGGGGGTAATTGCACTGTCGCTGGCGAAAAAAATTCCCGAGGCGAAAATCACCGCCACCGATGTCTCGGATGACGCGCTCTTGCTGGGGCATGAAAATGCCGTCCGACTCGGCATCTCGGACGTTCAATTTCTCGAAAGCGACTTGTTAGAGAATGTTGATGGAAAATTCGATCTGATTGTCGCGAATCTCCCCTACATTTCGCGGCATGATCGCGACCAGCTTGCACCGGAAGTTTTGCGCGATCCGGAAGTCGCCCTTTTTGCCGGCGAGAAGGGCGATGAAATTATTCGCCGATTGATTGAGACCGCGCCGTTGCATCTGAACGCCGGAGGCTTGCTCGCGCTGGAGATCGGACTGGGCCAGGAACCCGCCCTAATTGAGCTTTTGCGCCAGAAAAATTACCGCGACATCGAGGCGAAAAACGATTATTCAGGTAGAACGCGTTTTCTCTTCGCCCGGTATGGATAAGATACTTGTGCATGGCGGGAATTCTCTCGCCGGTTCCATCAAGATCAGCGGTTCGAAGAACTCCGCCCTTCCCATTCTGGCCGCGACCCTGCTGACGCGGGAGCCGTGCACAATTTATCGCGTGCCGGACCTGAGCGACACGCATTACATGCTGCAAATCCTCACTCATCTTGGCGCTCAGGTGGAACGGGCCAGCGGGATTGTCACCGTCACCGCCGACAAAGTGCAATCGGTCGCGCCGTATGACGTTGTTCGAAAAATGCGGGCGTCGGTCGGCGTGCTCGGACCGCTCCTCGGGCGGTGCAAGGAAGCGACCGTTTCCCTGCCGGGAGGTTGCGTCATCGGCGATCGGCCGATCGATTTGCACTTGAAGGGATTCGAAGCGCTGGGCGCAGCGGTGCGAGTTGAAAGCGGCAACGTGAAGGTTTTTGCCCCGAAACTTGCCGGCGCGGTAATTAATTTGCGCGGCAAATTCGGACCAACTGTGCTCGGCACCGACAATGTGATGATGGCCGCCGTTCTTGCCGAAGGCACAACTGTAATCGAAGGGGCGGCGCAAGAGCCGGAAGTGTGCGATCTGGCTGATTTTCTCAATAAGATGGGCGCGAAAATTGAGGGCGCCGGGACACGAAGAATAATCGTCGAAGGCGTTAGTGAATTACACGGGGCCGAGCACGACATCATCCCCGATCGGATTGAAGCCGGCACTTTTCTGGTGGCGGGCGCGATAGCCGGCACCGGAGTGACCGTCAACCGAGTTGACCCAAAACATCTTACTGCAATTACTGATGCGCTGAGCGGTTGCGGATTCAAAATCGAGGCGAGGAATCAATCCATAACCGTTTCACCAAATGGTGCACCCAAACCGTTGGAAATCACGACGGAACCCTACCCCGGGTTCCCGACTGATATGCAGGCGCAAATGTGCGCGTTGCTTTCCACCACTGAGGGAATCAGCGTGATCACGGAGAATATTTTCCCGCAGCGTTACATGCACGTGGCCGAGCTGAAACGGATGGGGGCCGAGGTGCAAATGGAAGGCGCCACCGCAGTGATCCACGGCGTGGAGCGTTTGACCGGCGCGCCGGTAATGGCGAGCGATTTGCGCGCCTCGGCCGCATTGGTGCTGGCGGGACTGAAGGCTGAAGGAGTTACTGAGGTGAGCCGCGTTTATCACATCGATCGCGGCTACGAACATCTTGACGAAAAATTGAGCGAACTCGGCGCGCACATCGAGCGCGTCAAAGCCTAGGAGAACGACCGCGTGGGGCGCCGCGCACATATTGTCAGCCCGAGCGCAATGCGAGGGACCTCACCAACGCTCGTTGCTCACACAAACCGGTGTGCTCATCCGACCCCGATTGTGAGATCTCTCGTCGTCGGCGCGACCGGGATGACATGCGGTGAAAACTGCGAGCCCCTTGCTTGCGTTCGATCAAAACAAGCGAGACGCTCCTTGAAATATGGAAACAACTCAACCTCCTCCCACGCCGACTTCATCAGCTGATATCCGCACCTGGAACGTTCTTTGCCATGCCAGCGCGCTCCTGGGATTCTTTTTTCCATGGGCCGGTCACATCCTCGCGCCTTTAATCGTGTGGCTGGTAAAACGTGGCGATTCTCCTGAAATCGATGCCCACGGAAAAGAATCGGTCAATTTCCAGCTTACGATGCTCATTTACTCAGTGATCTCCGGCATTCTCTGTCTGGTGCTGATCGGATTCGTTTTGCTCGCCATCCTGCACGTCCTCAATGTCGTCTTTGTCATCATCGCCTCCATCCGCGCGAGCGAAGGAAAGTTTTATCGTTATCCGTTTACGATCCGTTTTCTGAACTAGAAATCGCGGTCTCGCAGCTACGAGAGTCAACGAGCGCTCTGCCCATAGACGGCGCCGACCTCGCCGTGAACTTTCGGTTGTTCAACGCGCTGCAACATTGGATCGGAGTTCTCAGCTTGCTGCTGGGCGGCGCAGCCGGTTTCGAAAATCGCAAGTGCGAGAAGCAAACAATGTAAGGGTCGCATAAAGTATTCCGCGTTAGTGTTCCTTAGGAAGCTGAGTCCAATGCCGACCGAGAAGATAACTGAGCCTTCGACTACTAAGATTGTCATTTCGTTCATTGTGCCGGCTTATAACGAAGAAGCGGAACTGCCGGGAACGCTTCGCGCAATTCGTTCTGCCGCTGTCGGTTATGAGCACGAGATTGTGTTGGTGAACGATGGATCAACCGACGCGACGGGCGCGATCGGCGAAAAATTCGGGGCGCGCGTGATTTCGATCGAGCGCCGACAAATCGCAGCCGCGCGTAATGCCGGAGCCGCCACTGCACGGGGCAACGTCTTTATTTTCGTCGATGCTGATACCCGGATCGGACCGGAACACGTGCGCGGCGCAGTTGAAGCGCTCGAGCGCGGTTGTGCCGGCGGCGGTGCGCGGCTGGGAACTGATCGAGAAATTCCGCTCTGGGGCACAATCTTTTTCCGCGTTTTTACTACGCTGTATTTCGGACTCAACCTCGGCGCCGGCGCGTTTCTCTTTACCACGCGCGAGAATTTTTTTGCAGTCGGCGGCTTCGACGAGATTTACTTCGCGAGCGAAGAAGTCTTTTTTACCATCGCGCTGAAACGTCTGGGCCGATTCAGGCTATTGCGCGAGCCAGCCATAACTTCAGGTCGAAAACTGCGGATGTATTCGGGGTGGAAAATTTTTACCCGCTCTCTTTCTTTGATTTTCGGCGGGCCGCGCGGAGTGATGTCGCGAAAAAAGCTCGATATGTGGTACGGTGGCGACCGAGAAAAACACATTGGTTAAGGCGTGAAAATGATAGTCAGATGCAACTCGACCATGTACTGTCGCGCCATCTAACCGCAGAAAACCTATGCTACACATCATTTGGCACATTATTGTTGGTTTCGTTGTCGGTCTGGTCGCGCGCGCCGTCATGCCGGGGGCACAATCCATGGGCCTAATCAAAACGACCCTTCTCGGGATCGTAGGCGCCATTGTCGGTGGATTAATTGGCCGGCTCTTTTCCAAACCGGAACCGGGCTCCGCCTTTCATCCCGCCGGGTTCATCATGTCAGTCATCGGCGCCGTTCTTGTCCTCTTTCTTTGGACGCGATTAGTGCCGGCAGGGTAGTGTTGGAAACGAAGATTCGCGATTTTACAAACGACGGAGAAGTGCGCGAACTGGTGCGCGCCTTCGAGGAAGCGACGGTTCTGCCTTCGCAATTCCACCACTGCGCCCACATCGCGGTGGCTTTGACTTATCTGGCTGAAGCCTCGGTCGATGACGCGACCGTGCGGATGCGGCAGACGCTCCAAAAATTTACGCAGCGCCACGGTGTCAATGTTTATCACGAAACCGTGACACTGTTTTGGATGAAGCTGCTCGATCATCTGGCGACCAGTCATTACCGCGATATGCCATTGTGGCGCCGGATCAATTTGATCGTGGAACGTTGGGCCGTGACCGACCCGATTGCTGCGCATTATTCACATAGCGTTATCAGTTCGCGCGCTGCCCGCGAAAGCTGGATCGCGCCGGATCGGTTACCGCTGCCGTTCTAACAACAGGATGCCGTTGGCGCCGCCGCCAGAATGGCGGTGCTACCAAATGCGGGCTCGCACTCCATGCATCAATGAGAACGCAGGACGTCCTCATCCGTCGCCAGGTGCGATAGATTTTTGTGAGCGAAAAGGAATCGCCGGGCCGTGAGCGTCTCGACATTTATCTCAACGATCATCTCGCCGGTTCGGTGGCGGCGATTGAGTTACTCGAGAAGGTGATCGAGCACCATTCGGAGGATCGGTTCGGAAAGATCTTTCGCGACTGGCGCGCTGACATTCAGGCCGATCAGGAAACGCTGCGCAATTTGATCCGGAAACTCGGCGCCGAGGAAAGCGCCATCCGTAAAGCCGGCGCGTGGGTGGCCGAGAAATTTAGTCGGATAAAAATTGGGGACGTAGATGACAGCGCCAGCTTGCTTCAGGCGTTGGAGGCATTGGCTTTGGGAATTACCGGCAAACGGCTTCTCTGGCGCTCACTGAGGGCGATTGCGCAGAATTTTGCGCCGCTGCAAGGAACGGATTTCGCCGAGCTCGAAAAACGGGCGCAGGATCAATTTGAGCGCGTCGAAACTTTGCGCCTGGAAATGGCGCGGGAAGCGTTTCGCGCGTAGATCGAGCGAACAATCAACTCCCTCCGGGTCGCTCGCTGAACTCCGAGTAGCGCACGCGTCCCGCGTGTTGGCGATTGCGTCTCGCAATCGCGGACTTTGCTGAAAAGACTGTTTCGGCGAGACGCCGAAACCAACACGCGAGACGCGTGCGCTACCCGGGCAGACCGTTGCATGTCCACGAATTCAGCGGGAGCTTTCTAGTTCATGAAGGTTCTTATTGTAATCAGCCTGACGCTCACGACTTCAGTCGTCGCGCAAACACCAGCGCGCAGTGTCTCCAGCGGCAAACATCCATTCACCTTCGAAGACATGATGAAGCTCAAACGCGTCGGCGCGCCGGTGCCTTCGCCGGATGGAAAATGGGTGGTGTTCGATGCGGAAGATGTCGATCTCGAGGCAAACACGAAAACCTCGCATTTATGGATCGTGCCGGCGAGCGGTGGCGAATCGCGGCGACTCAACCCGACTCCGAACCATGAGGAACGGCCACGTTTTTCTCCCGACGGCAAACGGCTCATCTGGACATCGAAAGCGACCGATCCGACGCAAATTTGGATGTGCGATTTTGACTCCGGAAGCGGAGTGCTGGTTGGGGAACCACGGCAGGTAACAACGATCTCGACCGGCGCCGACGGCGCAATCTGGTCGCCGGATGGAAAGAATATCGTGTTTATGTCGGCGGTGTATCCGGATTGCAAAGATGATGCGTGCAACAAGCAGCGCGACGACGAGCTGAAGAAAAGCAAGGTCAAAGCAAAGATTTTCACGCGGCTGTTTTATCGGCATTGGAACGCGTACACCGAGTTCAAGCGCAGCCATCTGTTTGTCGTTAGCGCAGATGCAAACGCGGACCGGAATACAGACTCGCAGTCTGTGCGCCCAGCGGAGTTGAACTCCGCTGAACCCGACAAAGCGCAGACAGCGGAGAACATCTCCGCTGGGCGCACAGGGCAGAGCCCTGTGTTCCGACAACCGCGCGATCTCACGCCGGGCGATCACGATGTGCCGCCGTTTCATCTCGGCGGGCAAGACATGTATGCTATTTCGCCGGACGGCCAGGAAGTGGCTTACACCAGCAACATCGAGTCCGAAGCCGGACCGGCATTCGTCGAAGCCACCAGCACGAACAAGGAAATTTTCATCGTGCCGATGGCCGGCGGCAACCGCCAGTCCGGCTCGGACCCCAAGAAAATTTCGACCAGTCCGGGCAGCGATTCGACCCCGCTCTATTCGCCGGACGGAAAATACATCGCCTGGCGCTCGCAAGCCCGCGCCGGCTTCGAGTCAGACAAATGGCGACTACTCGTACAGGATCGCCAAACTGGGAAGATGCGTGACCTAACGGAGAAATTTGATCGATCGGTTGGAAACTTCACTTGGACCATCACGCCCGCGCCGCATGATAAGCCAATTAGACCCATGATCTTCTCTGCCGAAGATCACGGCGACGCTCCCTTGTTCTGTGTGGATGTCGAAGGCGATGAACCGCCGATAAGATATAGCGGCTTACATGCCGACGATCTAACCTTTGCAAAAAGCTCAGCTGAAATCGGCAGTTTGTATTTCACGAATATGTCGATCAAAGCGCCAAACGAAATTTGGCGAATGGATTTTCCCACCCCAGAAGGAAAGCAAGGATCGGAAGCCGTCACCCAGATGAACGACGCGCTGCTGTCGCAGATCGACATGCCGCCTCTGGAGTCGTTTACGTTCAAAGGCGCGAACAACGAGGACGTGCAAGGCTTCATGGTCAAGCCGCCGGGATTCGATCCGAACAAGAAATATCCGCTGAAATTTTTGATCCATGGCGGGCCGCAAGGAGCGTGGGGAAATTCGTGGACGTATCGCTGGAACGCGGAATTATTCGCGGCGCCATCTGCGCCACAGTCGGTAGGGCGAGACTCTGTCGAGCCGAAATCCGGAACATCGCCTGATGGCTCGACAGAGTCTCGCCCCACCCAAGCAAGCTCGGCTATCGCGAATGGCGCCACGGACGGCTACGTCGTGGTGATGATCAATTTCCATGGCTCGACCGGTTACGGCCAGAAGTTTACTGATTCGATTAGCGGCGATTGGGGCGGGAAGCCGTATGTCGATCTAATGAAGGGGCTTGATTACGTGGAGAAAACATACCCGTTCATCGACAAGAACCGCGAGGCCGCGCTGGGCGCGAGCTACGGCGGTTACATGGCCAATTGGTTGCTGGGTCACACCGATCGCTTCAAGTGCATCGTGTCGCACGACGGGATGTTTAATACCGAATCCGCTTACGGGACGACGGAAGAACTTTGGTTCCCGGAATGGGAATTCAAAGGCCCGCCGTGGAAACAGCGCGAGCTCTACCGGAAATTTTCGCCACACCTCTTCGCCGACAAATTTAAGACGCCGACGCTAGTGGTACATGGCCAGAATGATTATCGACTCGACGTCAGTGAAGGTTTTCAGCTTTTCACCACACTTCAGCGACTGAAGGCACCGTCAAAGATGTTGTATTTCCCGGATGAAGGTCACTGGGTATTGAAGCCACAGAACTCGCGGTTGTGGTACAAAACAGTGAACGATTGGGTGGATCAGTGGTGTAAGTAACTCTCGAGCGAAGTCGAGAGATCTCTTCCTCTTTATCGCGTCCTGTAACGGAGAAAATAGTTAGAGATTCCTCGACTACGCTCGGAACGACAAACTCGAGGGACATCTGCTGTAACGTCTCCGTCGATCGATTAAGCAATTAATCGGCTGAAGGTGGATCGAGCGCTCCGCGCTCGATGTTATTTGGGCGGTGGGACCGCATTTGGTATTGGCATCGCCCGCGGAGCGGCCGATCCACCTAGCCTATCTCCGTCTTCTCCCAAACGAGTACCCGCGATGCGTGCGACCGCCGCCAATACCGCGTTTGCCGCCGGCGATGACCTCCGGTTCAAATAGCACCGTGTAAATGTATGGAAAGTTCTCCAGCTTCAGCCGGGGAATTTTTTGTCCAATGAAACGCTCAATCGCCTGCAAGGCGGGTAATTCCTCGCCATTCATCAAGGTGAAAGCGTCGCCCACGTTTTGAGCGCGACCAGTCCGTCCAATGCGATGAACGTAATCTTCCGGATGCTCCGGGACATCGTAATTGATAACGTGACTGACGCCGGCGATGTCGAGTCCCCGCGCCGCGATATCGGTCGCGACCATGACTTCGTATTTGCCGCTCTTGAATCCTTCGAGCGCCTCGATTCGCTCGCGCTGAGTGCGATTGGAATGCAAAACGGCGACGGAATGGTTCCCATGTTTTAATTTGTGCGCGATGCGATCGGCGCCGTGTTTTGTCCGTGAAAAGATGAGTGCGCTGTCAAAATTGGTGCGCTCGAGCAGAGCCATGAGGAGATCGAATTTTTGTTCGGCCGCGACCGGATAAGCGGCATGGGTCACGGTTTCCGCCGGCGCACGGCGCACGCCGATTTCCACCAACTCGGGTTCGCGCAACACCCAGGCGGCCAGCCGCTCGATCTCTGGCGGCAAAGTCGCAGAAAAAAGCAATGTTTGCCGATCAGACGAAATCTTTTCGACGATCCGGCGCACATCCGGCAGAAAGCCCATGTCGAGCATGCGATCGACTTCATCGAGCACCAGAATCGTAACGTCGCGAAAATGCATGGTGCCCTGTTCGAGATGATCGAGTAATCGCCCCGGCGTCGCGATTAGAACATCGACCCCCTGTTTCAAGTCCTGGCGTTGTTTGCCGTAGCCGACGCCACCGTGGACCACGGTCGCGCGCAAATCGGTGAAGCGGCCGTAATCGCGAAAGGCGGTCTCAACCTGCGCAGCGAGCTCGCGTGTTGGTTCCAGGACTAGACAACGAAATTTTCCGTGATGTCCGAGCAGCGTCAGAATCGGAAGCGCGAAAGCAGCGGTTTTGCCGGTGCCGGTTTGGGCGGTGCCGACAAGATCTTTACCGGCGAGAATGATGGGGAAGGCGCGCAGCTGGATCGGGGTCGGTTCGGCGAAGCCCATCGCCTGCGCCCCGCGCACCACTTCGGGCGAAAGGTCGAAATTATTGAATGACACGAGCAGCAGACTAGCGCCTGTCACTCGACTTGTCATTCCGTCCCCGCGTTTGTCATTCCGAGCGAAGTCGAGGAATCTCTGACTACTTCTTCTTGAAAACAGGTTAGAGATGTCTCGACTTCGCTCGACATGACAAAAGTGCTGGTCATCGCTGACACGCATAACAAATTGCCGCCAATCATCTGTGAGCGCGCGCGTGGCGCAGACGAGATCTGGCATTTGGGTGACGTGTGCGATGACTGGATTGTCGATGAACTGCGCGCGCTCGGTCCGCCGTTAACTCTGGTGCGCGGAAACTGCGACAGCAATTATCAGTGGCCACTAGTGTGTGATCTAACGAGAAATGGGATCCGGTTCCGTTTGCAACACATTGCTCCGTCGCCGAGCCAAGCACTCGATTGCGACATTTTGCTCCATGGCCATACCCATATGCCGCGCGACGAGACGATTGGCGGGGTTCGCTTTCTAAACCCCGGTTGTGTCACGCGCCCCAATCGCGGAGCACCGCCGAGCGTCGCCTGGCTCGGCCTCAGTGACGACGGTAAGTTGACCTGGGACTTGAAATCAGTTCGCTGAACGGCGCCGATGTGATCGCCAGTGTCGCAACACGCGATGGGCCGGCACGGCGGTGGAATGAGCGCGCGATGTCTTCACCAGTTGGCGGAAATGCAACGTGGCAAGGGCGCTTTGGATCGCGCTTTTGGAAAGTCCGGTTTCATCGGCCAGCATGCGCAGACTGGCACTGACCGGTCGCCAGCGTTGGCGAGCGGCGCGCCCGGAAAGATAAAGATAGATGAGGAATGCCGCCGGTTGTTGATCATGTCCGACGATATCGCGCATCAGGACATCGAGGACGTAATCATCGATCGGCACGGTTTGATGGAAGCGCGGCACCATTGCATTCTGCATGCTATACCGATAAACGGACAACACTTTTCGCACCGGAAAGGTCCTTGACGCTGGACGCCGGCAAAGAGTGCGTCCTACGTTTTGGACATGATCAAACAAATAAAATTTGTCAGTGTCCCGGTGGCGGATCAGGATCGGGCGCTCGATTTTTACACCGAGAAATTGGGATTCACCATCATTACCGACCAACCGTTCGACGATAAGCAGCGCTGGATTGAACTGCGCGTTCCGAAAGCGGAAACCCGCGTTGTTTTGTTCACCACCGATGAGGACAAGGGCCGGATTGGCACGTTCATGAACATGTCCTACACCTGCGACGATCTGCAAAAGACCTACGAAGAATTAAAAAAGCGCGGGGTTGAGTTTGAGAACCCGCCGAAAAAAGAACATTGGGGGAACTTCGCCATCTTTAAGGACAGCGAAGGAAATCGCTTCGTCCTCGGCGATTGACGCAACTTACGAAAGCGCGAAACGGATATCGTTAATCTAAGATTCCAATTGGCCCCGGCGGTCAGAGATTCATTCGCTACGCAATGCCACGACCGGATCGACGCGGGTGGCGCGGCGTGCCGGCAGAAAACAGGCCAAAAGTGCGATGAACGCCAGACCCACAATCGCCATCGCGAAGGCAGGCAGATCCAATGCACCCACTCCGTAGAGCACGGCTTGCAGGGCGTGGCTGGCCGCAATGGCGCCGAGCAAGCCGAGCACAATTCCGACAAAGACGAGGAGCGCTCCGTGACTGAGCACGAGTCGGAAGACATCACCCCGGGCGGCGCCGAGCGCCATGCGAATCCCGAGTTCGCGCGTGCGTTGCGTCACGGTTAACGCCATTACGCCGTAAAGTCCGACGCTGGCGAGAATGAGAGCAAGGGCGGCGAAAGTCGCGAGGAGCGTCATGATCAAGCGTCGCGCCGCCAGACTGCTGGCGATGTTGGTTTCCATCGTGGAAATGGAAGCAACTGGTTGATCGGGATCGAGCGCCTGGACCTCGTGTTTGATGGCAGTGACCAGGGCGAACGGGTCTCCTTTGGCCACGCGGATCAGCAGCGTGTTCTCGTCCTGCGGACATTGCGCCGAGCACAGATGCATTTGCGGAAAATTGAATTTCTCGACATTATTTTCGCCCGGAGCCTCATTCCGCGTCCGCGCCACGACGCCGACGACGGTGAGCGGAGGCGCGTGTTTTTCTTTCGGCGACTGGTTATCGTCGATTTGCTGTCCGATGGGATCTTTCCCGGGGAAAAATTTTCGGACGAAGCTGTCGTCAACAATCACAGCCCGGGCGATGCCGGCGAAACCATCGCGTGACTGGGAGCCGTGCGGACCGGTGTATGTGTCCTGCGGACCAAATCCGCGGCCCCGCAGGATCGGCATTCCCAGGACGCGGAAATAATCCGGCGAAACGATGTTGATTTCGGCGCTGGGTTCCTTCCCGTGTTCGGGTTCCGGCGTGCCGGTAACGTGGAAGTAGCTGTCCCATTCAGTGTCATCGAAAGGAATGTTCGCGCCAATGGCGGCGGCGGAGACGCCAGGAAGCGCGCTGAGGCGTTCGAGCAACTGTGCGTTGAATGCGGCTACGCTTTCGTCGGTCGGGTATCGAGCTTTCGGCAGTGAAAGATTCATCGTGAGCACGGCATGCGGATCGAAACCAAGCGGCGCGTTTTGCGCGCGCCAGAAACTCTTCAATGTCAGCCCGGCTGCGGCTAACAAGATTAATGCGAGCGCCATTTGTGCGACAACGAGAACGGCCCGGATGCGTTGTCGACTCGTCCCTTCGCTCGCCGCGCGCCCGGCGCCCTGATGCAATTCAAGCGAAAGCGAACCGATGCGAGAGATTCGCAACGCAGGCCATAGTCCGATGAGCATGCCTGCAGCTGCAGCGATGCCGGCCGTGAAAGCGAGCGCGACAAAATCAATTCGAGTTTCCTGAAAGCGCGGAACATTTCGCGGGCTCAATGCGATGATGGCGTCGAGACTCCAAACTGAAAATAACACGGCGACGATGCCACCAAGAAGAACGAGCAAGCCGCTTTCGATCAGAAGTTGCCGCACCAGTTGGCTGCGACTCGCGCCAAGAGCGGCGCGCACGGCCAATTCGCGGGTCCGAGTCAAGGCCTGCGAAAGCTGAAGGTTGGCGACGTTGGCGCAGGCAATGAGCAAAACGCAGGCGACCGCGGCAAAGAGCAGCCACACGCTTTGGCGATAATCGGCCACCGCCGACTCGAGCAGAATGCGCGTGCTCACCGTGCGTCCAGCATCTTCGTCCGGATAACCTTGCGCCAGATCGCGCGCGATGCGGTTCATGTCGTCCGCCGCCTGCGCGAGAGTAACTCCTGGTTTCAAACGGCCCAGGACCGCAAAACCTGGATGATTCCCGCGGCGGAGAACGCCGTCCTCGGCGCGAAGTTCATCCAGCGGTAAATAAACTTCAGCCAGACGCGGTAGCCCAACCTGTTCCGGAACAACGCCAATGATTTCCCGAGGAGCGCCATCGATCATGATCTCCTGGCCCAAAACATCGGGCGATCCACCAAAGCGCCGTTGCCAAAGGCCGTGAGTGATGAGCACCACTTTTCTGCTCCTCGGCAAATCGTCAGCCTCCGCAAAATCACGCCCAAGTTTTGGCGGGAGCCCGAGGATTCCGAAGAAGTTCCAGCTCACGCGCGCGGCGCCGATTCGCTCCGGATTGGTCTCGCCGATTCGGCCGGAGAGATTGGCCCGATCGCGCCGAAAGAGCGCGAGATCGGTAAATGTGCGTTGGGCCGCGCGCCAATCGAGGTAGTTAGGATAACTAACAGCGCCGGCGTCGAAAGTCTCGGAGCGCTCGCGCAGAAGCATAAGACGATCGGAATGCGGGTATGGCAACGGTCGCAGCAGCAGCGCATTAACGACGCTGAAGATGGCAGTGTTCGCGCCGATTCCGAGCGCGAGGGTAAGCGCAGCGACAAGGGTAAAGCCGGGATGCTTCGCTAACTGGCGAATGGCGTAACGAATTTCTTTGATCATGGATCGTTATTCTGTGCGCAAGGCGACGATGGGATCGACACGCGACGCGCGGCGCGCCGGCAGCCAGGCGGCCAGGAAAGCAACCAACGAGATCAAAATTACGATGGCGCTGAATGTAAGCGGGTCCCAGGCGCTAACGCCGAAGAGTAGGCTGTTCAACAAGCGGGTGGCGGCAAATGTCCCGACAAGTCCTATGACAATGCTGATGGCGACCATGGTCATAGCTTGACCAATAACCAATTTAAAAATGTTGGATTGAGCGGCACCGAGCGCCATCCGAATTCCGATCTCGTTGGTTCGCTGAGCCACGGAATAAGCCATGACGCCATAAATTCCGATCGCGGTCAGGACGAGTGCGCTGCCGGCAAAGATCGACAACAACAGTGCATTGAAACGCGGGCGCGCCAGGGTGCGCGCAATGTAATCATCAAAGACGCGCACGCTCATCAACGGAATCGAGGGATCGATCGCAGCGAGCTCTTTGCGAATGGCAGAAGTCAGCGTAGACGGATCGGAAACACTAATGCGGATGACGAGCGACATGATGTCGAAAGGGATTTGAGTTCGAGGCAAATACATCTCGGGAGAATCCTCATTCTTAAGCGAGAGGTGCTTTACGTTTCCAACGACACCGATGATTTCCCTCATTTTGTCGCCGCTATTATCGGCGGCGAAACCGGGCGTGATCCGTTTACCGATCACGTTCTGACCGGGGAAAAATCGGGCGGCAAATCGCTCGTTCACGATCACTACCGGCGGCGAATTGAGTTGCTCGGTTTGATCGAAAGCGCGCCCTTGCTTCAAAGGGATGCCCATCGTCTTGAAATAATCGGTGCCGATGACGCGAGCCGGCGCGCCTGCGCGTTGTCCTTCGGGGAGCGGATGTTCCTCAATATCGAAGTCTGTGACCATGTTGCTGCCACTCAACGGCAGAGGAATGATCGCGCTGGCGGATTCCACTCCGGGCAAAACGCGAAGACGCTCCAAAAAGCGATCGTAAAACGCAATGATGTTTTCGTTCCTTGGATAACCAGCGCTCGGTAATTGGATACTAGCGGTAAACAGACGGTCTGAGCGAAACCCGGGCTGGACGCGGCCAAGCCGGGCAAACGTTTGAATCAAAAGGCCCGCACAAATTAAAAGAACAAGTGCGAGCGCGACCTCACCCACCACGAGGCCATTGCGTAACCGAGCCTTGTGTTCGCCCGCGCCAGTCCGCGTTCCCGATTTCAGCGAAGCGTTTAGATCGACATTTGATGCCTGCCAAGCCGGCACCAGGCCGAAAATAATTCCCGTACTTAACGAAACTAAAGCCGTAAATGCGAGCACGACGCCGTCGAGCCGGATATCGGTGATTCGCGGAATGTTTTGCGGTACGGCTTTGATCAGCGCGTCGGTCCCCCACTGTGCGATCAGTAATCCGCAAAGCCCACCGAGACCGGCGAGGATCACGCTTTCGGTCAGTAACTGGCGAATGATACGACCACGACTGGCGCCCACCGCAGCACGCAATGCCATCTCTTTTCCACGCACCGAGGCGCGAGCGAGGAGAAGATTGGCGACGTTCGCATTTGCAATCAGCAAGACACAGACAACCGCGCCAAAGAGAACATACAACGCAGCGCGAACATCTCCGACCAGCTCTTCACGCAACGGTTTGAAGCGCACCCCAAAATAAGAATTCGTTTTCGGATATTGTTTTTCGAGATTGGCTGCGACCGTCGAAAGATCGGCTTGCGCCTGTTCGATCGCAATTCCCGGCTTCAGGCGTGCAATTGCTTGAAGACTATGGCTGCCGCGCTCCTCAGTTTGCGGCTTCGAGCCATCCGTCGTGGACGCATCTTCGGCAATCGTAACGTAGAACTCGACCGGATCGCTTTGGATCGGATATTGAAAACGCGGCGGCATCACACCGATGACCGTGTGCAGACGACGGTCGAGCTCGATGGTACGGCCGAGCACGTTAGGATCTCCGCCAAAATGTTGCCGCCAGAAGTCGTCGCTCAGGATCACTTTGAATCCGCCGGGCCCGCCGCCGCCACGCTCATCGTCGCGCGAAAACGTTCGGCCGATCGCCGGTTTGATTCCAAGAACGTCAAAAAATTCCGCACTCGCTTTAACTCCGTGCAAACTAACGGCGCCCTGTTCGCCAGTGAGGGCAAATGCGCGGTCACGAAAAATCGCGGCGCTCGCCAAGGTGTGGTTTTGGTCCCGAAAGTCGAAGAAATCCGGATAAGAAAGAGAACCGAGCATGGTTTGCTCTTTATTGCGGGTATCGGTCATTCCAAAGGCGACCAATTGGTGCGGCGCTTGAAACGGAAGAGGCTTGAGCAGGAGCGCGTTGACCACGCTGAAGATTGCCGTGTTGGCCCCGATACCCAACGCGAGTGTAAATATCGCAACGGCAGTAAAGCCCGGCGCCTTTGCCAGCATTCGCAATGCAAATCGAATATCGTTCATATCGATCGGAGAGTTATTCTGTTCGGAGCGCGATGATCGGATCGACGCGTGAAGCGCGGCGCGCCGGCAACCAGCAGGCGAGCAGGGCGATAACAAAGAGCAAAGAAGATACTGCGCCGAAAGTCCCAATGTCCGTTGCGCTCACGCCGAAGAGCAGACTTGAAATTAGTCTCGTTAGGCCAAATGAACCAGCCAGACCAAGACCGACGCCGACCATCGTCAGCAACATTCCCCGCCCAATGACTAGTTGCAGCACGTCGCGTCGTTGCGCGCCGAGCGCCATGCGAATTCCAATTTCACGCGTGCGTTGCGAGACCGAATAAGACATTACGCCATAGAGTCCGATCGAGGCCAGAGCGATCGCGATGCCAGCGAAAATGGTCAGAAGCGTCATGGTGAATTTTCGTTTCAACAATGTGCGCGCAATAGTGTCTTCCATGGTGCGCACATTCCCGAGTGCGACGTTGCGATCGACACTCCAGACCGCATTCTGCACAGCTGGGAACAACGCGAGCGGATTGCCCGCGACGGGGCGCACCGCGACAAACATACGTGGCCATTTGCCTTGCCCGAGCGGTTGGTAAAGTTCGGCGCGTGGCGGCGTATCGAGCGCGAGATGCCGGATGTTTCCGGTCACGCCGACGATCTGCATCGTCTCGCTATCCTGCCCGAAGTTCGTGATGTATTTGCCGATCGGATCGTCGTTCGGGAACAGCATGCGGGCAGCGGCTTCGTTGATCACACAAACGCGCGCCGAGTTCGGCGTGTCCTGCTCGGTGAAAACGCGCCCTCGCAAAAGCGGAATGCCCATCGTGCGAAAATAGTCGCGCGTGCTGATACGAATGTCGGCGTCGTAGCTCTTTTCGCTGCCTAACAAGTTGAAAGAACGCCCGCTGTTTCCGCCGGAGAATGGCAAACGACTAACCCCGCCGACGCGAGCAACGCCTGGCAAGCTGCTGATGCGTTCCACCACCTGCTGATAAAAATTGAGATTGCGCGCGTCATCTGACCCCGCCGGCAACCCGATATCAAAGACGAGCAGGTTGGCCGGAGTGAAACCGGGATCGACTTTCATCAATTTGCCGAAGCTCTTGATCATGAGCCCGGCGCCAATAAGCAGAACAAGGGTAAGACCGACTTCAGTCGTGATTAGGACAGAACGGCTGCGATTATGCGTGGCGGTGCTGCCGCGTTCGCCTTCGCGTAACGAATCGTTCGGATTGGCCGATGACGCTTGGAAGGCCGGTGTAAGACCGAAGATCACGCCGGTCAAAACAGAAACGATCAAACCGAAGAGAAGAACGCCGCGATCGATCGTCACCTCTTTGAAACTGTTCAAAACCGGCGGTGCCATCGCCATCAAAACCGGCATGGCCCAGACCGCGACTAAAATCCCAAGCGCGCCCCCGATGACTGCGAGCAAAATACTCTCGGTCAGAAGTTGCCTAACAAGTCGTCTGCGATCCGCACCAAGCGCGGCGCGAATGGAAACTTCCCGCGCGCGGGCAGCCCCGCGCGCCAGCTGAAGATTGGCGATATTCGCGCAACCGATCAGCAAAAGAAAACCAACTGCCGCGCCCAACATAATGAGCGCGGAGCGAATGCCGCTCACTTTGTCTTCCTGCAAGAGCGTGGCGGTCGCGCCTTGGCCCATGTTGTCGTTCGGATAATCTTTTTCCAAACGCAACGCGATCGCGTCCATTTGTGCGCGCGCCTGTTGGACCGTCACGCCCGGTTTCATGCGCGCGAAAACATCGAGAAAATTGCTGTCGCGAATTTGCCGCGGATCCGCGGTCGGTCGCAAGGCATGCGTCGGCACACCGAAAGACGATGGCACCCAAAGTTCGCCGTAATCATCGGGGGAAAAACTTGCCGGCATCACGCCGACGACGGTGTGCGCTTCACCGTCGAAACGAATCCCGCGCCCGATGATGTTGCGATCGCCACCGAATTTCCGATCCCACAAACCTTGACTGAGCACCACAACATTGGCACCGCCCGGTTGTTCATCGGCTGCTTGCAAAGTGCGGCCAATCAACGGCGCGGTTTCGAAGACGCGAAAAAAACTCGCCGTCACCATCGTCACGCGCAGGCGTTCCGGCGCGTCGCCTTCATCCAAATTTCCCTGCCAGCCACGCGCCGCTGCCATTGCTGCGAAAACATCGTTCTGCGCGGCCCAATCGAGATAGTTCGCGGGCGAAGTTGCGTCGGTCGGAATGTTCGTTGCGCGAACCGTCGGCGACAGCGTCACAAGTCGGTCGGCCTCGGGATAAGGCAACGGGCGCAAGAGTACGCCGTTGATCACGCTGAAAATCACAGTCGTGCTGGCGATCGCGAGCATCAGCGCGACGACTGCGACGATGGTAAAACCGAGATCTTTATGCAGCATGCGCAAGCCGTAGCGAATGTCGCGAAGAGTTGTTTCCATAGATTACTTGTTAGGTTGCTGTTTATTCCATTCGCAATGCCACGATGGGGTCGACTCGGCTGGCGCGGCGCGCCGGAATCCAGCAGGCAAGGAATGTGGCGCTGAGAAGCACCGCTCCGACTTCAAGATAAATCCTCGGGTCGATGCCGCTGGCTTCGAAAAGGAGACGTTGCAGAAAGTGAGAGACGGCGATCGCGCCGACCAAACCAATGGCTGAGCCGACGAGAAGGAGCTGCATTCCGTGGGAAAGAATTAGGGTGAGAATTTGGGATGGACGCGCACCGAGCGCGAGACGGACACCGATTTCGCGGACGCGTTTGAGCGTGGTGTAAGCGAGAACACCATACAGACCGATAGTGGCGAGGGTCAGCGCGAGTCCGGCGAAAACGGAGAAGAGAAAGCTGAGCAAACGTTGTGTGCCCCACGTTTCCTGGACGCGATCGCTCATCGGGCGAACATCGAAGAGCGGCAACGCCGGATCGATTGAACTGATCGCATCCCGAATCGGTCGCTCCAACGTCACGAGACCAGATGTCGATCTTACGAAAAGCGTCAGACTGGTGCGCTGGACCTGGCCCAACGAACAATAAATCACCGGCAACGGCGCCATTTCATCAATGGCATGAAAGCGCATCGGCGCGACGACGCCGACAATCTCGCTCGCGACATAGCCTTCTTCGTCATTGCCGGCATCGACCATCAGGCGTTTTCCGATTGGGTCCTCGCCCGGAAAAAATTTGTCCGCCATCGCTTGATCGACAACGATGACCCGCGGCGAATCTTTCGTGTCGCGCTCGTTCAATGTTCGGCCGCGCAATAATGGCGCTTTGAATGTCGAAAAATAATCGCCCGCGACGACTTCGAGATCGGCGCTCAACGTGTCCGCGGCCGTCGGTTGCGGCGTGCCTTCGCGCCAGAATCCAGTTTGCCATCCACCCATGAGCGGCGCGTTCGAGCTTATCGCCACGCTTTGCACACCGGGAAGAGTTCGCACTTTGTCGAGCAACGTCTTGGCGAACATGTCGATCTTGTCGCGCGTGTTGTAAGTCTGCCATGGCATTTCCAGGCGCGCGGTCAGCATGCCGTGCGGTTCGTAGCCTAACGAGAGCGCCTGCAATCGCGAAAAACTCTTCAACACCAGCGCCGCCGCAATAAGTAACGTGAGCGTGAGCGCAATCTGACTAATGACGAGCCAATCGCGCGTTCTTTTGGCTGATGGCGCATCGCCGCTTCCTTGGGAGCCCGGCTTTCAAGGCCAGCTGAACGTCGGCCCGCGAACTTTGCCACGCCGGCCAAAGGCCGAAAAGCACGGCCGTGACCGATGCAACGACCAACGTGAACATCAACACCGGCAGATCGAATGGGATGTCCTGAAATCTGGAAGCACTTTGCGGCGCCAAGATCGACAACGCGTCCCGCGCCCAAAGTGCGATGAAAAATCCGAGCGCTCCGCCGACAATCGCGACGACGAAACTCTCGACTAAAAGCTGTTTCACAATCTGTCCGCGGCTCGCGCCCACGGCGGCGCGAATGGCAAATTCGCGCGACCGCGCTGCTCCGCGGGCGGCAAAAAGATTCGCCAGGTTCGCGCACGCGATCAGCAACACCAACCCAACCGCGCCTAACAACAACCCGAGATTCGTCCGATATTTGCCGACGATATTTTCGAGGAGCGGCGTGACGACGATCGTTTCACCCTTGTTCGTTTCCGGATACGCCTTTTCGAGTTGCGCGGCGATCGTTTTCATTTCGCTCCGCGCTTGATCGACCGTCACCCCGAGTCTTAGTTGGCCCCAGACAAACATCATCGGATGATGCGATCGATCCATCCACGCCGGATTATTGCTTCGCCGCATCAATGAAAGCCAGACATCGGTATCCTGCGGCGAAGTCAGCTGCGGCGGCATCACGCCGATGATGGTGAAATTCTGATCGTGCAAAACAATCGATTGCCCGATCGCTTTCGGTGAACGGTTGAAAACGCGTTGCCAGATTCTATCGCTAATGATCGCGACCGGCGGTGCGCCGACTTTGTCCTCGTCTTCGCTAAAGACACGGCCGATTTGCGGCGAAAGTCCGATGATATTGAAGAAATTCCGCGTCACCGATGCGGTTGAAACGCGCTCCGCTTCGCGACCGGGAATGCCGCTGAGATTGCGCGATTCTTTGTGGGTGCAGGCGAGATGCTCGAATGTCTTCGTCTCTTTTTGCCAGTCGAAATAATCCGGCAACGCGACGGAAAAATCCTGACCCGGTCCAGATGATTCGTTCAGCACCATGATGCGATGGGCCTGCGGATAGGGAAGCGGCCGGAGCAGGACGGAATTGATCATGCTAAAGATGGCAGTGTTAGCGCCAATGCCGAGCGCCAGGGTCAAGACGGCGATGGCGGCGAAGGCTGGCTGTTTCGTCAGCGTTCGCAAGGCGTACCGAAAATCTCTTCTCATCGCGTTTACTCCGAACGCAGCGCCACGATGGGATCGACGCGGGTGGCGCGGCGCGCCGGCAGCCAACACGCGACTAACGCCACACCTGCGAGCGTTATGATCGCGGCGAAGAACGCAGGCGGGTCCCAGGCACTGACGTTGTAAAGAAGACTGGCCAGCCCGCGTCCAGTCGAGACCGCGATGATTAATCCGAAGCCGAGGCCAATTCCGACCAATAACATTCCGTGACCAAGCACCAGCCGGAAAACATCCGCCCGATGCGCGCCGAGGGCGAGGCGAATGCCGAGCTCGCGCGTTCGCTGCGTAACGCTCAGCGCCATCACCCCGTAAAGTCCGATGCTAGCCAGACACAGGGCCAACCCGGCGAAGACGCCAAGAAGGATCATCGACAATCTTCGAGACGCCAGACTATCGGCGATGTTTTCGTCCATCGTCGCGATCTCGGACACGGCCTGTTCAGGATCGACTGATCCGATCTCACGCTTGATTGCGCTGACGAGCGAATGCGGATCCTGCCCATGCGCAGCGCGCACCATTAGAGTTTGATGCTTAGTTGGAAATTGGTCTGCACAAAAATACATGATGGACAATTTGCGAAGGTCGTATTGTTCGCCCGGCGCATGGTTGCGTGTGTGCGGTACCACGCCAACGATCGTGACCGGCACGCCAGTCTGATTCGGTTCGCCGATTGTCACCGGATCGTCGATTTGTTTGCCGATTGGATCTTGTCCCGGGAAAAATCGTTGCGCCGCCAATTCATCGATAATCATCACGCGCGGGTGGTTGGCGATGTCTTGGGCGGTGAAAGTTCGTCCGCGCACGATCGACATCTCGAGCACCCGAAAATAATCGGGCGAAACGATGTTCATCTCGCTGATCGGTTCCTGTCCCGGTGGATCGGGCGGCGTCCCAGTGAGATGAAAGGAACTGTCCCATTCGTTGCTGTCGAATGGCGGGTCGCTGCAATTCGCCACTGCGCTGACTCCGGGCAGCACTCTTAGCTTTTCAAGGAGTTGATCATAGAAGCGCGCGATCTTATCCGGCGAGTCGTAGCGCGCCGACGGCTCCGTGATCCTCATGGTTAAAACGCCGCGCGAATTAAATCCGAGAAAAACCTGTTGGGCGCGGCGAAAACTTTTCAAAGTCAAACCCGCCGCGGCGAGCAGCACGACCGCGAGCGCGACCTGTGCGATGACCAGAACCGACCGCGCGCGCTGCCGCAATACGCCATCGCTGCTGCGCGCTCCACTTTCATGAAGATCGTTGGCCATTGAGGTAGTGTCGGACGCGCGAAGCGCGGGCCAGATGCCGACGAGCAACCCGGTGACGATCATGATTCCCATCGTCGCAATGAGCACGCTTGCATCGATGTTGGTCTCCTGAAATCGCGGAACGTTGGCCGGAGAAATCGCTCGGATGAGATCGAGACTCCACCACGCGACAAGCAAACCGCTGCAGGCGCCGAACAGCGCGAGCAATCCGCTTTCAACCAGAAGATGCCGCGTCAATTGCGAACGGCTTGCGCCAAGCGCCGCGCGCACGACGAGTTCTTTCCGCCGCGCAATTCCGCGAGCCAGCTGCAAATTCGCAACATTCGCGCAGGCAATCAGCAAGACGCAGGCGACTGCGCCGAGCAGAAGATAAAGTAGATGGCGGTATTCGCCGACGGAATATTCGAGCAGGAGTTTCGCTGAAATTTGTCGTCTGGCGTTTGAATCGGGAAAACGTTTGCTGAGGTCGGCAGCGATCGTGTTCAGCTCTGGAATGACTTGTTCGACAGTCACGTTTGGTTTAAGCCGGCCAACGCAAGAAAAACCCTCGTGATTTCCCCGCGAAAGAAAATCATGATCCGCGCGCAAATCCGCCAGCGGAATGAAAATATCGGCCTGGCGCGGAAAACGAACCCGCTCCGGAACAACGCCGATAATTTCGCGCGGAACGCCATCGATATTCAAACGTTGACCGAGCACGAGCGGCAGCGCACCGAAATGATTTCGCCAGAGCCGTTCGCTGATTAGCGCGACCTTGGCTGCGCCAGGCTGGTCGTCTTTTTCAATGAAATCGCGCCCGAGCCGTGGCGCGACCTGCAAGATCGACAAATAATTTGCCGTGACACGCGCTGCGCGAACGCGTTCCGGTGGCGAGGCGACATCGGCCGCGGAAAGATTGACGCCTTCCGGCCTAACAAGTGCAAGATCAGTAAAACTGCGCTGCCCCGCGCGCCAGTCGAGATAATTCAGGTAACTGACCGAGCCCGATTCGAATCCATTCGGTCCGGTGAATCGCTCGCGCAGCAAAATCAATTGTTCCGGATGCGGATACGGCAATGGCCGCAACAGGACGGCGTTTACGACACTAAAGATGGCGGTGTTAGCGCCAATACCGAGCGCCAGCGTCAAGACGGCGATGGCGGTGAAGGCCGGTTGCCTCGCCAGCATTCGCAAGGCATACCGAAAATCCCGGAGAAACGCATGCATGGTCCTATTCGCGCGCAATGCAACAACCGGATCGACCACGCTGGCGCGTCGAGCCGGCCACCAGCAGGCGATGAAGGCGACAAAGGCCAGAAGGCTGGTGACTGACAATATCGTCACCGGATCAGTACGCGCCGATACCGTAAAGCAGACTTTGAAGCAGACGCGTGCGGCGAGACACGCCGATCAAACCAAGGCGCAGACCAACACCAACGAAACGCATGCCCTGCCGACGACGAGGCGGAAGACGTCGCCACGTTGCGCGCCGAGAGCAGACGAATTCCGATTTCGTGTGTGCGCTGCGTGACCGAGTAACTCATGACTCCGAAAATTCCGGCGGTCGCGAGGAGGAGCGCGATGCCGGCGAAGAGACCGACCAGAATCGCGTTCAAACGCGGTTGCGCGATCGATCCCGCCATGTAATCGACGAGCGTTCGCGTTCGATAAACCGGCACGTCTTTGTCAATTTCGGCCACAGTTCGGCGCAGTGAATTCGTGAGCAATTGCGAGTCGAGTTGAGTGTCGCACAAAAATCGACATCGACGAAATCGCGAATTGTTCATGCGGAACATAAATTTGTGGTTTGCGGGGCAGTCGCGAAGCTGATTAGGTGCATGTCCGCGACGACCCCACGATTTCGCGGATCGGCGGCTCGCCCGGATGACGGATCCGTTGGGCATGATCCGTTTCCCAATTGCATTTTCGCCCGGGAAAAATTGTGTTCACGAAGCTCTCGGATGACAATAGCGACCGCCGGTGCATGTGATGTCGTCGCGTTCAGTGAATGCGCGACCTCTCGCAGTGGCAGCGCGCATTGCCTGAAGTAATCAGGGGTAACGACATTCACCTGCGCGACGATTGCTGACCCGTCGCCACAGGATGCTCTTGATATGTGATAGTGAAACTGATTTCGCTTCCGCTGAGCGGAATCCACCACGCGGCGCTAGACGATTGGACGCCGGGAGATTGGCAACACGACTTAGCAATTTATTATAAAATTCGGCCACTTGTTCGGGTTTTCCGTAATTCGTTTCCGGCAAGCGCAACGCGCGCTGGTAAACACGTTGGTCGATCAAAGCCGGCGGCACTTTTTGCAGACGAAGAAAACTCTCCACCAGCAATCCGGCGCTCGAGAGCAGCAACAGCGCGAGCACGATCTCGACTACGACCAGCGCGGAACGCGGCGGCCGCCCGTGCGCGCCTTCGCTCGAGCCGCGCGCGCTTTCATTGAGCGAGCGCGGCGATGTTCGGATGCGATGCTCGCCACGCTGGCAGAAGGCCGGCGAAGATTCCCACAATTAGACTCGCTGCGGCGGTGAACGCGAGAACACGCGTGTCTGGCGAAATCTGATCAATGCGCGGAATGTTCGACGGGAGAAATCGTTTCATCGCGTCGAGTCCCCCAGATGGCGAGCAACAAACCGGCGAGGCCGCCAATAACGCTGAGCAAGACGCTTTCGGTAAGCAATTGCCGCACGATGTGCCGGCGGGCGGCGCCGAGCGCGGCGCGAATGCTGATTTGTTTTTGCCGCGAAACGGAACGCGCGAGGAGAAGATTGGCGACGTTGACGCAGGCAACGAGACCCACGCATGCCGCCATCGCACTCAGCATCATCAACGCGGAATGCGTTTGGCCGACGATGGCGTCGCGCAACGAGCGGACACGCACGCGGAAATAGGCGTCGCTATCGGGGTATTGTTGAGCCAGGCGTGCGCTGATTGTATCCATGTTCGCCTGCGCCTGCGCCATCGAGACGCCGCTTTTCAAACGCGCGATACAACCGAGAAAATTATTCCCGCGCTGTGCCGTCATCGGCTTCGATCCATCGCTGCTTTCGCGCAAAATTGCGACCGTGATCCAAAGATCGACTGGGATATTGTCGCGACCGAGCGGGAAATCGAAACCATTCGGCATCACCCCGACGACCTGGTAACTGTTGCCGTCCAAGGTGATGGACCTGCCGATGATCGACTGATCACCGCCGAATTGCGTTTGCCACACTGGGTAGCTGAGGATGACAGCGCGATTCCCGGGCTCATCTTCGTTCGCGGTAAAGGTCCGCCCGAGCAGCGGTTTGACTCGGAGCAAGTTGAACAATTCGCCGGAAACAGCTTCGCCGACGACATGCGTGGCCTGTTTGCCGTCAGTCAGCGTGAGACTCCGATTGACGTAAACGGCGGCGCGCTCAAAGACGCGATTCTGCGCACGCCAATCCTCGAAGTCAGGATATGAAACGGACATACCTTCGACCTTCTCCGGGCCTTCGCGCACATCATAGAGCGCGAGGTCAACGAGATCTTGCGGCTGCTGGAACGGAAGAGGCCGCAGCACAACGGCATTGACCACGCTGAAGACCGCGGTGTTGGCGCCAATCCCGAGAGCAAAGGTAATGACGACGATGAAAGTGAACGCCGGCTGTTTCACCAGCATTCGCAGGGCATACCGCAAATCCTGCAGCAACATGACCGCGATCTAATCTAAAAACGGCATACTTCGGTCCGGTTCGACCGGCTGATGTCTGCCTGTCTAATTCTTGTTAGATCTCGCCCTGGACGCACTGGGTCTGATTGGAAGCGAAGCCGGCGGTGTGCGAAGGCACAACGATCGGCTGCACTACGAATTGCCAGATCGAAACGATCGCGCTCAAAATGAAGAGTGCGTAAATTACTGTTTCGAGCAGGCTTCGATTCTTGTCTTCAGACTCAGACTCCATGATGAGATCGTAAGTTGTAGATTTATGGGTGTGCATAGGTACCCTGCCCTATGCACCCTCCGTGCCAACGATTTTTTGCGTGCCGTAAGAGGTTGAAATCGTGTTGTTTAAAATGCAGCGATGAAATTCGTCGTCATTGAAATCATTCCGCGCTTGGGAAATGGCCGTCCCGAAAATGGAACCGTAATGCTTTGCCAAAAGCGTTGTAGCTGCCGCCGTCACCGGCGGCAGAAAATTTGAATTGATCGAGATTCTGCCACCGGTGACGGTGGCAGCTACAACGAGGAACTTAAGCGGATAAAATATTCGTTGCCGCAAAACGGAACACAGACTTTCCAGTCTGTGCGCCCAGCGGAGTTGCACTCCGCTGACGACCGACAAAGAAAAGCGGACAAAATGTCCGCTTGGCGCACACGGCAGAACCCTATGTTCCGGCCGCAGCCACCGCTTTCTTCGATTTCTTTTCCGCGCCGCTGGATTGCTCGCCCTCTTTTTTCGATTTGCGAGTTTTCTTCTCCGCCGCCTGATCGATCTCTTGATCGACGAGAATGGCGGCATCTACCCACTCCAGATAGGCGACCAGAGCTGCGTCGCTTTTGCGCTGCCCAAGTTTCACGATTCGGGTGTAACCGCCGTTGCGATCGGCCGCGCGCGGCGCGATTTCATCGAACAACTTTTTCACCGCATCTTTCTGCCGGAGAACCGCGAAAGCGGTGCGACGAGCATGGATCGACCCTTTTTTGCCGAGGGTGACCATTTTCTCCGCCAGCGGCCGGACCGCTTTGGCTTTCGCCAGCGTGGTACGAATACGCTGATGCTCGATCAAGCTGCAAACCTGATTTGCCAGCAGCGCCTTTCGGTGCTCGGCGGTACGACCGAGCTTTATCGTTTTCTTTTGGTGTCGCATCGCGAAATTAGCTGACGCGCGATGGTTGCTCCGTGCCCGCTCCATTGGAGCTGGCGGCGACATCGACTCCAACCGGCGTTTCCACCAAACCGGGATCAAATTTCATTCCCAGCCCGAGTCCGAGGGCAGTGAGTTTGTCCTTAATCTCGTTAAGCGATTTCTTGCCGAAGTTCCGATACTTCAACATTTCCGCCTCGGTTTTTTGGGCGAGCTGGCCCACGGTGGTGATATTGGCGTTGTTCAGACAATTGGCCGCGCGGACGCTCAGCTCGATTTCGTTCACGCTCATGTTGAGAAGCTTCTTCAGTTTCATGTTCTCTTCGCTTACTCCGGCGGGCGTCTCATCGAACTCGATCACTTCTTCGTTGAAATTGACGAAGACATCGAGGTGATGCCGCAAAATAGCTGAGGCCTGGAGGAGCGCGTCGTCCGGTGTGAGACGGCCATCGGTCCAAACTTCGAGAATGAGCTTGTCGTAATCGGTGCGCTGGCCCACGCGGGTGTGTTCCACCGCGTATTTCACTCGCGTCACCGGAGAAAAAATAGAATCGATCGGAATGAGGCCGATCGGCTGATCGGGCCGCTTGTTTTCTTCACCCGTGGCGAAACCGCGTCCCACACGGACTTCCAGCTCGGCATCGAACTTATGTTTTTTGTCGAGAGTGCAGATGACCTGATCGGGGTTCAAAACCTCGTAACCCTGGGCCAGTTGAATATCGCCGGCGGTGACTTCGCCTTCCTTGTTCACGCTGAGCGAAAGTTTGCGCGGCTCATGCTCGGTCGCCTTGAACTTGATGCGCTTTAAATTCAGCACGATGTCAGTGACGTCTTCCACCACGCCCGGCAGCGTGGCGAATTCGTGCTGTGCGCCGGTAATTTTTACCGCGGTAATGGCCGCGCCTTCCAGTGATGACAAAAGCACTCGCCGAAGCGAGTTGCCGACGGTGTGGCCGTAGCCCGCTTCAAATGGTTCCGCGACAAACTTCGCGTAAGTTTCCGTTGCCCCCTTCTCCTCCTTGGAGAGGGTCTTTGGCATTTCAAACCGACCGTAACGAACTGGCATAAGCTTAATAGTTAACGATCTAACGAGTCAGCGATTTAGCGAATGCAGAAAGCAAATCGCCAGATCGATAAAGCATTAAATCACTAATTCCTTTTCGCTGGGTTTCCCCTGGCGAGTAAAGCTTCGCGTCCAGCGACGGAAACCCAGGGACCAACAGCGCAACTAATTTAAAAACTCGCTGCGAGGTGGGAAATGAACACGATTCCTCGTCTTTTGCAAGTTGTAGATGGGCTTGTGCCAAGCGCTTGGTCGTTGATGCGGCGTTTGACACAAACGCCGCTACATCGACGTCACAAGTTCATCCTTGCGCAATCTCGTCTGGCAGCTCGTTGATCGTATCGCCGGTGCGGGGAAAATGGGCTGCCAATAATTTTCCTATTTCGCTGATGGCGAGGATGATAGCGCGATTGAAATCCTGGTTTTTAAAATGCGACCGCATGTCGTGCACTAATTTTTTCCAAAACTCCTCGCCGCATTTCTCGTGCACCCCGACGTCGCCTACCACGGCGTATTTATGGGCGCGCGGGCGCGACAAAAATCAGAACCGCATTGCGATCCCGCGTTTTTTGCATGCCGAGCTGGAGGAATCTCCTCTCTGCCCGCGGCAAAGCATCATCCTCGAATTTGCCCCGCTGAATAAAAACCCGAATCTGGCCGGAACTTTTCCCCTCCGCCTTTTTGATCGCCTGGGTTACTCGATTGTGATCGAGCCGGCTAAGAAAATTGTGCGTGCGCATCTACCAACTGCCGCTCGCGCCGCCTCCGCCACTCGACCCGCCGCCACCACCGAAACCACTAAACCCGCCGCCACCCGACGACCATCCGCCGCCACCGCTACCCCAGTTCCCCGAAACGAAGGGGCCACCACCGCCGGTATAACGATAACCGCCGAGACGACGCGAGGCGCGCATCGCCAGCAAAATTATGACCAGAACGAAAAAGAAAATGAGGAGCCCAGCAGGGTTATTCTGACTGCTCCCGCTCTCCCGCACCGTTTTTCCACTTCCCTTGTACTCCCCGCGAATTGCTTTAAATATCAGATCGATTCCAGCCGAAAGGCCGCCTTCAAAATCGTTCGCGCGGAATCGCGGGGCAACAGCATCGCGAATAATCTCGTTGCAGGTGATGTCGGGCAGCGCCCCTTCCAGCCCGTAGCCCGGTTGGATTCGCATCCGGTGATCGTCGACGAAAACGAAAAAGACAGCGCCGTTGTTTCGTCCCTTCTGCCCGACCTGCCATGCCTGGAATGTGCGCTGGGTAAAGTCTTCGATAGAACTTTGCGAAGGCATTGTCCGCCAGACAGCGACTACAATTTGATTGGAGGTTTCGCGTTCAAATTGCGCCAACTGTTCGTTGAAACGCTGGGCCGCCCCGGGCGAAACGACACCGGCGTAATCGTTGAAATAACGGTCCGGTTTCGGCGGAATTGTTTCGGCGGCGTGCGCGACGATAGCGCTGGCGAAAAGCGCGAGAATTCCAAGGCACAGTCGTGTTCGCTTTTTCGTCATCCCGAGCAAAACCGCAAGTCCGGCCCGGGCCGAGAAATCCAGCTGCGTCAACTTTAAGGTTATTTCCACGGGATCCTTCGACTCCGCTTCGCTACGCTCAGGATGAAAGGCAAAAATTATGGTGTCGGAGCCGCGGTTGCGGCTGGTGCCGGACTTCCAAAGTTAAAATTCACCGTCGGCGGTTTCTCCGCGCCGGCTTGCGCTTCAAAAAATGGACGTGGTTGGAATCCAAACATGCCCGCGAACAGGTTTGTCGGAAAAGTGCGCACCGCAGTGTTGTATTCCTGGACGGCGCTGTTGAAACTTCCGCGCTCAACCGAGATTCGATTTTCGGTTCCTTCCAACTGCGCCTGCAAATTCTGGAAGTTTTGTGTCGCGCGCAGTTCGGGGTAGCGCTCGCTAACGACGAGCAGGCGCGAGAGCGCGTTACTCAACTGTCCCTGGGCCTGCTGAAATTCCTGCAATTTCGCCGCGTCCACCGGCGCATGATTCGGATCGATTTGTACTCGGCCGACGCTGGCACGCGCGTTCGTTACTTCGGTCAGGGTCGATTTTTCAAAATTGGCCGCGCCTTGCACGGTGTTGACCAAGTTCGGGATCAAGTCCGCGCGCCGCTGATATACATTCTGCACCTGCGCCCAGCTTTGATCGACTTTCTGCTGTAAGCCAACCAGCCGATTATAGCTGCCCGCGACAGCGCACCCGCCGACCAGGACAACGAAAAGGATGATGGCACCAATACCGAGACAACCAATAAGACCTTTATTCATAGAAGATAGCAATCTGTCGGCCGGGAATTACCCGACGCGTCTGCGCGAAGTCTCCGAAATTGCGGGGCCAAGTCAATCCTCGGACGCGATGGTTGTAGCCGGGCTTGGGGACTCCGGTTGACCGGCATCGGAGACGCCGGCGGCAGCTGTTGGTCGCGGCGCGACTGGCAAATAGCGTGTGCGCAGTTCTTCGCCGTTCGGCAATTCGTCGAGATTCCGCAAACCGAAGTGCTCCAGGAAAAATTGCGTCGTCTCGTAGAGGAGCGGACGGCCGGGCAATTCTGCGCGCCCGCTGATTTTAACCAAACCGCGTTCCATTAAATTCTGCAGGACACCTTCGACGGTGACACCTCGGACCGCTTCCACGTCGGCCCGGGTAATGGGTTGGCGATAGGCGATGATGGCGAGTGTCTCCAACGCGGGCGGCGACAGTCGCGCCGGTTTCGGGCCGGGAAAAAGCTGGCGCACCCAGCGAGCGCAATCGGGATGGCTAACCAATTGCCAGCCGTCTGCTTTTTCCAGGAGCTGGAACCCGCGCGCCAGGGTGTAATCGACTTTCAGTTGCTCGAGCGCGACCGCAATTTCCGCTTCTTTCACACGCGCAAATTCATTCGGAACGAGCTCGTCGCTCTCGCCTGCACTCGTTAAGGCGTCGCGCAGCTCAGCTGTGGTCAGCGGTTTTTGCGCGCTGAAAAGGAGCGCGTCGATTACTTGTTGGAGTGTCATCTCAATAAATTGTCATCCCGAGCGAAAGTCGAGGGCTCCCGTTGCGCAACCTTAAAGGTAACGCAACGGGATCCCTCGACTCCGCTGCGCTTCGCTCGGGATGACGACGCGTTCATCCTGCTCCGATCGCTTCCTCGATCGCTTCCGCGATTCGATTGGCCTGCCGATCGATCTCGTCCGGTTCGCGCCCCTCGATCAGCAAACGAATTTTCGGTTCGGTGCCTGAGTAACGCAAAAGGACACGGCCTTTCCCGGAAAGTTGCTGTTCGGTTTCATCCACCAGTTTCATCACCGCCGGCAACTCCTCCAGGGGCGGTTTGCGTTTCACCCGCAAATTCCGTTGCGCCTGCGGATATTTTTTCAAGCACCGCTTTAGCTCGCTTAATGGTTTCCCGCTTTCCTTCATGATCCGCAAAACCTGGAGTGCGCTGATGATGCCATCGCCGGTGGTGGTGAAATCGCGAAAAATCATGTGGCCGCTTTGTTCGCCCCCGACATTGAGATTGCGCGCCATCATTTCTTCAAGCACGTAGCGGTCGCCCACTTTGGTGCGAATGACTTTGCCTCCGTGGGCGCCGAGGGTTTCATCGAGGCCGAAGTTGCTCATCACCGTCGCAACCAGAGTGCTGTCGCGTAATTTTTTCGCGAGTAATAAATCAACGCTGGCGATGGCCAGGATCTCGTCGCCATCAACCAGTTCGCCGTTTTCATCGCACAACAAAGCGCGATCGGCGTCGCCATCGTGGGTGATACCAACGTGGGCACCGGATTCCTTAACCACCCGCTGAATTTCCTCCGGATGAGTGCTGCCGCAGTCGGCGTTAATATTGGTTCCGTTGGGGGTGTCATGCGCGACGGCGATATCCGCGCCGAGCTCGCGCAAAATGCAGGGCGTGGATTTGTAGGCCGCGCCATTCGCCACATCGACCGCAATCCGCATTTTTTCCAAAGTCATTCCGCGCGGAAAACTTTGCTTGGCAAATTCTACGTAACGGCCAAGCGCATCGTCAATTCGGGTGGCGCGCCCGATTTTCCCGGCAGTCGGGCGGATCGCATCGATCTCGCCGCTGAAAACGAGCTGCTCGATTTGCTGCTCAATCTGGTCATCGAGCTTATAGCCATCATGGCGGAAAAATTTAATGCCGTTGTCGGCGTAAGGATTATGTGAAGCGGAGAGGACGATTCCCGCATCGGCGCGCAGGGAGCGGGTGATATAGGCGACCCCGGGAGTGGGCAACGGGCCGATCACAAGCACATCCACCCCCAATGATGTGATCCCGGCGACCAGCGCATTTTCGAGCATGTAGCCGGACAGCCGAGTGTCCTTGCCCAGCACAATCTTTGGTCGCGTCCCGCTCGGATGCGCGCGCGGATTTGATTTCAGGAAGACATGTGCGGCGGCGCGACCCAGCCTAAGGGCAGTCTCGGCCGTGACCGGCTCGACATTGGCGACGCCGCGAACGCCATCCGTTCCAAAAATCTTTCTGTTGTCGCTCACCCGGCTAATTCAACGTCTCGATGTGACATTCGTAAACTCGAAACTAGGGCCAGCGAGCGCTTTCCCCAGACCGCACTCTTGTCGGCCTAAAGATATGGACGATTTTCTGAATGAAATCGGCGGCGCCCGGCATGATTTATTTTGTGCGTTTCTTTGCGGCGCGCGCTTGCTCCCGCACATTTCGCCCCTGCGCATTCAACTCGTTTAGTTTGCGGTGCAAGGTCCGGCGACTGATCCCCAGTTGCGTGGCCGCGGCGGTTATGTTTCCGCCCGTTGAATTGAGAGCCTGGGTGATCAGCCGTTTTTCTGTTTCCGCCAAATCGAGCGGATTGGCCGTTTCCGAAACTGTGATTGCGCTGCCGGACGTTCCCGCCACCTCCCGGATCGCGCGCGGCAAATCGCGTACCGTAACTTTTGGCCCGGTCGCCATCACTACCCCGTGCTCAATCGCGGTTCGCAACTCGCGCACGTTTCCCGGCCAATCGTAGGCCAAAAGTGTATTCATCGCCTCCTGGGTGATATCGAGGGCCGGCTTCTCATTTGCTTTCGAGAAATGCCGCAGGAATGATCTAACGAGAAGTGGGATGTCCTCCTTGCGCGCACGCAGCGGCGGCATGGTGATGCGGACAACGTTGAGGCGAAAATAAAGATCATCACGAAATTTTCCTTCCCGCACCATTTGCTCGAGATTCTTATTGGTTGCCGCGACCACCCTTACATCCGCGCGTAAGGTTTGCGTGCCCCCGACGCGTTCGAAGGCGCGTTGCTCGCTCATTACTCGCAACAATTTCACCTGTGTGCTTGGATCGATCTCGCCGATCTCGTCGAGAAAAATGGTGCCGCCATTGGCCTGTTCGAACCGTCCGATGCGCCGCTCGTGCGCGCCCGTAAAAGCGCCGCGCTCGTGCCCAAACAATTCGCTTTCCAACAAAGTCGGCGATAACGCCGCGCAATGTACCACCACAAATTTCGCCTGATTACGCCGGCTCAAATTATGAATCGCGTGTGCCGCCAGTTCCTTGCCGGTGCCGCTTTCGCCCTCGATCAAAACATTCGCCGAAGAGGGGGCGACCTGCCGAATCGTGTCCAGTACTTCGCGCAGCGCGAGCGATTCGCCCAAAATATTTTCCAAGCCAAAGCGTTCGTCGATTTGCTGGCGCAAGGTGCGATTCTCCTGCTCCATCCGGCGCGATTGCAGCGCACGCGCAATCAGCATTTCGACTTTGTCGAGATTGAGTGGCTTGGTCACAAAATCGTAGGCCCCGCGTTTCATCGCTTCCACCGCGGTATCGACCGACCCGTAAGCCGTCATCATGATGCAGACGGGTGGGTGGGGCATTTTCAACGCCCGCTCAATTAGTTGCATTCCATCTTCACCCCCCAGCCGCAGATCGGTCAGGAGCAGGTCGACCGTTTCGCGTTCGAGGACGCTCATCGCGCCGCCGATCTCTTCGGCGACATAGACGTCGTAATCGTCTTCGAGCAAACGCCGCAACCCGTCGCGGGTATGTTTTTCGTCATCGACAATCAAAATCGTTGGCTGCATTTCCAGCGCGTCAAATTTTCACGTTGAGCAATTCTGACTCAATTGCTCGATCTCTCAAATTGGTTCGCGCGTTTCAGCGATCCCAGGATTTCGGTCGCCCGCTTCTAACATGCGGACGCGTTGTTCCTTGAAGGGCAGCCGAATGCTCAACGTCAATCCTTTGCCCTCAGTGCTTTCGATTGCGAGTTCGCCGCCGTGTTCGCGCACGATCCGTCGCACGATAAGCAAACCGAGGCCGGTGCCCCTTTCCTTGGTCGTATAATAGGGCTCAAAGACATGGCTTAACGTTTCCGCAGACATTCCTCCACCCGTGTCGATGAAACTCACTCGCACATGCGATTCATCCATGTCCGTCCGAATCCGCAAAATGCCGCGCCGTTTCATCGCTTCGAAACTGTTCTTGATGACGTTGTAAAACGCCTGCTTCATCTGGCCGCGATCAAGCTGGAGCAGTGGCAAATCGGAGCGCAATTCCGTCTCCACCACGATGTCGCGCGCTTCGATCTCGGCCGAGAAAAAGCGCACCGCTTCCTCCACGATGGCGTTAATATTTTCGGGCTGAAGCTGCGGACGCGACGGCCGGATCGCGCGCAGGAATTGGGTAACGATGGAATCGAGTCGATTGATTTCGCCTCGACAAATCTCGATCGAATGCTGCAATTCGTCGCGTTCTTTGCCTTTCACCTTGCGCGCCTGCCGTTCCATCAACTGCAAGTGAATGTTTAATGAATTGAGGGGGTTCCCCAGCTCATGAGCGACGCCCGCCGCCAGCAAGGTGAGCGCATTCAATCGCTCGCTCTCGATCGTTTTCTCCGCTGTGCGCCGGCTCTCGGTAATATCGCGCATGATGATGGCATAGCCGACCTGCTCGCTGTAGCCGCGGTCGTCGGCCGCGGCATTTTCATTTCGGTCAAACCGGGACTCAATCATTAGAGGGACGATGTAAAAATTAATGAAGCGATTGCTCGGATAAAAAATTTCGAGGTCCCGCGTGACCGGACCACCACTGTGGGTGAGCGCATTCCAATCAAGTCCTCGCACTCGTTCCTCGAGCAGTTTGCCTATGGAATCCTCGCCATCGAGACCGAAAAGCTCGCAGGCGGCGTCATTCAAATAAGTAATGCGGCCGGATGAATCGGTAACAACGATTCCTTCCTGGATGGCGTTGAAAACCGTCTCGAGAAATCCCTTTTCCTGGGCCAGGCGCAGCAAATAATTCTGGACCTCCTCCGGCCCGATCTTGCCGAGACGCCCGATCAGTTTTTCGAGAAAGCCAGCTTTCATGCAGTCCTTGTCATCTCGAGCGTAGCGAGGGATCTCTCAATGGCTCGAGAGATTCCTCGCATTCGCTCGGAATGACAATAGCTGGAATCGGCGGGGAGGGCGTTCAGTGCCCCGCGCCGTCGTGCGCGGGCTCGGGCACCTGGCCGGTCTCGGCTTCGGCGCGTTCTTTCAACGCGGCTTTGCGCGACAGCTTGACTCGTCCTTTGTCATCGATGCCGATGCATTTTACCCAAATGATGTCGCCCACCTTCGCCACGTCTTCCGTTCGTTTTACCCGGAAATCGGCCAGCTCGGAAATGTGCACCAGTCCATCTTTGCCAGGGAAAACCTCGACGAATGCCCCAAATTCCTTGGTCGAAACAACGCGGCCTTGATAGGTGGCGCCGATCTCAATCTCGCGCGTCATTCCACCAATAATTTCCTTGGCCCGCGCCATCGATTCGCCGCTGGTCGCATAGATGTGAACCGAGCCGTCGTCCTCGATGTTAATTTCGGCGCCGGTCTCCGCCACGATGCCCTTGATCGTTTTGCCGCCGGGCCCGATGAGCGCGCCGATTTTCTCGGGATTAATTTTGATCGTCTCGATCCGAGGCGCGTATTTCGAAAGTTCGGCACGCGGTGCGTCGATTGCGCCACGCATGATCTCGAGAATTTTGCTGCGCGCTTCCTTCGCGCGTTGGATCGCTTCGCTGAGAATTTTCAAACTGATCCCAGGCAATTTCAGATCGAGCTGGTAACCGGTCACGCCTTTGGCCGTTCCGCAAAGTTTGAAATCCATGTCACCGAAATGATCCTCGGAGCCGATGATATCAGTTAGAAGCTCATAACGTTTCAGTTGATCGTTGTCGTATTCGGTCACGAGACCGACGGAAATTCCCGCGACCACATCTTTTACCGGCACGCCTGCGTCCATCAGGGCAAGCATTCCGCCGCACACGCTCGCCATCGAAGTCGAGCCGTTCGATTCCATTACTTCGCTGGAAATACGAATGGCGTAACGAAAGTCATTCTCACTCGGGACCACCGGCTCAAGCGAACGTTCCGCCAAGGCGCCGTGGCCGATCTCGCGCCGGCTCGCGCCGCCAAATCTCCCGGTTTCGCCGACTGAGAACGGCGGGAAATTATAATGCAGCAAAAACCGTTTCGATTGTTCGCCGCCGCCGTAAGCATCGATCATTTGTGCTTCCTCGATCGGGGCGAGAGTGGCGAGCGCGAGAGCTTGCGTTTCTCCGCGCTGAAAAATGGCTGAGCCATGCGCTCGTGGCAGCACCCCGACCTCGCAGCTGATTTGACGCAGATCCTGATAGCCGCGGCCATCCATCCGCTTCTGTTTTTCCAGGACACTGACGCGGAAGGCTTTTTTCTGGACGTAGTCGAAGGCCTGCGAAATGGCGAAATCGTCCGCCTCGGGATATTTCTGGAGCATCGCTGCCTTCACTTCCTCGCGCAACGCGTGCACCGCCTTGGAGCGTGCAACTTTACCCTGAGTATAGAGTGCGCCCTCAATGCGATCGCCGGCGACCTGATACGCGATTTCAAGCAGCTCCGGTTTGACGTTCAGAAGCGGCATCTCGCGTTTCGGCTTGCCAACCTGTGCCGCCAGCTCCTTTTGTGCGCGAATCATCTCGCGCGCGTGTCCGTGAGCGAATTCCAGCGCTCTCAGGAACTCCGCTTCCGGCAATTCGTTGGCGGCACCTTCGATCATGATGACATCGTTTTCGGTGCCGACGTAAATCAAATCGAGATCGCTCTGTAATCGATCGGTGTGGGTGGGATTGGCGACAAATTCGCCGTTCACTCGCCCAATCCGAACCGCGCCGATTGGCCCTTTGAATGGAATATCCGACACGGTTAGCGCGGCCGACGCGCCGTTCATCGACAAAATGTCGGGATCATTTTCGCCATCGGCGCTGAGCAAAATGGAAATGACCTGGGTGTCGTAGAAATAACCTTGCGGGAAGAGAGGGCGCAGCGGTCGATCGGTCATCCGCGACGTAAGGGTTTCCTTTTCCGTCGGGCGTCCTTCGCGTTTAAAATAACCCCCGGGAAATTTTCCCGCGGCTGCCGCCTTTTCGCGGTAATCAACGGTGAGGGGGAAGAAGTCCTGACCTTCCTTAATGGTGGTGGCCGAGACTGCGCTCGCCAGTACGATTGTTTCACCGCACGAAACTATGACCGAGCCGTCGGCCAGTTTCGCAATCTTGCCGGTTTCAATAGAGATAGAATGGGCGCCTATTTGCGCCGTGACCTTGTGTTGCATTTTTACTTTCCTGGATGTGCGAGAATCCAGGCCGGTCACCCTGATTGTAGGTGTCAATTCCGAGGCGACTGCGCAAGTTTGAACCTTGCTTTGCCCTCGGCCCTGAAACCTAAAACCCAAGGTGCCTTATCGGCCTGGCCCTGCAGTTTTTGTCTTCGTCGGCTTCGACGCGGAAACTGCGGTTACTTCCGCAGATTCAGCTTGTCGATCACCTTTTTATAGCGCTCGCTTTTCGAGCGGTTGAGATAATCGAGCAGGCTGCGGCGCTGCGCGACCATTTTCAAAAGCCCGCGCCGCGAAGAATGATCCTTCGCGTTGGTCTTGAGGTGTTCGGTTAATTGCGTGATCCGTTTCGTCAGCAACGCCACTTGAACGTCAGCGCTGCCCGTGTCCTTCTCATGCAATTGGAACTCCTTGAGATCCACCGTTGCCGCATTCTCAGCCATAAACGAAGCGCCTAGTGTAGATGAAGAATGCCGATTCGCAAGTAGGGCCGCGGTCGACTAACGAAAGCTTCGCTGTTGTCCAATCACATCGCACGATGCTAGAACGGCATCATGAAGGGCAACGCGCTCGCATCCAGGCGGAACGCAACATCTATTTGTTTCGTTGCGAGAAGGGGCTGCTCAACGTCCTCCAGAGAAAATATAAGGCCCACTCCAAGATCGTATTCGATGCCATCCGCGAATTAATGACGGCGCCCCAAAGGCCGAAGCGCCGCGGCGGATTCCATTCATGACAAATTCAACCCTGCCTGAGAAACACGACGAACTCGGTCCCTTCGCTTACCGGGATGGGCGCCGGCTTCTCATCCTGATCGTGCTCCTGATTGCTGGCTGGCTCCTGCTGCGCGCCCTCGTGCCGGTGCTGTTGCTTTTCGGAATCGTGATTTTGCTGGCGATGGTCCTGAATCCGCTCGTCGTCTATCTGGAACAACGACACGTCCCCCGGCCGGCAGGCGTTGCGCTTGTCCTGGTCGCGCTGGCCGCAATCGTGGTGTTGGTGGTCGCGGTGGCAGTGCCGACCTTCACCGATCAATTGCAATTGTTGATCCAGCGTGCCCCCGGCGCCTGGCAGTCGATTCGGGGTCATATCGCCGATTTCACGGGGCGCTACCCCGCATTGCAAAACACCTTGCCGCAGGCCGATCAAATTGCCGCCACCGTCGGGAACCAGGCTGGCACAATGGCGAACGTGCTCCTGCGTTCAACCATTGGTGTGGTCGGCGGGCTTTTCATTTTCGTTTTTGCCGTTCTGCTTCTGATTTTTGTGCTTTCGAATCCGCGGCCGCTGATCGTTGGTTATCTGGCGGTTATACCCGATCGGCACCGCGAAAAAGCGCGGCGCACTCTGATCCGGATGATGGAACAAATGACGGCGTGGGCGCGTGGCGTCGCCATCAATGGCATCATAACCGGTGCGTCCACTGGCATTTTATTGTGGGCCGTTGGAGTACACCCGGCATTCGTTTTTGGCGTTCTCGCATTTTTCGGCGAATTTTTGCCCAACATTGGGCCGGTGCTGGTTGCTTTCCCCGTGCTATTCGTCGCTCTCAGCATCAGCGTGACCAAGTTCTGGCTCGCGCTCGCAGCAATTTTATTCGTGCAACAGGTCGAGGTGAACTTCCTTGTGCCTTACATCCTTGGCAAAGAAATGCGGTTAAACCCGGTACTCATTTTGTTTTTCACCGTCGCGATGGGCTGGCTCTTTGGGCTGGCCGGCGCCATCCTGGCTTTGCCTGCGGCTGCTCTAACCAAAATTGTCATCGAAGAATTTTATCTCCGTCCGCGAGAGGTCGATTACGCACCGCTCGAACGCGATGCTGATCGAATTGTCCGCACCGAATCAGCTCACGATACTCTCCCTCTATGAATCGAATTACTGCTTTCCTCGTCGGAGCGGCGTTTGCGACCAGCGCGCTTGCTCAGAAAATTTCCCTGGTCGGCGGTACCGTAGTTAACCCGGCGGACGGCAAGATTGTTCAGAACGCCGTTGTGGTAATTAATGGCGACAAAATTGAGAGCGTTGCCCGCCGCAAAGAAAGCGGTGTCCCAGTCGGTTCCCGCTGGGTCGTGTGCGACGGGAAATTCATCCTGCCTGGCTACATCGATACTCATGTGCATTTCTTCCAGTCGGGTGATCTTTTCACCCGGCCGGACGGCGCGGATCTCAATAGGGTGCGGCCGTACAAAGACGAAGTGGGCTGGATCAAATCGCATTTAGCCGACACTTTTGCGCGCTATTTGCGCTGCGGCATAACCAGCGTGGTCGACGTGGGAGGGCCAATGTGGAATTTCGAGGTGCGCAAAACCGCTGATTCGACCGCCAAAGCGCCGCGCGTAGCGGTCGCCGGGCCGTTAATCTCCAGTGTCTCGCGCGAAAAACTTGACCTTGGCGATCCGCCGATTGTGAAGATCGATACTCCCGATCAAGCGCGCGAGTTCGTGCGTAAACTGGTCGCGCAAAAGCCGGACTTGGTTAAAATCTGGTACATCGTCGACCAGGATCATCCGGTTGATTCGTTCCGGCCGATTGCACGCGCCACAATTGAAGAAAGTCACGCGCACAAGATTCGCGTGGCCGTTCATGCGACTGAATTGGAAACAGCGCGAGCTGCGGTTGAGGAAGGGGCCGATGTCCTTGTCCACAGTGTCATCGACAAGCCCGTCGATGACAGCTTCGTGAAGTTACTGAAGGATCGGCACACGATTTTGTGTCCGACGCTCGTCGTCTTCGAGCGCTACGGCCGCACCTTCGCCAACAAACTCAACCTTACGCCCGAAGAAAAAGCATGGGGCAATCCGGAAGTGATCGCATCGCTCGATGTGACGAAGATCCCGTCGGACAAACTGCCCGAGCGGATCAAGACGGCGCTGGCCAAGCCGGACGAAACGCTCGACCGCATTAAGAAAACCTACGACGTCGCGTTCAAGAATTTAAAGACACTGGAGGATGCTGGAGTTACGATCGCGGCCGGCACCGACGCGGGAAACATTGGCACCATTCACGGTCCGGCTTTATTCCGCGAGTTTCAATTAATGAGGGAAGCCGGGCTGACGCCGATGCAGATTCTGCAATCTGCTACGTCGAACGCCGCACAATTGTTCGGCGGCGAAACCGGCGCGCACATTGGCAGAATCGAAAATGGATATTTCGCCGATCTCGTTGTTCTGAACTCGAATCCAGCCGATGACATCGCGCACGCTTCCGATATTGAGAGTGTGATCAAAAATGGTGTCCTTTACTCCGCGAATAATCTTCTGACCGCGCCGGCCCCTTAGCGGAATCATGCACCGCAAAGGTTGGGCAGTCGCAGCGGTTGGAATTCTGCTGATCCTTGGCGCGATTGGAATCGCCTGGTTCAATACTCAGTTAACTCACTACCTCGAGAGCGATCGCTTTCGCGCGGAATTGGAAAAAGAAACGGCAAAGGGTCTGCATTTCCCAGTGGGACATTACGCGCCGATCCATCGCAAAGGTTTTCTCGCCGCAGCGGGGGACCGCTTTCAAGCTGATAACGGCGGCAAGGCGCTTCGCGCGATCGATGCGCGTGGCATCGCGGCCACGTTTAACCCATGGGGAGTATTCATCAGGCGCTGGCAGCTCGACGACGTCCGTATCGATTCAGGCGAAGTCGAAATCCAAACCTACACGCCTAAACCGGAGCCAAGCCCCGCCAAACCCTGGTTCCACGTTTTCCTCCCGCAGCGCGTTTATCTTAAGCACATCGAAGCGAATCCGGCCGACGTGACCTGGCGTTTTCGGGGCGAGAAAGGCGGGTTCTTCGGAACGGACCTCGTAATCACGCCACATGGTCTGGACTTCAACTATCAAGCGAGCGGCGGAACTTTAAAGATGGCGCTGATTCCGAATTTGCGACTGCGCGATACGCATCTGCTCATCACCAGGAAATTGCTCACCCTTTACAATCTTGATCTGCAGCCGGGTGACGACCCGGCCGGCAGCATTCACGGTGAAGGAAAGGCGGGCACAGGTGAGGATCGGAGCGTCGATTTCAATTTTAATTTCGAACACATTCCGGTTGAAGGATGGCTGCCGAAAGGGTGGCGGGAGCACGTCAGGGGCAACGCTTCGGGGAAAATTTCATGGCGCGGGAAAGATCCGAAGCTGGAGAATTCCACCGGTGAGGCCACGCTGCGCATGGATGGCGGCCGTATCATCGAACTACCGTTTCTGGAAAACGTGGCGAAGATCACGAAGGAGAAAGCACTTGAGCGGTTGACGCTAAATGATTGTTCCTTCGCCCTGGAGTGGAACTATCCGAGAGCGGAAATCAAAAACATTGCAATCGAAGAGAAGGGGAAATTTCGCGCGGAAGGGAGGATCCAAGTCGAAAAGAAAGAGTTAAGCGGGGCGATCGAGCTGGGAGTTGCGCGTTATTTACTGGATTGGTTACCGAAACCTGAAGAAGTTTTTCCACACCAACACGATGGTTACCTTTGGACAACCGTGCATTTGTCCGGAACGATTGAGGCGCCGCAGCAAGACTTAAGTCCGCGTATTATGGAAGTCCTCAAAGAGAATCCGGGCGCTGCGCTCGGGCTTTTGCTCCGCCAATTTGGCGAGTGGTTGAAAAACGCATTCGGCGGCGAGTAACCTATCTTCCGTCATTCTGAGCCAAGTCGAAGGATCCCGATGCGAAACCTTTAAGATGACTTCACGGGATTCCCCTCGACTGTCACTCAGCACGACAGATAGCGAGTTTCACTACAGTGGACGGAGGGCGCAGTAATCGATTAGATTACCTCCATCATGGCTGACGTAACTATCGAGACGATTAAGAACGGCCCTTACATTGTGAAGGGAGCGGTTGAGCTCATCGACGTGGATGGAAACGCGTTTCCGGTGGAGAAGCGGATGGCACTTTGCCGTTGCGGCGCGTCCACCACCAAGCCGTTTTGCGACGGCACGCACTCAAAGATTGGGTTTCAAGCGGCGGAAAAGGCGGTTCCCGAATCCGCCGAAAGCTAAGGCGAGGAAGCAGCAACGGACTGATTGTCATTGAACGCAATGCCGAGAACGCGTTCTTTATTTTTAATGAAAATTCGCTTTTCGCTCGTTAGCGTCGGCGTGGTTTGCACTATGGCTTTGCTGAATCTCTCTGGCGCAGAACCGTTGCCGCAGACGCCGAAGAAACCAGTTACGGATGAATACCAGGGAGTGAAGGTCGAAGACAATTATCAGTGGCTGGAACAGGATGATGATCCGGCGGTCAACGCCTGGTCGGATGCGCAGAGTCGGCGGACGCGGGAGTACCTCGACAAGTTGCCGGACCGTGCCGCGATCGAGAAACAATTGACCGATTGGTATGCAAAAACGTCGCCGACCTATTCCGGCATGGTTTCGCGGCCGGGCATTTTGTTCGCCCGCAAGTTTCAACCACCAAAGCAACAGCAAATGCTGGTAACGCTGGCCTCAGCCGAGAACCTGAAATCGGAAAAGATAGTACTCGATCCCAACAAGCTCGATCCATCGGGTAAGACCGCGATCGATTGGTTTGTTCCGTCGCGCGACGGCAAATACGTGGCGATGTCGATTTCGCAAGGCGGGAGCGAAGATGGAACGTTGCACATTTATGAGACAGCGACCGGTAAAGCGCTGAAAGATTCAATTGCGCACGTGCAATATCCCACCGCCGGCGGCAGCGCAGCCTGGAACGCCGATGGAACGGGAATTTATTACACGCGATTTCCCCGCAAGGGCGAACGACCAGACGCGGACCTGAATTTTTATCAGCAGGTTTACTTTCATAAGATCGGAACGGCCGATTCCGAGGACACCTATTCCATCGGCAAAGACTTTCCTCGCATCGCCGAGATCAAGCTCGAAGCGTCCCACGATGGAAAATACATTCTCGCTACCGTCGCGAACGGCGATGGCGGTGATTTCGCGCATTACCTCCTCGGGCCGGATGGCAACTGGAAGCAGCTAACACAATTCAGCGATCAAATTAAAGCGGCGCGGATCGGTCGCGATGACGCGCTTTATCTGCTTTCGCGGGCCGACGCGCCGCGCGGGAAAATTTTGCGGGCCGCCCTGGATAAACCGGAGCTCGCGAATGCAACGGTGATCGTTTCGCCCAGCGAAGCGGTAATTCAGTTCATGGAACCGACCGCCGAAGCGATTTATGTCGGCGATTTGCTCGGCGGACCATCGCAAATTCGACGCTTCGCCTTGGACGGCACCGGCGAAACAAACGTGCCCATTCCAAGCATCTCCGCCGTCACGGAGATGGAATCATTGGAAGACAACTCCCTTCTCTTTCGCGATGTCAGTTATACCGAACCGGCAGCCTGGTTCCATCTCACTGGAAATGCTCCACCAAAAAAGACGGCGTTGGTCGATAGCTCACCGGTTTCATTTGCTGACATCGAAGTGAGTCGCGAAATGGCGACTTCGAAGGATGGCACGAAAGTTCCGTTGAACATCATTCGCAAAAAGGGAACAAAACTCGACGGGAATAACCCGGTGCTGCTTTACGGTTACGGCGGTTACGGCATTAGCATGCAGCCGGGCTTTGATTTTACACGGCGACTCTGGTTCGATCGTGGCGGCGTTTGGGTAGTTGCGAATATCCGCGGGGGCGGCGAGTTCGGCGAGGACTGGCACAAGGCGGGAAACCTGACCAAAAAGCAAAATGTCTTCGATGATTTCGCAGCCGCCGCTCAATATTTAATTAACGAGAAGTGGACGCGCCCGGAAAAACTGGCGATCCTCGGAGGCAGTAACGGCGGCCTGCTGATGGGAGCAATGATCACCCAGCACCCGGATTTGGTCCGAGCGGTGGTGTCGGTGGTGGGGATTTACGACATGCTGCGCGTCGAGCTTGCTCCCAACGGCGCGTTCAATGTTACCGAATTCGGCACGGTCAAGGACCCGGATCAGTTCAAGGCCCTGTATGCCTACTCGCCCTATCATCATGTTGCCGACGGCACGAATTACCCCTCTATCTTGTTCATGACCGGGGCGAACGACGGGCGGGTTGCGCCGTATCATTCGCGCAAAATGGTGGCGCGGCTGGACGAAGCCAACAAATCAAGCAATCCGATCTTGCTGCGCACCAGCACCAGCTCCGGACACGGAATTGGCACGGCCTTGAGCGAACGAATTAAACAGCTCGCGGACGAATATTCGTTTCTTTTCGCGCAATTGGAAATGCGGCCGCGTTGATCAATACTGACGCTTGTTCGCGCGGCAACCTCCGTTTCTGTGGTGGCAGGCGTGTCGCCTGCAGCAGCCGACACGGCTGCCTCTACAGGAATGCAGCGCCTTAGCGTCTAGTCTTGGACGAAGGCACGCCTTGGGATAAAAGAAAGCTTGGCGCGGGACAAGCTTCACGATAAAGCATGTCGGCTGTGAATCCGAGATTCTCGCTGCGTCTCGCGGTGGCATTTTTCGCCGGATCAGTTGCGGTCGAGATGGTGAACGCGCAGGATGGCAGGACCGACGCACGCGGGTCTTTCGGTGTGCCACTGCAGCCCTTCTCGTTACGCGAAACGACTGATGCTTCGCCGCGCGCCGAACCAATTCGCGTTGCCTATTACGCACCGCGTACACAACCGGCACTGGCACCACGCGCTGAGTCGGCCGAGGACGAAGACGATCTCGAAACAACCAATGCGTTTCCGGAAATTAACTCGAACCGGCCAGTGGTTGCGGGTGACCGCGCGATTTTGCGCAATGGAATCGCCTACGCACCGTCACGGGCGCCGGATAATATCAAGAATGCGATTTGGGCCGTGAATACGCTGCGACGCAAACCGTACGTCTGGGGTGGCGGGCACGGCTCGTTTAATGATTACGGATATGACTGCTCAGGCGCGGTTTCGTTCGCTTTGCATTACGCGGGATTACTCGACGCGCCGTTGCCCTCGAATGATTTTCGTCGTTACGGGAAACGCGGGCGCGGGCGTTGGATCACGATTTATTCGCGCGATGGGCACACCTTCGCCATCATCGCCGGTTTGCGCCTCGATACTACCGATATGCGCGATGGCGGCGCGGTCGGCCCGCGCTGGTATGCAGATGGACGCAACACGCACGGCTTCGACGCACGTCATCCTGGCGGCTGGTAAGAACGATCCGGGTTCCCTGCACCCGAACTTGCTTTTCACCCTGGCGCGGCTTCTTCCTCTATTACCTCCTCCTCAATTCAAACCAAAATGCTGTCCTCCTGAATGACAGCTCGTTAAAGGCGAGGTAAATTCTGGTCCTGATGTATCCGCCCAAGCTGAATAATATCATCAACCTTTTCGAATCTCTCCCAGAAGACGAGCGCCGGGAGACGATCGTCTCCTATGCCGACAACGCGCGGAAACAGGAGCCACGCGAGGGCGAGCAATTCGATTTGCAAGATATCCGCAAAGACGAGGAATGCGCGGACACTGTCGGCGTTTATTTGCACGTCGATGAAAATGGCAAGTCCCACATTAGGATGACGCTCGGCCCCGAAGTGCAAACCCTTACCCGGGCAATGACGGCGATTCTTTGCAAGGGACTTGAAGGCGCGACCCCGCAGGAAATTCTGGATTTGCCGAGCGATTTCGTGACCCGAATTATCGGCGCCGAACTCGTTCGTGTGCGCAGTCAAACCACCTATTACGTGCTGACCCGGATCAAAGGGATTTGCAAGGTTTACCTCGATCGCCAGCGCATGGCGGCGGCGTAGCGTGGTCGGAACACAGGCTTTCCAGCCTGTGCGCCCAGCGGAGTTGCGCTCCACTGAAAATGGCGAGGCCGGAATGTGTCGTTCTCCTAGGGCAGCAGCGGGTTTCAAACCCGCAGGGCGCACAGGCCACCGACCTGTGTTCCAATAACGATTCTCTCGTGACGCGCGCGCGTTTTCGCCTAACGTTCCCGCCGCGCAATGCCGCGAAATAACGAGCTGAAAAAAATTTTACTCATCGGCTCCGGTCCAATCGTGATCGGGCAAGGCTGCGAATTTGATTATTCCGGGGTGCAGGCGTGCAAGGCGTTGCGCGAGGAAGGCTACCGGGTGGTGCTGGTAAACTCGAACCCCGCCACGATCATGACCGACCCAGAGTTCGCCGACCGTACCTATATAGAACCGATTACGGCGGAGGTGATCGAGGCCATCATCGACCGGGAAAAGCCGGACGCGATTCTACCCACGATGGGCGGACAGACCGCGCTCAATGCCGCCATGGAACTGAACCGCAATGGCGCGCTCGCCCGACACAATGTGAAGTTGATCGGCGCCAACGCGCAGGCAATCGCGAAAGGCGAGGACCGACAGCTCTTCAAAGAGGCGATGTTGCGCATCGGACTTGATGTGCCGCGTTCCGGTATCGCGCACTCGGTGGAGGATGCAGGTAAAGTCGCCGATGCCATCGGTAGTTTTCCGCTCATCATCCGGCCCGCCTTCACCCTCGGCGGCAGCGGAGGCGGCATCGCCTACAATCGCGAAGAACTGGCGGAAATCGCCGGGCGCGGACTCGCCATCTCACCGGTCAACGAGGTGCTCATCGAAGAGTCGTTAGTCGGTTGGAAAGAATTCGAGATGGAGGTAATGCGCGACCGGGCGGATAACTGCGTCGTCGTTTGCTCGATCGAGAATTTCGATCCGATGGGCATTCACACCGGCGATTCAATCACGGTCGCGCCGGTGCAAACGCTGACCGACAAGGAATTTCAAATGATGCGCGACGACGCCTTTGCCGTAATTCGCGAAATTGGGGTCGAGACCGGCGGCTCGAATATTCAATTTGCGGTTAACCCGGAGAACGGCCGCATGGTCGTGATTGAAATGAATCCACGGGTCTCGCGTTCGAGTGCGCTGGCATCAAAGGCGACCGGATTCCCGATTGCCAAGATCGCGGCCAAACTGGCAGTCGGTTACACCCTCGACGAGATCAAAAACGATATTACCCGCGAAACGCCGGCCAGTTTCGAGCCGACAATCGATTATTGCGTCGTCAAAGTCCCACGTTTCACCTTCGAAAAATTCCCGCAAGCCGATCCGACTCTGACCACGCAAATGAAAAGCGTGGGTGAAGCGATGGCTATTGGCCGCACCTTCAAGGAAGCCCTGCAAAAAGCGCTCCGTAGTCTGGAGATCAAACGTTTCGGATTGATCGGCGACGGAAATGAGAACGAAGTCGATGCAGAAACATTGCGTTTGAAGCTGGCAGTGCCGAACGCCGAACGAATTTTCTATATCGGACAAGCCTTTGAAAACGGGATGTCAGTCGAGGAAATTTTCGAGTTAACAAAAATTGACCGGTGGTTTTTGCGGAATGTTCAGCAAATTGTTGAGGAAAACAGCCGTCTCCGGTTGTCAGAGGGTAGCGCGCGCGTTCCGCGCGCAGTATCGGACATTCTGTCCGATACATCAGGGGAAGCCTCGCAGAATGCAGAGCTAAGCGCACAGGATGCGCGCGCAGCCCAGCCGAATGCGGAGGGATTGTCTGGCGCAGTGGTAGGAACGAAGTATTCGCGCCGGCGGTTGCCGCACTTCGAGCGACCATGGGCAAAATACGCGGTCACCTTCGGAACGTTAAACCGGTCTACATTATCCCCCGAAGCACGATCGATCACTCTCAAAGCGATCGAACATTTTCATGGCAAGCGATATGAACTTTATGCGGCCTGCGTGATGCCGGATCATGTCCACGTCTTGTGGGAGCCTAGCATCAAGGGCGACAATGCAGAAGGCAAACCGGTATTTTGGTCGTTAGCCGAACTGGTCCGCTCGATCAAAACATTCAGCGCGCGGGAGATTAATCAGGCGGAAGGATCGCACGGCAGCATCTGGGAAAAAGAGTGGCATGATCGGATGATTCGGTCGGAAACAGATCTGCAGGAGAAATTTGGTTATATCACCCGGAACCCATGGGATGCAGGCATTGCTTCTCCCGTGCAAGATTACGAATGGGTTTGGTATCAGGGTAGCACGCGAGTTCCGCGCGCTGAGCCGGATATTCTGTCCGGCGCCTCGAAAGCTCCGCAGAATGCGAAGCTGGGCGCACAGAATGTACGCGCTACCCAAGATGCCGCAGAAAAGATGCTTGCGCCCCTTCTCCTTCGCGCCAAAAAACTCGGGTTTTCCGATCGGCAGCTCGCGATTGCCGGTGGCGTTCCGGAAAAGGCGATTCGTTCGCAACGAATCGCGCAAAAGATCGCCCCGACCTATCGCCTGGTCGATACCTGCGCGGCCGAATTCGAAGCCTATACCCCTTATTATTATTCCACCTACGGAAGCGAAAATGAGCGCCGCGAAAGCGGCAAACGCAAAATCATGATTCTCGGCGGCGGTCCCAACCGCATCGGCCAGGGCATCGAATTTGATTATTGCTGCGTCCACGCCGCCTTCGCTCTGCGCGAGCTCGGTTTCGAAACCATCATGGTAAATTCCAATCCGGAAACGGTTTCTACCGATTACGACACCAGCGACAAACTTTATTTTGAGCCGCTCACGCTTGAGGACGTGCTCAACATCTACGATCAGGAAAAGCCCCAAGGCGTAGTCGTGCAATTCGGCGGACAAACGCCGCTCAATCTCGCCGACGGATTGAAAGCCGCCGGCGTTCCCATTCTCGGCACCCAGCCGGAGAGCATTGAGATGGCGGAAGATCGCCAGCTCTTCGCCGTTATGCTCGACAAACTTGGTTTGCGCCAGACCCCGAACGGCTCCGCTGTCAGCATGGAGGAAGCAGTCGCGATCGCCAATCGCATTGGCTATCCAGTTCTCGTTAGGCCGTCGTTCGTCCTCGGTGGCCGCGGCATGGAGCTGGTTTATAACGAGACTGATTTACGGCGCTACGTTGCTGCCGCGATTGATCTGGGTAGCGCACGCGTTCCGCGCGCAGTATCGGACATTCTGTCCGATACATTGGAGGAAGCTCCGCAGAATGCGGAGCCAACGCGCGCCGCCCGTCCCATCCTGATCGACCGCTTTCTCGAAGACGCGATGGAAGTGGACGTTGATTGCATCAGTGACGGCCAGACCACCGTGATCGGCGCGATCATGGAGCACATCGAGCAGGCCGGCATCCACAGCGGGGACAGCGCCTGCGTCATTCCTACTTTTTCGCTAACGAAGACGGTCCTTGCGGAAATTTCATCCGCCACTAAGGCGATGGCGCGGGAGTTAAACGTGCGTGGCCTGATGAATGTGCAGTTCGCGGTCAAGGGCGAGGACGTTTACGTGCTCGAAGTCAACCCGCGCGCCTCGCGCACCGTGCCATTCGTGAGCAAGGCCATCGGCGTTCCGCTCGCGAAACTGGCGGCCAAAGTGATGGCGGGAAAAACTTTGAGCGAGCTTGGCTTCACCAAAGAGATCGTCCCGAAACATTTTTCGGTAAAGGAAGCAGTCTTTCCCTTTCTGCGTTACCAGGGCCAGGATATTTCCCTCGGACCGGAGATGAAATCGACAGGTGAGGTGATGGGAATCGATCATGACCTCGGGCTCGCTTACGCCAAATCACAGATGGCTGCGCCGCCGCCCCTGCCGAAATCAGGCAACGTTTTCGTCAGCGTGAAGGACTCCGATAAAACCTCCGTCGTTTCGGTGGTGCGAGAATTTGTTAAGCTCGGTTTCGGGATCATTGCCACCAGCGGAACAGCGACTGCACTCGAAGCGGCACGGGTGCCAGTGACCCGAGTGTTCAAGATCCGCGAAGGCCGGCCCAATGTGCTCGATCGGGTGAAAAACGGCGACATCAGTTTTATCATTAATAGTCCGAGCGGAAAAATTCCGCGCGAAGATGAAGTGACCATTCGCAACGCCGCCATTGCGCAAAAGATTCCGATCATGACCACATTGCGCGCGGCACAAGCCAGCGTTTACGGAATTCGATCGCTCCAAAAAAATAAAGTTCGCGTCCGTTCGCTGCAGGAGTATCACGCGGCAAAGTAAAGCAGGTTTTCCACGTCTTTTGGTTTGATTTCGCAACTTTGGAAACTTGCGCCACTTTCCGTCATGAAATCGATTTTGATTAATTTGCTGGCCGCCGTACTTGCGGTGGCGTCAGTTAACGCCGAAGAACAGAAACCGATGAACTCAGCAAAAGAAGTAGCGGTGATTAAGACAAGCGAGGGCGAAATGGTTGCCGAATTCTGGCCGGAGGTGGCGCCCAACACGGTGGAGAATTTCAAGAAACTGGCACGCTCTGGATTTTACGATGGCACGGCGTTTCACCGGATTGTCAAAGGTTTCATGATCCAGGGGGGCGATCCGTTGACCAAAGATCCGGCAAAGGAGAGTCGCTACGGAACCGGTGATCCTGGCTACAAAATCAAAGCGGAATTTAACGATCGCAGCCATGAGCGCGGTGTTCTTTCCATGGCGCGCTCGAGCGATCCCGATTCGGCCGGCAGCCAGTTTTTCATCTGCCTTGCGAATGTGAGCCGGCTCGATCATCAGTACACAACATTCGGGAAAATCATAAAAGGGGACGATGTCCTGGGAAAGATCGGCGACACCGAAGTGGCCACGAGTGACAGCGGCGAACGGAGCAAGCCAACCAAACGGGTGACGGTCGAGAGCATCAAGATCGTACCAGCTGATTCGGTGAAATAGGTGGATCGCGCGCTCCGTCGCGCGATGTTAACCTGCGTCGTAAGACCCATTGTTTTGATCGCTTCGCGATATGTGTTTAACCTCGCCCGCGGAGCGGCCGATCCACCATGCCTAATTCGGAGAAAACACAAGTCGCGCTGGTTCAGATGCGTTGCGGCGCGAACCCAGAGCAAAATCTGACAAGAGCGATTGAATTTATTCGCGAAGCCGCCAAAAACGGCGCACAAATCGTCTGTCTGCCGGAATTATTTCGCTCGCAGTATTTCTGTCAATCGGAGGACCACGACAACTTCTCGTTAGCCGAAAACATCCCTGGACCGTCGACCGACGCGCTGACAAAACTCGCGCGCGAAAAATCCGTCGTCATCGTGGCCTCGCTTTTCGAAAAACGCGCCGCCGGGGTTTATCACAATACCGCAGTGGTGATCGATGCCGACGGCAATATCCTCGGGAAATACCGCAAGATGCACATCCCGGACGATCCGTCTTACTACGAAAAATTTTATTTTACGCCGGGCGATCTCGGTTTTCAGAGTTGGAAAACCGCGCGTGGCAATCTCGGCGTCTGCGTTTGCTGGGACCAGTGGTATCCGGAAGCGGCACGCTTAACCGCGTTGCGTGGCGCGGAAATTCTTTTTTATCCAACCGCCATCGGGTGGCACCCGCGCGAGAAGAAAAAATATGGTGCCGCTCAACTTTCCGCCTGGCAGACGATGCAGCGCAGCCATGCCATCGCGAATGGGTGCTTTGTGGCAGCGGCAAATCGTGTCGGTCATGAAGCGCCAGCCGGGGGTGATGGCATCGAATTTTGGGGACAAAGTTTTATCTGCGCGCCCAGTGGGGAAATTCTGGCGCAAGGATCCGTCGATCGCGAAGAAATCGTTTCAGCCGAAGTGGAATGGAAACGAGTCGATCAGCATCGCACACACTGGCCATTTCTGCGCGATCGAAGAGTGGACGCCTACGAGGGAATCCAGCAACGGTTGATCGATTAGTCCAGTTTCGCTTTCGCGATTCGCCGCGTAGGTTGGAGGATGAAAATGAAATTTCTTCTCGGTTTGTTCGCGCTTGGACTCGGCCTTTGCCTGGCCAACGCGCAGGAGCCCACTAAGGCGATCGCGGTGCTGCACCCCACCGCTGGTAATAACGTCACCGGTTCAGTCACCTTCACCAAGTCCGGCGATGAAGTAAAGGTTGTGGCTGACGTCACCGGATTAACACCGGGCAAACACGGTTTCCACATTCATGAATTCGGTGATTGCTCTTCCAGCGATGGGAACTCCGCCGGTGGCCATTTTAACCCCACGCATAAAGACCACGGCGCGCCAGACGCGAGCGATCGGCATGCCGGCGATTTGGGCAACATTGAAGCAGACGCTTCCGGCAAGGCTCATTTAGAATGGAGCGATAAAGTCATGAAACTTTCCGGTGCTGATTCAATCGTGGGTCACGCCGTGATCGTGCATGAAAAGGTCGATGATTTGAAAACGCAGCCGACTGGCAATGCCGGTGGTCGTCTCGCCTGCGGGGTAATTGGCGTGGCCAAACCGTGAGCGCAGCCGCCGAATGATCGAGTTGCTGACGATCAGCGAAGTTCGCCGGCGCACGCAGAACGGATTTGTGACGGCGCGGGTCCATGCGCAAGTGGAGAGCGCGTCGGCGAAAGCCACGCGCGAAGGGAAACCATATTGCGAAATCAGCCTGGCCGACGCCTGCGATCGAATGATGCTGCGGGTTTGGGATAATCATCCTGATTACACGTCCTGCAGCGCGTTGCAGAATGGCGATTTCATCGAGATCGACGGTGAATTTGCCCAGCACCAGCAATTCGGGCTCGAAGCGAAAACCTGGAAATTTCGCAGCCTTACCTCGGATGAGATTGCAAATCTTTTGGCCGGGCCGCCCGAGCTGCGAGCCAAGCAATCGGGCGATTCCGCTTTCATCATGCAAGCGGTGACGGCGATTTCCGATCCCCGTTTGCGCGGAATTTGCGAATTATTTCTGAAGGACTTTGGTGAACGCTTTCGTCGCACCGCCGCGGCGCGCAATTATCATCATGCCCGCCGCGGTGGATTGGTCGAGCACACCGCGCAAATGATGCGCGTGGCGGCGGCGCTCTGCCCGCTCTATCCGCAACTGAATCTCGATCTTCTCCGCGCCGGAATTCTTTTCCACGATTCAGGAAAACTTTGGGAAAATCATCTGCCAGAAGATGGATTCACCATGGGATTCGATGAGCGCGGCGAATTAATGGGGCACATCTCGATCGGGCTCGAGCTGGTCAATTCCCTCTGGCGCAAATTGCAGACTGAGGAAAAGGCACGGGCTTGGGAAAATCTCGTGCCGCCGTCGGAAGACTGCCGGCTACATTTGCTGCACCTGATCGCGTCGCATCATGGCGACATGCAATTCGGCTCTCCGGTTTATCCCAAAACCCCGGAAGCGATGACGCTTCACTACATCGATAATCTGGACGCGCGTTTGGAGATGTTCGCCGCCGGTTATTTAACGGCGAAACCCATTGCCGATCGCATTTTCGATCGGGTGCGCCCATTGCCGGCGAATCTGGTAAGGTCGCTGGAGAAATTCTCTGGGTAGAGCGCGGATTCTGCGCGCTGTGTCGGAGATCTTCTCCGGCACGCTCTTCCCGATTGATGGAAAAAGTGCTCCGCAAAATGCGGAGCACAGCGCACAGAATGTGCGCGCTACCCAATTCGTCGCCATGTTTCCGCCAAATATGCTTCGTCGATCTCGAAGCCAATAAACTTCGAGACGCCGCAATTTTTAGCCGCGATCGCAGAATTCCCGATTCCCAAAAATGGATCAAGCATGGTCTGCACGCGCGAAACGCCGTGTAGCTTGATACACCACTCCGCCAGCTCGACCGGGAACGTCGCCGGGTGTGGACGCTCCTTAGCACGGCTTTGAATCGTCTCATACGGAATGAACCATGTGTTGCCGCGACAACGGCGATCGCGCCCACTCGTGTGTGACCAACGCGCAATATTGCTCTTGTCCTGATAAGGAACACCGAGCGCGAGTCGATCAATTTCAACGCGCCCGCTCTTGGTGAAGTGAAAGACATACTCGTGACAATCATTCAGAAAGCGTCGCGAACTGATCGGCTTGAAATGACCGCGCGATGCGATCCTGCCATTTTTCTCCTCGATGCTGATCGACTTGATCCAATGAATTGTGTTCTGCAAAGCGAACAGGTCACGCAACTCCAGCACGATCTGGTGTGGAAACATCGGGTTGGCGGGAGATGCGCCGACGTTGAGAAAAAATGAGCCGTCGGCTTTGAGCAGGCGCGCGATTTCCGCGGCCCACGTTTTACACCATTGCAAATAACCGGCGCGACCGGCGCGATCGGAGAATTTTGAATAACGAATGCCCAGATTGTAAGGGGGCGAAGTGACGACGAGATCGATTGATGCCGCCGGCAATCTTGCCATTCCGCGCGCGCAATCTTCGTGGCGTAAATCGAACGCGGTCATGGAATGATTTTGTCGCATTTCTGCCAGCGCGTACAGCCAAAACCGGAACACAGACTTATAGTCTGTGCGCCCAGCGGAGTTCCACTCCGCTGAGTAAACGCAGCGGACAAAATATTCGCTGGGCGCACAGGGCACAGCCCTGTGTTCCATTCGCGCAATATAACCGGCAGACGGTGAGTGCAGCTCGACAGAATCTCGCCCGACCAGTCGCGATCGCGGCAAGAGACTTGGTAGGGCGACGCTCTGCGGAGCCAAGGCATGTATTCGCAGCCGGCACGATTACGAATATGTTTCTGTGATGTCGGACAAGCCATCCAAGTTAAAAATTGCCGATCGAGAATTCACTTCACGGTTGCTCGTCGGCACGGGAAAATTTTCCTCAAATGAAGCGATGCGCGACGCGCTCTTGGCTAGCGGAACTGAGATCGTGACGGTCGCACTGCGGCGCGCGGATCTTTCCGGCAAACATGATCCCTTCGCGAACATTCTCGATTTCATCGATCCGAAGAAATTTCTTTTGTTACCAAACACAAGCGGCGCCCGCGATGCCAATGACGCTGTGCGAATCGCCCGGCTCGCCGCCAGTGCCGGATTACCAACATGGGTAAAGCTCGAGATTCATCCCGATCCGCACTATTTGCTTCCCGATCCGGTCGAGACGCTCGCTGCTGCCGAGGTTCTCGTGAAGGAAGGGTTCACCGTTCTGCCCTACATCAATGCCGATCCGGTGTTGGCAAAACGACTGCAGGACGTTGGCGCTGCGACGGTAATGCCGCTCGGTTCGCCAATCGGGAGTAATCGCGGGATTGAAACCCGGGCACAGATCGAAATCATCATCGAACAAGCCACCGTCCCAGTGGTGGTTGATGCTGGACTGGGCGCGCCGAGCCAGGCGGCGGAAGCGATGGAGATGGGGGCGGACGCGGTTCTGGTAAATACCGCGATCGCAATCGCATCCGACCCAAATCGAATGGCACGCGCCTTTAAGATGGCGGTCGAAGCCGGACGCGAAGCGCGCGAGATTGGATTGGCCGAGAAGCGTTGGAGCGCCTCGGCGACAAGTCCGGTGAGCGAATTTTTTTCCGATTAGCTTTCTTGGGTTCTAAACCTCGTTAGCCAATCGCGCCCCGGCGTCATTATAAAACTCGATTTGTCGTCCGCCGAGCCGGGAGACAGCGCACCAGCCGTTATCCAGGGCAAATCTTTCAAGCTCATCGAGCGACATCGATTTCAAAGCCGCGAGCTCGGTCGGATGAGTGATGAGACATTCTGGTTGGATCGAGAGGACGCGCACGATTTTATTTTCGACCGCGATGAGGTTCGGGTTCATCGATGACGCTTTCTTCCCCGCGAATTAATTGGCGTTCGCAAGACTGGTGGCGGTTTGTCAGGACGATTCAATTTTTCCCGCAGTGCGAGATGCGCTTTGCGTGAAGGAGATGGGCCGCGCACGTTCGGTTTTTCCATATCCGGAAAATGTAACCCGAGTCGCGACAGTGGAACACAGATTTCCAATCGGTGCGCCCAGCGGGTTTCAAACCCGCTGATCCGGGCAGCAGACAAGATGTCCGCTGGGCGCACAGCTGGAAAACCTGTGTTCCCGGTAGCAGTGACTGGCGCGGGGAATTTCATTCGGCTAAGTTCGAGCAATGTTTTCTGAAACGATCGAATTGCGCGGCCACATCATCGATTCACTCATTTTGCCGAAGGTGCTCGATGAGATTCTAAAGGGTGGTGGGAATTTTAAAATCGCGCAGGTCAAAATCGGACAACAGCGCGCCGATCAAAGCTTTGCGCGCATTGAAGTGTCGGCGGAATCGGGTGATGCGCTCGACGATCTGATTCTGCGTTTGCGGCAACATGGAGCGGAGGTGGCGGAGAAAGGCGACGCGCAACTCGCGGCCGCGCCGGCCGACGGAATTTTTCCAAAGGATTTTTATGTCACGACAAATCGACAGACGTTCGTGCGCATTGGCGGCAAGGAATTGGAAGTTCGTGCGCCGATGCTGGACAGCGCGATCATGATCGATCGGAGCAAAGAAAGAGCGAGGACGGTGCGCTTCGCCGACGTGCGCAAGGGAATGGAGATCGTGGTCGGACATCAAGGGGTGCGGGTGGTTCCGGCCCAGCGCGCGACTTCAGGCACGGATGTTTTTCAATTATTAAACACGAACATTTCGGCCGAGCGCCCAAAAGGAGTCTTGATTCGTGAAATCGCGCGCGAATTAGAGGAAGCGCGAAAGGCAGGCGGCAAAATCTTGATCGTGACCGGTGCTTCGGTCGTGCACACTGGCGCGGCCGAATATCTGGTGGAGATGATCAACGGTGGCTACGTCGATCTCATCATCTCCGGAAATGCCCTCGCCGTTTACGATATTGAAAGCGCTCTTTTCGGGACAGCGTTGGGGCTAAATCTCGAACGCGACGGCTTGTCCGAAAGCGGTCATGAAAATCACCTCCGGGCGATCAACGTTGTGCGTGCGGCGGGTGGAATTGCGCCGGCAGTGGAGGCGGGAACGCTAACCCGTGGCATCATGCATGCCTGCGTAAAACAGAAGGTGGATCTTCTTCTCACCGGATCGATTCGCGATGATGGACCATTACCGGAGGTAGTGACGGATTCGATGGAAGCACAACGGCTGATTCGTGAAAAAATCGGAGACGTAAGGCTGGCCTTATTGATGGGAACAATGTTTCATTCGATCGCAGTGGCGAATCTGCTGCCGGGGAGTGTGAAGACTCTCGCGGTCGATATTAATCCCGCGGTGGTGGCGAAATTGACCGACCAACAGACGTTTCGCGCGCTCGGATTGGTAACCGATATCGAGCCTTTCATGCGGGAGTTAACCGAATGTCTCAAGACATTGCGTGAGGGCGCGAGAATCTCGCGCTAGAAATTCTTATGCGCGAATTACTTTTGTGCGCGCCGGATTACTACGGCATCGAGTACGAGATCAATCCTTGGATGAGTCGCGCCCGTGGCGCCAAAACCGATCTGGCGAAAGCGCAATGGCAGGGGTTGCACAAGACGCTCACCTCCCTCGAGGCGAAGGTCGAGCTGGTGCCGCCACAACCGAAACTGCCCGACATGGTATTCACTGCCAACGCCGGGCTCACCGTCGGCAAGAAATTTATCCCTAGTAATTTCCGCCATCAGGAACGGGCCGGTGAAGCACCTCATTTCGTGCGTTGGATGGAAGAGCACGGCTACGAAATCCTTCGGCTGCCAGAAAACCTATATTTCGAAGGCGAAGGCGACGCGCTCTTTGCCGGCGACGCGCTTTTTTGCGGTTACAAATTCCGCAGCGATATTCAATCGCATCGCGCGGTCGCGGACATGCTTGGCTGCCTCGTCATCTCGGTCGAGCTGGTCGACCCGCGTTTTTACCATCTCGACACCTGCTTTTGTCCGCTGCCCGATGGCAGCGCTTTCTGGTTTCCAAATGCGTTTGACGAATACGGTCAGCGCGCGATTCGCGCTCACGTGCCCGAGCTCATCGATGTCGATGAAGACGAAGCGAAGCATTTTTCCTGCAACGCCGTCGTGCTTGAGCGCGACATCGTGCTGCCGGAGGGCGCCCCAAATCTCGTTAAATCGCTAACGAGTCGTGGCTACCAATGTCGCGAGCTGCCAATGTCGGAATTCATTAAAGCCGGTGGCGCCTGCAAATGTCTGACCATGTTCCTGCCGCAACGGGAAAGTGTTTAAGTTTTAAATAGCGAAGGCGGATTGCGACTCGCACTCCATTGGACCTAGCTAAGTGGCGGCACCACTGGCATTGTTCAGGCCGCCGGATACATTGAGAAGGAGCTCCTGAAAATCGAGGCATTGTGCAAGAGCGATTGCCAACTTGTAGACAAGAGTAAAAGTTTAGATGAGCCGCACCGCACAAGTGATAATTACGAGATATTCTCCAGCACTTATGTCGATCGTCGCCGGATTCAGCGCGATGTCGGGCAAAGCAGACGACAACATTCCGCCACGTTTTAACTTTGATCGTTATTTAGCGATGGTGGACCATTCGCCATTCGCAATCGCCACAGCGGTGGCTTTGCCTGTGGCAACGCCCGATTTCGCCAAGGACCTTTACGTGGCCAATGCCGCGCGTTCGCCCGAAGGTGATATGGTTACCATTGCTTCGAGTTCGGATCAGAATTTCAAAAAATACCTTACTACCAGAGAGCCCGTGGACGGCTACAGCATTGCCAGCATTGAATGGTCAGATCGGATCGGCGCCACAAAAGTGACGATTAGCAACGACGGAAAATTTGCAACCCTCACCTTTAATCAAGCGCTTCTGTCACAACGAGCGGCGCCCAACGTCCCGCCAGCTCTTGATCAATTGCCCCAAAGTGTGCCTTTGCTGCCGTCTTCAGTCCCAATTCAGGCGCCTGGTGACCGCGTGCCTAACAAGAATCAGCAAAAGCCGGGAGCAGCTGCGGTAAGTCGGCCAAACCCACAGCAGCAGCAGCAGCTGCAGCGGCGGCAAAAGGAAGAAAGGTTGGAGAAGTGGCGTAAGCGACAGGCTGATTCCGAACGACCCTAGCGCCAACGCAGCGTGTGAAAAGTGTGCCAATTGGCGTTGGACGTTCGGCGTTTTGTTTCTTTGAATTTTCGTTCGCTGACCGTCGCTGAACAATGCGTCCCGAAAGCTTTCGGGGCCACTACATAGAAGACACGTTCGGCGAAACGGCTTGTAAATCATGAAACAAAAGCCGCCACGCGGTGACGCGTGACGGCTTTTTGTATCGAGATCGTCGATCTCGGGCCGGGGTTAACGATCGAGGCTACAGTCTATTATTTGTTAGCGACTGTTCGCGGTGCGCGTTTATTTAATTCAAGTTGCGCACTCACCTTTTGGATTTGCGCGGCCTGCTCTTTGAGTTGGGCTGTCAGAACTTTCATCCCTTTCTGTTGCTGCGCGACAGTGGCTTGCAATTCCTCGACTTTCTTGTGCGCTTTGAGGAACTCGTTGAGCAGCATGTTGTTGATCTGCTCGTAGTGGACGGCAATAATTTCACCATCTTTGCCCCGCACCACGAGCCCGGGATCCACCTCGGCGACCTCCTCGGCGATCAAACCATATTGTGTCATGCCTTTCCAGTCGCTGTTGAATTTGAAGGTTACTGGTTTGAACTGGTAGAGCGTTTCACTGGCCTTGTTCATCGGTGTAATGTCGTGTTTGAGCTTTCGGGACGACGTGTTGAAGACGCCCACGTTGTCAAATTTATCGACATATACTGGTACTTGGCTGCTGGGGTCGCTAACCGGTTCATTGAAGATGCTGCCGATGAAGCAGGTGTTATCAAGGGTAGCAAAAGGGCCTGCACCAGGTGCGCCGATCGCGATGCAGTGATTGACGCTTGCCGCCAAACCGGTGCCCGCCTCGTCACCAACAGCTACGTTGAAACTACCGGTCGTATTGGCGCGGAGCGCTTGGAAACCGATTGCGTTGTTGTTGCTGCCTGTTGTGTTGTTAAAGAGCGCTTGGACACCAGTGGCGATATTCAAGCCGCCAGTGGTGTTGCGAAAGAGCGTGTTAACCCCATTGGCCGTGTTAGCGTTGCCGGTGGTGTCGTTAGTAAGAGCGTTGACACCGGTGGCTGTATTTTGCGAGCCGGTCGTGTTGTGGAACAGCGCACTCGTGCCATTGGCCGTATTGTAACTGGCGGTGGTATTGCTAAAGAGCGCATTAACCCCAGTGGCCGTGTTTTGCGCGCCGATCGTGTTGCTGTTGAGCGCTTGCACGCCAGTGGCGGTGTTGAGCACGCCGGTGGTATTGCTAAAGAGCGCGCGAAAACCCTCCCCACTGTTGTAGTTGCCACTGGTGTTGTGAAACAGCGCCTGAAAACCAATAGCAGTGTTGTCGGCCCCGCTGGTCAGGCTAAAGAGCGCCGAAGTTCCCTCAGCCGTGTTGTTGCCGGCATAGCCGCCGTCCGGCGCCGGACTGACCGCCAGCGCCATTTGGCAAGGGGCAAAGCAGACCAGCAGGAACACTAGCGAGCATGAGAAGCAAACTGCGTCGGAAACAGGAGTGGCAAATGGGACTTCTTACCGCAAGGGCGATTGCTTTCATTTAATAAACCTTTCTTTTTCCAGGTGATTGGAACGGCGCGGTCAGATCTGAAGCAGGAGCGAAGAACCTACCTGGAAAAGCGCCTCTCCCTGGTTCAGATCAATTTGTAGGGCCGAGTCTGACAGGCACCGCGCCAATTCGCCAAGGCTAAAATTCAAATACTTCACTGCACGCTCGCTGCAAGCTCGCGGGTCGTGTTAGCCATCTCTTGAACTCAGCCGCAGCACGAATCGTTTGGTGAATAGCGATCAGTGAACTGTGTCATCCCCAGCCCGAATGCTTTTCGAGACAACCGGTCCGTCACGAGCCGACATGTCACACTCAAATGATCGCGTCCTGAATGCTGCGGTTGAAGATTCCTCTCTTGGTTGACATGACATTAGGACGCGGGGGTTGCCTGTAATGTCTCACACTGCTTCTACCGCAATGAGAAAGTGTTAAATGTTAAGCGGGAGCAAGCTTCTTCTCCTCCTAAAACTTAAAGCTTAAAATTTAAAGCTTACTTATTGCTGGCGACTGTTTCCGGCCCAGGTTTGCTCACTTCAAGCTGGACGCTCACTTTCTGGATTTGCGCGGCCTGCTCTTTGAGCTGGGCTGTGAGAACCTGCATCCCCTTTTGCTGTTGCGCGACCGTTGACTTCAACTCTGCAATGTTCGCCTGCTGTTCCTCGACTTTCTTGTGCTCTTTGAGGAACTCATTGAGCAGCATCGAGTTGATCTGCTCGTAGCGAACCGATTCTGGCTGCCCATCGGGATTGCGGCCCACGAGATCGGGATACACCTGAGCCACGTCCTCGGCTATCAGGCCGAAGGCAATGGTCTGCGTGGCATCATATTTCTTGTTGTAGCGGAAGCTTACCGGCTTCAGCGCGTAGAGCTTTTCGCTGGCTTTGTCCATCGGCTTGATGTCGTGCTTATACCGTCGCGAAGAGACATTGGCGCGTCCGAGTTTGCCACTACTATTCACAGTGACATTGTCTGGGTTAGTCCCGACTACCGGCTGGATGTTGCCATAGATTTCTTGTATGTAACAGGTGTGGCTCTCGCCGGCCACACCGGCACTTCCCTGGCCGATGTAGATATTATTACTGCCCGTGGTTTGATTGACGCCGGTTGCCGCACCAATAGCGGTGTTGAAGATGCCCGTACTGACGTTTTGGAGCGCCAGATCACCAACTGCTACGTTCGCGTTATTGGTTGCGTTCATGAGTGCTTTAAAGCCGACGGCGGTGTTGAACGGGCCAGTGGCGTTGTTAAAGAGCGCGAGCGCTCCAACGGCCGTGTTGCTATCGCCAGTGGTGTCGCGAAAAAGCGCATTTACGCCATTGGCCGTGTTTTGCGCGCCGGTGGTGTTGTTGGAAAGGGCATTGACACCGGTAGCTGTATTTTGCGAGCCGGTCGTGTTGTGGAACAGCGCACTCGTGCCATTGGCCGTATTGTAACTGGCGGTGGTATTGCTAAAGAGCGCATTAACCCCAGTGGCCGTGTTTTGCGCGCCGATCGTGTTGCTGTTGAGCGCTTGCACGCCTGTGGCGGTGTTGAAGACGCCGGTGGTATTGCTAAAGAGCGCGCGAAAACCCTCCCCACTGTTGTAGTTGCCACTGGTGTTGCTAAACAGCGCCTGAAAACCAATAGCAGTGTTGTCGGCCCCGCTGGTTAAGCTAAAGAGCGCCGAAGTTCCTTCAGCGGTGTTGTTGCCGGCATAGCCGCCGTCCGGCGCCGGGGTGACCGCCCGCGCCATTTGGCAAGGCGCAAAGCACACCAGCAGGAACACTAGCGGCATGAGGAGCAAACTGCATCGGAAACGGGAATGGCAAATGGGACTTCTTACACAGAGAACGATTGCTTTCATTTAATAAACCTTTCTTTCCAGGTGATTGGAACGGCGCGGTCAGATCTGAAGCAGGAGCGAAGAACCTACCTGGAAAAAGGTCCTTGCCTGGTTTAGATCAATTCGTGGCGCGAGCTTGGGAACAATTCGCCGATTTGCCAAGGCTAAAATTCAAATACTTCACGGCACGCTCGCGGGTCGTGTTAGCCATCTCTTGAACTCAGCCGCGGCATAGCGATCAGTGAACTGTGTCATCCCGAGCCCGAATGCTTTCGAGACGAGCGATCGGTCACAAGCTGACATGTCACACTCAAATGATCGCGTCCTGAATGCTGCGGTTGAAGATTCCTCTCTTGGTTGACATGAAATTAGGACGCGGGGTGCCTGTAATGTCTCACCCTGCTTCTACCGCAACGAGAAAGTGTTAAGTGTTAAGCGGGAGCTTCTTCTCCTCCTAAAACTTAAAGCTTAAGATTTAAAGCTTACTTATTGCTGGCGACTGTTTCCGGCCCAGGTTTGCTCACTTCAAGCTGGACGCTCACTTTCTGGATTTGCGCGGCCTGCTCTTTGAGCTGGGCCGTGAGAACCTCCATTCCTTTTTGCTGCTGAGCGACGATCGCCGCCTGCTTCGCCATTTGGGACTTTAGTTGGGTGATGTTGGTCTGTTGTTCCTCGACTTTCTTGTGCTCTTTCAGGAACTCGTTGAGCAACATCGCGTTCACCTGCTCGTAGCGCACAGTCATAACCTCGCCATTTTTATCGCGCACCACGAGGTCCGGATTCACTTCCGCCACTTCCTCAGCGATTAAACCAAATTCTGGCGTGGGCCTGCTTTTTTTGTCGTAATTATACTGAAACGTTACCGGCCTAAGCGCCAGAATGACTTCGCTGGCCTTGTCCATAGGTTTAATCTCTTTCTTGAACCGTCGCGAGGAGGACACCGTGCCCAACTTTCCGTCAGCATCGACGAACACAGGAGCGGCAGTGCCCGAGGCAACATTCGCACCGGAGATGTTGCCGATATAGCAGGCGTTGTCTACCTCGCCAAGAGCACTGTCCACACCAGACACGCCCTGGCCGATTGCAATAATGTTACTGTGCGTGGTGATGCCTTTGCCTGCTGAATCACCGATCGCTACGTTTCCAGCGCCGCTTACGTTGTCAGCGAGCGCGTTAAAGCCGACGGCGCTGTTTGAATCGCCATCAGTATTGCTGAAGAGTGCCGCAGCGCCAACGGCCGTGTTGGTGTTTCCAAGGGCGTTTCCGGTTGAATCATTGTTTGCGAGCGCGAGATCGCCCACGGCTGTGTTTTCACCGCCGTGGATATTGTGGAAAAGCGCGCTCTCGCCAAGAGCGTTATTGCCGTCCCCGTCCACGTTAGCAGAGAGCGCATTAGCGCCGACGGCATTGGTGAATTCCCCGGTCGTGTTGCTAAAGAGCGCGTGGTAACCGCTGGCGGTGTTGTTGCGGCCGGTGTTGTTATTGAAAAGCGCTTGCACACCGGTGGCGGTATTCAAGCCGCCAGTGGTGTTACGAAAAAGCGCGTTTACACCATTGGCCGTGTTAGCGTTGCCGGTGCTGTTGTTAGAAAGGGCATTGACACCGGTAGCTGTATTTTGCGAGCCGGTCGTGTTGTGGAACAGCGCACTCGTGCCATTGGCCGTATTGTAACTGGCGGTGGTATTGCTAAAGAGCGCATTAACCCCAGTGGCCGTGTTTTGCGCGCCGATCGTGTTGCTGTTGAGCGCTTGCACGCCAGTGGCGGTGTTGAGCACGCCGGTGGTATTGCTAAAGAGCGCGCGAAAACCCTCACCGCTGTTGTAAGTGCCACTGGTGTTGCGAAACAGCGCCTGAAAACCAATAGCAGTGTTGTCGGCCCCGCTGGTTAAGCTAAAGAGCGCCGAAGTTCCCTCCGCGGTGTTGTTGCCGGCATAACCGCCGTCCGGCGCCGGACTGACCGCCAGCGCCATTTGGCAAGGGGCAAAGCAGACCAGCAGGAACGATAGCGAGATGAGAAGCAAACTGCGTCGGAAACACGACTGGCAAAGGGGACTTCTTACCGCAAGGGCGATTGCTTTCATTTAATAAAACTCTCTTTTTCCAGGTGATTAGAACGGCGCGGTCAGATCTGAAGCAGGAGCGAAGAACCTACCTGGAAAAGCGCCTCTCCCTAGTTCAGATCAATTTGTTGGCCCGAGTCTGACAGGCACCGCGCCAATTTAGCGAGACCAAATCTTTTCTGCCCGCTCGCGGGTGGTGTTAGCTATCTGCTGAACCAGGGGATGATTGGAGTGGCGGATTATTGGGATAGTGATCGCTCCGTCTCAGCATCACGGAACTTATTGTAATCAAGCGATGTCGTCCCGAGCGGAGTCGAGGGATCCCGCGGAAGTTACCTTAAAGGTTTCGCCACGGGATCCTTCGACTTCGCTCGGGATGCCGGGGAGGTGCGCTTCGTCTTCAGTTCAGCTTCGATTTTCGCCAGCGGCAAACAATTCACCACATCTTCTTTCGCCAGCCAACCTTTGCGCGCGGCGCCGATGCCAAACCACAAGTCCTGCAAACGCGCGGTGCGGTGGGCATCGGGGTTAATCACGCAACGCACCCCTTTTTCCTTCGCCAGCGGCCACCAGCGCCAGTCGAGATCGAGCCGTTTCGGAGCGGCATTGAGTTCGATCCAGGTGCCAGTCTCCGCCGCAGCGTCGAGCACCGCTGGAATATCGATGGCGTAGCCCTCGCGTTTCAACAGTAACCGTCCGGTCGGATGCGCCAGCATCGTCACGAAGGGATTCGAAATCGCGCGAGTGACCCGCTTCGTCATTTCCGTTTCGCTGAGATTGAAAGTCGAATGCACCGACGCGACGACGAAATCGAGCTCCGCTAAAATTTCATCCCCGAAATCGAGCGAGCCGTCCCGCAAAATATCGCATTCGATTCCGCTGAAAATCCGAATGTCAGACAGTGTGCTTTGCAGTTTTCGAATTTGCGCTTGCTGCACTTTCAGCCGCGCCGCGTCGAGCCCGTGCGCCTGCACCGAGCTGCGGCTGTGATCGGCGATGCCAATATATTCCAGGCCAAGTTCCTGCGCCGCTGCGACCATTTCCTCGAGGGAATTGTGTCCATCGCTGGCGGTGGTATGGCAATGAAAGGTCCCGCGTAGATTCTCCAGCTCGATCAAACGCGGCAGCTTGCCGGATTCCGCCGCTTCGAATTCACCGCAGTTTTCGCGCAGCTCCGGCGGAATGAAATCGAGTCCGAGAGCGCGGTAGAGATCCGCTTCTTCGTTAATTTTCGGAATGGAAGGGGCGATTGACTTCGATCGCCCGCGCCCGCTCTTTTTGGTGGGTGAATCGGCCCGATCGGTCTTCACTTTTGTTTCGACAATCGGCGCGGCTCCAAGCCGGTATTCGTTCAAGGTCCAGCCGCGGTTGAGCGCACGGTTTCGCATCACGATGTTGTGCTCCTTGCTGCCGGTAAAATAATTCAGGGCGAAAGGATATTCGGCGTTTGTCACCACGCGCAGGTCGCATTGAATTCCCGATTTCAAACGCGCGCTTGTCTTGGTCGGGCCGCGCGCGATCAAACCTTCCACGAATGGATGGGCGCAAAAAAATTCCGTGATGGCATCGGGAGATTTGCTGGCGACGATGAAATCGAGATCGCGCACAATTTCCTTGCGACGGCGAAAACTTCCCGCCACGCTGACTTGCAGCGCATCATTGTGCGTGGCCAGATCGCTTCGCAGTCGCTCGGCCTCAGCAGCAATCTCCCCGAATTGAAATGAACCGGAATGCTTGGCGCGATTAGCGATGGCGTTGCAAATTTTGGTCTGTGTCGTCTCGCCAAAGCCCGGCAACGCCGCCACCCGCCCCGATTCGCAGGCCGCTTGCAGATCCGCGATTGAGCTGACTTTTAGCTGCTCGTAGAGCGCCTTGATTTTTTTTGCGCCCAGCCCGGGAATGGAAAACAATTCCAGAATGGCGGAGGGAAATTCCGCGCGCAATTCGTCGAGAAATTTGAGTCCGCCGGTGCTTGCCAGTTCACTGATTTTCGCCGCGATCGCTTTTCCGATGCCGGGGATCTTTTCCAGCGCTTCCTGATTTTGCAAATCGGAGAAACTCGCGCCGAAAGCTTCAATCGAGCGCGCGGCATTTTGATAAGCGCGAATTTTGAATGGATTCTCTTCTTTGAGTTCCAGCAGGGTCGCGATTTCCTCAAGCGCTTCGGCAATTTGTTCCTTCGTCGTCATGATTGGCAGAACGGCAATTTCCGCGTAAAATTTGACCTCCGCAAAATGGTTCGTGGGCGCACGACGCAGCAATAGGGCCTTGTCATCCCGAGCGTTAGTCGCGGGATCCCGCCATAAGACCTTAAAGGTTCCGCATCGGGATCCCTCGACTTTCGCTCGGGATGACCGCTACATCCGGCCGCGCTTTCGATAAAATTCACAGCGCTCCAACACGCTCGCGACGTAGTTACGCGTACCGGAAAAATCGATATTATTGCGAAACGTCCGCTCCGACATTGCCGTATCCGGATCGTTATTGGCCCAACGCCGGGCGCGGCTGGCACCGGCGTTGTACTCCGCAAGGGCGAAAACGGCCGGCTTTTTTTGATGCTCCCAATGTTGAAAAGCCCGGTGCAAATACCAGGCGCCGGCTTCAAGATTCGTTTTCGCGTCGAGCAGATCGTCCGCGTGAAAATTTGCGACCTGGTTTTCGCGTGCCCATTCTCGCGCGGCCCGCTCGCTGACCTGCATCAGGCCGCGTTCACCGGCGCTACCGATTTTCCGCGGATCAAAACGGCTCTCGCGCCAGACGACGGCTTTCACCAGCATCGGGTCAAGCTGGTGCTCGGTCGAGACCGTGCGAATGAGATTATCGAATTGATGAAAGCGGGCCGGACTAATCCATTCGTAAGCGGAGTAGATGACGTCACCGGAGCGGAGGGCTAGAAGAAACAAGCCGGCGGCAATCGCCAGGCCGAGACATATGATTAGCTTGAGCAGAAATCGGAACATCAGTGGGCGTAACCATGCACAGTAAATTCGCGCGCGTCATTATCGATCGTGCCATTCGTCGGGAGTTAGACTACGCCGTTCCCGAATCGTTGCGTGCGCGGGTCGGCGTTGGGGCGCGAGTGCGAGTTCCATTTCGCGATCGCCGAGCGCTGGCCACGGTGGTGGCTCTGCTTGAAGAAACAAAAGCGAAGGGCGTTCGCGAGATTGAGACGGTCATTGGCGAAGGCCCGACCTTAAGCGAACCGCTGCTTGAGCTCGCGCGCTGGATTGCCAATTACTACTGCTGCCCGATCGAAGCAGTCATGCGCAGTTTGTTGCCACAAGTGATTCGACGGGCGGAAGTTGGTTGGAAAACGCAGCAGTTCATCGAGATCGGGTCAACTGTAACAGGCGAGACGATGGAAGCGTTGCGGCGTCGTGCCCCGCGACAAGCCGAACTGCTCGAGGAGCTCACAAAGACAAACGCGCCAATTCCGGTCGCTGAAATTTTGCGCCGATTATCGCTCAATGTTTCAACTCTGCGCGCACTAGCGAAGCGTAACCTGGTGAAAATCACAGCGCGTGCCGTCGCACGCGACCCGCACGCTGGCGAACAATTCATTCCCGGTCCGGAATTGTTACTGAACGAAGAACAAAACGCGGCCTTCGCCATGATCGTGCGTGCCATTTCATCACCGGAGAAAGCGAAACCGATTTTGCTCCATGGCGTCACCGGCAGCGGGAAAACGGAGATTTATTTGCAGGCAATTCGCGAAACCCTGAAGCAAAATCGCACCGCCATCGTCCTGGTACCGGAAATTTCGCTCACCCCGCAAACGGTCGAGCGTTTCAAAAGCCGGTTCTCTGAATCGCAGGACGACGTGGCAGTTTTGCACAGTCACTTATCCGAAGGCGAGCGCCATGATGAATGGCACAAGGTTCATTCTGGTCGCGCCCGGATTGTGATCGGCGCCCGCAGTGCCGTTTTCGCGCCCCTGAAAAATCTCGGTCTCATCGTCGTCGATGAGGAACACGAAACCTCCTACAAACAGGAGGAAGCGCCGCGTTATCATGCCCGCGACGTCGCCGTGGTGCGAGCAAAGATCGAAAGGGCCGTGGTCCTGCTCGGGAGCGCGACGCCGTCACTCGAGAGCTATCACAACACGCTCACGAAAAAATACCAGCTCGCGAGCCTGACCCAGCGCGTCGACAACTGCCAGATGCCGCTGATTCGCGTGATCGATCTGCGCCAGGAACAACGGAGCGGGCGCGCACCGATTCTTTCGGAAAAATTGCGGAGCGCGATTTCAGATCGGATCGCAAAACGCGAACAGACAATTCTGTTTCTTAATCGGCGCGGATTTTCCACGTCATTGCTTTGCAGCAACTGCGGGAAAGCGCGCGATTGTCCGAATTGCAGCGTCGCGCTCACATTTCATCGCTCGATGTCACGGCTGAATTGTCACCTTTGCGGGCATACTGCGGCGGTGCCAAAGAAATGTCCGGAGTGCGGCCAGGACGCGTTAATTTACGTCGGCTTTGGGACGGAAAAGGTGGAATCAACCGTCGCCCAAATTTTTCCGAACGCGGTGGTAAGGCGGATGGACGCTGATTCGATGACGCGCAAGGAAGCCTATCGCGAAACCTTGCGGGCATTTCGTGCGGGGAAGATCGATATCCTGGTCGGGACGCAAATGATCGCAAAGGGCCTCCATTTTCCAAACGTCACCCTGGTTGGAATCATCAATGCCGATCTGGCTCTGCATCTTCCCGATTTTCGCGCGGGCGAGCGCACGTTTCAGTTACTTACCCAGGTGGCGGGACGCGCCGGCCGTGGCGAAACGCCCGGAGAAGTTTTCGTGCAGAGCTACACCCCGTTTTCGCCCTCGATCCAGTTTGCGCGTCATCACGATTTTGCGGGCTACGTCGAACAGGAATTGGAATTTCGCGAGCGCTGTGATTTTCCACCATTCAGGCATGCAGTGCTGATAACAATTCATTCTGCGCATCAGGAGCGCGGGAAATTTTCCGCGGAAACGCTGCGACGAAAACTCCGCGAAGCGTTGCCGGAAGAATTCATGGTGGCCGAGCCCGCGCCCGCGCCGCTGGAAAAATTATCAGGACAGTATCGTTTTCACATTCTCTTGCGGGGCAACGCGATCATGCGCTTGAGCCGGCT
>CAVULE010000005.1:0-96781 GCA_963742315.1 uncultured Verrucomicrobiae bacterium
GCGAAGTGCAGAGGGCAGCGATCAGAGATCAGAGATCAGAAGTCAGGCGAGCGAAGAGTAAAGGGCAGAGAGCGAGGGCACGTGCGCCAGGACTGTTGCGACGGCGACTTTGAGGGCGCGTTTTTGGGTCTATAATGGAATTAGGCCGAAAGATTCCGCATAAAATTTGTCAGGACGCCATTATGTTCAAAATCACCTTTGCTTCCGCCCTCCTCGTGATCACCAGCGGCATGTTAGCCCAGACACGCAACACCGACGCCGGCAACCCTGAACTGGCTCGGATCCAGTCCGAGTACTCAGATGTTCTCGCCCTTCAGGGAACCGCTAAGGACGAGTTGCTCGCAATCGCCCGCGTACTCCGAGCGAAGCCCGAGATGGCGATCGATCGCACAAAAGCAGCGGGTGAGTACTGCTTCAAGAGCAGTGAGAGCACGATGGTTCAGTACGCGTCGCAGCCCGAGTCCACCGCGGAAGACGTGGTCTACGAGTTCGATGCCACACAGCTACTCGCAGCCGGCCTTGACCCCCAGCGAGTGCCAAGGCTTCCACCTCTGGGCAAGATGGAACCCGGCAAATGGTATTTTCTTCCGAGTGGGGCCATCGACCCTCACCATCAGCATGACTTCGCTACGCCGACGATCGCTCTTGCCGTCAACGTGAAGTAGCACCGGCGGCAGAAGGGGTCAGTCCTCGCAGGCACTTAGAAGCTGGGAGCTCGGAGATCGAAGATCGGAACGAGGAGTGAGGCAAAGCCCCGCAGTTATCAGTTATCAGGTATCGAATTGTAGGGCAGGCGCGTCGCCTGCCGATCATGGAATGGCAAGCGGGCCTCCGGCTCGTAGCCTACGCCTCGGAGAGAGCGTTTGCCCTACAAATCCGTTATCAGATGTCAGAGGACAAAGATCGGAGAGCAGAGGAGCGAGAGGTGAATCGCTTATTATGTCTTGACGGTTGGGGGGCTGGCCCACACGGTCCTGGCATCGACATGCGCGTCAGAGCGCGCTGACATCGATGTAGCTCGCCCTGAAAGGGTTCTCGGTTCGAGACGAGCTGTCCTAAATTCAACCTCAAAAAAACTATTATGAAATTATTCACGCCACTTCTGGTAATCACACTTCTCGGCTTAGCGGCTGCGCCCTGCGCGCACTCTCAAGAAAACGCTGCCGACTCCAGCGCAATCAAGTCCAAGCTCAAGGAGATGGAAGATGCCTGGGTTAAGGCGCTCGTAAACAAGGATCAGGCCACCGTCGCAAATTTCATTGCGGACGACTTTGCCGGATTCAGTCCCGAAGGAAAGCATGCTGCCAAGTCTCACCTTCTCGATGAGATTAAAAACGAACCCAACACGCTGACCTCGTCGGCAAACGAGAACATGGATGTTCATGTCTATGGCCCGAACCTGGCCACCGTCACGGGCACGACGACGGAGAAGGGCAAGGACAAGAATGGTAAACAGTTTACCCGCAGCTACGTTTGGGTGGATACCTGGATGGAGCGCAATGGCAAATGGGAGTGTATCGCCGAAGGGGTCATGGAGATGCCGAAAAAGAAGTAGAACGGAGAATCGAGGCAAAGCCTCGCAGTTATCAGTTATCGGTTAATAGGGCACGGAGCTGGGAGCAAGGAGAAAGGAGCAAAGAGCCAGATGTCAGAGATCAGAAGTCAGGAGATCCCCGCCTATTGCCCGCGGGTTGCCGGTGGAACGATGCCGTTCATACGCAGATACTCGACCATTTGCCCCTAGTGATCGCGATCTTTTCTATCGCATCGCGGGTGAAGGAATCGTTTCATATCTTCGCGCGGGCAAAGCTCGTCGGTCGATCGCCAACAAGATCGGCCTTCCGACTCGAGTATTATGTTTAACGGCAATGCTGGAAGTGGATGCCTTTTTATCGCCAGGGGAGGTGTGTTTCCTGCTTTTTTGGGCTGGAGATGCGCCATTTCCTCCCTGTTGTCATCGCTCTCCAATGCACACACTTTGCCACCGCGAGCACGTTGCCTCTCACCGGGAAGGACATCGTCCTAATGCTGCGAATGGGATATTCGACCGAGGACGTTGTGCGTGACCTCGAAGCCAAGCATTTCGTTGGTCCACTGGACGCAAATTCTGAAGCACAAATCCGGAACTTAAATGGATCATCGAACCTTCTGGATACCTTGAAGAGCGGTCGGTTGAACGCCACCAAGGAAGAAGTAGCTCAGGCGGAGCAGAAGAGCGCTGCGACAAGCGCGGAGGCAGAAGGTCAACAGCAACCGACATCGCAGAGTGGAAGTGTCGGAAAGCACCGCTCCGGGCCGAGCCAAAATCGCAAAGCGAAACCGGATCCGGACAAGTCGCAGACCGTGGACCTCGAAATCGGTCAACCACTGAACCTCCGAGAGTTCAATGGTCCAAACGTTCGGCTAATCGTTAACGGAATAGAAATGTCCGAGATCGTAATCACCCTGGTCCACCCTCGCCAGACGCGAATCGACGGCCGGAATGTCTCGTCCGGGTACGACCTCTCTGCAGCACCCGGGCAGACTAGTATCAGAATCAAGAGGGAGAACAACAGCCTGGTCTACCGATGGGGTCGAACCAAAGTAGTGTATCTCGACGCAATCGATACCCCTCAAAATCACGTAAGGCTTGGCGTAATCTCAGAATAGCTGGATCACCCGCAGTCAGAGGTCAGAGAGCAAAGGGCAGAGGGGGCGGGGGGACAACGAGACTACAGGACCACTGACGACAAGGCCGCAGAGCAAAGAGGAGGAAACGCTCAACAGCTAACGCCGAACGTCGAACGTCGAACGTCCAACTGAGAAGGGCAGGGGTCAGTCTCTTTGCACAAGCACGCGAGCTAAGCTCGTGAGTGAAGGGCAGGGAGCATGGGGCTCGCCACAGCTTGCCGGCCGTGGCGGGGCGAGTCCGTCCGAACGGCGGACAGGGAGCAGAATTGTAGGGCAGGCGCGTCGCCTGCCGATCTATGGAATGGCAAGCGGGAGCGCTTGCCCTACAAATCGGTTATCGGGCGAGAAACAAACCACCACGTGAGAGACGACGATGGGACGTTCATTTGCCAGTGGTTAAATTGACATCGACGCCGATGCGCGCGGCCCGACTTCGATCGCAGCACGCAGGTAAAAATTATTCGAATTCGAATTGTAGGTGGGAATAAAGAAGAACCGGGTCGGGTCTTTATCGTAAAGTGCTTTCGTTGATCTTTAGGCAAGAACGAAAATTTATTACCGAAGAGATAAAAAAATTTATGAAGATATACAGCTACAGTAAATCAATTCTTGGCGCCATTTGTGCGACCGCCCTGCTGATCGGAGTTGCGCAAGCGCAAACTTCCAGCGTCACAACCGGTTCGGAGTTGCAAAGCACGGGCACCATCTCTGAATACACGCCCGGCAGCGAGCTGGTCTTGGACATTGGCACTGGTGAACCGGTCCAGTTCAAGTTAAACCAGACCGTCGTCTATGACGATTCAGACGGAATGATGCTTGAAGCTCCCGGATTAAGCACGAACCTGAGAATCCGCGTCTACTACATCGAAGTAGGCGGAGACAACATCGTAGATAAAGTGACTTTGCTGGAAAACTACTAGCGTGTCGGCAAAGGTTTGATTCGGGGGAAAGCGAAGGGCAGTCCTCACTTCTTGCACAAGCACGCGAGCTAAGCTCGCGAGTGAAGGGCAGGGAGCAAGGAGGATGGGGCTCGCCACAGCTTGCCGGCCGTGGCGGGGCGAGTCCGTCCGAACGGCGGACAGGGAGCAGAATTGTAGGGCAGGCGCGTCGCCTGCCGATCTATGGAATAGCAAGCGGGAGCGCTTGCCCTACAAATCGGTTATCAGGCTTAAGAAGCCCTGGCTCTGCGCCTATTGCCCGCGGCTTGCCGGTGGAACGATACCGTTCATGCGCAGATACTCGACCATCTGCCCGTAGTGATCGAAGCAATGAGCCGGGGCAAACGTCGCCAGGAACAGGCGAGTGGTCGCCCTGCCACTGCCCGAGCTAATCGGCTGGACAAGATTGGATGCGTTTAGGGTTGCGACCGCTTTGTGGCCGAATGCGAAGGAATCTTTCAAATACTTAATGATGTCCGCCTTGGCTTTCATGTTGTCGGGGCCTTTACCGTCGTTGACCGTGTCCGGTGGTTTCTCGCCGGTAATCGGCGACCAAATGAGATAGTTGGACGCGGCGATATGCTTCACTTGCTCGCCAAATGTGCGCACACCTTTGTAGTTGCTACCGGGGAGGTTCAGTTTCTCCGGAGAAAAATCGAACTTGTCTTCCGGCATCGCCTCGGCCGCTTCGACGACTTCCTTCTCCACAACGGTAATCTCGCGATCGATCGCTGACGCGATGGTTGGTGGAGTTGACGGTAACGCCGACGCGCCGGCCGCAGGAGAGCTTTTGGCTGCCTGCGCATAAGCTGAAGCCGCGGCGAGTGACAATGCTGCTGTTAGCAGTAGAGAAGGATGTTTCATAGGATTAAGTTTTTCAGGTTGGAGCACGAAAGAGCTTGTTCGCTTGATTAGCAAGAAGAGAGATGGGCACGGAAGGATGAAGTAAGAAGGAAAAATTAAGAAAGGTGCGGAGCGCCCGGGCCGACCGTGCGACGTTCGCCATCGACACCTCCGCTTCGAAAAGCGCTCGCGTCCAGCAGCCGTATGACCTCAGGCCGTCCTGGCTTGTCTTCGATGGCGACTTTCTCGAAACTGGCGGCCGACCCCGCTTCCTCTCCTTTTTCACAAGCGAGCCTCCATAAGAATTGAAACCGCACGCCGCATCGGCGACGATTGGGAGTTGCGATGCGAGCGCCAAAAAATAGTGCGACCGGAGCGCTTGTCGGCATTTGGGCCGTTTTGCTCATGGCCTTTGTCATCGCTGTTCTTTATGTCGGCAGAGATATCCTCATTCCTATCGCCCTCGCGGCGCTGATCACCTTCCTGCTTTCGCCAGTAGTGGGCCGGCTGGAGCGATGGCTCGGCCGCATCGCCTCCGTTCTGCTGGTCGTGCTGATGCTCTTCGCTCTCATCGGTGCGATCGGCTGGATGTTGACCACCCAAACAATCGATCTGGCGGCGAAGCTTCCCGATTATCAGGCGAACATCGAGGCCAAGATGCGCGCCTTTCGCATGCCCAGCGGCGGCACCTTTGCGCGCTTTAACCAGAGCTTGCAGCACCTGCAAAAAACGATGAGTAGCTCGCAGGAAACGACCGCTAACAATGAACCGGCGCGACGTTCCGGAACACTCAACCCGGCCGAAACGACGGCGGCTCAGCCGCCCGTTCCGGTGAAGATCGTGGAACCGGAAAACCGGCTGACGAGTTTCGCCCAAGCTGCGCTCAGCAGTCTGCTGAGTCCTTTGGGAAGGGGCGCCCTCGTTCTGTTGCTGGTCATTTTCATGCTGTTGAAACGCGAAGATCTGCGCGGCCGTCTCGTTCGTCTTATCGGGCAGGGCCGGATCAGCGCCACTACGCACGCCATGGACGACGCGAGCACGCGTGTCGCACGCTATCTCGCCATGCAATTACTGGTCAACACCATCTATGGAACCTGCGTCGCGGTGGGTTTGTATTTTATCGGTGTGCCGAACGCCGCCTTATGGGGTGTGCTGGCGGGAATCCTTCGCTTCATTCCTTATGTCGGTCCCTGGCTCGGCGCGGCAATGCCGCTCGCGCTCTCTCTGGCGGTTTCCAATTCCTGGGTCACTCCGATCCTTACTCTCGGGCTCTTTGTCACTTTGGAAGTAATCAATTCCAACGCGGTCGAGCCTTTGCTTTATGCATCGAGCACCGGCGTTTCTTCCATCGCACTCATCGTCGCGGCGGTTTTCTGGACCTGGCTGTGGGGACCTATCGGTCTGGTCCTGGCCACGCCACTCACCGTTTGCCTTGCGGTAATGGGTCGCCACGTGCCGAAGCTGGAATTCCTAAGCGTGCTTTTGAGCGAGGAACAGGCGCTCGCACCTTATGAGGAAGCCTATCAGCGCCTGCTTGCGGTTGGTTTGGATGAAGCGACCGAGCTTGCGGAAAATTACCTCAAGGAAAACTCGCTCACGAAACTTTACGATTCGATGCTCATCCCCGTCCTGACGGCCGCGGAGATCGACGCCAAGCGACATGCTCTTCAGCCGGAAGAGCGCGACGCCGTCCTGCGCAACGTCCAGGAGATGGTGGAAGACCTCGGCACGCAACCGCTGCCGGAATCGAAGGTGGAAGCGGATAAAGCTGTCGCCGCGTACATGCCCGAAACGCCCCCTTCGGTTACGTGTCGCGTCCTTTGTTTGCCGGCGCGCGCTCTGCGCGATGAAATTGCCGGCGCCATGCTCACGCAGCTTTTGCGGCAACAGGGTTTCGAAGCGGAGAATGCTTCCGCAAATCAAACCAGTGACGAACTGGTCGATGTCGCCGCGAAAGCCGATCCCGAAGCGATCTGCATCTCCGTCCTCGCGCCATCCACACTCATTCAGGCACGTCACATCACTACCAAGCTTCGGAACCGCATTCCGTCGGTAAAAATCGTCATTGGTTTCTGGCGCGCGACCGAGCGCCTGGCGGAGGTTAGTCAGCGTCTGCGCGATTCCGGCGCCGATGAAGTAGTCGCTTCGCTGGCGGAAGCAGTCGTGCAACTGGCGAAATTCGCCGCCCCAATCGGTGAAGAAATGGTGCCCGCGCCTTTGCCAGAGAATGAGGAAGAACGCCTGGCCGAGCTGGTGAATCTCCATCTGCTCGATGGCGAACCCGAGCGCGTTTTCGATCGTGTCACAGCCAAGCTGGCGAAACTTTTCCAGGTGCCAATCGCGCTCATCACTTTCGTTGATCGCGACCGGCAATGGTTCAAGTCTCAAGTTGGGTTGCCGGAAGACCTGGCGCGCGAGCGTTGCACGCCGCGCTCCGTGTCCATTTGCGGTCACATGGTAGCGAAAAACGACACGCTCGTGGTGGAAGACCTCGCGCGCGATCGCCGCTTCGCCAACAATCCCCTCATCAAAGCGCGCGGCCTCCGCTTCTACGCCGGCACACCCGTGCGCGGAGTCGGCGGCTTTCCAATAGGCTCGCTTTGTCTGCTCGACGTTCGGCCGCGCAAAATGACCGACCATGAGCGCCGCGTCCTGCAATCTTTCGCCGACGATCTCTCCGAAGAAATCCAGCACCGTGCAACCGGGAAATGAGCAGCTGCACTGGCTGCGCGGCAGTCGGCCCCCGCGGCGATTGGTTAGAAGTCAGAGGACAGAAGTCAGAGGACAGAGGTCGAAATCAGAGAACAGATCGCGTAAAAGCTTCGCTCACGCGACGGAGTCAGAGATCGGAGACTAGAGATCGGAAGAACCGAAAGCCTCTAAGCCGCAACTAACTCGATTTTGACCTTTTGCCCGAGCGAGCGAGCAGCACGATTGAGCGTGGCCAGAGTGACAGAAGTATTCTGCGGCTCGAGCAGTCGATGAATTGCGGGCCGCGACGTTCGCATTTCTGCCGCCAGAGCACTTTTGCTCAGCTTCTTTTTCTTCATCAGGTCATAGACTTTCAATGCCACCGCTCGCTTGAGCGCCACGGCCTGAACTTCCTCGAGCATTCCGTCCTCTAATTTCACGCGCGCCGTAAAACCCGACTGGGTAAATCAATCAAGTTTGCCGTGGGCACCCCGGTAGGATTTGGGCGTAACATCGGTGTGGGTTTTGGCAGCATGGGTGTTGGTTTCGGGAGCATCGGCGTAGGTTTCAGTTTCAGAGCTGGCGGCGGCAATATTGCCGTCGGTTTGGGTTTGGCCGGTTGTCCGGCAGCCGGCGACACCGGAGAAGCTGAAGGCGTGGGTGAGCTATGAGAAGCAGCAGTTGCCAAAGAGGCCTTGGCTAGACGTTGCTTTCTTTCATGGAGCTTCTGGAACAAAAAAAGACAGCCCAGCCCCACGAACAGGGTCCAAAAGACGATTTGCTTGATCACTGGAGGACACCAGCCGCAACAATCGAGCCAAAACCCCGCCGGCGACGAAGATGGCCCTGGCGCAAAGACGAAAGCCATTCTGAAAAACTGAATACGGCGACACGGGCTGGCGCCGAATAGACGGTAACGCAGCTAGGGTAGCTGGCACGAGCGCGGGAGCGTGAATGCTCAAATCTGAAACGCTGAGAAACTGAAATTAGCGTTAAACATCTCGACATCATCGCAGCCGAAATCGCCGAACGGGGTCAAATCTAAACTTCTAACATACTTTTAACTTTCACTAACCCAATTCCGCTTTCCTTCGGGCGGCGGTCGGGGGAAGAATACGAGACACCAACAAGACGACGAATGTCGCGAGGCAGAGCCAGGCAAACCAATCGCCGGTGCGTGTATAGAAAGTTGTTTCGCGCACCAGATCTACTTTTCCATTAATCGACACAAAACGGCCGGGCACTGTCGCGGCCTCTGCCAAGATCCGACCGCGGTTGTCGGTGAGAGTCAGGAGGCCATTGCGCCCCGATCGAGCAAGCGCAAAACCGTTCTCGACCGCGCGCAGGACGGCCATGCGCGCATGCAGCCAGCGGTCGAGGTTAAAGTCCCAGGCCGGGACCAAGAGCAAGTTAGTCCCGTCGTTAGCATATTCGCGGCTTAGGTCGGGAAAATCCAGGTCCTTGCAAATTTGTAATCCCCAGCGCCCGGACGGCTGGTCGACTACAACCCGAGTGTTACCCGGTTTTTCCCGTTCGACGCCCGGCAAGAGATGATGTTTGTCGTAGTTCGCTTCCAACTTTCCATCCGGCGAATAAAGCCGCGACGAGTTGAAGGCGGCAGATGAAGTTTGCCGAACCACGCCGAGGACAATTGCCGAATGGGTAGCAGCCGCAGCGGAAGAAAACAATGCGTCTACTTCCGCAACCGCCTTCTCACTAACGCGAGCGATTTTTTCCGGCAGAACAACTACCTCTGTTCCGGGTGCCGTCGCGCGCCGGACTTCGTCAGCATATTCGTGTAATAGGTGCAAACCCTCGTCTTCCGAACCGAGATAAAGACTCATCGGAACGTCCTTGGCCAGCAGTGTGATCGCGACGGATTGAGCAGGAGGATTTGCGCGCAACCGCCATTCGCCAAAAAGAAATACGACGCCAAGGACAACGCCGACAACGATGGCGAGAGTGCGGCGCTGCGACCAATCTCCGCGCCCACTGAAAAGCGCGGCCGCGCCACCGGCAAAAAGAAACACGAGAAAGCTGATTCCCGAAACGCCGGTGACACACGCGATCTGGATGAGGGGGAGACAATCCATCTGGGTGTAGGCGAGATTCCCGAATGTGCTGTGGGGCGAACTAATTTCGCTGAGGTATTCGTATGTGACCCAGGTAGCAGCGAAGGCCAGTGCAGCCAGAAGGAGTAGTCCCTGACGAAGGAATGCACGCGCGAACAAAACGCCAAGGCCAAACACAGCGGCAGGGATGATTAGCAAGATAATGATGACGGGCAAGGAAAGCTCGATCCCATGACGAAAGTAGGCCAATTGATTCAATTCGCCGATCAGCCACGCAAGAGAAGCCAGGAGAAAGGCGACACTGCGGCGGAGTTGAGGGGCGACCGCAAGCACTGGAACTGGCGCCAACCAAAGCGCCCACCAAAGGGGATGCAGTCCGGTCCCTAAGTATGCCAACGCAGCCGACGCGAGACCTGCGGCGATGAGAAGAAGAATGTTGCGCGCTCGCATTCCGGAACCTTCAGGATGTTGGCCGTTCGCCGCCTGGCAAGCGAGGAATTTCTGTCCTTAATCTCGAGGAACTTCTCCAAAACCGCGCAGCATTGCAAGCTTTGCTAACTTAGGCAGAGCCGGACGGCGAGTCTTCGACCGGACTGGCATTAGTGACGAGGGTAGGAGCGAGGGCCGAGCCGGACTGGCATCGCGGGCCGCGAACAAGTTTCGACTCGGAAATAAAGTTAAGCAGCTTCGGCTGGGCCCGACCGGGCACAAGTTTCGAGGAGCCGCCTCAGGCGCGCCTCGTAAAAATCGCACATCGGAGACTCGCCGCCTGGCTCGATCCATTCGGGATGTTGCTTTCGCAAGTCGTCGTGAATCTGTCGCTGAAGCTCGGCCATGGTGTGGGTCGGGTGACCGACTGACTTGGACGCAACTATTCGCGCGGCAAGCACAGCTTGTTGGACAAACCACCTGGCGAATCTGTTCATTAGAAATCGCTGCAGAAGAAATGATCAGTGAGTCCGGGCCGGGCTGGCGGTCGTCGCATGAAAAGGGGTCAGTCCTCACAAGGAACGAGCCCAACCTCGTTCGTTATTCGCCACGGCGAATCCGTCCTTTGGCGGATCGGTTAACAGCTATCCATTGATCGAATCAATTACGGGAGTCTAGTTGCAGCATAGGATAGCTCAGATCGAAGCTTCGCCGTGGCCAAGCTCAGAATACCGAACGGCGAAAAGCAATCTAGACGATTTGGATTTTGTGATCTCTTAAACCGCGATTCGCGGGTAGTATTATTACCCAAATAACAGTTGCCTGCATGATGCGGTAGCGTTAATTGAAAAAACCGTCCGGCTAGAGCGTGTAATAGTGTCGTCTGAGATGCTTCTCGACAAAATCCGACTTGCGCCTGAGCAAATGGAGCTCAAGGCGGCGATGGATCGATTCAATCTCGGTCCTGTCATCTCGAATTTTGAACAAACTGGTGGGCTGCGATCAGTCCGCGACGCTGTTTTGGCAACGGATCTTCAAATCTCGGAAGTGATGTCTCCGCGACTCTTCAACCTTCTGCATGTTGTCCGTTCCAGGTTGAAATTCGAAGAGCCGGTCAATCTGTTCGTGCATGCCGATGCATCGATCAATGCATCCGCCATCTATTCTCATGATGGACTGCCACACATGATTGTTCTCACGAGCAGTCTGATCGAACGGATGGCCGATGCTGAGATTGCGTTTGTCTTTGGACATGAGATCGGCCATATCCATTTTCAGCATTACCGGGCGAAATTCGTCGAGCGAGCAATTGGATCCCGTGAGAGCGGTAAGTCTAGAATGCCGGCGCCCCTGCAGCGTCGGATGCAAATCTGGAATCGTTTAGCTAATCTGTCCGCCGATCGAGTCGGATTCTCAGCAGCTGGAGACGATGCCTTGCTACCTATCGTCTCCGCGTTTTTTAAAATGGCCAGCGGTCTTGGACCAGAGCACATGCAGTTCGATATCGCCGCTTTCCTCAATCAATTGGAGCAGATCCCACAGCGCAAACGGAAGAACTTGATTTGTGGGTTTAGTCACCCCGCCATCCCGATTCGTGCCCGTGCGCTCCAACTTTTTCGCGACGCGGGTGGTGCTGCAGCGTCCAGGGATAAGCTCGACTTGGTGGACCAGGAAGTGTGTGAGCTGGCGCGATTGATGGAATATGAAACTTCCGAGCCAATGGAGAGTCATGCTCGGGATTTTGTCCTTGCCGGCGGCGTCTTGGCAGCGCACGCCGATGGAAAGGGCAAGAGTTGGGACGAGCACGACCGGCTCGTCGAAATGTTACGGCCTACGCTAGCCGATCCAGATGCTGCAATCACCAAGATTGTTTCGCTGCAGCAGGCAGAAGAAGTTTTGACGAAGAACGCGCGCTGGCTTCGTGACAACGGCGGCGAGGACCGTTTCACGGCTTTCCATTATCTGTCGATAGTTTGCGCTCAAGACGGTATTTTGGAAGGAAACGAAGAATCGTTTCTCCTCCGCGCGGCCGAGATGTTGGGCATCCCTGATAAAGTAGCGAGGAACAAAATCTACGAAACCCTTGCACACGCCATCAAAGCGCGGCGAGGAGCGAACGGGGTGCCGATCCATTTAGAAATGAAAAATGCGCTCGCGTGATATTTGCTCTGCGCTGGTCGAATCGTTAAACCGTTAAACCGTTAAAACGGAAATCTTCCTGACGCCTAAACTTGACGGCTTAAAGCCGTCAAGTTCTCATCTCTTGCTGGCGGGTCAAACCACCTAGGAGCGATTGACTCCGGACAAACCAAAGAGGGGTCGGTCCTCGCGATGACTTGGAAGCTAGGAGTTAGGAGCTGGAAGATGGCGATAAAGAGAAGTAAGCGGGGGCGCGTCTTAATTTAACAGGAAGGTAAGAGATGGAAGATGGGAGATCGGAGACGGGGAGCGGGGAAAACGCAAGGCGTTTTAGTTATCAGTTAACTGTTCTAAGTTATCGGGGGAGGGATGCGGCAACGAGGAATTCGTTGCCCTACATGATTCTGAGCGCGCCTCACAGAGACGCGGCTACAGCCGGCGCCGGATGCAGTCTCCAGAGCTTTAGGCGCTTAACGGTTCCACGAGCGACTTAAGACGCCATGACGCTTCAGCCGGCAGGAAGACCGGGACCAAACACGCCAGAGCTTAGGACGTTATTATTGAGATACCATATCACCGTCCGTCGCGTGCTTCCATTGTAAAGCAGGTAATCCGGGTGGCCGTCGCCGTTAAAATCCGCCACCCCCACGACGGTCCAGCCAACAGGAAGAGTGGGGCCGAACAGACCGGAGCTTCGAACGTTGTTGTTAAGATACCATATCGCGGTCTGTCGCGTGCTTGAGTTAAACAGGAGGTAATCCGGATGGCCGTCGCCATTAAAGTCCGCTACCCCTGCCACGCTCCAGCCAGCGGGAAGAGTAGGCCCATTCAGGCCGGAGCTGAAAACGTTGTTGTTAAGATACCATATCGCGGTCTGTCGCGTGCTTGAACTAAACAGAAGGTAATCTGGATGGCCGTCGCCATTAAAGTCCGCTACCCCTGCCACGCTCCAGCCAGCGGGAAGAGTAGGCCCATTCAGGCCGGAGCTGAAAACGTTGTTGTTAAGATACCATATCGCCGTCTGTCGCGTGCTTGAACTAAACAGAAGGTAATCTGGATGGCCGTCGCCATTAAAGTCGGCTACCCCTACCACGCTCCAGCCAGCAGGAAGAGTAGGCCCATACAGGCCGGAGCTTAGAACGTTGTTGTTAAGATACCATATCGCCGTCTGTCGCGTGCTTGAGTTAAACAGAAGGTAATCTGGATGGCCGTCCCGATTAAAGTCAGCCACACCCACCACGCTCCAGGCAGGTTGCTCCGGTACACGCAAGTAATAAACGTCTTCTTCACCGTTGAACGTTGCAGCATACGCGACATTGCCACCGGTATTGTCTGAAACGATTGTGATGTAATCGCCTATCTTGCGCTGATTCGGGTAACCGATGAAAGGATTAAACGAATTGCTTAAGGCGATGTTAGGCGACCACGTGTCGCCGCCGTCCGTGCTGCTGGAGTAGAATAGCTGGGAATCGGTATTGTTCGCGGCGTTTCGCGTGTCCAGCCAAATAGCATCAAGGCGTCCATTCGGCGCTACAGAAAATGTGCCGAACCAATGCCACTTACTATGGTTGATGGGATCGTCATTGATTCGGTGCGGTGCGCTGAAGCTCCGTCCGCCGTCGGTGCTGCGCACGAACATCACGTCCGTTCCGCTGGTAGCGCCCGTTGGCTGCACACTTGCCAGCATGTAAATGTTATTGTTTGTCGCGGTACCGGAACGGTCCACCGCCAGGAATATTTGTCCCGCTAACCCTTCTGGATTTATCAACCCGCTAGAAACTATGCTGCCGCCGAGGTTGACTGCAGTAACCTGGTCAAAAGTTGGAATGAGGCCCCCGTTCTTTGCGTTACTCGAGCGAATGCACCAAAACTGGCTCCCCGCGTCGCCGCCGCCGATAAAGAGATTGCCGTTGGCGTCCACATCGAGTGTTCCCCAGACGGGCTGGTTAGGAATATTGATCGGATCCATCCACGTAATCCCGCCGTCGGTGGAACGGCTAAATTGTCTGCCGCCGTAATTATTGCCGGCGGTGCTCCAAAACTGGTATTGGAATCCGCGACCCATGCCGTTGGTCCTATCTATCGTGAACCACTCCTTATCGCCTCCCGTCGCCGGCCCGAGGCGCGCCCATGATTGGCCGCCGTTTAGCGAGCGCCACAGGTCGTCAAAAAATGTCGTCAGAAGGCTGAGGTAGAAAAAATTCCCTGCGTTATCGGGGTTCAACACGGGATCGCTGCGGAAGACGTTATTTTCAAGAACGCCAGGAAACCTCCAGGTCATGCCGCTATCGGTGGTATAGCCATAGCCGGCTTCCCGGAAGTTGGAGGATATGCTGTCGAACTGCCGCCAACCGATGGCCATCTTGTTGGCGTTTGTGGGGTCTACGCAAATAGACGGCTCGTTCGCAGCGTCGCCGAGAATATTGTGACCGCCCGCATCGACATTCACCTGGTAACTCGTGAACGGACCGAACTGCGAGACCATTCCCGACGAAGTCTCTATTCGGAAAATGCGTGCGGGCGGGGGGTTGTCGTATTTTTCGAGCGGCTCTGTCCGGCGCGCATTGGGAGGGAGTGCCTGTCCCCAAACAGGGAGAAGCGCAACTAGTGAACCCAGAGAAGCCAATAAGATCGGCTTAATCTGGGGTCTGATCTTCGTTTTACACATTTGGCCTTGATCGGTGCCGTTCCCGACTAGTCAGACTATAGCGCACGCTGACTGATTTTGCTGCGCGTTCGACGTGCGGAGATAATGCTTCACGGATTCCAACTGCGACCACCCTTTTTTCCACGAATTGCTCTCGCGGCGAAGGGAGATCATTCCAATTTTCCGAGCGCCGCCAGCTGAACCAGAGGCCAGAGGGCAGAGGGCAGAAGGATCGAAAACCCAAGCCGCATAACCAGAGGACAGAGGTCAGCGATCGGAGGTCAGATAGCAGCGGATAGACGGCAACGCAGCTCGGGTAGCTGGCGCAAGCACTGGGCAGTGCGAGTGATCAACGGTCCGAGCTCTCCACGGCGAGTCTTCGACCGGACCGGCATTAGCGACGAGGGTAGGAGCAGGCGAGCGCGGGCGGCGAACGAGTTTCGGCCGGTTCCGACTGGGCACAAGTTTCGAGGAGCCGCCTCAGCCGCGCCTCGTAAAAATCGCACATGGGAGACTCGCCGCCTGGCTCGATCCATTCGGGATGTTGCCTTCGCAAGTCGTCGTGAATCTGTCGCTGAAGCTCGGCCACGGTGTGGGCCGGGTGACCGACTGACTTGGACGCAACTATTCGCGCGGCAAGCACAGCTTGTTCGACAAACCACCCGGCGAATCTGTTCATTTGAAATCGCTGCAAAAGAAATGACCGGTGAGGGATGCGGCAACGAGGAATCTGAGTGCGCCTCACAGAGATGCGGCTACAGTCGGAGCGCGCCTGACAGAGACGCGGCTACAGCCGGCTAACGCGCGTTCGAAAAGCTCGCTCCCCGTAATCATTCGGAATATGGTCTGGTGCGTTCCAGACTAGCGCACTTTTCGTCATGCCATACGAACCGATCGAAAACTATGGAGTGATAGGAGACCTGCAAACGGTTGCTTTGGTCGGGATGAATGGATCGATCGATTTCATGTGCTTTCCGCACTTCGATTCGCCTTCGATTTTCGCTGCGTTGCTCGATCATAAAAAGGGCGGCTGCTTTCAACTCGCGCCCATCCTCAGAGGAGAGCACCGCAAGCAAATTTATTTCCCTGATACAAATATGCTTCTCACGCGGTTTCTATCGGCCGATGGGGTCGCGGAAGTGTCTGATTTCATGCCAATCAAGACAGAGGGTCACGCTCACCACTTGGTCCGTCGGGCCAAGGCGGTGCGCGGCGAGTTGAGCTTCCGCATGATCTGCGCCCCGGCCTTCGATTACGGGCGTGCCGGCCACAAGGTCGAGGCGAAACGCGGCGAAGTGCTCTTCACCAGTGAGGCGGCAGACCGTCTCGCGCTACGGCTGCGAACGAGCGTGCCCGTGAAAATAGAGAACGGCGCGGCCATTGCCGAATTCAAGCTAGCGGCGGGCGAGACGGCGTCCTTTGTCCTGGAAAATGCCGCGGAAAGCCACGGAGGGGCGGCAGATCCGGATTACGTAGTGGCGGCTTTCAAAGAGACTATGAACTTCTGGCGGCGATGGATTCGCAAGTCTTCCTACAAAGGCCGCTGGCGCGAGATGGTGAATCGGTCGGCGCTCACTCTCAAACTTCTGACTTATGCGCCTACCGGGGCAGTAGTCGCCGCGCCGACTTTCGGCCTGCCGGAGGAAATCGGAGGCGAACGCAACTGGGACTATCGATTCACCTGGATCCGCGACGCTTCATTCACGATCTACGGCTTGATGCGTCTCGGCTATACCGAGGAAGCAGCGGCGTTCATGAGCTGGATCGAGAATCGCTGTCACGACTGCAGCTTGGATGGCTCTTTACAGATCATGTACGGCCTGGATGGGCGCCGCGAACTAATCGAAGAAACGTTGCTGCATTGGGAAGGTTACGCCGGCTCTTCTCCGGTACGGATCGGCAATGGCGCTGCCGGACAATTGCAGCTCGATATTTACGGCGAACTTATGGATTCGGTTTACATCTACAATAAATTCGGCCAACCGATCTCCTATGATCTCTGGCAGAGTCTCGTCCGGGTAACGGACTGGCTTTGCGCCAACTGGCAGCAGCCCGACGAAGGCATTTGGGAAGTGCGCGGCGGACGACGCGAATTTCTCTACTCGCGGTTAATGGCCTGGGTGGCGGTGGATCGCGCCGTCCGGCTGTCGCTAAAGCGATCATTCCCCGCGCCGCTCGAGCGCTGGCTTCGCGTGCGCGACGAGATTTACACCGATATCTACCGGAATTTTTGGAACGCCGACCTTCGTTCATTTGTGCAATACAAAGGCGCACAAACTGTCGACGCCTCCACTTTATTGATGCCGTTGGTGAGATTCAGCGGCCCGACGGATCCGCGCTGGCTCTCAACTTTGGAAGCGATCGAAAATTCATTGGTGGAAGATTCGCTTGTCTATCGCTATAACATCGGCGATTCGGCTTCCGATGGTCTTTCGGGCAAGGAAGGAACGTTCAATATGTGTTCGTTCTGGTTTGTGGAATGCCTTTCACGCGCCGGCGATCTTGAGAAGGCGCGCTTCTTTTTCGAAAAGGCGATCGGTTACGCCAATCACCTCGGCCTTTATTCGGAAGAACTCGGTCCAAGTGGTGAGCATCTTGGAAATTTTCCCCAGGCATTTACCCATTTGGCGCTGATCAGCACGGCTTATAACCTGGATCGGACTCTGTCCGGTCTGAAGTGAAGTGGCAGGGGGGTCATCGAACTCCCTCCGAAGAGTGACTCGCAACTCCTTCGTCCGTGCGACGGCAAGATCTTACAAACGCGCAATCGCTAACGGAAGTGCTGTCGTTAATCTTTAGGCAAGAACGAAAACCATTATATGAAGATACACAGCTACAATAAATCAATTCTTGGCGCCATTTTCGCGACCGCTCTTCTGATCGGAGTTGCGCACGCGCAAACTTCCAGCGTCACAACCGGCTCGGAGTTGGAAAGCACCGGCAACATCAGCGAATACACGCCCGGTAGCGCGCTGGTCCTGGACATTGGCACTGGTGAACTGGTCCAGTTCCAGTTAAGCCAGAACGTCGTCTACGCCGATCCAGACGGAACGGTGCTTGAAGCTCCCGGATTAAGCACGAACCAGAGAATCCGCGTTTACTACATCGAAGTAGGCGGAGACAATGTGGTGGATAAAGTGACCTTGCTGGAAAACTACTAACGTGGCGGGAAGGAAGCGGACTACAGGACGACAAGACCAGGGACAACGGGACGCGAGAACAGAGGAGGGGCAGGAAGCTGGAGATCGGGAGCGGGGAGCAGAAACAGAAGACAGAAGTTACGCGAGCCGATCTAAACGCTGAAAAGATAAAGGGCGAGATTGCGAATGACCTTAAGCGTTAATTACTTCGTGGCCGGTTTTTTTAGCTCCACCAGGATGACATCGATCGGGCCGCTGCCGATGTTTTCCGGCAGATGCGCGCCAGCCGGAGAGAAGACCGCGTCTCCCTTCTTCCCGGACACCTCTTCGCTCTTGGCATCGGGATGAGTCATCTTCGCCTTTTGGTCCTCCAAAAAGACGATCACCGAATCAGGATGAGAATGCATCACGGACTTTTCGCCCGGCGGGTAATGAACCCGCAACACGCGCACAGCATCGTTCTCAAACATCACGCTGTAATGCTTCGGGTCCACTTTGACTGGATCTTGCGCACGTGCGGCTAACGCGCCCATTAATACCGCCACCAATACCGCTGACAACGAGACTTGTTTCATATTCCTCCGATTGGTTTACCTGCACCACAGATGACCGCGGGATTCGCGGCCGATTCAGGCCATTGCGCCACGTCCCCCGAAAAAAGACAAGCGCTAAGATTGTCGGGTACCTAGACGTCAGCGATCAGAAGTCGGAAGTCAGAGGTCAGAGGTCGGAGATCAGAGGTCAGAATAAACACTGTAAAGCTGGAACTCTGAAAGCCTGGAAGGCTGAAGCAAAGTTCATGAAGGCGAGCGCCTTCGCCAGCACGCGAGCGCGCGTGCTTCTGAATCAATGTGAACCGGAGTCAGGCGAGGGGCTAGTCGGCTTCTCGGCGTGAGATCGGGTCAGATGATTCTCCGGGGTTCCCGAGTTAACGGCAGGCCTTGACGGCGATTGCCGTCCTGCCTGCGAAGTTACATCCGTTGTTTCTTTGGCCTCAGGTTTTGGCGACTGTTCGCGCGCCTTTTGCGCGGCAATTTCTTGGGCGCTGAATCCCATTCGGCTCATCAGATCAGAAGTCGCGCGAGGTGTCGCGTTCGCTGCTTGGGCGCGCTCCTCGGCCTCGACCTTACGTTGTGCTTGCTCGCGTTGCTCGCGGACACGGGCGGCTGCTCTAGCTTCCGCCTGAGCGGCCACATCTGAGCGCCGGTCGGCTTTCGCCTGCGCCTCAAGCTCGCGCCTTCGCTCGATCTCTTCCTGGTGGCGCAACGTGCCCGGACGTGCGGGGCGATATAGATAGACCGGCGTGGGGCTTGGGGTGGCTTGATCATCTGCAAGCGCGCCGCGGCAGAAGCAGGCGAGCGAAATAACAATGGCTATGACTTTCATTTTTTGTTTTGCCGATGGGTGATGGGCCATTTCCATCGATCCGCGGGATTCCGTTTCCGGCTTGGCTTCCAAGCGATCGCCATAGGGGACTAGCAGCATCGCTCGTACCAGAACCGTTTGGACAAAAGACGCCAAGAGAAAAGGAAAGGCTGAGACGGAAGGCAAAAAGCGGTCAGTTCCGACTGCTACTTTGGGCACTAGGAGCAAGGGACAAAGCTCAAATACTGAAAAGCTGAATACGGCGACACGGGCTGGCGCCGAATAGACCGTAACGCAACTAGTGTAGCTGGCACGAGCGCGGGAGCGTGAATGCTCAAATGCTGAAACGCTAAAATAGCAAAGCGAGAGCAAGGAGCAGAGAGCAGACGAATCAACGCATGGCAGCTATCAGTTAATAGTTGTCTGGGCAGGTCGCGCGTTTCAACTTGCGGCGCGTCTCCTGCTCCGCTACGCCAAGGAAGTGAGGCAAATACTCCTGCCTATCTTCATTGGCATGCTGGTTTCGAGCTCTGCTTTCGCTCAGCAGACGCACAGCTTCGACGCGAAGATCGGGGAGCGAGTCAAGCTTCGCGACATGGGAGGGCCAAATGTCCAGCTGATTGTAAACGGGGTCGATCAGTTCGACGTCAGCGTCACGCTCATCGACTACGAACACATGCGATTCGTTCGCACGAACGGCAGCTATGGCTACCAGCAACCCGGCGTCACCAACAAGCAATTCAAGATCGCCGATCGCGGCGGGACCCGGATCTTCCATCGCGGCGATTGCAGCGTTTACTACGTGCCTGACATGAATACGCGCATGAACCACGCAAAGATCGAGGTAAAGGTCGGCACTAAAGAATGAAGCCGAGGGGGTCGCGTCTTAAAATTGATATTTGAATTAACGGCGGGCAACGAACGCAACCTCGACATGTTGACTCCTTCGTTTCCCACGCTCAGTCGGCCTCTCGACCTCGCTCGTCTGTCTCGCTCGCTTTCCAGCGGCTCGGCTCTAGCTCAAAGACGATCCGCCTTCGCGAATGCTTGGACGATGCAGCAATTAACTTCGCCGCTTGAAAGATAGTTGTTGCTTTGTTGGGAGAAGGGACGATTGGGAGTAGGCAGCTTCACTCAACGCAGTAATCCGACTGCGGTGTAACTCATAAAAAGCGGACAGTCGCCGGACGCTTCGCCTCGTTTACTTATGGCAATACTCTGGAGAATCATTATCAGGGAGCAGCCGATCACAAATTTCAGTAGGTTAAATTAGGAACAGAAAGAGAAAAGTTATGGGTTTATTCAATAATATAATGTCGAAAATCTTTGATCATGCTGAGACTTCCGGGCCGAAAACGGTCAGCTCAGTTGGAGGGCCGGATGTCGCCGGTTCAGTAGGCACTCAAACCATTGAACAGGTGGATGTGGCTGTTATTCTCAACGGACTGGCTGCTAAGAATCCGGAAAGACTGGACTGGAAAGCGTCGATTGTGGACCTGATGAAGCTGGTCGGCATGGATAGTAGCCTATCGGCGCGGAAGCAACTGGCCACTGAGCTGCACTACAGCGGCGACCAGAGCGACACTGCTGCAATGAATATTTGGCTGCACAAAGAAGTGTTAAGGAAGTTGTCGGAAAACGGCGGAAAAGTTCCCCAGGAACTTTTGAGCTAAAGTTTTCACTCTCTCGAGTCGCACCGCCGTCTTGGAAGGCGGCGAGTGCGGGCCGGAAGGGACGGGAATGGGTCGCGTCTTCGGGGCGAGCAAATTGGGGTCAAGTCTTAATTTTTTAACTTCTACGCCTCTCTTGGCTCAAAGACGCAAGCCGTTTCTAAAAAACTGAAACTCTGAATTCGAAACACTTCGCAACGAATGAAAGGTGCTTAATAAATGCCAAATATATCGGCTTTTAAAGAAATTTATGACTGGTTTTACCGCACTTATGGTGAAGCTTCGAGGGAAAGACTGCTGGAACTGATGAAGAACGCTGTCGGCATTCAACACCTAAAGCAGCTTTCACAGCCAGACCTGGCGGAATTTTACTGTGAAGGCTTGGCTTACTCCGCAATGGGTCCCGACCGCATCCTCTAATGCAAGCATACGAGCAGAGCTCGCTGGTTATCGGTTACAGGTTATCCGTTATTAAATAAAAGGGGACGTGAGAGGTGAGAAGACGGAGAACAGAGCGTGATCGGTGAGAGGACAGAGGTAGAGGGCCGAATCTTTTAACGAAGCAAAGCTGGTTGCTGCTTGGCAGCATCCGCCTACTTCTATCTCGGCGCCGACTTGGTGGCTAAGGCCTGTTGCTCTTTCTTCTGAGCCGCGCTGTCAGCTTTCGCCTTTTGCTGTGCTTTGTGCTTCTGATTCGCTTTCGGGGATTTGTCGCCCATGATGAAAGGCTCGTCGTGTAATCCGCAAAGTCAACGTGGCGTTGGACAGCAGCTATTTACTTCGGCGTCGACCGCAGTCTGATTTCCTCTTAGCACTTTTTGTTAGCGGAAAAATAGCAAGTAAACGAGAATGCTCAGCACTACTACGGCGACGGTCGTCTTCGACAGGTGTTTCGCATCAAACAGCCGGAATGATGAAAACGCTCTCAAAGGGACAGGACAATGACGGCAATGATGATCGAGGACGGAAAGCGCGTAGCCACAGGCGGGGCAGGGTTCTAACGGCATATGCCACCAATCGCAGACATCGACCGATTAGCGAGGGGTATCGGCAGGGCAGAAGTTAGAGGTCGCAGGCCAGTTCAGGAGCGCGTAAAATGAGGTCGGACACTTTTCTAGCGTCGTCTTTTTAACACGACAAATTCAATCTCAGCCTGCTAGCGGAAGGACGGCCCACGGCTCAGCAAATATCCTAGAAACCGCGGGCTTTGCTCGCGGCACGGCGCACCGGCGCGTGATGCGCCATCTGTTTATTCTGTTTTCTGGATACGTTCTCCGACCGCGTGGTGTTGCGATTAGGGATTGAACGATCCTTTTTGAAATTAGCTTTAAGTTTTTCTTTGTGCATTAGCTTGCCTTCCATTTCCCTGCACAATCTAGGGCGGAAAGCGGGGTGCGTCGCCAATTTTTTAGCTTAAAACACGGTCACTAACTCACCATTACTTAGAAGGTAGGAGAAATGCTGAGACGCTGAAACCTTGGAAGCTGAAATTGCGAGCGCAAAAGTAGCTGCGTTTCTGGTTCTCAACATCATCGCGCTTGAGTCGTAGAAGAGCGCAGGTCATGCCCGAACTTCGTGTTTGTTCGCGCCGCGTGAATCCTGTCTAATGCAAAAACGATAGGACCAGGTGAAGCCTTGTCGATCGCTGCCCAAATCGCTGGGCAACGCTCTCGTCCTCCTCTTCAACTGTTTGTTCGGCATGCGCTTGCCTGATAAGGGCTATTCCGTTACGTCTCCGCGATGCCGCAGGATCCAGCGCGACGTGCGAAGAACCCCATCAAATGGTTCTTCTCGAACCTTGGTCCAGGTGTAATTACTGGCGCAGCGGATGACGATCCCTCTGGAATAGCGACCTACTCGACGGCTGGAGCGCTGCTCGGAACAGGACTCCTTTGGACCGCGCTCATTACGTGGCCCCTTATGGGCAGTGTCCAGATGATGTGTGCGCGGATTGGGATGGTGACAGGCCGCGGTCTGACCGGCGCTTTCCATCATAAACTTCCTAAGTTACTGATCACGATTTTCGCGGCGGCGCTGCTCCTCGCTAATACAATTAACATCGGCGCCGACCTTTCGGGCATGGCAGACGCAGCGCAGATGGTCTTTGGCTTCAACTCGCATTTGTTGGTGGCGCTGTTCGGACTCGCGATCACGCTCGCAACAGTCTTCTTCCGGTATCACAGGATCGCGAGCATTTTGAAGTGGCTCGCTCTTACACTCTTTGCCTATGTCATAACTGCGTTCGTGATCGGTCCGGATTGGCCCGCGGTCGCGCACGACACATTCGTTCCGTCGCTGCCGAAAGGACACGCGGCATGGGCAACGATGGTCGCCATTCTCGGCACGACGATCAGTCCTTACTTGTTCTTTTGGCAAGCCTCGCAGGAAATCGAAGAACAAAAGGCAGCGGGACGCCGGATGGTTGCGCGGAGGGGCGCTACCCGTCACGAATTAGGTGTGCGCGAAATGGATGTCGGCGTGGGCACGCTATTTTCAAATCTTGTGATGTACTTCATCATCCTGACAACGGCGCTGACGTTGCATCGGCATGGGGTTACCAATATCGAAACAACCAGACAGGCTGCCGAAGCGCTGATTCCATTCGCGGGAAAATTCGCGGCTCTCCTTTTTACTCTCGGTGTGTTAGGAGTCGGTTTTCTGGCGATCCCGACACTGGCCGGCTCGGCGGCCTACGCTTGTGCAGAGACCTTCGGCTGGCACCAAGGGCTGGACGCAAAATTCAAATCGGCCCGGGCCTTTTACGGAATCGTTATTTTTTCGACCGTAATCGGTATGGCGCTCGACTTCGCCAGGATTAGTCCGGTGAAAGCTCTCTTCTATACCGCGGTGATCAACGGACTCCTCGCCCCTTTTCTGCTCGTCGGCGTTCTCTTGATCGCTACCGATCGGAAAATCATGCGCAATCAGCCGAGCTCACTTTTGAGCGTGATCTGTGTTTGCCTGGCGACTTTGTTAATGTTCGGAGCGGCAATTGGAATGTTTGTGTTTTAAACACGCCGCTGAAACCTGGATCAGTGGCTCCGACTTCCATCAGTTTCACGTTTTGTTACTCCGCAGAGAACAGGTAGCGGTTTAGTCCTTAATTTATCTGACTCACTCTCTGCCAGCCGCCATACTTTGGAATCATTCGGCAAGACTTTGGTCGGAGGGGGACAAATCGAAATATAGGTCGGGGTATCGGTGAGATTAAAATCTACAAATCTTTGCACCGGAAACCTGCGGAACTCATGTTTGGATTTGAGATAGTCACGGGCTGCCGTTTTGGCAATCTCAGCAGCCAATTCGAGCCTTTGGGGCTCCACCAGCGCGGAGACATTGAGGTGTTTTTTCTTACCGCCGGATCTTAAAGCCGTAGCGTTGATTTCGATTAGCAAATTTACGGTCGCTTGCGGGGTCGCACGTGCACGAGCATCGCGTGCAAAGGCGATGTGAGCGAAAAAGCAGTGGGTTTTCATTTCTGTAAACGATGTTGGTTAGCGTGCAAGAGTTGATTCTCCATTAGTCAAAGGAATGGCTGTTGAGGCCAGGTAGAAGTCTCGCACTTTCTGAATAACCTGCCGCTTCGTCATCTTGTCGGCAGTTTCAAAACCCAAAATTAGTCCGCAGAGATTATGTTTATCGAAATGTTTTCGTAGTTCCCCCTTCGCTTCCCCGGGTCCAAAGATAAAAACAGATTCTGCCCCACGCGTAAGAGATACAATCTCCTCATAATAATTAGACAAATGACCCATGTATCCTTTTTCGCGCCGATCAGACGCCGGCATTCTCCGCGCCTCAAGAGGTTCGTCTGATGCGAGATCGCCCGAGCGTCGAAGCTGTTTCTCGATATTCGATTTGATTTGCTGGGTCTCTTCTCCGTCTTGCGACAGGAACACGATATTTGCTTCCCGGTGGTCAATCCACATACCCACTTGTGTTTTCATTGGTTCTTCCTGGTTGAGGTTTAGCTATAACGGCGTTTCAAAGTGAGCTACATGGTGTCCGGCGCGTTCGTAACGATCACTTTTAGAGCGCGTTGGTTGGTAGCATCTGCAAAGGTATCGTACGCCTTCATCACGTCCTTCAAGGTGAAGCGATGCGTGATGAGCTCTTTCGGCTGAAGCTTCCCTGAGATCACTGTCTTCAAAAGCATTGGCGTCGTCGCGGTATCAACCAAACCTGTCGTCAGGGTAATATTTTGCGACCAAAGCTTATCCAGATTCAGCTGCACAGGTTTGCCGTGGACACCGATGTTCGCAATATGGCCGCCGACAGCAACGATGCGTTGGCAGGTATCGAAACTTCCAGGTACTCCAACGGCCTCGATGGCAACGTCTACTCCTTTGTTGCCCGTCAGCGCCATCACTTCTTCTGCAGCCGTGCCATCGATGCTGCTTATGACTTTTGTTGCTCCAAAGCGCGTAGAGACTTCCAATCGATTCTTATCTCCATCGATCATAATAATCTCTGCCGGAGCGTAGAATTGCGCGGTGAGGAGCGCTGCCAGACCTATCGGGCCCGCTCCTACAATCGCTACCGTATCGCCGGGTTTGACCTTGCCGTTTAATACGCCGCACTCGAAACCAGTCGGCAAAATATCGCTCAACATCACGAGTGCTTCTTCATCAGCTCCGGAGGGAATTGGGTACAAGCTATTATCAGCGTACGGGATTCGGACGTACTCGGCCTGAGTCCCGTCAATCAGATTGCCCAGAATCCATCCTCCGCCGTTCTCGCAATGTGAATACATGCCTCTCTTGCAGTTGGTGCATCTCCCGCAAGACGTGATGCAGGAAATAAGAACATGCGTGCCGACTTGGAAGTTGGACACACTTGTTCCTACTTCTTCGATAATTCCGACACCTTCGTGTCCCAATATTCGTCCCGGCGTAACCGTAGGCACGTCGCCTTTAAGAATGTGAAGATCGGTTCCGCAAATCGTCGTGGCCGTGACCCGGACGATGGCATCTGTAGCCGCCTGTATCCTCGGTTTCGGGTTTGCTTCCAACGCACGTCTACCGGGACCTAGGTATGTCAGCGCTTGCATCAACGATTCGGTCTTCTTCAGAGGCCTTTGAGCGCCGCCTTCGTCGTCCCGGACGCGCAACGCCTCGGCATCGAACTTCCCAGGCAAACGTTGCAAGAAGGGTGGCTTTGTTTCTGCGGGGGAATCCATCGAGCGCGTAACCGGCATACGATACTATCGCACGCTTTGATGAATACCGCGTACGAAATCGGAGGTCTAGTCAGGTGAAATGGCGTTCAGGCAGCGTATCTTACAAGTCTCGTGTCCGCATCGACTCACACCCGGATACTTCGCAGTAGTGGCGTGCTTCTTATTGCTTGGCATCGTGCATCTGGTCGTAACGCCTCACATTGACAGCCTAATTCGACATTCTAGCTCGGTTGAGGCGGCGAATATGCTTGTTCCTCCCATGCTGCTAAATCACGTGCTCGTTGGAGTGCTGTTGCTCCCGCTGGGCCGGCTGATGCTCTACGCAGCGCGGCATTCTGCGGCTCGTGTTGCGTGGGCGCAGGTGGTCGTCCGCACAACCGCCGTCACCGTGGCGACGCTCCCCGTGACATTGCTTGCATTGATGGGCTTCCGCTATTTTGACGCGCCCCTCTTCGTCCTCGGCGCCGCGTTGGTTACGGCCGCGGCTGTGGCGTTGTTGTTCGCGACATTCAGCCGCGTTACCTAGCCTACAGGCTCTCTAACAGTTGAGTGAGGTCGCTGCGAAAACTTGCTTCGGAACTGTTGTATCCTTCTCGAGTGAGACGCACCCGGCCAGCCCGATCAATAACGACTATTCCGGGAAATCCGCTCAAACCAAATGCGGCGTGCGCTTTTTTTCCCTGATCGAAAGCGAGGGGAAGGGTAACGTGCTGCCGCCGGGCGAAGGCGCGCAGGCGTTCTGGGGTGTCGCCACCGGCATTCGTGCCCACGACAACAAATTCGATGTCGCGCCTGTTTTGCAGGCCCGCCCTGACTCGCACAATTTCTGGCAGCTCGGCGATACAAGGTGGACACCAGGTGCCAAAGAAATCGATGACCAAAATTTTCCCGGGCGTCGCGGTCGTGGGGACCGCTTCCTCGCTGACCGCTTGAAAAGCAAATTCGGGCGCGACGCCATCGCCAAAATGATTCGTAGCCCGTTTCATCCGATCAGGAATGTAAGACATGCAGTACCAGGCCGAGATGGCGAACAAGATGACGACTCCGGAGATCGTGGCATTGCGGTTCAGCCGGGCAGCCAACAGAGACAATCCGATCGCAATCGCGAGGGCCCATAACAAGAGATGCGGCCATAGAAACGGCAACTGACCCAAAACGAAGAAGCCAAACATGCCCGCCAACGGCAGGTATAACAGACAAAGGCTCAACCAGTCTCGCCAACTCTTGGCGCCCATCCAAGTCGCGCCACAAAAAAGCACAATTGCTCCGACGAGATACATTAGCCGCAGGTCATCCGAAACCGCTAGCGAGGCTCCGAATACGGCACTGGCAGCGAGCATTCCAAAGCCGAGCGAACCCAACCTGAGTTTCCATCTACCGCGCTCCGTAGGAGTCAGTTTCATAATTGCCCTTTGGATACGGATGCGTGTCCGAGTCCGTTTGGATTCGAAATTTTCAAAATCGCGAATCCAAGGGTTGCCTGAGATGAGCAGCGGCCGCCAAGACAGAAACGCTGAACAAGTGTGGAACTTGGAGCGAGGAGCGCAGAAAAGGGGAAATGCGAGGCGTTTTAGAATGTTATGGTCAAGTGTAAAAATTGAATAGGGAAATGGGGAGCAGGGAAGGCGAGATGTGAGATTCCGGCCAAACAGCCGCAGGATTTTCGCAATCCTGCAAGCCCTGCTCTTATTGGTGATCGCCCAAGTCGGCCAGATCAATCCACAACTACGTGATCAACCACCCGCGTATTTCCCTCGTTTAGATAATAAACACGCACGTGTGTGCCGGGTTTAATCGCCGTTGTAATCACATCGCCGTGCTTGTCCACGACGTGACCAGGTCCGTTGAGAACATAATTGCCCGGAGTATTTGAGCGATCTTCGAGAACAACGAGGGTTTTTTGCGGCTGATAATTGGCCGCTGCGCCTTCCTCTGTCGTTGTCATGATCGTTCCCGTTACTGTTACTCCTTCTTCGTTAGGTATTGTTTCTCTCGTCTGCGTCGAACGTGTCTGCGCAGATGCCAGCGGCGCAATCAATGCGCAGCACGCGAGAGTGGCGATTGTTTTTTTCATGATGATGCCTCCCCGGTTGAAGTTAATGGTTTCTGTCATTAGACAGCTTCTAAAATTTGCTGTTCAACGCGTCTGCTTGCCGATCGATGTTTGTGCCATGACCAGTTCCCGCGGCGTGGAACAGTCACGCTTGTGTTTAGATATTTGACATCGCGTCAGGCGGTAAGCGTGGAACGCCACAGATCACAACTGACATGTCCTGAGGTGGAATCGGAAATTGGAAGACCTGACCTAACGAAACATGGGTCGGATCGCTTTCGTCCGACACGGTGGACAGGCCGGGTCGACCTCCCTTCTTCCGACTGCGGCACGGCAAGCGAGAAAGCTGAAATTAGAAAGCCTCTATAGCTGGAAGCCCGAGGGGTTGATCGTGCCACCAGAGGGAGCTCGACGGGCGATGCGGCTTTGCCAATGCACTTTGAGGGGAGAAGTGGAGGGTCGTTCGTAAAAAAGACGAACTGTCACATAATTAGAGTTAGGGTTACAAAACAATGCCTGAGAAGTATTCTTTTGATAGCAGCGTTAAAGTTGCCCTTTACCGCGCAACCGCCGAGTCAGGCAGTCCGCCGTCGCTGGAGGCAGTGGCGGAGAAGGTGCGAGCCACTCCTGCCGCTATCAAAGAAGCTTATGCTCGATTGCGCGCCAGTCGGCTCCTTCTTCTTGAACCAGATGGCGTCACTATCCGGATGGCACCGCCTTTCTCGGGCATCCCCACTCAACATCACGTAATTGTCGATGGCGTTCACTACTACGCGAACTGTGCCTGGGATGCGCTCGGCATCCTGGCCGCGCTTCATCGCCCCGGACTAATTCATTCGCGTTGTGAGCAAAGTCTCCGAGCCACTGCATCTGGAGGTAGGTGTAAATGGACCCGAGCCGTCGACCTGGCTCTTTCACTGCCTCGTGCCGGCAGCGAAATGGTGGGATGACCTGGTGTTTACCTGAAGCAACATGCTCTTCTTCCGGTCGGAAGAACTCGTAGCTGAGTGGTGTCAGGCAAGAGGAGTTATTCCGCGGCCGATTGTTCGAATGGACCAACTGTGGCACCTGGCCGCCACTTGGTATAGCACACGACTGGAGGAGGTGTCGCGTCGACCAGCCGCCGCAGAGATGCGAGGCATCTTCGAGAGCATTGGGTTGGAAGGCGATTTTTGGGATCCACTCGCCGATTCATTTACCTGAGTGTCGGTCAGCCGTCACAGTCACCTAGAAGCTAGGAGCTCGGCGCTCGGAGCTGGGAGCTCGGAGGGCCAGAGGTGTGAAGTCAGGTCAGAGGTCAGAGATCGACGAAAGACTACATGATTACGAACTAGAAAACGAGACAACAGGACGACAAGAGCAGAGGAGAGAGCAGAGAGCAACAAAGACTACAGGACTACGGACAATGGACTACATGGGAGCGGCGCAGGCCGAGCTATCTGCTGGTCTGTGGTGGCGTCGTGTTAGTTGGGCGGCGGAATATTGTTGACGGGCCTGTGCGTTGCGCGGCACTTTTTAGTCACACCGACTTAATCAAGAGGCGGTTAAACTTAGAAAGTAAATACCAGCAATGAAAAGACTCGTAACGCTTGCCGCGTGCGCGGCGCTAGCAATGATAGGCGCAGGGCTGGTGCGAGCACAAAGCGACGCACCGTACACAGAAGGTCCAGTCTGGACCATCACAATGGTGAAAACAAAGGCCGGGATGACCGATGATTACCTCAAAACTCTGGCCAAGATATACAAGTCCACGAATGACGAGTTGAAAAAGCAGGGCCTCATCATGGATTACAAAATTCTTATCGGAAACGATGCGACCCCACAGGACTTCGATATCCTGCTGATGGTGGAATTCAAAAACATGGCCGCGTTCGATGGTTTGCGGGAAAAAGCCGATCCGATCGCTGACAAAATTCTCGGGAGCGAAGATGCTCAGCGGCAGGGTGCGATCAAACGCATGGAGATTCGGGAGATCATGGGCAACAAGCTGATGCGCGAGGTCACTTTGAAGTAGCGCATCGGACGCCCGGTGGGTCCAGGGAGCAGGGGGCAGACGAGGCAAAGCCTCGAAGTTATCGGTTTATCGAATTGTAGGGCAGGCGCGTTGCCTGCCGATCCATTGGAATGGCAAGCGGGAGCGCTGCCCTACAAAACTCGCTCGCTGCTCACACTCACTCACTGCTTCCTTCGCAGCTACGGCAGTTCGGCTGGGACCCTTGCCTATCGCTTTTCCCGTTCGCTCCATTCGCCGCCGTAACGGCTGCGAAGCAACGGGCGGGCTTTCCAATCGCCAATGATGAGGCGCTGAGAAGACAAATGGGATGGCTTGAGTAGTTTCCCCTCGCGCAATCGAAAGCCAGGGTGAGGCCTCATGACTTTTTCCCAAGCGTTCATCTATCTGCTGGCGGCCGTCATTTCCGTGCCGCTGGCGAAGCGGCTCGGGCTCGGGTCGGTCTTGGGATATCTGTTCGCGGGAGTCGTGATCGGCCCATTCTGCTTCGGATTGGTAGGGACCGAAGGCCAGGATATAATGCACGTCGCGGAGTTCGGCGTGGTCATGATGCTCTTCGTGATCGGGCTCGAATTGCGGCCGGCGATCCTGTGGCACATGCGCGGACCGATCCTCGGCCTGGGCGGCGCGCAAGTCCTGGGGACCGCGGCTGCGGTTTCAGGCCTTGCGCTCCTCTTGCGCCTGCCGTGGCAGATCGCGACCGCGGTCGGCTTCATCCTGGCGATGTCTTCGACCGCGATTGTGCTGCAGTTGCTGAACGAGAGAAACCTGATGAAGACTGCCGGGGGCAAGGCGTCGTTTGCGGTCCTTTTGTTTCAGGACATCGCTGTTCTTCCGATTCTCGCGTTGTTCCCGCTGCTTGCGACGGTAAGGCCAACCGGGGATAACCATTCCGAGGTCAGCTCGCTGGGCGATTTACCTGCTTGGCAACATACGCTCGTCGTCCTGGCCGCGATAGCAGCGGTGATCCTCGCCGGCCGATTTCTACTGCGGCCCTTCTTCCGCTACATCGCGGCGACCCATCTCCGGGAGATGTTTACGGTCACGGCTTTGCTGCTTGTCGTCGGGATTGCCCTGCTCATGCAAAGGGTGGGCTTATCGCCCGCGCTCGGAGCCTTTCTCGCCGGCGTGGTTCTCGCGGAGAGCGAATATCGGCATCAACTCGAGACGGACATCGAGCCCTTTAAAGGCTTGTTGCTCGGTCTGTTTTTCATCTCCGTGGGCGCGGGACTTAACTTCGCCCTGATCGCGCGATCACCGGGAATTGTGGCGTCGCTTGTCGTCGCGGTTCTAGTGGTAAAGTTCCTCGTTCTCCTGGCGGTGAGTCGTTACTCGCGGCTTGAGCCGACGCAGCGCTACCTCTTCGCCTTCGCTCTGGCGCAAGGCGGAGAATTCGCGTTCGTGCTTTGTTCCTTTGCGACGCAAAACGGCGTCCTTACCTCCGATATGGCGAACCTACTCGTCGTGACCGTCGCGCTCACGATGGCCGCGGCGCCGATTCTAATGACAATCAATGAACGGCTGGTGCAGCCGCGCTTTGCGAGCGTGTTGCCGGAACGCGAACCGGACGAAATAGACGAGCGCGACAACCCGGTAGTCGTGGCGGGAGTGGGCCGCTTCGGCCACATCGTGGCGCGTCTGCTGCGCTTGAACGGTTATGGCACAACTGTGCTCGACTACGATGCCGAGCAGGTAGAAACACTCAGCCGCTTCGGCATTAAGTCGTACTACGGAGATGCCACGCGGCTCGATCTCTTGCGAACGGCAGGCGCGGAGCAGGCGCAGCTTTTCGTGATCGCGATCGACCAGGAGGAGCAGGCGCTAAAAATCGTCGATCTCATTCGCGAACATTTTCCGCAGCTGCGAATTCTCGCGCGCGCCACCAGCCGGCAGCATGCTTACGAGTTGCTGCGCCGCGGCGTGCAGGACGTTTACCGCGAGACTTTCGAAAGCGCAGTTCATCTGAGTGTGGACGCGCTGGTCGCGCTCGGCTTGCCCAAACACCGCGCCCAGCGCGCCGCGCAACTCTTTCGCGAACACGAGGACGCTTCTGTCCGCGAGATGGCGCAATTGGATACCGAGGATATGAAAGGCTACGTGTCCTTGGCCCGTCTCCACATCGCAAACCTGGAGAACGCCCTGGCCTCGGATAAGGACGTATTTCAGCGTAACGCGAACGCCGCGCGCGACGCAGGGGCAGATGCGAGTTCCTCCTGACGCGCTAGTTACTGTGATCGGTGATCAGAGGTCAGAGGCCAGACGAGGCAAAGCCTCGCAATTATTCGCCACGGCGAATCCGTCCGTTGGCGGATCGGTTGCCTGTTAATAGTTAACTGGGCAGAATCTCGCGTTCGCCCAAATTGAAACTCGCTCGCTGCCAACACTCACTCACTGCTTCCCCCGCAGCTTTACCTTCTATGTCTTTTCGCGTTTCCTCCATTCACCGAGATCGCTTGGGAGCGGTAGGGCGACGGCACGTGGCGGAGTTCGCTTGGTTGGTGCAGATTGATCCATGTCGATGCCAATTCAGAGTCTTTATATTGGGATGGAGGTGCGGCACCCGCAATACGGCGTCGGAGTGGTGAAAGCGCTCACCGAGCTCACCGCCGATATCTCCTTCGATAATGCGCGACGGACGATCGCTCCCGCGTCGAGCGAACTCACCCCGGCAGAACCCACAGCAGCGGTGTCGGAACTCCAGGTGCCGCTGAGCAATTTCATCCGCGAAACTGCGCATGTGGTCGTGGAGGCGCTCGGGCTGGAGAAAGATGAGACGATTGTGCAAGGTATCGCGAATCGGTGGCAAAACGGCACGCTCGTGCTGCGTGCGGCGGATGCGTCAGTGCAGGCGAAGGAAGTGCCGCTGGAGACGTTTTTTCACAAGATCGTTATGATCCGCAATAACCTGCGCGTGCTCGAGCAGAAGGTGAACGCGAGCGATAAACTGAGTGATGCAGATAAGTTCGAGCTCCAGCAATACATCACTCGCTGCTATGGCTCGCTGACCACGTTCAATATTCTTTTCAAGAAGAAAGAGGATCAATTTTCCTCTGGCCCCTAGCCAGCGCCCCGGCTCGCGAGCCTACCGTAAGTCAGGGGAGTGGCGTCAGTCCTCACTACTATTAGAAGCTAGGAGCAGAGAGCAGGGAGCAAAGGGCAAGAAATGGTCAAATCTTGGCAAGATGTTGCGCGCACGACGCGTCAAGAGAGCGATCTTGAAACTATGAAAGAACTCATTAACACAATCGTCCAGAAAACTGGAATCAGTCAGGAAGACGCACAGAAGACTGTGCAAGTGGTGGTTGGTTTCCTTAAAACCAAAATGCCGGCACCGTTCGCGGCCCAATTGGATTCATTCCTCAGCGGAAACGGGGTGCCACAGCAAACCGGTGATTTCCTGAAAAGTAAAGTCGGCGAAGTGGTCGGCGCCAACGCCTAAGTTAAATCAGCAAAATATCGGGCCCGATCCACACAGCTGTGGGTCGGGTTAGATGTGCGAAGAGAATCGGGGGGCATCCGTTCACATTTGACCTTCCCGGAACAGACCGGGTCACCATTGGCCGAAGTGCCGGCGAATGAGAAGAAGTGAGCGCTTCTTAAAACCGCACTCTCATCACAGCGATGAGCAATTTCTTTGCAAAAAGGAGCGTTTGGGTTCGAGTCTAAATTCTTTGACACTTGCACGAGGCGGGAAGCCCGGCAGGCTTCAGTTATCGGTTATCGGGAAGCTCTAAGTTTTAAGCGTCGCAGGTAGACGCCGGGTTCCGAAAGGCCGGCGAACAATGTACGTTAAAATTTGTGGAATTAGACGACCGGAAGACGCCTTGATAGCTGCTGGGCTCGGGGCTGATGCTATCGGCCTCTTGGTTGGTCAAAAACATAACAGCCCAGACTTTGTTTCTGCCACTGTTGCGAGGGACATTGCTCGTGCGTTGCCGCCATCGGTGGAAGCAGTGCTGGTAACCCGTGTGGAAGACGTCGATGAAATTGAGCGGCTGTTGCAGCAGAGCGAAATTACGACCATCCAGCTTCACAGCGAAATTGCTCCCAGCTCTGTGGAAGGGTTGCGGGGCCGGATTCCCCACCTGAAGATATTCAAATCTGTTTCTGTTATTTCTGCCGACAGTGTCGCCTATCCTGAAGCCTTCAAGAAGTTGGTGGACGGTTTCGTTCTCGACAGCGTCAACCTAGCAACCAATCAAGTTGGAGGCACCGGAAAGACACACGATTGGTCGGTCAGCCGGCAAATTGTCATGCGCTACTCTGAAGTTCCGATCATCCTCGCTGGCGGTCTGAATTCTGAAAATGTGCGATCTGCGATCGAACGCGTGCGTCCGTTTGGGGTTGACGTGAACTCAGGAACGAAGGCAGCTGACGGATTCAAAGATCCTCCGAAAATGGAAGCGTTTATCGCGCAAGCGAAGCACGAGCAGAGCTCGTAAGTGAAGGGCAGGGAGCATGGGGCAGAATTGTAGGGCAGGCGCGTCGCCTGCCGATCCATGGAATGGCAAGCGGGAGCGCTTGCCCTACAAATCCGTTATCTGACATCGGAGGTCACAAGTTCGCCACGGCGAGTGGAACCGCAGGGATGCGAGCTGCATAGATGGGCAGAGCCGCGAGGCCGAATGAGCGGGAGCGAATGAGTCAATCCGTCCTTTGGCGGATCGGAGATCGCTGATCATCTGGGAGCCCGAGGCAAAGCCTCGCAGTTATCAGTTATCGTTTAATAGTTAAAGGCCGCTGTGTCGGCCGCAAAGATTGGAGGGACGAGCTCTATCTCGTCCGGTCCCGGCCGTTCAGAGATCGGCCCTCTAGATTTACCAAGGCCGGTTACGGCCGTGCTCTAATAATTAACTCCGCACCGGTCGTCGTCAGCTTGATGCGGCCTTCGTTAGCCTGATAGTTGGGCTTAGCGACCTCCGCGCGGGCGTGGCCATCTGTACGGATAAGGTTAACTTTGGTGGCGGTCTCTCCTGCTACGTCCCAGTGATAGCCTTTCGCGTTGTCTTGCAGAATCGCGTGTATCTGGGCTTCGGAGAGTGTGCTGCCAGCTTCCGGGGCAAAATCTTCGCGGATCGAGTAATGGTTCCGCACATGCACAGTGATATAGATATGACCGTGATTGAACCGGACCTGGTCATAAGAATAGTGGCCGATGGAGGAGCCGTAACGGTAGCTGCACTGATCCAGTGTTTCGCCAACTCGCGCTTCCGCCGAGCCGCATAAGGCCAGCAGCATTACGAGAGCGAATGCTTTCATTGCAAGTGTTCGATACCATATGACTAACCGGGCGCTTGTGGAAGTGCAGATCCCGAGAAAATCTGATGGGGTTGCCTTTTAACGTCTGACATTGGCAACGAGGCGGGAACCCTGGCGGGTTAGTTATCAGTTATCAGTTATCGGTTGTTAGTTAACTGTAAAAAGCTGAAAGGACTACGGCAAGACCATGGACAACATGACGATCGCAGCAGCGAGCGGCACGATCCGGCTTCTTTATTTCGGGGATCACTCTGGTCAGTCGCGGCGCCACTACCGATGCGACAGATCGTCCAGGACTCGCAGCACGAGAGAACGAACAATAATCAATAAGCTCATAAAATTCTTTCCCTACAAATTGGGCTCATTTCAGTGTCCCCGCCATTGCTCCAGCTAATACAAACATCGACCAGAAGACGGTAAGGACGATTACTCCGAAAGTAATCAGCTCAGACGAATAGTCCGGCTGCGCTCGGTAGGCGTATCGATCGGTGATGAAACGGCGGACGCGTAACGGCGTGAGTGATGTGCTTTTCATGGTGTCAACGCTCCTTTCATAAGGTCACTGAAATTGACAACCATTTGTACCCGTTCGCTACGCTTTAAAAGCAACGGCATTGTCACCTTCCGCTGAACCGATTACATTGTGTTGGGATGGGCCCCGTTTAAGGCCCCGGAAGGGATTTCGTCTGAATATTTCGGGGCGCAACAGCGTCTCATTTTTCACTCATGCTACATCTGACTATGAAAATGAAAATTTCTACCGTTGCGCTCGCGGCGATGCTTTTCGTAGGGCTTTCGCTCACGTCTTCTTTTGCACAAGTCGGCATATCAATCGGGATCGCGCCACCCCCGATACCGATATATGAGCAGCCTTACGCGCCAGCCGCAGGCTATATTTGGACCCCGGGCTACTGGGCCTACGATTCCGGTTACTACTGGGTCCCTGGCGTCTGGATCCTTCCGCCGCGCGTCGGATTCCTATGGACCCCCGGATACTGGGGCTACCACGGGGGCAATTACTTCTTCAACCAAGGCTACTGGGGCCCGACCGTCGGGTTCTACGGCGGAATCAATTACGGCTACGGCTACGGGGGACACGGCTACTACGGCGGACGCTGGGTCGGCAATACCTTCCGTTATAACACGGCCGTGACTCGCGTGAACACAAGTGTGATTCACAACACCTACGTTAACAAGCAGGTCGTCAGGAACACCGGCAGCCGCGCCAGCTTTAACGGCCCGGGCGGCACAACAGCCAAAGCCACTGCGCAGGAACAAACCGCCGCCAAGGCGGAGCACATCCCAGCTACTTCCGCACAGCAGTCACGCGTCGAAGCGGCGAAGAACAATCCGGATTTGCATGCTGCTAATAATCAAGGGAAGCCGAAATCGGAAGCGATCAAGGCACTCGATCGCAACAACGAAGCGCAGGCCGGTGCCGGGAAGGCGAACGGCAAAGCCGGCGCGGAAGCAGCTAACGGGAACTCTGCGTTCGGCCACAAGCAGGGCGACGCGGCGACGCGTACAACGGGCTCACAAAACAACGCCCACGGCAAGGCAGGGTCGGCTGACGCACATGCTTTGCACGCGAAAAAGGCATCGCTGCATGCGGGTGACACAGCGCATACGAAATCCAAGAGTCACGCTAACGAGATGGCGAGTGTTCACCATACTTCACAACATCCGCAAATAGTGTCGCATCAGCCGAAGGGCGCGCCGACTCACACCAAGGCGCAAGCCGCGCAGCCCAGCAAGAAGAAGAAGACCGAGAACGAAGGCGCAGGCGGCGGGCATTAGGGAGCCTGGAGCCGGGAGCAGGAACCAGAGGTCAGCGGTCAGGTTCCAGCTCGGAGAGAGATCAGCAGGATCGAAAACCTCCAAGCCGCGCTGGCACTTCACCGCTTTGCTCCAAGACTTGAAGCCGTGATTGCGGAGTAAGAGTCGGAAACCGGCGAAGTGTATCAAAATTGCTCAGTCGAAGCTGTTTCAACGTATATATATAGGAGCTGACTTTTGGGTTCTGAGCGCCAGAAATCGGAATTTATGCGTAACCCGTTGGTGCTGTGGGCCAACTTTAGTAACAATGGCTACGATTCGAGGCATCCGGGGAATTCAAATGTTGCGATTCTATTATAAATACCATAAACTATCCGCATGATGATCTACCAACGCGAACCGGTTTTCACCATTGGCCAGGCGCCGTTCGTCGCCGGAGCGATTCATGTTCGCAACCAGATACGAGTGCTTAAACAACGTGAGAAGGCTAAGAGACGGAAGGCATTTGTGGCGCGCATTCCTTTGCTGCGCATCGGTCCGAGCCGGATCGGCCTGAGACGCGACCCGGCTCCCACACGCTCACCCGCGATCGCCAACGCTTAGCAAGCGGGCTCACCAGAACACCGGCTGCCGTTAACTTACAGCGGCAGATGCTAGTCCATTTCTTTACCCGGTAATTGCGGGTTATTGACGCTCGAAAACGTCGACTTCGGGCTTACTCTCGCCGGGATAGTTAACTGTGTTCGTTAGCGTCTTGCCATCCTCCGAAAGCTCCCACCGGTCTGTCTCGGTCGTCTTGCCTTTCAGCTTATAGGTGAGTTCCATGGTGTGAGCATCGATCGACTTGCCTGAGATAGTCGTACCTTTGGCCACTCGCGGACCTTTGGGCGTGTACTCTTTGCCATCCAGTTTAAAATCGGTTTTTCCTTGGAAGGTCGGATTCTTCATGGAGTAGCCGTTTCCTTCCCACTTCGCCAGCTCCATGACCGTCGGCGAGCCCACCTTGATGTCCGTGCTTTCCCAGGTGCCGACCAACCCCGAGGTCCCGCCCGCCGTCCGCTTCAGCTTGGTTTCGTCGTGGGAGGTAGAACCATCCGGGCGCGTTTCCGTGTTGACGTAGGTGGAGGTGGCGCCGTCGTCCGAGACGGTCCACGTCGCATCGGAAAAGACTTTTCCGTCTCGCTTTTGCACCCACTTCCAAGCGTTCGGGCCGCTCTGGGTAACCAACCAGGTGTTGCCATACTTGGTTACGTGCTCCTTGCCGAAGGCGAGGGCTTCGGTGTCGTCACCGAAGGTGAACTTGTACTGGCCATTCTCGCCTTGATCGACCTTATAGGTAAGGCCGTTGAGCTGGCTCTTCTCCGGATTGAACTTCCATTTGCCGACGAACGAATCGTTCTCCGCGAATGCGAGGGGCGCAGCGCACAGGCCGAGCCCAGTGATGGCCACAAGAGTGACGGTAATCAACTTCATAGGTACTTTTTTCTTTCTTAAGTTTGAGTTGAGAGAAGCTCATCCAAAACCCAAAAACCCTGTAAGGATGAAACCACATCGAAGATTGCCCCTTCGACACGCCTGTTCAGACTCGAGCGTGGGACGCACCCTGTTCCCAGTCAATGAAAAAAAGTAAATCCCGGGGCTTTGCCGTTATTTGTTATCAGTTATCGGTTAACGGGGCAGGGACCTAAAGAAGTTTAGATGTCAGATTGTCCAGCCAGGGATGAAGGATATCACCGAAATTCTGGTTGATGCCCAAACAGGGAGAATCATCTCACGAGAGACGGAATCGTCTCGGGACCAGGCGAAAAAGCCGCAGTAGACAAGCAGCAGCGCTAAGGCGGTTTGGGAACGAGGGCTAGTGGTTAATGAGGAGCCAGGCGCAGGAGACCGGAGCTTGGGAAAGAAAAGGGAATGTATGCGGCGATGAATATTATCTGGAATCGAGCTGGTTCGAGTCTCGTTTCCAGAAAAAGAGCAGGTAACACATCGCGAACCAAAACAACCAGACAGAAAGATTAAACGTGATCTGTGTGATGAGCGCGAGCCAGGAGTCGGAAACGGAAAGAAAGCGCACGATCGGCCGTGACAGATGTTCGGCCGGCAGCGCGTGCAAGGCTTCAATCACGCCGACTTTTATATTCGCTTCGACCAACATTTCCCCCAGAAGCACCATCATTCCCACGGTGTAGGCGAAGAAGGTAAATATCTTGAGCGCGAGTTTCGCGCGATGCAAAAAGTAGTAGATCGCGACGACCATGCCGAAATTGATGGTGATCATTTGCGCAAACCACGTGACCTGGTGTTCCGTGGTCGAGCGCGCAAGATTTAGCAAGTCGAGTTCCGACACGGGGAAGCCTCGCGGTTTATTCGTTAAATCGTGAACCGAGGATCGAGCATCGTCAATCCTGGAAGCGATGAAGCGTGAATTCGGAGGGACGAGCTTCTGCTCTGAGGACCTGCGGAAGCAGGTCCCTCCGCATCGAATCCGCGGTTCAGTGTAACCTTAGTGGCCGATCCAGCTCAATCGCGTGCGACACTGGCCGTTCCGTGATCGTGCTGGTAGGCGCGCAAGGCATAGTGCGTCCGAGATCCCATTATTCCGTCGATTTGGACCACGATAGTAACCGGCCCGAGATAATTGTCGCTGCAGCCGGGCAACGTCTGATCGACTTCCGTTGGAGCGATCGCCAGAGTAATAACTGCTGCGGTAGACGCCATTGCCGTAGTAGCCGTTGCCATTGTAGCCGTTACCGTAGTAGCTGTTGCCGTAGTAGCCGCTGCCATATCCGTAGTATCCTGGTACCCATACCCGTATCCGTAACCGTAGGGAGGATAGCCATAGCCGTAAGGGTAATATCCATAGCCATACGGATAGCCGACGAAGGGAAAGCCAAAGCCGCCGATGAAAACGAAATTATTAAAGTGACCGTGGTTGTGGTTATGCCAATTGCCGCCCCAGTTGCCACCATTCCAATGTCCGCCGTTCCAATTACCGCCGTGGAATGAGCCGGTTCCGTTGCGAACGAAACCGCCTCGAGCCGGCGCGAAATTTCCGTGCTGTGTCCCGGCCATGGCGATCGACGTTGCCAGCATCACAACAATAAAGCAGACGAGGAATGATTTTGTATTCATAGGGCTTGCAAAGGGTTCACAAAATTAGACACCGTAAATTGATAAAAGTTGTGACATTTTAGGGCGCGGATGTCGAGATGATTTGCTAAATCGATGAAGCGGTGCGCTCCGCCGCTATCAGTTATCGGGGAGGGAAAGCGTTACAACATGAATCGAGAAGCAATGGAGCGGTCATAAACCCTTCAGGTTTGAGAACTAGGACAAAGAGAGTAGAGGTTTCGCAAATGCGAGGGCGCGATCGGTCCGAACAGGACTGGCATAACACGCGAGGGCACATGTGTTCCCACCGGAGAGAATTTTTTGTTTTAACTTGGAACGAGCAAGGCCGCTTGCTTGATACATTCAGCGAGAAGCAGGAAAAGAGGCCGCGGCGGTTCAACTTTACGCGTCGGTCGTTGAACGATTGTTCGAAATAAGTCAAAATTTTCCAGGACAAATGCGAAACGCCTTTAGCAAAATCTTGCTCATCCTGCTTGTTGGACAGGTATCCTTCGGTTTGTCCGTCGCGCAAGCCGGGCCGCTTGATTTCTTTCGAAGGATTCGCGACTCCATCGCTCATCCACGCCATCATCAGCGAACGTCTACCAAGACTCAATCGAACGGGGATAACGGCACCACCGTCAAACGAAACGACGTCAGGCCACCGGAACTAAAAGAACCGGAAGCAACGGAGACGCCGGAACCAGTGACTACTCGAATTGCGTCCAGTGCGCCCGCGCAACGGACGCGAACAGATTTCCCCTATGGAGTTCCGGTGCCAAACAAACCTGGATTCGTGATTAGTCCTTATTCGCCCAACGCCGGTTATGTCGATATTCGCGGCTTCCCCACCGGAGCCGAAGTCAAAGATCCCTATACTGGCAAAGTCTTCATCACCCCCTGAAGAAGGAGCAGGCAGCACGGAGCGAAGCTGCTTCCGATTAGCTGGTGATTTCACGAGGCAACTGAACATGAAACGGGATAAAGAAAACAAGCGAGGCCATGACAAAGGCTTACTGGCACTCGCGTTGTTCAAGTGGTTTAAAGGTCTCGTTTTGCTCCTGGTCGGAGTGGGTTTCCTTAAACTGTTGCACCATGACGTCGAGACAGGGCTCCAAGCTTTAGTGGACGCACTGCGGGTTGATCCTGATAACCGTTATCTGGGCGCGCTCTTAGCAAAACTGAGTCTACTCGATGATAAAAAGATCGAAGTCCTGAGCGGATTGACTTTCGCTTACAGTGCCTTGTTCCTCGTGGAAGGCACCGGCTTGTTCTTTGAGAAGCGATGGGCCGAGTATCTCACTATCGTTGCCACTGTTTCATTTATTCCGGTGGAAATCTATGAATTATTCAAAGCTCCATCTCTCCTGAAGTGCACTATGTTGGTGATCAATGTGGCAATCGGTGTCTTCCTGGTGCTAAATGTGCGCGCGTCGAACGTTGAGAAGTTGCAGCGAAGCGATAAAGCGGGGTCAGCTTGATTACGGAATACTAACTCTTCGGAGCAGTGCGGGAATTTCTGATAGGCTGCCAAGCAGGTAATCCGCTTCTTTTTTGTAATCGCTGGGGTCGACGAAGCGGGTGTCGGGTATTGCGGCGACCCGCATCTTCGCGGCTTTGGCGGCGGCGACGCCGGAAAGCGCATCTTCGATGACGAGGCAGGCGTCCGAGGCAATGCCGAGTTTTTCCGCCGCGCGCAGGTAGATGTCGGGATACGGTTTGCCGCGTTCGACTTCCTCGCCGGTAATAACGACTTCGAGAAACGTCGTCAGTTCGTGTCGAGCGAGAAATGGGCGCGCCGACGCGCTGACTGAGCTTGTGGCGACGGCGAGGTGCAGGTTCATCTGCCGCAGCTCTTGCAGGACTAGTTTTGTCGAAGGGAAAACATCTATCCGGTTAGCAAAGAAGCCGGCCGCGATCTCTCCCCGGCGTCGCATCATTTCGTCGGTCGGGACAGAGAGTCCAAACGTCTTTTTGTAGAACTCGACGGCGAGCCGGTAACTCACGCCCAGCACGTTTCGGTGGTATTCGCCGCGATAGGTAACGCCGTATTCGGCAAGCAACTTCGCGTCAATCTCGTTCCACCACGGCTCGGAGTCGGCGAGAACGCCGTCCAGATCGAAGATTACAGCGCGGAACGGTTGCGACATGATTAGGGGGACTATAGCAGGGAGCAGGGAGCAGGGAGCAGGGAGCAGAGCGGAGCCGAGCGAATCAGAGAATCAACAACTCGTGCTCATGCTCGTAATCGTAATTGAGTCGTATGTCAGAGTTCAAAAAAACAGCCGCTACAGGACCCATCGATCTTAGTCGGTTGCTGCGAGGGCAGCCGTGTCGGCTGCAAGAAATCGAGGATGATGCAGGCGACACGCCTGCCGCTACAGAAGAGCGATCCATGGTCGACAGAAGTCTTGTCGAGTGATAGCGCTGATGGCAGCGGCATGGACGAGTTCGGTTATCTCGCAGTCATTCTCTCCATCATTCTCGGCCTGAGCGTGACCCAATTGCTCCAGGGTCTGAGCAACGTGATTAATGCGCGGGATCGCGTTCGCATCTACTGGCCGGCGATCGGATGGGCGTTGCTGCTTCTGGTCATCGATATCCAAGCCTGGTGGTCGATGTTTGGTTATCGTGAGCGACATACCTGGACTTTTCTTCAATTCGCGATTCTTCTGCTCGAGACCATCCTGCTTTATCTGCTCGCTGCCCTTGCTCTACCGAACGCGTTCAGCGCAGAAATCGTCGATCTGCGAGTAAATTACTTCCGTCACGCCCGCTGGTTTTTCGGCTCGTTCCTGGCTGTGCTCCTGGTTAGTCTGGTGAAGAATGTCGTGATGAGCGGTTCCTTGCCGGGACCTTTCGATCTGACTTTTCATCTATTTTGGATCGCAGGAGCCACCATCGCAGCGCAACGCGGAGCGACCTGTTTCACAAAGTGTTCGTTTGCGTCGCCGGTGTTTCGTTCATCGTTTACATCGGTGCACTCTTCGCCGAGCTCCATTGAGAGACGTCGGCCTCTCGTCAGAGGTCAGAGGTCGGAGGTCGGAGGTCAGAGCAGAGGGGACATTTCCCCGTCGATCGGACTAGTTTCCACTGCGGCCTGCGCTCTTTGCACCATCGTTACAGCAGCCATCAGCACGATTCCGGCAATGACTTGGTGCCAATGTAAAGCGGCATGGAAGAATCCCCAGGTGATGCAAACCGCAGCGAGGGTTTGCATCATTTCGAAGTAACCGGCGGTGGACGCGCGGGTCAGCCGCAATCCTTCGAAGTAAATGAGAAGTGGGATGGCACCGGAGATCGAGGCGAGAAGAAGAAGTGCGACGATGGCTGTGGTGATGTGCGCTTGCGCGGCTGGCGGCCAAAGGGAAACGCGATTCAGTTTTCCGTACATCAAAAGAATGAACGTCATGCAGATCAATCCAACCACGACGCGCAGACTGGCGGCGAGGCGCAATGGCATTCCGATCATCGTGCCACGACCGGCCACAGTGGAAAGTCCCCAAAATAACGCGCAGACCAGCGCGTAACCGGTTCCCAGGTTCAATCCCGCTTTCTCGAATGATTCTCCGATGAGCGTGGGATGCTCCACTGACAAAAAGGTTCCCGCCAGAATGGCGATGCCCGCGTAAAGGAAGAAGCGCGGGGTCAACCGATCGCCAAAGAGGAAGAATGCGCCGAGCGTGGAGATTAACGGTTGAATGTTCAGGATCACATTTACGACGGTGGGATTCCCATACTTCAGCGCCAAAGTAAAAAAAACAGTGCCCACGGCCGAGCCGGCGAAACCGGAGAAAATGAGATAACCCCAGGTGCGGGCGTCGATTTTTGGCAAATCCGCGAGCCTTGAAAGCAAAAGCGGCAACAGCATGAGTAGAATGAGGACGTGTTCCCAAAATACGATCACCTGTGCATCGAAAAGTTGGTTGAGCGGGATGCGCCACGCACTTTCGGTTCCCCACAAGGCGGCGCCGAGCCCGACAAGCCACGGACCGGAGTTTGTGCGGCGCGTTGCTGGGTTCTGCTTCACCGGCTCGTCTTATCGCTGGCTGTTCCAGAGAGCAAGGAGCAAGGAGCAGGGAGCGGAGTGGAGATCAGAGATCAGCGGCCGCGCCGGCATCCATGCTCGGCGTTTGCTTAGTTCCTTCCTTCTTTCGCATCATCAACATCATTGTCAGGATGGCGATTGCGATCGGCACTATCACATTCAACCGCAGCGTGCTGGTGAATGCCGCCCCGAACGATTCGTAAAACGCCTGACGGACTTGTTCCACCTGGCTCGCGACTAGGCCGCTGTCGATCTGCGTGATTCGTTCGGCTGCACCCGGCTGCTCCAAAAGCTTTTGTTGTGCAAATGACAAGGGTGTTTCGGATAATCGTAAAACGAGTTGGCGGCGAAAGAGCGCGCTGTGCAGCGCACTGGCGGCGGAGACTCCTATCGCGCCTCCGGCAAATCGGAACATGTAGATCATTCCCGTAGCCTGGCCGGAGCGCTCTGCGGAAATCGCAGCGAGGCCAGCGGTGTTCAGCAAAGTAAATCCGGGACCGACGCCAGCGGCAATCAGCAGAAACGGAAGCACCATTCCAACATAGCCGTAGGATGCAGGCATAAACGAAAGGATCGCCAGTCCTGAGGCCAGGGAAACGCAACTTATGATCAACAGAGTCGTTAACGGAAACCGACTCGTTAGGCGTCCGGACATCACTCCGGTTAGAGCGAGGACGAGACTGAGCGGTGCGAGCGCGATCCCCGCTGTCAATGCATTGTAGCCGAGCCGTTCCTGCAAATAAACCGCGGCGATGAATAGGAATAGAAAGAATACGAACCCAAGAAGAAAGCTCGCAACGCAGGAACAAAGAAAAGACGGTAGTCGAAGAAGTTTGCCGTCGAGAATGGCGTTGTCGGTGCGGCGTTCAACTAAGGTCAAGATCACAAACGAGACCAGCGAAAGAGCGATTAAGCCGAACCCCACCACCCGATCCTTATCAGGACTTTGGGCGGCATTAAGGCCCAGGAGCAAACTCGTCAGCGCTGCCGCCAGAATGAACACACCGATGATGTCAATGCGATGTGAAGCGTTCTCAGCGTGTGACTCTTGAATTGATCGGACGGAAACGATCATTATCACAGCGACTAATGGCAGGTTCATGAGAAACACCCATCGCCAGCTCACCTCAGCCGTGAGAAAACCACCCAGGAGCGGCCCCATCGATTGAGCTACGCCCGATACGCCTACCAAGGTCCCGAGAGCAAGCGCGCGCTGCTCCGCTCCATAAGCGTTGGAGATGATTGCCATGCCCGCGGGGACCATCAGTGCTCCAGCAGCACCCTGTAAGACCCGCCCGATTACGAGGACCGAAAGAGTGGACGCGATTCCGCAGAGCAGCGATGCCACCGCAAACAGAATTGCGCCTGCAAGCAGGCAACGGCGACGTCCAAAGACATCAGCGACACGACCGGCCGCGACAATCAGCGCGGCGAACGCCAGCATGTAGCTGTTGAGTCCCCACTGCAGATCGCCCAAATCTGCGTGCAGATCCTTACCCAATGTAACCAGCGCTACGTTGACCGTCGTGATATCGGCGTTCAGGATTGCGAACACCACAGCGATCACGAGCAGAGCTAAGCGCGGGTTGGTTGGGCGCGAGGATGAAGAAGGCGTCACAAGCTAAACAAACTCAAAAGCTGAAAAACTGAAAAGCTGAAATCCTGAGACGCTCAATAAGCGAGGCAGAGCCAACGGAATCAGAGGTCGGAATCAGAGGCTAATGAGACAGTGCGCTGTTTACCTCCGGAATTACTTTGTCGTACAACTGAAGGATTGTTGGCTCTTGCTGGTTTACGTCGATGAGATAGAGCACTATCGCACTGGCCATACCTTTGGGGTTGTCGATCGACATGTTCGCCGGGGTAAAGGAAGAAGCGAGGAAACTGTTTTCCAAGGTCTGAAAGGCATTTTGCTGGGTGTAGACTTTAGAGATGTCGAACGCTAATTCCGGTTTGAGATAGGATAAGGCTTGCGTAGCCAGAGCGAGGTCCCATGCAGTGTGCTCGTAGATGACGGGACGCACCCCTAGGAAATGGACTTCCTTATTGAAGCGCTCCTCACTGGGCGGCTCACTGCTACGGAGAAACTGTTTCAGCTCGCGCTCGAGAATTTCGTGATACGCGCGGTCGCGTTGCGTGGCCTGGCGGTTCGCTTCCATTTCGCCAGCGAAATTGCGCAGGGCGGCCCGAGCCTGCGCGCGATGCTCGCGGTCTTCGTGCCAATTATTCGCCAACAAAGCGAGAAAGACGCCGATCGCTATGAGCACGACTTCGAAGAGCAGGTTGAGGAATGAGCGTTGTTCGCCGCGGAAGCTCATGGGCGGAAGCTTAAATACTGAAACGCTGATCCGCCTCTAATAAAGTTACGGCGTGACAAGAAAGTTGGAAGGCTGAAATCGTCGGCAGTCGGAAGTCGGGCGGTGACCAAGTGACACGGCGGCTGCGTCGCCGCGGAAAAGAAAAACGCTCCGCGCCTTCCGACGCGGAGCGTTACTAAATCAACAAACTCTTCCTTTAGGCTGTGACCGCCTCTGGGGTCTTCGACATCGACGATGTGCAGATGTCTTCTGCGCCAGCATTTTTAAAGACTTCTTTCGCGCGATCCACTTTCTCGCCATCCTTCGCGTGAACTGCGATGAGATAGTTACCGCTCTTGAGTTTTCCCTCGTAACGTTTGGCTTCGATCTCGGGGATTCCTAGCCCGATCAAGCCGCCGACGATTCCGCCGGTGGTCGCTCCGATGGCCGCGCCGCTGAGTGCAGCCATGATAGGTCCGGCCGCGATAAATGGGCCGACACCGGGGATAGCAAGCGCGCCGACACCGGCGAGCAGGCCGAGCACTCCGCCGGTAACGCCTCCCGTGGTGGCACCGGTGGTGGCGCCTTCAGGCGCCTTGGTGGCTTTGACATGACCGATGTCGTGCTTGCCCTCGTTGTCGGGCAATAGGACGGAGATTTCAGAGACCGGAAAGCCGGCCTCTTGTAAGTCCTCTACGATTTGTTCTGCTTGTGAGTGAGATTTGACGATTCCGAATACTGATGTTTTTGACATGTAGTTCCCTTTTTCCTTTGTTTGGTTGCGTTATTGCGAAGCTTTCACTTCGAGTTGATTATCGATCTTGGCGTTACCGGCCGCCGATTGGGCCAGCTCAGCGATTTTTGTTTTCTCCGCCTCGTTCTGCACGGGCCCGCGCAATGTAACAACTCCATCGGCGGTAATAATCTTCACGTTCTTGGCGGTGGCAGAGAGTGAATGATCCTGGACGATGGCACGGCGAATTGTCGCAGTGGTTTGTACATCCTCGGGACTATTTGATTGATCGCCGGAAGTCCTGGTCTCGCCGGAACGGTCGCGCTGGTTCTTGCTGGTGTTGTCTGCCGCTGGGTCCTGCGCGAGCGCAGACAAGGTGAACAGCGAGAGGCAACATATAGATATAGTGATTTGTTTCATATTGAGTAACTGCTCCGCCGACGTGGCGGCATAGATGAAACGCAGGTGCCGATCCTAATGGCCTTACTTTTTACCGAAATTTCGGAAAACAATTATGACGGAGTTTTCCGGGCTGATGTTTTTGATGGAAAAGCAGTGAGCCGTCAGGTCGTAAATCTGCAATAGGGAACTGGTGTGCGTCGCAATGAAAAAGTGGCACTGGTAAGCCTCTTTGAGGCTTCCAACGCGAAATAGCGCGGATGTTCGCCTTCTTCTCAAACCGTTTAGGCTGCCTGGGCTCGCTTATCGTCTCAGTTATCGGCACAGTCATTCTTCTTGCAATACTTCGCGGTTGCGGCCCGCACTGGTAAATTTGTTTGCGAGAGCAAAACGAGCACAGAAAACAGCAAAGGCCGAGCCGACGTTGAATGCGCCGCTGGAGACCTGCGATGAAAACTAGTTAGTGGCCACGCTCCGGCGGAGGCGGCGTTGGATCAGGTGTTTCTTTCCTTTGTGCCATCTCAAAATCCTGATCGAAATACGCGGCGCAGTCGAGATCGAATTTTGTTAAGCGTTGCATCGTGAATCAAGTTAAGAGGACAGAAGTCGCTAATACCGAAGACCTCGGTGTTCAGTCAGACGTGATCAGTGCTCTCTGATCTGTTCGTCGCTAAGACGGCAACCCGTTGCGCGCGATCAGCGCCATTTGTTCGCAAAAACGATCCAGCTCGCCGAGCGTGGTATAAATGTTGGGCGTAATCCGAAGGCCCTGAAATTCCTCGTGAATGATGGGCGTCACGAAGATGTGGTGTTTGTCGAACAGATACTTGGCAACGGCTTCAGGGTTGGTTCCTTCGATCTGAACGTTGGCGATGGCGCACGATTGATTCGAATCAAACGAAGTGTTAAAGCGAATCTTGGGCACATCTTTGAGCCGGTTCATCCAGTAGCGTGACAGGTAACGCAACCGCGCTTCCTTGCGTTTGCCGCCTATCCCGTTGTGAAACAGCAGCGCCTCGCCAATGGCCAGCTTTATCGCCGCCGAGTGTGTGCCAATCTCTTCGAACTTGCGGATGTCCGACGCTTGCTTGGCTTCCGCGGCCATTAACGGCCAGAGCTTTTCGATCTTATCGCGCTTCACGTAAAGCAAGCCGGTGCCTTTAGGAGCGTGCAACCACTTATGCAGGCTGGTGCCGAAGTAATCGCAACCGAGATCCTTCTGTTTGAAATCAAACTGCGCGAAGGAATGCGCGCCATCCACGATCGTCTCGATTCCTTTGGCGCGAGCCATGTCGCAGACAGCCTTTACCGGAGTGATCTGTCCGGTGATGTTGATCTGGTGCGCGATCAAGATCAGGCGCGTCTTATCGGTAATCCCTTTTTCAAATGCCGCAGTGATCTCATCGAGGTTCTTTGGCGGAATCGGAATCTGAATTAGCTTTAGCTTCAGGCCTTCCCGCTTCTCACGCTGACGCAGCGTAGTCAGCATACGCGGATAATCCTGGGTGGTAGTGAGGATTTCATCACCCGGCTTAAAGTCCATGCCCATCAAAAGAATCTCGAGTGACTCGGAAGCATTACGCGTGATCGCAATCTCTTCGCGATCGCAGCCGAACAGTTCCGCCAGACCGGTGCGAATTGTTTCCGATTGTGGCTCGAGGATTTGCCACATGGTATAGGCGGTGGCGTCTTCCTGTTCCCAAGTGTAACGCACCAGCGCCTCGGTCACGATCCGCGGGCTGGGCGAAACGCCGCCATTGTTCAGGTTGATGATGCCACGCGTGACGGTGAAGGAGTTTTGAATGATGGCCCAATAGTCTTCATCCATGGCCGCCTGCTCCGGAGTCAAATGCGCCACGCTCTGCGTCGCGGCTGCGACGTTTTTCAGCAACGACGCAACCGTGGCCGAAGACAGCACAGCCAGACCCAGGCTCTTGCCGGCGAGCGAAAGAAAGTCGCGTCGAGTACGCTGACGAAGGACGGAATTTGAAATCGTCACAAGAAGGGAAGCAGCGTGATGAGGAGGTGCGCTTTAGTCAAGCAGGGAGCAGAAGGGGAAGAAGAAGGTGACGGGCGAGACGAATGATGAAGGAATGACAAAGCCCGAGTGAAGGAATCCATGCTCGTACTCGTAATCGCAATCGGAGATGGAGATCGGAGGAAAGGTATAAGCTTCCGCAGAACTCCACGGCCGTGGCAGCTAATGCCGGTTCGGCTCAGACCTGAGAGGTCATTGGAAACGACGGGAAAGGCGGGATAGGTTGCGACATTCCTGATCACCGAACATGACAGAATGGGATGCTGCTGAGTATTCTCGCCGTTCGTCGCTACAGGAAGCGATGGGGCAGGAAGTACTCGCTCTGCTGGATCTTAACGGTTCGGAACGGATCCTTGATGTCGGCTGCGGCGACGGGAAGATCACATCACAAATCGCTTCTCGCGCTTCGAAGGGCTCGGTTGTAGGCGTCGATCCATCGCGAGACATGATTAGCTTCGCCCGGAGCCACTTCGGTCCAGCGACGCTGCCCAACCTTCGATTTGAGGTGGCGGACGCTCGCCGCCTTCCGTTCAAAAACGAGTTTGATCTCGTGGTTTCTTTCAATGCTCTGCATTGGGTTCCGGAGCAACAGACTGCCCTTAGTTCGATACGTTCGTCCCTCGTATCGGGGGCCAAGGCGCAGCTTCGCCTGGTATCGAAAGGTGCACGCAAGAGCCTGGAAAATGTAGCAGAAGAGACACGTCGAACGTCGAGATGGAAGGCTTACTTCCAGGATTTTGAGGATCCTTACCTGCATCTGACACCGGAAGAGTATGCGGCCCTGGCAGAGCGCAGCGGCTTCCGTGTTCTACATGTTTCTACCAAAGATCACTCGTGGGATTTTGGATCGCGCCTGGCATTTTCCGGTTTTAGCGCGGTTGGTTGCGTGGCATGGACGAGCCGATTGCCAGCGGCAGAACGGGTGAACTTCATCAGCGATGTTCTTGACCGCTACCAAGACGTAGCCGGCGATCACAGCGGCGAAGAGAATACCTTCAAATTTTACCAAATGGATATCAGCTTGCTCGCAATCAGCGAGAAGTGAGAAGTGATCAATTATAGGTTGGAAGCCAGGGATCAGAGAGCGGCGGGAAAACCCTGTCGCAACCGCACTCGAGCTTAGGCTGGCGCTGTTAGGGGCGCGCTGACCGGCTCTGATGGGTCTTTCGTTAGGAGGTTCATCGCGAGTTGCAACTCTTCGCAATCGAAGGGTTTCGCGAACATCATATCCACCTTCAACTCCTCGTAGGCCTGTATGTTCTCCTTGGTCAGATACGCCGAGAGGACAATAATCTTGCCCTCGAACTTACGCACGCGCAGCCGGCGCACCAAATCGAGTCCGTTCATGCGCGGCATGCGATGATCGGTAATGATGACATCGAAGGGTTCCTTGGCAGCGCCGATCTTCATAAGCGCCATCCAGCCATCGCAAGCGTGGGTGATTTTCGCGCCCGGACCGCCCAACAGTAGCCCAACCATCTGAGCCACGGCCGGCTCATCCTCGACCGTTAAAATGCGTAAGCGGTCTTTCATGAACTCTGGTCTGTGAGAGAGCAAGACACAGACCACTCAAGGCGCAAAGCTCGTGAATTATTGGTTATCTGTTCACGCCGTGGACTTTGCCGCTGCGAATCGTTAGAGCGTCAAATCGCTACATCGTTAGCAACAAGGTAACGGAAAGCTACTAAATGTGATTCAGTTTTCGCTCGCGCCAGTTGATGTGGCCTTAGACGAGGCGTTGTATTTTGGTTGCTGTACCTGTTTACGCACGGCGGCGAAAATCTCCCCAATCCCGCTCTGGCTAAAGTGATTGGCGATAAACGGTGGAATAAGTCCCCCCGTGTCGGTATAGACCGAATAAGTAGCACGAGTTCTGGCGCCGCCGCTCGGTTCGAGCAACCAAGACCCCTGGCAGAACTCAACACGGACAACGCCCGGCTTCTTTGCCGGACCCAGTGCGTTCGCCGCTTCCCAGCGGTTCGAATAGACAAGTCCAGCGACGCCTGGCCAGGAGGTTTTGTAAGTACGCAGCGTGAAATCCCGATCACTACAAATCTTGGGCGAAATTCGCTGGTAGCTCAGAAGCGAATCGCTTTCGCGCCTGAGGAGTCTGCACTCTGCCATATAAGGCATGAAACTCGGATAAGCATCGACATCCTCGATGACCTCGCAGACCGCACGGCTGGGCGCAGCGATTTCGCCCACAGCTCTGAATTCCTTCAAGAGAGACCCGGAATGGGGTCGGGTATAAATCGTGACCCCGTCACGCTCGGTCGCTAACTTCCAGCCATCATTGGCATCGGCGGCTTTGGCAAGCTCGGCCGTGAAGCAAACGATCGAGACAAGAACGAAAAGGAACATCGGAACAATTCGTTCTTTCATTAAACTCCAGTAATTCTTAGCGAAGTATCCGCATGAGTCACTTTAATTTAGCGAAGAGAAAAGTCAGAAGTCAGAGATCAGAGATAATGACGTCGGTCGGAAAGCATCGGACTTGAACAGGCGCGCGAATTTTAGGTCCGGGGAAACCGTTCGTTCAGCAACGCGACCAGCCGTGGGTAGCGCGGATGATTTCGGAGCCCATCGAGATCGGAGTCGTTTTCGATCCAGTCTTTCCAGAACTGTCGGTCGCTGCTGCGAATGACTCGATCGAGCAGGTCAAAAGCCGCGTCGAATTCTCCCAGGCGACAATTAACGCACGCGATATTGTATACGCAGATCGGGTCTTCCTCCTCGATGGCCTGAGCTCGCGTTGTCCACTCTTTCGCCCGTTCCTTTTCACCTAGCTCCAGCAGCGCGAGCGCGCCAGCAATCGCCGGTCGAGGATCTTCGGGATGCAAGACAAGCTCACGTTCCGCTAGCTCGACCGTTTTGCGCGCGGCGGCTTTGGTTTCGCTGTCGCGCCCCAGCGAGCGGTACATCTGAATGAGTAAACCCTGAGGCTGCAAGGCGACCGGATTAATCTCGGCGGCGCGCTCCAACAGCTCAACTGCACGCGGGATTTTCCCCTGCATGAAAGCGGGACGCGCATAAAGAAAGTGAACTTCAAAGGAATTCGGGTCGAGCGTCAGCGCCCGCTCGAACTCGGCGTTCGCTTCATCGAATTTGCGGGCCGCGGCAAGTGCGACTCCCCGTGCGGTATGCGCTTCGGCAAGCTTGTTATCCAGCGTCAGCGCCTTGGCCGCGGTCTCGAGAATGCCCTCCAGCGAAACATCGACCTGATAGACCATGTAAAGCCATGAATCACAGTGTGCGATGCCCGCGTAGGCGCGCGCGTAATTCGGATCGAGCTCGATCGCTTTCGCAAACATCCGACGCGCGAGCTCGAAGTAACGTTTGGAATAGCGAATTTGAAAATCGCGGCCGCGCAAGTAGAACGTGTAAGCTTCTACGTTTTCGGTTGGGGCTTGTTCGATCGACTTCTTTTCCCGTGGCAGCAATTTCACTTTTAGCTGCTCGACAATGGCGTGGGTGATCTCGTCCTGGATTGCGAAAATGTCGGTGAGATCGCGATCGAAACGTTCCGCCCAAATGTGAGTACCGTCGTTGCTGTTGACGAGCTGGCCGGTAACGCGCACACGGGCGCCGGCTTTGCGCACGCTGCCTTCAAGGATGAAATTGGCGCCAAGTTCTTTGCCGACAGTCTGCGCTTTCACGGCCTTGCCCTTGTAGGTGAAGGAGGGGTTGCGCGCGATGACTGACAGCCCCGAAATTTTGGAGAGGTCAGTGATAATGTCCTCGGTGATCCCGTCGCTGAAGTATTCCTGCTCGGGATCGCCACTCATGTTGGTGAACGGCAAAACGGCGATTGATGGTTTCTCTTGTTTTTTCGAAGGCATCGCGTCCGACTCTGGTTCTTCCAGGAGAACATGGTAAACGCGGATCGGCTTCTCAATGTTCTTTAGTTGCTGTTCGCCGCGGTCTTCGAAGATCAGGTCAAGACGGTTTCCGACTTGATCGCGCACCGATTGGGAGACGGCTATGCCCCCGGGCGCGGCCACGCTCTCCAGCCGCGCCGCCACATTCACTCCATCGCCGTAGATGTCGTCGCCTTCGACAATGACATCGCCGAGATTTACGCCGACGCGAAACTGAATGCTACGATCATCCCGCATTGAGGCCGTACGTGTTTGCATTGCGCGCTGGAGCCCGACCGCACAGGCGACAGCGCTGACAACACTCGGAAATTCCGCGAGAAATCCATCGCCGGTGAGTTTTACGATGCGGCCCTGGTACTCGGCGATTTTGCCCTCAACGATTTCGCAACGGACTTCTTTCAATTGCGCAAGCGTTCCGGCTTCATCGCGTCCCATCAACCGGCTGTAACCGACGACGTCGGCTGCGAGAATCGCGGTGAGGCGACGTTCCATGTAGCTCAGAATACGCTCCTGAAACGGATCAAACAAGCGGGGGCCAATAGGGCAGAGGTGAGAAATGAGAAGTAGGACTTCGGCGCCATGAATCGTTCCGACTACGTCAGGACTAGGGCGCGATAGGTAAATCGTTACATTGTTAGTAGCAGAGGGGAGGTCGGCGGTCAGCCAGGTTTCCCGTTGTCACCAAGAATGGCAGATGGTTGTCTCCTTCAAACATGGCCAGAGAATTTAAAGCGGTGCACCCGCCACCTTTACCTGTCCGGAAACGCTTCCCCTGGATTCTCTACTGGATCGTTCTCGTTCTCATCGTTCTGGTCGCGCTTGCGCCGGTGGGATCCGTGGTGGCGTGTGGCCTAATCGCTAACGCATACGGTTGCCGCGTGGATGAAGGATCGGTGCATTCTTGCGTGATTAATGGGAAAGACTATGGCCAGCTGCTTTATACTCTTGGGGTGATGGGTTGGCTGATGTTGGTGACGCTGCCAGCCGGAGCATTCGCATTCGTTCTTTGGCTGATTGTTCTTATCTCTCATCGAGCAAAATGGCGAAGGCGCGCCGCGAGCTAACGGGAAGGTGGGACGTGGGCGCGGGAAAACGCGAGACATTTTCGCGCCCGACGCGATCTCCATGCGCATAAGAAGGGGAGAGGCATCTAGATTATGATGCCATCCGATTAGACGATGAGGGCCCATGAGTTCAAAATCCACTTTTATCCCGGCTGAGCTTTTGTACGAGGCGATCGTCGATTCGTCGGATGACGGCATTGTCAGCAAAGATCTTCATGGCACGATTATGAGCTGGAATAAGGGAGCAGAGCGAATCTTTGGTTATTCAGCCGAGGAGATAATCGGCCAATCGATTGCCAAGCTGTTGCCGCCAGATCGCCCGAATGAAGAAGCACAAATTCTGGCCCGGCTGCAACGGGGCGAACGAATAGAACATTTCGAAACCCGTCGCCAGCGCAAGGATGGGAGGATAATCGATGTTTCCCTGACCATTTCGCCGATCCGGAACTCCGAGGGCGTGATCGTAGGCGCATCGAAAATCGCCCGCGATATTACAGACCAAAAGGCAGCATTACGCAAATTGGCGGAGACGCACGAGCAGCTGCGGCGCGCTGACCAGTTCAAATCGGAATTCCTGACAACACTCTCACACGAGTTGCGTACGCCGCTGAATGCCATTCTCGGGTGGGTGCAAATTCTAAAGGATGGCGCCACAACAGAAGATATCGTGCAGGGCATCCCGATCATTGAGCGCAACGTGCGGGTCCAGTCGCAAATGATCGAAGATCTGCTCGATATGAGCCGAATCGAGGCAGGAAAAGTAAGTTTAGACGTCCAGCGGGTCGACCTCGCTGCGGTCGTGGCTGCCGGCATTGAAACTGTTCGCCCGGCCGCTAACGCCAAGGAGATCCGCCTGACCTCAGCCTTTGCCAGCGTAAACGGGATCATAATGGGGGATAAGGATCGGCTGCAACAGATCGTCTGGAATCTACTTACGAATGCCGTGAAGTTCACGCCGAAGAAGGGCCGTATCCATGTCGTGATCCAGCGGATCGATTCTCACGTAGCAATCGACGTGACCGATACCGGCCAAGGCATCGCACCGGAGTTTCTGGGGCAAGTCTTTGATCGCTTCAGGCAGGCGGACGCCACCACGACGCGCCGTCATGGAGGCTTGGGTTTGGGTTTATCTATCGTGAAACATCTGACTGAGCTGCATGGCGGAAGTGTCCAAGTATCAAGCCAGGGACCGGGCCGCGGTGCCACCTTTACGGTTAGTCTCCCATTGCAGCCGGTTCGCCACGAGCCCGAAGCAGAAGCCGAGTCACGACGCAACGCGGCGGCGGATGAAGCGGCCGCCGCGGTCGACCTCCACAGGATCAAGGTATTGGTAATCGATGACGAGGATGATTCCGTTCACACCATCAAGCGCATTCTGGAGCGACATGGAGCAGAAGTGCGCGGAGCCTACTCGATGGAGGAAGGGCTCCGGGAGTTTACGCAGTTCGCTCCGAACGTGGTTCTAAGCGACATCGGAATGCCGGAGCACGACGGTTACGAGCTTATCACCCGTTTGCGCGCGCTGCCGGGTGGGCGGACCGTGCCCGCGGTTGCGTTGACCGCGCTCGCCCGGAGCGAAGACCGCACCCGTGCCCTTCGCGCAGGCTTTCAACTGCATGTGGCTAAGCCGGTCGATTTCACCGAGCTTGTCGCGGTCGTGCAGAATCTGGCCGCGCTTCGGGGCAGATAGATCGCTGAATCAACCGCGTAATAGCGACCGGGCGGTCGGTGATAGCCTTAATACTTCCGGCGCTCTTTCGAGAAAGCGCGTCAGCGGGGTCGAGACTTCGCTACGCCATCGTTCCGATCGCGAGAGAACGGCCAGATAATTTTCGTAGGCCGCCGAATCCGGAAAGGTCGAGAACCAGACAAACACATTTTCGCCCACGCGCACTGGCAACGCCGGGAAAGTATTCTTGCTATTTTCCGTCACGAAACAGGCAGAGATTGTCGCGTCCAAGCTTTCGATTACCGGCCGGAGGGTGTGCTCGAAGAAGTGGATGAAGTCTGGTGCGACCGGACCTGCGAAATAATAAATCGTCGCAACGACGAGGCTCGTCGGTATTTCATCCGCTCCGACGGGAGCTCTCTTTAAATTTTCAAGCGAGAATCCGGATGTCGGAAATGCTGGACGGAGCAACAGAACGTTGTCGGAATCAATCATCGTAGCATTGGCAGCTTCGCGGTGCGCTTTCCAGACTGGGCCGCTGTAAAAATCATTCAGTGCCTTTGCACGCGAGCTCATATCAGGGAAACCTCTGAGCCAAACGAAGCGATCTTGATGATCGAGGTCTCGAAATTGACCGATGATTTTTATCCCCACTTCCTCCTGGGTTTCGACAAATTCGCGATCAAAGAGATCAATCAAGACATCACGTTTCCCAGAGTGAAGAGTATATTGTCTCAACTCGACGACGGGACAGCAGGGTGGCGAAGATCCTGCTTGTTTTTCGTCAACCGGTTCGGTCATGGCTGACTCAAGCACGGTTAGCGTGCGTGACCAGAGATCAGAAGTCGAGAACAGGGGGACGGGAGCAGAGATTAAAGATGCGACAGCGTTCGAGCAAATCCCTCCTTTGGCTGAGGTGATTCCGATGCACTTGGCTGTAGCGTCCCATGATTCGATAGCTAATGATGCTGACTCGTTTTTTACTTCCCTTGCTTGCTTACTCTTTGCGAGCGTAGCCGGGGCGCAATCCTGGCATGACGATTCTCGCTACGTCTCGCTAGGGCCAAGGACCGGGTATTACCTAGTGCGACCCGGTTCCCACCTTAGCCGGCAATTGGGATTGGAAGGCGCACCGATCAGCGATACAGCCGATCCTTTTCGTCACGGCTACGGTGCCGATGCGTTGGCCTTTCAGTTTGATCGCGCCGGCCGACTGCTGCGAGCCCCTGCATACATCGTGCAGGCGCAACCGAACAACTTCTATACTTCCCGTTTGGGTATCTTTATCCGCGGTAAAAGCACGGCCGCAGAAGTACAATCCATCTTTGGTAGTTTCCGCAGAGTAGAACAGCGACGCGACGGATTCATTGGCTACTACGAGATCGAAGTTTATAATCCTTTGGAGGATCACTTGGGCCGGGGTGGAAGGTAGGTGCCTTCCGTTTACCGCCCACGTCTCACGAATCACTAATCACTGCCATTAGGCGGGGCGTTGGAGGCGGGCTTCGGCCAGATCGATATCACGTTGGATACGACGCAAGGCCTGGTCGTTGATGGCCTCTTCGTTGCGCAAGGTGAGGACGGTGTCGCGTTCGGTTTGCAACGCTTCCCGCGCCAGTTCCTCAAAGTCCTCTGAAAACAAGCGCTTGACGCTTTCTGCATGCGGACCTTCACGGCGCAGTTCCCGGATACGGTCGTTGTATTCGGTACGAAGGCGTTCCACCGTCTCGTGCCGGGCGCGATGGGAAGATTCGATTGCTGCGAGGCGAGCCAGGGCTGCTTCGTTAGCTTTCAAACGCGCCAATCTCTCTTCTTTTTCTGTGACATGATCGTCCACAACTCCCAGCCAGCGAACCAACGGGGTAAGCGAGAGTCCTTGCAGAACGAGGGTTGCGAATATGACACAGAAGGTGAGCAAGAGGATGAGGTTGCGCCCGGGGAATGGTTCGCCGTTGGGGAGCAAAAACGGAATTGCGAGCGCGCCAGCAAGCGAATCCGCCCCGCGCATCCCGATCCATGCAATCAAAGCGGTGTGTTGCCAGGGAACTCGGTTTTTCCGGCGGGCCTTTCGGCTAAATAGCCGTGGCAAATAGTTAGCACCAAACATCCACACAAAACGAACCAGAACGATGACCAAAACAATTACGATCGCCAGCTCGACCACCCGCGTCGCCATACCCGGAGCGAGGGCGTTCATGACCTGCGGCAGTTGCAAGCCGATGAGCATGAAAAGGACACCGTTCAAAATGAACGTGACCATTTCCCAAACCGGCATCGTCTGTAGTCGCGTGCGCCCACTCAAAATACGCGGCGCGCGCCAGCCATAAAATATACCCGCGATTACAACCGCGAGGATGCCGGACACATGCAGCCTTTCACCGGTGAAATAGGCGACGTAAGGAGTAAGGAGAGAGAACATGGTCTGGACCGGCGGATCGTCCAAACGCTTTTGCACTTGCGTGGCGAGCCAGCCGATGGCAAGACCAACACACACTCCGCCCGTGGCCACGAGCAGGAACTGCAAGCTCGCCTGCGCCAGCGAAAAGGCGCCAGTCATGACCGCGGCGACAGCGAAACGGAAGGAGATAAAGGAAGTGGCGTCATTGATCAGGCTTTCGCCTTCGAGAATAACAACAATCCTGCGAGGCACGCGCAAATGTTGAGTGACCGCGAGCGCCGCCACCGCGTCCGGTGGCGAAATAAGTGCGCCAAAGACAAAGCCGACCGCCAAAGGCAGTCCGACCAGGTAGTGCAACAAGTAAGCCGTAGCCGTCATCGTTAACAAAACCAAAACGATGGCGAGCGGGAGAATTTGACGAAGGTTCGCCCGAAAATCTCGCCAGGAGGTAAAGACAGCCGCGGGATAAAGCAGTGGCGGAAGAAATAAGTTAAACACCACCTGCGGATCGAGCTGAATCGCAGGAAGACCGGGGACAAGCGCGAGACCGACACCACCAATGGTAAGGAGGATGGGATAGGGGACCCGGATTCTCCTCGCTACGATCGCCAGGAGCGCGACGGCGACGAGACAGATGAGGAATAATTCGGTTTTGCCTACCATACGTTCGACGGCGCGGCAGATTCGCTGGAATTAGATCGTCCGTCCAGATCAGAGTCCGAGCCGGACTGGCGTTAAATGACGAAGAAGCGACAAGACCTAGGAATGCGGCACGACAAGAAAGCTGAAATCAAAAACGCTCGATGCATGATAACGTTGCTAGCGCCTACATGAAGGACACGATTCACACGAGAGAATTTTCGATCAACGATTACGATGCTGCGGTTGAGCTGTGGAAGCGAGTTGAGGGACTTGAGATTGCGGAGGGCGACGACAAGGAAAGCGTCGCGCGGTTTCTTAGCCGAAATCCAGGACTGAGTCGGATCGCAACCGATGGATCGGTGATTGTGGGCGTGTCGTTGTGCGGCCATGACGGCCGGCGCGGGCATATTTATCATCTTGCGGTCGATCCGAGCTATCAGGGAACCGGGCTGGGGAAGCGTCTGGTGCAGGAATGCCTTTCCGGATTGCGGGACGCAGGAATTCAGCGGGCGATCATTTTGGTGGCTGACGATAATGCTCGCGGGCGCGAGTTTTGGAGACGTTGCGATTGGGAAGAACTTTCCGGTGCGCTGGCGATGGGCAAGGATGTTGTTGCGGCTTCGCCGCCAATGACGAAGCTCGAATGACGAATGACGAAGCAGCGAGTGATTTCTTGAAACTTTAAAGAAGCTCGCACGGCGGGGGCATTGAGGGCCGGCCAAAGAGCAAGATTAAAAAAGGACAAGTTGCGTCACCGCGCTTTAATGCTCATTTCGCCGTCATGACCAAGCCCCGCGAACTTCGCCTGGCCAAGCGCATGGCGCGTCTGGGGACTGAGACTGCCTTCGAGGTCCTGGTGAAAGCGCGAGCGTTGGAGGCAAAAGGACGCGACATCGTTCATCTCGAAATTGGTGAGCCTGATTTCGATACCCCGGCCAACATCATCGAAGCGGCGGCCGACGCGTTGCACAATGGATTCACTCACTACGGACCTTCGGCCGGGTTGCCGGAATTGCGCGAGACGATCGCCGGCTACGTGAGCGAGACGCGCGGCGTGAGTGTAACACCCGAAGAAGTCGTTGTAGTTCCCGGCGGCAAGCCAATCATATTCTTTAGCATCCTCGCGCTGGTAGAAGAGGGAGATGAAGTCATCTACCCGAATCCCGGTTTTCCCATCTACGAGTCGATGATCAATTACGTTGGCGCGAACGCTGTGCCGATCCGGTTGCGCGAGGAGTTGGATTTCCGCCTCGATGTCGACGAACTGGGCGGGCTGATCAATAACCGCACCAAGCTGATCATTTTGAATTCGCCGCAAAATCCCACCGGCGGCGTGCTCACGAAGAACGACATTGAGGAAATCGCGCGTGTTATCGGCGATCGCAACCTCATGGTGTTGACCGACGAGATTTACAGTCGCCTGATTTTCGAGGGTGAACATCATTCCATCATGTCGATCGACGGTATGAAAGAGCGTTGCATTCTGCTCGACGGTTTTTCCAAGACCTACGCCATGACTGGTTGGCGGATGGGCTACGGCGTGATGCGCGCCGACTTGGCAGCGCATGTCGCCCGCTTGATGACCAATTCCAATTCCTGCACCGCCAGCTTTACACAAGTTGCCGGTATCGAAGCGTTACGCGGACCGCAGGAGTCGGTTGAGATGATGTGCGCCGAGTTCAAAAAACGGCGCGACGTGATGGTCGCCGGCCTTAATAATATAGGAGGTTTTTCCTGCCGCTTACCCAAGGGCGCGTTCTACGTTTTCCCCAACATCAAGGCGACCGGTTGGCCATCGAAGAAACTAGCCGATGCGTTGCTCGACGATGCCGGCGTGGCCGCCTTGTCGGGGACCGCATTCGGCGATTTCGGTGAAGGCTATTTGCGCTTCAGCGTGGCCAACTCGATAGAGAACATCGAGAAGGCGCTCGATCGCGTCGGCGCTTGGGTGAAGAAAAATCTCTGAAAAAAGTCGAAAGTAAAAGGTAGAAGTAGTAGGCAGGAACGCCGGTGGCGCTTCGCATAACCCGCTGACATGAACCTACAAGTAATTGTTGCACTCGCCCAAATCGTCAGCGCTTTGGCAGTGCTATTGACGCTCGTAGTGTTGATCATAAGCATCCGGCAGAACACCAGATCGCAAAAAGCTCTAGTCGTAGATTCGCTCGCGGCCGCGATTACCTCAATCAATGTTCCGGCAATGGAGTCTCCCGTACTTGGCTCTGCGCTGTCGAAAGCGGCTGCGGATTGGAGTTCAGCCAGTCGCGAGGAACGAATCATCGCGCACTTTTTTCTATTCTCCTTCTTCAAGTTATTGGAGAATGCCTGGTACCAGCAGAAAACAGGCGTCCTTGATCAGGCACAGTGGGTTGGATGGGAGAAATTGCTTCGAAAATACTACCATAGCAATGGCGTGCGTCGTGTATGGTGGCCAGCTCGTCAGCACGGGTATTCGCCAGAGTTTCAAAAATTCCTTTCGGAAACAAAGCCGCCGGACGAACTCGGCGGCCTAAACGAATTGTTCGATCACGTTCCAGATGGCACCTAACGACAAGAAACGCTTTCGCGTCTTTGCTACCTCGCGCATCGGTGATCCGGCCGAGAATCGTTTGCGCGAGCGTGGTTACGAGCTCGAGGTTTTTCAAGGACCTGAGGCGCCCCCGAAAAAATTGATCATCGAGAAAGTGAAGAGCGGGATCGACGGCTTGATTACCACGCTGCGCGATCCGATCGATGCAGATGTTTTCGAAGCGGGAAAGGGTTCGCTTAAGGTCGTGGCGCAAATTGCCGTCGGCTTCGACAACATCAACCGCGCCGATGCGAACAAGTACAAGATCCCGTTCACTAACACCGCCGATGTTCTGACCGAAGCGACGGCCGAGTTCGCCTTCTTCATGATGGGGATGCTTGGCGCGCAAGATGTGGCAGAGCGAGCGCCTGGTGCGGGAACAGAAGTGGCCTTCGTGGCATCCGTTCCTGCCGTTCCTTGGCGATGAAGTCACGAGTAAGACCGTTGCGATCATTGGCACCGGACGCATTGGATTAGCGATGATCAAGAAGTGCTCAGGTTTCGACATGAACATCCTTTGCTACGACCCGGCATATCATAACGACAAATATATCGCTTCCATCCAGGAATTGATGGATCTCCGACTCGCGCGCGGTATCCAGAAGGAGAAGACATATATTAAGTACGTGGAATTCGAGGAGGCGCTTCGCGCCGCTGACTATGTGAGCATCCACGTGCCGTTGTTGCGCGAAGGTGAAACCGACAAGCCGACCTACCACCTCATTAACGAGAAAACACTCAAGCTAATGAAGCCGACAGCGTATCTGGTGAATAGCTCACGCGGTCCGGTTGTGGATGAGAAAGCGCTGGCCAAAGCGCTGAAAGAAAAAGTTATCGCAGGTGCGGCGCTCGACGTCTTCGAGAAGGAACCGCTGCCGGCGGATTCGCCACTACTCGATCCCGAAATCGCCGACCGTTGCCGCGTGTTTCATCACTTCGCCAGCGGCGCGCAGATCACGCGACTAGACGTCGATCCGGACAAAGGCATGGCCGGGCGCACGGTGCAGGGATTGATTGACGTGCTTGAAGGAAATTACGGCGGAGACCCGACAAAGATGCCATACGTGGTGAATAAGGAAGCATGGGCGTAGGCTTGGCAGCAGGTGACTGTGACAGGTGGGGCTGACGTCGCTAATCCAAAGCGCCGCATTTACCGGATTGAAAAGCCGTCGGGATTCTCTCATTCTGGGTAGCAGGGCGCAACATGAGCATTTATCGGCATATCCCCGCTCCGCCGCTCAACCAATATGTGGATTTCTGTTGGTACTATGTCGATTTGTCCCCCGATCACGACCGCGAACATGTCTTACCTGATGGAACGTTTGAACTTATCGTTAATCTTCAGGAAATTCCGCGAAAACTCTTCCATGGTGCCGATTCGACCGGATACGACGCTTTCAAGCGAGGTTGGATTTCCGGCGCGCACTCGAAGTTCCTGGTTATCGACGCCCTGCCGCGGTCGTCAATGATCGGTGTCCATTTTAAGCCAGGTGGCGCCGCTGCTTTTCTCGGAGTGCCGGGAGACGAACTGGCGGGCCAGGTCGTTGAGTTAGACGCGGTTTGGGGTGGTACCGTGTGGGATTGGCGTGATCAATTGCTCGCTGCTCCCACACCAGATTCAAAATTCGGTATTCTCGAACGCCTGCTGAGTCAAAGGCTTGCTCACAACAAATTGAGGCAACGCCACAGCGATGCCGTCGCTTGGGCGCTCGATCGGTATATGGCCGAGCCAGATCTTCAGACGATTACTTCTGTCTCAAGCAGAGTTGGGTTTAGCCACAAACACTTTATTGATCTGTTCCGGCGGCAAACTGGCCTGTCGCCCAAGCTGTTTTGCCGGATTCGCCGGTTTCAGAAGGTGCTGCTCGAGGTTCAAACACGCGCAGAGATCAACTGGGCGGACGTCGCTTGCAGTTGCGGGTATTTTGATCAATCCCATTTCGTCCACGACTTTAACAAATTCTCGGGTCTGAACCCCTCGGCCTACTTGGCCCGTTGTCTCGAAGGCGAGCCAAATTTCGTCCGGGCGAGATAAGGTAAAATTTTTCCAATACGCCTGGCGACGCGTCAGACAGACTGGCGGGAAAACGAAAGCTTATATGAAATCTAAACTGCTCTTATCTCTATTTTACGTTGGCGGTTCACTCGCGGCTATCGCGACCGAAGAACTCCCCCTCAATGCTCATTTGGAACCTTTGCGTCCGTTGCTGGAAAAAACTTGGAAAGGAACGTTCAAAGACTCAAAACCGGATAAGCCTACCGTCGATGTGCAAAGGTGGGAACGCGCGCTTAACGGCCAGGCAATTCGAATTCTTCATTCAATCAATGACGGCGTTTATGGCGGCGAAACCCTGCTGATTTGGGATGAGCCGCGTAAGATCATTTCGTTTTACTATTTCACCACGGGTGGCTATATGACCACTGGGACGCTTGAGCCGAGAGGTGGGAAATTCATCACGCACGAGGATGTGAAAGGCGACGCGAACGGCGTGACTGAAGTGCGCTCAACCAGCGAGATTCTCCCGGACGGCACGTTTCATGTCAAAGCCGAGTATCTGAAAAACGGAGAGTGGACTCCGGGCCATGAGGTTACCTACCAGGAAGCACCCGGGAGCAAAGTCGTTTTCAAATAAGGGGGTAGAACGCTGAAACGCCGAAATTTAAGGCGGACCCAGGTTTGAAAATGAAGATTTAAAGAAATTCCAGATTGCTCTCCTTGACAGCTTAGGAAAGAGCGTGCTAATCTCCTAATCGTCTTAGGAGATACCATGGGTAACGAAGCCGAACTTCTTCCTGGCACACTCGATCTTCTTATTCTAAAGGCGGTTTCGCTGGGGCCGCTTCATGGCTACGGCGTTCTCCTGCGCATCGAGCAAATCTCCGGGCGCGCATTGCTGATCGAGCAGGGCGCGCTTTATCCGGCCTTGTTCCGTCTGGTGCGCCAGGGCCTCCTAAAGGCCAGCTGGGGGAAGTCGGATAATAATCGGCGCGCGAAATTTTACGAACTCACATCCAAAGGGCGCAAACGTCTGCGCGAGGAAACGGATGGATGGAACCGTCTGGTTGCGGCTATCGCCTCTGCACTGGCGGCACGACCACAGGAAATATGAGTCCGAGCCGGACTGGCGTTTATGACACTAGCGACGCACCTGCCAAATGAACCTGGCGTATTTTAGATCATTAGCCGCGAGATTCTTTCGTCGCTCCCAGACGGAGAACGAATTGGAGGAGGAACTTCGCGCACATATCCAGCTTAGGGCGGATGATCTGGAACGTTCCGGTCTGGGTCGCACCGAAGCCGAGCGGCGCGCGCGGCTCGAGTTCGGAGGCCATGAACGGTTCAAAGAAGAATGCCGGGAAGCAATCGCCGGCAATTTCATCGACAGAGCGATCCAGGATGTGCGGTTCAGTTTTCGCACGTTGCGCAAATCGCCCGCTTTTTTTACGGTCGCAGTCGTCACGCTGACGTTAGGGATCGGAGCAACCGTGGCCGCGTTCTCCGTGGTCAACGCGGTTCTGCTTCGCCCCTTCGCCTTCAACGATCCTTCGAGACTTCTGTGGATTTATGCGCAGCGCGTCGACACTGCGCGCACTTCTTTTTCTCTACCGGAGTATTGCGATTATCGGGACCAAAACACTTCATTTGAAGGACTGGCCGCGATCGGAAGCTATACCGCAAACTTATCTGACTCGAGCGAACCGGAACGCGTCCAAGGCGCTCGATTATCGGCAAACATTTTTGGCATTCTCGGCCTGCGCCCATTAGTCGGCCGAACACTGATCGCGGCCGACGATCAGAATGGCGCGCCGGCAGTGGCCATGATCAGTTTCGGTCTCTGGTCGCGCCGTTACGCAAGCAATCCTGATGTGGTCGGGCAATCCGTCCAGTTAAACGGCGAGGCACGGCAGATCGTTGGCGTATTGCCGAGTAATTTTGCCTTGCCGAACCTCGATACCGATGTCGTGGTCCCGTTGCAACCCGAGTCCGATCCGCGACGCAACGCGCGCAATTCGGTTAGTTTTTTGCGATTCGTTGGACGGCTGAAACCGAATGTGACGGAGCAACAAGCCCACGCAGAGTTGGATGCGATACGGCAAAATCTTCGGCGCCAATTTCCCGATGCCTACGCTGGAAAGACCGGCGTAACGCTCGTTCCAATCGCGGAAGAGATCGTGAGTAACGTCCGGGCCGTGCTAGTCACGGTTTTTTGCGCGGCGGGCGCGGTGCTCCTGATTAGTTGCACAAATCTCGCAGGCATATCGCTGACTCGCGGCGCGGCGCGACAACGGGAGCTGGCTGTGCGCACGGCTTTGGGCGCAACCCGACGCCAATTGATCCGCCTTTTGTTGACGGAAAGCGCCATCATTGCGTTCATCGGCGGCACATTCAGTGTGCTGATCGAACTTTGGGGACAACGAGCGCTCCTGCGTTTGGTGCCGACGGACCTGCCCAGAATCGAGACATTTTCAATCGATTGGAAGGTGTTCGTCTTCGCGAGTGTGGTGACTTTGATTGCGACGTTCGCCTGCGGGCTCGCCCCGGCGTGGTTACTTTCGTGTTCTGATTTGCGTGACGCGCTTTTAGCGGGAGGCCGCGGATCGACTGGGGGAACACGTCGGTTGCGAACGTGGTTAGTCGCAGGTCAGATCGCGCTCGCCCTCGTCCTATTGGCAAACGCGGGACTCCTATTTCGCAGCTTTGCTCGTTTGAGCAGCGAACAACCGGGATTCGACGCGGCCAACGTTTCAACGGCACGCCTGTCTTTACCCCAGGTTACCTACGCGGACCGCGCTGCTCTAATTCAGTATTACGAAAAACTTCAGCCGCGATTAGCTGCGATTCCAGGACAACAAAATGTAGGACTGATATCGATCCTGCCCCTCGCTCCTAAAAGCCAATCAACGATCCCATTCACACGCCCCGACCGGCCACCGGCAAAGCGTGATGACACGCCCTCGGCGAACTACCGAATTGTCAGTCCGGATTATTTTCGGGCAATGGGAATCCCGCTGCTGAGCGGGCGGTTCTTCACTGAGGAAGATGACGAAAGTCGTTCGTCGGTTGCCATTATCAGCGCTGTGCTGGCGGACAAGTATTTTCCCGATCGTTCTCCGATCGGACAGCAGTTGAAGATCGATGATACAGACGCCGAGCCGAGAACCGTCGAGATCGCTGGAGTGGTCGGGCCGGTGAAACAAGGCACTCTCGAAATGCCGGCAAAAGCCGATATTTATCTGCCGCTCCGACAAGTTCCGAAAGAGGGAGTGCCCTGGCTGCGATACAACACCTATTGGGTGTTGAAGATGTCCTCGCCTGGTTCGGGGATCGAACATTTGGTGCGCGCGGAGATCCGGAACGTAGATCCCAATGTCGCAGTCGGCGAGGTTCGACCGATGACAGGAGTGTTGGCGGCGGCGCTGGCAGCGCGTCGGTTCAGTCTGCTACTGGTAGGCTCTTTTGCTGGAGCTGCCCTTTTTCTCGCCGCTGCCGGTCTGTATGCGGTGATCTCGTATGGTATTCAACAACGAACCCGCGAGATCGGAGTTCGTCTGGCGCTTGGCGCCACGCGAGGCAGCATCTTGCGAATGATTTTCACAGAAGGAACCTCGCTCCTCGCCACCGGGATAAGCGCCGGTCTCGCCATCGCACTGATGATGGCGAAGCTGGTGGCGAATCAAATGTATGGCGTCAGCGAGCGCGACCCATTCAGTTTTGCGGTCGTTAGTCTGGTGTTGGCCGCGATTTCGTTGCTGGCGTGTGGCTTAGCATCGCGGCGCGCGATGAATGTCGATCCGGCAGTGGCCCTGCGCTGCGAGTAACATGAAACTCCCGGCCTACTTTCGTTCTCTCGCCGCTAGATTTTTTCATCGGTCGCTGACCGAGAATGATTTGGAAGAAGAGCTGCGCTCACACATCCAACTCCGGGCGAACGACCTTGAGCGCGTCGGGTTAACACGCGCTGAAGCAGAACGCCGCGCGCGGATCGAGTTCGGAGGCCATGAGCGGTTCAAGGAAGAATGCCGCGAAGCGATCGCCGGCAATTTCATCGACATTCTGATACAGGATGTACGCTTCGGACTGCGGATGTTCCGCAAATCTTCCGCGGTTACTGCCATTGCCATTTTGACAATGGCATTGGGCATTGGAGCGACGACCGCGATCTTCAGCGTTGTAGAGGCGACCTTGTTGCGTCCTCTGCCGTATGCACAACCAGAGCAGCTGGTCAGCATCCAAGCCGATCTGCCGGGTCTGGGCGCAAACGATGTCGGAATTTCGCAGCCGGAATGGCAGGACCTTCAGGAGTCCGGAATTTTTCAATACGTTTCCCCGACGTGGTTCGACGAAAATAATCTGACCGGGTCGTCTCAACCGGAGCGAGTCCGACTGCTGCTTGTTGCACCAAATTATTTCGCGCTCTTGGCCGTCCAACCGCAATTGGGACGCGCTTTCGACCCACAGGATCATTCGCCCGGGATAATTCCTGAAGTCGTCATTAGTGATGGACTTTGGAAGCGCTCTTTCGGAGCCGATTCAAATATTCTGGGTAAGAGCGTGCGAATGGACACCGATTTGTATCGGATTGTTGGCGTGATGCCGGCGGGTTTTGACGCGCCCGGACGAACTGCGGAAGAAAGGAACATCGAAATTTGGGCGGCGAGCAGTTTTTACGGGACGCCTATGCCCGACCATCCACCGAGGAATCGGCGTTATTTCCCGACGGCAATAGCCCGGCTGAAGCCCGGAGTAACAATTGCCGTAGCACAGAAGCAGCTGGATGCGCTTACCGCATCTTTGCAAAAGCAGTTCCCGGGTGATTACCCGCCACAAAACGCGTGGACCGTTCGGCTCCTGCCGCTTAAAGAGAGGGTGGTTGGCAACGTTCGCCAGTCGCTGGTGCTGCTCCTGGCCGCCGTCGGATTGGTTCTCTTGATTGCCTGCGTCAACGTTGCGAATCTTTTGCTTGCCCGTGCCAGCGTGCGAGGACGCGAAATGGCGATTCGACGCGCGCTCGGAGCGGCGCAAGGGCGATTGACACGGCAATTGCTGACCGAAAGCCTACTGCTTTCTTTGTTCGGCGGAGTCGCCGGTGTGGCGATCTTGTTTTTATTAAAGGATTTTCTGTTGCGACTGATACCCGAGAATTTGCCGCACCTGAATGAAATATCGATCAGCTGGAACATTTTACTTTTTGCTCTCGTCGCTTCCGTTGTTTCCGGCGTGCTCTTCGGCTTGGCCCCAGCGTTGCAAGCTAGCCGATTGGACTTGAATCATGCACTCAAACAGGAAGGGCGCTCAGCCGGCTCCCGCGAACGCGCGCGAACTCGGCGCGGCCTGGTCATTACTGAATTCGCTTTGTCTTTGGTGCTAATGGTCGCCGCCGGCCTTCTCCTGCGCAGTTTCTGGGACCTGCTCAACGTGCAGCTGGGATTTAGCCCACAAAATGTGATGATCGTTCGCACGAGATTGCCCGCGCCCAACTATCCGAACAACGACAAGTACGCGACGGCTGCTCAGGAAACGCCGTTCCTTCGTGAGCTGATTCGCAAATGCACACTCTTGCCCGGCGTTCAAGAAGTCGCGATCGGAGATACAGCATCTATTCCGCTCGACCAAAGCTTGCGCGATCTAAAAGTGATTTCGGAAGGCCAGTTTTTCTTTTCGATTGAGGGGCGCAATGTCCAGAGCGATCACTCCACGGTCGCCGAACGATCAAGTGTTACGTCCGACTATTTTCACTTGCTCGGAATCACACTACTGCGCGGGCGTTTGTTTAATGAATCGGATAACGATAACACTCCGCCAGTTGCCGTGATTAATCGGGCAATGGCGGACACTTATTGGCCTAACGAAAATGCACTGGGCAAACGCTTCAAGGCAACCAGAGAAGGCTCTCGATGGACTACAGTTGTCGGCGTAGTTGCGAACGCGCGAACAGAATCGCTCGCGCGCGCTGACGTGCCGCAAATCTATTTGGACTTATATCAGACTGCAGAAAGACGACTCTCAGTGTTTCTGCGCGGACGTTTTCATACTGCTGCGATTGCGGATGAAGTCCGCCAGCAGGTGCAGTCGCTCGATCCGACGCTTCCCGTTTACGGCGCGCAGACGCTCGACGAAACGGTTTCCGCGTCTCTCTCTCAAAGACGGTTCTCAATGGAACTGGTCGGTCTCTTCGCATTGACAGCATTGCTTCTCGCGGGATTGGGGATTTATGGAGTGATTTCGTACGTGGTAAGCGAACGGACGCACGAAATCGGGATCCGTCTCGCGCTTGGCGCGCAAAGGCGGAATATTCTGCACATTGTTTTGCGTCAGGGACTGGGCCTCGCGATTGCGGGTGCTGCAGTTGGACTTATTTGTGCGCTGGTCGTTTCGCAGTTAATGGCCAGCTTGCTTTATGGAGTTCGGCCCACAGATCCGTTGACGTTTGCCGGTGTCGCCCTCCTTTTCATCGGCGTGGCCTTGGTCGCCTGTTATGTTCCAGCCCGCCGGGCAATGAAAGTGGATCCGATGGATGCCCTCCGCTACGAGTAGCTCTCGCGCGTGAACGAGAGCTGTAGGGCAGGCGCGTCGCCTGCCGATCCAGGGAATGGCAAGCGGGAGCGCTTGCCCTACAAAGTTCCGTTTACCCGTCGCAGCTTTCAGGGTTCAGGGAGCCAAGGCGGGATTAGAACCTGATACAGATAGCCGAACTCAACGCAGCGATGCCATACCGATTAACAGTTATCGAAAGTGAGGATATTAAGAACCAGAGATCAGGCACCGTGTTGCGCGGGGGCAGTTACGGTCGTCGACACATGCGCGATGCTCGAGGGCATCAGTGCTGCCTCACGCCCAAATTGCAGGACCGCAACGATGGTGCTGACGGCAAGAATAGTGTAGATGAGCGTTTCGAATCGGCTGCGTTGTTTTTCTTCCGAGCGTAGGAGAAGCGCATAAGTGGATTCAAATGTTTCCGGATTAGTAGAGGTTGTTTTCATGGCTATTTGTCTGTGAGATGCCGCAACCCAGCCGTTCGGATTCAAGATTTTCGATAAATTTACGGCCGGGCGCTGATCTCAGTAATCAGACGCCGCAGGGGACCGGTTTTGTCTGGATGGCGACGAGATTTACAGCGGCGTCTTAACGCCGCAGGCCCGGACCGCGCACCAACCTATCCACGCTTCAAAGGCACAGAATAGCCCTATCAAACTAAAGATTGCTGCGAAGACAGGTGCTTCCGGCATCAGACAGGCACCGAAAAGAAGGAAAACGACCGCCATCCCACCGCGGGCGACACGGCCTTTGTGATCGATGTTCGGCTTCATTTAGGAAAGATGCGCACCTTGGATTGTCTGAGGAAAATAGATTGGGTACGCCTTGTTTGCCAGCAAATCACGCGGCCTCAAATTTTTGAACGACAATCTCATCCGGGACGTCTAGGTTCCCATTATGACTAAACTCATTGCGTTGGTAGCGGCAGGACTCTTTGTGACGGGCACGATGTTCGCGGGCGAACACGGCGATTGCACAAAGCAAGTTGGAAACAAGCAAGGGAAGATGGCTTGTGCGGTTTCATTGGCCAACCTCAACCTGACTCCCGAGCAGCAGACAAAGATGAACGCGGTGATGGCCCAGCATGAGAAAGAGGGCTGTAACGAAGCGAGCGAGGCGAAATACATGCAGGAGGCAAAAACAATCCTGACCAAGGAGCAGTACGCGAAGTTCGAAGCCGAGTGCAAGACGAGCGACAAAGATAAGACCCAGACTTAAGTTAAATCGTTAAGCCGTTAAGCCGGCAAGTTAGATTAAAACTTCGCGCCGCGTAAAAGACTAAGTCTCACGCGGCGCGTTTGGTGTACGACTTTGTCGGGTTATCAGTTTCCAGAGCGTAGAAGCGTGAGATGTAGCAGTTCCGCGGGCGCGCGTACTCGCAAGGGAAACCAATTGCCTACGCCATTTGAAACGACCAGTTTGCTCGCGCCCTTGCTATAAAGCCCGGACCAGTAGCGAAACAGCGCCGGCCCGAACCCATATTGGTCGTTTAACATAAGCTGTCCGCCGTGAGTATGGCCGGAGAGGGTAAGAGGAACCGATGCGGCCGCGGCGGCATCGAAGGCATGCGGATGATGCGCCAGAAGAATGGGAAAACTTTCGGGCTGACGCTGGTTGAGGAGCTGGCTGACTGCGGTGGCAATCGCGGCATCCCTGTTTTCTCGAGCTCGTGTCCAACTAAGTCCAAGCAGTTGCAACGGCGCGCCGCGAATTTTTATGACGATTGATTCGTCGAGGAGAAATGGAATCCCCGAATTTTTTACCCGACGTTCGAACTCGGGGCCATTCTCGATCAAATCATGATTACCTTCGATCAGGTAAACGCCGTAGCGGGCTTGCATGGACCTAACGAGATCGAGACCGTGATCAAGATCAATGAGAGCGTCGTTAATCAAATCGCCGGTAAGGAGAACGAGATCGGCGCGCAACTCGTTAACGACCCGGACCACATCGCTCAAGACGCGACCGGAGGTGAACCGGCCGACATGCAGATCGCTGATCTGGGTGATGGTCAGCCCGTGAAGATCGCTCGGCAAACCAGCGATCGGTAAAACGAAGCGGCGAACCCGAAATTGCTCGAGTTGGCGCATGGCAATAGTGGCCAGGCTAAGGTTGAAGAGCGGTGGCGCCGCGGCGAGGGCTACTCCGAGAAATTGTCGCCGATTCAATGCCCCGCCCGAATCGGCGGGAACCGGATTGCCGAGGCGCCGAGCGCTCCGGACAAGAGCGAGCATCGCGAGGATCGGCAGAAGCGCAATTGCCAGCAACAAGAGCAGTGGCAGGAGAATCATGTGCCAGATGAATACGTTTGTTAGTGCGAACTTCGAGAACAGGGCGGTCGATTCTGCGTGAGTAAAGCGCTGAGTCAGTAGCCAGCTCAGTCCGCCCAATTGGGCCAGAGCAAAAATAGCAACCGCGATGCGCGCAAAAGACGGTCTGGCGATCCGTGTCGACGCCGCCCACCAGAGGAGATCGAGAGCCACCATGGTGCCGATCAAGACGAGGACGAACCGCATGCTTAAAGATAGAGTCGTGCTTCGCCTTCGCTACTCTGCAAACTGCGTGTCTGGCGGTCATCGACCGCGCGCAGCGGCGGCCGTCGAACTTCCTGATGTGCCCACAAGCTGTCCCTGCCAGTGAACCGGCCCGAGAGCGAGCGCTGGTTTCATCGCGCTCGTAACTCGACAAAGTGCTCGAGGTGATCGTCTGTCAGGGGAATCGTTTCCTCGGTAAGAGTTTGACCGTCGAGGGATAATTCATTTGCACCAGTCCGATCCGGCGCCAGACGGCTGATCGTGATGTGATAAAGGGTCTGCCGGTGGCGATAGTGAATCTTATAGTTCGTCCAGCCCGGCGGAAAACGTGGAATCACACGCAGGCGATTGCCTTCGAGATGGACGCCGAGCAGAGTTTCCGTGAGGAATCGGTACATCCAGCCGGCTGACCCGGTGTACCAAGTCCAACCGCCGCGACCAATGTGCGGAGCCACGGCATAGACATCGGCGGCTATAACGTACGGTTCCACTTTGTAGGTGGCGATTTGTTCGGCGGTCCCGCCATGCTGTATGGGATTGAGCAAAGCGAAAAGTTCCCACGCGCGTTCGCTCTCTCCCATGAGCGCGAAAGCCATCGCAGTCCAAATGGCGCCCTGAGTGTACTGGCCGCCATTCTCGCGCACACCGGGAATGTAGCCTTTGATGTAACCGGGATTGAGCGGCGATTTGTCAAAGGGCGGATCGAAAAGCTGAATGAGTTTTGATTTGCGATGAATAAGGCGCTGATCGACGGCGTTCATGGCTTGACGCGAGCGTTGGGGATCGCCGGCGCCGCTGATCACCGACCAGCTTTGCGGCAGCGAATCGATCTGGCATTCGAGGTTTGTCTTCGAACCGAGCGGTTCGCCGTTGTCGAAATAGGCGCGCCGATACCACTGGCCGTCCCACGCATTTTTCTCGATGTTTTCCTGCAACTGTTTCGCCTGGGCCAGGCAACGCTCCGCGAAACTCACGTCCTGACGCCCGCGCGCCATTTCAGCAAATTGCCTGAGCACATCGTAAAGAAAAAAGGCGAGCCAGACACTTTCGCCGCGGCCTTCTTTTCCCACCAGGTTCATCCCGTCATTCCAATCGCCGGAGCCCATCAAGGGCAAACCGTGCTCGCCGAACTTCAATCCGTGCTCGATCGCGCGCACGCAATGCTGGTAGAGCGTGGCCGATTCCTGGGAGCGATTCGGCAAATCGTAATACGATTCCTCTTCCGGCATAACCGGACGGGCCTCGAGGAAGGGTGCCTGTTCATCCAGCACGCCCGTGTCCGCGGTACAGGAAACGTAGCGGCAGGTGACGTAGGGCAGCCAGAGATAGTCGTCGGAAAAATGTGTGCGCACGCCGCGGTCCACCGGCGGGTGCCACCAATGCTGGACATCGCCTTCGCGAAATTGATGCGCGGCGGCGCGGAGAAGATGCTCGCGAGTCAGGGCTGGCACGGCGTGGACCAGCGCCATCACATCCTGCAATTGATCGCGGAAGCCATAGGCACCGCCGGATTGATAAAAGCCGGTGCGCCCCCAGAGCCGGCAGCCAAGGGTTTGGTATAACAGCCAGCCGTTGGCCATTGTGTTCACGGCGGGATCTGGCGTATCGACGTTGATTGCGCCGAGAGTGCGATTCCAAAATTCATGTACGGCGGAGAGCGCGACACGGCTGGCGTCGGCCCGGCGAAAACGAAAGATCAGATCGTGCACCTCGGCGATGCTGCGACCGGCCCCGAGCCGGAAACTTGTTTCGCGTTCCTGTCCATCGGCAAGATCGAAAGTGACCTGCATCGCACCGCACGGATCCAAACCGGCGCCCGCTTTTCCGGAAAGTCGCGCCCGCTTGAGTGCCGCAGGCTGAGCGAGCGTCCCGTTGCGCCCGAGAAATTCCTTCCGATCACCCGTGAGCGTGCGGGTCGGCTCATTGACATCCAGGAAGACGATGCGGTCGGGGAATTCCGTATTGTAAAAATTGCGAGCCAGCAGGGCGCCACTCTTGAGATCGATATCGGTCTGAACGTTGAGGAGCGTTTTGTGGCGCAAATCGCCCAGCACCCATTCACAATAGCCGGTGAGGGAGAGACGGCGCGGCTCGCCTGAGATGTTGCGAAGTTTGCAAACCGCGAGCTTCACTGGCACGTCCATCGCCACGTAAATCCACAACTCGGAAACGATGCCGTGCTCGGTGTGCTCGAAAACGGTGTAACCAAAACCGTGCCGAACGACGTAAGCGGTGGCGCCGCGGGCCGGCCCTGGCGTGGGCGACCAGACCTGGCCGGTTTCTTCATCGCGGATGTAAAAGGCCTCGCCGGTGAGGTCGCGGACCGGATCGTTAAACCAGGGGGTGAGCCGGAATTCGTGCGCGTTTTCAAACCAGGTGTAGGCACCGCCGTTTTCCGAAATGACGGTGCCGAAGGATGGATTGGCCAGCACATTTACCCAGGGCGCGGGCGTGACCTGGCCGGGTGAAAGCGTGACGACGTATTCGTGGCCATCCGGAGTGAAACCGCCAAGGCCGTTGCGAAAAATGAGGTCGCGCGGCGGCGGCGGCGAAGGCGTCTCGACCCGGGCCGCGCGTCTGGCATTGAATGCGGGAATGGGCGGCTCGAGCACGCTGCGGTGTTCGAGTTGTTCCAAGAGCGAGCCGTGCTCGTCATCGAGGACAATGCGGGCGGCAGATTGGAGAAGGACACGATCGTCATTCGGGATTTGCTCGAGACGGCGAACAAAAATGCCGCCGGGTTTATCGAGCATTTGCGCTTCGCTGCCGGCTGCGATCAGCGATGTAATTTGATCCTGCAAATTCTGGCGATAAACCGAAACGTCTTCGTTCAAAATCACGAGCTCGACCGTCAAACCTTTGGCGCGCCAGTAGGAATGCGCCCGGATGAGTTGGCGCACGAGTTCGATTTTCTCCAAGTCAGTGGCGCGCAGAAGAACCAGCGGCGTGTCACCGGAGATGCCGTAAGTCCAAAGAGCGCTTTGTCCGCGGCGGTTCTCCAGCAGAATTCCTGAGGTCGCGCGGCGGGCGGGATCGGCATAAACGATCGCGCCAGCCAGCCGGGCGTAAAGCTGCGCTTCGGCTTCGGTGGCGTTGAGCTGGCGCAGGATCACCTGGCCGTGGGTCCAAGCCAGATCAAAAGCGCGATCGGCCATGCGGAAATGTTGATATTTTTGCACTAAGGCGTTTGCGGTTTCGCGGTCTTCGGCCGCGCCGATGACAAAATCGAGGATGGCAATTTCATCTGGTTGCAGCGTGACGGTGCGCCGGAGCGAGATGATGGGATCGAGCACGGAACCGGCGGTGTTCGAAAGCGGCGCAATCTTTTTCATCGCCGCCGGGTTCACCAGATTTCCATCACGACCGATAAATCGGGCACGGTCGGTTTCGCACGAGATTTCGCCGTGGGTGCCACCCTGCCCGACCAGCAAATGCAGCAGCCAGGGCGGTTTTTCTTCGGCCGTGCGCGCTCGCCGGGTGCAGAGAATGGCGGAGGAATCGGGCACAAATTCAGTCTGCACAAACAGATTGCTAAAGGCCGGGTGCGTTTCGTCCGCAGCCTGGGTAGCGAGCACGACTTCGGCGTAACTCGTTAGTTCGATGGTGCGCTCGGTGGAGGAATGATTGGTCAGGGTGACACGCCGCAGCTCGATGTCGTCCTCGGGCGAAACGCTCAACTCCGTGTGAATCTCGAGATTACCATGGCGCTGGCGGAATTCCGCGCGGGCCTGGGTGAAAATAGCTTCGTAATTTTTTGTCGCGCGCAGCGTTGGTTGATAAGCGGCGGACCAGAATTCCCCCGTTGTCCCGTCGCGCAGATAAAGAAACGCGCCCCAGCAATCGCAGGTCGCATCCTCGCGCCAGCGGGTAATGGCGAGATCTTTCCAGCGACTGTATCCGCCGCCGGCATTGCTGATGGCGACGTGATAGCGGCCATTGGAAAGAAGATGAATCTCTGGCGTGCGCGATGTGGGACTTTTGAAAACTCGCATGACATCTTCGCCCTCGCCGAAACGCACTCGCGTTTCTTCCAGCTCGAGGTCTTCCGGCAAAACGCTGGCCTCCGTTTTGGGAAGCCGCTCCTGCAACAACAAATCAGCCGTCTTCAGCAATGGGCGCGACATGAAGCGGCGCTGCATTGGCAATTCGCGCAGCGACGAAACGAGCGCGAGCAGACTCATCCCCTGATGATGCGCCATGTAGGAACGAACGGTCGCGCTGCTCTCATCCGGCGGCAGGCGTGATGGCGTATAATCGACTGCCTCGTAAAATCCAAAATCGCCTTCGCGCCCATCGCGGGCCAGGCGCTGGAGATTCTCGCTCGCTTCCCGCGGCGCCACCATCAAAGCCAGCACCGTCGCATAAGGCGCGATGACCAGGTCTTCGGCCAGGCCCCGCTTCAAACCCAGACCAGGCACACCAAAGGCGCGATATTGATATGTTTGCTTCACATCGCCCTGATTAAAGCCCGATTCCGAGACGCCCCATGGGACGCCGCGCGAATTGCCATATTCAATTTGCAATTCCACCGCCGTTTTGCAGGCGCGATCGAGTAACGTGCCGCGGTAGGTCGGCATCACCAGTAGCGGCATCAAATACTCAAACATCGATCCGCTCCACGAAACCAGGATCGGTTCGCCACTAGGCGCGACCAATAACCGGCCGAGCGCGAACCAATGGTCCTGTGGCACCTGCCCTTCCGCGATGGCGAGGTAACTGCAAAGCCGCGCTTCTGACGCGAGCAGGTCGTAAAAACTGAGGTCGCGCCGGCCTTCGGTGACGTTGAAGCCGACGGCGAATAAGTTGCGCGCCTTGTCGAAGAGGAAACTGAAATCCATTCCCGCCAGTTCGTCGCATTGGCCGGCGAGCGTTTCCAAAGCGCGCATCCGCTCCCGCGCACGTTTGCTCGCTTCGCCCAGGATTTCCGATCCCGTTGGGAACTGGCCGTCGAGCTGATCGAAACTGGCGATTTCTCGCAAAGAAGGAGCCGCGTGAAGCTGCGCAATTCTGCTCGTGAGATTTTCATCCTTCAGCCAGGGCGCATGGAAATTCAGTTCGTCCAAATGCTCGACGCAACTGCGCTGTAGCGTTTGCGCCCAAGCCTTCAAATCTCCGTCTCGATTCGCCAGCGCGTTGGAAATCTTCGCTGATTGTTCCACCGCGCGTTGTAACAACGTTGCGGCCCCACGCAGATCGGACGGCGTCTTCGCCAGCTCGGCGTCGAGTTGCGATAAAAGCTCGTTTTCGCCAGTCAAACCTTGCACCAGCGCAAGCGTGTCGCGCAGACCGGTGAATATTTGCAGATCGAGAATTTTTTCCTCGGCCAGCCCGCGCAATCCGCTGGCCAGGGTGAGCAAATGCCCGACGAGATTGCCGCTATCCACACTGGAGACGTAGAGCGGGATCAGTGGCCGCAGGGTGCGCGTCTCATACCAGTTGTAGAAATGCCCGCGATGCCGTTCCAGCCGATGCAGGGTATCGATGGTCGCCTGCGTCCGCTCGAGCAAGCGGCCTAACGAGAGATAGCCAAAATCGCGCGCCGCCAAATTCGCCAGTAATGACAAACCGATGTTCGTAGGTGAAGTGCGTGCGGCAACGGTGGGCGTTGGTTCTTCCTGGAAATTATCTGGTGGCAGCCAGTTCTCCTCCGCGGTGACAAAGGTTTCGAAAAAATGCCAGGTCTTGCGCGCGATCCGGTGGAGCAAAGTCAGTTGTTCGAGGCTGAGTTCCGGGGCCGGCTGCTCGATGGGCAGGCTGATCCACCATGCGATCCAGGGCGCAACCAGCCAAAGGACGAAGAAGGGCAGGGCAACCACCCAGCGCGCCGGTTGCATCAGGCCCAAAGAAATTGCGCCGCCAAGCCCGATTGCAGGCGCAAACCACATTGCGTGATATGAGCCCGCAAGATCCGTTCGCGCGCTGCGCGCCACTTCGCCCGAGGTGACCCATTCCAGCAAATGTCGCCGCGTGATGAACACGCGCCAAAGTGTCTGGCCGATTGCTGTCAGACTGAGAAAGGCATCATTTGGCAGGAATGCGAAGGTAAGTCCGATCTGGCCGAGCGTCCGTTTCGATGACGCCAGCATTCCACGCAAATGCATTCGCCACGGCAACTGCTCCGGCTTGCGCAGGAGTTCGACAACGAGTGAAAGCAAACCTGGCAGTGCGATGATGGCGAGGAGCATGCACGTTGCCAACAAGCCGAGCCGCGGAACGAGCAGCCAACTGGCGAAGAAAAAAAGTACGAGCGCGATCGGAACAAGGCTGCGGCGCAGGTTGTCGAAAATTTTCCACCACGACAACGCCGAGATCGGATTACGGATACCTCGACCCTCCGCGTCGAGAACGCGCGGCAGCAGCCACGGCAAAATTTGCCAGTCGCCTCGAATCCAGCGATGCCGCCGGACAGCGTCGATCTCGTAGCGCGACGGATATTCCTCGTAAAGTGTCACGTCGCTCACCAACCCGCAGCGGGCGTAGACCGATTCCAGCAGGTCGTGGCTCAGGATTCGATTTTCCGGAAAACGGCCGGCCAGCGCGCGCTGGAAAGCATCGACGTCATAAACGCCTTTGCCGATGAACGAGCCCTCGCCGAAAAGATCCTGATAAACATCCGAGACGGTGCGGGTGTAGGGATCGATTCCGACTTCGCCGGCGTGCAACCTAACGAATCGTGAACGGTCCGCCGTCGGCAGGCTCACATCCACCCGGGGTTGCAAAAGACTGTAGCCTTCCGTCACAATCCCGAGCGCCGGATCGAATTGCGGCCGGTTCAACGGATGCGCCATCGTGCCGATCAGTTGGCGGGCTGACTCGCGCGGCAACTGCGTGTCGGTATCGAGGGTGATGACGTATTTGATTTCGGGCAAAATCGTCAGGTCGCCCACCACCGCGGCAAAACAATCCGCGCAGCGCCCTCGAAGAAAGGCGTTGAACTGCATTAGCTTTCCGCGCTTTCGTTCGTAGCCCATCCACACGTTCTCGCTCGCGTTCCAGCGGCGGGGCCGGTGGAAAAGGAAAAAAAGATCGCGCCGGCCGCCGGCGTATTTGCGATTCAACGATTCGATCCCGGCCTTTGTGCGCTCCAGCAAAGCCTCGTCTTCCGGCAAATTTTCTTGCGCCGCATCAGGCCAGTCGGTCAAGAGGGCGAAGTGCAAATGCGGATCGCGATTTGCCAGATGATGAATCTCCAGCGTTTGGAGCAGGTCATCGATGTTTTCCGCGCTTCTCAGGATGGTGGGAACGACGACCATGCCGCGACTGTCCGGCGCGATCCCGCCCGGTGAATAGCCGAGACGGGGCAAAAGTCGCGGCTTTAGCAGCACAGTGGCGAGCCAGTTCCATAAGGCCACCGCCAGCTGGCTGACTCCGAGCGAAAATGTGACCGCGCAAAGAATGAGCTGCCACCCGGCAACGCCGCGCGCCTCCGCCGCGTGCACGAATTCCAGCGTGGCCAAAAGCGTGAACAGAAAAATTCCGCCGATATAGAAGGTGAAGGGAAACTTGCGAATACTTCGTTCGACAAAACCTTTCCACCGCCATCGCGCGCCGGACGCGCGCTCCAGTCTGGGAAGACCCTTGTCGATTAAATAAAAACCGACGTGCGCGGTGCGATCTTCCCGCCCTTTCTGTTGCGCACTTTCCTGCGCCAGCTCGACGGCTTTCCGCGCCACTTCGATTTCTGAGAGCGCACTGTAACGAGCGAGGGTTTCAACGACGTGGCGATAACGATCGCGTGTCGCAAAATCCATCTCGCCGTAAACATCGGCCGGCTCGCCGCGCAAGGTTTGCTCGACCAGACTGAGCGTTTCGACGAATTCCTTCCAATCGATCGCGCTAAGCAAACGCAGGCTCGAGATGCTGTGGCTGACCGAAACTTGATCGGAGGCCTGGCTTTGATTTTCCTGGTGGACCAGTTGCTCCACCGAGAGACCCTGCTCGAGCGTGCGCTGCTCGAGCCAGTTGCGCGCCAGATGCAGCACCGGATTCAAACGCGAGAGGCGCTGGCAAAATTCCGCCACGAAGGCGCTCGATAACGACGGGTCGGCCCGCGCCATATCCGCCACGACGATGACAATGCGGGAGGGATGTTTCTCCGCCATCGCCTGCAAACGCTCGACCCATTGGTTCGCCAGATCGCGATCACGGCGACCTTGGGCCAGCCCGGTGGTGATGCGGGCCAGATTCTCGATCAATCCCAGCCGCAACATGATCGGCACAGCCCAGAGTTCTCCTAGTTTTAGTGGCGCCACCGTCTGATACGCAGCCACGAACGCGCTGAGCGAGTCGGCATCGATCTGCGCATCGACGTGCGCGATCAATTCCAGGACGATGTCGTAAACGCGCGGGGAACCGGCCGATGGACCGTTCGTCAGGCGGGGTAACTCCCGGCTATATTCTTGCGGCAGATGCCGACGAGCCAACTGGATCTGCTCTTCGATTAAATAAAAATTATCCAGCAGCCACTCCGCCGCGGGCGTGACCCGGCGGCTTTGATCCACCGCCAGTGTCGCGCGGTTGAAAGCGCGTAGCACTTTCTCATTCTGATCCAGCCGCGTGAGCAGCCGGGCAGAAGCGCGGCCCGTGACGATTGTATGTTGCGCCGCGATGAACTGAGCGTGGCGCGCGAGTTGTTCAATGCCAAACAACTCCGCCCGCAAGGGCAGTTCTCTCGCGCGTTGGCGCCGCACCCTAGCCGTTGCCAGTGAGATTTTAGAGCGCGGCGATTTCATCAGCATCACGTGATTAATCGTTGTTCAGCAGCGGTGATACCAAAGTTTATTTTTCCCGCGCTCCTCTGCACCCGCATCATATCCGCTCACGCTCGGTCAGGCTGAAGTTGAGGTGATCGCGCGAATGGGTTAACCCGGCCCCGCGCCACCGGACTAACCGCGGCGAGATAATTGCCGACCATTGCGATTACAACAGCGAGAAAGAATTGTTTCACCGCGCTACCTAAATAAAGTCATCGAACAACGCCACGCTGTCAGCCTTTGTCCAGATGCCGACTTTCCGGCACATCTTCTGACGCGTCTGAGACAGTCGTGAGAAGAGACATCCCGGCAAGTGTAAGTCTGGCGAGTCCAAACTTGCTTGATTGGAAGCTCCAATTCCGTGTGTCTGGATTTTCTCTGATATAGCGAAGCGAAGTTGTTGTGAAATATTTGTATCGGACAGCGGATGTCCTACCGGTTGTGGTAAGCTGTCGGGACCGTTATGAAAAAAGAGTCCGGCACGATCATCTATTCGCCTAGCGATCTGATTCGCTACCTGGCGTCGCCATTCGCGTTCGTGGCTGGACCGTTACCGTTTGGAAGGCCTCGGCGAGATCAAGCCAGATGAGCAAACGGAAGAGGAAAAACTCCTTTCGCGTACGGGTGACGAACACGAGCAGTCGATTCTGAGCGGCTACAAGACTTCGGGAACTCGGGCTCATTGAGATCGCCAAAGATGACAACGAATTTGACGTCGCGCACGCTGCTACGCTGGAGGCGATCCAGCAGAAGGCAGCGATCATTTATCAAGCGGCGTTGCGTGACGGCAATTTCGCGGGCTACGCCGATTTTCTGAAGCTCGACACGTCGGGTAAATATCAGGCGTGGGACACAAAGCTGGCGCTCTCGCCAAAACCTTATTACCCGATTCAGCTCTGCTGCTATTCAGAAATGCTAGCTGCCGCGACGGGGCAGGGGATGCCGGAGCGAATCGGAGTGATTCTCGGCGATGGCGACCGAAATTGAATTCCGTGTCGAGGATTTCATTCATTATTACCGGCACATTAAAGAGAGCTTTCTTGCGATGCAGGCGGCGTTCAGCGGAAAGATGGACGATTGTCCGGAGCCGCTCCCGCGTGCCGATCATGGTCGATGGACTTCGTACGCGGAGAAATTCTTCCTCGATAAAGATCACCTTGTTCAGGTCGCGAACATTAGTGTTGGCCAGATTAAAAAGCTGAAAACCGCCGGCATCGTCACGATGACAACGCTTGCCGCAGCCTCAGGTAAATCAGTTCATAAGCTCGACGCTGGCACTTTGGAGAAACTGGTGTCGCAGGCGGGACTTCAATGCCAGACGCGCGATGATCGGAAATCGAATCCTGATGCAAAGCCGCGCTACAAGATTCTGCCGCACAAAGGGCCCAATGGTGAGCCGGTGGGTTTGACGACGCTTCCACCAGCCGATTCAGCCGACGTGTTCTTCGACATGGAAGGATATCCGTTAATCCCCGGTGGATTGGAATACTTGTTTGGCACCTGGGCCCGTAACGAAACGATCGGGCAATTGGAATTCCGTGATTGGTGGGCTCACGATCGGGTTGAAGAAAAGATCGCGTTTGAGGGATTCATCGACTGGGTTTACGCGCGCTGGAAGAAAAATCCAGCGATGCACATCTATCATTACGCCGCCTACGAAGTGAGCGCTGTTAGGCGCCTGAGCACGCGCCACGACACACGCCAGGACGAAGTCGATGATCTGCTCCGTAACAATGTATTCATCGATCTGTATCAAATCGTCCGCCATGCCGTGCGGATTGGCGAAGACAGCTACTCGATAAAGAGCATCGAGACGCTTTACCGACCGAAACGTAGGACGGACGTCACGACCGCTTCGGGATCGATCGTTCAATACGCGAACTGGATGGCGACCAAACAGCCGCGCGATTGGCAAAGCAGCAGCATTTTGAAAGGCATTCGTGATTACAACGAGGACGACTGTAAATCTAATGCCGAACTTTGTGAGTGGTTAAGGAACCTGGTGAAAGAGCAGGGGATCTCTTACGTCGATCGTCATTCCGCAGACGCACCGGCGCCGCCGAAACCGGCCGACCCTGAGATCGCTAAGCGACAGGAGCTCTCGGCCAAACTTCGCGCTAACGGTGATCCAATCTCAGTCGTGCTCGGCGACCTGGTCGATTTCCATCGGCGCGAGCTGAAACCGATGTGGTGGAAAATGTTTGACCGCGCCGACGCGAGTGCTGAAGAACTTCGTGACGATTCTGGTTGTATCGAGGGATTGAAAGCGGTCGGAGATTGCGTAGCCGAAAAGAAGTCATTCCTCCAGAAATACACGCTTCGATCCATCGCAGGAATGCAAGTTAGGCACCGATGACAGGATAATGTTCACTCATAATCTGGACGCAAGCTTCGCGATCGCTTCGATCGATCTCGGATGCCGGTGAACTGACGCTGAAAATTGGCAAGAAAGGTTTGGAGGATAAATGTCAGGGAAAATTTCCCAGTAATGGTTCGATTTTGAAGAACGAATATGTGAATCCTGGCGAGATTCCGGATGCGCTCTTCGACATAGCTTCGCAGCAGCTGACTAACGATCTTCACCCGCCGGTTAAATCCTTGCTGGAACGATTGACTCCGGCGAATCCGCTGCAAGTAGATGGTGAATCAACCGTCGATGCGGCGCTTCGAATCATCGGATTAATGAATGGCGGCTGCCTCGTCATTCAGGGGCCGCCGGGCACCGGAAAGACCTACACCGCTTCATGTATGATCGATTCTCTTTTGGCTGCCGGTAAAAAGGTTGGTGTCACGTCCAACAGTCACAAAGCCGTGGTCAATCTGCTCAAGGCGTGCGGCGACGCAGCCCGGAAGGAACGGTCGCAAGCTGGTTGGTTTGAAAGTTGGCGACGAGCCCGACAAGGATCTTCATTCAGCCAATCCAGATTTGCGTTATGTGAAGGATACCGGCGCAGCACGCGCAGAATATTCCGGCGGGATCATTGCCGGCACGGCATGGCTGTTCAGCCGGCCTGAATGGAAGAACCAGCTCGATTTCCTGTTCATCGACGAAGCAGGCCAAGTCTCTCTAGCTAACGCGGTCGCGACAGCGCGGTCGGCCAGGAATCTTGTGCTGCTTGGCGACCAGATGCAGTTGGAGCAACCGGTCCAAGGCGCGCATCCCGGCGACGCCGGACTGTCAGCTCTTCACTATGCGCTAAAAGACACTGAGAAGAGCAAAGAAGACGCGCCAGTCTTCCATGCGGTGGTGCCCGCCTGATCGCGGGCTCTTCCTTGGCGAATCCCGCCGAATGCACCCGAACGTTTGCCGGTTCATCTCCGAGAGCATTTACGAGGGCCGGCTCGGCTCCATTCCGGAGTGCGCCAATCAGAAGAATCGGACCGCTTCCGCCGGATGGCGGCGCCGAACTGATCGACCATGCGAATCCGGCATCGTGTTCAGCGGAGTCGAGCACGATGGCGACATCCAGCGGAGCGACGAAGAGGTCGAACGGGTAAAAGCTATATATAATGAGCTACTTAATCGGCCTTTTACTGACAAAGACGGTAAAACAAAGCCGCTCGAACTGAGCGATTTCCTGTTCATCGCTCCCTACAACGCCCAGGTCCGCGCCCTTAAGAACAGCGCTGCCGAACGGCGCCCGAGTCGGCAGCGTCGACAAGTTCCAAGGCCAGGAAGCAGCCGTATGTATTCTGTCGCTGTGCTCCAGCTACGGCGAGTACGGCTCGCGCGGCCTGAAATTCATCCTCGATCGCTCTCGAATCAACGTCGCCATCTCCCGCGCCAAATGTTTGGCCATTGTCGTCGGCGATCCACGCATCGCAAACTCGCCGGCCGGCTCAATTAACGAAATGATGCTATTAAATCTGTTTTGTAAGTTAACCGAATACACCGTTTGACCACGACCCTTCAGTTTCAGCTTTTCAGTCGTCCTGTCGCCTCCTGGTCCGGTTGTTCCGCAGCCTCGCTGCGAACCGCTTTTCCGCTCCCCATCGGGAAAAGTTTCCATTACGCTTTCCGCGGCAGAAATGACGCGACGCAAACCAAAAGATTCGTCTAATAAGAACTCCGCCAATATCGGCTTCGAAGCCAAGCTGTGGCTAGCGGCCGGGCAGACGTTCCACTTTCAACTTTCGCATTTCTACTTTAACCCTTTTTTCCGGCGCGATCTCCATCTCGATCTCCGCGCCGACTTCGCTCAACAATCCGGCCTTCAACGACTCCGACTGGTTCCGCAAAGACCGAGCCGTCCATTTAGTAAGTTCCCATGTTATCACTTGAACTTTTTCGCGAAGTTAGGCCCGAGTTTTTAAGGCTCTTGGGTTCTCCTGAGGCGCGTATTTATGTCGACGCGGCGGATGCCCTGGAGGTCGAGTCTACGCTACGAAGTGGAGCGCTACCGCGCGAGGAAGCAATTGCGATTGCCGAGCGGGTCGTTGAACAACATGCGGAAGTCGATATCGAGGAAGCCAGCGGTTTAGAGATTCGCGAGCGAGCGCGTCTGGTCCTCGAGCGCTTATTGGCTGCTCGGTGGCTGCAGGCTGAGGACCGCGCTGACTATCAGCGATTCATCCTCGTTGAACCAAACGCTGCCATCGTCCTCGGAGCGTTGCGGAAGATCGCGAGACCCGGCGCAGCGGTTTTCTCGGACAAACTTGTTGCCGCGTGCAACGCGTTGCGGAATCGCCAAGCGCTCGCGAACGAGCCGTGGCAAACGGTCGAAGCTTGTCTCGAAGACATTCGGTACGGTGTTCAGGAGTTACGTGCTGTGGCGAAATCGATTGAGCGTCACACACGTCATCAGCTCGGAGCACAGTCGCTCCGGGAAAACCTGGAAGTTGTCTTTGACCAGTATGCGACGCAGGTCGGACACACAGCGTATGCAGAACTTGTGCGCTCGCGACTGCCGACGCGGTTACCTGAGGCGCGCGTGCAGGTCGAAGCGTTGCAAAACGACGCGGAACTCCTCTCTCGAATGCAGGAGGAACTGCTCCGACGAGAGCACGGGCTGGATTCGGGAACGGCAATGGCGCGCGTCCAGCAGCGCCTCGATGAGCTTGCGCAAGCACTTGATCGCGTGGTGCCTTCCACCGATGATGTAGATCGGCGCACGGCGGAATTCGCGCGCAAATCACTCGCTCGTTTCCGTTATCTCCAGGAAGTAACCGGCGAGCATCGTCGCGTGGTACAGCGGTTTTTCGAAACTCTAAATTCGCTCGTCGCAGGACTGACTATGGCGGATGCGGAACTACAGCTGGGGGATCTGCCGCAATTGTTGATGATCGACGTGAAACTGTTGGCCGGTCTTGAGAGCCTCTACAGACCTCGCTTACGCGCGAGTATGGGCGAAGTGGAGCCGCTCTATGATGAGCCGACCCATGAAGAGTTAGAAAATTCGCGCCAAGAGCTCGCTGCGACCTTACGCGATTCCCTCACAATTACACGCGCGAACCGCTTCGCCGATGAGGCGTTCAAACGATTTGGGAAGCGTGTTCCGTCATCACAGCTCCTGCGAACAGACGATGATTTAGCCGACCTGATCGCGTGTCTACTTCATGCCCAATCACGTGAGGCACGCTACAGAGTCGAAGCCGAGCGTGATCTGGAGGACCCTGACGCCGACCATCGGAAGCATGATCGTGTTCTCGCAGGGACCTGCCGCGTCGATCGGTTCACACTTTGCGAAAAATGAATGGCGCGGATGACCAGATGTTGGAAAGCGCCCTGTTGCGTCTGGAGGCGCACGACCGGCAGCGGCTCGGGGAGACATTACGCGTCCTACTCAACCACGGCTCAATCTTGGGTCTCGAACCTTCCCAAACGGATCTTTACCACTGGGCATGGGCAAATCGTCCTTGGATCGAAGAAATCGGTGCACTATTCGATCTGCAACTTACTTGGGAGAACGAAATGCGGCTTGTGCAGGCTGTGCCTCGCTCCGGCGCATTTCTAATGCGCCTGAAACTCGACGTGACACTGGTCTTACTCACGCTCTGGTATGAGTTCGACGCGGCCGTGCGTGATCGTGGGGAAACGCCACCAGTGACGATCACGGTAGAGGAGTTAAATGCTGCTCTCGAGACGAAGTTCGAGCCAATGCGCAAAGCGAAGCCATCGCAGACCCGGATGATCGAAATCCTCCGGCTCGCTCAGAGAAAGAATCTCGTGCGGTTCACGCCCGCAATTGAGTTCGCGCAATCGCGAATCGCGATTTTGCCAACGATCAAGCGCGTGATCCCATTCCAGAACCTCGAAGATTGGTCACGGCAGGCACAACGTTTCAATACCGACGCGGAAGTTCTGAGTGCTTCAGATCAAGACGATGACGCCGACGCGGAAAATTAGTCTCACACGCATTCACGCAATCAACTGGTACGGCTACGCAGACAGCCTGCCTATCGCTGGCAATCTGCTCCTCGCAGGAGTGACTGGCTCCGGCAAGAGCATCCTGATGGACTTGCTTCAGTTCGTGCTCGTCGGGGATCGACGGTTGGTGAAGTTCAATCAGTCAGCGACGGGCACTGCGTCGGAGCGTGACCTCAAAGGTTACTGTTTAGGCGACATTAAGGAGGAAGAAGGCGGCGTAACTCAATACATGCGTGATAGTGCGATCACATATGCGGCTATTGAGCTGACGTGGCCGCTTGATCGTGCCGGTCGAGAAGGTCAACGAATCGAGACGTGGGGAGTGCGGGTCGAATTCGCCAGCGCAGCCGAGCAGCAGGGCCGCATCTCCCCGTTTTGGTGTGAGGGATCGCTCGAGCGCAGTGATTTTCTCACGGTCAACGCTCACGGAAAGCGGCTGCCGCGGGAGCTTGCAGATTTCCGTGCATTCATTGAGGCCCGAAGCGGCGAGATCTTCGCGGGCATCGAGGAGTACAGGCGCGACATGTCCTCGCCCGGGCATCTAAACTTCGACCACGGCGTACTCTCGCGGCTGCTGCCGACAGCGATGTCGTTCACATTTCTGCGCAGCTTCAATGACTTCTGCCGTCAATTCATTCTCCCTGCCGACAGGCTGGATGTAAGCGATGTCACGACGAGCTACCGCACCTTTCAGCGTTACCAGGAGGAGCTGCAACAATTGCGCACGCAGCTGGAAGCGCTGCGAGAGATCCGAGATATTTATCAAAAACGTGAAGCACTCATTCGCGACGCTGCCGTTTCCCAGTACCTGGCTGCTGAACTTACCGTCCAACATGCCAACAACGAGCGCGCCGCAGCAGAGAAAAAGCTCGGTGAATTGCGAGTCGCGGCGGAGAAAGAGGAGGCACGGATAAAGGAACTTGATGACTTGATCTCAGATGCCCGCAACCAACTGGAAAAACTTCAGGCGCTGATCAATCAAACTCCCCAAGGCCAGCTCTACAGCTATATTAAAAGCGAGAACGAAAAGCTGGTCGCTAAAATCGCGGAATTGCGCGAGATCGGAAGCACGTTGGAATCCGCATTGGAGAATCGCATTCGCCGCTCAAGCGCGTGGGCGAAACAGATCGCGGCATTGCCATTGTCACTCGACGCTCCACCCCTTGAATTATTTGAACATGCGATCACGCAAGTCGAGAAGGGCAGACTGAGCAAGGCGGAGGACACTTTGCATCTTCTCGCTGAAGCGGCCCAGAAAGTGGCGTCAGAGGTGAACCGCGCGGCGCGAATGACATTAGATCGGCTCGTTGACGTACGCAGAGAACTCGGCGCATTGCGCGATGAAGTGGCAGCTTTGAAGCTGGGGCGGCTGCCGTTTCCCGCTCGCGTGCTCGACGCTTTGAATGAACAACTGCTCGCGTTCAGCAACGAACCACCGGCGCGGTACCTCTGCGGACTATGCGAGGTGAACGACGAACGATGGCGTCCCGCAGTCGAGATCGCATTTACACGTAAGTTCGCGATCGTTGTCGCGCCGAAGCATTACGACGAGGCGGAGCGAATTTACCATCAGCTGCGTGCTGAGCAGCTTGGGCGAGAGGTAGGTCGGGAGGCGCTCATTAATCCAGAGAAAGCGATGAAGCTTTCGCGTCCAGTGATGCCAGGCTCGCTCGCAGAGAAAGTCGACGCGCAGCATCCGGTCGCCGCGGCCATCGTGAGCAATCTCTTTGGCAGCCTCATCTGCGTGGAAAAGCGCGAAGATTTGCGAAAACATGAACACGCGATTCTGCCGGACGGCTTCATTAGTCGCGGTGCGTTCGTCGAGAGAATGCGGCATTACGATAACCTGCCGTTCGTTGGCGAGCGCGGTCTACAGCAGCAGCGGGTCTGGAAGGAGAAGCAAGTGGCCGAGCGCGAAGCCGAGGAGCGCAAGCTCCAGCCTATTGAGCAAGCAGTGAGTGAGGGGTTGACCCAGTTGCGCGAGCTCTTTGACAAACCCGTCTCGCTTGAGCGCGATCTCCTGCGCGTATCTCAGTTAGCGACACTTGAGACGGAACTAACGGAGAACATCGAGAAGCTAAAGAGGATCGATCGGGCGCAATTCGATGAAATCGAGGAGAAGCGCGCGTCACTCGCAACGAATCTGAAGAAGCATGAACAAGAATTGCGTGCGTTACTAGGGAACCAGAAACATAAGGATGTGCAGAGTGCAGAACACGCGTTAGCCATCGCTGCCGAAGCGGTAGATAAGGCACGCGAAGACTTCGAAGCCATACGCGGCGGACGCGACTTCTCAGTGTGGCACGCGCGGATTGAGGAATTACGGCAGCAAATGCTTGTCGAGTTTCCCACGCTCGACATCGCGGCCACCAAGTTTCGCAGCCATTGGAACGAACACGACCGTCAAGCGCTCGAAGTGCGTGGCGATCTGCACGAGAAGCGGTCGGTATTTATTCGCACGTGGCCTAAGTTCGACGACATCCCACCACATGCAGAGGATAACGCAGGGTTCGACCGGGTGCTCGCAAAGATCGATGATGCCGACATCCCTGAATACGAGAAGAAGTCCGATGAAGAGCGGCGAAAGTGGGAGCATCTATTCCGTGAGCAAGTGCTCGAGAAGCTTAGGGCTGCACTTATGGAGGTGAAGAACGCAGTGGTGCTGCTGAATACGCTCCTTAACCGCCCTATTGGCAACAGCCGTTACTTCATCGAGCACCGCAAAAATCCTGAGTTCGATTCGTATCACAATTTGCTATCCGTGACCGCTACCGCCGGCACGGAGCTTTTCGCTTCGATAGAAGACGCGCGGCTACGCGATGCAATTCAGCACTTTTTGCATGTGCTCGTGGAAACGCCCGACAGCGTACAAGCCGCACGCCTTCTTGATTATCGGCACTACTACCAGTACGACATGCTGGTCGAAGACGTCTCCGTGCCGCCGGAGCAGCGACGAAAGATCAGTGTCGACAAACAGTCCGGTAAATTCAGCGGCGGGGAAAACCAGGCGCCGTATTTCATCGCAATTCTGGCGAGCTATTTACGTGCATATCGGCGGCATGATCGTCACCGTCGCGATCCGTCGCTTGCGCTTGTGCCGATAGATGAGGCGTTTTCAAAGCTGAGCGGTGAGCGGATCACCGACTGCATCGAAGCCTTACGCCAACTCGATCTGCAAGGAGTGTTTTCTATGTCCACGGGCAACATCCCGTATGCATTTGAGAAGTGTGATCACCTCATTGTTGTCTCCAAAGACGAGCGCCGCATCGGACGGAAAGTAAGAGTGCGTAATATCGCGGTAAGCATTGCGCGTGAGAGTGAGGAAGGGCAACGCTTCCTACAGGAGCTGGAGTGATTGCGCTGGGCCGCGTCTCGCCGATCCTCGAGAAGCTGGCGAAGCTTTACGCTGTAAGCCAAAGCGGTCGCACAGGCGCTGCGACTCGCGACTTTCAGTACAATTACGGCAAGCTAATCGAGGCGGCCGCCTGCACCTCGGGCGAACGTCACGCAAATGCGCGAGCGGATCTTGAGTTTGCTGAGCGGCAGGGAGCCCTGCGGCTTGATCGGCATCGGCGGGATTCGAGTCTCTGGAGTAAGGTCCGCATCAGTTCTGACCAGGAGCAGCGATTGTTCGCGCTTATCGGGCGTACATCGCCCGTCGCCGAACGCAACGAATGGGCTGCACTTTTCGAGCAAGCCTCCGAGTGGCCGGTCCCGTCGGAGTATCTCGCAGGTTGGTGGAACTTTTGTAAGGTTCGTTCCGAACACGCGCGTAATGGTATCGGTTGGACGCCATTTCAACGTGCGCATCGGAGGCGTGCCGCGTTCCAACTTGAAGTTGCTACGAAATTGCTCGGATGGAAACGTCCGAGCCTGCTGATGTACGGCAAGCGTTCAACTGACCGGTAGCTCAAAGTTTCTAGAACGCTGCGCGTCAACAATGCAGTCGTTACTGACGCTCGCCTCTGCGGGGGCTGTGCGATCATTTGCGGACTTGCAAATCGACTATAATCCCGCGGCCGTCCGTTTCCATGGCCCACTGCGGGTCGTCCTCTGCGGGCAAGTAATCGACTACGCCCAACACGCCGGCGAATCGGTGCTCTCCGAGACCGATCTGGCGGCCGCAGAAAGCATCAAATTTCACGCGCCGCGTTGTGTTACGGTAGAGAACGCCACGAAGTTCCATGAGCTCTGCCGGCTCCAATGTGGCGATATCTTCGTCCACACTAGCTATCCAAACAAAGCGACGGTTCAGTTTCTGCGCGGCCTGCCTACTGAACTGCCGCTCTTTCATTTCGGTGACACTGATGCATGGGGCTTTGACGTTCTTCGTGTCCTTCGCTCCAGTGTCGCTCGCCCCATTCAGCCTCTCCACATGCGGTATCGACCAAGAATCGGGAGCAAGCCTCTCGGCTACCGAGCTCGTCGGAAGCTCCGCCGTTTGTTGAATGATCCAGCACTAGCCGACGTAATGGACCAGCTACTGCAGCTGGACCGCGCAGGATGCGAAGGCGACTACGAGCAGGAATCATTGCCTATTACAAAGTCAGGATTTCCATACAGCATAGACTAGGAACTAAGTTACAGAGAATAATGCACACAACAGAGGAGCTCGATCACGCCGTCAGATAGCTGGTCGCACCTGAAGGCGAGATCATCGACGTGTTCCAAGCAGCCGGCCTGAAGCAGCCCTACATCAGCATTCTGTCTGATCAATTCCTCGCTGAAGTTCGCGGACTCAAATACAAAAACGTCGCTGCTGAGCTACTCGCGAAATTATTGGGCGACGAAATTAAGGTTCGCTCAAAACGAAACATCGTCCAAAGCCGCGAGTTTGCCGAGATGCTAAAGAAGACGCTCAACGCCTATCACAACCGGACGAAAGAATCGGGGTCAGATTAGGCTCGTTCATGTAACACTTGGCGTGCACGTTTTTGCAAAAAAGAACCCGCACGTTAGCTATGCTATCGATGCGCTTCACTTCGTCGTGTTCGCGGGTCTTGCCATACACAATCTGCGTTTCAACGCCGCGTCCGCCGGCATCTTCTACGCGCAAGGCGTCAAGACCAACGTCTTCTTCTTCGATCGCAAACCAGCCGCCGAGAAGCCGTGGACCGACAATCTCTGGATTTACGATCTACGCCCCAATAAACACTTCACGCTCAAAAAAAATCCGCTAAAGCGCCGTTGATACGTAACGAGGGTGCCCGCTTTCCTGCTTTCGATCTTCTTGAGCGAATTAAGGGTAAAAAGCACAGGCTTTCGAAAGCCAAAGTCAGAACACCCCCTGCAAAAGCGTCATCGACGGCGCATATAAACGCTGATTGTCCGAGTTGAACTCGTACTTCACGTCACAAAGAAGGTCGTGAAGGTCGATAAGCTTGTAAGACTTGGGCACATATAATGAATCTCTTGATCCCGCTACGGGACTAGCATTCATACCGAACGCGAGAAGCAGATGACGCGCATCAAAACATACCTTGAATGATTCGGACGGCGAAAGATAAAATGATCGCATGGTAGTTTGGGGCATGCCGTGTGCAAATATCTTACATTCTAAATATGTCGGACGTCCGGCGCTATCCGTAACAAGCATGTCTGGATACCCAGTAGACTTGCCCAACCCCTTTCGGGATGTTGGTCGCGCGGCTGTTAGTCCAGCTTTGGGCAACGCTCTCATGACGTATGCTTCGACATCATTGCCCACTTCATTAGGGCGTGGTCGTCGGATCGGATTGGCCTGAAGCTCAGTAGCGCAAAACGCGATCGTCGTTTCAAGCCTTTTCAGCAGGTCCAAGTCAGCCGGATCAGTCTTGTCTATTTGAATCACTTGCTGTTCGGCCAGCGACTTTACAATTACCGAAAACGGAACGTCGTTCACCGGCTTGAGCATCTGAGCCAAAGCCTGTTCGAGAACTTGAAGTCTTTCCCTGTCGTCCATAGCACTGGATGGCGTTGCCGAACTAACAAGACCGACGGAGCACAACGATCCTGTTCGTGTTCGTTCCCTTGGCGTTATTCCGCACACCCCAACAGTTTGCTGTCTTTGTAAACTCTTGTTGGTTTACCATTACAAAGAGCCGGTCGAAAGGGAGGCCGTCCGCAGCTGCCCAAACCAGACGTTCAAGAAGGACCTTGCCATTACGAACCTCGCCAACTTCAAATGCAACATGGCCTCCAGGCCTCATGATCCGCGCGATTTCAATCAACACCTCTCGAACCATATTCTGCCATCCCGCCTCCGTTCGATGATGCGCGATATGGACACGCGTGACATCAATGCCCGCGAACCAACTTCGGAGCCAGTTGTCTTCGGCATATTGAACAACGTCAAGAAATGGGGGAGACGTAACTACCAGTTGAACTGACCCAGTCTCAATCATGGAAGTCGACTCTGCTGCGCCGGTCGTTAGAATTGCAGGTGGATGCGTTGGCATTGGACCGTCGCGTAGCAGCGCCGCCGTTTTTCTTAGAATTAGCTTCTTTACGTCCCGATCTGGAGGTTTTTGTCCGCGTTGTTCGTTAATCTTGCGCTGCGCCTCTGCGGAAACGGCCTGATTAGGAGGAAGCGTATACACCGAGAAAAACCCCGGTGAGTGCCCTGACAATCGATTGATTGCGATCATCCGGATCCAATCATCAACCGGATCCGACGTTTCGCTTATTGGAGCCCTTTCTAACAGCCAACCTCGAAGCGCTGAAATGTGGCGCAACGTCTTATGGCTGTAAAAGGCGAGAAGTTCAGAGTCTTCGGCATCGACTGCATCCCATTGGATCTGATCCAATCTGCGCGCAACATCGCTGATCGAGGGGGGTTGCAATCGCGGCCGCGTAAGCAATACGCTTAATGGATTAACGTCGTTGCCTATCGGCTGCCGTTCCATAAGAGCAGCCTGGACCGGTGTTGTCCCTCGGCCCATGAATGGGTCGTAGATTGCGTCTCCGGGCTTTGTGAGACGCTTGATGAAGAACTCAGGAAGCTGCGGCTTAAAGCAAGCACGGTAACTTACCTCGTGGATTGAATGAGCCTGTCGTTGACCCGAGGTCCAAAACTCGTTGATCAAATAGAGTATTGAATCGTTTGTTTCTTCAACAGAAGTGCGACCAAACTCGTCAAATTTCCTCACAAGATCGATAAACGAAGTGTGCGCTTCGCTGATCGACGACGATTTTCTCGCAGGGGTTGATTCGAATAGCGGAAGGACGCCTTGGGCCGAAGAAATCATGCAAATTTTAGAATTCCGCTGCAGTCAACACTTTCCAGGGGCAATACGATTTCGTCAATCATCGCGTTCCTCTTATTGATCATCGGAAAGTGTAGTCGCTCCCTCGCTAAAGATCGACTTTCCCCTTGTCGAAAGGAATCTGAACAATAATCGGACGCTGACTGTTGACACCTTTGCCGAAAACTACAGCCTGTAGAAACTGAAGGTTGGGGATTGCAGAGGTATATGTCTTCCCAAAGCAGTTCCCCAAAAAGCCGAGACTCGTGTCATCAAAACAGTTGAAAGAAATTATCGTATTACACTGTGTCAGCACCGTTTTGCTCACCGTTGCAGTTCGCTGCGCAACGACGAGTAGGCCGACGCCATACTTTCGGCCTTGGAGAGCAATTTGTGCAATCTTTGCCACAAGGCCTCGGGAATCATAATCACCCAACCCCATTGTGCTTGCCTCCGGCATAACCGTGTGTGCCTCTTCGACGACCAAAAGAACACGCGGGCACTGGCCGCGGCTGTCCCGTGCAAAATGCAACAAGCAGGTGAGGTATATCTCCGTTATGAAAATCGTCGCCCGCGTGTTGGAAATCTCGTCTAGCGTAATAATGCCTACCTGATTGTTCTCGTCGGTAGCCTTCAGGAACTCTCCGAGTCTTGCGGAAATATCCTCACGCAACTTGTCGGCAAATTTCTTTAGCGCTTTTTTTTCCTCGGGCGCTCCATACGGAGTAGTTTCAACGGCGTGCAGTTTTTCGCCGAGTTCGGCTGAAAGTTCGGCAGAAATTGCCAAGTTCATCGGCTTCAGATCGGCTAATCGGCCCTCATACCGTGATGTAAGGTCGACGCAGATTACCTTCGTCTCGTGTGTAAGCGCGTGCCGTAGTAACTCGAAGGCTAGTTCGGTTTTTCCGGACCCCGTTACGCCAAGGATTGCCGTGTGGTATTCGATCATACTGGCGAAGTCACCGGTTACGCTGATCGAACTGTGAGGGACAACGCCGTACACGAAGTCTCTTGGTCCAACCGTCACTAGGTCTTTTCCAAAGCCCTCGGGCAATGCAAACACTGGCGTATTCATCGAGGGCAACCATTCAAACTTTTCGAATCCTCGGGTTTGATTAAGAGTGCCGAGCTGAACCGCGGACGCGATTTGATATCCGTGTCGATCTGCTTCAAGGCCTTCCTCCTCAGTCGTCCCTTCACTTATCTGATAGTAGATTCGTTTGTCTCCGACGCGCGCCCAAACAAGCATCCCCTCTTTGCAATCTGTAGGATTCCATGTCTGAAATCGTAGTTCGCCGATCTTCGAATCCTGATCGACAAAACCAACCAGCCGTGAGTCTTTGTCGCCCCCAAGAAGCTGTTCAGTAGTCTGGGCTAGTTCGACCGCGCGCAGGCCTTCGACCCGAGTTGGGAGTTCTGCAACGCACATGTAGGTGCCCAACGTCTGGTCTTCTGTTGATTGCGAGAATAATGGAATGACGAAGCGTTGTTTTCCATCTGCTTCGGCCAAGAGCTTGGCTGCACCTCTCTCGAAGACAATTCCGCCCTCAAGTTCCACATGAACGATATTTGGCGCGTCGGTTCGTATTACCCGCCCAATCGAAGAGGCCGAACTTTTTCGCGTGGTAAGGCACGAGAGGAGT
>CAVULE010000006.1:0-89911 GCA_963742315.1 uncultured Verrucomicrobiae bacterium
AGCGGCGACTATCTCACGCAACGCCACCGCCGCGAGCGTGGCGAGGAAGGCGACGTCGATCACGGCGGCGAGCCCAGCGCCCCAGATCGCAGAACCAGCGACCGCTACGCGGCCCGCCAGCCAAAGCACGCCGAGGCCGGCCAACGGATAATCGTTGACCGGCAGTCGTACGGTCCAATTCGGAATTGCGGTCAGCCGGAAGCCGGTGGCGATCGCCGCCACGTATCCGAAGAGCATCTCATGGTGACAATATACCGCCGTTTCTTATCTGATAATTGTAAAAGCAACGGCCGGCTCAGCCGGTATATTTATCCAAAATGACTGAGTGTACGACCAGCATGCCCGCCGCGCTGCGGCGGCCGCCGCGAATACGCGGGACCAATCCTGTTCTCCTTCGGAACCCCGCCCATTCTTCCTCGCCGGTGCGTTGTGGGCTGCGCTCGGGGCCCTGCTATGGCTGCCGCAATATTTCGTTATCCACTTAGCAGCCTGGTCATCCCGCCGGGGCCACTTTGGTGCGTCGACAATCGATTAACTTCGGAATCGGTGGATGCCATGCGCGCCGGGCGGAGTTCGGGCGCTATCATCGACCTCGGACGTTGGCTGCGGAGCCTTTTCCTCGAACAGTATTGAGGCGGAATTCCGCGACAACGCGATCGACGAGAAGGTTCTGCCGCGCTTGACGGCGGAGGATTTGAAGGATTTGGGTGTCGGCATTGTCGGGCATCGCCGTACGCTGCTCGATGCCATCGCCGTCCTGCGCGCTGACGCCAACGCGAAAGCACGAGCAGCCCGACGCTTCCGACAATCGACAAATCCCTTCAGGACGCCGCCGAGCGTCGTGCCTTCGAAGGCGTGCTGGATCGGCGCGCGCTGGGCTAGAGCCGCGCGCGCTTGGTGATCCCGGCGTGGCATCCCGTGCTCGAACGGGTCTACATCTACAAGACCGCGCATCATCCGCGCCTGGATCCGACTACAGGTAGCCGGCCATCGATACAGCGATGGCGACCGCCGCCGCGCCGACGTTCCTCAAGCCTCAAATGACCGAGTCTGGCCGTCGAGCTCGTCGACGGAGGCGTGTGGGCGAATAATCCGATTGGCGTCGCCGCCATCGAGGCAATCGGCGTGCTCGGGTGGCCGGGGGACCGGCTGAAGATGCTCTCCGTCGGGACGATCAACGAACCCGGCAAGCTGCCGCGGTTGCGCGGCAAGCTTCCGTATAGCCGCATGGGTACCAGACCCTTCATGGTCGGCTAGGCGCACAGCGCGATCGGCGCTGCGAAGATCGTCACGGGTGATGTTCATAACCGTAAGGCGATCTGGCGCATCGACCAGACCGCGCCGAAGGGCGGTACACGTTGGACAACGCGCGCCGTATTTTCGAATTGCGCGATCGCGCATTCGCCGAGGCCCGCGAGCAGCTGCCGGAGCTTAGGTTCCGTTTCTTTGGCGCCCCAGTGGTTGAATTTGCGCCGTTTCACAAAACGCTGATCTGTGCGCGCGACGCAAACCAGCGAAGCCGCTTTCGCTTGTCAGAGTATTAGTTTCTGATTTTTCTGCAGCATTGGTCGGGTGGGGACGTGTCCGGCCTGTTGATGCGGCCGGTGTGGTCGACACATGCATTCAAAGATGCGATGACACAAGCGGGCATGTCAAGCCTGTTTTTGTTGGATCAGATATACGGGTTTGTGGCGGAGCGGCGGCTCCGCACTGCCGGGGGGCCGTTACAGGGTTCCTAAACCCGGCCGGGGGGGTGCAGCAACAGCCGTGACGTAAGATCGCGCAGCATGGTCATGCAATCTGAGAAAATGAGGGGCAAGCGTGTTGTTTGAGCGATTGCTCGATAGAAGCACAGTCCCAATTCGTCTTTCCATTAGTTGCGTAGCCACTCGCATTTTTTTTGACGCCAAGATACGATCCTCACAACCGGACCGGACGCCTCCTTACCTGACCAGCGCTTCCGTGACGACGATGACGAGTACGCGGTCCGAAGCTCCGGATGTTGGATTGCGCAAGCTTTAACGTAAGGATTTTATCGCGATGATCCAGGCCTTCTACGCTGCCGGATCGCCCGGCCATTGACGAAACCTGGGTTTGCGCCGCTGCTGTGGCCGCCACCAACTGCGCGCTTTGGCAATCGAAACCACGTTGGCCCCCGCTGCCACCCGCTTGGCCAGCTCCGCGGCCACGGCGTCGCGGCCATAGTGCTCGATCAGCCTGGCCAAAGCCGGCTGATAGGCCATCGGCGGGTACTGGATTAGCCATGTGATCTCGAGTGGTAATTCACGAGGCCGCATTGCACTGCCTCTCTAACTGTGACGCGTGTGACGTACTGTGACAAAGGCCCTGTTTACCCGCGCTACGTGCGCGCGGGAGGGAAAGTAATATGGGCCGACGTCACCATGCGTCATGCGTCACATCCTCATCCTTCAGCTCCCGAAGCCATCGCGTTCTTCTGATAGTTTCAAGCGGACGCCATGCCAGGCGCGGGTGCGGCTCCCCCATGCCGGTACGGCTGAAACCCGTGGCGCTCCAGCACGCGGGCAAATGACTTTCGGGTCCCGGGCAGGTCACCAGCGGCCTTGGCGTATTCTGACCACAACTCGAACAGCGCCGCCGAAGTGGCAGTCTTGAATTCGTTGCCCGGCTCCACGTCGCATTTCTCCTCGAGCCATTGTGAGAACAGATCCTGGTTGTCGAAATAGCTGGCGGTCGCAGCGCGAACCAAATCTGGCGGCTCCAGCCCCACGGCCTGCCAGTCGCGGCACCCTTAAATCATCCAGCGTAGGATACCGGGCCATTCTGCCTCGAGTTTCTTTTGCAGCTCCTTGTCGACCACCACCAGCTCCACGTGAACGGCACGACGTTGAAGCGGCGGCGGGCGGCATCGTCGACATTGCGCAGCGCCGGCTCATGGTTACCGATGACCATGAGTTTGAAGGTCGGCTTGAAGGTGAAGAAATCCTGCCGCATGAAGCGCGCTGAGATCGGGTCACCGCCGGTCAGTTGCTTGATACGGGTCTCGGCCCACGCTCGCCCTTCTTCGGTCTCGGCCGCGGTCACCAGGCGCGCGCCGCAGAGCATCGCGAGATCGGTGGGATGGCTGGCATATTGCGATGCGGTGAATGTCTCCATGGCGGCGGTCTGCGCATAGTCGCCGAGAATGGCGGTTTCGGTGTTGAGGAGGACGGTCTTGCCGTTGCCGCCCGGGCCCCAGCAGAAGACTAGGGCGTGTTCGCGAATATCGCCGGTGAGGCAGTAGCCGCACCAGCGCTGCGGAGATCGAATCGGCTCGGTATCGCCGCCGGTAGCCTCGTGGAGAAACGAAAGCCAGCGGGGGCAGTCGATTTTTTCCGACGGGCTTGTCCCCGCGATCTTGTTGATACGGTCAAGCGGATCGGCGACCCGCAGTCTGCCGGTGCGCAAGTCGACGGTCCCGGCCGGCGTGGCTACCCGGAGAAAAGGGTCACTGTTCCAGTCAGCCGAAGTTATTGCGAAGCGGCGGTCGGCTTGCGCAAATTTTTCCACGCCATTCGTGAAACTGGTTTTGCGTCCGATTGCCTTCACCCGGATGGCTTCGTTCTCGGTTAGATGTGCAAATCAATTCGCGTGCCCAATCGAAGGCCAGCCGCGTCCGTTCCTGCCGCCAGTGATTGCCTGTCCAGCGAAACCAAGCCCCGCCGTCGTGATCGAACAACAGCTGGCCCCGGTACTGCTCGGCGAAGGCGAGCGCCGCCGAATCCTCGGTCACCAGCGTCCTCTGCTTGCCGGCGAGTTCGGCAAGCCGGATTTTGTCCACCGTGCCATCGTCACCGGCGTTGCTCATGGTTGTGACCTTCTTTGATTTCTCTGCCGGCAATCGAATTCACCACGCGGGTAACCTCGTCGCTTCCCCAATGGTGGGCGACAGCGGGTGGCGTTCCATGCCAGCAGTAGCTCGAGTGCGATGCGGGGATCGACGTAGTGACGCAGGAGATGGCCGGCGAGCCGTGCGATGGTCTGGTTGCGCGCGCCTTCGCTCACGTCGGCGGCAACGAGTTCATGCCAGGCGGTCGCGGCTTGCCCATTGCCCTTGCTGTCGCTGAGCACCATCAAGATCCATGATGGCAACATTGCCAGCGGCTCGTGGCCCACTCTGCCACGTGTAGCGTTGCCCGCTGCTATGTCGGACTGGGCGGCAGGATCACGTAACCGCCATAGCCGCGCACATCGATCCCGGGCCCGAGCGCGCCGGCGCTATTGTGGGGATAGCGGCCGCCGGAGGTGCACGGAAATAAAGATGAGCGCCGCCGCCGCCGGTGGCGACATGCCAGGTCGGAGGCAGCGGGCCAACCTCGCTCTCGCCGCGGGCGCTCGCGCAGGTACTACGCGCGAGCGCCGGCAGCGTGCCGCCGTGGCAAGATCCAGATCGACTACCACAATGGATCCGGTGGCGAAGCCGATGTTGGCGTCTGGCCTGCAGGCCCACATATGCCGGACCTGGTCCTCGTCCGCGGTGGCATCGTTGACGCCGCGCGGGGCGAGCCGGCCGATGGGATGTTTGGCCGGATTGGCGCATGAGACCCGGCCACACCCGCAAATGAAGCCGCCGAGCGAAAACGGCAGCGCCGGCCAAACGGGGAAGATTGCCAGCCGGCGTCGGGCATAGGCGAGCGCCGCGGCGGCCATGTCCGGTGCCTGTTCTGTGATTGTCGGCGTCGCGGTCATGGCGACACCAACTACAGGCGGGTCTGCAACATGACGTCGACGACCCGCCAATATTCGCCGTCCCGCTGCACCGAGATCGCGGCGACGGACTTAATCTCGTCCTGACCGGCAGACGCCGGCCATTTTTTCCGCCGCATACCAGCGGGCGCCGTCGTCGTGCTCGAAGGGGAGCCACTCCGAGAGTTCGCCGGTGTAGAAATCGACGCGCAGAGATGGCGGCCTATCCGGCTTGTACGGCTTGTGCACGCTGCTGCCCACATAGTCGATCCAGCCCGGGGCGAACTCTTGCGGCGTCTCGTTGTCAATCTGTTCGAGATGTTCCGCCTGTCGCCCATCGTCCTCGCAGCAGGTATCGACAGGGAGCCGGCCGTCCATACGGCAGTCATTAATCAGTCGCTGAGCTACGTCGAAGTCGCCCTTCGGCAAGCCGTGGTGCTGTTCCGAATACTATGCCCAGCCGCGCGAGCTGACTTTAAAATCGAGTGTCGAGTTAATTTCCAGGATCTCGTCGCAGAACCGCCTCAAGGCTATCTGATATTGCGCGCGAGCCGCCGCGCCGACAGCGTAACTTGCCAAAATGCATTGCAAAAAGCACGTGCTCGTTTTCGTTTAAAGTTGGTCTATGGCTGAACTAACCAGGGAAGAGAAACTGCGGCTTTTAACCATTCTGCTCGAGAGCAGGCATGGTGATCGGCGCGAGCAAAATCTGAATCGCCAGGGCAAGGGCCACTTTCACGTTTCGGGCATGGGGCACGAAGCGCTCGCCGCCATTTCCATTCAAATGCAAGAGGATGATTACATTGTCCCCTTCTATCGCGATCGCGCGCTGGTGCTCGGTCGTGGAGTCAGCTCGCGGCAGCTGGCCATCGATTATTTTGCGAAGGCTAAGGGCGAAAGTCACGGGCGACAGATGCCGTCGCATTACAGTTGCGCTGAAAAACACATCTGGAGCGTGCCCACTCCGACTGGTTCACAACTTCTGCCGGCGTGCGGGATAGCGTGGGGAATCAAGCTGGATGCAAAAAAAGCTGTTGTGGTCGCGACGGTTGGCGATGCCGCCACCCGGCAAGGCGATTTTTACGAAGCCATTTGTTTCGCGAAGGAAAAGAAATTACCGATCTTGTTTGTCGTCGAGGACAACGGTTACGGCATCAGTAGTCCCACCCGCAAAATCAATCCCCGCGCCCTCGATGTGGTTCAGCCGAATGATTGGCAGGAACTCGACGGCTCCAACGTTGGCGAAATGTATGGGCAGGCCGCGAAAGCATTCGTTCACATACGTGCCGGAAAAGGACCGGTTTTTTTCTGGGTGATGATGGAACGACTATCCAGTCACACCAGCTCCGACGATCAAAAACTTTATCGCAGCGCGGAAGAACTGAAAAGATGTGCGGAGTGCGACCCGCTAAAGAAATGGAAAGAACAGTTGATCGCGGAAGGAGTGATCAGCGAATCCGACTACGCAAATCTGGAAAACGAAATCAAAGAGCGGATTCGCCGCGAATTTGCCGACGCGGAAAAAGAAGAGGACCCGTCAGCCGATGAGCTCTTCCTCGAGGTCACAGGAAAATTTCCGCCATTGAACGACGAAGTTTTGCCGCCGGGAAAATATCGGATTGGCGATACCGTTAACAAAACGCTGCGGCTCGGGCTCGAGCGCGACAAAGGACGCATTATCTTCGGCGAAGACATTGAGGATCCGAAAGGAGGCGTCTTTCGGCTGACCCAAAAACTTTCCACTGAATTCCCGAATCAGGTTTTCAATTCGCCGCTGGCGGAATCAACCATTCTTGGTGTCGCCTGCGGCCTTGGTTCTTACGGCAAGCGTCCGGTTTTCGAATTGCAGTTCATCGACTTCATCGGGCCCGGTTGGAACCAGCTGGTGACCAACATCTGCTGTCTGCGCTGGCGTTCGTTCGGCCAATGGAAATGTCCGATGGTAATTTATGCGCCTTATGGTGCGTATCTGCCGGGCGGAAGCTTGTGGCACAGCCAGGCGAACGAAGCAGCGCTGGCGCATTACCCGGGGCTTTCGGTGGTCATTCCCTCAACGCCGGAAGATGCCGCGGGCCTGTTGTGGACCGCGATGCACTGTGAGGACCCGGTTCTTTTTTTAATTCCGAAACACATGTTCTGGGCGGAACGCGAAAGCGCGGAGCCGATTCGGGCGATTCCGCTTGGGAAAGCACGCAAACGCCAGGCTGGTTCGGACGTGACGCTAATTGCCTGGGGCAACACGGTGGAGAAAGCGCTCGAGGCGATTCAACAGATTGAAAACGAAGCGAGCATCGAGCTGATTGATCTGCGCTCGATTTCGCCATGGGACCACGACACGATTGAAGAATCGGTGCGAAAAACCGGACGAGTCGTCATCGTTCAGGAAGACACGGAGAACTGTAGCGTCGGGCAGATGATCATCACGCATCTGACGTCCCAAGCCGATCTTTGGAACAGCATGGTTAGTCCACCAATTCTCGTTAGCAAAGGCAATGTCATGATTGGGTACAATCCGATTTACGAGTACGCCGCGTTGCCTGATGTTCAGCGAATTGTGGCCGCCATTCGAAAATCAATTTCGATGAAGCAGCAGCGTCCTGTAGCGGCAGCCGTGTCGGCTGCGGAAGCGGACGAGCGCGGGCGGCACGCCCGCCCCCACAGCGGCCAAGAGCCGCCGCCGCCGCCGGCGACCGCGGCTACAAATACACAGAACATTACGGTGCCGATCATGGGTGAGGGAATTCGCTCAGCCAAGGTTGTGGCCCTTCTGAAGAAACCAGGAGATCGTATTGAATTGGACGACGCGCTTTGCGAAGTCGAAACCGACAAAGCAGTTTATCCGATTGAATCGTCGTTCGCTGGAACAATGGGGCAATGGAAGGTCGAAGTCGGCGCCACAGTGGAAATCGGTCAGGAACTCGGAACGATTTTAGTGGAAGGCGGCCGACAGCGAAGGGACTGCAGAGGCGAGCCGGGTCGCGGCTGCAGAATCAGTTGAAAGCGGGCGACGACGCCCGCCGCTACAAGATCGAACCTGCGCTTTCCCCAACCATTACCCGTAAACTCAGCCGCGTCATTCCCGCCAACTTGCAGATCGACGCGCGCTGGGATGCGATTCGCAAAGCGCGTGAGGCGGCGAAAAAGAAAAACGGCCGGAACGCGCCATCGCCATCGGTCATGATCGCGTGGGCGGTGGTGCGTGCGATGGAAAAGCATGCGCCATTTCGTCGTTTGATTTTGGAGGATGAAACAATTGTCGAAAACGAAAATTTCGATCTCGGCATTGCGGTCGCGATCGAGGGCGATCGCCTGGCCACCGCTGTCGTGACGGAGGCAAACCGAAAAAGCTGGAATGAATTCGCCGAGGTTTACCGCAAGACCGTTGATGAAACTCGCAGCGGTCGGGTTGACGCAATGAATGCGCCTGTTGTCATCAGCAGTCTCGGCGCCTTCGGCATACGAGCGGCAGCACCCATCGTCGTGCCACCTTCCGTCGGGACGCTCTTCATCGGCTCAGCGCATCGTGAAATGTTGCGCAACGGGAAGCAAAACGAAACGGCGGAAGTAATCACGCTTTCCCTCACCTTCGATCATCGGGTTGTGAATGGTGCCGGTGCTGCCAATTTCGCGCACGAAATCAAGGAGCAAATCGAGCAGTTCAGCTTAAAATCGTTAGCCGCGGCTTTAACCGTTTGATCGATTCTCCTTCAGGCCAAACGTAACACAGGCCTGTGGCCTGTGCGCCAAGCGGACATTTTGTCCGCTTTCCTTTTCCTCGGCAGCGGAGTGCAACTCCGCTGGGCGCACAGACTGGAAAGTCTGTGTTCCGCCCTTCGCAGCCGGCAAACCTCGCCCCTCCGCCTCCGTTAACAGCGACGGAAGAAGGCGGCGGGCGCTCTACCTACTCCAAGGCCGGGACATTGGCTTGATGAGGTTTGCCTAATAACTGCGGTTACTTTGCCCAATTTGGCTTGCGCTTCTCGTTGAAGGCGCCAATGCCTTCGCGCGCTTCGGCCGAGGCACGCGCTTGCATATGATGCTTCAACGCTCGCTCCAGATCGTCTTTCACTGAAGTTGACCAAAGCTCTTCAATCAGGCGTTTTGTTTGCGCGACCGCATTCGGCGCGCCCTGCAAGACAGAATCAGCGAACTTCAGCGCTTCATTCATTACCGCATCCGCAGGTACGACACGATTTACCAAACCCATCTCGAGAGCGCGTTTTGCATCGATCAGCTCCGCACCCAACAACAACTCGCGTATATCGCGTTCGCGCAATTGCCGCCGCAAGAATGTCATGACCAATCCAGCGACGAGCCCGCGCCGCGTTTCAGGATAGCCGATTTTCGTTCGTTCTGCGGCCACAACGTAATCACAGGCCGACATGATGCCGGCCCCACCGGCAACGGCGGCTCCATGTACTGCAGCGATGGTAACCGGACGCGCCTCGCTTATTGCGCCAAGCACATGCGCGACCAAATCTGCAGTGGCATGCGCCTTGGTTTGATCCTGCGCTTCTTTCAAATCCAGGCCCGTACAGAAGGCCGCGCCGGCACCGCGCAAAATCAGAATGCGTTCCCTTGTCTCGTCCGAGGCAAGTTTGATCGAGGCTATCAACTCCGTCAGCAGCTGGATTGATAAGGCGTTGCGGCGTTCGGGGCGGTTCAGAGTTATGACCGTGATTTGTGGTGTTTTCTTTTCGACGAGAACGACAGGCATATTTTTACAATTACAGCGACGCAAGGGTCGCGCTTCTGAGTTATTCTGTCAGTAATTTTCCATGATGGACGCCGTTAAAATAATCGAGTGTCCGCGCGACGCGTGGCAAGGGCTCAAGCGCCAGATCCCGACGTTGCAGAAGGTAGAATACCTCCGCCGCCTCGTCGATGCGGGCTTTCGTCATATCGATGCAGTAAGCTTCGTCTCGCCGAAAGTTGTCCCGCAAATGGCGGATAGCGAAGCCGTGGTCAAGCAACTCGGGCCCCTGGAGGGAGTGGAGATTATCGGGATTGTTGTTAACGAAAAGGGCGCAGAACGTGCGATCGCGACCGGGGCGGTGAGCACACTAGGCTATCCTTATTCCATTTCGAAGACCTTTCTGCGCAGAAATCAAAATCAATCGCTGGCGGAAAATGCGGCGGTGCTGGAAAGGATCAGGGATTGCGCGGATGAGGCCGGCATCGGAGTCGTTGCTTACATTTCGATGGCGTTCGGTAATCCTTATGGCGATATTTGGAGCGAAGAGAAAGTCGCGGAAGCGGTACGAGCGATCACTGGCATGGGAGTCAATTCCCTTTCACTCGCGGACACGATAGGAGCAGCTGAACCAGACCTGATTCATCGTGTGCTGAGCGCGGTTTTACACGACTGCGAAGAATTCGAGGTGGGCGTTCATCTTCACAGCACCCCTGCGGGAGCGCGAGCGAAAGTGCTTGCCGCTTATGACGCCGGATGCCGGCGTTTCGATTCCGCCATTGGTGGGCTAGGTGGCTGTCCCTTCGCGCAAGATAAGCTGGTCGGGAATGTGCCGACGGAAGAGGTCTTCGGTGCGTTGCAAGAGCGCGGGCTGGATTTGCCGATGGATCTTTCCAAAGTCGCGGGGATGAATTCTGCGATCAGCGGGGAGTTTTTCTAGACGCTGTCATTCCGAAGGAAGTGAGGGACCGCACAACAGCTATTTGATTACGCAAGATAGCTTGTTGTGACCAATCGCGACTTGCGAGGTCCCGCGCCGTCTGCGCGGCTAGGGATGACCGCAATTAAACCTGGATCACGCCGGTGTGGAAGCGCCCTTTCGCGGGCGGTCGGCTGACGTACCGAAGAAGGCCCATGAGGACGTCGCGCGTCTCATGAGGTTGGATGATGGCATCGATCCAGCCACGCGCGGCGCCATAACGAATGTCGGTTTGCTCTTCGTAACTTGCCTTTACTTTGGCGCGCAATTCTTCGAGCTCCCCAGGCGCGGCTTTTTTATCTCCACGTTCTTTCGCGCGGGCGAGAATAGAAAAAACGGTATCGCTGGCCTGGGCTGCACCCATCACGGCGTAGCGTGCATTTGGCCACGCCAGGATAAAACGCGGATCGTAAGCCTTGCCGCAGAGCGCGTAATTTCCGGCGCCAAACGAGCCACCGACCACGATCGTAATTTTCGGCACGATGGAATTACTGACCGCATTCACCAACTTCGCGCCGCTACGGATGATTCCACTTTGCTCCGCAGCTTTTCCCACCATGAATCCAGTCACATCCTGGAAAAAAAGGATCGGCAGTCCGGTCTGATTGCAATCCATCACGAAGCGCGCGGCTTTGTCGGCGCTGTCCGAATAAATGACGCCGCCCATTTGGATCCCCTCGGTCTTAGTGCGCACTTGCAAACGCTGGCTTGCAACAATACCGACCGCGCGACCGCCGACTCGCGCATAAGCTGTGACCAGGGTCTTGCCATAATCAGCTTTGTACTCATCGAGAGAATCGGCGTCGATAATGGAGGCAAGTAAATCGCGCGCATCATAGTTCTTGTGACTATCGAGGCCGATTAAATCGTATATGGTATCACCCAGTTTCGCGGCATCCTTGCCGCGCGGCATTACATATTTCTCGTTAGCTTCGGGCAGTAACGCCACCAACGAGCGTAGTTTTTCCAGGCAGTCTTCATCATTCTTTTCGTAAAAATCGACCGTGCCGCTGATCTCGGAATGCATTTTCGCGCCGCCAAGCTCTTCCTGATCCACGATTTGTCCGATGGCAGCCTTGACCAGGGAAGGGCCGGCCAGATAAAGCCCGCTGCCCTCGGTCATCAAAATCTTGTCGCACAACACCGGCAAATAGGCGCCGCCGGCGACGCAATTGCCCATGATGGCAGCGAACTGCGGAATCCCAGCCGCGGAAATGACCGAATTATTTCGAAAGATGCGCCCGAAGTCGTCCTCATCTGGAAAAATTTCATCCTGCATTGGCAGAAATACGCCGGCAGAATCGACCAGGTAAATCAGTGGCAGATTGTTTTCGAATGCGATCCGTTGCGCGCGAATTAATTTCTTCACCGTCTGCGGGAAGAACGCGCCGGCTTTTACGGTGGCGTCATTGGCGACGATCATGCACGGCACATTGGCGACGTTGCCGATACCGGCGACGGCACCGGCGGCCGGGACGCGTCCCCACTGCTCGTACATTTTGTAGGCAGCCCAAAGTCCGATCTCGAAAAATTTTGCATCGCGATCGAGCAAGCGTGCGATGCGTTCGCGCGCGACCAGCCGCCCGAGCTTGTGCTGGCGTTCCTGGCCGGCTTTGCCACCGCCTTCGCGCAACTGTTCTTCTTCCGCGCGAATTTTGTCGCAGCGATCGCGCAGCGTTTCGGCCCTGGCAGTTCGTGACGACATGCGATGGACGCTTAATCCGGCGTGTGCGTTACTTCAAGCACAGGCGGCGGGTTCGCCCTACCACAAACTGTGGCGTGGCGTCTAGTACGCGTCCGAATCGGAATGATAACCGGAGTCGCCGCGGATGCTGCTTAAGCGCCTGCGACTGCCCCGCTCGGAATCGGCCCGATTAAGACAGCCTGCGGCTAGTTTTAGCAGAAATGGAATGGCCGCGAGTGTACCCACGGACATCAGCGCAATGGCGGTGGCCTGGCGGGCGGGGCGTTTGATCCGATCCGCCACCAGCAAACCGACGCCGAGGCCGAGTGCAGTACGAGTGAGGGCAAGGAGCGGATCGACCGGCAGATCGCTGGGAGGTTTCGGGATGGATATCGTTAGCGCCATTCGCGTATTCCTATACGTCGCGGGAGCGAAAAATAAATGGGAAATTGTTGCAAGCGTGTAAAAAACGACCGACGAACTTCACTGCTGACATGGAAATCTATGCATTAATTCTCGCCGGCGGCAGTGGCGAGAGGTTCTGGCCGCTGAGCCGGCGCGCTTTACCAAAGCAATTGCTGCGCCTGGTTTCGAGGCATTCGCTGCTGGAGGAGACGGTGGAGCGCTTGAACGGTTTGATCCCTCCTGCTCGCATCCTTGTTCTAACGAACGTCGACCAGGAAAAGGGCGTGCGTGAATCGCTCAGGAATTTTCCGGCGTGCAATATCATTGCCGAACCGACAAAACGCGACACTGCCGCAGCCGTCGCGCTCGGGATAGCCTGGGTCGCCGCGCGCAATCACACTGCGGCGATGGTCGTTCTGCCGGCGGATCATGTCATTAAAGAGACCGCGGCATTTCAAAAGATCATTCGCGATGCGGTCGAAGCGGCGAAGGAAAAGAGCGCACTGATCACGATTGGGATTCGACCCGCCTCGGCCGATCCGGGTTTTGGCTATATTGAAATGGGCGAGCCCATTTCAGGCAAACCAGGTCTTTTCCGGGTCGTGCGTTTCCGCGAGAAACCGAATGTCGACCTGGCCGAATCCTTTATTCGCAAAGGAAATTTTCGCTGGAATGCCGGCATGTTCGTCTGGACCGTGCCGACGATTCTGACCGAGTTTAACCGGCACGCTCCGGAATTTGGGCGATTTATTGCGATGATGAGCGGCCCCGGGGCTTTCGAGAAAAACTGGGGCGAAAAATTCTCGACACTTCCGCGAACGTCTTTCGATTACGCCGTGATGGAACACGCCGATCGTGTGCTTGTGCTGGAAGCGAAATTCGATTGGGACGATGTGGGCGGTTGGCCGGCGGTGGCGCGGTATTTTCCGAAAGACGCCCGGGGCAATGCGGCCAACTGTGGTCTCACTACGCTCGAGGCCGGCGATAACATTGTCTTTGACGATGCCGGTAATAACGTCGCTCTTCTCGGCGTAAACAATCTAATTGTCGTTAGGACACGCGATGCGGTGCTGGTTTGCCATCGGCATCACGCTGAGAAAATCAAGAATCTGGTCGCGAAATTACCGGAGGCATTGCAGTGAAGCAGATTCTGGGTCTCGATCTGGGAAAAGCGCGCACTGGCGTCGCGCTCTCTGATGAATTGCGCATGCTGGCGCACCCATTGGAGACGATCGAGAGCAGTTCGGCAGAGACGGTGGCGCGGCGGATTCAGAAGATCGTGGCGGAACGGAACGTGGATTGCGTGGTCGTCGGATTGCCGCGACAAATGAATGGTGCGCTCGGTCTTGCGGCGGAAAATACACAACATTTCATAGAAAAATTGCGACCGCTTGTTTCATGCGAAGTCGTGACCTGGGATGAACGGCTCTCCACCGTCGCGGCGGAAAGGGCCTTGCGGGAGGCGGGGAAAAAAACGCGCGAAACGCGTGGCATTCGAGACCAGGTCGCGGCACAAATCATCCTGCAAGGTTACCTCGACCGGCTAAATGCGTGAATCGCGCCGGCTCAAGTTGGTTATCAGTTACGACGGGCGAGATTTCGCTGGCTGGCAAAGCCAAAAGCACGGCAACACCGTTCAGGACCACCTGGAAGCTGCATTTGAGAGAGTGTGCGGGACACGCTTGGCGGTGACCGGCTCGGGACGCACCGACTCCGGGGTGCACGCGCTCGGGCAGTGCGCACATGTAGATGTTCCAGCGGGGCAATTCCCAGCCGAACGCTGGCTGAAAGCGTTAAACGGCGTGCTGCCGCCAGCGATTCGGATTTTGCGGGCGGGATTTGTCGGGCAAAGCTTTCACGCTCGATTTTCGGCGAAGGGCAAAGTTTACCGTTACCGAATCGTAAACGGGGCGGTCCTGCCGCCGCTGGAGATTGGCAGGGCGTGGCATGTCCCCTCCCCACTTGATCGGGAGTTGCTGGGGCGAGCGGCCAAACTATTTACAGGCCGACATGATTTCGCCGCCTTTGCCGCAAATCGCAGAAAAGAGGAACGAAGTACCATGCGCACGGTGGAATACGTTCGGGCCACTGGTCGACGCGATCTAATCGAGATCGAATTCTCTGCCGACGGATTTCTCTACAAGATGGTGCGAATGATGGTGGGCGGGATGGTGCGGTGTGCCCTTGGAAAAGAGAGTCTGCAATCAGTAGAATTGCGCCTGGAGCGGCCTTCGCGGACATCGGCTCGTTTTGTTGCTCCGGCAGCGGGGCTTTACCTAGTCCGGGTTCGCCACTAAACCTCTGTAAATCAGGGATAAACGCCTTCCTGAGGGGTTTCCGATTGGCAGACTAAATGCTTCGTAATTCACGATGCCCCCCTCTGATAGGGACTCGTCTGTCGAAAACGTGCCGGTGCTGGCTCCGGGCATTCCGGGCATTCTGCGCCGAAGCCTGGCCAAAATACTAAGCTCGGCACATTTGGTTCTTTCCGGCACGACGGCCTCCATTCTGGTCATCATTTTCCTCGGGAGCTTGTTTGTATTTGTCGCGCTCCGCAATCACCGCCGGGATGAGATTGGCGCGCGCTCGGTCCAGTTGACGCGTCTGAGCAGCTTGATCGAAAACGACATCGCGGAGTTGGAAGATTATTATCGCGGATTTTTGCTGACGCATCGCAGCCAGTATTTTGCGCCATTCCAAGAGCGACGAAATGCGATGAAGAAGCGCCTGGAAGACCTTAACGGTCGTTTGTTGGACAACCCTGTTCAGCGCAAACGCGTTATCAAAGCTCAGGACATCGTACTGCGATGGGCGGACCAGGTGGCCCAACCTGCCTTCTTGGGCCAGAGCGCGCCGAGTGCGGCTTCCGACACATCTTCTGCGCTGACATTGAGCAACGCTTCGCTCGATCAAGCGCGTTGGATTTTGCAGTCATTGAAAGACGAAGAACAAATCCTTTTAAGTCAGCGTGCGGGCGAACAGGAGATGGCAACGCAATCGACTCAAATCCTTGATTCTCTGCCAAAGCTCGAGCGTGCCGTCATCGAAATGAATAAGGAAAAGCGCGGGTTCCTCCTCACCAATGACAACGGCTTTCTCGACGCCTATCGCCGGTCGGTTGAAAATTTCTACCGCTACCATGCTTATCTCACCATTTTGGCAGGAGACGCGCCGCAGCGGACGCAGCTCCTGAGCGATATTCGATCCAATCTTGAGCGCTGGATAAGCTTCTCCGCACAACCGGAAATCAACGCCAAGCAGCAAGGCCGCGATATCAGCGCGATGATTAGCAACGACCAGAGCGAACAGTTGATCAATCAAATCCAACGCACGATTGCCGAATTTCAAAGGAACGAGCTTGCCAGTTACGACGCCGGTTCGAGCGTCGCGGTACGACATCGGATTTGGAGCACGATTGGTCTCCTGACGCTGGTGCTGGTGGTGGCGCTGCTGATTTCATCGAACACCTACAGCCTCGCCCTGGTTCGCCGGAACTTGTCGAAGCTGGGTGCGGCCGAGATTCGGATTCGCGCCATCATCGAAAACATTCTCGACGGAATGATCATTGTCGATCGTGCCGGAACGATTACGCTGATGAATCCAGCAGCGGAAAAATTGTTCGGTTGCAGCAAGCACGAGATGCTCAACCAAGCCTTCCTCACTCTGGTTCCGCAAGCTTACAACACCGAGGCTGATTTGCAGCTGGTCGACTGGGAAGAGTTCACGAAACGGACCGGCACCACCGTGCTCGCCGTGGGGCGCACCCGCAGGCATGTCACCTTCCCGATCGAAATCTCGTTAGCTAAAATGATGGTCGATCAGTCCACCCTTTACGTCGCAATGATCCGCGATGTCACCGAGCGCAAACGTTTTGAGCGTGAGATTGCAGCGGAAAAGGAAAATCTTGCGGTCACGCTGCGCTCCATCGGTGATGGCGTTATCACCACAGATGTCCAAGGCAAGATTATCATGATCAACCAGGCCGCCGAGGCGCTCACCGGCTGGACCGCCGAGGAAGCCAAGGGTCACCCGCTGAAATCCGTCTTTAAAATTTCGATTGATCTGGCGGCGCAGACGCGCGGGCAACGCAGTACTTATCGCAATGAAGCCTATTCTCTGCTGCTCAAATTACCGAGCAACGCCACGCTTGTCTCCCGAGATGGAACCGAGCACTTGATCGAGCAGGTCGTCTCCCCCATTCGCGATCGCAGAAACGAAGTCGCCGGCGTGGTCCTTGTTTTCCGCGATATCATCGAGCGCGAACACAAGCAACTTGGATTACTCGCCGGCGGCATCGCCCACGATTTCAACAATCTCCTAACCGCAATCATGGGAAACATCTCTCTCGCATCGCTCCTCATCCCGGCAACAGACGAGCTGACGACGCGATTAGCGGACGCGAAAAATGCTTCCATGCGGGCACGGGATCTTGCCCAGCAGTTGCTTACTTTTGCACGCGGCGGCGCGCCGATCAAAAAGACGGCCTCGCTCACCCGGCTGGTCCAGGACACGGTTAGTTTCTGCCTGCGCGGATCGCAAAGCCGTAGCGAATGCGACTTGGAAGAGAATCTTTGGCCGTCGGAAATTGATTCCGGTCAAATCAGTCAGGTCATCGCCAATCTGGTGGTTAACGCAGAGCAGGCAATGCCGACTGGCGGAACACTTCACGTTACCTGCGAAAATTTCCGCCATGGCTCTGGGAAGAAGACAACGGTTCCGGATTTGCCATCCGGCGAATTTGTTAAGATCACGATCAGAGACGAAGGCGTCGGCATTCCCGAGCAAAATCTGAAGCGAATTTTCGATCCTTATTTTACAACCAAACCAAAAGGAAATGGCCTTGGTCTAGCGACCGCTTATTCCATCGTCAAACATCACAAGGGTCTTGTCACCGTCGAATCCGAGGTGAATAAGGGTTCCACTTTCACCCTTTACCTGCCCGCCGCGGCTCACGTCGCTGTACCAGAGGAGACAGGGTATGCCGGGGTGAAAGAACTCTCCGGAACGGGCCGTGTCCTAATCGTCGATGACGAAGAAGCCATTCGCACGCTGGTGGAATTCACCCTCACTCATCTTGGCTATAAAGTTTGCCCGGCCGCAACCGCGCTGGAGGGTGTTGAGCTTTATCGACAAAAACTTCAGGCCGGTGAGCGATTTGATTGCGTCATCCTCGATCTCACTCTTCCCGGCGGGATGGGCGGAAGAGATGCGCTTAAACTTTTACTCGAAATCGATCCTTCAGTGAACGCGATTGTTTCCAGTGGTTACGCGATGGATGCCACTATGAGCCACTATCAGGATTTTGGATTTCGTGGCGTGATCACCAAACCGTACGAAGCGGCCGAGCTTGGTCGCACCGTTCGCGAAGTTATCGAATCAGGACGGATAAAGCTCGTGCCTGACCTGGACTTGCAGGCCGTAGGTTAAGCGAAGGCGGATTCAGCCGATCAACTCTTCAGTTCGGTGTGAGTTAACATTCGAGTGTCGCATATCCAAATGTTAACTCCGTCTTCGTCGCTTACCTTTTTTTAGGGTTTGTTACCGAGCTGGTTCTCCAAGATCTTGCCGAGCAAGAGAAGAGCGACACCACAAAACATTCCCTTGGCGAAAAAGTAGGTCGGTATTCCGCCAGCGATAATGTTGCTGGGAACAATCGGTTTATTCTTGTCCTCTTTCACGGCCGCGAATGAGCAGAGGATGAAAATAAGGAGAGCAATTAACGGATTAAAAATCCTCAGATAGGTTCGCATGAGATGAGAAGATGCCGATATACTCGGCGAAACGCGAGCAAAAGCCCGAGCCGGACTGGCGGTTGTTCTATTTCAACCGCGGCAACAGCCGCTCCAGAATACTCGCGACTGACTCTTCCACGCTTTGCTGATTTGTTTGCACCACAATTTCGGGATCGACGGGTGATTCATAAGGTGCATCGATGCCGGTGAACTCTCGAATCTCCCCTGCCCGCGCTTTCTTATAAAGATTTTTCGGATCGCGCTCCTCGCAGACCTCCAGTGGTGCATCGACGAAGACTTCGATAAATTCGGCATTGCCTTCCATCGCAATCGAGCGGGCCCGCTGCCGATCCGCGCGATAAGGAGAGATGAAGGCGGTGATGACGACATTGCCGGCGTCCGCCATCAACTTTGCGACCTCGCTCACGCGCCGAATGTTTTCAACGCGGTCTTCCGGCGCAAATCCGAGGTTGGAATTCAAGCCATGCCGGATGTTGTCACCGTCGAGCACATAGGGATGCATTGCCCGGATGAAAAGTTCTCGCTCGAGCGCTTGCGCGATGGTGGATTTACCAGAGCCGGAAAGTCCGGTTAGCCAGACGACAGCTCCACGATGTCCATGTTGTGCACCGCGCGCTTGCGCGGTAATTTTTCCTTCGCTCCAGAAAATATTCTTGCTCTTGATCGCGCCGCGATCGGTGTAAACGCCGTCGAAAATGATCCCGCCGCCGCAAATCATCCCGTCATCCACCAGAACAAAGCGACCGAGTGGCGGAAGACGATCGTGGTTATCGAGCACGATCGGCGCACGCGTTTGAATGGTTAAACGGCCAACCTCATTGCGCGCGAGCTGATCGGCCTTGGTCGGCTTGCGTTCCAGCGAGGAGGAATCCATCACCTCATCGAGGGACACGATCTGGCATTTCACTTCCTGGGTTGCGAGGCGAGCAGTATAAAGATGCGATAGACGCGCCGGCTGACGCGCGATCCAGAAAAGGTCGGCATGAAAACGGTTCGTTTCGATGGGCGCATCTTTTGAGTGCGAGGCGACGTACCCGCGTTCGACAAAAATTTGTTCGCGCAACGTAATTCCAATCGAGTCGCCGGCGATCGCTATTCCGTTGTTCGCGGGAGGCGACGTTTCGGCCGCGGTAACGGGCGGCCAATGTTCGATCGACTGGACAATCGACGTTTTGTTAGCGGGTGAAAAAACTAATTCGTCGCCAACTTGAAGCATTCCCGTTTCGATGCGGCCGGCAATGATTCTGCGATCGTCGAACTTGTAAACATCCTGCACGCAAAGACGCAGCGGCAGATCGGTTGGGGGGGCCATTGGCGTCATCGCATCGAGTGCTTCGGCTAGAGTCGGCCCGTGATGCCACTTCATTTTCGTACTGCGGGTAGTGATGTTCTCGCCGAATCGGGCCGAGGCTGGAATGAAAACGTCAGTTTCTAAGTTCAGCGTCTTCAAAAATACGCGATACTTCTTTTCGATCTCGAGGAAGCGGGCCTCGGAATAGTCCGCCAGGTCCATTTTATTGATGACGACGCAGAATTGCCGCACTCCGAGCAAGCTGAGCAAATAAGCGTGCCGTTTCGATTGCTCCTGCACGCCTTCATTAGCGGCGATTACGAGCACGGCCGCATCGGCGCTCGAAGCACCTGTTATCATGTTTTTTAAAAACTCCTTGTGACCGGGAGCATCGATAATCATGTAATTCCGCTTCGCCGTTTTGAACGGAATCTGTGTCGTGTCGATGGTGATGTTTTGCTCTTGTTCTTCGAGCAAGGCATCGAGAAGAAAGGCAAACTCGAACTCCATGTTTTCCGCGGCGCAGGCGCGTTGCACCTGCTCAAGTTTCCCTTCCGGCAGCGAATTAGTGTCGCTCAGGATGCGACCGATGAGGGTGGACTTGCCATGGTCGACGTGACCAACGAAGACGACACGCAGGGTCGCCTCGCCAGGGGATGCTGGATGCTTGACGTCGGAAGTGCCATGCACGGTGCTCGATTGTCGTTTGCTCATTTTTCTGATTTGTGCGCCCGCGGCGTTGGCGACTAGAGAAACCCCTTCGCCCGCAGCTTCTGCATCGCGTTGCGCTCATGGTGGTCCTGGGCGCGGCCGGCGCGCTCACTCGTGCGGGTGGTTTCTAATTCAGCGATGACGGCCTCAATGGTATCTGCGTTGCTCGTGATCGGTTTGGTAATTGGACGGCAGCCGAGCGAGCGATAGCGCTGGCCGTTTCTGGCAAAATACATTTTCGGAATCGGAATATTTTCGCGCTGGATGTAGCGCCAAATATCAACCTCGGTCCAATCCAACAGCGGTTGCACGCGAACGTGTTCGCCGTTCGCCGCGGTGGTGGCGAATTGTCCCCAGAATTCCGGCGGCTGATCCTTGTAGTCCCATTCAAATTGCGCATTGCGCCGCGAGAAATAACGCTCTTTAGCCCGGGTCGGATCTTCGTCGCGCCGGATGCCGGTGATGAGCGCGTCCCATTTGTATTGCGCCATCGCCTGCTGAAGCGCGACCGTTTTCAACTCATGCGTGACCGTCACCGGATCGTGCGTTTCGTAGCCAACGCCGCGTCCGCGCGCTTCTTCGTTGATCTTTACGATCAGATTCAATTTGTAATGCGCGGTTGCCCATTCCCGGAACTCGAGCATCTCCGGAAACTCATAAGTGGTATCGATGTGTAAAACCGGAAACGGCACCCGGCCGAAAAAAGCTTTGGACGCTAACCAGATTAATACGTTTGAATCTTTGCCCATCGACCACGGCATCGCGATGTTTTTGAAGGCGTGATAAGCTTCCCGAAAAATAAACACGCTCTGGTTTTCCAACCGGTCGAGATGGGTGCGAGTCGTCATCGTCAAAGTTTTTGCGGAGGCGTTCTATACAATCGAAAGATCTAATTGCAAAGGACGTGGAGCTCCACCGATGTAGCAGATTTTGTGCGTTTCCCGGTCCTTTGTGCCGCTAAGGACGGCAAGGGGAAGGTTTTACCCTGAGTTGGGTCATTATCTTGCATGCCTACCCACTCAAGTTAGTGTTGGGCTGTGCCACAAATCGCCGCCTACGATTCAAAAATTGAGGGTAACGTCATCTTCACGCAGCTCGACGCTGCTATGAATTGGATGCGCAAGAACTCGCTCTGGCCCATGCCGATGGGTCTGGCCTGTTGCGCCATTGAACTGATGGCAACCGCGGCTTCGCGGTTCGATATCGCGCGTTTCGGTTCCGAAGTGATGCGATTCTCGCCGCGGCAATGCGATGTCATGATCGTGGCCGGCACCGTTACTTACAAAATGGCACTGGCCGTGAAACGTATTTGGGAGCAAATGCCTGAACCGAAATGGTGTATCGCGATGGGCGCGTGCGCGTCGAGTGGCGGAATGTATCGCAGTTATGCGGTGCTGCAGGGCATCGATCAACTTATCCCGGTAGACGTTTATGTCTCGGGGTGCCCCCCTCGCCCGGAAGCACTTCTGGAAGGATTGATTCGCTTGCAGAAAAAAATTGAGGGCGAATCATCATTTTTGAATCAGAAGCCAAAGCTTATCCACGAGCTTATGCCCGAAATTGAGGAGCGAACTCCGCCGAGGCCCTCCATCCGCGGTGGCGTCACAGGAGGCACCCCGTCCCCGAGTTCGCTCGGATGAATCTTTATTCCTATTCCTCCTCGATGAAGAATCGAAATAAGATTGCGATCAAGCGTAGGATATGACCGGAGACGAATTGCTTGATTCGCTCAGTCGTCTCCTCGGCGCGAAAATTCAGAGCAGGATCGAATTTCGTGAGGAGACAACCTTCAGCATTCAGCCCGAAGATTTGCACCAAGTGGCAAAGTTCTGTCGAAACGAACTTTCATTTGATTACTTAATCGATATTTCCAGCATCGATAATTTCGGTGACGAACCGCGATTCGAGGTGGTTTACGAGCTTTACTCAATGACCCTCGCGGTTCATTTGCGTTTAAAACTCGCGGTCAGCGAAGAAGCCTGCGCGGTGGATACAGTATCGGACCTTTGGTCGACGGCCGATTGGCATGAGCGCGAAATCTACGACATGATGGGCATTCGCTTCAACAATCATCCTGATCTGCGTCGTATTCTAATGTGGGACGGCTATCCATTTTTTCCTCTGCGAAAAGATTTTCCGCTCGAGGGTTTGCCCAGTGAGATGCCCGATGTCGCGTTTACCTCTGCCGCACCGATGGAAGGTGGACCATTCGTTACTCGACCGTCGACTGCGACGGCCAAGGACCGCGAGCCGCGCGCCAAACGGCCCGATCTGAATCAATAGTTCGAACTTGCGGCGTTTTCTTTCGGTTGCGTTGGCTGGAGCATTAATTGCGACGACGGCGATTTCTTTATATGAGGCGCGCCAGAAACCGGCCGCGATAACGCCTAGGACTGCCGACAAGATTCTGGTCGAGAAAAGTGCGCGTCGATTAACGCTATTTTCTTCTGGGCGAAAATTGAAAGAATATCGGGTTGCGCTCGGTTTCTCTCCCGTTGGGCCGAAGCAACGTGAAGGCGATGGGCGGACACCGGAAGGAAATTACAAAATTGATTTTCACAAGTCCGACAGCGCTTTTCATCGCGCCCTTCACATTTCTTATCCGGACGCGGCAGACACCGGGCGAGCGGCAGAGGCGGGTGTGGCCCCGGGTGGCGATATCATGATTCACGGTTTACCGAACGGCTTCAGCGGATTGGGACCAGCTCATCGCTTGCGCGACTGGACTGCAGGCTGCATTGCCCTGACTGATTCAGAGATCGACGAGATTTGGGCGTCAGTGGCCGATGGGACGCCGATCGAAATTCGACCCTAATAAGAATGGAGGGACATGCTTCGGCATGTCCGGGGACGCGCGGAAGCGCGTCCCTCGTCAGTCGCTCTGGCGGACGAAGCTTATCAAGGCATCGCGGATCTTTTTTGGGGGGCGCCACGCTGTCGACGCCGAAAGATTTGGGACGCGAAAGCGCGTGTCCTGCAAGCGCCGATCACAGGTTCGGCAACGCTTCCCCGAGAATGCGGGAAAAATCCTTTGCTGCCTTGTGGGTAGTCTCCAACACCTCGGCGTGGCTTAGCACTGTCGACGAGAGCCCAGTGGCCAAATTTGCGATGCAGGAAAATCCCGCGACTTCCATTTCAACCGCGCGCGCCTGGATTACTTCGAGCACAGTAGACATCCCGACCGCATCAGCGCCGAGATTTTGCAGCATTCGGACCTCAGCCGCGGTTTCGTATTGCGGACCAATGACGGCGGCGTAGACGCCTTGATACAAAAACACACCGACCTTGTGCGCGGCATCGCCAAAATGTTTCTGCAATCGCGGTGAATAAGCGTTGCTCAGGTCGAGAAATTTCGGGCAACCGATTAGGGGCGAAGTTCCGGTGAGATTCAAATGATCGTTGATCATCATCCAATCGCCCGGCTTGAATTTTTGATTCAAAGCCCCGGCGGCGTTTGTGACAATAAGCTTCTTGATTCCGGCATGCGCGAGCTTTCGCACATTCGCGGTAACCTGGCCCGCCGAATAGCCTTCGTACAAATGAACGCGGCCTTGCGCAAAAATCACGCGCGTTTCCGAGATTTCGCAAAGCGAAAATTTTCCGGCGTGTCCGGCAACGCGCGGTTTCGGGAGCTCAGAAAACTCAGAGTAGGCGATTGATTCGACCGGATCGTGAACGACCGCGTTCAGTCCCGACCCGAGAACAATCGCGATTTCTGCGTTCCAATCTCGCAGCCGCTGCAGCGCGTCACCCATCGAACGGTCCCTTCTTACGGCGACTTAATGTTAGAATTTAGGCGGCGAGGCCGCACGTTGATCAGCATCGCGCGACGGAGCGCACGATCCACCTGAGCCGCGCTCACGCGGCGGAGACCGGCGGCGCCGTCTCCGGCTTGCGGGTTGTCACCATTACATCGGGCCGGACGGAATCATCGCGCGGGGTGGACGATTTCGTTTCCTGCTTGGGATAGGCGATGCGGCTGTGCAGCATCGTCATAAGCGTGAATCGGAAACGCTCCGCAATCACGCGCACGTCGCGCAAAGTGAGATCACATTCGTCGAGTTGATGATCGCTGATACGTTGGTCGATGATGTCGTTAACAAGTTGTTCGATCTTCGCTGGCGTCGGCTTTTCCAGGCTACGTGAAGCGCTTTCCACCGCATCAGCCAGACTGACAATTGCGCTTTCTTTCGTCTGCGGCTTCGGGCCGCTGTAGCGGAAACTTTCCTCTCGCACTTCCGGAATGTCGTCCTGGCGCATTTTCATGATTTTGCCGCCGGCGCGCGCGTCCTCATGCATTTGCTGGGCGCGTTTGTAAAAATAGTAGACCAGCGAAGTTCCGTGATGTTCCTGAATGATATCGATGATGCGCTGGTTCAGTTTGTGTTTGAGCGCGAGATCAACCCCTTCCTTCACGTGCGCGATAATGATCAACGCACTCATTGTCGGGGCCAAATCCTCGTGCGGGTTGCGCTCGAAGCTCATGTTTTCGGTGAAATAGTCGGGCTTCACCAGTTTCCCGACATCGTGGAAATAAGCACAGACGCGGCAGAGAGTGGCGTTAGCGCCGATCGCTTCCGCCGCAGCTTCGGCCAGGTTTGCGACCACCAAACTGTGATGATAGGTGCCCGGCGCTTCGATGGTCATGCGGCGCAAAAGCGGGTGGTTCAGATCCGACGCTTCCAGCCACGAAATATCGGTGGTGATTTGGAACAACGGTTCGAACATCGGAATAACGCCGCCGACGATCGTGGCGGTAACAATCCCGTTGCCGATGGCAAAGGCGCTTTGCAATCCGATCATCGGCCAATCATTTGCGGTGGGCGGAAAGAGATTGATCGGGCCGATAAAACCGAAGGTGAGGGACAAAATCCAAATCGCCACCCCGACGCCAAGCCCGGCGCGAACCAGTTTGCTACGACGACGTACTTGCAGCGTCAGATAGACAGCGGTGAATCCGCTGATCATTCCGGTAACGAGCAAAGGCGCGTCAATTTTCCCAAAAAGAACGCTGCTCCAAAGACTGACAAAAACGGCGGCATAGAGGCCGTGATTCCGGCCGAGCAGGACGCTCAGCAAGAGCGGGGCAAGGGCAAAAGGGGTGAGCAGTTCCGCCATGTCGGTCTGCAAGCGAAGGACACCGCTGCTGCAAAGGACGTAGATAAATTTTGTGAGCGCCAACTGGACCAGCATCACCCCGAAGACGAGAAGAATGCGCGAGTTTTGCGAAAAAGTACGCGGCTGATTGACCCAAAGCATCATCAGCGCAATCAGGAAAAAGAGCAGCGCAATGACAAAATTCTTCGTTGGCTCGGGCTGGTTGCCGCTAAAGATGAGCACAGCCAGGCCAGCAATGAAGGCGGCGAAAAGGACGCCCTTCATGCCCCAGGAATATTCCAGCCCGCGCAACAATCCGTTGCGGGCGCGACGGCGGCGCAATTTTCCCGAAGCCAGGCCGCGGCGGACCAGTTCGCTACGTTTGAAAAAATCGATCATTACTTGCGCCCGGAGGGCGTCCGATGCTGCTGGTAGGCATTAATAATGGCACGGACCAGGGGGTGACGCACGACATCCCGGTCGGTAAAATAACTCATGGCGATGCCGGGCACGGCCTTGAGGGCTTGCAAGGCCTCGACCAGGCCGGAGCGTTTATTCGCAGGAAGATCGATTTGGGTGACGTCCCCGGTGACGACGCACTTGGAATTCATGCCGATGCGTGTGAGCAACATGAACATTTGCTCGGTGGTAGCATTTTGCGCCTCATCAAGAATGACAAACGCATTGTTCAGGGTGCGACCTCGCATATAGGCGAGCGGCGCCACTTCAATGACTTCGCGGGAAAGTGCGCGCTCCAATTCCTCCGCCTCCATCATGTCATGCAAAGCATCATAGAGCGGGCGCAAATAAGGCGTGATTTTTTCCTGCAAATCCCCGGGGAGAAATCCGAGGGCCTCACCGGCTTCCACCGCTGGACGAGCCAATATGATCCTCGACACCTGTTCCTTCTTTAACGCTGCCACCGCCATCGCCACGGCGAGATAAGTTTTGCCAGTTCCGGCTGGCCCAATGGCGAAGACAACATCGTGTTTTTCAATCGCTTCGACATAATTTTTCTGGCCAACCGTGCGCGCTATGACCGGTGCCTTGCGCGACGACGTCACGATCCGCGCGGAAATGGCATCCGATAAATTATCGCTCCGTTCTTCATTCACGGAATTAAGGGCGTAATTGAATTCATGTTTCTGAATATCGACGCCGCGTTTGCGCGCTGCCTCCAGCTGATCGAAGACGCGCTGAGCGCGATCTAATTTCTCCGGCTCACCCTCCATTTTCACCCATCCTTCACGTGTCGTCACTCGCACACCCAGGGAATCTTCCAGATTTTTCAGGAGCTTGATATCATTGGCGTAGAGCGACTGTAACGCGCGTGCATTTTCAAACTCCAAAGTACGGGTCTCGGTCACTGATTAACTTTCCTCGTTTTGATCCTCTTCAGCTTTGTTGAAAAGCCGGCAAGCACAGCGGATCGGGAGTGCCGTCATCCGATTTTTGTTTATTGGGTTAGAGGGGAAGTAAAGAATACCGAATAAGGATAAGACTTTTACCGAAATCCGTAAACCAGCGCCCAATGGGTGCGTTCCTCGGGGGACTCTTCGATCGCGACGATGATAAAATAGCTATCGGTGGAGGTAGGAACGACATGGGCAGCGGCATAAGGCCCTTTTTGCCAGCTATCGGGTTGCTCGATCAATTTTCCTTCCTTGTCGTAAATATGCACCGAAACCTTTGCCCGGCGCACTTCTGTACCCAGCCAAAACCAATATTCGTTGCCTTTGAACAGCTGCTGGCGCACCGCCTTCTTTTCGCCGGCGCCAAGGTCCCCGCCCCAATAATCTTCCCGCACTTGAAACCCTTCCTTGACGTAAGGCTCGGCCGCCTGCAGCGCGAAAGATTGGGCATCGTCGACCGAAGCGATCGCGGTCGCGCTCAGGATAAGTGGGACGACCACCAGAATGAATATGACCTGGCGATGCGGATTCATCACTGACGTGTCACGATCTCGCCGTCGAGGCGCGTCGTGATTTCGTTAATCTTCCTCACCGCGTCCGGCGAAATCGGTCTATTGCCGGTATCAATTAGCGGTCGCACTTCCACCAACGAGCGTTTGATACTTTCAACCACGGGCACGCTGTATTCCGGCATGGAGTTTAATCGATCCCCGAAATACCTGAGGAGGTCCGGTTGATGCAAAAGCTCTGCGCCTTCCTGAGTGAAATGCTTGCTTGCCACCGCGCTGAGGATTTGGGTGCCGCGCAGCCAACCGCCAAGGCTGACCAACTGCGAGAGCTTTTGATCCTGCAGCTCGTTCATCGCGCCCTGGACGCTGCTTTGCGTGCGATCCAGCTCCTGGCGGACGCTATCCCATTTGCGTTTGTCGGCCGCTTCGGTGATCGCCTTCGCATGTGGTGTAATCGAAGCGCCCACTCCAATTCCCTTGGCCAACGAAAGCACACGTTGCCCGATCTCTTTTACTGCAGGCGCGTCCTGCGCCTGCACTGCGATAAATCCATCGGCGATCACATTACCGAGAAGCAGCGCGGTCCGCGGGCGTTCGCTAAAATTGACCCCTTTTTCTGTCCGAACGAACTCTTTCCAGTTTACCGGGCCCAGTTTGTTGAGCGCGGCGAAAACTTCATTCGGCAACGGGACCACGACATCTTCCACTTTCTTGTACTGCTTTACGTCAATATGCTGGGGCGCTGGCGCGGCCTGCGCGCTGAGCGCTATCACCGCGATTGTAAACCCCGCCCACTTGTTAATTTTAAGTGCTGAAATCATTGGCTGCTTCGACTGTTGATTTCGACCCGGTATTCAGGATTAATGCAACTCTAAATGGAAGTAACTTTTGCTCAACTCCGCTTCTTGCCGTCCCTTAATCGCGTCAACCCTATCGTGCGGCGGCATCAGCCCTCCGATTTGTGAATTCAGAACGACTCCAGCAAATCCTCGACCGCGCCAGCAAACAACGCCTGCTCGTCATTGGCGATTTGATGCTCGACGAGTTCGTTTGGGGCAAGGTGGGTCGCATTTCTCCCGAGGCACCCGTGCCGGTGGTGGAGGTTTCCGGCGAATCGTTTTATCCCGGCGGCGCCGCCAATGTCGCCCGCAATCTGCGCGAGTTTACCGCGCATGTCGGCGTCGTTGGAATGATTGGGCGGGACCGGGGCGGAGAACAGCTTCGGCAGTTGTTGGCCGACCAAAAAATCGATACCTCCGCCTGCTCGATCTCGCCGGATTTTCCTACCATCGTCAAAACCAGGATTATTGCCCGACAGCAGCAAGTCGTTCGGGTTGATCGCGAAAAAATCCTGGCGCCGGATGAAAAGCAGATCGGGTTGGTGGTTGCGAGCGTGAAAAAAATGTTGCCGGAAATCGACGGCATTATTTTCGAAGATTACGGCAAAGGGTTTCTCGCCGAAAAACTCGTCTCGGAAATCGTGGCTTCGGCCCGAGAAAGCAAGAAAGTGATCGCAGCTGATCCGAACCCTCGCAACAATCTTCCCTGGCAGGGCTTGTCGGTAGTAAAACCGAATCGTAGCGAAGCGTTTCACGCTGCCGGGATTCCACTGCCGGAGTCAGACGAGGACGATAAGGTTTTGAAGGAAGTCGGTGCCACCCTGCTGCAAAAATGGCAGGCGGAATTGGTCCTCATCACTCTCGGTGAAGAAGGTATGATGCTTTTCCAACGCGGGCAGAAGCCTCATCACGTGCCGACCAAAGCGCAGCAGGTCTTTGATGTTTCGGGCGCGGGCGATACCGCGATTGCTTTGTTCACGCTCGCGCTGTGCAGCGGCGCAACTGCGTTAGAGGCGGCGGACATTGCCAATAACGCCAGCGCGGTTGTTGTCGGCAAACTGGGGACGGCAACGGTTTCGCCGGAAGAATTGCGAAAGAATTTCGAAAATGGCTGACGAAAAAACGCGGGCTGTTTTCTTCGATCGCGACGGCACCATCATGCACGATGTCAATTACTGCTCCGATCCCAAGGACGTGCATGTATTCCCTTTCGTTGCCGACTTCGCTGCGAAAATTAAAAGCGCGAGCGTTCAAATTGATCATGGTGACGAATCAAAGCGGGATCGGCCGCGGTTATTTTACATGGGAACAATACGAGCGCGTCCACGCCGAAGTGCTCCGGCAATTAGGCGAGCCACTGATCGATGCAACCTACGTTTGTCCCGACGTCCCCGGTTCGGATTCGAAATGCCGCAAACCCGCCCCCGGAATGATCTTGCAAGGCGCGCGCGAACACGCGGTCGATCTCAGCCGTTCCATTATGGTTGGGGACAAAGAAATTGACGTGCATTGCGGGCACAACGCTGGAATCAAAGCGATTCGCGTCCGCACCGGCTTTGAAACGAACACCGCCGACAGTTCGGCCGACTGGATCGCGCAGGATTTCGCGGAAGCGACCGAGATTATTCTGACGAAGTTTGCACCGGCGTGATGGAAGAACATGCGACGCCCACGCCGCGGTCATCCCGAGCGCAAGCGAGGGACCCCCACCTGCTGGATTACCCAAGGTGACTTGTGTAACTAACGCAGGACTCGCGAGGTCCCTCGGTCCGAGCCGGACTGGCGTAGTCTTCGCGGCTCGGGATGACAAATGAGCAAGAACGTCGTGATCATTCCGGCGCGCTGGGGCTCCACCCGCTTTCCCGGAAAGCCGCTGCACCAAATTGCGGGCAAACCCCTACTTTGGCATGTCTGGGAACGTTGCCGGCGTGCGCGAAAAATCGAGGGCACAATTATCGCAACTGACGACATGCGCATTGCCGAAGCGGCCTTTGCCTGGGGCGCGGAAGTGGCGTTAACGTCCCCGAAACATCAGAGCGGAACGGATCGGATCGCCGAGGTTGCGAAGCGCGCGAAAGATTTTTCGCTCATCATCAATGTGCAGGGAGATGAGCCGCTGGTTGATCCCCAATTACTTAATCGACTTGTTTCAACGCTGCAGCAGAGTCGACAGATCGCGATCGTCACTGCAGCGCATCCATTCGAAAATCCTCATGATGCGCTATCACGGCATCAGGTAAAAGTCGTGATCGATCGCACTGGCAACGCCCTCTATTTCTCTCGCGCGCCGATTCCATCGACAAAGGGCAGCGCTCCCTCCTTGTTTCTCCGTCATCAAGGCATCTACGGCTTCCGCCGCGAGATGCTTTTGCAATTCGTGAAATGGAAACCAACACCATTGGAGCAGACGGAATCGCTCGAGCAATTGCGCGCCTTGGAGAATGGTGTAAGGGTTCATGTGCTCGTCACTAAACATGGTTCGCCCGGCGTCGATACGCCGGCAGATGCTGAAGCCGTAGCCGGCTCGCTGCGCAAACGCCCAACATCTTCCGCAGGACGGCGGTTGCAAAAATCGAGGGCCCACCGATGAAATATATTTTTGTCACTGGTGGTGTCGTAAGTTCGCTTGGCAAAGGTCTGGCCGCGGCTGCGCTCGGCACCTTGCTTGAATTACGCGGGCTGCGCGTTGTTTTTCAAAAGTTCGATCCCTATCTCAATGTTGATCCGGGAACAATGAGCCCGTTTCAACACGGCGAAGTTTATGTGTTGAACGACGGCGCGGAGACGGATCTCGATCTCGGGCACTACGAGCGGTTCACTAATTGTGTGCTTTCGCGGCACAATAATCTGACCAGTGGTCAGGTTTACGAGTCCGTTATCAATCGCGAGCGACGCGGCGATTATCTGGGAAAAACGGTGCAGGTCATTCCGCACGTCACTGATGAGATCAAAGCACGGATCCGTGAGCTTTCCGATGAATCAAAATACGATGTCGTGATTACGGAAGTGGGAGGAACTACCGGCGACATTGAAGGCCTGCCATTTTTGGAAGCAATCCGGCAATTTATTCTCGAAGTCGGCCCGCAGAATGTCGCGAACATTCATGTCACCCTCGTTCCTTATATTAAGGCGGCGCGGGAATTAAAGACTAAACCGACCCAGCAAAGCATCGCAAAGTTGCGCGAGATCGGTCTGCAACCGCAGGTCATGATGTGCCGGACCGAGCACGCGCTGGACGCGGAGTTGCGGCAGAAGCTTTCGATGTTTTGCAACGTCGCACCCGAAGCTGTGATCGAAGTGCGCGATGTTACCCACACCATTTACGAGGCGCCGCTGATGTTTCATGCTGAAGGATTGGACGCACTCGTGTGCAAATTGCTCGGTCTGCAAACGCCCGAGCCCGATCTGAGTAACTGGCGCAAGTTTGTCGAGCGCGTGGTCTCGCCCAAAAAACGGGTCAAGATCGCGGTCGTGGGCAAATACATCGATTTACAGGACGCCTATAAATCAATCTACGAATCGTTAACTCATGCCGCCGCCAGCCAGGATTGCGGGATCGATTTAAAATTGATCGACGCGGAGCGGATCGAGGACGGAGTGGATGGCCAGCTCAAAGATGTAGCCGGCGTACTCATTCCCGGCGGGTTTGGCGACCGCGGGGTGGAAGGAAAAATCAAAGCCGCGCGTTTCGCCCGGGAAAATAAGCTGCCTTATCTCGGCCTTTGCCTCGGCATGCAGGTGGCGACAATTGAATTCGCACGCAACGTTTGCGGAATCGCCAATGCTAACAGCAGCGAGTTCGATCAAACCTCATCTGACCCGGTGATCTGTTTGCTCGAAGAACAACGCGAGGTCCGGAACAAAGGCGCCAGTATGCGGCTCGGGACCTGGCCGACAAAAATTCAACACGGCAGTCTCGCGGAGAAGATCTATGGGAGCGACGAAGTGTTGGAGCGCCATCGGCATCGTTATGAGTTTAATATGAAATATCGTGACCAAATGCGCGAGAAAGGCTTCGAAATTTCCGGCACTTCGCCCGATGGCTCGCTCGCCGAGTTGGTCGAGTTGCGAAATCACCCCTATTTTTTGGCTTGCCAATATCACCCCGAATTTCAAAGCAAACCAAACAAGCCGCACCCGTTGTTCAAAGGGTTTATCCAGGCTGCATTGGCGCATCAGGGCTAATAGCAGGGTGCGGCCACCACAATTGGTCATCCCGAGCGAAGTCGAGGGATCCCGGGGAAGTTGCCTTTAAGGTGTCGAAACGGGATCGCTCGACTACGCTCGGGATGACGGCTAATTCGTCGCCGCGCGTCGCAATCGATCGTTAATTGCGGCGCCAATCCCCTCCTCCGGCACACGTTCGGCCACAATTAGATCGAGATTTTCCGCGTCCAGTTCGCGCAACGTGCGAAAGAAATTCGCCGCGGCTTCGCGTAAATCGCCTCGTTTACTCAAGTAACGCATCGTTGCGAAATCAGCAGGCGCTTTTGTAGCCGCGGTTCCTGGCCGCGGCTTCGATGTCGAACCGTGATAACTTGCTGCGCCGCGGCCAGCGACCGCGGCTACAGAAGAAAAGCAAAGCGCACCGACTCGTTTCTCGGCTGGCGGCGAGAAATTCTTTAGATCATCAACTACGATCAATTTCGTGCGCGGCGCGTAATGTGTCGGCAATTGCCCGGGCGCGCTGATAGTGGCCGATGAGGTTTGCTCGCGGACTTCACCAAATGGACGAAGCATCTGATCTGTGATCGGCCCGCGCCGCAATACCTCGATCATCCCATTTTCAACTTGAACAATGGTCGATTCGATTCCGTGTTCCGTCGCCCCTCCGTCCACAATCAGCGGAATACGGCCGCTCAACTCATCGCACACATGTTGCGCCGATGTTGGGCTGATGTGCCCGAACCGGTTTGCGCTCGGCGCGGCCAGCGGCCGATTCAGTTTCCTGACTACTTCGCGGAAAACCGGATGGGCGCTCATCCGCACCGCCACCGTTTCTAATCCTGCGGTGACGATGTCCGGAACAATTTCGCGTTTTAGAAAAATGATCGTCAACGGCCCGGGCCAGAATTCCTCCATTAACTTATGCGCGACTTGCGATTCAACGATCGCGATTTCGTCCAGCGCCTCCCCACTCGGCAGATGCACAATGAGCGGGTCGAAGCGCGGCCGTTCTTTTGCCTCGAAAATTTTGGTGACCGCATCCGGATTGAGCGCGTCGGCCGCCAGTCCGTAAACCGTTTCGGTCGGGAGCGCGACTACTTCTCCGTCCCGCAAAAGCCGGATCGCTTTCGCGCATTCATGCGCGGAAACGATTTCCGTCTTCACTTCGGCAGTTTCGCGGCGAGCACCGCTTCAGTCTGCTTTTTGCGAAACGCCTGAAGATTTTGGCGAATCTTCTTGTCGGAAAGTGCGAGAATAGCTGCGGCCAAGAGCGCCGCATTCTTCGCGCCCGCGGAGCCAATGGCGAGTGTGCCAACGGGAATGCCTCCCGGCATTTGCGCAATCGAAAGGAGCGAGTCCAAACCGTGCAAGGCCGACGACTGAATCGGAACCCCGAGCACCGGCAACCAAGTATAGGCCGAGATGACCCCGGCGAGATGGGCCGCGCCCCCAGCCGCTGCAATCATCACACGAATGCCGCGATCAGCCGCCTCCCGCGCAAACTTGGCGGTAGCGTCGGGAGTGCGATGCGCGGACAGAACGTGCGCCTGGTTTGCAATCCCAAGCTGGTCGAGCGTTTTCACGCAAGCGGACATCGTTTCCCAATCCGAGGAACTGCCCATGATTACGGCGACGAGCGGTGGCGTTTTCGGCATGGGTCAATCTTAACGATGTTGCGATTGCCGCAACGCGTTTTGCGATGTCGCCAATGTGCTTTGCGATTATCGTGCCGAGATGAACGCAGGCGACAATGCCATTGCCCTGATCGGCTTCATGGGGGCGGGAAAATCTGCGGTTGGACGTGAGTTGTCGCGACGCACGGGCTGGCCTCGCCATGATACCGACGAAAGGATTCGCGAGCAGTTCGGCATTTCCATTCCGGATATTTTCGCGCGCCATGGCGAGCCGGCATTTCGCGATGCCGAAACTGCGTTGCTCAAAACTCTGCAACGCGGACTGTCGGGTATTGTCGTCACCGGAGGAGGAATTATTTTGCGCGAAGAGAATGTACGGATTTTGCGCGGAATGGGCCGCATCATTTGGCTCGATGCCGATGAAGAAATTCTGTGGCAGCGTGCTTCACGTCACAGTACCCGTCCCCTGCTCCAAACACCCGACCCGCGAGCGCGATTTGGCGAGTTGCTGCGGGAACGACTACCGCGCTATCAGACGGCGGCGGATCATCGCATCAACGCCTCACGCAGCAGCATCGCGGCAGTGACGGACGAAATTATCGCCCTGCTCTAACAGTTACCCGATGCAATCGCCCAGCATTTCCGAAATCTTTCCCTCCGTCGAGTTAACATCTGGGTGTCGCATATGCGACACTCAAATGTTAACTTCAGTATCCAGGAAAAGCTATGAATGCGGAGAGCGGATCGGCTGACACGCGTGCCCAAGTTGTCGCGCTGGCGCGAGAGCTTGGATTCGATCTTTGCCGTTTCGCGCGGGCTGAAATGCCGGGGCACGCCGCGGAGTTTCGAGATTGGCTCGATCGTGGGGATGCCGGTGAAATGAATTACCTGGCGCGCAACTCGGAGCGGCGATGCGACCCGCGCGAGATATTGCCGGACGCGAAAACGGTGATCGTTCTCGCGCTCAATTATTTTCAGGGCGCGCACAAAACCCACCCTGTAGAGGCAGACGTGTCGCCTGCGGGCGTTGCCACCAAAAAGATTGCAGCCGGAACCGGTGTCACTACAGCAACAGGGCGAATTGCGCGTTATGCCCGGGGCGATGACTATCATAAACTGATCGAAAGGAAATTGGCCGTGATCGATCAATTTCTGCGCCAGCGCGACGGCAGACAAAAGTGTTATGTGGACACCGGGCCGATGCTGGAGCGCGATCACGCGGCGGCTGCCGGCATCGGCTGGCATGGCAAAAGCACGATGTTATTGAACCGCGAATTAGGGACCTGGTTCTTTCTCGCTGAAATTTTGACGACGCTGGAGTTTGCGCCGGACACGGCGAAAAAAAATTATTGCGGATGTTGCACGCGTTGCATCGATGCCTGCCCGACCGGCGCGCTTACTGCGCCGCACCAAATGGATGCGCGACGCTGCATTTCCTATCTGACCATCGAATTAAAGGGTCCGATTCCGACTGAATTGAGGCCGCTGATCGGCGATCGCATCTACGGTTGCGACGATTGCCTGGATGCCTGTCCCTGGAACCGTTTTGCCAAAGTCTCGCGCGAAACGGCATTCGCTATGCGGCCAGAGGTCGCAGCGATGAACTTGCGCGATTATCTAAGTCTTGATGACAACAAATTTCGCCGGCTTTTTCGCAACTCGCCTATCAAACGAACGAAACGGCGCGGGTTATTGCGAAACGTTTGCGTGGCGTTGGGGAACGTCGGAACGATCGATGATTTGCCAGCTTTGGAACGGGCAGCGGCCGACGCGGAGCCACTAATTGCGGAGCACGCCCAATGGGCGATCGAGCGAGTTAAGGAGCGTGCGGTTGCAGCGAATTGCTGAATCTGTAATCATTAGCAACCGCATCTAAAGCCTGTGCGTCGTCTGAACGATTTAACCTCTAAATGTCTAAGGAGAGTCTATTGCAGCCCGCAATGCACCAGCAGATAACCAGCCCGCCCGCCGCGAAAACCGACGCAGTAGCGCCTGCACCCGCCGTCGCCGCACCGCGTCGCCGGAAATCACGGCGGCGACGCTACATCCTGATCGGAATTGGCGCGTTGATTTTGCTTTGGATCGTCGGCGCGGTCATCGCAAGTAAGCGCGAGAAACCGATTCCAGTGACAACGGAAAAGGCGGCGAAGCGAACGATCCTGCAGCTGGTTTCGGCGACCGGTAAAGTTCAACCGGAAACGGAAGTCAAAATTTCGCCGGAAGTGGCGGGCGAAATCATCGAGCTACCGGTGATTGATGGCGCGCACGTGAATAAGGATGACCTGCTGGTCAAGGTCAGACCGGATTCCTACAAAGCCTTGCTTGAGCAACAGGAGGCGGCGATCAGCTCGGCCAAAGCGACGAATCTTCAACAAAAGGCGACGATGATGAAGACGGAGCAGGACCTCAAACGTGCCGATGACATGTACAGCAAGAAAACGATTTCGATCCAGGAGTACAACACCGCGCAGGCTGCTTACGATGTGGCCAAAAATACTTTCGAAAGCTCGCTCCATGAGATCGAACGAGCACAGGCCGGATCCAGTCAGGCTCGGGATCAACTTTCCAAAACCACGGTCTATTCACCAATCGATGGCACGGTAACGATCTTAAACAGCAAACTTGGCGAGCGCATCGTCGCCACCAATCAGTTCGCCGGCACGGAAGTGATGCGCGTGGCCGATCTCGGCCATATGGAAGCGCGCGTTGATGTGAACGAGAACGATGTCGTGAACGTGAAAGTCGGCGACAAGGCGAGTGTGAAGGTCGACGCTTATGGCGATCGTAAATTTCACGGTACCGTTTACCAGATCGCCAACACCGGCACGACGACGGGCGCGGGCACGCAGGAAGAAGTCACAAACTTCCAGGTTAAGATTCGAATCGACGATCACGATGTGCTGTTGAGACCAGGGCTGAGTTGCACGGCTGATATCGAGACCGACATGGTAAAGGACGTGGTGGCGGTGCCGATGCAGTCGGTAACGATCCGCACCGCCGACAGCAATTTGAGTCCGGAGGAGATCGAAAAGAAAAAGGAAAAAATCGCGCAACGCGATAAAGGCGACAACAGCGCTGAGCTCGTGAATGAGCGCCAGGAAAAAGCGACCCAGAAAGAGGAGCACGAAAAATTGGCAAAAGTTGTGTTTCTGAAAAAGGGTAGCAAGGCGCAGTCAATCAAAGTGACGACAGGAATCGCGGACGACACTTACATGGAGATAAAGAGCGGGGTTCAGCCGGGCGACGAAGTGATTTCGGGAAGTTACAGCGCGATCAGCCGGAAGTTGAAGGACGGCGCCAAAGTTACCTACGATAAAGAAGCCAAATAGTGTTCACGGTTCAGAGAACAGGGTTCAGTCCGAACTTTCGAAACCTGGACCCTGAAACCTGAACTCGATGAGCCAAAACTCCACGCGTCCAGTTGGGCCACTGGTCATCGACATTGAAAACATCACGAAGGATTACGTGATGGGTGAAGAGACCGTGCGCGCGTTGCGCGGAGTGTCATTGCAGATTCATAGGAACGAATACATCGCCATCATGGGCCCGAGCGGCAGCGGAAAGTCGACGCTCATGAACATGCTTGGTTGTCTCGATACCCCGACTTCCGGGCGGTATGAATTCAATGGGAAAAACGTCGCGGAAATGAACGATGACGACCTGGCCGCGATTCGAAATCGCGAAATCGGTTTTGTTTTCCAAACGTTCAATCTCCTCCCGCGCTCGACCAGCTTGCGCAATGTCGAGTTGCCGCTGATTTACGCCGGGATCGATCCAGACACGCGCGAGGAAATGGCGGCCCATGTCTTGCACGAAGTTGGCTTGGGCGATCGGATGAATCATAAACCAAATGAACTGTCCGGTGGTCAACGCCAGCGCGTTGCGGTCGCTCGCGCCCTTGTCAACAGGCCTTCCATCATTTTGGCGGATGAGCCGACCGGAAACCTGGATTCGAAAACAGGCGAAGAAATTATGGCGCTGTTTGAAAATTTGTATCAACGCGGGAACACCATCATCCTCGTCACGCACGAGCGCGACATCGCGACGCATGCGCGGCGCACCGTGCATTTACGAGACGGTTTAATCGAAACCGACCATGCCGGATTTATTCCGGAACTCGACCTCGTCGCGCTGGATCGACCATGACTAATCGCGACGGCATTCTGATTCCGGAGAGCGCGGGCCATCAGCCTGTTGGCGGCATTGGAACACAGACTTTCAGTCTGTGCGCCCAGTGGAGTTGCACTCCGCTGAATAAATGTCCCAGAATCAGCGAACAGAATGTCCGCTGGGCGCACAAGGCCCAGCCCTGTGGTCCGTGATATGAAACGTTTTCTCTACGAGCTAAGCGAGAGCTGGAAAATTGCAGCATCGCAGATGCGCTCAAATTTGACGCGCTCCACCCTGACTGCGCTTGGCGTAATTATTGGCATCGTTGCCGTCACCTTGATGGGGACCGCGATTGGTGGCATCCAGGTCGGCTTCGACAAAAGCATGTCGATCTTCGGCGATGACGTTCTTTACGTAGGGCAATGGCCGTGGCGGAAAGTCGATGATTGGTGGAACTATCGCGATCGCAAAAAAATGAAAACGGAATACGCAGATGCACTTAATCGCATGATCGCGATGACACCAAATTCCAACCTGATGATCGCCATTCCGACATCCAGTGTTATTCGCAGCGTCAAATATGCGGACAGCGAAGTAGGTAACGTTTTGGTCCGTGGGACGGTGTCAGATTACATTATTACGTCGACGTTTGATTTCAAAGAAGGTCGTTTTTTCAACGACTTGGAATCGCGCGCTGGCGCCAACGTTTGCGTGGTCGGCTATGATGTGGCCGATGCGCTGTTTCCGTCAGCGAGTCCGATCGACAAATCGGTTCTGATTAACGGGCAACCATTCAAAATAGTCGGCGTGATTGCACGGCAAGGCTCGTTCCTTGGTCTGTTCAGTCTCGATTCCATTGTGGTGATGCCCCTGCCTGCGTTTCAGAAATATTTCACCGCTAAAAGTGAGGCGGACATTCTCGTGAAAGTGAAGGACAAGACAAAACTAGCGGAGGCCAAAGATGAGCTGGAAGGTTTAATGCGACGGGTCCGCGGCTTACCTCCTGAGAAAAACGACGATTTCAGCATTAACGAACAGCAGGCGTTAAAGAGCACACTTGATCCGATTAAGAACTCCATCGCCATAGCAGGGCTTTTCATCACCGGCCTTTCGCTTTTTGTCGGTGCCATCGGCATCATGAATATCACTTTCGTTAGCGTGAAAGAGCGGACGAAAGAAATCGGGACGCGAAAAGCGCTCGGGGCGCGCCGGCGCACCATTCTCCTTCAATTCCTGATCGAATCGACTGCGCTCTGTTTGTTGGGTGGAATAATTGGACTGAGCTTTGCCTTTGCCATGTGCTATCTGATCGGCGTCGCCTTTCCATCCTTTCCCATTCAATTTTCAACCGGATTGGTGGCCATCAGCATGGTTGTGTCGGTGTTGACGGGATTGATCTCGGGGTTCGCACCCGCATGGACGGCATCGAGGCTCGATCCGGTTACGGCCCTTCGCTATGAATAGTGGAGTAATGGAGTCCTGGAGTAGTGCAGCAATGCTGGCAACAATACTCCATCACTCCCCCACTCCAATTCTGAGTCATGCGATTTAAAGACATCATAGCGATGGCGCTCAGTTCGCTAGGGGCGAATAAATTGCGCGCGGCCCTAACGATGATTGGCATCACCATTGGCGTGTTCTCGATCATTCTGGTCATGACCGCAATCGGCGCGTTGCAGAGTTCAATCGAAAGCGGAATCAGTTTTCTTGGATCGAATGTCTTTCAGTTCGCGAAATACCCGGTGAACATCGACGCCGGCGGTGCCAACGTGAAGAAAAAATACCAGAACCGCCGCAACATCTCCTACCAGCAGGCGCAGCGTTATTACGAATTGATGCAGGGAAATGCGTCGGAGATTTGCCTGAAGTGCTTCGGACGCGACTTGAAAGGCCAGGCCGTTTATAACGGGGTTAAGACACCGCCAAGTCTCACGGTTGTCGGAACGAATCGAGGTTTTCTTACCGCCAATGCGTTCACCCTCGGTTATGGCCGCAACCTTAACGAGGAAGACGTGGCCCTTGCCCGCAACGTCGCCGTCATCGGCAAGGGCATCGAGAAGCGTTTGTTTCCCCACGAGTCGCCCATCGGCAAGGTGATCCGCATGAGCGGGCACACTTATAGCGTTGTTGGTGTCCTCGCGGAAAAGGGCACCTCCTTTGGGGAAAGCCAGGACGATTTCTTTCTCATGCCGATCACCCGGTTTTTTGAGAATTACGGCGCAGCCAACCGGACGGTGAACATCGCGACGCAGCCGCTTTCTACGGAGCTGTACAACCGGACTTTGGATAAAGGAATCAGCGCGATGCGGATCGCCCGCGGCCTAAAGGCAGATCAGGAAAACGATTTCGAGATCTACACCAACGACTCGCTCAAAAGCGCTTTTCTCAATGTTGCCGGCGTGGTCAGCATCGGCGCGTTCGTGATCAGTTTTATCGCTTTGGTAGCTGCCGGTATTGGCATCATGAACATCATGCTGGTGAGCGTGACCGAACGCACGAAGGAGATTGGCGTTCGCAAATCGATCGGTGCACGCAGTGGCGATATCCTCCGGCAATTCCTCGCTGAGGCGGTCTTCATTTCCGAGGCCGGTGGAATTCTTGGCATTATTCTGGGTGTGGTCGGGGGCGATTTGCTCGCGCTTTGGCTCAAAGTGGATGTGATCTTCCCCTATGGGTGGGCAATCGCCGGGCTGATTGTCTGTTCCGCCATCGGGATCGGATTCGGGTTTTACCCCGCCTATCGTGCAGCCGCACTCGACCCCATCGAGGCCTTGCGCTACGAATAAGTCGAGCGTCGACAGCGCCGTTTAGATCCTAGCGGGCACGCAACTTGCGCCCCTAAGTCTAACATGCGCTCTGTTCTCGCTCGCCCAAGCTCCTGTGCCTTCATCGCCTGTCAAAACCCCGGAACGTAACGTTCTTCTGATCGAAGAATACGACGCGCTTTCTGTCGCGATCCAGTCGGCGCTAACGAAATTCGCGCCGCATCATCGCTTTCATACGGTCCGATCCCTGGCGGAAGCGCGGCGGGCCGCCCTCGAACAAAAACCCGAACTCATCATTCTCGACTTCGATCCGCCACATTCGGGCGCGATCGCATTCTTCGGCGAAATGTGGGGTGTTTTGCCCGAGACACGTGTCTTGCTCATCGCGGCCGGGATTACGCCTGAACTCACGGCGGAACGGGGAGCTAATGGCGCGTTGCAATTTCTCGAAAAACCATTCGAGCTGGTGGAATTCGGCGCTGCCGTGCAAGCGCTTCTTGGCCCTTGGATGGAAACAGGAATCTCTCGTGGGACATTGCGCGATCTCGCGCTCGACGATGTTGCTCTTCTGGCCCTCTCCTCTCCGCGCAATGTTGTGATCGAGGTGCGGGCGGACGAAGGCCGCACTGGTGAATTGCACGTGCGAAATAGTCAGATCACGCACGCCCGCACCACCGACGCTGAAGGAAAGCGTGCGCTCGTAGAAATGCTGACCTGGAATAATCCGCATTTTATCGAGAATATCGCTTCGGAATCGGCGCCTCGAACAATTCACGATTCCTGGGCGGCAACGCTGATCGAAGCGTTGCGCGAAGCGAAGAAACCGAAACATGGCCGACCTGTCCCAGCGGAACCGAAGGTGCCAGTCCAACCGGCTGTCGCACCAACCAAAACAGGTCCGAAGATCCTGATCATCGACGACACCGAGATGCTTTTGATTTTTGTGGAAGACTCACTTGCGCTTGCCGATCCGACGCTGCAAATGACCACCGCGCTCACCGGTCTGCAGGGCGTAAAAGAAGCCGCCCGCATTATACCCGATCTGGTTCTGGTCGATTACGTCCTTCCCGACATCAAAGGCGATGAAGTTTGTCGTCGCATCGGAAGAAATGACAGCACTGCGCTCGTGCCAATTATCATGATGTCGGGTCACGTGCACGAAATGATGGCGGTGGCGGGGAAGTTGCCAAACGTGGTGGCAGCAATTCCCAAACCTTTCATATCCGACGCGCTGGTCGGGCTGGTGCAGCAAACATTGAAGAAAGGCCCATTGCGCGAAAAACCGACTTTCCCCAGCGAAACAGAAATCGCGCGCGCCAAAGGCGCGGGCTTCGCCATATCGAAGACACCGATCGTGCCTCAGCCGGAGGAAAAATCGCCGCCGACTGAATCCAGGCGCGACGCGCCGGCACTTCCGGTTAGGAGAACCGAAATCGGCGCAGTCTCTGCGACGCCGGCCGTTAACGCGCGTGCGCAGGAGATCGCCCCTCCGCGGCCCATCGCGCGACCACCTGTTCCGATTCCAAGAACAGCGCCGCCGCAAAAGCTTCAGTCAGTCGCGCCTCGTCTTGGGCCGAACGAAGTGTTGCTTGATCTGCCACTCGATGTCGTCGCCATGCAAGTTAACGCTGCCTTTCAGATCGGTGCGATTCGCGCGCGGCCTGCCTCGTTAACGGTCGCGATTGAAATTCCTGCTCTCACTGCCACGGCGGCGTTGCCTTTGAAAACGGGTTTTCATTTGGGCCCGATTGATCTCGATGCCACCGGTTGCATTTCTATTGTCCGCCTGATTCCTACTTCGCAGCCGTTTCGTCCAGTCCAGACACGCAGCGCGTTTGAGATTGATGGCGTCACAGTCGTTCCAGCAAACGAGCGCGAGCGGCTACAACTTATGTCAATTGCAGGTTCACGCATGACGATGCAGTTATTTGCGCCGCTCGAGCTAATTTCAGTCGAGTTGGCTCCGAATTTGGAAATCAGGCAACTAGTCCTGCGTTGCCGAGGCAACGCGGTGCGCGTTTCATTGAATTCGCAAAGCTCCCCTGCGCAGAGCGGCGCAAGTTTCGAAGCGACGAGGGTGCAACTCGACCAATCGCGCCGAATCGACGAGCTCACCCTAACACCCATCGCTTAACCACCCATCGCAGCACAGCCATCCTGGCTGTGGGGCCAACGGGCACCTTGCCCGTTGCTTTGACGCCTGCGATGAAACCCCATGGTCCAAATGATTTTCAATCAACAAATCGCGAAATATCGTCGTGAATATTTTAACCTTTGCGAATCGTCGGTGTCGCTCAGTCCAACCCGAGCGCCTTGAATTTTTCGTCGACGTGCCGGAAATGCGTCTCGAGTGAGCAAAGTTTATCAATCTCTTTTGCCGATAACTTTGCCATAATTTTCGGCTCTGCTTTTACGTTCTCGGCAAACGATTTTTTGCCCCGCCATGTTTTCATCGCGGCGCGTTGGACCGCTTCGTAGGCAGTTTTGCGGGCAAGTCCGGCACGAGTTAGCGCGAGCAAAATCGACTGGCTGAAATAGAGTCCCTTCGTCATCTCCAGATTGCGTTTCATGTTTTCGGGATAAACGCGCAATCCACCCACCAGCTCGCGCAATTTTACCAGCATGTAATCCAGCAACGTGCATGAATCCGGCAGGATAATGCGCTCGGCGCTGGAATGGCTGATGTCGCGCTCGTGCCAGAGGGCGACGTTTTCCAGGGCTGCCAGCGCGTTCCCACGCAGGACTCGAGCGAGGCCGCTTAATCGTTCACCGGTAATCGGATTGCGTTTGTGGGGCATGGCCGAGCTACCTTTCTGGCCTTCGCCAAAAAATTCTTCCACTTCCAAAACTTCAGTGCGTTGGAGATGGCGGAATTCGGTGGCCCAGCGGTCGATCGACGACGCGATCAATGCCAGTGTCGTCAAAAATTCAGCATGCCGATCGCGCTGGACGATTTGGGTCGAGATTGTCGCCGCCCTCAGTCCGAGTTTCTGACAAACTTCGCGCTCGATCCGTGGATCCAAATGCGCGTGGGTCCCGACCGCGCCGCTGAGTTTTCCAACGCGAATGCGCTCGCGCGTTTGCGCGAGTCGCTCTTCCGCGCGTCCGAATTCATCGAACATCAGGGCCAGCTTTATTCCAAAGGTGATCGGCTCGGCGTGAATCCCGTGACTGCGCCCAATCATTGGAGTTTTTTTGTAGCGGCGCGCCTGTTTGCCAATTGTTTTTCGCAATGCCGCCAGATCGTCGGCGAGAATTTGCGCCGACTCAGTCATCTGCACCGCGAGAGTGGTATCGAGAATATCGGACGAAGTTAGCCCCTGATGGATCCAACGTGCGGCCGGGCCAACGTAGGAGGCGACGTTTTCGAGAAAAGCGATGACGTCGTGATTCGTCCGCTTTTCAATTTCGGCGATCTCATCGATCTCGAACTTCCCTTTCTTGCGAATGACCGCGGCATCTTCTTTCGGGATCAAACCCAGCCGCGCCATCGCTTCGCTGGCGATGGTTTCGATTTCCAGCCAGATCTGAAATTTGCGTTCGTCCGACCAGATGGCGCGCATCTGCGGTCGGGAATAACGGTCAATCACCCCGGCAACATAAAAGCGCTGCCAAAAGCCGGAAAGCGTTTATTACAAAAAGTAAACGCTCCGGCAGCACAACCACCGGAGCGTTTGAAAATTACTTTTTCGAATTTAGCAGACCTTGGCGCGCAAGAACCGGCCGTGATCTTCGACTCGTACCTGACCGCTGCCGAGCAAATCGGCCACGGTGGCAACGGTTTCGCGGCTGCTTTTGGTGCAGGAACTAACGGTGAGAATTAAATCACCGAGGGAAAGCTTTTGTCGGGGACGCAAAATCTGAGAGTTGTTCTTCATGACACCAGCAGAGACAGCAAACTGAGTGCCAACGTTCATTGGGAATACTTTACGCGGTTATTCGCCCAGTGGGCAGCGTAACGTAAGCCTTTCCTGGTCGAGAACTTGACACTTATGTTCTCTTTTTTTACATGTTGATACTTGGCCATGCGGCAATCTCCGGCGTCCGAATTATCCCGGATTAAAGACACATATCCCGAGCATCCCAAAAACGCGGCGTTGCCATCCCGCGGATGGGACATCACTTGGAAGCCGATTGGCTCTCGTGTGCCTCCTCTCCGGAAGCCTTAAGAACGCGTCCCGTTTCGGTGAGCCGTCAGCCGCAGCACGAGAAAATAAAGGAGACATAGGACGATGACCGCGGCGGCTATTACATGCGATTTTGCCTTAAGTGCCGTCGCCAGGCCTGCAGGATCGCGCAACATCTCAGGCGTGATCGCTGTTTGACCAAACCAAGCCAACACGCCGCACCACAGCGCCGATCCCACGATCGTCATCAGGCTGAAGGTGGTGAAATTCATTCGGATGATTCCGGCTGGAACGGAAATGAGATGCCGAATCACAGGCAGCAGGCGTGCGAAGAAAATCCCGCCGGCTTCGTAACGACGCAGCCAATGTTCCGCTCGCGTCAGCTTTGATTCGCTGATCGCGAAAAAGCGGCCCCACTTTACGATCAGGATCCGTCCAAGCCAGAGTGATACCCAATAAGTAACGGATGCGCCCAGCCATGAACCAAAAGTACCCGCCGCAATCACACCCCAAAGATTCAGTTTTCCCTGGCCTGCCAGAAACGCGGCTGGCGGAATCACGATTTCACTCGGGACCGGAAAGATCGAGCTTTCCAATGCCATTAGGACAATGATGCCCAGATAGCCGCCATGCAGGACCCAATCGAACCAGATTTGGAGCAGATGATGCATTGGGCGATTTTCGATTTACGATTTCAGATTGAAGTTGCGATGGCGAATCGCGTCTCTTTCTATCGGCTATCGGCAATCCGCAATCTAAAATTCCGATGATCTACCGACGCGTCCTGAAATATTATCGCGGATTTCTTGGCCGTTCGCTCATCGCACTGGCCTTCTCTTTCGCCGCCATCGGATTGAATCTGCTTAAACCGTGGCCGTTCAAAATCATCGTCGATCAAATTCTACCGGGCCGTCTTAAGGTTTTTCAGTTCGCCATCCCCCCATCTTTCGGCGGCGCGATCAAGACGCCGGTGCTCGATTCCGTCCAAGCCATCGGATTGCTCTGCCTCGCGATGGTAATCATCCAACTGCTTTGGAGTCTCCTTAGCTTTGCCAGCAATTATATGTTTGTGAAGATCGGCCTCGAATCGTTGTTCCGGTTACGGACCGAGCTTTACGCTCATTTGCAGCGCCTCTCGCTCAAATTTCACGATACGCGCCGATCGACTGATTCAAGCTTTCGCGTCGCATATGACTCACAGTCGATTCAGACGATTTATAACAAGGGTTTCACTAACATTATCGGTTCTGGCGTCACCTTAATCGGGACGTTTGCAGTCATGTTGCGGCTCGACTGGCAACTGACCTTGCTCTCCCTGGCCATTGTGCCGCTTCTGATCGGCACGATCTATTTCTTTGCCAAACGCATTCGCACCCAATCGACCACCATTCAGGAACAGGAAAGCGCATTGCTCACGCAGACGCAGGAGGGATTGAGTTCCATTCGGATGGTGCACGCATTTGGCCGCGAAGAATTTGAGGTCTCGCAATTTCATGAACAAGCTCACGGCAGTTTGCAGGCCAACCTCCGGCTCACCATGACGACCGTGAAGAGCGCGCTGATCATCAGTACCCTGATCGTGATCGGAACGGCCGCGATGTATTACGTAGGATCATTACACGTGCTGGCCGGAACGTTATCGCTCGGAGTACTTCTCGTTTTCATCGCCTACCTGGTCATGCTTTATCAACCGCTCGAATCGCTCACCTACACAGCGTGGGCAATGGAAGGCGCAACAGCGGGGGCGCGGCGTTGTTTCGAAATTCTCGACTCGCGCGACGACGTCGTCGATTCCCCGAACGCCATCGCGATCGAAAAGACAAACGGCGCGATTTCGTTTCGGAAGGTGAGCTTTGGCTACGCTTCAGGTCGTGAAATCCTTAGTAACGTAAATCTAGAAATCGCGCCGAACCAAATCATCGCGCTCGTCGGCGGGACGGGTGCGGGTAAAAGCACGCTGCGTCAGTTTAGTGCCGCGATTCTACGATCCGACCGCGGGTCGTCTCACGCTCGATGGCCGCGACATTCGCGAGATCACAAAAAAATCTTTGCGCCAGCAGATCGCCATCGTCCTGCAAGACACGGTTCTCTTTTCTACCACCGTGCGCGAGAACATTGCCTACGGCCGGCCAGACGCGACCGACGAGGAAATCCGAGAAGCGGCGCGGCGCGCGCAGGCTGACGAATTCATTTCGCAATTACCGAACGGCTACGAGAGCGAGGTCGGGGAACGAGGCGGACACCTCAGCGTCGGTCAGCGCCAACGCATTGGGATCGCGCGCGCCTTTTTGAAAAACGCGCCGATTCTATTGCTCGACGAACCCACTTCCGCGCTCGACCCCACCACCGAATCGGCCATCATGGAAACGATCAAAGATCTGATGCGCGGACGCACTACCATCATCATTACTCATCGCATCGCCACCATTCACAACGTCGATCAAATTGTTGTGCTCGAAGGTGGACGCGTCGTCGAGCAGGGCCGCGGGCCGGAGCTGGTCGCGCGCGGCGGCGTTTATGCAAAACTCTACGCTTCCGGGAAATTCAACACATGAGCAACGTCGGCGCGGACCGCAGAGTGGAAAGCGATTGGTGGGCGCATCCGATCCCACCGAATGTCGATTTTGGCGAGGGGTTTTATTGCGAAACCGCGCAGGTGTTTCGCTTCATGAAAACGAAAGAGCCGCACGCACTCCGTTTGGGCGATCATGTTTCGGTTTACGCAGGCTGTTCCTTTGCCCTGGGTGTAAATGGTTCGGCCGTTGTTGGCGATTTTACCCTGCTCAACGGCGCGCTCGTCATGGCGGACGAACGAATTGAAATCGGATCGCACTGTTTGATCTCGTGGAACGTCGGGATCGCCGACTCCGATTTTCATCCGCTGGAGCCTGCGCAGCGACTCATCGATGCTCAGGCGGTTGCGCCATTTTACAAAGATCGCCCACCCCGTCCCAAGCTTGAAACGCGACCGGTGAAAATTTCCGATAACGTTTGGATCGGGATGAATGCGATCATCCTGAAGGGTGTCACCATCGGCGAAAATTCCGTCGTTGCTGCTGGCGCGGTGGTGACGAAAAGCGTGCCGGCGAATTGCGTCGTCGCGGGTAATCCCGCGGCCGTCGTAAAGACATTCCCGTGACTCAGCGTTGGGCGTTTTCTTCGCAATGAAGCGCAAGCGCATCGTCGTCATGGGCTTCATGGGCTCCTGCCCGATCGCGGGCGTGATCTGGCAGCATGTGCACTACATTGTCGGCCTCCAACGACTCGGTCACGATGTTTACTACATCGAAGATTCCGCTCGCATTCCTTACAACGCCGAAACTTTCGACACGAGCAACGATTTTAGTTACGCCACGAAACTGCTGGCCCGCCTGGCCAGTGAATTTGATTTTAAGGATCGCTGGGCTTTTTGCGCCCGTTATTTACCCGAACTTCCCACGGCAGGTTTGTCCCTAAGGGAAATTCGCCAGCATTATAGATCGGCCGATGCGATTTTGAATGTCTGTGGCGCGCAGGAATTCAACGACGATCTGCTGGCAAGCGATCGCATCCTTTATGTCGAGAGCGATCCAGGTGTTGAACAAATAAAGGTCGACCAAAGTATCCAATCGACAATCGATTATCTGCGGAGACATCACGCGCTCTTTACTTTTGGCGAAAACGTCGGGACGAAAGAATTTCCTGTCCCAATTCACGGATTGAAGTGGCTCTCGACACGGCAACCGGTTGTCACCGATCTTTGGAAAACACGACGGCCACCGCCATCAGGCGCCGTTTTCACTTCGGTGGCAAATTGGTCGACCAGCGGATTGAAAGACATCATCTGGCGCGGAGAGAAATATCTATGGAGCAAATCGCGTGAGTTCATGCGTTTCGTTAATGCCCCGAAAGTAGCCGGGGAAACATTTGAGCTGGCCACAGATATTAAGGACGAGAAGACGCGAACAAAGTTTTTGAAGGCCGGTTGGCGCTTTCGCTCCCCACACGATCTGAGCGTCAATTACTGGGATTATCGCGATTACATTTGCCGATCCAAAGCCGAGTTCACCGTCGCCAAGGATCAATACGTTCGATTGAATGCCGGATGGTTCAGCGATCGCAGCGCCTGCTATCTTGCCGCCGGACGTCCGGTAATCACGCAGGAGACCGGTTTCACCAAGATCTACGGCCAGCAAGGTGGACTCTTCGGTTTTCGCAAGCTCCCTGAAATCGCCGAAGCGGTGCACGAAATTAACGGAAATTATCGCCGTCATTCGCGAGCGGCGCGCGAGATTGCGCGTGAATTTTTCGAAGCCGAAAAAGTGCTCGCTTCGCTCCTCGATCGCGCCGGTTTGTAGCACGACCATCTTGTCCGCCACAGGACGGACTCGCTGCGGCGAGGCTGTGAGACCAACCCCGAATGCTTTCGGGGTTGATCAGCATCTACCGTGACCGGGCAAGATGCCCGGACGCCCCATTGGTTTGAACCTGTGCCACAATCCGTTGTCTATCTTCCAGCATGCGCAATTTGCATTTCAATCGCGTCGTTTCATCTTCTCGGACTTTGGAATGAAACGTCTTTTCGTTTGCGCACTGCTGGTTTTTGCGAGCGCTGATCTTTTCGCGCAGCAAAATACTCCGCCTTTGCAGCGGCAAGATACGCCACCGGTAGCGTCGCAGCAGAACACGCCGCCATTGCCACCGCCGGAAGAAGGCGTGCCGCCGATGAAACCTAGCGCTACTCCCCTGCCCGTTGCGCCGATTGTGGTTGCGGCGCCGAAGCAACCCAACGGCAAAATTCAAAAGAGTCTCGTTCGTATCACTTCAACCGAAGTTGAGCCCGATTATCGCGCTCCCTGGAACACAGGCGCGATCGGTCGCGGTGTGGGCGCCGGATTTGTCATCGAGGGTCTCCGTATCATGACCAATGCGCACGTTGTCAGCAACACCCGTTACCTAACGGTCGAGCGCGATGGCGACCCAAATAAGTATCCTGCGCGCGTTGTCTTTGTCGCCCACGATTGCGATCTGGCCCTCATTACGGTCGATTCACCAGAGTTTTTCAAAAACATGGTTCCGCTGGGTTTGGGGGGAATCCCTGAGTTGGAATCGACCGTTTCGGCCTATGGTTATCCGATTGGGGGCGAGCGCATGTCGGTCACTACCGGGATCGTTTCGCGCATTGATTTCCAGCTCTACACCCATTCGTCGATCGATCAGCATCTCGCTATTCAGATCAGCGCGCAGATCAATCCGGGGAATAGCGGTGGGCCAGTGATGCAAAATGGCAAGGTAATTGGAGTCGCCTTTCAAGGTTACAGTGGCGATGTCGCGCAAGGCGTCGCCTACATGATACCGACTCCAGTAATTCGCCGTTTCCTTACCGACATCAAGGACGGACACTACGATAAGTATGTCGATCTCGGCTTGACCCCTGGCAACCTGCAAAATCCGGCACAGCGGCGCTATTTCGGACTGCCGGACGATGGCCGCGGAGTGATCGTCGACACCGTGATTGAAGCTGGTCCTGCGGGAAAGGTGCTTAAACAGGGCGATGTTTTGCTTTCAATCGATGATCACGCCATTGCCAGCGATGGCTTTGTCGAACTCGAAGGCGAGCGAGTGGAGATGCCCGAAGTAGTCGAGCGCAAATTCAAAGGCGATAAAGTGAAGTTTGAGATCTTGCGTGATAAGAAGCCGCTCACCCTGACGATTGAGTTGGATACGGTCTGGCCCTATCAAATGCAGGCTCATCATTACGATACCCGCCCTCGTTATGTTGTTTATGGCGGCTTAATTTTTCAGCCCTTGTCACTCGACCTGCTGGACGCCTATCAGATAAGCGACCCACGTGTTCGTCATTATTTCGACTACTATATTCTCGAGCAACTCTATCTTCAGCATCCAGATATAATTGTGCTGACAAATATTCTTCCGGATCCAACTAATACCTATCTCGGTCCCTATCGCTCCAGCATTGTCGATGAAGTAAACGGCAAGAAGATTGCAACTCTGAATGATCTGGCACAGGCGTTCGCCGAGGCTCCGGATCGTTTTGTAATTAAGATGATCGGCCAGGGACCTCCTCTGGTTCTCGACCGCAAGGAAGTAGAAAGCGCGCGCGAACGAATTCGCACCCGCTACAACGTGATCGCAGAGCAAAACCTCGAGGAACAGCCAGTCGCGGCAAAGGCGACGGCAAGCTCAGGAACCCCACACTCCTAGAATGCGGACCAAAATCCCGCCCTTTCTTTTTGCCGTCATCCTGCTCGGAAGCACCGCCACCGTTTGGGCAAAGAAACAATCCACAACTCAGGCGGTGCAACCCCGGCAACTCTCGCTCGTGCGTGTCAATGTCACGGGCCAGGGATATGATTATTTTCGACCCTGGCAAAAGCGCGCGCCATTTTCCAAACGCGCGTTAGGGGCTGTTCTTTCTCAAGGTCGCGTTCTGGTTACCGCCGACTTGGTGGCTAACCAAAATTACGTGGAGTTGGAGCGCGCCGAATCCGGGGAAAAGATTGCGGCCTCGGTTGAGGTAGTAGATTACGAAGCCAACCTGGCGCTCCTGCGACCGCAGAACAAAAAGTTCCTCGATGGTCTCGCTCCCCTGGAACTCGCGAACGACACGGTGGTGGGGGATCGAGTTGCTGCTCTCCAACTCGAACAGACCGGAGCTCTAGTCGTGACCGACGGGCTCGTCACCGCCGTTCAGGTCATGCGTTACCCTGTCGAAGTTGGCGAATTCCTCACCTATCGGCTTAGCATTGCGCTTCAGTATCGCGACAATAGTTACACCGTGCCACTGGTAAAAAACAACAAGCTCGCTGGCCTCTTGTTGCGCTACGATCCGCGCTCACAGTTGATGGATGCAATTCCCGCTCCCATCATCGCGCATTTCCTCAAGGATGCAGGCCAGCCAAAGTACGGCGGCTTTCCAACCGTTGGATTCGATTATTTTCCAACCCGCGACCCGCAGCTGCGCAAATACGCGGGCGAAACGGGAAATGGCGGTGGCGTTTACGTTAGGGGGATCGAGCCCGGCAGCGCGGTGGAAAAAGCCGGCCTGCAAGAAGGCGATATCCTAACCGCTGTTGGCAACTTTGATCTCGACCAGAACGGCAACTACGACGATCCGATTTATAAGAAGCTCGAGTTTACTAATCTCCTGACCACGCGCGCCTACGCCGGCGACAAGGTGCCGCTGAAGATTCATCGTCAGGGTAAACCGATGCAGCTCGATGTCACAATGGAGCATCGGGCGCCCGACGAATACATCATTTCACCCTACTCGCGGGATGAGGCGCCGAGATATTACATTCTTGGTGGATTGATTTTTCAGGAGTTGTCCCGTCAATATCTGCGGGAATGGGGACCGAACTGGCTGAAGGAAGCGCCGCAACGGTTCGTCTATCTCGACCATTTTCAGTGGGAATTATTTCCCGAAGGCCACCGCCACGTCGTCGTGCTAAGCCAGGTCCTTCCCGTGAACGGAACGATCGGTTATGAAGACTTCGGATACCTGACGGTAACGAAAGTGAACGGGAAAGACATTCACTCCCTTGATGACCTGGCCGAAGCGGTGAAACAGCCGCTCGATGGCTTCGATCGAATCGAAACCGAGGAAGATCCAAAAGTAATTCCATTGGACGTGGCGCAGGCGCAAAATGACGAACCGACCTTGCGCGAAAACTACGGTATCCCTGCGCTGCAGCGGCTGAAATAGCTCGCGTTTTATCGCCGCAAAAAAGCACTGACCTCGCTGGTATAGGTGCTGAAAGGATCGCTCATGACTAAGATGTCCTGAGGTCCCGAGGCAATCGAATCCCAGTTGATGACGTAGGGTAATTCCGAATCACGGAACCAGGCGACAGCTTGCGAACGACCCGCCGCCCTCGAATTGGCCGGTGGTCGATAGCTGGCATTCTTGATCCGAACACTTTGGTTCCAATCGGTAATCCGTTTGCCGGCTTTCACCTGAAAGAAAAGGCCACGCGATGGATCGATGTTGTGATATTCCAGATCGAGACTGAGTAACCACGGATCATCCCAGGAAAGGGACTCCGCTTCCGCGAACTTCTCCAACAGCCATCGCTTTGTAATCCAATCGACACCGCCGATAAGCGCGTCTGGGTTGGTTGCAAAGGAATCTAGAACAAAACTCCAACTCTCAAGTAGCCAATCAATCTCCGCGTCTCGCCCTTGCAAATACTTTCCGGCGGCCTCGAGGAAGCGCCATTGGATTTCGAGTGCCCCGGCAGTTTCGCCATTTTCCAGTTCCACCGGCCATGGGCCATCAGGTTGATGCGAAACCCCTCGCGTCGCCACGACCGCATCTTGTAAAATCAAACCGCGCGGGAACTTGCCTTCTTCGAGTAAAGTTAAAATGCAGGCAGTCGTCCCCACTTTCAACGCGGTAGCGAAAGGACTCATGTTCGAGTCACCAATTAACAGATGTAACCGCCGGAACTTGCGATAGTCCGCCAGTGGTTCATCCCGCGCATTAATGATGGCGCGATTAAATTGCACCCATTGGTAGATGTCGTTCACGATGTGATCGGCTCGCTGGCTAATTTGGAATCGCACCGGCGTTGCGCTCGGCGGTAGATCAAAATCAAACGCGAGCGGATGCGCCTGACCAATCCGTCCCGCTCCGGTATAAATCTGCCGGGTCGCGAGAAAGCACAGCAGTGTCCCCAACACCGGAGGCGTGAACTGAGTTTCCCGGCGCATTAGATAATTCTCATGACAACCGAAGGTCGCGCCGGTGTAATGATCGATGTTATTCTTGATGAAGGAAACGTGATCGCATGCCTGCATTTCGCGCAGCGCGTTCAACAGCAAAGCGTCACCCGCAAAATCGTAAACAACGGCGTCGCGCAAACGCACGCATTCCGGCGACGCGTACTCGATGTGGCCCATATCGAGATAAAGGCGGCCACCGTTCAACAGAAACCCACCGTTGCCCGGTGGTTCTTCGTAATCGCGATAATGCAAGTCCAGAGCGCCCGCGCGCGCTTGTCTGAAAATGTAATTCTTAACGCGCGCCGGCCACGCTTCGGTCGAAAGCTCGGCATCGTGGACAAGCGCACCATATTCGGTTTCGAGACCGACTACCCGGTTCACAACGCGAACATCCCTCATTAAGGGAAGCGGACAAGCAATAACCAGCACGGCTTCTGCTCGTCGGAGGGAGTGCAATTGACCCTCGCCCGGACCCCGTCGTTCGCGATGAATCGGCAGGATATCAGCCGTGTCGCTGACAGAATCGTCTCGAAACGGGCATTCGTCACGTTCATCGCGATTCTCCTCGCGGCGTTGCATGCAGCCCTCGCAATTACTGCCGCGATCGAGAAATCGCCAACTTTCGACGAACCAACCCACCTGACTGCCGGCTATAGCTACTGGTTGAAAAATGATTATCGCCTCGATCCGGAAAACGGTAACTGGCTGGCGCGGTGGGCGGCCCTTCCGCTTTTGTGGTCACGCCCGGCGTTTGCGGGGAATCTGGCCTGGAACCAAGGCGATGTTGGCCGAGTAAGCGAAAGATTTCTTTATCACAGTGGCAACGATTCTGATCGAGTCATGCTGCAAGGCCGCAGCATGACGGCAGTGGTGGGCGGGGCTCTTTGTTTACTTATCTTCATTTGTTCGAATCGATTGTTTGGGCCGATCGCCGGGCTAATTTCCGAACTTCTCGCCGTGTTCGACCCGAACCTGCTCGGGCACTCCGCGCTCGTTACTGCCGATGTCACCGCCGCGTTCTTCTTCACCGCTGCGGCCTGGAGTTACTTTCAATTACTTCGTTTTGTAAACACGCGGTCGTTTGTCATCACGGCACTGAGCTGGTCGGGACTCTTTCTAACGAAGATGTCGGCCCCAGCCATCCTGCTCGTCGCCGTCATTCTAGCAACGGTGCAGATTCTTTCATCTGACCCGATGACAATACGCGTGGCGCGCGTTGATGAGCAACAAATTGCCGGGTTCTGGCGAAAGCTAATTCTGGCTAGCGGTTTGACCACTGCATTGCTGGCAGTTGTCCTCCTGACGATTTGGGCGTCGTTTGCGTTTCGCTTTTCTCCGTTCTCGCAAGACGCTGCAGTGCGCAAAGTTTGGGACGAGCGATGGCAGGACTGCCTGAGCGATCACACCACTATGGAAAACATGGTTGCCTTCGCGCGCGACCACAAACTACTTCCCGAGGCTTACCTTTACGGTTTCGTTTTCACCAGCGAACGCGCAGTGAATAAGAACATGCCGTTTCGCCCAGCATTTCTCGATGGCGAATGGAGTAACACCGGCTTCAACTCGTTTTTTCCACGCGCCTTCCTCTACAAAACTCCGATCCCACTCTTGTTCTTGTTGATCGTGGCGGGCCTTGCCGGATTCCTGCGCTGGCGCAACCTCTGCAGGAACGGCAGTCGCACCGCCATCGGCCGTGATCTGCGGCGACTTTCCCCGATCTGGGCGTTGGTCTTGGTCTACGGGGCTTTTTCCTTAACCAGCCACCTCAATATTGGTCACCGTCATTTGTTGCCGATCTATCCCGCAATTTTTATAGCCTGCGGAGCGTGTACGTATTTCTTTCGGGCGCAATCAGGTAAAGCGGTCGCAATTTTTGCTGGCGCGATGATGTGCTGGCAGATCATCGAATCGTCGCTGCTGCGCCCGGATTATCTGAGCTATTTTAACCAGGTGGCTGACGGCCCAAAGAATGGATACAAGCATCTGGTCGATAGTTCCCTGGATTGGGGCCAGGATCTGCCGGTTTTAAAAAGCTGGCTTGATTATCATTTCGATGCATCTGCTACCAACAGACTTTACCTTGCTTATTTTGGTACGGCCCTGCCGCGGTGGTATGGGATTGAGGCAACGCCACTCCCGTTTGATTCTTCCACGCAAAAATTATCGCCGCTCGAACCGGGTACCTACTGTATCAGCGCAACTACTCTTCAGCAGGTCTATTCCTTTTACCCTGGAAAATGGACCGATCAATACGAATCCGCTTACCGCCTTGCGCTAGCGAGGGCAAATCATTCCTTCGATCTGCCGGCGAACGACTCAGTCATTAATGGCGAATCGTTACAATGCCTTCGGTTTGCTCGACTATGCACTTACCTTCGCAAACGCGAGCCAAGCGCAACCCTTGGAAACTCGATTTTAGTTTTTCAACTCAATCAACGAGAACTGGATCAGGCGCTCTACGGTCCGCCAGCCGAGTTGGCGTCAAGTTTCTGAATGCGATTGCGACTTGAAGCCGGCCGGGAGAATCCTTAATTGATAACCGATGAACCAGCTGGGCATTCGCAGCCCATCGGCAGAAGTCGGTGGCCTTGTCTATTTCGGACGCATGCTCGACAAGATTCGGGCGCATGAGAAAAACGAACTGCCGCCCGACTACCAGCCCAATCTCGGCCGAGGTTTCGATGAGTTCTGCACCAAATTTCTGCATGTCCAGTATCACGATGTGGCCAGTCGAGTGAAAGAGGGCGGCAGCGATGAGGAAATTTTATGGTGGTGTTTCGATAAAGGCCGCCGGCCGTCGGAAAACGAGATTTATGTCTGGAACGAATTCATGCGGAAACGCGGCTGGAATGATGCAATCACCGAGACTTTGAAACGACGCAAAAAAGAAGCCGGTTTGGCCGCTCGTTCCGAAATAGACACAATGTTTGCATTTATTGACGTCGACGAAGGCCGCCCACCAGTTCCTGGCTATTCGTAAGTTGAAGTGCCGTCGGGCCCTTTATGCGCAGAAGCGCGTCCCTTCATCTTCTTCCAAAACACCGGCCCGCGCTATGGTTTCGCCGCCGGGGTAGCAATGTTGTTTGGCGGTGGCGGCGGGGTCATCCGCCAGTCGATAAATTTCCAGATCGCCAGCACGAGCAACGCCGTGAGGATAGCGCCGACGATCTGTCGAATGCGCCTGTCGCGCAAAAGACTACTCCGAAAGCGTGTCGATTCGCTCTGCCAGCGCAAAATCGAGATCAGTCAGGCCGCCCTTACTGTGAGTCGAAAGCACCAACCTCACCTTGTTAAAACGAATGTCGATATCTGGATGGTGCTCTTCTTCCTCTGCCACCTCGGCCACTGCATTCACAAAATCAATCGCATCGGTGAAATCGTCGAACTCGAACGTGCGCTCGATGTGCTTTTTCTCGAGCTCCCATTCGGGCACTTTTTTCAACCGCATTTTTGCTTCATCGGCCTTGATCAAATCCGCCATATCGGCCAAACGAGTAACACCCGAAAATTGTTTTGCAAACGGCGATTCACGCTTCGCCAAAATCAGGCCGGCGCCGGTGGAAGGCCGAGGATTTTGCGCAGATTCCTTTCCGAATCAAAGAGTTCGACCGCGACCGCGCGGGATTGTCGAGAAACCAAGGGCCAATCGGAAACGATCTCGTTCACGGCGTCACTGGCCGATTCGAGATCATGCACGAAACGAAATCCACTTTTCTGCGGCAAATATTTTGACCCTCCAGTGTCTTCGGTAACAACCGGACGCCCCATCGCCAGGAATGTCGCGGCGCGATCGCTCAGCCAGCCTGTTTGCCAGGCCACATCGACGCCTTTGATCGCCGTGAATTCTGCGCGGGCCGATGCCACGTAACGCTGATAGTGCGCCTGCGTTTTCGCCACGCGATGAGGATCGCGCAGGTGCCAGCCACTTTCGCTCAAGCGTGCCCGCTCCGGATCGTTCTCGGAAATATTCATTGCCAGTTCGAAGCGTGCTTTTTTTACTCGCGCAGGGAGCTCAAGATATTTTTCAAACGCCACCTTTTTTGAAAGATCGGGAAACTGGCCGTCCACTTCGACCGCTCCGCCCCAATACCATTGGCCGATGGTGGTCAATTTGAAACGTGCGGGCGCGGTCTGCGGCTGAATCAATTCGGTGTCGACCAAGGGAAAAAATTTTCGCCACTTAAGATGTGACTGCGGCAAGCGACAATCGTGTGCCCCGGCATTCAGCCCAATCGTCCAAAATTCGTGGTGATACGACTGGCCCATCTCCATCTTTGTCATCCAATAAAAAATTTCGCTGGGATCGAGATCGCAAAAGATTCGCCGCTCAAACTGCAAAAGCAGTGGTGGATGAATCGAGTAGCTGAGATTTAGGAGCGCATTCGGGCCGGCGAGCCGTGAGCGCAAATCGCCTTCGCTTATACCCAGGCAGCGCATCCCACCTAATTCCTGTGCATCCCTGGCTCGCGGCTGATAAAGCAAACAATAATTCTCGGCCAGTCCGTGGCGGCGAAGTTGCGTCTTAAAGCTGCGGATTGCTCTCCTATCCGCGATCTCATTGCCGGTCCCGGGAAAGATTTCCAGCCAGATCGCATTGAGCTTTAGTCGCCTCAACCCGAGCATCCATTGCAAGGGAACGGAAAATACTCCCCCACCCTCGCGATATTTCGCCGCAAATCCGCAGCCCAGAAAAATCGTCACCTTGAGAAAATGACGATTTTTGGGGAGAGCGCGACCGCTTACTGAATGGAGTTGGCAGTCTGACAACGCAACGTCGGGATAAAGCCTACTAGAAAAACTGGTTACCAATAATTCTTACGCTACAGACGTGAGCAGGGTAGTATCCTTTCGCATCCGGACAGGCCCTCAGTCGGATCTCTGATACCTTAAGCTTTCGGCAGCAGACGCGAAATCAAAACCAACAACGCAAGGACGACGATTCCAAGCACTCCCCAAAAAATGTAGCGAGCGAACCCACTCAATGTTTCCCTCACCCGTTCTGATTTGAGAGTTTCTTGCGGGCCAAGGGCAGCCGCCATTCGCTCGGAACGCAACAATTGCGCAGCGATGAGCTTCGCGTCGTATCGGGGCGCGGCGGCTTCATCGTTTCCGTAATAAAGAGCCGTCGGCTGCGATCTCGCGGAAGTAAAAATGACGCGCGTGGCCGGATAGTATCCGCGAAAATCATGCAATTCGATTGGCGGATTATCTCCGTTATCGGTTTCAATCAGGATCGTGTCGCTTCTGGGCGTGCGTTCCAAAGAAGCAGCCAATTGCCCGGCAGGTTGATTGGGAACTCGACGCCACGTTGTCTGCGCCAGCTCGTCTGCATATTTATCGCCGCGTTCATCAGTCAATTCTTCCCAAATGCGAAAGGTCCGCTCAAATAACGAGGAATCCGAAGCGCAAGTAATGTGCGTGATCGGTGTCGCCGCCTGCGGCAATTTCAATTGCCAACGCGAAACGTTTGGACGTTCGCTATCATTTGCGCCCTCGGCGGTCAGGGTAACGGTTCGGTTGATGGAGGTGCGCTCGATCAAATAAGGAAGTTGGACCTCTTCGCTAACGACTCGAAGATCGCGAAGGTCCGGCATCGCGCGCGCTAGAACATCGGAATCTAGTTCGAGCTGTTGCGCACCGGCCTTCGCGACTTGAATGGGCTTGCGGAATTTCCACGGTGTAATGTCTATCTTTGCGCCGGTGGCAAAACCTTGCGGCAAATTTGCCGCCGCATCGTAATCCGGATTTAATGCCGGCAGACTCACCCGTCCTTCCGCTGCTCCAGCGCGGCGCAATTGATCCCCAAGTTGACTGAGGTCATAGCGAGGCGGATCGCACTGGCTGTTTCCGGAAAGCAAATTGTAGGAACCGGCTGCTGGCGCGAAAAAGAGGAGGCGCGTCATTCGTCGCTCAGCGCGGACCTCGGAAACGACAAGCGGCGGGCTGTCGCCGTTATCGATCAACAGGACCAGCTCGCGTCCGTAGACTTGTTTTTCAATTGGAATGTCGAGGCGCGCTTCGATTTTCCCATTCAGATCAACGCGATACAAAACTGCGCTACTCAAGGTTTGTTCGTGCAATTTCTCTTCCGATAATTCCGGCGTCGCCACCGTGACTGTTCTGGTGAATACCGGTTCGGACGTTCCGATTCGAATTGACGCAACCCGCAGGTTCGCTGCCCCGAGATCGAGCCCGAGCCGTGTCATCCCGGGATTTTCATCGCGCGATTTGATCGTGACTGCGACGGGCTCCGTCGGAGCTGGCGAACCGGCGATGATCAAGCGAGCGCCGGTCCAGGGCAGAGGTTCCGCGCGATTATCATCAACGACGACGCGCAGGAACTGCCATTTCCCCTCCGGAAACTGGACGCGCAGTCTTGCCGCGCGGTTGCCCATCCTAAAAACAGGATCGCCCGAGCCGAGCGTTCGCCAGTTTTTTTGATCGTTTGATCCTTCCACCCGCACGGACTTGATGAAGTTCGTTCCAGCCGGCGTTTCGAGCGTAATACCCGCAATGGCCAAATCTGTGCCGGTTGTGATAAGCAACCGCGTTTCGGCGGAAACGATTTCGGCGTGAAAATCTTTCGGGCGCACGGTCGATTCCGGACGTGGCATCGATCGATCGATTAGAAACGGAAGTTCCTTTTCGCCAGCATCGACAATTCGAACGTCACTGAGATCGGGACGCGCAATGTTGATTGTCTCCGCCGAGAGATTCACCTGCACCAGTCCAGGCGCGTGCACCTCAATCGTTTGACGAAATTGCCACTGGTTCGGCGTCAACGCGTAAACAGCGCTACTCGAAAAAATGAACAACAATGAAATAGCGGCGCGATTCATTGCGTCCCGGACTTCTCGGTTTGACCGAGAAAACGTTGATACAAGAAAGACGCCAAAATTGCGACGATGGCGACAACGATGAGCGCTGCGATGCGGTAAAGTTGCTGGAGCTGCGAGAGATCGTGGAAAAAGAGCTTTAGGAGAACGAAGCCCAATAAGGCGAGGCTGGCGTAGCGGGCTGCCTTGTTGCGTTTGCGAATCCCGACAATCAGCAACAACAAGGCAAAAAGCGCCCAGGCGATGCTGTAACTCATGTCGCGGGCGAAGTTTCCGCTGAAGTGAAACGTAAGCTCGTAGGCACCCGGCTTCGTGAAGTAATCCGCAATCTCGATGTTTAATAAAACGAACGCGAGAATTGTTCCGAGAGAGTTGAGCAGTGGCGGCGCATTTTTGTTCAGCACCAGATTACGCGGCGGCGCGAGTAGTTTGGCTGCGACGAACAAGCAGATGGAAACAATTCCGTAGGTGTATAGATACCAGTTGAAGATCGGGGTCGCCGCTCGCGAGTGATAGGCCAGCACAGCAGGATTACAAACGAGCCGCCCAAATGAAATCAGCAGCAACGCAATTCCCGCAATACGCAGACCGGTATGCGGCACGCGATGAAATAGCCAGCACAACGCTGCGCCTTCCAGCGCCCAACCAAGCGTGATCCATTGCCGATCGAATTGGATTGGAAAAATCAAAGTGATGAAAAACAGGGCGGCTCCGCCAAAAAGCGCGAGTTGAGCGTTGCGCGCAGGACTGTCTTTCGGAGTGAATCGAAGCAATGCCGCCAGCCCGAGTAGTGAAGGAACGGCAAACGCGGCTGGCACCAGACCCAGCATTCCGCTGTTCGGATTCGTCGCGCGAACAACATCGTAAACGAGATAGAAATGAAGCGGCGCAGCCAGGGCCGCGCTCGCCCAGACGATGCTTTTGCGAGCGAACAGGCGATGAAAAATAAATGGGAAAATTGTGAAAACGGCGGTGAAACCGAGATACCAAAGAATTGGAATGCCGGCGTCTTCCTTTTTGAAATGACTCAAATGCCAGGCGTGCTCGAGCAGGATGGTCGAACCGAGCGCGACGCAGGCGAGCAGATCGAGCGAAAAGATCTTGGTGAGACCGAGCAGTAACACCACCAAAAGAAGCGCGAGTCCGAAGACTGGTGATGGATTTGCCAGGGGTAATCGCAGTGTTGCCATGACTAACAGGAGAAATGGAAGGGTGGCGGCGAGAGCGGGAAGCTGAACGGCGAAATTCGCCGGAACGCCAAATTCGCCAAAAATATTTCCAGGTTCTCCTGCCTTCTCCGTTTGCAGTAGTTGCCGCGATACCCACGCCGCAGCCGCAAAAAAGAAAATTGAAAACCCGGCCAGCAGAAAAAGTGAGGACGAGAAACCGGTTAGCGCAGGTGGGATTTGAAGCATCCAGGCGCCCAGTGCGACGAGAGTGAGCACCAAAACAATTGCCACAGCTGCCAGCATCCCCGTCATTGCGGCCGCCAAGAGCGCAATGACGTCAACGCACAACACCAGCGGCCAGACCAGAAACGAAGCGGTCGCCAATTTGAAAATCGGCAGCAGCACGAGCAACAAAGTGACTGCGGGAAAAAGATGCACCGACCACGGCGGCGTGGCCTTGCCGAGTCTTTGCATCGCGATTGGAAGCGACGAATGCAACAGCGCGAAAACGAAGTACGCACCCAGCGCAATGTAGAGATTGTGCGCAGTGAGATAATCGTTCGTCCAAAGTCCGAGAAAAATGAAAGCCGCGATGCCAACGACTGCGATCAGGCACGCGAAATATTTCTTTGCAATGCAGAGTCCAAGCAGCGCTGCATCGACCAGAAAAAGATAACTGAGGAGTAAGACAGGCCTGCTTCCGATTGTGGTGAAGGAGAAAAAGTAAAATGCCCATAGCATCGCGAACGCGCCCACCGCGAGGGCAGCGCCGGAGGTCGCAGTGTCCAATTTTCCTTCGCGCCCGGTTGTGAGCGCAGCCACCAGAAATAGAATTTCGAAGCCGAGAAACACCGCCATCGGAATCAATGTTTTGTTTCCGGCGAAGTAGTGTCCCTGCAGAAAGAAATTGCCGACCCATGTGACTTGCATGAGCACTGTGCCGATAGCACCCAGGATCGGAAGCGAGCTCCATTCTTTACGACGCGCAACGGCTAGCAAACCGATATCGAGCAGCGCGATGTAGCCGAATAGTCCCAAAGGATTGTCTTCTGCGGTCGATAGAAGAACCGGTGTGAGAAAGCCGCCGGCGATTCCGAGAATCGCGACCACGAGCGCATCCATTCGCACTGCGAGGAGAAACGCTGCTGCCGTGATGAGCGACATCAGCGCAAACGTTGGGATCAGTCCGAAGAACGGAAAGTGGTAGAACGATCTGCAGGCGAAGGTAACGGCATAGAGAATGAGAATGCCGGTCGCACACAAGGTTTGCGCGGTGACAACGTTTTCCTTGCGTTTCAACGCCGCGCCGCCAATGACCAGCGCGATGCCGGTAAGAAATCCGATCGCAACCCGTAGTTCCGGCGAAATCAGATTGTGTTCGAACGAATATTTCACGAAGAAGGCGACGCCGAGGAAAAGGGCAAACCCACCAATCCAGGCGAACATTTTCGCGCCCATGAATTGCTCCCAGTCGATGGTCCGCGCGGGCGGCGGGGCGGTCTCCATCTGTACCTCTTCAACCGGGATGATCGGTTTCGTCTCGGGTATTGGCGGCGGAACGGCGGTAACGGGCAAAGGTGGCGGCACTAAAACCGACGGGATGATGGGCGCCGCCGGTTTTGGTTGCATTACTATTTCTGGCGGTGGTGCCGGTGCATCCTCGCTCGATCGATGCAGGCGCGCCTCGAGCAGGAGCAGTCGCTGTTTAAGCTCTTCAATTGCTCGCGAGGCCCGGCTAGCTTTGGCCAGCGCCACTGCCGGGACGACAAACACCATTACGACAACCACCAAAAACAGCAGAATCAGACCTTCCATAAGATGTCTTGTTGCAGAAGGCTGTTATGATGCGCCAACGGCGGCGTAATCGTGAATCGATAAATTGGCCGGTAAACATCGAATTACTCGATCATGAATATTCATCATCTCGAGCTTTTCTATTACGTCGCCCGTCATGGCGGAATCGTGCCGGCCGTTCGTAATATGCCGTACGGAATCCAGCAACCGGCCGTGAGCGGCCAAATCGCGCGCCTGGAAGAATCTCTCGGTACCAAATTATTTAATCGTCGCCCGTTCGCCCTCTTGCCTCCGGGCGTGGAGCTATACGAATTCATTCGGCCCTTCTTCGACGAGATTGATCATGTTGGCGAGGCAATTCGCGGCGGCTCGGCTCAGCAACTGCGAGTGGCCGCGCCCGCCATTGTCCTGCACGATTATCTCCCGGAAATTTTGCGGCGTGTGCGGAAACGTTTTCCGGCCTTCCGGCTCACTCTCCATGAAGCGGCCCGCGCCGAAGCCGAACGACTTTTGCAGGCGGGCGAAATCGATCTGGCCGTTACCGTGATCGAACACACGAAAAGAAGCGGAATTCGTTCACGCGCTTTGCTCGAATTGCCGCTGATCCTACTAGTCAATGCCACGCAGTGTCTCACTCGCGCCGACAAGTTGTGGGGTCGCGATAAAATTGAGGAAACGTTAATTACTTTTCGGCGCAGCGATCCTGTCTCTGTTCATTTTCAAGTTGGTCTCCAACAACTCGGCGTGGAATGGTTTCCCGGAATCGAGGTTAACTCTGCGCGCTTGATCGAATGTTATGTCGCGCACGGCTATGGGATTGGATTAAGCGTGGCGACGCCGGGCTTTAAGACGCCGAAAGGAATTCGCGCTCTCAAGTTACCGGATTTTCCAAAGGTCACGATCGGCGCGGCTTGGACGGGTAAACTGTCCGCGATCGCGCAGCAATTTCTGGCAGAGGTGGAGCACGAAGCGACATCACTCCGAAAAAGCCGGGTTGCAACCATTTGACGCTTTAGTCCCGCTCCGCAAATTAGCGCTTCTCGGGCGCCCGTAGCTCAACTGGATAGAGCATCTGACTACGGATCGAGAAAGCTACCTCGTATTTGCCCTAGTGCTACGGATGATGCCTCCGCGACTGGAAGCAGAATGTTGATCCACGATACGGATGACGCAGAAGCCGGGGTTACGCTGCGTGGCATGCAAGATTTGCGAGAGGAATGTCCGCCACAGTGCATCCATATAGCAAGAGCGAAGACAAGAGGCCCGATTACATGGGCAAGCCGCGGCAAAAAGAAGGCGGCTGCGGTAACCCCGAAAACGCCGCCGGCGGCTGCGGCTCCGTCCCCCGGGAATTAATTCGGAAGTGTTCATCGGAATTTGCAGATTGCTTGATAAACGGATTTGCCGTAAACATCCGATGCGATTGTCGCGTTAAGCGAATCGTCCGCGCTCAGCCATGAAATAAGGGGACTACGATCCGTGGAAAATCCAGCGTCCAAGGTTTTTCAAGATCGCATTGGGCGAATCGAGAATCTGATTCAGGGCATTGATGAAATAACGGACCCACAGGTGCGGACGCGAGCCCGCGATTTGGTAGCGGCGTTGCTCGAAATGCAGGGCGCCGGATTGGAGCGCATCATGGAGATCATCTATCACTCCGGTCCCACCGGGCAATCGACCATCGATGAACTCGGCTGTGACCAGTTGGTTTCGAGTTTGTTGCTTCTGCACGGACTACATCCGCTCGATCTCGAGACACGTGTACGACGCGCCCTCGAAGAGGTGAAACCCCGGCTCGGGTTACATGGCGGCAACGTGGAGCTTCTCGGCGTTACTCCGGACGGACGTGTGCAACTAAAGCTGCAAGGAAATTGCCACGAATGCCCCTCCTCACGATTGACCCTTCGTTTCTCCATTGAGGAAGCGCTCAATGCCGCAGCGCCGGATTTGGCCGGACTCGATGTCGAAGGTCTGGCCGAGGAGCATCCCCAACCGGCTGTCGAACGGCGCCGCCCCGGTTCCCAAGTTTACCGATTGTCCCCTGCCAAATGGCAACGGACAGGCAACCCCAACAGAAAAAACCATATGAGCAAACCACCAGACCCAGTCCACATTCCTGGCACTATCAAAGGCGAGGAACTCGCTTTGGATTCAAAGGAAGCAGGCCGCGGCGAAGGCCGGAAAGGATACATTAACTCGCGAGATTCGACCGGGATCAATCCAGAGGCGCGTGCGCCGATTCATCCCGACATGCCGAATCTTCCGCCGCCGTAATTGACGATGAAAGGCGCGAATTGCCGGGCGCCATTACAGATAAGCATGATTTGAGGACGGCGCGGCGGTCCGTCCTTACCACTTTTTGATGTCATCATCTTCCTTCGCCACGCTTCGTCGCCTCGCGGAAGCGGCGAGCAACAATGGCCCGGCTCCACTTCCGGAGCCCGAACATTGCGATCTTTGCAGTATAGCGCTTGCCGCCGGTACACCGGCATCTGCTCGAGATGTCGAATCGCCAGATCGCCTGCGCCTGCGATCCATGCGCCTTGCGCTTCGAGAACGTGATCGGTGGAAGATTCAAACTGATCCCGCGTGACACCCGCGCTCTGCCCGATTTTCGAATGAGCGATCTCGAGTGGGAGGGGATGTCGCTCCCGATTAACCTGGCCTTCCTTTTTTACAGCACACCTAACGAAAAGATGATGGCGCTTTACCCGAGCCCGGCTGGCGCGACCGAATCCCTTCTGCCGCTGACCGCCTGGGAATCGCTCGTCGCCGCAAACCCGATCTTGTGCGGAATGCAGCACGATGTCGAAGCGCTGCTCGTCAATCGCGTGGAAGAGGCGCGCGAATATTTCCTGGCGCCGATGGACATCTGCTTCGAGCTGGTGGGCTTGATTCGGGTGCACTGGCGCGGCCTCTCCGGCGGCGAGGAGGTATGGAATGAGATCGATGCTTTCTTTGCCAGGTTGAAAGAAAACTCGGTCATCGTGCACGGCGGAGCCAGCCAATCTAACGAATCGACGCCGCGCTCCGAAGCGGCAGTGCCCAACGCCGGACGGAACGATGCCTGATCTCGACTTCAAGGTCACGGGAGTTGAGGGGGCTGTTCACGGCATCGTGCCGCTCCTTCATTTCAAACTCGAGGTCACCAACGTTCCGGAAACGGAAATAATCCAAAGCGTGATGCTGCAAACGCAGATTCAGATTCATCCAACACTGCGCACTTATGCGGACGGAGAAAAGGAAAAGTTGAGCGAGCTTTTCGGCCAGCCGGAGCAGTGGGGACAAACCTTGCGGGCAAGGTTGTGGACTCATTCGAACGCGAACATCAGACAATTCGCGGGCAGGACCGAGGCGATCCTATCCGTACCCTGCACCTACGATTTGAATGTGGCTGCGACGAAATATTTTTACGCGCTTGAAGGCGGCGAAGTGCCGCTGCTCTTTCTGTTTAGTGGGACGATTTTTTACGAAGGGCCGGATGGCCGACTGCAAATTCAACAGGTTTCCTGGAACAAAGAGTGTACCTATCGGATGCCGATCACGATTTGGCAGGAGATCATGGATCAGCATTATCCAAACAGCGCGTGGATTCCCTTGGAGCGCGGCGTCTTCGATCGGCTCTATGCAATACCGGCGACGGGTGGGAGTTTCGAGTTGGGAGCAAACGATCGAGCGATTGCTAGCTTCCGAGCCCATCGAGGCTCCTAACGGGAAAACGGATTTGCCCGCATGAATCGCGAACTGGTCGAGAAAGTGGTCAACGCCGTTCTCTACGAGGGCTACATTCTTTATCCGTATCGCGCGTCGTCGAAGAAGAATCGCGAGCGTTTTACTTTCGGGCGCGTTTATCCGGAGGATTACAGCATCGCGCAAAACGGCGCGGAGCCGTTTGTTATGCAGACCGAGTGTCTCGTGCGCGACGAATCGAAGGACGCCTTCATAAATATCAGTGTGCGTTTTCTCCATCCCATGGCGCGTGAGGTAGGAATTCTGCCGACACCGATCGCGGAGATGCCGGAGGTCGAGCCGAATTTTGAAATCGTGCCGGATTTGCAGGTCGGCGAGCAACTTTATCAGACCTGGCAGGAAGCGGTGGAGCGGAAGGTGGAACTGGCTCCGTTTCCGCTCAGCAGCGCTACGAAGATGTCGCATGAGTTTAACTTTCCAGCATCGCGTGCGCTCGAGCCGGTTCGAGGCGACGACGGAAAAATATCGGCCATCGTCGTGCGCCGGCAGGATGCCGTCCGCGGCGTCATCGAAGTCTCGACCCAGCCGGTCGACGACAGCGTTTTCAAAATGACGGTGCGCATTGTCAACCGCACCGCCGTGTCGAAGCAGGACCTCGAAAATCAGAGCGCCATCATCATGCGGACGTTTACCTCCACCCACACGATTCTACAGGCGCAGGGCGGCGAATGGATTTCCCTGACCGATCCGCCACCGACTTACGCCAATGCGGTTGCCGCATGCAAAAATATCGGAGCATGGCCGGTACTCGTTGGCGAGCAATCGAAAGGTGAGCGCGATGCCATGCTTTCGTCGCCGATCATTTTATATGATTACCCGCAGATCGCTCCCGAGAGTCCTGGAGATCTTTTCGACGGTCTTGAGATCGACGAAATTCTCACGCTGCGAGTGATGGCGATGAGCGATGCGGAGAAAGTCGAAATGCGACAGGTGGATGACCAAGCCCGGCGTATTCTCGAACGCACGGAAACCATGCCGGGTGAACATTTACTCAAGATGCACGGCGTGATGCGCAGTGTTCGTTCGTCGAACGAAGATTTCTTTAATCCGACCACCCGTTTGGAAAGCGCAAATATCGGAGGAGTTGAGGTCAAAGCGGGCGACCGGGTGCGCGTTCGGCCGAAGAAGCGGGCGGATGCGATGGACATGGTTCTCGATGGAAAGATCGCGGTGATTGAAGCGGTCGAGCAGGATGTGGAAGGCGGCGTGCAACTGGCTTTGGTGATCGAAGACGATCCGGGTCACGATCTCGGCATGATGCGCCAACCGGGACATCGATTCTTTTACGGAACGGATGAAGTGGAGCCGGTAAAGGACGGCGTGTGAAACGAATTCTCGTCGCGGGCATCGGAAATATCTTTTTCGGTGACGATGCATTTGGTTGTGAAGTTGCGAGCCAACTGAGGCGGAAGCCGCTACCGGAAGGAGTGCGCGTGATCGACTTCGGCATTCGCAGTTATGATCTCGCTTACGCCATCATGGATGGCTATGACGCGACGATTTTGGTCGACGCCACTCCGCAAGGAAGCGCGCCGGGCACGATTTATTTAATCGAACCCGATTTAAAAAAGCTGGACGAACTGCCGGACGAGGCAGTTAATGCCCATAGTATGAATCCGGTTCGCGTTCTGCAACTGGTTCGGTCGCTCGGCGGCAAGCCGGGATGGTTACGGGTAGTAGGCTGCGAACCCGCCGTCCTCGAAACGGAAGAAGGGGCGATGGGATTGAGCGAAAAAGTTCAGGGGGCAGTCGCGCCTGCCATCGAGATGATCGAGACGCTCATCCGCGAAATTTTAGAGGAGGCCGGGAATCCGGCGCCAGTGGCTCAGAAAGTTGAAACCAAATCCATATCGATATCCGACTTGAATTAAGAGGTGCTTATGAACACAGCGGAACTTTGTTGGCTAATTCTACTGGGCGTAATTGTCCTTGTTGCCGTGATTACGTTTTTCTCAATGATCCCGGAAATGAGGCGCTACTTTCGTATCCGCGATATGTAATTCCTTTCCGCAACTTTAATGAAATTGTTACGTATGTGAGCGAATCGAAAAAATAGGCGTGGCCGGACCGCGTCAGCCAGGAGGAACAAATATGGTAGCCGAAAACAAAACCTTCACGCATCGTCAATCGCCGGTTAAGGAAATTCACGTCGTCTGGATGACAACAGGGTTGGGTTGCGACGGTGATTCTGTGTCAATAACGGCCGCAACCCAACCCAGCATCGAGGATCTGGTGATGGGCAATATTCCCGGGTTGCCCAAAGTGCATGTGCACAATCCAGTGATCGCCTACGAAGTGGGCGACGAGTTCATGAAATATTGGTTCGATGCCGCGGCCGGAAAGCTCGATCCGTTTGTTCTCGTAATGGAAGGCTCCATCCCTAACGAGAAGATCAAGAAGGAAGGTTATTGGGCCGCGCTCGGCACCGATCCTGACACGGGCCAGCCGATCACCACAAATGAGTGGATCGATCGTCTCGCTCCGAAAGCGCTGGGCATCGTCGCTTGCGGAACTTGCGCCACCTACGGGGGGATTCACGCGATGCAGGGCAATCCGACAGGCGCGATGGGTCTGGCCGATTATCTCGGTTGGGGTTGGCGTTCCAAAGCCGGCCTGCCGATCGTAAATGTCCCGGGCTGCCCGGTTCAGCCCGATAACATGATGGAGACGCTGCTCTATCTGCTTTATCAAGTCGCTGGTCTCGCCCCGTTGATACCACTCGACGACCAATTGCGCCCAACCTGGCTTTTCGGGAAAACGGTGCACGAAGGTTGCGACCGCGCCGGTTATTATGAGCAGGGCGATTTCGCCCGCGAGTACGGCTCGCCGAAATGCCTGGTCAAGATTGGATGCTGGGGACCGGTGGTAAATTGCAACGTGACCAAGCGCGGCTGGATGGCCGGCATCGGTGGTTGCCCCAACGTTGGCGGAATTTGCATCGGCTGCACCATGCCGGGATTCCCGGACAAGTTCATGCCGTTTATGGACGCGCCTCCGGGTTCTGCGCTCTCTACCAAAGTAGTCGGACTATGGGGTGGTGTGTTGCGGCGGCTGCGCGCGATAACCAACACGACCGTGAACAAAGAACCGAAATGGCGCCACCCGCGCGCCGAACTCACGACCGGCTACGAACCAATAAATTACGCTCGCAACTAAATGCCTTTATCGGACTCGAGAAATCAACCAGAGAAATAATATGCCTGATATCCTAACTGCACCAGCCACCAAATCCTCCGCGCCGACCGGCAATATTGTCGAAATGTCGTGGGATCCAATCACTCGCATCGTCGGCAGCCTCGGCATCTACACCAAAATCGATTTCGATTCGAAGAAGGTGATTGAATGCTACAGCACATCTTCGATCTTCCGCGGCTACAGCATCTTCATGCAGAACAAGGATCCGCGTGATGCCCATTTCATCACCAGCCGAATTTGCGGCATTTGCGGAGACAATCACGCGACCTGTTCGACCTACGCCCAGAACATGGCTTACGGGGTGAAGCCGCCGCCACTGGCGGAATGGATCGTCAACCTCGGCGAAGCGGCCGAGTACATGTTCGATCACAATATTTTCCAAGACAATCTGGTCGGCGTCGATTTCTGCGAAATGATGGTGAAGGAGACGAACCCGAGCGTTTGGGAAAAAGCGCAACGCACGCCCGCGCCGCACGCCGCCGATCACGGCTATCGCACGATCGGCGACATCATGAAGGCGCTGAATCCGTTCTCGGGTGAATTCTATCGCGAAACACTGCACGTTAGCCGTTACACCCGCGAAATGTTTTGCCTGATGGAAGGCCGCCACGTTCATCCCTCGACGCTTTATCCGGGTGGCGTCGGCACGGTTCCATCGATTCAGCTCTTCACCGACTACACCGTGCGGCTCATGCGTTACATCGAGTTCATGAAACGTTGCCTGCCGCTGCATGACGATCTTTTCGATTTCTTCTACGAAGCGCTGCCTGGTTACGAAGAAGTCGGCCGCCGCCGTGTTCTGCTCGCATGCTGGGGCTCGTTCCAGGATCCGGATGTGTGCGATTACGATTACCGCACGATGGAAAAATGGGGTAACGCCATGTTCGTTACGCCCGGCATTGTCATCGACGGCCAACTAGTCACGACCAACCTCGTCGACATCAATCTCGGCATTCGCATCCTGCTTGGTTCCTCTTATTACGATGACTGGGGTGATAACGGCGAAGTCTTCGTCAAGAACGATCCGCTCGGCAACCCGGTTGATCGCCGCCATCCCTGGAATCAGACGACGATCCCGAAACCGCAGAAGCGTAATTTTGCCGACAAATACACCTGGGTGATGTCCCCACGCTGGCTCGACAAGCGCACCGGCGATCATCTTGCGATGGATACCGGTGGCGGCCCCATCGCCCGTCTGTGGGCGACTGCGCTCGCGAAGTTAGTGAACATCGGCTACGTCGAATCGACCGGTCACAGCGTGAAGATTCGTCTGCCGAAGACAGCACTCAAGGGCGAGGTCGAGTTCGAATGGAAAATCCCGAAATGGAGCAACGCAATCGAACGCGATCGCGCTCGCACTTACTTCCAGGCTTATTCGGCCGCTTGCGCGCTCCACTTCCTCGATAAAGCACTGAAGGAAGTGTACGCCGGCCGCACGGCAACGTTTACACCATTCAAAGTTCCAGACGAAGCAATCGGCTGCGGTTTCCATGAAGCCGTGCGCGGTGTCCTGTCACATCACCTGGTCATTCGCAAAGGCAAAATCGCGAACTACCATCCCTATCCGCCAACGCCGTGGAACGCGAATCCGCGCGATGTTTACGGCACGCCCGGACCGTACGAAGACGCGGTGCAAAACACGCCGATCTTTGAGGAGAACGGGCCGGACAAATTCAAGGGCATCGATATCATGCGCGCGGTGCGCAGCTTCGATCCCTGTTTGCCCTGCGGCGTCCACATGTATCTCGGTAACGGCAAGGTCCTGCAACAGAAACACACGCCGACCGCGTTTGCCGGTCTGGCTCACTAACAGTGGCTAACGAAGGTGCGGTACAGGTAACGCTGGAAGCGTCGCCAGACGAAATCTACGACATTGAGCTGGAGCACAGCCTGCTCGAAGCGAACGCGAAACTCGCGGTCGAAAATCGCGCTTTGTTGGATCGACATGGAATCACCGCCATTGATTTCATGGGCGCGATCGGATCCGGCAAAACGACGTTGATCACAAAACTGGTCGAGCGGCTAAAAGGTCGACTCGGCGTAGCGGTGTTCAACGGCGATGCGACCACGAGCGACGATGCCGATGCGATTGCGAAACAGAATGTGCCGGTCGTGCAGATCGCAACGATCAACGGCTGCCATCTCGACGCGAATCTCGTCGGAAAAGGCCTGCGCAAGATCGAGCTGGGAAATTTGAAGCTGATCTTCATCGAGAATATTGGGAACCTGATCTGTCCGGCGGAGTTTCCGCTCGGTTCCAAAGCGCGCGTTGTCGTAGTGAGCGTGACGGAAGGTCCCTGGATGGTGCGCAAACATCCGCACATGTTCCTCGGCGCCGAGATCGTCGTCATTAATAAAATCGATCTCGCCGAAGCGATGGAAGTGAGCGTCGAAGACCTCATCGACGACGTCCACAAGCTCAAGCCGGACATCAAAGTGATTCCGACGAGCACCAAGACCGGCGCGGGTCTCGACGAATTCGAGAAAGCGATCCTCGCGGTCTGATGGAGGCGAGCCGATGCATGAGCTTTCCATTGCATCGGGCCTCGTCGAAAAACTTCTCGATTTTTCCGAGAAAAACCCTGACAAAAAAATTGTCGAGGTTCGGCTCGCGGTCGGAGAACTCAGCCACATCGAAGAGGAACAGCTACGGTTCTGCTACGAGGCAATCACTACAGAGACCGCCCTGGAAGGGTCCAAGCTGGAAATCGAAAAGATCGACGCCATGGTGAAGTGTCCACACTGTCTTTATCGCGGGCGTCCTAAATATTGGGACGGCGCGTTGTCCGGCATTCCGGTCGCAACCCTAGAGTGTCCGTCTTGCGGAAAAACTACGGAAGCGACCGACGGACAGGAGTGCGCCATCAAATCACTCCGCTTCACCGAGCCCAGCCCGATCGCATCATGATTACGCTTCTTTCCATTCTCCTACTCGGCTTCTTTCTCGGGATGCGGCACGCCACTGACTCCGATCATGTCGTCGCCGTGACGACAATCGTTAGTCGGCAGCGCAGCATAGGAAGCGCGGCGCTCACCGGGATTTTGTGGGGCATCGGCCACAGCCTCACCCTCCTTGTTGTGGGCGGGGCAATTATCTTTTTCGGCATCGTCATTCCGGAGCGACTGGGTTTAAGCCTCGAGTTTTGCGTGGCCTTAATGCTCGTTCTGCTCGGGGCCTTGAATCTCCGGGTCGCAATGCGATCTCTCCGCGTCGACCCGGTTCTCGCTGCCGAAGAACATGATCATGTCCATCGGCATGGCGATTACGTGCACACGCATCCTCACGGCCACGAGTCAGGGAACCACGGTCACAGTGAGGACTCGGTGCCGCCGGCGCGCCTGGATCGGATCTTCGGTCGATTGAAATGGTATGGTGCGATTCGGCCAATCGTAATCGGCATCGTGCATGGCCTCGCGGGTTCGGCCGCCGTCGCGCTTCTTGTCCTGCCCATTATTCAGCGACCGACGTGGGCCCTGGCTTACCTCGTCGTTTTTGGCCTCGGCACCGTCACCGGCATGATGTTGATGACGGCGTCGATCGCGGTGCCGATCGCCTACACTGCACGTTTCAATTTCTTAAATCGCCACTTCGGGACGGCGGCAGGCGCGCTAAGCCTGGGATTCGGTTTGTTTCTGGCGTATCAAATTGGATTCGTAGACGGTCTCTTCACGCATTGACGTTCCTCCTCTCGCCATGATTCGCGAGCGGATCAGAATTGTTGTGCGAGGCGCGGTCCAAGGGGTGGGATTTCGCCCTTTTGTTTATCGACTTGCGACAGAGCTTGAGCTCGAAGGCTGGGTCTTAAACTCCGCTCAAGGCGTCTTCATTGAAGGAGAAGGCCCACGTGACTCGTTAAATCGGTTTCTGTTGCGTTTGGAAAAAGAAAAACCGCCCCGCGCCGCCGTTCAGAGTTTCGAATCTTCCTTCCTCGATCCGGTTAATTACAGCGGATTCGAGATCCGGGAGAGCCAAGAGAGTGGCGGAAAGACCGTGCTCATTCTCCCGGACATCGCCACTTGTGCCGACTGTGTCAGCGAGATTTTCGATCCCGCTAACCGTCGTTTTCGTTATCCCTTCACCAACTGCACCAATTGCGGTCCGCGCTTCACCATTATCGAAGCGCTGCCTTACGATCGTGCCCACACGTCGATGAAGAAATTCCGGATGTGTGTCGATTGCGATCGCGAATACCGCGACCCCCGCAACCGGCGTTTTCACGCGCAACCGAATGCCTGTCCGCGTTGCGGCCCACAGCTGCAGTTACAGGATTCTGCCGGCCAAATCATCGCATCCAAAGAGGAGGCGCTCCGCCAGGTGATGGAATTTGTGCGAGCAGGAAAAATCATCGCGCTCAAAGGCCTTGGCGGGTTCCAGCTGATGGTCGACGCCGCAAACGAAAGGGGTGTCGTCCAACTGCGCGAGCGCAAGCATCGCGAAGAGAAACCGTTTGCGGTGATGGCACCGTCGCTGATCACAGCGCATGACCTTTGTCGCATCTCCGAGCTGGAAGAACGGTTATTGCTTTCGCCGGAATCGCCCATTGTTTTGCTCGAGAGGAAAAATAATGCCCGTCTCGCGCCGTCGATCGCTCCGGGAAATCCAAACGTTGGCGTGATGTTGCCCTACACTCCTTTGCATCATCTGCTGCTCCAGTCGTTAGGCGTTCCAGTCGTCGCAACCAGCGGGAACCTGAGCGATGAGCCGATTTGCATCGACGAGCAGGAGGCGCTCGAGCGCCTACGCGGGATCGCCGATGTATTCCTCGTGCACGATCGCGCAATCGTCCGCCATATGGACGACTCAATCGCGCGCATCATGGCGGGACGAGAAATTGTGCTGCGGCGAGCGCGCGGTTATGCACCGCTCCCGGTGCAGCTAACGCAACCGGTGCCATCAGTCCTCGCTCTCGGCGCGCATTTGAAGAATACCGTCGCGCTGAGTGTTGGCTCGAACGTTTTTGTCAGCCAGCATATCGGTGATTTGGAAACGGAGCAGGCCTACACTGCTTTCGTTAGATCGGCGGCTGATCTGCCTCAGCTCTACCACGCCAGGATTGACGCTGTCGCCTGCGACATGCATCCCGATTACCTGTCGACGAAACACGCTGCACAATTTTCCGTTCCCATTCGTCACGTGCAGCATCATTGGGCGCACATCGTCTCGTGCATGGCGGAGAATGAACTTAGCGCGCCGCTACTTGGTGTTTCGTGGGATGGGACTGGTTACGGCGGCGACGGCACGATTTGGGGCGGAGAATTTCTGCGAGCTGACGCAAACGGATTCAATCGCGTCGGACACTTGCGGCAGTTTCGACTGCCTGGTGGCGAGGCGGCGGTCAAAGAACCGCGCCGCAGCGCCGTCGGTCTACTTTACGAAATCTTCGGCGACCAACTTTGGAGTCATAATCATTTACTCACCGCGTTCGATCGCAGCGAACTCCCACTAATTCGTCAAATGCTCGAGAAAGGTGTGAATGCGCCGTTCACTTCCAGTGCGGGGCGCTTGTTCGATGCAGTGGCAGGTCTGATCGGTCTGCGGTTACGCGCCAGCTTCGAAGGCCAGGCTGCGATGGAGTTGGAGTTTGCCGCCTATGAGAGAGTCGACGATAAATATTCCTTTGCCCTCCAGGAGAAATCCCCCTTTGTGATCGATTGGCAGCCAGCAATTTTGGAAATCATCGACGATCTGCGCGCGGGCGAGACGCGCGGAATGATTTCGGCAAAGTTTCACAATACGCTCTGCCGAAATGATCGTAGCGGTGGCGCGAAAAATCGGGCAAGACAAAGTGGTCCTAAGCGGAGGCTGCTTCCAAAATCGCTTGCTCACCGAGCGCACAATCGATCGGCTCGCCGCAGAAAACTTCCGTCCCTATTGGCATCAACGAATCCCGCCAAATGACGGCGGGATATCACTCGGGCAAGTTGTTGCCGCTACCACGTTCGAAAATCCAGAGCCAGCCGAAATCAGATGAATCTTATCTATGCCCAAATCGTGGAGATCTTCGTTGAAGACGAGATGCGGATGGCGCGGATCAAGGCCGGAGGAGCGGTCAAAAAAGTCTCGCTAGATTTACTGACAGACGTCAGCTGCGGTGATACGGTCTTGCTGTGCGACGGCGTCGCCATCAGCAAGGTGCGACCACCCGGCGCCGTGGAGAATAACGATGTGTCTGGCGATTCCCGGTAAACTGATTGAAATCGCCCCCGACGCGCAGGGCGTGAGGATGGGTAAGGCGAATTTCGGCGGAATCGTAAAACAAGTCTGCCTGGAATACACACCCGAGGTCATGATTGGCGATTACGTCTTGGTCCATGTCGGTTTCGCACTCAGCAAAGTTAATGAAGAAGAGGCCGCGCGAACATATAAAGCACTTGAGGAGCTTCAGCAGTTGGGTGAGCTCGATGTACCGGACGTAGACGATCCGGAAGCGGATCCGTTTCCGGAGTCGCCCCCCGCGCAAATCAGGCCGGCCGCATAACCGCGCCATGAAATATCTCGACGAATACCGCAGCGAAGATATCGCGAAGAAGATCGTCGGCGAGATTAACCGCACCGTTACCCGCCCCTGGGTCTTGATGGAAGTCTGCGGCGGACAAACTCACAGCATCGTGAAGTATGGGATCGATCGCTTGCTGCCCAGTCAGGTTGAGCTCGTGCACGGGCCCGGCTGCCCGGTTTGTGTCACTTCGCTGGAGATGATCGACAAGGCACATGCGATCGCGCAGCGGCCCGACGTAATTTTTTGTTCGTTCGGCGACATGCTGCGCGTCCCCGGTTCGGAGTGCGACCTGCTTGTGCTCAAATCACGTGGCGCCGATATCCGCATCGTCTATTCGCCGATCGATTGTTTGAAGATCGCACGAGCTAATCCGGACAAGAAGGTCGTTTTCTTCGCCATCGGATTCGAGACCACTGCGCCAAGCAACGCAATGTCGGTCTTTCAGGCAAAGAAACAGGGCGTGAAGAACTTTTCCGTGCTCGTCTCGCACGTGCTCGTGCCGCCTTCGATCGCTTCCATTCTGCAATCGCCGCAAAATCGGGTCCAAGGTTTTCTCGGTCCCGGTCACGTTTGCACGGTAATGGGTTATCGCGAATACGAGCCGCTGGCGGAACGTTTCCGGGTTCCGATCGTCATCACCGGATTCGAACCGGTAGATATTCTGCAAGGCGCGCTGATGGCGTTACGCCAGCTCGAAGCCGGAACCCACACAGTGGAAAATCAGTATCCGCGGGTGGTCAGTCGCGACGGGAACCGCGTCGCGCAAGATCTGGTCAACAACGTCTTCGAAGTTTGCGATCGCAAATGGCGTGGTGTCGGATCAATCCCGAAAAGCGGTTACAAACTCCGTTACGAATTCCGCGATCACGATGCCGAACGAATATTCGACGTGAAGGAAATCGACACGCAGGAGCCGGCGAATTGCATCAGTGGCCTTGTCCTCCGCGGCGTCAAAAAACCGCACGACTGCGCCTGCTTCGGGAAACAATGCACGCCGGAAACTCCGCTCGGCGCGACTATGGTCTCCGCCGAAGGAGCGTGCGCCGCTTACTACGCCTACGGTCGTCATTTGGAGATGTCGAAAAATGGCGGGGTGAGCTCAGGCAACGGCGATCGTAAGAACCGACCCCCACCGCGGAAGTAGTATCGCCATGAATCAAGGGCTCGTCGAAGCTCGCCCCTCCACCATCGACAAAACGGCGGAAAGTTTCCGGGACAAGATCCTGCGCAAATGCGGCGAGAGCGTCGAAATGAAAGAGAAATTTTTCGAGAAGTACGCCGCTGAAATTGAGGAATTGAGCAAGGAGATGGCGAAGCGTTTCGCCCAAGGCAACAAATTGCTGACCATGGGAAACGGCGGCAGCCTCTGCGATGCCTTGCACTTTGCTGTCGAATTCACACACCCAATTATCGAGAAGCGGACCGCATTTCCCGCGGTCTCCCTCATGACCGACATCGCGACCATGACCGCAATTGGCAACGACGCTGATTTTTCGCGCGTATTTGTTGATCAACTGCGCCTGCTCGGTCAACCGGGCGACATGCTGTTGGCAGTCAGCACGAGCGGCAAATCGCCGAACCTGATTTATGCGCTCGAAGAAGCGCGCCGTCGAGGTTTGCTCACTATCGCTTGGTCGGGCAAAGACGGCGGCCGCTTTCCCGATTTGGCCGATTATTCGTTCATCGTTCCGTCATTCAGTATTCACCGCATCCAGGAAGTGCACGCGACGTTCGTGCATGTTCTGTGGGACTTGATCCACATCGCAGCCGGAGCGGAAGATGTCATCTGACGCGGCCGCTGGCGCGGAAACAGCCGCCGCCAGTTTCCTTGGCGCGGTCTGTCCGATCCCAATCACAAATTACAACGAGATCGTTCTTGCTCATGGCAGCGGTGGAAAGTTGAGCCATCAGCTCATGGAAAAAATGGTGCTCCCGCAATTCCGGAACGAATTGCTCGAGCCATTGCATGACGGCGCGGTCTTTTCCATCGGCGGCCAGCGGGTTGCATTCAGCACCGATTCTTACGTGGTGAGCCCGATTTTTTTTCCGGGCGGTGACATCGGAAAACTCGCCGTCCACGGAACAGTCAACGATCTCGCCATGTGCGGCGCGCGGCCACTCTATCTTTCCGTCGGTTTCATCCTCGAAGAAGGCACACCGATGGAAGATTTCTGGCGCGTTGTGCAATCGATGCGTGAGGCCGCTGCCGCCGCTGGTGTGATGCTAGTCACGGGTGATACCAAAGTGGTGGATCGCGGGAAAGCCGATAAAATTTTTATTAACACCTCGGGCATCGGCGCGATCCCAGAAGGCATCAACATCGCTCCGAGCCGTGCGCAGCCCAACGACAAAATCATTCTCAGTGGAGCAATGGCGGTGCACGGGATTGCAATCATGTCCACGCGCGAGGGGCTCGAGTTCGAGAGTGAGATCGCGAGCGACACTGCGCCACTCAATGGTCTCGTCGAAACAATCCTGGTCGCGAACAAGGACGTTCATGTTCTGCGCGACCCCACGCGCGGAGGAATTACGAGCGCGCTAACTGAAATCGCGCAAGCCGCCAAGGTTGGAATGCTCCTCACCGAAGATGCCATTCCCATCAGCGAAGAAGTGAAAGGCGCCTGTGAGATTCTCGGCTTGGATCCGCTCTATGTCGCCAACGAAGGAAAACTGCTCGCCATCACTGCTGCGTCCGAGGCGGATCGAGTCCTCGCCGCCATGCAATCTCATCCACTGGGCCGGGAGGCTGCGATTATTGGTGAAGTAACCGACGATCATCCCGGGTTCGTCATGATGAAGACACGGGTCGGCGGAAAACGAGTGGTCGATATGCTTTCGGGCGAACAACTACCTCGAATTTGCTGAATTTTGCCGCCAGCATCCGCGACGGCCAAACCGATGAGCGATCTTCTCTTTGCCCGGTCGCAGATGGCGTTGTCGCTGGCGTTCCACATCATTTTCGCGGCCATCGGCATCGGGCTTCCAGTATTGATGGTGCTCGCGGAAGGAATGTATCTTAGAACCCGGCGCCCGGTTTACCTGGAGCTGGCGAAGAGCTGGGCGAGAGGCAGCGCAATTCTCTTCGGCTCTTCAGTTTTTCTGCCGTTTCCTACTGACCATTCAAAATTGGCTCAATAATCAATTTCGCCCGTGCTTTCGCCGCCGCGATCGCGCAGCAATTTCTGGCAGAGGTGGAGCACGAAGCGACATCACTCCGAAAAAGCCGGGTTGCAACCATTTGACGCTTTAGTCCCGCTCCGCAAATTAGCGCTTCCCGGGCGCCCGTAGCTCAACTGGATAGAGCATCTGACTACGGATCAGAAGGTTTGAGGTTCGAATCCCCACGGGCGCGCACTTACTGCTGAGATACTTACGTTCTATTTCCACTCTATGTGCAAACCGTGTACTTAGCCACTTTAGACTTTCAAAGTCCCCCCGGGGGCGGGGGTCTCCGCAATCGCGGATTTAAGAACGTGAAATCGGTTTTGTCCCCCGGAATTTTTTTACAAATAGGCGGTGCGCTTTCCTTCGTCTAGGAAGCGCACTGCCTGTCCTGAGCGAAAGTCGAACGGGCGACTCGCTACTTAGTTGTTGTCGAGGGTGCCGACGACCTCGGCACATCGAAAATCGACGCGATGGCGGAAGCAGAAATCGCCACAAATGTCTCGGCGGATCGCGAGTAATGGGCAAAACCGCCGACCTTGTTCTGGTCGAGGGCGATGCATCGGAGCGCCTCTCCGATTTGCGGCAGACACGCGTCGTAATACTCGATGGCAAATTGATGGACGCGGACGCGTTACGCACCGCTGCTGGATTTTCCGGCCTTCCGAAGTAGCACTACAATTAATACTAGATGATCAGCGTCTCAGCGCTGATTCCCAGCCGTCTCGCGCAGGGCCATTCATTGCCGCTTGGAGGGCGGCATCGAGTTTCTCCATCGTCACTGGTTTAATCAAGTGTTGGGAAAATCCTGCTTCCAGACTGCGTCTCGCATCTGCGTCCGTCCCGAATCCGCTCATCGCGATTCCGACAAGCCGGTTTTTTGATTTCGATATCAGTTCCGTGCCACTCCCATCGGGCAAGCCCACGTCGCTGATGACCACGTCAAATCCGCCAGCTTCAATTCTCTCGAGCGCTGACTTCATGTCGTGCGCCACAGTTACTCTGTGTCCCCGGGCTGCCAGTAGCTTTCCCATCACGGTGCAGGTGTCGATGTGATCGTCGACCAACAAAATCCGCAGCACCCATGTGACCTTCGCTTGGACGGGCAAAGATATCGTACCATCGTGAGCAATCAGCGCAGAAGTTTTGATTGTCAGCCTGAATGTCGCTCCTCGATTTAAACCCTCGCTCATAGCGGTCAGTGTCGCGGCATGGGCTTCGGCCAGCGATTTCGAAATGGCCAGGCCAAGTCCGAGTCCGCCAAAACGCCGTTTCAAGGAGCGCTCGCCCTGCTCAAAAGGGTTGAAGATTCTATTCATCGCTTCCGGTTCAATTCCGATGCCGTGATCTTGCACAATTATCGTTAGCTCTCCGGGCGATTCGTTCGCAGTCGAAATCCTGATCTCACCCTCGTCCCGGCTAAACTTGATCGCGTTCTGAACCAGATTCCAAACAATCTGCTGAAACCTCGCCTCATCCGCTACGACGAAACGATCGCCTGCCGTGAGATCCAACTGCATTCGGATCTTCTTTCCCGCCCATTCACTCCGGCATGTCTCCACCACGTTCCGGATTTGCCCGTGAGCGTTCACGCTCGTCAGGTTTAACACCAGTTTCCCTTTGCTAATCCGCGTCACGTCCAGCAAATCGTCGATCAGATGTCGCTCCACCCGAATGTTACGCCGGATGATTTCCAATGCCGCAGCGGCCTCGTCGTTTTTTAACCACTGCTTCTGCAAGTTCTCCACCGCCAGGAATACTGGGAAAAGCGGCGTTCGCAGTTCGTGCGAGAGCATGGCCAAAAAATTGTCTTTCGTCCGGTTCGCCGCTTCCACCAGCGCCTTTTGCGCTTCCAGCGCTGCCTCTGCACGACGCCGCTCAGCAATCGCCGTCGCCAATGCCATTGCTGTCAACGTCAACACCGCCGTGAGCAGCAGAACGGTACCCGCAAGGAAGTAGAGCGCCGTCAGAGCAACGAGACCAAAAATCGGTGAGAAATGTGGAAGAATCATCAGCTGTTTTTCGGGAGAGGGCGCCCGACCGAATAAAGACGGGGACTCGGTTGTTCCGGCCAGAAAAGATGGTCGGACGGCTGAGGTACAGGGATATCGTGTGACAGTGTGGGAGAAGCGCTCATAAGAGATGGCTGCAGCATCTCGCGAGCCATGTCGCGCATGTAAACGCACCATGCTGCGAGCGCTCACACAGGAGAACCGAGTAGTCCCCGCATCCGCAGAATGGCACTCTTACGGCGCCTACGCCGCTGTAGTGATCGGCGATAGTGGCTTACGGTAAAAAGGCGTAGATATTTTTGTATGACCTACGACGTAATTGGCGATATTCACGGTCACGCCGAAGAACTACGGACTCTGCTTCGACGACTCGGCTACGAAGAGCGAAACGGTGGCTACGTCGCCGAAGGTCGCAATGCGATTTTTGTCGGCGATTTCATCGACCGCGGCCCTGCAATTCGCGAGGTGCTGCAGATCGCCCGCGCGATGGTCAGCCGTAACGGGGCCTATGCTGTACTCGGCAACCATGAGTTTAACGCCCTTTGTTATCATACGCCGGATGCGGTCGGTAGTTTTTTGCGACCGCACAGTACGAAAAACGCGCATCAGCACCAAGCCACGCTTGATCAGCTTGTTCTTCCCTATCCAGAAGAGTGGCGGTCATACCAGCAATGGTTTAAGGATCTGCCGCTTTTTTTGGAGATCGACGGATTGCGAGTCGTTCACGCCGCGTGGGATGAAAATGCGATCCGCCTGGTCCGGGGTCGCTCGTTTTACGATCCCGACTTTCTGGCGGCCGCGGCGACCAGAGGCACACCTGAATTCACCGCCGTAGAAACATTGCTTAAAGGGCCAGAAATTAAACTACCCGATGGTCAGATGTGCGCCGACAAAGATGGCACTGACCGGGCGGAATTGCGGATCGCCTGGTGGCAATCGCGAAAAAGAAAAAAGCACCTTAGGTACTGCGACATTGCGGTACCAAGTGCGGCGGATGTACCTGCAATCGCTGTGCCTCCGGAAGTTTTAAGCTCTTTACCGAGTTACGGCCGCCGCGAACCTCCGGTCATTTTCGGCCACTACTGGTTCGTCCCCAATACTCCGCAGGTCCTTGAGCGAAATGTCGCGTGCATCGACTACAGTGTGGCTAAAGACGGCTTCCTCGCCGCGTATTCTTGGTCTGGCGAAAAGCAGCTAAATCCTAAGCATTTCACCATCGCCGTGCCTGATTGAAGAGAATCAGTCTACATTCTGCCGTGCCTTCATAGTCCACGAGACGAGCGATGGAGAGTTCAGTTCGGGGCAGATTCCAGTGAAACCAATGAAACTTCCCGCATCGGCGATTCAATCTCTGCCGGCGTCAGTTGCCGGACCATCGCTGGAACTGTGGAGTTTGTATCCTGCGTAGGTTGCATTATTGGATCGCTATCTTGCACGCCGCCGAAACTCAAACTGCGTTTGATCCATGGTGCATGGTGGTCTCTTCTGCCAGCCGCAATCGCAAAGCCCTTAGCAGAGCAATACCACGAGACGCACTGAACCGCCGCCGTAATGGCGGCTGCCAATTCGGAAACAAAGGATTCTTATTCATAAATGCGACGATAAATCATGGGGTAGGACAAATGCTGTCCGACATAAAGAAAAGTTCTTGCCGATAAGCAGTTAATGCCGGTATTCGGCAGGCAACCTCGACGCTATGAAACGCAATCGCATCCAACTCTCCCCTACCCGCCGGGCCATTCTTCATTCTCGTCCTCCGCTCGAACGCATGATGCGCATGCACGAGCGCTTGAAAGCCGGTCGTTACCCGAATTGCCGAAAACTTGCTGACGAGCTGGAAGTCAGTTCAAAGACCGTCCAACGCGACATTGATTTCATGCGCTACCGGCTCGGTCTCCCGATCGAATATGACCAGCTGCACTTCGGCTTTTATTACACGGAACCGGTTGCGAGCTTTCCCAACGTCGAAATTTCCGAAGGCGAGCTGGTCGCACTCTACGTCGGCCAGAAAGCTTTGGCGCAATACAAAGGGACTTCGTTTGAGGCGCCATTGTCGACCGCGTTCCGCAAGATCACCGATGGATTGCGCGATACCATTTCCGTGACCTGGAGCGACCTGGATTCAGCGATCTCGTTCCGGAATACTGGACGATCGACGGCTGACGTTCACCTCTTCGAACAGTTAAGCCACGCCGTCTTCAAACAGCTCGAAGTCCGCTTCGATTACAAGAAACCCGACGTCGCACGCTACGAGCAACGATACGTGCAGCCCTATCACCTCGGCTGCGTTGAAAACCTTTGGTATCTGTTTGCCTTCGATGTCGATCGCCAGCAGGTGCGCACGTTCGCTCTTCCTAGGATCCGCAGCGTCCGCGTGAGCAAAAACAAGTTCCGGCGCCCTCTCGATTTCTCGATTGGCAAATTCCTCGGCGAAAGCTTTCGGTGTTTTCGCGAAGCCAAGCAAAACCAAACACACGATCCGAATCGCCTTCGACGCCTTCGCCGCTCCCCGGATCGAGGAACGTCAATGGCATCCGTCGCAAAAGATCAAGCAGCTGCGAGACGGCGGAATCGAACTTTCGTTAACATTGGGAAACTTGGAAGACATCGAGCGCTGGGTTCTGAGCTGGGGCACTCATGCGCAGGTGCTGGCGCCACCAGAGCTAAAAGAGAGAATTGCAAGAACGGCGGCGACTGTAGCTGATAGTTATCGCGACGCTGCCTGATCGAATCGGTTACGCCTTCAGCGCCCAATGGTCTCGGTTACAGACTCTATGCGAAAGCACTTTTTCAGTTGGGCGTGTTGAGCGTTGGACGTTGAAAAATTCACCCAGGGTTAATCCCGGAACATAGGGCTCTGCCCTGTGCGCCCAGCGGAGATCCTCTCCGCTGATTCAGCTTCAACGGCGTTTCAGCAAAAAATTTGTAAGAATTTGGCAGGGTGAGACAGCCTATGTCCCACCCGGGGTGGTAAATTCGTCAGCATGAAACCAAACGCTCATTATACCGAGATCGCTTTTATCCTCGATCGCTCCGGCTCCATGAAGAGCTGTCAGCAGGCCGCTATAGACGGATTCAACCGGTTCTTGGCCGATCAGCAACAGATCGAAGGACTCGCTAAACTCACCCTTGTTCTGTTCGACGACGAATACTTCGTGCCGATCAGCTCAATTCCGGTGCAGGAAATTGTGCCGCTCACCGACGATACTTACCAGCCGCAAGGATGCACCGCGCTGCTCGACGCTATCGGCAAGACCGTCGACGACCTTGGCCTCCGTCTCGCTGCACTGGCCGAGAAAGACCGACCCGGGCAGGTGATTGTTGCCATCCTGACCGACGGCCTGGAGAACGCGTCGCAGCGGTTTAATTGGAAAGAGATTGCCGGGAAGATCAAACACCAGACCGACACGTACAAGTGGATTTTTCTCTTTCTGGGCGCCAACCAGGACGCCATCGCGACTGCCTCGAACCTCAGTATCGCAGCGAACAACGCGGCCAACTACGTTGCTGACACTGCCGGTTCAAGAGCAGGCCAGGCAGCGTTCTCCCGCAAGATGAGCGCGTTGCGTCGCTCCAGCATGGACATCGCTTCAGTCTCCGAAAAGCTCGATGCAGCGGCGTCCCTAACCGACATCGTGTCTGAAGAGGACCGGAAGCAGCGTGACTGACGCTGCGGACCACAGGACCACAGGACACTGGACCACTGACGATCTGATAACTGATAACGAATAACCGATAACTATTTTAGATGAAATCCGCCGTAATACCCATCTCCCAACTTCGATCTCGCAGCTCCGAGCTCGCTGCTCCGAGCTCTCTGCTCCCTGCTGTCACCTGTCCCAAGGTGTTCATATAAGTTCGCGCTGGATCAGGCGCTCAACCGAGAGATTGAGCTCTATTTACGCGCGGAATTAAGCGAAGAATTCAGTCGCAAAGAAGCCGACCTGCGCCAGCAACTCGCGAGAGAAGCAGCGGAGAAAGCGGAGCGCAGTTCGGCCGGGCTTCAGATGAAAGTTGAAGCACAAGCCAAGGAGCTGAAAGAAGCACGTGACAATGAGCGCGCCCTGTTGCGGACAAAGGCGGAGCTTCAGGAGCAGGCCGAGAAAGCGAGCTGGAAGCGCAACGAAGGTTAGCGACTGAGCGCGACAAGATCCGTAAAGCTGCGCAAGATCAGATACTCGAGGAACATCGCCTCAAAGACGCCGAGAAGAACAAGCAGCTCGATGATATGCGCCGGCAGATCGAAGATCTGAAACGCAAAGCCGAGCAAGGTTCGCAGAAACTGCAGGGCGACGTGCAGGAACTTGAGCTTGAGAAAGCGTTGCGCGAACGATTCCCGCGCGATCAGATCGAGTCGGTTAAAAGCGGCGTTCGCGGCGCTGATGTGTTGCAGAAAGTGATGAGCGATTCAGGTCAGACTTTGCGGAACCATTCTTTGGGAATCGAAACGGGTCCGCAATTGGAGCGACAAATGGATCGATAAGCTCATCGAAGACAAGCAAGCAGCCAAGGCGGATGTGGCAGTCATCGTCACAGATGCTTTGCCCGAGCACGTTCAACACATGGGCGGTGTCAGAGGCGTGCTGCTCACGACGTTTTCGTTGGCAGCGTGCCTGGCCGAAACGTTGCGAGTAAACATGGCGCTGCTGGGCCAGACTCGATTGGCTTTGAGCGGACAAGACGACCAGAAATCGAGAATCTTTCAGTATTTCACGAGTCCACAATTCCACGAGCGGATGGCCACGATCGCCGAGCAATTCCAGCAGATGCAAACAGACCTAACGCGTGAGAAAGCAGCGATGAACCGGACCTGGGCCAAACGCGAAAAGCAGATCGAAACGATCGTCTCGAGCACGGCGAAATTCACCGGCGAACTGCAAGCGCTATACGGTCCCTCTCTGCCGCAACTGCCGCAATTTGCGCTACCCACCTGAAGACGGACCACTGACCACGGGACCACGGACTACTGACCTCTCTCCGAACTGTAGGCTCTACGAGCCGGAAGCTGACTCTGATGACGCTTTAACTCTTACCAGTCACCGATTACCATTCACGTTCGCCGCGTTTGCGCCGTGCTCCCTGCTCCCTACGCGGTCTTGTAGTCAGTCGTCTTGTCGTCCGTTGTCCGGTCGAACGGCGAGTATTCCAGCCCAGCCTAACAACGGCACCGACTTCACTTGATGGTCAGCGAGATATCGGCCCAGACGCCAATCAAGATTTTCGTCCAACAGTATGCGCATCAATGCGCTGCCAAGACGTGCGCCTTGGAATCCTCGAGCAGCGCGATGACCTGCTCGCGCTTTACGCTCGGGAAGCCCTCCAGGAACTGCTCAATTGAGTCGCCCGCCTCCAGATGGTCGAACAAACTCTTCGCCGGGACACGTGTTCCGGCAAAGACCGGTTCGCCGCCAAGAATATCAGGATGCTGAGTAACGACGCTGCTCATGTTGGAAGGTTAGCCTTAAAACGGATTGAGCGCCAGCACGGTCCCGTTGTCCCGTAGTCCTATCGTCCGCTCCGTCTCTGCCCTTTACTCCGTGCTCCTTGCTTCCTGATCTCCGACCTCCGACCTCCGTCCTCTGACTTCTATCGTCTTCTTTAGTAACAGATAGCCATCGATTGATACCCATTGACTCGCGAGACAGAGCACCGCGCCCGCGCAATTTGCGAAAATTGAAAAATTTAGACGCGACCCCGTCTGCTTTCTCCGGCGCTGCCTTTTCTAGAACCCATCTCATAAATAGGGAATGGGTGCGCTATGTTCTGGCGGGTGGCTGGCAAGGCGCGACGAAGGAGCATAGCCAACGCGCTCTGTGACTGAGGAGCAACGCCGCCAGGCGCCCGCCAGAACTTAGCCCGCAGGGTTGCCGATCTTTGCCGCTGCAGCGGCGTTGCTCGTCGGTCAAAGATCCATGAAGGATATTCTTCCTCCTCGCGCCTTGCAGCAGCGTCAAATCTCCGGCAACGCACCCGTTCCCTATTTATGAGATGGGTTCTAATCACTCGCCATGATGAATAGCGGCTGCATTTCGAAATCGGTGTAGAGTGGACGCAGGCGCTCCTTGTTATAGTACCTCTCGACGTTGACCGTTTTCTTGCTGCTGGTCACCACTTCAACCGGCATGTTGTCATAGCGCCCATTCTTCAAAACAACGAGGCGGCCGTGGCTGCCGTGCAGGATGAGATCGAGAGCAAGATTGCCGTAGGCCATGGGCACGATCGAATCAATCGCGTCGGGATCGCCGCCGCGCACCATGTAGCCGAGACGCTGGTTGATGGTCTGGATCGGCTTGCCCTTGTTGTATTTGGCGGAACGGTCCTTGAGTTCGGCCGAGACCAGGTCGCCGATTCCGCCGAGTTTCAGATGACCGAACGAGTCGGTCGTCCTGTCGGAGAACACCATCTCACCGCCTTCGAACATTGCCCCTTCTGAAACGATAACGACTGAATATTTGCTCGGATGATGCGCGCGGTCATAGCACAACAACTCCGTCAGATGCTCCATGTCGAATTTGTATTCCGGGATAACGCACCGATTCGCCGCGCCCGCCATGGTTGGCAACATCGCAGTGAACCCCGCGTAGCGTCCGAACACTTCCATAACGAGAAATCGCTCGTGAGATCCGGCCGAGGTGCGGAGACGATTCGACAATTCAATCGTCCGGCTGACGCACGTGCTAAAGCCGATGCAATAATCAGTGCCCGGCACGTCATTGTCCATCGTCTTGGGTATCGCCACGATCTTCACGCCTTCCTTGGACAAACGGGTCGCAAAAGAAAGTGTGTCGTCGCCGCCGATCGGAATCAGATAGTCAATGCCGAGCCAATCCAGGTTCTTGATGACTTCAGAAGTGAGATCGTTCTTGTCTTGACTGAACGTTGCGCGCAGCGCTTCAGGTACCTCTTCTTTTTTCACTGCTGAGGGGTTCGTCCGCGAGGTATGCAGAAACGTCCCGCCGGTCCGTGCTGCACGATTGACGACCTCTTCCGTCAGGATTTGAAAGTGCTCGCTGTTGTCGGCGTGTTCATCACGCAGGATGCTGATCGCGCCCAGCCAGCCATGGCGGATACCAACGACCTGATAGCCTTCGCGCAGGGCGCGAATGGTGACCGCGCGGATCGCGGGGTTGAGCCCCGGCACATCCCCGCCGCCGGTGAGAATACCGATCACGCCTTTCTTGGTGCTCATGTCGCGAGTTTATTTTTGGTTCGAAACTCAGTGAACATTCGCCGCCAGGCTCCCTGCGGGACCATCACGCGGGCCACGGCCTCAGAATCTTTTGTGTTTCCTTTCCCGTGTCTGTCCAGAATTCGAATTATCGCGTCGTATTCTGCATCAGAAGGAGCAGGCGATGCGGCGTCTAAGATGCGAGTGGACCAAAAGGATCGGAAAGCGTCTCGCTGTTTTTCCCAGACGTGATCTTTCGACTCAGCGTCATACGTCCCAAGAAATTGCTTCACTAAACTCGGAAGTGATGCCTTCATATTGTACTTTAAGCAATCAAGGGCGAACCCCGCAACGATGGAGGCGTGGATCAATGGTAGCGCCACTCATAATGCTTTTGCAGAATGAGTTTACCTTCGCGCGAGAGCACGGCAATTCGGACTAGCTCGCAGAAATCGGCGATTCCGAGGCTTAGCCCACTGTCCGTCAAATCAATGCAACCCTACCCTGACCCCTTTTCCTGAGTGCCAAGAGTTTCCGAGATTGTTATGCTCCGAAATGTGAAGCTTAGTATTTCTCTGAAATCGATTGGCAGTCGCGGGGTTGCCGAACCTTGGGCCCGAATCGTCATTCTTTTGGTTAGTCTTTTCGGCATCGGCCTCGTGGCGCGGCGCCTTACGGGGCAATTTCTACCGTCCGACCCAAAAAATGCCGTGATCTTTCA